>NZ_SOHM01000015.1 GCF_004403945.1 Cryobacterium lactosi | reverse complement strand
GAGCCGGCGCCCGCCGCCGCACCGGCCCCCGCAGCCCCCGCCCCGGCAGCACCCGCACCCGTGGCCGCAGCACCCGCTGCAGCTGCACCCGTGGCACCTGCCCCCGCTGCGCCCGCACCGGTCGCTGCCGCTCCGGCAGCACCGGCAGCACCTGCTCCCGCAGCACCCGCCGCCGAGCCCACCCGTGGCGCTCACAGCGGTACCAGCGGCTACGTCACTCCCATCGTTCGCAAGCTCGCGAACGAGGCCGGCGTCGACCTCTCCACCATCACCGGCACCGGTGTCGGCGGACGGATCCGCAAGCAGGACATCATCTCCGCATCGGCCGCGCCCGCCACCCCGGCCGCCGCCGAGGTTGAGGTGTCGCCGCTGCGCGGAACCACGCAGCCGATGTCGCGCCTGCGCAAGGTCGTCGCCGAACGCGCCGTCGCATCCATGCAGCAGACCGCCCAGCTCACCACCGTCGTGGAGGTGGACGTCACCCGTGTCGCCATGCTGCGCGACAAGGTGAAGGTCTCCTTCCACGAGAAGACCGGCAACAAGCTCTCCTTCCTGCCGTTCTTCGCCCTGGCCGCGGCCGAGGCGCTGAAGGCGAACCCGATCATCAACGCGACCGTCGACGGCACGTCGATCGTGTACCCCGGCCAGGAGAACATGAGCATCGCCGTTGACACCGAGCGTGGCCTGCTGACGCCCGTCATCCGCGACGCCGGCGAACTCGATCTGGCCGGTTTCGCCGCCCAGATCGCCGACCTGGCTGCACGCACCCGCGACAACAAGCTCAAGCCCGACGAACTGTCCGGTGGCACGTTCACGCTGACCAACACGGGGTCGCGCGGCGCGCTGTTCGACACCCCGGTGGTCTTCCTGCCGCAGAGCGCCATTCTCGGCACCGGCGTGGTCTACAAGAAGCCCATCGTCGTCACCGACAAGGGCTTGGACTCGATCGCCATCCGCTCGACGGTGTTCCTGGCGCTCTCCTACGACCACCGCATCATCGATGGAGCGGACGCCTCGCGCTTCCTCACCACGATGAAGGCGCGGCTGGAAGCAGGCGCGTTCGAGGCCAACCTCGGAATCTAGTAGCACAGCTCAGCGTTCCTGGCCACGTAGCGGTCAGTAGTCGAAGAGCTCGCGTAACCGCCAGCCGGCCTCGCCCCTGATCACCAGGGCCGAGGCCGGTTGTGTATGCAGTGTGCCCGCCGCCGGGGTGAGCACGATCAACGCCGCGTTGCCCCGCCGCTCCTGGATGCTCGCCGTGAACCCCAGCTCGTCGACATTCCCGTTCCCGGGTCGACCGTCCGCTTCCCCGCTGGGGCCGATCGGCTGCCGCGCGGCATAGGAATCGGCCGCCATGGCTGCTGACCCGGCCTGGTCGACCCCGTCAAGGCAGAGCACCGACGCAGCCGCCAGGCACCGCTGGCGCAACTGCAGCAGCGCCAGGGTCGCTGCTGCCGGATCGTCACCGACGAGTGTCGCCGCGAATTCCTCCGAACCCGCCGGCGCGCCGTCCTGCGAGGACGGCGACTCGTCAGGGGCCGGAGCCGGGTCCCGCAGGTCGGTGATCTCCCCCGACGCGGCCGGAGAGCCCGTCCAGGACAGCGCCACCAGGCTGCCGGCCGCGAGCGTGACGGCCAGGCAGACGCCGACCAGGACGGGTCGGCGGGCTCGTCCCAGCGCACCAAAACTCGACGCCGTTCTCCGCCACACGGCGCCCCTCCCAGCGACATCGGTCCGGACCGCATCGCGCAGCACAGCCACCTGCCGCAGCACAAGCTGGACCGGACTCCCGTTCCTGCCCTCGGACCGCCGCACCGGGCCCCGTCCGGCAGGATCAGGGACCGCCGCCGGCCTCGCTGACCTGGTCAGCGTCGTCTGCGGCGTCCCGGGCCCAGGAATCAGCCCGGCCGGCGTGCAACGCTCCGGTTCAGCGGCGCCGGGCACGGCGCCACGCACCGCTGTCGCCGGGGCCCAGTCGAAGAGCGCGGATTCCACGGCCGTGAGGTCTGCCGGGACGGGCCGCGCCGTGGCCGCCGCCTCGAACTCGGCCATCAGCGAGCCCGATGTCGCCGCTTCCGCCGTGCGCGGGTCCAGATGCTCCACCAACGATCTCAACCATCCCGCCAGCCGCACCAAGTCGTCCCGCCGCCTGGCCGCCGCAGCTCCCCCGGCCGGCAGGTCGTCCAGCGCACCCAAGCCGAGCAGCACCGGTCTGCCCGCGCCGTCGAACCGCACGCAGTCCGGTCCGATCATCGGATGGCTGAAGCCGGCGTCATGCAGCGCCTGGAGGGTGGCCGTGATCGTCGCGGCTATCGTGACCACCTCGCCGGCTGCGATCCGACCCCGCTCCGCCAGCAGCCGGTCCAGGGGCGAACCGGCCAGCCGGTCCATCACCAGGCAGAGCCGGCCGTCCGGAGCCGTGGCCACGTCCCGCAGCGGCACCAGCATCGATGGTGGCACGGTGAGCATGGCTCGCACCTGCCGGTTCAGTGCCGCCCGGTCGGCATCCAGACGAAACACCTTCAGTGCCACGGTCAGGTTCCCGGCCTGGCCGCCGACTGCCTGCGCGCCCTCCGCCTGTGCACCGGCTGCCTGCGCACCGACCGCCTGCGCGAGGTACACCGTCGACCGGCTGCCGGTGCCGATCCGGCGCACCACGCGGAACCCGGCCAGGGTTCTCTCGTTCGAGGGATCACGCATCTGTTCCATCGGGCCACCGTGCCGTGACGGGCGCCTCCCGGCGTCCCCCGGTTGATTTTCGGGGCGAACTCGCGGGGCGCTCCCGCTGGGGAGGAGTGCCCCCTAGACTGGCTGCATGCTCGACTTTGTCGTCGCGGGGCTAAGCGCCAACTCCGTGCCGTATTTCGAGGGCCTTGAGCTCCAGCGCGCCGTCCATCGCACGGTGGTGTCCGGTCATCGACCGAACACCGTCCTGCTCCTCGAACACCCCGCCGTCTACACGGCCGGCAAACGGACCCAACCGGAGGACCGTCCCACCGACGGCACCCCGGTCGTGGACGTCGACCGTGGCGGCCGGATCACCTGGCACGGGCCAGGGCAGTTGATCGGATATCCGATCCTGCGCCTGCCCGACCCGATCGACGTGGTCGGCTACGTGCGGCTGCTCGAGGGCATCCTCATCGAGGCCCTGGCCGACTTCGGCATCGACGGCCGGCGGGTTGCGGGCCGCAGCGGGGTCTGGGTCGGACCCGACGGGGCCGAAGACAAGATCGCCGCCATCGGCATCCGGGTCGCCGACGGCGTGACCATGCACGGATTTGCACTCAACTGCAACAATTCGCTGGAGCCGTACGACCGCATCGTCGCCTGCGGCATCAAGGACGCCGGTGTCACCACGATGTCCCTGGTCCTCGGCCGTGACGTCAGCCCCCAGGACACCGTCGACGCCGTGACCACCCGTTTCCGCGCCCGGCTGGCGGTGCCAGCGTGAGCGCCGCCCCGGAGGGCCGCCGGATGCTCCGGCTGGAGATCCGCAACGCCGAGACGCCCATCGAACGGAAGCCGTCCTGGATCAAGACCCGCGCCCGGATGGGCCCCGAGTACCGCCAGCTGCAGGAGTTGGTCAGCAGCGAGAACCTGCACACCGTCTGCCAGGAGGCCGCCTGCCCGAACATCTACGAGTGCTGGGAGGACCGCGAGGCAACCTTCCTCATCGGCGGCTCCCAGTGCACCCGACGCTGCGACTTCTGTCAGATCGACACCGGAAAGCCCGCCGACTATGACACCGATGAGCCCAGGCGGGTCGCGGAGTCCGTTCTGCGGATGAACCTGCGCTACGCGACGGTGACCGGTGTCGCCCGGGACGATCTGCCCGACGAGGGCTGCTGGTTGTACGCCGAAACCATCCGGCAGATCCACCAGCAGAGCCCGGGTACCGGCGTCGAGATCCTGGTCCCGGATTTCTCGGGCAACCGGGACCATCTAGCGGAGGTGTTCTCCGCCCGGCCGGAGGTTTTCGCACACAACGTCGAGACCGTCCCGCGGATCTTCAAACGCATCCGCCCCGCATTCCGTTACGACAGGTCCCTGGACGTGCTGAGCCAGGGCCGCGCTGCCGGCCTGATCACCAAGTCGAACCTGATCCTGGGCATGGGCGAAGAACGCGCCGAAGTGTCCCAGGCCCTCGCCGACCTCTATACGGCCGGCACCGACATCATCACCATCACTCAATACCTGCGGCCCAGCCCCCGGCACCTGCCGGTGGCCAGGTGGGTGCGCCCTGAGGAGTTCGTCGAGCTCAAGGCCGAAGCAGAGCAGATCGGTTTTCTCGGGGTGCTCGCCGGCCCCCTGGTGCGCTCGTCGTACCGCGCCGGCCGGCTCTGGGCCCAGTCGATGACGGCAACCGGACGGGAGGTGCCGGAGGAGCTGCAGCACCTCGCCGACGCGGCCCTGGGCTTCACCCAGGCCGTTTGACCCTAAATCCGTCACGCGGATTACGACCGACTGGGTAGTCTTAGAACCATGGCACGAAGCAAGGACAAAAGTCCCAGCACCCCCAAAGAACCTGGCCGCTTGAAGCAAATGTGGCAGGTCTTCCAGATGACCCGGCGCTACGACTCGAACATCGTTCTGTTCATGATCCTGGGCTTCCTGATTCCCGTCCTGATCGGCCTGGCGTTCGCGCTCCTGCTGACCCCGGACAACGGATTCACGATCGCCCTCTGGATCGTCGCCGGCGTGCTCGGTGGTGTCCTGGCGATGCTGATCATCCTGGGCCGCCGTGCCGAGAAGGCCGCATACTCGCAGATCGAGGGCCAGCCCGGCGCGGTCGGCGCGGTTCTGCGAAGTTCGCTCAAGCGCGGCTGGGTCGGCAGCGAGATGCCCGTCGCCGTCAACGGCAAGACCCAGGACGCCGTCTACCGCGCCGTCGGCCGTGGTGGCGTGGTCCTCATCAGCGAGGGCCCGCGCACCCGCACCGCCCGGATGCTGGACGAGGAAAAGCGGTCGGTGGCCAAGGTCGGCGGGAACGTCGCTGTCACGGTCATCGCCGTCGGCCCGGACTCGGACGCCGTTCCGTTGCACAAGCTCGCCCGCCGTTTGACCAAGATCAAGCCCTCGCTGACCAAGGCCGAGGTGCTCGCGGTGAACAACCGTCTCAACTCGATGACCAAGAAGCTGCCGATTCCCAAGGGCGTCGACCCCACGAAGGCCCGGCCGCAGCGCGGCAACTGACCGGCGGAATACCGGAAGGGCACGGGTCACCCCGTGCCCTTCCGGCGTTCTCGGAAGCAGTGCGCTCCGGCTACCTCCGGATCAGAACGGTGCCCGCGATCTTGTCGTGGAAGCCGCGCTGGTCCGAGTCCCAGACCAGGGCGGGCACGGCCAGGCCCAGGAGCACCGACCGCACGATCGGGCGCCACAGGCCGGCACGCTCCCCGGTGATCGTGATCAGGCGCAGGCCGACCAGCCAATGGCCGATGCTGGCGCCGAACGCGGCCAGCTGTACGGCCTGCAGGAGGACGAACACCCCCAGCACCACAAAACCGTCATAGTTCAACAGGGTGTAACCCCAGATCAAACAGGTCAGCCCGACGGCGATGGCCCAGTCGATGACCAGCGCAGCGATCCGCCTGCCCACCCGCCCCACGGAGTGCGGACCGAGCCTGGGCAGGCCCAGCCGCTCCCCCGGCCAGGTACTGGGCGGCAGCTGCCCGAAGGTGGTGGGTCCAGAAGGCGTCGAATTCACCCGATCAGTTTACCGAGCGCCCCCCTCTGTAACATGGAGGAAACATAAGCGTCATTCTTAAGTAACCCGCCCGTAATAGTGTCGGGGAAGCCGCAGTGTGCGACATTTCCAGTCACCCACGCCTACGTCGTTTGGAGTAAACCCGCATGTTCCGCGATTCGTCCGAAGTGCTCTCGTTCATCAAGGACACCGATGTCAAATTCCTTGACCTCCGTTTTACCGACCTGCCGGGTGTGCAGCAGCACTTCAACATCCCCGCGTCGACCGTTGACGAGGACTTCTTCACCGTCGGCCAGATGTTCGACGGCTCGTCGATCCGCGGTTTCGCGTCGATCCACGAATCCGACATGCAGCTCATCCCCGACGTCACCAGCGCCTACATCGACGCGTTCCGCGCCGAGCGCACGCTGATCATGCTTTTCGACATCTACAACCCCCGCAACGGCGAGATCTACTCCAAGGACCCCCGCCAGGTCGCCAAGAAGGCCGAGAAGTACCTCGCCTCCACCGGCATCGGCGACACGGCTTACTTCGGCTCCGAGGCCGAGTTCTACATCTTCGACGACGTGCGCTACGAGGTCAACCAGCACACCAGCTTCTACTCGGTCGACTCCAGCGAAGGCGCCTGGAACTCCGGCCGCAAGGAAGAGGGCGGCAACCTCGCCAACAAGACCCCGTTCAAGGGTGGTTACTTCCCGGTCAGCCCGGTCGACCAGCACGCCGACATGCGCGACGACATCTGCCTCAAGCTGATGGATGCCGGTCTGATCCTGGAGCGTAGCCACCACGAGGTCGGCACCGGCGGCCAGGGCGAGATCAACTACAAGTTCGACACCATGGTGCACGCAGCGGACGACCTGCTGAAGTTCAAGTACATCGTCAAGAACACCGCGCACGAGTGGGGCAAGACCGCCACCTTCATGCCCAAGCCGCTCTTCGGCGACAACGGCTCCGGCATGCACACCCACCAGTCCCTCTGGGCCGATGGCAAGCCGCTGTTCTATGACGAGGCCGGCTACGGCGGACTGTCCGACGTCGCCCGCTGGTACATCGGTGGTCTGCTCAAGCACGCCCCCGCCGTCCTCGCGTTCACCAACCCGACGGTCAACTCCTACCACCGCCTGGTGCCCGGCTTCGAAGCACCGGTCAACCTGGTCTACTCGGCCGGTAACCGCTCCGCGTCGATCCGTATCCCGATCACCGGAACCAACCCCAAGGCCAAGCGCCTCGAGTTCCGTGCTCCCGACGCGTCCGGTAACCCGTACCTCGCCTTCGCCGCCCAGCTGATGGCCGGCCTCGACGGGATCAAGAACCGTATCGAGCCGCACGAGCCCGTCGACAAGGACCTGTACGAGCTGCCGCCCGAAGAAGCGAAGAACATCCCCCAGGTTCCCGCATCGCTCGAAGAGGCCCTGCAGGCGCTCGAAGCCGACCACGACTTCCTGCTCGCCGGCAACGTCTTCACTCCGGAGCTCATCGAGACCTGGATCGACTACAAGCGCGAGAAGGAAATCAAGCCGCTCGCGCAGCGCCCGCACCCGTTCGAGTTCGAACTGTACTACGGGGTCTAATCCTCCGACCGCACGATGAAGGGGCCGCAACCATCAGGTTGCGGCCCCTTCGCGTTGCCGGCGTGCCTGCGGCGTCCCGGTCAGCCCGAGAAGGGCCCCGGCCGCTCCACCGGGCCGTAGAACCGGCGCTCGAACACCGCGCGGGCCCGCCGGGTGACGGCCAGGTAGTCCTCCTCGAGCTGGTTTGCCGAGCCGGGGGGATACTCCATCATGCGGGCCACACCGTCCAGCTGCATCCGGTCGGTAGGGAGCACATCCGCCGTCTTGTTGGTCCACAGGGTGATCGCCGACCGGCACCTGGATGCGAACAACCAGGCCGCACGAAGCACCGCCGTGTCAGGCTCCGAGATCAGGCCGGCCCGGGTCGCCTCCTCGAGCGCCTCGAGCGTCGACGTCGTGCGCAGGGCCGGCAACGCCGCCGCATGCTGCAGCTGGAGCAACTGGACGAACCATTCCACGTCGCTCAGCGAACCACGTCCCAGCTTCAAGTGCCGGTTCGGGTCCGCTCCCTGCGGTAGTCGTTCGTTCTCGACCCTGGCCTTGATCCTTTTGATCTCACGGACGTCCTGCTCGCTGATCTGCTCCGGGTAACGCACCGTGTCCATCACGGCATGGAAGCTCCTCAACAACGCCGGGTCACCGGCGACACCGCGGGCCCGCAGCAGCGCCTGGGCTTCCCAGGTCAGCGACCAGCGGCGGTAGTAGGCCTGGTACGAATCGATGGACCGCACCACCGCACCGTTCTTCCCTTCGGGGCGCAGCCCGATATCCAGGTCGAACGGCAGCCGGTTGTCCTCGGTGAGCCTGTTCAGCTCGCGGACGATGAAGGTCGCCCGGTCGTGGGCCGCACCGCCCTCGAGTGCGGCGGGCCGGAACACATACATGACGTCGGCGTCGGATCCGAAGCCGAGCTCCGCTCCCCCGAACCGGCCCATGGCGATCACGGCGAATTCGATGCCGTCAGGGGCGAACGGCCCGTCGTCACCGGCGAGTCCGGCACCGCGAATGGCACCGAGCACTCCCTGGATGATGACGGTGGACACATCCGTGAGTCCCGCCGCCAACTCGTCGATGGTGAGCCGACCCAGGATCGCCGACAACGCCAGCCTGAGCATCTCCCGGCGTCGACTGGTTCGCAGGACCGACGCGGCCGCGTCGGGGCTGCCGTGCCTGGCCAGCACGGCGCGGGCCTCGTCCTGCAGGACGCTCAGGGGGCGGGGGCGCAGATCGTCGTCGTGCTCCAGCCAGGCGACGGCCTCGGGGATGGTCTCCAGGAGCTCCCCGACGTACCGGGACGCCGAGAGCACCCTGGTGAGGCGCTCCGCGGCCCCGGACGAGTCGCGAAGCATCCGCAGGAACCAGTAGGTGGAGCCGAGGCTGTCGCTCAGGCGCCGGAACGCCAGCAGCCCGTAGTCAGGGTCCGCCCCGTCGGAGAGCCACTGCAGCAAGACCGGCAACAGGTGCTGCTGGATGGTCGCCCGCCTGGACACCCCACTCGTGAGGGCGGCGATGTGGGCAAGGGCGCCCTTCGTGTTGCGGAAGCCGATCGCGGCCAACCTGGCCTCGGCTTGCGCGCTCGTGAGGTTCAGGCCCTCCGCAGGCAGGGCGGCGACGGCGGACAACAGCGGGCGGTAGAACAGCCGTTCATGCAGACCGCGCACCCGGTGTTTGGTCGCCTCCCACCGGGCCGTGAGGGCCGCGGCGCTGGTGGCCAGGCCGGTCGCGCGAGCCAGGACCCGCAGCCCGGCCTCGTCCCTGGGCAGCAGGTGGGTGCGCCGCAGGCGGTCCAGCTGCAGCCGGTGCTCCATCAGGCGGAGCATCCGGTAGTCCTGCGCGAATTCGGCGGCTTCGGCTCGTCCGACATACCCGGAATCGGCTAGGGCGGCCAGGGCGGGCAGGGTGCCCGGCTGTCGGACATCAGGGTCGGTCTGACCGTGGACGAGCTGGAGCAGCTGCACGGTGAACTCGATGTCGCGCAGCCCGCCGGGGCCCAGCTTGAGTTGCACGGCCACCTCGTCGGCGGGGATGTTGCTCGTGACGCGTTCCCGCATCCGCTGCACGGAGTCGACGAAGTTCTCCCGGCTGGCGCTCGTCCACACCTTCGGGGCGACGGCGTCGACGTAGCGCGCACCGAGTTCCAGATTGCCGGCCAGCGGCCTGGCCTTCAGCAGGGCCTGGAACTCCCAGCTCTTGGCCCACCGGTCGTAATAAGCGATATGGGATTCCAGAGAACGCACCAGGGCGCCGGACTTGCCCTCTGGACGCAGGTTCGGGTCGACCTCCCACAACTCGGGCTCCAGGCTGGGCTGGTTCAGCCCACGCATCATCAGGACTGCGAGCCTGGTGGCGATGTCGACGGCCCTGGCGGCGCTGAGGCCGCGATCTTCGTCGCCCTCTGCGACGAAGATGACGTCGACGTCACTGACGTAGTTCAGCTCCCCCGCCCCTGCCTTGCCCATACCGATGACGGCAAGCTTGGTCAGACGGACCTCGTCGACGGGATAGACCCCGTGAGCGGCGACCGGGCCGCTGCACATGCCCCTGGCGACGGCGAGCGAGGCTTCCAGCGCCGCCGCGGCCAGGTGGGCCAGGGCCCTGGCGATCCGGTCGAGTCCCGCGACGGGGTCAGTCTGTTCCAGGTCGAACGCCGCCAGCTCGGCGAGACGCCGGCGGTAGCGCACCCGGAGCGCCACCCAGCCCTCGTCGTCGAGGAGGGCGGCGAAGCCGTCGGTGGACCTGACCGCGTCGAGCAGGTCATCGGTCAGCTCACCGGGACCGGCCAGGGCTGTGGTCTTCTCGTGCAGCACCGCGAGTTCGGCGGGGTGCCGGAGGAAGAAGTCGGTGAGGCCCGTCGATGCGCCGGTCACCAACACCAGTCGCTGCAGGGCGCCGGCATGGCGACGCAGCACCCCGAACTCGGCCGGCGCCTGGCGCACGAGCGAGAGCACGGCGAACAGTGCCGCATCGGGATTCGCCGCACGGCTGAGCAGCGGGAACAGATCGGACGGGTCGGGGCCGCCGAGTTCACCGACCTCGTCGAGCCGGGCCCGGGCCTCGCCGAGATCGGCGAAGCCCACCCGAGCGAGGTCCGTCAGTGTCAGCTGTTCTCTCGCCATGTCGCGTGCCTGTCGTGGACCTCGCCCCTAGAGCATCTCGAGGTTCTTATTGAGTTCGAACGGGGTGACCTGGGACCGGTACTCGCGCCATTCCTGGCGCTTGTTCAGCAGGACGTAGTTGAACACGTGCTCGCCCAGCGTCTCGGCGACCAGTTCGGACTCCTCCATGTACTGGATGGCGTGGTCGAGGCTGGCGGGTAGCTGGTGGTAGCCGAGCGCGCGGCGTTCGGTGTCGCTGAGCCCCCACACGTTGTCCTCGGCCTCAGGCGGAAGCTCGTAGCCCTCTTCGATGCCCTTGAGCCCGGCGGCGAGCATCAGCGAGTACGCGAGGTACGGGTTGGCCGCTGAATCGATCGCGCGGTACTCGATACGTGAACTCTGGCCCTTGTTGGGCTTGTACAGCGGCACGCGAATCAGAGCGGACCGGTTGTTGTGGCCCCAGCACACGAAGCTCGGGGCTTCGTCGCCGCCCCACAGCCGCTTGTACGAGTTCACGAACTGGTTGGTCACGGCGGTGATCTCCGGCGCGTGGCGCAGCAGGCCGGCAATGAACTGGCGACCGGTCGTCGACAACTGGTACTGCGCACCGGCTTCGTAGAACGCGTTGGTGTCGCCCTCGAAGAGGGAGAGGTGGGTGTGCATTCCGGAGCCCGGCTGGTCCGAGAGCGGCTTGGGCATGAACGTCGCGTAGACGCCCTGCTCGATGGCCACTTCCTTGATTACGGTGCGGAACGTCATGATGTTGTCAGCGGTGGTCAGGGCATCCGCGTAGCGCAGGTCGATCTCGTTCTGGCCCGGCCCGGCCTCGTGGTGGCTGAACTCCACCGAGATGCCGAGGTCCTCGAGCATCCGCACCGACCGGCGCCGGAAGTCGTGCGCCGTGCCGCCGGGGACGTTGTCGAAATAGCCGGCGGAATCGACCGGCACCGGCCCGTTCTTGCCGAACTTCGACGACTTGAGCAGGTAGAACTCGATTTCCGGGTGGGTGTAGAAGGTGAAGCCGCGTTCGGCGGCCTTCGCCAGGGTGCGCTTGAGCACGTTCCGGGGATCGGCCACGGCGGGCTGGCCATCGGGGGTGGTGATGTCGCAGAACATGCGGGCGGTGGGGTCGACCTCGCCCCGCCACGGCAGGATCTGGAACGTGGTGGGGTCCGGGTGGGCCAGCACATCGGCCTCGAACGATCGGGTCAGGCCCTCGATCGCGGAACCGTCAAAACCCAGCCCCTCCGCGAACGCACCCTCGACCTCGGCCGGCGCGATGGCGACCGACTTCAGGGTGCCGACCACGTCGGTGAACCATAGTCGAATGAACTTGATGCCCCGTTCCTCGATGGTCCGAAGAACGAAGTCGCGCTGCTTGTCCATTCACGCCCTTTCTATTTACTCCTAGGCTACCGGCTGCCGACGGCGCGCGGGCGAAAAGCGGCTGATCGAGGCGCGAATGACAGCCGAATGGGCCGCTGAGTACACTGAGCACATGCCAGAGTCCGCCACACCAGACGCCGCCAATGCCGTCGAGGTGCAGAATCCATACGCCAGTGCCACGCCCAGCGCCGCTCCCGGTCCCAAGCGCGTGCGCACCAGGCATTTCCAGAACGCGAAACAGCAAGGCATCCCGATCACCGGCCTGACCAGCTACGATATGATGACCGCTCAGATCTTCGATCAGGCCGGCATCGACTTCCTGTTGGTGGGAGATTCCGCCGGAAACAACGTCTTCGGCTACGAGACCACCCTGCCTGTCACCGTCGACGAACTCATCCCGCTCACCCGCGCGGTGGCCAGGGCCGTAACCAGGGCCCTGGTCGTGGCGGACATGCCGTTCGGCACCTACGAGACCGGTCCGTCGGAGGCGCTGCACACCGCGGTTCGTTTTATGAAGGAGGCCCAGGCCCACGCGGTGAAGCTCGAGGGGGGCGTGCGCAGCCGGAAGCAGATTTCTCGTATCGTGTCAGCGGGCATCCCGGTCATGGCCCATATCGGCTTCACCCCACAGAGCGAACACGGCCTGGGCGGCCACATGATCCAGGGTCGCGGCGCCGGAGCCGAACAACTGATCAAAGACGCCCTCGCCGTTCAGGATGCCGGCGCTTTCGCTGTCGTGCTGGAGATGGTGCCGTCCGGTATCGCGGCACAGGTCACCGAGCGCCTGGAGATCCCCACCATCGGAGTCGGCGCCGGACCCGACGTGGACGGTCAACTCATGGTCTGGACCGATTTCGCCGGGATGACCCAGGGCAGGGTGCCCCGGTTCGTGCGGCAATACGCGAACATGCGCTCGGTGCTCACCGACGCCGTGCAGGCCTTCAAGGGAGACGTCGAGTCGGGCGCCTACCCCGGTCCGGAGCACAGCTACGAGTAGTGGGACAGAGGCCGGACCTCAGCGGTCCTCGGTCTCGTCTTCCTCGGCCCACTTGGCGCTGTTGGCGCGCAGTTTGTCGAGCGCATGCGTCGCCTCGTCGAACGTCGGGAACGGTCCGACCCTGTCGACCGACGGGGACAGCATTCCCTTCTCGACCGCGCCGGTGCGCATGTTGTACCAGAACTGGTGATCAGCATCTTCGGCCATAAGGTTGATCCTATGCCTAAGGATTCAATCGGTCACCTCATTCCGGGAGCCGTGTCCAGCCACCGCTCCGTTCCCGCCCACATCGTTCGTCCAGAGTACGTCGGTCGCACCGCACCGGCCCGGTTCACCGGATCCGACGTGTACTCCCCCGAGCGCATCGTGTTGATCCGGGAGTCCGGTCGTATCGCTGCGGAAGCGATCCAGGAGGTCGGGCGGGCCGTGCGGCCCGGTGTCACAACCGAAGAGCTGGACAGGGTCGGACACGAGTTCCTGATCCGGAACGACGCCTACCCCTCCACGCTGGGCTATCGCGGCTACCCGAAGTCGCTGTGTTCCTCGGTCAACGAGGTCATCTGCCACGGCATCCCCGACGACACCGTGCTCGAGAACGGTGACATCGTCAACATCGACATCACCGCATACAAGAACGGCGTGCATGGCGATTCCAATGTGACGTTCATCGTCGGCGAGGCCACCGAAGAGGTGACCCTCCTGGTCGATCGCACCCGGGAGGCCCTCGCTCGCGGTATCAAGGCCGTCGCACCCGGCCGGCAGGTGAACGTGATCGGCCGCACCATCGAGTCGTACGCCAAACGGTTCGGCTACGGCGTCGTGCGCGACTTCACCGGACACGGAGTCGGCGACGCCTTCCATTCGGGCCTGATCATCCCGCACTACGACTCTGCACCGCAGTACGACACTGTGATGGAGGTGGGCATGGTCTTCACCATCGAACCGATGCTGACCCTCGGGACCAGCGACTGGGACATGTGGGAGGACGACTGGACTGTTCTCACCCGCGACCGGAGCATCACCGCGCAATTCGAGCACACCCTGGTGGTCACCGAACGCGGCGCCGAAATCCTGACACTGCCGTAGCCGGTAGATTGACTCCATGAGTTCAACCACTGCCATCGGCATCGACATCGGCGGAACCGGCATCAAGGGGGCGGTGGTCGACCTGGCCACCGGGGCCCTGCTCTCCGACCGCATCAAGCTGCCCACTCCCAAGGGCGGCCGCCCCCAGGACATCATCGAGACCACCCGCCAGCTGTTGGCTACGGTGTCGGCCGGGGCTGGTGAGCTGCCCATCGGGGTGTGCTTCCCCGCGGTCGTCAAGAACGGTCACACCATGTCGGCGGCCAATGTGTCCGACAAGTGGATCGGCCTTGCCGCGGAGAAACAGTTTGAGAAGGGTCTCGGGGTGCCCATCCATTTTGTCAACGACGCTGACGCGGCCGGATACGCGGAGTCCAAGTTCGGTGCGGCGAAGGGTGTGAACGGTGTGGTTCTGCTCACCACGCTCGGCACCGGGATCGGGACCGCGCTGATCAACGACGGCGCACTCGTGCCGAACACCGAACTCGGCCACCTGGAGATCGACGGAGTCGACTACGAGACCCGCGCGGCGTTCTCCGCCAAGGAACGCGACAACCTCAGCTGGGAGAAGTGGGCCGCACGCCTGCAGAAGTACTACTCCACGCTGGAGACACTGTTCACGCCTGACCTGTTCATCGTCGGCGGTGGCGTGTCGAAGCACCACGAGAACTTCCTGCCGCTGTTGCACCTGAACACCCGCATCATCCCCGCCGTTCACCGCAACAATGCCGGGATCCTCGGCGCCGCCGCCTTAGCCGTCAAACACGCACCGGTCAGCGTTTAAGCGTTCAGCTGTAGGCCCGGGTGGACTGGCGCTCGTGGCGGGCTCGCCACCAGAGCCGGACTCGGTGCGCCAGCCGGCGGATCGCCTGCGTGAGCCGGTGGGCAGCGGGGAATTCAGTGCCGAGGATGGCGACGCCCACGAAGACGATCAGCCAGCCCGGGCCGGGCAGCGGAACCAGGATCAGGCCGACGACGACGACAGTCAACCCGGCCAGCGCGACGACCAGACGGTACGGGGCGTGGAAGTGCGGGTGCCGGTGGATCCAGGCCCGCGAGCGGCGAAGCAGAGCACGAACCCGCTGCCAGATTCCCCTCGGGCCGGGTCCGACGTGCGGGTCGGCGGGGTGGAGCGGTTCGACGGCGCCAGGCTGGGACACGGGTGTGCTCATGGCATCAGCGTAGAACCACCGCATGGGAAATGCGCCATGTCTGCCGGCCGCTCCCGCGCAACTCACAGGTTCGAGGAGGGAATGGGCCGACTGTTACGCCGGGTTTTGTCCTGGTTTGCACCGTGGACGGCCATCTATCTCGGGACTACGTTGCCGCAGCCCTCTAGCGGTCTACCCGGAAACTCGGCGAGCCGCCTTGGCGTTTCCTGTTCGACCTTGCTCCGGACGAGGTTTACCTAGCCGGCCAGGTCACCCTGGCCGCTGGTGGTCTCTTACACCACCGTTTCACCCTTACCGCCGGCCTGCGCCGGTGGCGGTCTACTTTCTGTGGCACTGTCTCGCGGGTTACCCCGGGTGGGTGTTACCCACCGTCCTGCTCTGCGGAGCCCGGACGTTCCTCGGCATCACGGGCCCGAAAGCCCGGATGACGCGACCGTCTTGTCGACCCATTCCGTCGTCGAGCCTACAGCGCCCTGGCCGCCTCTTGGTACCAGGGCGAAGCGCGGCCAGGGATCAGCCTCAGATGCCGGATTCCTCGGTGCGCACCAGGATGGCACCGCAGTCCGGGCAGAAGACGATGTCGTCGGCAGGTGCGGCACGCACCTCTTCAAGGTCGTTTCCGGTCAGGGTCATGGTGCAGCCGCTGCAGGTGCGGGCGCGCAACAGGGATGCCGCGTTTCCACGACCGGCCACCCGCCGCTTCTCGTACAGGGCCGCAAGATCGGCGCCGATGGCGGAGACGATGGCAACCCGGTCCCTCGCCAGCTCGCCGAGCTGACGGTTCAGATCCACCAACAGCAGGTCGCGGTCGGCCTCGATACCGGCGACCCGGCCGGCCACAGCGGCCCGCTCGGCCTCCGTCTCGGCGAGGGCCGCTTCCTTCTCCTCGAGGCGTTCCATCACGGCGAGTTCGATCTCCTCGAGCGCGACCAGGCGCGCCCCCAGAGCCTTGAGCTCGCTCTCCAGGGCCTGGACGTCCTTGATGGAGGAGGTGTGCTGGGCACGGTCGGTGTCGCGGGCTATGCGCTTTTCGACCACCGCGACGTCGGACTCGATGCGGCGCAGTTCGATCTGGGCATCCTCGACCTCGCCGGCACGGCCCGTGAGCACCGTCTTGGACGCGTCGAGACCGCGGCCGAGGGCGAGGAGCTCGGCGTGCTGCGGCAGAGCCTTGGCCTGGTGTTCGACCTGCTGCAGCTTGATGTCGAGGGCCTGGAGCCGCAGGAGCTCTTTCTGCTCAGTGGGAGATGCCTTCACGTTGTCCTGACCTTCATGTTTATGGAGTTGAAATGTACGGGGGTGAGCTGAGCTCACTGGGTGACGGCGAAATCCCAGGGGTCGGTCCGTACTTCGCTGACCTCGACACGAATGCCGGGCAATCTGCTCCGCAGCGCCGCGGCGGCGACGTCCAACCAGAGCCATTCGCTGGCCCAGTGTGACACGTCGATGAGGGCTGGGCCAACCCCGGCGAGGATCGACTGCTCCCTGGATTCCGACGCCGGGTGATGGCGGAGGTCGGAGGTGATGAAGACATCGGCGGAGCGCACGGCGGGCTCGCGCAACAGCGAGTCGCCGGCGCCGCCGCACAGCGCGACGGTCTCGATCCGCTCGGCATACCCCCCGGCCACGCGCACGCCGGTCGCCGTCGGCGGAATCAGTCCCGCGAGACTCCGGGCGAGCAGACCGAGGGTCGTCGGCTCGGGGAGCCGGCCGACCCGGCCGATTCCGGTGCCGGGGAGCGAACCTGTCGTGATCGGTCGAACGTCGACCAGTCCAAGGCGCTGGGCAATGACATCGGAGACGCCGTCTTCGACGACATCGGCGTTGGTGTGCGCGGCGAGGAGGCCGCAGTCCGCCCGGATCAGGCGGGCAAGCAATGCGCCCTTGTAGCGGTCTTCGGCCACGCTGGTGACCCCGCGGAGCAGAAGCGGGTGGTGGGCGAGCAACAGGTCGGCACCGGAGGAGATCGCCTCCGCGACGGTGTCGGCGACCACGTCGACGGCAAGCAGGATGGACTCCACCCGGGCTGCGGGGTCGCCGCTGATCAGGCCCGGCGCGTCCCAGTCCTCCGCACCGGACAACGGCCACAGATCATGGGAAACCCGGGCGACTTCAGCGAGCGAGAATGACACCTCGCCAGCCTACTAGCCGAGTCACCATCCCAGCGTGCCCGGCGCACCCTTGAACGGACCGACGACGCGGTCGGTGATCCACCCGCCGTAGAAGTCGCCCGGCTGCGCGCGCACGACCTCGCCGTCCACCGTGCACTCGTCCAATCGACCGGGGTACACGGCCACCCGCCCCGCCAGCGACTCGAAGCCGGCGAGGGGATGGGGGTAGTACCACGCCACGGCCTCCGCCAGACGGTCACCGACCACGATGCTGAGATACGACGCCAGGCCCTTGTATTCGCAGACGCTGTGACCGTTGACCGGAGTGAGCACACCGTCTGCGAATGCGGACCTGGGCAGGTAGTAGGTGGGCGGATGGCTGGTCTCGAGCACCCGGACGCTGTCACGGGTGTCGGCGATGACTGCGCCGTTGAACCGCAGGACCAGGTGTTCGCCGCTTGGCTCCACCCGCGGTGGCCGCGGATAGTCCCAGACCGATTCCTGGCCAGGGCCCGGCACGTCGGGGTGCCGCTTCGTCAGGGACATCGGGCTACTGCCTGGGGCGCAGCCCGGCGCCGTACACGGCGGCCTGCGTGCGTCTGGCCATGCCGAGCTTGGCGAGCAGGCCCGACACGTAATTCTTCACGGTCTTCTCGGCCAGGTCCAGCTGGTCGCCGATCTGGCGGTTCGTCAGGCCCTCCGCGATGAGTTCGAGCACCTGGCGTTCCCTGGTGGTCAGGTTGGACGCCGGCGAGTCGGCTGCCGTTCCGGTCAGTTCGGTGACCACCTTGCGGGTGACAGCCTTCTGCACCAGGGACTCCCCCCTGGCGACCCGGCGGATGGACTCGACCAGGTGCTGTCCGCGGATGTCCTTGAGGACGTAGCCGGACGCGCCGGCCAGCACTGCCGAATAGCTGGCCTCGTCATCGTCGTAGGCGGTGAGCATGAGGCACTGCACCACCGGATTGGCCGAGCGGATCGTACGGCACACGTCGATGCCGCTGCCGTCGGGCAGGCGCACATCGAGTACGGCGACGTCAGGTACCGTCGCGGCCACCCTGGCCACCGCCTGGCGTGCGGTTGATGCCTCGCCGACAACCTCGAGGTCGGGCTCGGCGTTGATCATGTCCGCAATTCCGCGGCGCACGACTTCGTGGTCGTCCACGAGGAAGACTCGGATCATCACGATTCCTTTCGTACAGGTTCGGGTTCGATGAGGGCGGTCCAGCGCAGTCGACTGCCGCCCCTGGCTCGGTTCTCAAGCACGACGTCGCCGCCCCATTGCTCGGCTCTGGCCGCCAGGTTGGCCAGGCCGCTGCGCCGGTCGGATTCGACGACTCCGATGCCGTTGTCGACGACCTCGATCACGACGAGGTCGTCCGCGACGCTGAGGTTGACCACCGTCTCGGTCGCCTCGGCGTGCCGGATCACGTTCATCAGGCCCTCGCGGATGACCGCGGCGATGTCGTCTGACATCTCCGGCGGGGTCAGCAGGTCGATCGGGCCGGTGAAGACGAGCCGTGGAGTCTGCTCGAACAGGGAGGCGAGTTCACTGAGCAGGTCGATGACGCGGTGCCGGATCGAGCCGCGGTCGCGGCTGGTCTGGGCGGTCAGGGCGAAGATGGCGGTACGGATCTCGACGATCGCGACGTCCAGCGCCACAACCTCCTCGATGATCCGTTCCCGGACCTCGGGGTCGTCGACCGACCCGCTGATGGCCTGCAGCCCGATGCCGGCCGCGAAGACGCGCTGGATGACGTTGTCGTGCAGGTCACGCGCGATCCGGCTGCGGTCTTCGAGCAGGGCGAGCTTCTGTCCGGCTGAGCGTCCGCGGGCGAGCTCGAGCGCGACGCTGGCCTGGCCGGCGAAGTCCGCCGCCATCTCCAGGTCGGAGGTCGTGAATCGCGGGCGGCCGGCGGAGCGGGACACTGTCATGACCCCGTGGGTGCGACCGGAGGCCAGCAACGGGATCACCATCGTCGGGCCGAGAACCAGCTGGGCGTCCGGCTGGTCGAGGCTGGCGCCGCCGTCGGCGGTGAGGATGGGCTGGCCGCTCTCGAACGCGCGGCCCACGGTGGTCCCGGCCGACGGGATCACCAGGCCCTTCACCTGCTTGGCGAGTTTTCCCCTCGCGGTATCCACGATGAGGGTGCTCTCGCCCGCGGCAAGGACCACGCACACGAGGTCGGCGTCGGCGAGCGATGCAAATCGGTCGGCAAGCAGTTCGAGGGAGGCGTCAGCCCGGTCGGAGAGGAGCGCGGCGCTGATCTCGGCCGACGCCGCCGACCAGCGCTGCCTGCGGCGGGTTTCGTCGAACAGCCGGGCGTTGTCGATAGCGATTCCCGCCGTGGCGGCCAGGGCCGTCAGCAGTTCCTCATCCTCTTCGCTGAACGCCCCGGACAGCTGGTTGGAGAGATAGAGGTTGCCGTAGACCTCCCCGCGCACTCGCACGGGCACGCCGAGGAAGCTGTCCATCGGGGGATGGTGCGCCGGGAACCCGGAAGACCGGGCGTCCTCGCCCAGGTGGGTCAGGCGGATGGCATGCGGATCGTCGATGAGAGCACCGAGCAGGCCATGACCGGCGGGCAGGTGCCCGATCTGGACGGCCAGTTCGTCGTGGATGCCGACGTGGATGAATTGCTCCAGATTGCCGTTCGGGGCGATGACGCCCAACGCGCCATACTGCGCTCCGACCAGGTCGACGGCGACGTCGACGATGCGGCGCAACACGGCGGCGAGGTCGAGTTCCTCGACAACGGCCTGACTGGCCTGCAGCAGGCTGCGCAGCCGGCCCTGCGTGGCCAGCACCTTCTGGGCATTCAGGACGAGTTCGGACAACGCCTGATCGAGAGCGGACCGCGGCCCGTCCGGAAAGGAAAGCCTGGTCTCAGGAACGGTCACGGAATGCGTCCCCTTTCGGTCGGAGCTAGCCCAAAGTGTACCTGACTGGGACCTTCGGCCCTTTCGCAGTTTAAGGGTACGGCCCATTCTGGATGCGTGGCATCTCCCGAAGCACCCCGGGAAGAACTGGAGATCAACTCATGGTTGAGAGAGTGATCGTAGCCGTTGACGGGGGTCCGGCGAGCCGGGCCGCCCTGAACTGGGCGTTGGCCCGGGCAGAGCAGGTGCCCCTCCACCTGGAGCTGACCACCGTGGTTGAACTCGGCTGGTCGCCGGTCGGCGGTCCCGAGGACGACTTCCAGCCCGTGTACGAACGTGCCCTGGCCGAGGCCAGCCGCTATGTGGCGCAGAACTTTCCCGAGGTCAAGGCGACCAGTGTTGTGCGGCGGGGGGCTCCGGTCGACGAATTGGTCCGGGCCTCTGCCGAGGCCGACCTGCTCGTCATCGGCACGAACAAGACCAGCGCCCTGGTCGGGGCCGTGCACGGCACGCTTCCCCTTCGGCTGGCTGCCCACGCGCTTTGCGCGGTCGCCGTCATTCCGGCCGACTGGGTTTCCCGCGGCGAGAAGGTCGTCGTGGGTATCGAGGACGACGGTACCATGGACGCCCCCCTCGAGTTCGCGGTAGCGGAGGCCGCCCGCCGCGGTGTCCCGCTCGAGCTTGTGCACGCCTGGTCGATTCCGGCCACCCTCGGCGTTGACTTCGGCGCCGCCGTGCCCTTCGATGCCCTGGTGGAGGCCCATGAGGACATCGTCTTGCGCGCCTTCCAGCGCGTCAGGTCCGACCACCCGTCGGTGGTCGCATCCACGTCTCTGCTGCAGGGACCTGCTGCGCCTGCTCTGGTCGAGGCCGCCGCGACGGCAGCTCTTCTTGTTGTAGGCACGCACGGGCGCGGCGCCGTTGCCGGCCTCATCCTCGGTTCGGTGAGTCACGATGTGCTCCTGAATATGCCGTGCCCGGTGATCGTCGTTCCGCGCAGCCGCCGTGCCGCCGAACAGAGCGGATCGGGGGCATCCTCATGAGCGCCACCTATTACATCGGCGTCGACGGCTCAGGGCCGAGCCGCGCCGCGCTGCGCTGGGGGGTCCGCCGGGCCGCCGAACGCAATGCCGCCGTGGTGCTGGTCAACACCGTGGACGACGAGTGGGGCTTGGTCGGACGCGACGCCGCCGCCGATGCGGAGCGCCAGGCACGCGAGCTCCTCATCGAGGAGTCCGCCCGTGTCGCCGAGTTGCACACCGGGGTGACCCTCACCACGAGGATCGTACACGGCGGCACGGCATGGGCGTTGGCCAAACTGCCCAGCCCTGAGGACCTCCTGATCGTCGGCACCCACAAGACGGGTTTCCTCCGCGGCCGAGTGCTCGGCTCCCGGAGTGTGCAGATCGCTTCTGCGGCGCGTTGTTCCGTGGCCATCGTGCCCGATACGACCCTCGACTCCCGCCACGACGTGGTCGTCGGCGTTGACGGCACAGACGGGTCGATCCCCGCGGTGCGAATGGGCGCGCAGGAGGCCGACCGGTTGGACCAGGATCTGCTCCTGGTGCACGCGCCTCCAGGGTCTCCCCGCTCCGACTCGTCCCGCTCAGAGTCAGCGCGGAACGAATCCGCGGATGACCGCAGCCCGCAGGCCGCACGCCTGATGCAGGACGCCGCCGCCGTGGCCGCTGCGACGGCTTCGCGGATCACCGTGCGACGCCGGATCGCTCACCGGGACCCCGCCGAGGCTCTCCTCGACGCCAGTTTTGACGCCGCCCTGTTGATCCTGGGTGTGTCAGCACGGCACGGCGAGAACACCCTGATCGGCTCGGTCACCCATGATGTGCTGATGAACATCAATGTCCCTGTGCTCATCGCGCGCGGGATCGGCAACACGAGCGACGCGGCGACACTTTCATCGGCGGCCAGCGCCTGATCAGTAGTCGTACGGCCTGATCAGTAGTCGAACTCGTCGAACTGCGGAGATCCCATCGGGGCGCCAGCCCACACCAGCGACGGGGGCAGGGCGTTCGTGCGCACCTTGTCCCGCAGCGCCTGAGTCGTTGCGGTCTCGGTGAGCTCTGATTCGCCGTCCGCGCTGGTCACGCTGACCAGCTGACTGGACGATCCGATCAGGAATTGCGCCCGCCCGCGGCTACCGTCCGCGACGATCACCGGAATGTCGACAACATCCGTTTCCCGGCGATTGCTCAGCGCTTCGGCGTACAGCATCACAGCATCGGCGAGTGCACTGCCGGTGACGATCGAGCCGCCGGGGTGATAAATGCGTTTCATTTTGAGTCCCCTGCTGATCACGGAAATGGTCGCGTGTTGCAGCCGGGGTCCGGGGCTATAGGGAGATACTACGTCCGCTGCGGCTAAAGCGCGAGGTCCCCGCTGACGATTCGTGCAGCCACCTCGGCCAGGGGCAAGCCGTTGGACCTGGCATGCTGGCGCATCAGGGTGAAGGCTTCGTCCATGTTCGCGCCCCGCGTGTAGGCCACGACGCCCTTGGCCTGTTCGATGACGACTCGGCTGCTCAGCGCGAACTGCAGCTGCTCTCTTGCCACATCGCTCTCCCTCAGCGCGCGCTCCTGGAGGATTCCGATGGTGGCCACATCCGCCAGGGCCTGCACTGTGGCCGCGTCCTCGACGGGAAGCCCGCCGGTTCGGTCCCAGAACAAGTTCAGGGAGCCGATCGTGGTCGCACGCAGGCGCATCGGCACTGAGAACATCGAACCGAATCCCTGCTCGAGCGCTCCGGCGCGAAAACGTGGCCACTTGGGCCCTGACGCGTCGATGTCGGGGACGGTGACGGCGCGTCCGGTGATCACGCTCTCGACGCATGGTCCGGAGCCGCTGCGCAGTTGAAGGATCTCGACGAGGCGGCTGCGCTCGTTGGTCGAGGCGATCACTTCGAATTCCTGGTCGTCGGTCAGGATGATTCCGGCGGCTGAGGCGTCGAAAAGGGGGACGCAATGTGACACGAGGGTATGCAACAGATCCACAAGGTCATAGCCGACCACAAGCGTGTCGGCGAGAGTCACGAAAGCCTCGACGAGTCGGCCCTCGCGTGTCTGTGTCGCCATTACACCATCATAATGACTCGGACGGATTGGACCATTCCTCGGCGAAGTCGATTCGACGGGCGACGATGTCGGCTGCGACGTGACGGACCGTGCGTCCTCTGGCGAAGGCATAACCGTTGATGATCAGGAGTGCATCCGCCGCGTTGACACCGAGCTGGGCCAGCACCATCCCGGTGGCCTGGTGCACTTCGCGACGGGAGAACCCACCATCGTCCGTCGCCGCCGGGGCGAGCGGATGGTCCGCAAGCGCCCGTCGTAGCACCTGGCGCGAACAGATGGCGGCGAGCACCGCGGCATCCTGGACCTGGGCCGCCGTCAGTGACCGCGGTGAGTGTGCGTAGAGGTCGATCGCGCCGATGCTCAGCGACCCGAGCGCCAGGGGGAATGCGTAGATCGCTCCCACGCCCGAGCCCGAGACCGCCTCCGCGAACAGGGGCCACCTGGCGGAATCCATCTGAAGGTCCGCGTGCAGGGCCGGTTGACGGCTGGACAGCGCGTCCCAACACGGTCCCTCACCCAGGTCGAACTGCAGTTCGTCGAGTCTGGCCGCCTGCGCGTCGCTTGCGCAGACGGTTTCGGAGCCGAACGGGGCACCGAGGGTGGACACGGCGGCACCTGTCACCGGAAGCACTCGCAGGAACGGCAGGCACAGGCTGGTGCGTCCGTCGACGGCGCCGGTCAGGTCTTCGACGGCGGCACCGAATGCCGGATTCTCAGACATGTGTCATCACGGGGAGAACGCGCTCCGTGCGCGCTACTGCCATGGTGACCTCGTTACTGACGGGCGTGGAGGCCGCCGGAGGAGAGTGGGCCCTACCGGGCTCGAACCGATGACATCCACGGTGTAAACGTGGCGCTCTACCAACTGAGCTAAAGGCCCCAACCCGGCGAGGCCGGAACGGGATGGAACGAGCTTAGCGACTTTGGCGCCGCCTGGAAAATCAGGCCGGCTGCAGCTCGTCCAGGGCGGCCCGGTACGCCGCGAGTGAGCGGGCCTCCCCCGGTGCCGTGATGAAACTCGCCCGGATGATGCCGTCCGGATCGATCAGGAAGGTCGCCCGGTTGGCGAAGCCCTTGTCGTCGAGGAAGACGCCGTATTCCTTCGCCACGGCACCGTGCGGCCAGAAGTCCGCGAGCAGGCTGAACCCGTAGCCCTCCTGATCGCCCCAGGCCCGCAGGGTGTGCCGGGAATCCACCGAGATGCCGATCAACTCGACACTGTTGTCGGCGAAGAGGGCGAGATTGTCGCGCAACTCGCAGAGTTCGCCGCTGCAGATTCCGGAGAAGGCCAAGGGGAAGAACACCAGTGCCACGGACTTCTCACCCCGATAGCGGCTGAGCTGGATTCGCTCGCCGTATTGGCTGACGAGTTCGAAATCGGGTGCCTGGGTGTCATTCTCCAGAGCCATGGGGTGTCCTTTCCGGCCATCGGGGGACGATGGCTGAATACGGGGGGAAAGCCTAGCCGCCTGCGGAGGCATCACCAACACGAAGGGTCGCCGCGGCCGTGCCCTCGTTGCCGTGCGCGCTTCCCAGCAAGAATCACTAGGCTGACGTGGTGCCTTTCGGTCGTGACCCGACCTAGCTCTGTCCGGCACGCCTAACCAGGCATGATCCTTCCCCCACACGATCTGCCCTACAGAAAGAGGTCGAGTGTGACTGTCAACGACCAAGACCCATATTCAACGGACAACTCAGACGCCGATCCGGATGAGACCAGCGAATGGTCACAATCTCTCGACGCGCTGGTCGCGGCCAACGGCCCGGGCCGGGCCCGCGAGATCATGCTCAGCCTGCTCAAGCGGTCCAAGGAATTGCACCTGAACGTTCCGATGGTGCCCACCACGGACTACATCAACACCATCGCCTCGTCCAACGAGCCGGACTTCCCCGGTGATGAAGACATCGAGCGCCGTTACCGCGCCTGGATCCGCTGGAATGCCGCCGTGCTCGTGCACCGCGCCCAGCGCCCCGGCATCGCCGTCGGCGGCCACATCTCGACGTACGCCTCGTCCGCCGCTCTGTACGAGACCGGCTTCAACCACTTCTTCCGCGGCCAGGACCACCAGGGTGGCGGCGACCAGATCTTCATCCAGGGCCACGCCTCCCCCGGCACCTACGCCCGCGCCTTCCTCGAGGGCCGCCTGAGCGCCAACCAGCTGGACGGCTTCCGCCAGGAGAAGTCCCACGCCCCCGACGGCATCTCGTCGTACCCGCACCCGCGCCTGATGCCGGAGTTCTGGCAGTTCCCGACGGTATCGATGGGCCTGGGCCCGATCAACGCGATCTACCAGGCGCAGCTGAACCGGTACCTGACCAACCGCGGTATCAAGGACGCCAGCGACCAGCAGGTCTGGGCGTTCCTCGGCGACGGCGAGATGGACGAGGTCGAAAGCCGTGGCCAGCTCCAGGTCGCCGCGAACGAGGGACTCGACAACCTCAACTTCATCGTCAACTGCAACCTGCAGCGCCTCGACGGCCCGGTCCGCGGTAACGGCAAGATCATCCAGGAGCTCGAGAGCTTCTTCCGCGGTGCCGGCTGGAACGTCATCAAGGTGGTCTGGGGCCGCGAGTGGGACGACCTGCTCTCCCGCGACACCGACGGCGCCCTGCTGAACCTGATGAACGTCACCACGGACGGTGACTACCAGACCTACAAGGCCGAGAGCGGCGCCTACGTGCGCGAGAACTTCTTCGGCCGCGACCCGCGCGCGCTTCAGCTCGTGGAGGGCTACACCGACGACCAGGTCTGGAACCTCAAGCGCGGAGGGCACGACTACCGCAAGGTCTACGCGGCGTTCAAGGCTGCGTCGGAGCACAAGGGTCAGCCGACGGTCATCCTGGCGAAGACGGTCAAGGGCTATGGCCTGGGCCCGAGCTTCGAGGGCCGTAACGCGACCCACCAGATGAAGAAGATGACGCTGGACAACCTCAAGACGTTCCGCGACAGCATGCACGTGCCGATCACGGATGCGCAGCTCGAGGCGAACCCGTACCAGCCGCCGTACTACACCCCCGGTGAGAACGACGAGGCGATCCAGTACATGCACGAGCGGCGCCGCGCTCTCGGTGGCTACCTGCCCGAGCGCCGGAGCAAGTTCACCCAGATCAACCTGCCGGACGACTCCACCTACGCCGTCACCAAGAAGGGTTCAGGCACCCAGGAGATCGCCACGACCATGGCGTTCGTCCGCCTGCTCAAGGAGCTGCTGCGCTCGAAGGACTTCGGCCACCGCATTGTGCCGATCATCCCCGATGAAGCCCGCACCTTCGGCATCGACGCGTTCTTCCCGAACGCGAAGATCTACAACCCCAACGGCCAGCACTACACCTCGGTGGACCACGCCCAGCTGCTCGCCTACAAGGAGAGCCCGCAGGGCCAGATCCTCCACGTCGGCATCAACGAGGCCGGCGCCCTCGCCGCGTTCACGAACGTCGGAACCTCCTACGCCACCCAGGGCGAACCGCTCATCCCGGTGTACGTGTTCTACTCGATGTTCGGCTTCCAGCGCACCGGCGACGCCATGTGGGCCGCCGGAGACCAGATGGCCCGCGGCTTCATGATCGGCGCGACCGCCGGCCGGACCACCCTCACGGGTGAAGGCCTGCAGCACGCCGACGGTCACTCACCGCTGCTCGCGTCGACCAACCCGGCCGTCGTGTCGTACGACCCCGCCTTCGGCTACGAGATCGGGCACATCGTCCGCTCCGGCCTCGAGCGGATGTACGGCGGCACCCACACCGACCCGAACGTCATGTACTACATCACCGTCTACAACGAGCCGCAGGTCCAGCCCGTCGAGCCGGCCGATGTCGACGTCGACGGCATCATCCGCGGCATCCACCGCGTGTCGGTGTCCGACGTCGCCGGTCCGAAGGCCCAGCTGCTGGCCTCCGGCGTCGCGGTGCCGTGGGCGCTCGAAGCGCAGGCCCTGCTCGCCGAGGACTGGGGTGTGTCCGCCGATGTCTGGTCGGTCACCTCCTGGGCCGAACTCCGCCGGGACGGCCTCGCGGCCGAGGAACACAACTTCCTCTACCCGAACGAGGAACCACGCACGGCCTACGTGACGGACAAGCTCGCCGACACTGCCGGTCCGTTCGTGGCAGTCTCCGACTTCATGCACGCCGTACCGGATCAGATTCGCCAGTTCATCCCTGGCGACTTCGCGACCCTGGGCGCCGATGACTTCGGTTTCTCCGACACCCGCCCCGCTGCCCGCCGGTTCTTCAAGATCGACGGCCCGTCGATGGTGGTGCGCACCCTGCAGCAGCTCGCCAACAGCGGCGAGGTGGACCGCAGCCTCATCCAGCAGGCCATCGACAAGTACCGCCTGCACGACGTCTCGGCCGGTAACACCGGCTCGGCCGGTGGCGAGAGCTAACCCGGAACGTGGCACCGGCGCCGAAGACAAAGGAACAGACCCTCACCTGGTTGCGCACGATTTCAGGTGAGTTGTCCACGGCGACTCTGAAACGGCTCGAGGACACGCTGCCCTGGTATGGCGATATGCCACCAGGGCGGCGGTCCGCCGTCGGCCTGGTGGCCCAGGCCGGCATCACCTCCTTCATCTCCTGGTACGACGACCCCCGGTCGACACCGTGGATCGCCGCGGACGTCTTCGGCGCAGCGCCCCGAGAGCTGCTCCGCTCGGTGAGCCTGCAACAGACCCTGCAGCTGATCAGGGTCACGGTCGAGGTCGTCGAGGAGCGCGTCAAAGACGGTTCGGAGACGCTCCGCGAAGCGATCCTGCTGTACTCCCGCGAAATCGCCTTCGGGGCCGCCGATGTCTACGCCCGCGCCGCCGAGGCCAGAGGCCTCTGGGACGCCAGGCTCGAGGCCCTTGTGGTCGACTCGATCCTCAGCGGTGAGTACGACGACGAACTGCCCAGCAGGATCGCGGCCCTCGGCTGGCACGGCCACGGCGAGGTCTGCGTGCTCGTCGGCACGACGCCGAAGATGCTCGACGTCGACCAGCTGCGCCGGGCCGCACGACACATGACAGCTGACGTGCTCATCGGAGTACAGGGCAACCGGCTGGTGCTGGTCATCGGCCGCGCCCACCCGGCCACCCCGGAGACCGACGAGACCAGCCACTCGCCCTCCTCGCTCAGCTTCATGGAGATCGCGATGCAGCTCGAGCCCAGCTTCGGTCCCGGCCATCTTGTGCTCGGCCACGAAGTACCCAACCTCGTCGACGCCTCAAAGAGCGCCAAGGCCGCCCTGGCCGGCTTCGCGGTCGCGCGGTCCTGGCGAAACGCGCCCCGGCCGGTGCAGGCCGATGACCTGCTCCCCGAACGGGCCCTGGCCGGCGATCCGCTCGCTCGCGCCACCCTCATCCACCGGATCTACCGCCCGTTGCAAGCACATTCCACGGAACTCCTCACCACGCTGTGGTGCTATCTGGACAACGGCCGGTCGCTCGAGGCGACCGCGCGGGAACTGTTCGTGCACCCCAACACCGTGCGCTACCGCCTCAAACGCGTGTCGGACGTGATCGGTTACGACGCCACGGGCGCCAGGGAGGCGCTGATCCTGCAATCCGCCCTCATCATCGGTTCGATCAGCGACCATGACGGCTCTACCCGACGCCGCTGAGCGCCGCAAGCCCCCGGTTTGCGGTATCTGACAAACGTTCTGCGGATACTCGGTAGATTGCCCACACGCCCCGGGTGCCTCGAGTTGGGAGACTGAGGAAATGATTGTTGTCGTCTGTCCCGGTCAGGGCTCACAAACGCCCGGATTCCTCGAACCGTGGTTGCAGAACCCGGCCTTTGCCGACGAGTTGCGGGCCATGTCGGAGCAGTCCGTCACCGACCTTGTCACGGCCGGCACCACAGCGGACGCCGAGACGATTCGCGACACCGCCCTCGCCCAACCCCTCATCGTCGCAGCCGGGCTCCTTGCCCTGAACGCCCTCTTCTCCGACGGGCGCCGCGCCGCCATCGGAGGCATCGCCGGGCACTCCGTCGGCGAGATCACCGCCGCAGCCGGTGCCGGTGTGCTCAGCACTGCCGAGGCGCTCACGTTCGTCGGAGAGCGCGGGCGCGCCATGAAGGCAGCCGCAGCACTCACGCCCACCGGCATGAGCGCCGTCCTGGGCGGCGATGAAGCCGAACTCCTGGCCCGTCTCGAAGAGCTCGGCCTTGAACCGGCCAATTTCAACGGTGGCGGGCAGATCGTGGTCGCCGGCGCCCTTGAGGCCCTCACGGCCCTCGCCGCCGACCCGCCGGCCAAGAGCCGTGTCGTCCCCTTGCAGGTCGCCGGAGCCTTCCACACCCGGTACATGCGCCCCGCCGTCGCGCACCTCACCGAGGTTGCCACAGGCCTCCGCCCCCAGGATCCTTCCCTGCCGCTGTGGACGAATAACGACGGCAGCACCGTCGCGGACGGGTCGCGTTTTGTCGACCTGCTCGTCGGCCAGGTGTCCTCGCCGGTACGGTGGGACCTGTGCATGCAGTCGTTTGCCGACGCTGGCGTGACCGGAATCATCGAGGTCGCACCGGCCGGCGCACTCGTCGGACTGGCCAAGCGCGCCCTGCGGGGCATCCCGAGCGTGGCCATCAAGACCCCCGATGACCTGCCCGCTGCGTACGCACTGATCGACCACCAGGCCTGAATCAGCCAGAGTCGCCACCGGAAGAGACGAATGACCCAGCCACAACTCCTGCAGTCGCAGGGCGCCCAATACACCCGCATCCTCGCCGTCGGCGCTGCCCGCGGTGACCTCATCGTCCCCAATGAAGACCTGATCGGTCCCATCGACTCGTCCGACGAGTGGATCCAGCAGCGCACCGGGATCATCACACGCACCAGGGCCAGCCAGGACGTTCAGGCCGTTGACCTCGCCACGACCGCGGCCCTGGAAGCCATAGAACGCTCCGGTATCGCGCCTGAGCTCATCGACGCCATCATCATCGCCACCATCAGCAATGGCCGCCAGACTCCGTCGATGGCCGCCGTCGTCGCCGAACGCATCGGTGCGGTGCCCGCCGCTGCCTTCGACCTCAACGCCGCCTGCGCCGGTTACGCCTACGGCGTCGCCCAGGCGGATGCCCTCATCCGCTCCGGCGCCGCCCACTATGCGTTGGTCATCGGTGCGGAAAAGCTCTCCGACATGGTCGACCCCGCTGACCGGAGCATCTCGTTCCTGCTCGGCGACGGCGCCGGCGCCGTTGTCATCGGCCCGAGCGACTACCCCGGCATCTCCGCCTCGGTGTGGGGCTCGGATGGGCGCGCGGACGCCGTCGGCATGAACGGCACCCTCCAGGAATACCGCCGGGGTGAGAAGGAATGGCCGACACTGCGCCAGGAAGGCCAGACCGTCTTCCGCTGGGCCGTCTGGGACATGGCGAAGATCGCCAAGCAGACCCTCGCAGCCGCCGGGATCACCGCCGACCAACTCGCCGCGTTCATCCCCCACCAGGCGAACATGCGAATCGTCGACGAGTTCGCCAAGCAACTCAAGCTTCCGGAGTCCGTCGTCATCGCCCGCGACATCGCCACGACCGGGAACACCTCGGCCGCGTCGATCCCCCTTGCCACCCACCGCCTGCTCGAGGAACACCCCGAGCTCAGCGGAGGTCTTGCCCTCCAGATCGGCTTCGGAGCCGGCCTGGTTTACGGCGCGCAGGTGGTTGTGCTGCCGTAGCTCCCCTCTGTCCATCTAAACTGAGTCTCGGTCAAACGAGACACCCCCAAGGAGAAAACAACATGGCATTGTCCACCGAAGAAGTTCTTGCCGGCCTGGCCGAGCTCATCAACGACGAGACGGGCATCGCAACCGACACGGTTGAGCTGGACAAGTCGTTCACCGACGACCTGGACATCGATTCCATCTCGATGATGACCATCGTCGTGAACGCCGAAGAAAAGTTCGACGTCAAGATCCCCGACGAAGAGGTCAAGAACCTCAAGACCGTCGGCGACGCCGTCGAGTTCATCGTCAAGGCGCAGGACTAGGTCCACGCCCGAACGGGCCGGTTGGCGTCTGCCGGCCGGCCCGTTCTCCAGGGACGCTCCACTCGGGGTTCCCACCTCGCTTCGCGCACGTTCCCGCTTGCCCACGTTCTGACGGAGAGTCGTTGTTATGACCAAAAAAATCGTTGTCACCGGCCTCGGTGCCACCTCGCCCCTGGGCGGGAACGCCACTGACACCTGGAACGCGCTCCTCGCCGGTGAGTCCGGCGCATCAACCCTCGACTACGAATGGGTCGAGCGCACGTCGCTCCCCATCACCTTCGCCGCCCAGGCCAGGGTCCGCCCCGTGGACGTTCTCGCCCGCCAGGAGACCAAGCGCCTCGACCCCTCCAGCCAGTTCGCGCTGATTGCGGGCCGTGAAGCCTGGGCTGACGCCGGCATGCCCGCCGTTGACCCCGAACGACTCGCCGTGGACTGGGCCACTGGTATCGGCGGCGTTTGGACCCTGCTCGACGCCTGGGACACCCTGCGCGAGCGTGGACCCCGCCGGGTTCTGCCCATGACCGTGCCCATGCTGATGCCGAACGGTCCTGGAGCAGCAATCGGCATGGACCTGCACGCCCGTGCCGGTATCACCACGGTGGTCTCAGCGTGCGCCTCGAGCACCGAGTCGCTCGTGAACGCCTACAACCGCCTGCAGGCCGGCCTGGCCGACGTCGTCATCGCCGGCGGCTCGGAGGCGGCCATCCACCCGCTGCCGATCGCGTCGTTTGCCGCCATGCAAGCACTCTCCAAGCGGAACGACTCCCCCGCCACCGCGTCTCGCCCCTACGACATCAGCAGGGATGGCTTCGTCCTGGGCGAAGGTGCCGCCGCGCTGGTCATCGAAACCGAAGAACACGCTCTCGCCCGCGGAGCGCACATCTACGCCGAACTGCTCGGCGGCTCCATCACGAGCGACGCGTATCACATCACGGCGCCGGATCCCGAGGGGTCCGCAGCCGCCCGCGCCATGATCGCGACGATCCGGAACGCCGGTGCTGACCTGTCTGACGTGATGCACATCAACGCGCACGCCACGAGCACCCCGGTCGGTGACATCGCCGAGTACAACGCGCTCCGCCGCGTGTTCGGTGACCTCCTCGATGGCATCCCGGTCTCGGCGACCAAGGCATCCACCGGGCACCTGCTCGGCGGCGCCGGCGCGATCGAAGCGTTGTTCACGGTCAAGGCCCTGGCCGAGCGGGTCCTGCCGCCGACCATCAACCTGACCGAACAGGATCCCGCCATCCCGCTCGACGTGGTCACCTCACCGCGTGCGCTGGGCAGTGGTGACCTCCTGGCGATCAGCAACTCGTTCGGCTTCGGCGGCCACAACGCCGTCGTCGCGTTCCGCTCGGTCTGACACACCGGCTCCGGTCGGTGCGGGCGGGACTCCTGAGCCCCGCCCGCAGCAAGGTCGCCGCAGGCAGTGACGCGGCTGCTCAGCCGACGTTGTGCAGCCAGACGACGCTGGAGAAGTCGCTGGCATGCCGGTACGGCTCAAGTTCGTCATCCCACGCCTGGCCCAACGCCCGCCTCAGCTCCCGATGGAGGTGCACGGTGTCGGTGCCGGCGGCAAGAATGGCCGCGCGCAGCCTGTCCTCAGGCAGGACGACGTTTCCCACCGTGTCGGTCTGGGCGAAGTGGATGCCCAGCGCCGGCGTGTGCAGCCACCGGCCGCCGTCCCGACCGGGCCCCGGGTCCTCGGTCACTTCGAATCGCAGTTGATCCCAGCCCAGCAGGGCCGAGGCGATCGTCGCTCCCGATCCCGCAGCGCCTTCCCAGAAGAACTCCGCCCGTTGGGAACCGGCCAGGGCAGGTTGCTCAGACCAGTCGAAGCTGACCGCCACGTCCAGCGCGCGACTCGCGGCCCACTCGACGTGCGGGCACAGCGCGCCAGGCGACGAGTGCACATACAAAACGCCCCGTGCAGCCGGTGACTGACGAGTACGGGGTGCCGTCATGGTGTTCTCCGTTTCCCAGATTGGTGTTCGAGGTGCGTCTTCCCCAACGATCTCGAACGAGGGCCAACCAGGACACGCTGAACAGAATTCGGCGGTGCGGTGTTAGCTGAATTATGCCCCACCCCGCTGGAGAATCGCAACAGACCCTCCTTTCCTAATGTATATTCGGTATGGCTTTAGAGGTCGACAGCGACCGCACACGGGCCCAGGTTGGAGGCACGGTGTCGGTTCGGAACTCGCTGCTGGCGATCCTCACGATGGGCCCCGCCTACGGATTCCAATTGCACGGTGAGCTGGCGACCAGGACCGCCGGCAGGCGCTCGGTCAACGTGGGTCAGATCTACAGCACCCTGGAGCGCCTGACGGACCAGGGCGCCGTCGAGGACGCGGGCAGCACCCCCGACGGGTTGCCGCTCTACAGGCTCACCGCTCCCGGCCGCACGGAGGCACTGGCCTGGCTGCAGGACACCGTCAGTGGTTCCGGCGCCGAGTGGAACGACATGCTGGACCGGGTGCTGATCGCCTCCTCTCTTCCACACGTCGATCTCGCGCCGGTGCTGGACGGCTACCGAACTGCCTGGCTGGTGCGCCTGGACCGTGGCGAAGACCCGCGCCGTTCAATCGTGGAAACCGGCCAGGAACGGTTGGGCCGATCTGCCCAGGACCTGCAGGCCAGGGCCGCGCTGGCCTGGTTGGACACCGTGGCCGACACGGCGGCAGACTCCGTGTCCGCCACGGCAGCGGGAGGCACGCCGGTTCAACTGCATCGCGGGCTCAGCCAGCTGCGACCCAAGCGGGGCCGCAGGCCCGCCACACCGGCCTGACCTATTTCGCGTCCGCGTAGCTGTCCACCACCACGCAGGTGAGCGGAAAATCAACCGGGAAGTCCCCGAACAGCAGTCGTCCTGCTGCCCCGGCAGCCTCGGTGACTATGCGTGCGACGTCGTCGGCCAGCGCGGCCGGAGTGTGCACGATGACCTCGTCGTGCAGGAAGAAAACCAGATGCGGGGCGACCTCGAACTCCCCGCGAGTCGTCCGTCCCTGCACAGCGGCCCCGGTGTCCTCGGCCGGTGCCGACAGCGCGGTCAGTCCTTTCCGGATCTCGGCCATCCAACACAGGGCCCATTCGGCGGCGCTTCCCTGCACGATGAAGTTGCGGGTGAACCGGCCCCAGTCCCTGGCCTGGCTCCTGGCCCGACGTTCATCGGCCGTAGTGGCCCCGGCCTCAGACGCGCGCGCCTGGTCGTCCTGCCAGCCTGACCCCGGGCGCGGCGAGGACCGGCCCAGCCGGGTACTGACCACGTCGCCGCGCTCCCCCGCCCTGGCCGCCGTCTCCGTGAGGGCAAGAGCCCGCGGGTACGCGCGTGCCAGGCGCGGGAGCAGCCGCCCGCTCTCCCCGGAGGTGGCGCCGTACATGGCACCGAGCATGGCGACCTTGGCGTGCGCCCTGGTCTCCACCACTCCGCTGGCCACGATGCCCGCGTAGAGATCGGTTCCACGGCCCGCCGCGGCCATCGCGGTGTCGGCCGACAGCGCCGCCAGGATCCGCGGCTCCAATTGGGCGGCGTCCGCCACCACGAAGCTCCAGCCCGGGTCGGCGACGACGGCGCCGCGAATCTGTTTGGGCAGTTGCAGCGCGCCGCCGCCGCGGGTCGCCCATCGCCCGGTGACCACACCGCCTGGCAGGTATTCGGGGTGGAACCGGTCGTTGATGATCCAGCTCTCCATCCAGTACCACCCGTTGGCGGCCAGGAGTCTGGAGAGCTTCTTGTACCGCAACAGGGGCTCGATGACAGGATGGTCGAGTTTCTCCAGCTCCCACGCGCGCGTGCTCGCCACGCCGAGCCCGGCGCGGTTGAGCGCCTTGAGCAGCTCCGGCGGCGAATCGGGGTTGACGCTCGGGTCGCCCAGGTCGGCGCGGATGCGGGCCGCCAGTTCCTCCAGTCGTGCCGGCCGGCTTCCCGCCGCGACCCGCGGACCGAGCTCGGCGGTGAGCAGACTGTCGTGGATCGCGCTGCGCCAGGGCAGCCCGGCGAACTGCATCTCGGCGGCGATCAGCGCGCCGACGGATTCCGCGGCCAGAAGCAGGCGCAGCCGGCCCGGATCGGAACAGGTGCGGATGGCCATCAGCTGAGCCTGGAACTCCGCCAGGGCGTCATCCGGGAGCGCCCCGGCCCCGTCGTGCCCGACCCCGTCGTACTCAGCCGCACCGAGGTCCATCTCGAATAGGGTGGCACCGGCGGCGGCCGGCTCCGCTGCGGCCGCGGTCGGCGCATCCCACCGGCTCGCTGGCGCGTTCGCCAGGACACTGCCCCCTGTCAGTGCGGAATTCCGCAGGATGACGTGGCAGAGCCGCAGGTCATGGCAGCGCGCCACCCTGGCGTTCCCCCGCAGTACGACCGGGTAGATCCGCGCGGTGTCCGCCCAGACCCAGCGGACGACGTCGTGGTCACGCTCGCGGACCAGGGCGAGGAACTCAGGAGTCGTCAGTCGCCGGTCCAGCCCGGTGGCTGCACCGGCGGAGTCCAGTTCCTGGACTCTGAACCGCCCCGAGGTGGACCCGGTCACCAGAATGTACACAGTTCAGTGTCCCGCCTACGTCTGACACCGACGCGCGTCGGCGCGGTGGCCCTGCTGCCCTACGCGCGCGGGAAGATGGCGACGGGCACCGGAACGTGCACGACCTGGGTGGTGTATCCGCCGGTGCCCGCAACGGATTCGCTGGAGATGGTCATCGCGAAGTCCAGGATGACGCCGTAGGTGTCGGCGCTGACCTGGCCGATCTGGTTGGATTCCAGCTGGAACCCACCCTTGGGTGAGGTGATCAGCAGACCGTTGTCGGACCGAAGGGCCTCGGGGTCGAGGGTCACCAGGGTCGGGTCGGTGTCGAGCACAAAGGGCGACACGGTGGCTCCGCTGGTGGTCGACGTCGTGGCTGTGACCGAAATGTTGGACATGAAGACTTGCCGCTTGGAGGCGAACGGAGCCTCGGCCGGGACTGCCTTGTCGAAGACGCTGATCACGAACGAGAACAGCTTGTCGCTGTCGGTGTACCACTCGTGGGTCTTCTGCTCCGTCCACATGTCCAGCTGCAGCTCGAGGTCGGCGCCGATCATGAGCGTCGGGTGGATCGAGCCCATGTCGGTGAACACGGAATCGAAGACGAGCTCGGGTGTCGCCGTGGGGGTCGGCGTGGTCACGGTGACGTTCTGCTGCACCGGCTGGGCGCCGATCAACGGCATGAACGAGCTGCACCCGGTCAGGCCGAAAGCGAGGACCGTCAGCGCTCCCGCGACGAGGGTGCGAGAGGTGCGAGGGTTGGGGCTGAACCGTCCGGGCATGTCGGCTGCTTTCGAGAAGGAGACTGGGGAACGAAGGGGAACGACTCTCGTAGGGTGGACGGGACTTGAACCCGTGACCGTGCGGTTATGAGCCGCGTGCTCTAACCAGCTGAGCTACCACCCCGTGCCTGACCATAGTATCGGCCCGACACTGTACCGACCGACGCAGTGTCGACCGTTCAGTCGCGGGACGGCGCCGCGTCCAGCACCTCTGGGTGTGCCGCGGACGCATTGCCCAGAGCGGCAACGTTCGGGTCCACCGTCGATTCGCCACGGTAGAGGCGTTCGAAAGTATTCAGGGTGCGCTTGATGTCGTGGGCCTCGATGAGCTTCAACGACTCATGCTTGAGGGCATCCAGCTCTTCCGGCGACAGGGAGAACACCAGGCTGAGCTTGTCGGCCAGGTCCTGGGCGCTGCCCGGTTCGAACAGATAGCCGTTCTGTCCGTCGTGCACCAGGTGCGGCAACGCCATCGCGTTGGCGGCGACGACCGGAAGTCCGGAGGCCATCGCCTCCATGGTCGCGATGCTCTGCAGCTCCGCGATGGACGGCATCGCGAACACTGTGGCCCGCGAGTACGCCTCGCGGAGTTCCTCGTCGGTGACGTACCCGGTGAAGGTGAACTGGCGGCTCAAGCCGAGCGACTCCACGAGGTGCTCGAGGTTGCGTCGTTGGTCGCCGCCGCCGACGATCTCCACCTGGACCTCGAGGCTCGCGTCGAGCAGCGCGACGGCCTGCACCAGGACGTCGATCTGCTTCTCGCCGGTGACCCGTCCGACGAAGAGTATCCGGTTCTCGGTCCGCGGAGCGAAGCTGGGCGAATAGTTGTCAGCGTCGATGCCGCAGGAGATGGCCTGCACTCCGGACAGGCCGGTGTACTTCTCCAGGAATTCAGCCGCCCGGCGGGTCGGGGTGGTGACGGCCTCCGCGCGTTTGAAGGTGTGCTCGGCGTCTTTCCAGAGCGCCCGGACGAGTTGGTCCTGGAATCCCTTGGGGACCAGCGAGAACTGCAGCATGTTCTCAGGCATGAAGTGGTTGGTTCCGATGATGCGGATACCGCGCTTCTCTGCCTCGATGGACACCCCACGGCCGACCACGATGTGGGACTGGAAGTGTACGACGTCGGGCTGGAAGGAGTCGAGAATGGCACGGCTCTTGGCCCGCACGATCCATGGCAACGCGAAACGCAGCCAGTCGTGCGGTCGCCAGCGCCAGCTGTGCAGGCGGTGCACGGTCATGGATTCGCCCTCGTGCACCTCGGTCCAGGTGCCGTGCTTGCGTGTCGGAGCCGGCGCCATGATCTGCACCACGTGGCCGCGACTGACCAGGCCGGCGGCGAGCCGCTCGGCGAACCGGGCCGCACCGTTCACATCGGGCGCGAACGTATCAGCGGCGATGAGGACCCGGATGGGTCGTGTCTCTGCCGGCATGGCCGGGTCGGACGTGTTGGCCGGTACGTCAGATGAAGCGCTCAAGTGGGATAGTCCCTACGTAGGTGGGCCGGGGATCAGCGTCCGGCGGGAAGTCTGGGTGTCAACGAAACTGAGCCGTCGAGGTCTGATAGGACCCTATTCTAAACCGGATGGCCCATGGCAGCCCCCAGGCGCGGCGCGTTGACGAGAACCACCGGTCAAGTCTGGGTTTGCGGGTGGTGCTTTGCCAGCCTGAAGACACCCCACACGGCGACGGCGCCGGCGACGGCAAAAAGCGCGGCGGCCCAGGCCGGCGCCTGGGACGCCTCCCCCAACACGATGACTCCGATACCGACGGCGATCATCGGATCGATCACGGTCAACCCCGCGATGACCAGGTCCGGCGGACCGGACGAGTAGGCGTTCTGCACGAAGTAGGCACCAGCACCGGCGGCCAGCAGCAGTCCGGCCACGCAGACAAGGGTTAGCCACTCAAAATCACCGTTCTGGATTCGGCTGATGATCACCTTGGCAAGGGTGGCCACGAATCCGTACAGAACGCCGGCGCCGATGATGTAGAAGATGGCCTTGAACCGGGTGCGGAGCAGGGCGAATGCGACGGCGAATGCCGCCAGGACCACCGCGAGGACGACCAGGATGGTGATGAGGTTCGCATCCGTGACCGGCTTGTCGACGGCCGTGAATGCGGCGACAGTGACGAACAGGCCCACGCCGCCGACGCACATGGCAATCGCGATGACCGAGGCCCGGTTGAGCTTCACGTGGCTCACCCTGGCATTCAGGATGGCCGTGATCACCAGCGCCACGGCGCCCAGCGGCTGCACGACGATGAGGGGCGCGAACGCGAGGCTGGTCAGCTGGAAGGCGATGGCCAGACCGAGCATCAGGGTACCGAAGACCCACGACGGCCTGGAGAGCAACAGAATCAGCTGCCGGGTGTTGAGCCCGCCGGTGACCTCCCGGGTGTGCGCCTCCACTTTGGTCACGCCGCGATGCTGGAACTGGGCGCCCAGGGAGAGGAATACAGCGCCGATCAAGGCGAGTGGAATGCCGATTGCCTGACGTGGATCGATCGCGATCTCGCCAGCCAGGTCTGTCAGGTCGGGAGTCACTCAACGAGACTATCGAGATCCATGCCGATATCCTTGCTGAATGGCCGTTCGACCGATTGTAATTTCAGGAGATCCCGTCCTGCACTCCCCCGCAGCGCCCGTCGTCGACTTCGACGACGATTTGCGCACGCTGGTGCAGGACATGTTCGAGACCATGGACGCCGCTCCCGGCGTGGGTCTCGCCGGACCCCAGGTGGGCGTCGGGCTGCGGCTCTTCACGTTCAGTTACCTCGATGACGACGAGATCGAGACCAGGGGCGTCGCCATCAATCCCGAGCTGTGGATCACGCCGGTTCCCGCCGGCGAGGCCGACGAGGACGAGGACGTCGAGGGGTGCCTGTCGTTCCCCGGCGAACGGTTCCCACTGTTGCGCGCCGGCTCTGCCGTGCTGCGCGCCGTCGACCTCGACCAGAGGCCCTTCGAGATCCGGGCGGACGGCTGGCTGGCGCGCATCTTCCAGCACGAGTTCGATCACCTGGACGGCACCCTGTACGTGGACCGGCTGGAGCACTTCTACGCCAAGATCGCCGCCAAGGTGAGCCGCAAGCGCGGCTGGGGTGTATCCGGCCTGAGCTGGCTGCCCGGCGTGGACGACCTCGAGGGCTGATCGCAGGTTCAGCGGGACAGATCGACGCCGTGCACCCCGTTGTGGAAGCGCAGTGAGGGGAAAACGGCCGAGACCGAGAACCCGACGCCCGGCACCGTTCCCGCGTTGAAGATACCGCCGAAGAGCTGGGCGCGTTCGCGCATCTGAGTGATCCCGGCGCCTGAGATGCTCTCGCTCAGAGCCCGGAGGTCGTCGTCGATCGTGTAGGCGGTCCTGGCGGCGAAATCCGTGGCAGAGGCGCTGTCCCTCTTGGCCGCAGCCCTGATGCCGTCGTCGTCGATCAGCAGCTGCAGGCCGTCCTGGGTCCAGGTGAACGATACCCGTGCCTCGGTACCGGCGCCGCCGTGCTTGAGCGCATTCGCGAGCGCGCTCTGCAGGATGCGATAGATGGCAAGTTCGGCCCCGGGCTTGAGTGGGAAGCGGTCACCGGATTCGGAGAAACTGACGGCCAGGCCGGCATCGCGCATCACACCGAAGAGATTGCGGGCCGACTGGAGGCCCGGCGCCATGGTGGCGATCGACTCGCCCTCCCTGGCGATGGTCAGTACCCGGCGCAGGTCGGCCAGTGTGACCCGCCCGTCCTCGACCAGTGCCGTCGCCGCCCGGACGGCTGTGGACGGGTCGCTCTGGGCCGTGTACCGGGCCCCCTCCGCCCTGGTGATCAGGCGGGCCAGCGACAACACGGCAACGTCCTGCAGCTCGCGGATGATCGCGAGGCGGCCGTGCTGCTCGGCGAGGGAGAGTTCGAGGTCGATGCGCACGCGTTCGGCGGCAGACCTGTCGAAGCGCTGTCGGCGCTGCCGCGCGAGGGCCAGCAACCAGAGGAGGAGCAGTGCCGCGGACAGCACGGCCAGTACGACGCTGAGAACCTGCCAGGGAACCACAACCGCCACCTTTCGCATCATTCGGGATCAGACTAGCGGCCCGGCCCGGCGCCCCGAGCCGGAGACCGGTCCCGGGCACAAAAAAGGCCACCGGGGGTGGAGCCCCTAGTGGCCTTTTCGCTCCCCGACTTGGACTCGAACCAAGAACCTGCGCATTAACAGTGCGCTGCTCTGCCAATTGAGCTATCGAGGAAAGCGTGCTCAGCGAGAATTTCTTTCGCTTGAACAGCGTAGCTACTTTACCAAAAGTTCGCCGTGCACCAAATCCGGGGGCAGCCTCAGTACCCCGCAACGGGGTCGACGACCCCGACGAAGGGCCTGCTTCCCAGTAAAGCCGCCACATTGAGCCGAATTCGCTCGGCGAGTAGCGGCGCGGTCATCTCGGGCGTGTCGGCCATATGCGGGGTGATCAAGCACCGAGGCTCGCTCCACAGGGGATGCCCGTCCGGCAGCGGCTCAGGGTCGGTGACGTCGATCGCCGCTCCCGCGATCGTGCCGGCGGCCAAGGCGTTCACGAGCGCGTCGGTGTCGATCAGCGGGCCCCTGGCAATGTTGACCAGGTGGGCCGTCGGAGCCATCAGGGCGATCTGGGCGGCACCGATCAGGTGCCGGGTCTCCCCGGTCAGGGCGGCGGCGACTACCACCACGTCGGCCTGTCCCAGTTCGGCGTCCAACTGAGCCACGGGCACCGTCCGGGCGGCGCCCGGCACCGGCTCCGAGCTGCGGCGCACCACGACGATGTCGGTGCCGAACGGTTCGAGCAGCCGGATCAGTTCGCGGGCGATGCCGCCGGCCCCGATCACCAGCACCGTGCGGCCGTAGAGCGACACCCCTGCCGGCTCCGCATTCCAGGACCGCGCCCTGGCTCGTTGCGGCAGCACCCGCAGCGACGCGAGGATCAGGGCCAGAGCGTGTTCGGCCACGGGTTGGGCGTAGGCCCCTTTGGCGCTGGTCACGAGCAGGTCGTCCCGCCGATGCCGCGCCAGAATCGACGCGAAGGCGTCGACGCCGGCCCAGGGCAACTGGACCCAGCCGAGTTGGGGGTTCTCCGCCAGGATGTTCTCGAGCTCGGCCGCCCGGGTGTAGGAGAGCCAGATCAGCCCCCGGGTCTCCGCTGACAGCGGTGCGACGGCTCCCCCGCCCGCTCGGACGGCCTCGGCGAAGAGGGCGTTCTCGGTGGGCAGGATGGCCACGGCGCCGGGCTCCGGTCGCCAGGCGCCGGTCCGCACCGGTTCATCCTGGACCACAGCCCGGTGCTGGCCGGTCATGACTCTGCACTCCGGTCGTCGTTCAGGTTCGTCTGCGCGCCGGATGACTCCGGGAGGGTGACGCCGCCCGGCGCCTGCGTCGTCTGGGTGCCCAGGGTGAGCGCAGAGGCGAGTTCGACCACATACGGATGCCACGGGTTGTCGAATACCTCGTCGATCGTGCCCAGACCCACCAGGACTCCCTGGTGCATGACCCCGATGCGGTCGGCGACCCGCCGGAGCACGCTGAGATCGTTGCTGATCAGCACCGCGGAGAATGCGCGTTCACGTTGGAGTTCGCCGATGAGGTCGATGACGTCGTCGCGCACCAGGGCATCCACGCCCGCGGTGGGTTCGTCGGCGATGAGCAGCGACGGCCCGAAGACCAGCGCCTTGGCCAGCGCGACGCGCTGGCGTTGACCGCTGCTCAGTTCGTACGGGTAGCTGCCGAGCACCGACAGCGGCAGGCGGACGGCGTCGATCATGGTCGCGACGAGGGTCTCGAGTTTGGCCGTGTCGTAGTGCCTGTCGCGTTCGAGAACGGGTTCGGCAACGATGTCGGCCACGGTGAGACTGGCGGGGAGCGTGCTCGCGGCATCTTGCGCGAGCATCCCGACCCCGAACGTGAGCCTGGCCAGCTTGCGGCGACCGATGCGCCGCAGCCGGTAGCCCAGCACGGTTGCCTCGCCACCCGTGATCTGCGCGTGTACCTCGCCGTGGCCGGGTCCGGAGTCTGCACCGGACAGCACCCGGGCGATCGTGCTTTTTCCCGACCCGCTCTCGCCCAACAGCCCGAGGACCTCTCCCCTGCGCAGGGTCAGCGTCAATCCGCGCAGCGCCACGAAGGCGGAACTGGCGCCATGGGCCGCGTATTCGACGGTCAGGTCGCTGGCAACGATCGGATACGGATCTGCTTCGACGCGTCTCATGCTCTCAATACTGCCGCACGCAGCCCTCAGAGTCCTCTTCGGTCAACCGACCGCACGTAACCGCCGGAGTTCTTCCCTGCGCTTGGCCTGTGCGGCCGGATCGGGCACAGGCAGGGACGCGAGGAGGCGTTGGGTGTACGGATCGCGCGGGGCGCCGAGCACTTCAGCGCCGGTTCCTTCCTCCACCAGGTGGCCGTGATAGAGCACGGCGATCCGGTCGGCGAGGATGTCGACGACGGCGAGGTCATGGCTGATGAACAGGGCGGCGAAGCCGAATTCGGCTTGCAGTTCCGCGAAGAGTTCCAGCACCCTCGCCTGCACAGACACGTCGAGGGCTGAGGTGGGTTCGTCAGCGATCAAGAGCGCCGGCTCCAGTGCAAGGGCCCTGGCCAGGCTGGCTCGCTGCCGTTGGCCGCCGCTGAGCTCGTGCGGGAATCTGTCGCCGAAGGCCCGCGGCAGTTGGACGGCCTCAAGCAGTTCGTCGACGCGCGCTCGCGCGGCGCGGGGGCTGGAGGCGCGCCCGTGCACCACGAGGGGCTCCGCGACGCAGTCCGCGATGGTGAGCAGCGGGTTGAAGCTGGACGCCGGGTCCTGGAAGACGAAGCCGATGTCGCTGCGCAGGTGTTTGAACCGGCGTTCCTTGAACCCGTTCATCTCGTGGCCGAGCACGCTCAACGAGCCGTCGGTGACCCGGGTGAGTCCGGCGATGGCCCGGCCGATGGTGGTCTTGCCCGAGCCGCTCTCCCCCACCAGCCCGAGCACCTCACCGGGACGGATCGAGAAGCTCACGCCGTCCACGGCCACGAAGCCCGGGCGGCCGAGCCGGCCGGGGTACTGGATTCGCAGGTTGTCCGCGACGACGACGGGGGTTTGGGCTGCCCACTCGGGGGCGCGGGCCTCAGCGCGCTCGGCGGCGCGGATGACGCCCTGGCCGACGTAGGGCACAGCGGCGAGCAACCTCTGGGTGTAGGGATCCTGGGGCGAGGTGAACAGCGTCTGCGCGTCGGCTTCCTCGACGACCTTGCCCTGGTACATCACCGCGACCCTGTCGGCGAGGTCGGCCACGACACCCATGTTGTGGGTGATCAGGACGATCGCGGTGCCGAATTCGTCCCGGCAGCGGCGGAGCAGGTCGAGGATCTCCGCCTGCACCGTGACGTCAAGAGCCGTTGTGGGCTCGTCAGCGACGATGAGACCGGGTTCGAGCACCAGGGCCATCGCGATCACCACCCGCTGCTTCTGGCCGCCGGAGAATTGGTGCGGATAGTAGTTCACCCGGACCTCCGGGTCGGGAATGCCGACCCGGCCGAGGACCTCGATGGCCTTCTTCTTGGCGTCGGCCCGGCTCACGGCGCCGTGCGCCCTGATGCCCTCCATGATCTGCCAGCCCACGGTGTAGACAGGGTTCAGAGCCGTGGACGGCTCCTGGAACACCATCGACACGTCGGTGCCGCGCACCTGCCGCAGGCGTTGTCGGCTGAGCGCTATGACGTTGTTCTCGCTGGACCCGTCCCGACTGGTCAGGATCACCGCCCCCTCTGACATCGCCGTCTCCGGCAGCAGGCCGAGGATGGTCTTGGCCGTGACGGTCTTGCCGCTTCCGCTCTCGCCGACGATGGCGAGAACCTCGCCGCGGCGCACGCTGAGGCTCACCCCGTCGACGGCACGCACGGCGCCGGCATCGGTCGAGAATGACACGCCGAGGTCGTTGATCCTGAGCACGGTCTGCTCGGAGCGTGCGGTGCGGGAATCGCTCATGAGGTGGCCTCGCCGTCGTTCGGGTTGATGGGGGCCCTCTCGAGGCCGTCCAGACCGCCGGGGCCGGCGGTCAGGGTGCCGCCGGGCACCACGGAGGTCTCGGCGACCAGACCGGCGGAGGCACCGATCGCGCGGCGGCCGCGCAAGCGGGGGTCGGCCAGGTCGTTCAGGCTCTCCCCGACCAGGGTGATGCCCATCACGACCAGCACGATCGCCAGGCCGGGGTACAGCGAGGTCCACCAGATTCCGCTGGACACATCGGAGATCGCCTTGTTGAGGTCGAAGCCCCACTCGGAAGCGGCGGTCGGTTCGATGCCGAAGCCGAGGAAGCCGAGGCCGGCCAGGGTGAGGATGGCCTCCGAGGCGTTGAGGGTGAAGATCAGCGGCAGCGTGCGGGTGGCGTTGCGCAGAACGTGTCTGAGCATGATCCGGATGTTGCCGGCGCCGAGGACCCGCGCGGATTCGACGAAGGCCTCGGACTTGATCCGCACCGTCTCGGCACGGATGACCCGGAAGTATTGTGGGATGAACACCACGGTGATCGAGATGGCCGCCGCCATGACGCCGCCGACGAGGTCGGACTTGCCGCCGGAGATCACGATGGACATCACGATGGCCAGCAGCAGCGACGGGAACGCGTAGACGGCGTCGCAGACGACCACCAGGACCCTGTCGAGCCAGCCGCCGAAGTATCCGGACACCAGGCCGAGGAACACGCCGGCGAAGATCGACAGCAGCACGGCGACCACGATCACGAAAAGCGCCGTCTGGGCGCCCCAGAGCACGCGGGAGAGCACGTCGTAGCCGCCGACGGTGGTACCGAACAGGTGCGTGCCGCTCGGCGGCTGCTGGGCGCCGAAGACACCGTCGGGGCCGCGCAGCTGGCTGTAGCCGTACGGTGCGACCAGGGGCGCCAGGATGGCGGTGAGCACGAACAGGGTGGTGATGACCAGCCCGGCCACGAGCATGCCGCGTTGCAGGCCGACGCTCTGGTGCAGCTGGTGGACGATGGGCAGGCGGGCGAGGCGGCTGGGCCCGCGGGAATCGATCCGGGACATGTCAGTACCGCACTCTCGGGTCGATCAGCGCGGCGATGATATCCACGATGAAGTTGGACAGGGCGACGATGACCGCCAGCAGGGCCACGATGCCCTGCACGGCCACGAAGTCACGGGCCTGGAGGAATTGGGAGAGCATGAAGCCCAGGCCCTTCCACTCGAAGGTGGTCTCGGTCAGGACCGCGCCGCCGAGGAGCAGGGCGATCTGCAGACCGATCACCGTGATGATCGGGATCAGCGCCGGCCGGTAGGCGTGCTTTCGCACGAGCCGGAACTCGCTGACGCCACGGGACCTGGCCGCGTCGACGTAGTCGGTTCCCAGAGTGCCGATCACGTTGGTGCGGACCAGGCGCAGGAAGACGCCGGCGGTCAGCAGCCCCAGGGCCACGGCCGGGAGCACGGCGTGGGTGAGCACGTCGGCCAGGACCGCCGGATTGCCGGTCTGGATGGCGTCGATCGTGTAGAAACCGGTCTTGCCCGGCAGGAGCTGCATCTGCAGCTCCGAGCTCGTCGATGCCCGGCCGGCGACGGGCAGGACCTTCAGCCAGACGGCGAAGATGAGCTTGAACAGCAGGCCGGAGAAGAACACCGGGGTGGCATAGCAGAGGATGGCGAAGATGCGCAGCGATGCGTCCGGCGACTTGTCCCGCCAATAGGCGGCGACCATGCCCAGCGGGATCCCGACGATGAACGCCACCAGCAGGGAGTAGAAGGCCAGTTCGGCCGTGGCGGCGCCGTAGGTGATGAGCACCTCGGACACCGGCCGGTTGGTGCTGATGGTGGTGCCGAAGTTGCCGGTGAAGATCTGGCCGAGGTACTCGACGTACTGCACCAGGATGGGCCGGTCGTATCCGGCCGCGGCCACCCGTTCGGCGAGCTGGTCGGCGCTCAGCCGGCCGCCGAGGGCTGCCGTGATCGGGTCACCCGTCGTGCGCATCAACCAGAACACCATGGAGACCAGGATGAAGATGGTGGGGAAGATCAGCAGGAAGCGGATCACGATGTAGCGGACGATTCCGCCGCCGGCCTGCTTTTTCTTCGGTGCCGTCGTGGCGGGTGGCCTCCCGGCCGCCGGTGCCGCTGGTGTGGTCGCTACAGTCGTCATTCCTACCTCACTCGTGCAAAACGAAAGACGGGAGCGCTCAGCGAGTCTCGCCTGAACGCTCCCGTCATCTAGCTAGGTGAAACCTGTGAGCCTAGCCCTTGGCGAGGGCCGCGTACCGGAACTTGAACGACGCGTCGAGCGTGTCGCTGGCACCGGTGACCGTTGTACCGGTCACGGCGACCTGGGCGCCCTGCAGCAGGGGCACGGTCGACAGCTGGGCTGCGACCTTGTCCTGGATCTCCTCGATCAGCGCGGTGCGGGCGTCGGGATCGACGGTCACGGCCTGCTGGAGGATCAGGTCGTTGACTTCCTGGTCCTCGTAGTGGTTCTTGAGGAAGTTCTCCGTGAGGAAGAACGGGGTCAGGTAGTTGTCGGCGTCGGAGTAGTCCGGGAACCAGCCGAGCTGGTAGGCGGGGTACACGTCGCTGGAGCGGTCCTTGGAGTACTGCACCCACTCGGTGGTCTGCAGGTTCACCGTGAAGAGTCCGCTTGACTCGAGCTGGTCCTTGATCAACGCGTACTCGTCACCTGAGGAGGGACCGTAGTGGTCGTTGCTGTACTGCAGGTTCAGCTCGACGGGTTCGGTGATGCCGGCTGCGGTGAGGGTCGCCGTGGCCTTGTCGACATCCGGAGCGCCGTTGCCGTCGCCGTAGAGGCCCTTGAGGGACTCGGTCGCACCGGTCAGACCGGCCGGGACGTAGGAGTACAGCGGGGTGTAGGTGCCCTTGTACACCTGGTCGGCGAGCTCTTCGCGGTCGACGAGGTCGGCAACGGCCTGGCGCACGGCGAGGGACTTGGCCGGGTCGGCGTCTGCGGTCGTTGCGCCGAACGGCTGGGTGTCGAAGTTGAAGGTGATGTAGCGGATCTCGCCGCCGGGTCCGTCGACGACCTGGACGTTGTCGTTGCCGCGGAGGTCTTCGATGTCTGTTGCCGACAGGCTGCGGAAGGCCACATCGATGCCGCCCTCCTGAACCTCGAGCTTGAGGTTGGAGGAATCGGCGAAGTACTTCACGTTCACGACGTCGGTCTTCGCCGGTCCGAGCAGGCCTGCGTAGTCCGGGTTGGCCTTGTAGCCGATGAGGTTGTTGAAGTCGTAGCTCGTGATCACGTACTGACCGGCGAAGGCGTTTGCCTCGACGATGTCGTCGTCGCTGGTGAGTTCGGTTGCCGAGAAGGATTCCTCGTCGACGATCGGACCGGCGGGGCTGGACAGGATCTGCGGGAAGATCTGGTCGTCTGGGGCGATCAGGTTGAACACGACAGTGGTGTCGTCGGGGGTGTCGACGCTCTCCAGGTTGTAGAGCAGCGAGGAGGGACCGTTGTCGGCGGCGATGGCCAGCTGGCGGTCGAAGGAGAACTTGACGTCTGAGGAGGTCAGGTCGTTGCCGTTGGCCCAAACCAGGTCGGGCTTGAGGGTGACCGTGTACTGCGTCGGCGCGGTGAACTCGGCGGACTCCGCGATGTCAGGCTCCACGTCGGGGCTGCCGTACGGGGTGTTCATGAGGAACGGGAAGACCTGGTTCTGTACGGCGAAGGATCCGTTGTCGTACGAGCCGGCGGGGTCGAGCGTGGTGACCTTGTCGGTGGTGCCGATCGTGAGCGGGGCGCTGCCGGCATCCTCGGCCGGGGTGCCTGAGCAGCCGGCGAGAACGAGTGCCGCGGCGGCGAGACCGGCGGTGACGCCGACGGCGCGGCGACGCCTGGTGGGTTCAAAAGCCATAGTCGAATGCCTCTTCCTCAAGGGTGTGTGGGTCTTGGCGGATCCGCGTATCTGGAGTCGATCGCAGATATGCGTTGCTGTAAACCAAGAATTAGCACACTATGCGCGTCAAACGGCCATTACGCGATGCATCTTAATAGACCCGCAATATTCGAAGCCGGTCACTCGACATTCGAAGCCGGTCACTCGACGCGGAGGTTACGCCGTTCGGCTTCGACCCGCACGAGTTCGCGCTGGATGGCGACGTAGACCTCGCGGTTGCTCGCATCCGCCCGTTGCAGACGGCCGAGCAGTTCGGCTTTCTGGCGCAGCAGGTCCTTCTCGATCAGCACGATGGTGATGTCACGGACGTACCGGGTCACCTCGCGTTCGGTGCGCTCCGGCAGCGGCGCCATCGCCAGTTCGGTGACCAGGTTCGCCAGGGGCGCCGGAGTCTCCGCGACGACCCGTTCGAGCCAGTCCGGCGCGGCAGCGTGCGAGAGGGCCGTCGCCAGGGCGTCCCTGACCACGGCGAGGGTGGAGTTGGTCATCCCGGTGGACACGGCGCGTTGCACGAGGTCCAGACCCACCAGGGTCGGGTGCTGCAGCATCGCCATCAGCGCGTCGCGTTCGATCCGGGTGACCGGGTCCGCGGGCAGGTCGGCGAGGGCGAAGAGGCGTTCGCGCGGGGCGGGTGCCGGCTCCCCCGCCCGGCGGGGTTCCTCGGCGGGCGCTGTGCGGGACCTCGCCTGGGCATGGTTGACGGCTCGGGACACTTCGCCGAGGTCCATGCCGAGCATCCTGGACAGCTCGTGCGTGTAGCCGGGCCGGAGCGACGGGTCGCGGATGTCGCTGACCACCGGCGCAGCCGCACGCAGTGCGGAGACCCGTCCTTCCACGGTGTCGAGGTTGTACTGGGACAGCAGCTGACGGATCATGAACTCGAACATGGGCTTCTTGGACTCGACCAGTCGGCGCACCGCGTCGTCGCCGCGGTGCAGGCGCAGGTCGCAGGGGTCCAGCCCCTCTGGGGCGACGGCCACGAAGGTCTGGGCGCTGAAGCGTTGTTCCTCGGCGAAGGCTCGCACCGCGGCTTTTTGGCCGGCCGCGTCGGGGTCGAAGGTGAAAACGACCTCACCGACGCCGCTGTCGTCGCCGAGCACACGGCGCAGCACTTTGATGTGGTCGACACCGAAGGACGTGCCGCAGGTGGCGACGGCCGTGGTCACCCCGGCGAGGTGGCAGGCCATCACGTCGGTGTATCCCTCGACGACCACGACCTGGTGGCCGCGCGAGATGTCCCGTTTGGCGAGGTCGAGCCCGTAGAGCACCTGGGCCTTGTGGTAGATCGGGGTTTCGGGGGTGTTCAGGTACTTGGGCCCCTTGTCGTCGTCGAGCAGCTTACGCGCGCCGAAGCCGATGGTCTGCCCGGTGATGTCGCGGATGGGCCAGACCAGCCGGCCGCGGAACCTGTCGTAGACGCCGCTGGACCCCTCCCGGCTCGAGACGAGGCCGGCGAGGGTGAGCTCCTCGGTGGAGAAGCCCTTGCCGCGCAGGTGATTGGTCAGTTCGTCCCAGCTCTTCGGCGCGAATCCGACACCGAAGCGGGCGGCCGCCTGGGCGTCGAAGCCCCGTTCGCCGAGGAAGGTGCGCCCCACCTGGGCTCCTGGACTGCCCAGCTTGTCCACGAAGAAGTCCGCGGCGGCCTGATTGGCGGCGTACAGCCTGGCCCGGTTGGTGTGGTCGGGGGCGCCACCGTCACCGCCCTCATAGTGCAATTCCATGCCGGCGCGACCGGCCAGCCGTTCGACGGCCTCGCTGAAGCTGACGTGGTCCATCTTCTGCAGGAAGGAGTAGACGTCACCGCTCTCTCCGCACCCGAAGCAGTGGTAGAAACCAACCTGCGGTCGCACGTGGAAGCTCGGGCTGCGCTCGTCGTGGAACGGGCACAGTCCCTTCATCGAGCCGACACCCGCCGACTTGAGGGTCACGTAATCGCTGATGATGTCGGCGATGTTCGTGCGGGCCTTGACCTCTTCGATATCGCCCTGCCGGATCAATCCAGCCATGCGTGAACCCTCGTTCCTGCAGAAACAATCACTCTGGGCACATTCACCCGGTACACGCTCACTCCGTACACAGTCACTGCGTCACTGCGCGGCCGGATGCGCCGCCGCGGGCAGCAACGTCGCCCGGGACGGCTCGCGGGTGAGGTGCAGGCGGCGGTGCAGGGCGATCGCGCTCTGGTCGGTGAGGCTGGCTACCTGGTCGACGATCACGCGTTTCCGCGCGGCGTCGTCAGTGGCCGCGGCCCAGTCTTCCCGAAAGCCGGGATCCAGGTGCTCGTCGCCGGTGTCCAGCAGGGTGTCGGCGAGGTACGTGAGGGTTTCGCGCTGCTCGACGTAGAGCGGCTGGCGCACATGGGTGGACATCACGAACGCGGCGACGATGCCCTTGAGCACACCGATCTCGGCCTGCACCTCGCGCGGAACGACGACGTGCGCCGAGAAGCGGATCAGGTGTCTGTCGGGGTACGCGGCCCGGGTCGCCGCGACCGCCGCACCGCTGAACCGGCCGATCAGCTGGCTGGTCAGGTTCTTCAGCCGGCCCTGGTCGCGCCTGCCTGCGTCCCAGCCGCGCACCCAGACCTCAAGGGCGTCGAGTCTGTCGTACGCGGCGATGAGCTCGTCGTGGCTGAACTGCCCGCCGGTCCATTCGTACATCGAGGTGACCAGGGCGGCGTGCTCGCTGCGGCTGCCCAGCAGTTCCACGTCCAGATAGCCGCCGACGACGGCATCCTCGAAGTCGTGCACCGAATAGGCGATGTCGTCGGAGAGGTCCATCACCTGCGCCTCAACGCAGAGCTGCCGGGTGGGCGCACCGTCCCGCAACCATTCGAAGGCGGCACGGTCGTCCTCGTAGAACCCGAACTTGGCCCGGCCGCTCGGATCGGCGACCGAGGAGTCTGCCGCCCAGGGGTACTTGCAGCTGGCGTCCAGGCTGGCGCGGGTGAGGTTGAGCCCGAAGCTCTCGCCGTTGTCACCGAAGACCTTGGGTTCGAGACGGCTGAGCAGGCGCAGGGTCTGCGCGTTGCCCTCGAAGCCGCCGATGTCGGCCGCCCAGGTGTTGAGGGCTTTTTCGCCGTTGTGGCCGAACGGCGGGTGGCCGATGTCGTGGGCGAGGCAGGCGGTATCGACGATGTCCGGGTCCAGCGCCAGGCGGAGCGCCAGCTCCCGGCCGATCTGCGCGACCTCGAGCGAGTGGGTGAGCCGGTTGCGGGCGAAGTCCAGGCCGGCGGCGGGGCTGAGCACCTGGGTCTTCGCGGCCAGGCGGCGCAACGCGCTGGAATGCAGCAACCTGGCCCGGTCGCGGGCGAAATCGCTTCGGCTCGAGTCGTGCTCTTCCGGACGGAATCGTGCTTCGTCGTGGAGGCTGTAGCCGGTCTGATTAACCACCGCTGGTGTCTCCTTCGCCCTCGGTGAGGTTGCTGCGCTCCGCCCCGGCGATATCGCGCGAGTCGAGCCAGCGTTCGGGCAGCGAGGTCTTCTTGGGGCTGCCGGCGCGGCCTCGTTGGCCTTCGGCGCCGATGCCCGGGTAGGGCTGGTCAGGATCCATCGTCGCGAGCAGTTCGTCGAGCTGTTCGAGAGACACGACGGAGGCGAGGCTCGCGCGCAGGTCGCCGCCGACGGGGTACCCCTTGAAGTACCAGGCCACGTGTTTGCGCACGTCGCGGCACGCACGTTCCTCGCTGTCGAAGAACTCGGTGAGCAATTCGGCGTGCCGGCGGAACGCATCCGCGACCTGACCGAGGGTAGGTTCGGCCTTCAGCACGTCGCCGCGGAACGCGGCGGCGAGGTCGCCGAACAGCCACGGGCGGCCGAGGCAGCCGCGGCCGACCACAACACCGTCGCAGCCTGTCTCCTCGACCATGCGCAGGGCATCGGCGGCAGACCAGATGTCGCCGTTGCCGAGAACCGGCACGCTGGTGATGGCGTTCTTGAGGGTGGCGATGGCCGACCAGTCGGCCTGGCCTGAGTAGTAGTCAGCGGCGGTACGGGCGTGCAACGCGATCGCGGCGACACCGGCTCCCTCGGCGACCCGTCCGGCCTCGAGGTAGGTGAGGTGGTCGGAATCGATACCCTTGCGCATCTTGACGGTGAGCGGGATGTCGCCGGCCGCTTTGACCGCGGCTTCGACGATCTCGCGGAACAGGGTGATCTTCCACGGCAGCGCCGCTCCGCCGCCCTTGCGGGTGACCTTGGGCACCGGGCAGCCGAAGTTCAGGTCGATGTGGTCGGCGCGGTCCTCCGCGACGAGCATGGTGACTGCTTCTGACACCGTCTTCGGGTCAACGCCGTACAGCTGGATGGAGCGGGTCTTCTCGCTCTCGTGGTGCGTGATCAGGCGCATCGACTCCGGGGTGCGCTCGACGAGCGCCCTTGAGGTGATCATCTCGCTGACGTAGAGGCCGGCGCCGTATTCGCGGCAGAGCCGGCGGAAGGCCGTGTTGGTGATGCCGGCCATGGGCGCGAGCACAACCGGCACGTCAAGCTCGATGTCGCCGATTCGAAGCGGGGACATCAGATTCTGCGTGGGAGTCGAAGTCTTCATCTTGTCCAATTCTCCCAGACCCGGCTGTGTTCGTTCGCCACGCCCGGCCGTCGGTGGAAAACCGCCGACCGGGCCTCGCGTGCACCCAGGGGCGGTCAGATGCCGCAGGAACCGCCGCCGCAGCATCCGCCGGCAGCGTCGTCCTGCTCGAGCAGCTGGATGATCGGGCGGGGCGCGGTGGGCGGTGAGGCGACAGTGGAAGTGGTGTTCTCGCTCATGCGTGGGGCTCCTCTGTACTCATGGACGTGCTGGTCGCTGCTGCTTTTTCGCCCTGAACCTGGCGGAGGGCCTGCGCAAAGGTATCAGGGTCCTGTGCGCCTGAGATGCCGTACTTCCCGTCGATCACGAAGAAGGGCACCCCCTGGATGCCGTATTCCGCGGCCTGGGCGACGTCGGCCTTGACCGCGGCGAGGTACTCGTTCTCGGTCAGGGAGCGCAGCACGTCGGCGCGGTCCAGGCCCACAGTTGCGGCCAGGTCGGCGAGGTCGTCGACGCGGCCGACGTGGCCGCCGTCGACGAAGTAAGCCTTCAGCAGGCTCTCCTTCATCTCCAGCTGCAGGCCGTGTGCCTTGGCGTAGTGCAGCAGTTCGTGCGCCTTGATGGTGTTGGTCTGGTGCACGGAGTCGTAGTCGTAGTGCAGGCCAACGCTCTCGGCGATGCCGGTGACCCGTTCGAGCATCTCGAGCACCTGCGGCACGGGGATGCCCTTTCGCTCGCTGAGGTACTCGACCGGGCTGCCCGCGAAATCGACGGGGGTGTCGGGGGCGAGTTCGAAGGAGTGGTACTCCACCTCGACCTCGTCGCCGAAGGCGGCGACGCCCGCCTCGAACTTGCGTTTGCCGATATAGCACCAGGGGCACTGCACGTCGGACCAGATGTCTACTTTGATGGTTTCGCTCACGAGAAGGCTAACCCGAGCGGGCCCTCCAGTTATTCCCGCTCAGGCGGTTGGGGCGTCCACTGCGCCGCCGTAACGGCGGTTCCTGGCGGCGTAGAGCTCGATCGCGTGCCACAGGTCCACCCGGGAGAAGTCGGGCCAGAGGGTGTCCAGGAACACCATCTCGGCGTAGGCGCTCTGCCAGAGCAGGAAGTTGCTGGTGCGCTGCTCCCCCGAGCTGCGCACGAACAGGTCGACGTCAGGCAGCGCGGAGGTGTACAGGTGCCGTTGGATGGACTTCTCGGTGATGCCGGAGGGCTTCAGCCGGCCCGCGGCGACGTCCTCGGCCAGTGCGCGCACGGCATCCGCGATCTCGGTGCGGCCGCCGTAGTTGACGCACATGGTCAGGGTGAGCACGGTGTTGTCCGCGGTGAGCTTCTCGGCGAACTGCAGCTCATTGATGACGGAGGCCCAGAGCCGGGGCTTCCGGCCCGCCCAGCGCACCCGCACACCCCAGTCGTTGAGCTGATCGCGGCGACGGTGCAGCACGTCCCGGTTGAAGCCCATCAGGAACCGCACCTCGTCGGGCGAGCGCTTCCAGTTCTCGGTGGAGAACGCGTACACGCTGATGTGCTTGACGCCGATCTGAATGGCCCCGGCGACCACGTCGAGCAACGCGGCCTCGCCGGCCTTGTGGCCCTCGACCCTGGAGAGGCCCCTGGCATTGGCCCAGCGGCCGTTGCCGTCCATCACCACCGCGACGTGCTCGGGCACCGCCTTGGCGGGCAGCGCCGGCGGGTAGAGCCCGGTCCAGTCCACGGGTTTGAAAGGCACGGCGTCCTTGTGGGTGAACGGAGTGCCTGAGTTGCTCGCGGCGGAACGGAAGGGGTTCGGCGTCATGGGCGCACGTGCTCCAAGGATCGAAGGCCACGTCCGAGGTGCCACTGCGTGTACGCGGCGACGACCCCGGTGGCCTGGGCGTGGGTGGTGTCTGAGGCCCCGGCCGTGTACGCCCAGTCCCCGGTGAGCAGGGCGCTGAGCAGGGCGATGGTGTCGGGGTCGAGGCGAGGTGAGCCCGGGGCGGCGCAGTTGTCGCAGACGATGCCGCCGACCTGGGCCACGAACGCCGAGTGCGGCCCCGGCGCGCCACAACGGGCACAGTCCGCGAAGCTGGGCGCCCAGCCGGCCATGGAGAGGGACCGCAGCAGGTAGGAATTGAGGGTGGCGCCTGAGCCGTGCTCGTGTCTGGACAGTGAGCGCAAGGCCCCGACCAGCAACAGGTACTGCTGCAGGGACCCTTCGGATTCGGTGAGTTTGTCCGCGGTTTCGACCATGGCGCTGGCGGCCGTGTAACTGCCGTAGTCGGCGGTGATCACGGCCCCGTAGGAGCCGATCGACTCGGCCTGGTTGACGATGTCGAGGCTGCGGCCGATGTAGAGCTGCACGTCGACGACCATGAACGGTTCCAGCCTGGCGCCGAATTTCGACGCCGTGCGGCGCACACCCTTCGCCACAGCGCGGACCTTGCCGTGCTGGCGGGTGAGCAGCGTGATGATCCGGTCGGCTTCACCCAGCTTGTGGGTGCGCAGCACGACGGCTTCATCACGATAAACGGGCACGGTCAATTCTCCCACCCCGGCGACGGGATGCCGACGCCCGCGCCGGAGGAGTTGTACCCGTGGTAGATATTGACGGTGCCTACTCCGCTCTTCGCCATTCCGCTCTGGATCGACCTCGTCGCCGTCGCCATCGGCGCGATCCAGGGAGCGATGTTCGCCGGCCGGTTCACCGACCGCCGGATGGACCTCCTCGGCATCTCGATCATCGGCATCACGGTGGGGCTGGGTGGGGGTCTGCTCCGCGACATCCTGCTCGGCGGGATTCCTGCCGCGTTGCTGAGCAACTGGTATCTGCCCGTCGCCGCGGTGTTCGCGCTTCTGGGGATGCTGCTGCAGAGCCTGTTCAACCGGCTTGGCGCCCTGATCATCACTCTGGATGCCGTGACGATCGGGCTGTTCGGCGTTATCGGTACCACCAAGGCCCTCGCGGCCGGCCTGCCGGAGATCCCGGCGCTGTTCGTCGGGGTGGTCTCGGCCGTGGGCGGCTCGGTGCTGCGGGACATGATGCTCAACGTGCCGATAGCCGTGATGCACGTTGGGTCCCTGTACGCCGCCGCCGCGCTGGCTGGGTGTGGACTCCTGGTGATCCTGGTGACGTTCGAGGTGCAGATCACCGTGGCGGCGATGATCTGCGTGGTCGCGACGACTCTCATCAGGGTCCTCGCGGCCCGGTTCGGCTGGAGCCTGCCGCAGCAGCGGGCCATCGGCAGCTGGCCGCACTGGCGTCGGCGCGGTCCCATCCCGCCGCTGCGGGTCTGGCCGCTGCGGCGGGTCCGAACGGCCCCTGAACCCACCCCGGGTCCCACCCCGGACCCCACCCCGGAACCCACCCTCACCGGCGACCGCTGACGCGACCCTCACTGTTTTCTGAGGATTTGTCATCCCGGGCGGTTTTGGCCTCGCCTTTCCCCGAATCTGGGGTCAGTATTGAGGCACAACCACGTCGCAGGGAGGTACTCCATGAAACGATTCGAGGGCACTGCGCCCGATCTGTTGCCTGTCCTTTCCCGGGGCAAACACAAGTCCCCACGTAGCGGAGCGTGCTTCATGGAGTTCGCGTCGCACCTCTCCGGTGAGGCGTGGAGCGACCATCCGGCCTGCACCCACCCGGTTTTGGCCTCGCTGGCACGTATGGTCAACGACTGCACGTCCGATGACGCCAGAAGCCGGCTGATGGTGTTGATCCCCTCAGTGATCGGGCTGCGCGGCGACGACCAGCGCGTTCGCCTCGTCGTGGCCCTCCGTGCCGCGACGGCCGGTCTGCCGGTGGTCAGCGCCGATCACCAGCGGGCCCTGGCCGTGGGCATCCTCAACTGTCAGCGCCACCTCGCGCGGGCGTCAGAAGGGACCCCGATCGATGTGTCCGACCAGGTGCGGGCGGCGTTCGACAAGGCACCGCAGACCGAACGTTGGGCTCGGGAGTTCATGGGCTCCGTCGGATCGTGGTCGCGGACCCGGTTCACCGACCGCACCGCGGAGTCGATCATCCGCATCACGGTGCAGGGCATCGCCGAGGCGTGCATTCCCGACACCGATGAGCGACTCTACGACCTGTTGTCGCAGGCGATCGACGACTGCACGGCGGTGCTGGGCAAGCCGGCCGGCGAGCCTGTCTCGGTCCCACAGCCGCTGACGCCGGATGAGGCGCGGCGGGCCATGCGGGTCTGAGCAGACCGGGCAGACACAACTGACCGAACGGCCCCAGTCAGACCGAAGTCTGACCGGGGCCGTTGTCGTGCCCAGTTCTACCGGGGCCGGCCTCTAGACGGCGGCCATCTCCCGGTCGCCGGATTCGGCCCTGATCCCGCGGTTGACCGCCGAGACCACGGCCTTCAGGGACGCCGTGGAGATGTCGGGGTCGATGCCGACGCCCCAGAACCGCTTGCCGTTCACGTCGAGTTCGACGTAGGCCGCCGCTGTGGCGTCCCCGCCGGCCGACATGGCGTGCTCCACGTAGTCGTACAGCGTGATTGTGATGCCCCGGTCGGCCATGACGCCCAGGAACGCCGCGATCGGACCGTTTCCGGTCGCCGTGGCGGGCGCGACGGTGTCGGAGTCGCGCAGGTCCACCGTGAGGTCGACTGCACCGGACAGGTCGCTGGAGGTACGGGTGGAGAACAACTCGAACCGTCCCCACTTCGCATCCGGGTTGGTGTGGATGGCGGGCAGGTACTCGTCGTTGAAGATGTCCCAGATCTGTTCGCTGGTGACCTCACCACCGTCGGCATCCGTCTTGGCCTGCACCACGCCGGAGAACTCGATCTGCAGCTTGCGCGGCAGGTCGAGGTGGTGGTCGGTCTTGAGCAGGTACGCAACGCCGCCCTTGCCCGACTGCGAGTTGACCCGGATGACGGCCTCGTAGCTGCGGCCCAGGTCCTTGGGGTCGATCGGCAGGTACGGCACCGCCCAGACCAGGTCGTCCACGCTCCGGCTGGTCTCAGTGGCTTCGGCGGCCATGGCCTCGAAGCCCTTCTTGATCGCGTCCTGGTGGGAGCCGCTGAAGGCCGTGAAGACCAGGTCACCGGCCCATGGGCTGCGCTCGGGAACGGGCAGCTGGTTGCAGTACTCCGCGGTGCGCTTGACCTCGTCGATGTTGCCGAAGTCGATCTGCGGATCGATCCCCTGGGTGAACAGGTTGATGCCCAGCGCGACCAGGTCGACGTTTCCGGTGCGCTCGCCGTTGCCGAACAGGCAGCCCTCGATGCGGTCGGCGCCGGCCAGGTAGCCCAGTTCAGCGGCCGCGATCGCGGTGCCGCGGTCGTTGTGCGGGTGCAGGGACAGGATCACATTCTCGCGGTGCGCCAGGTGCCGGCTCATCCACTCGATCGAGTCGGCGTAGACGTTGGGCGTGGCCATCTCGACCGTGGCGGGCAGATTGACGATGACCTTGCGCTCCGGGGTCGGTTCGAAGATCTCGATGACCTGGTTGGTGATGTCAACGGCGAATTCGAGTTCGGTTCCGGTGAAGCTTTCAGGCGAGTACTCGTAGTACACCGTGGTGCCTGGCACGGTCGCCTCGAGCGCCCGGCAGGTGCGGGCGCCGAACAGGGCCAGGTCGATGATTCCCTGCTTGTCCTCGCGGAACACCACCTCGCGCTGCAGCACGCTGGTGGAGTTGTACAGGTGCACAATGGCCTGCTTCGCACCGACGATGGACTCGTAGGTGCGGCGGATCAGGTGCTCGCGCGCCTGGGTCAGCACCTGGATGGTGACGTCGTCCGGGATGGCGCCGTCCTCGATGAGGCTCCGCACGAAGTCGAAGTCGGTCTGGCTCGCCGACGGGAAGCCGACCTCGATCTCCTTATAGCCCATCCGCACCAGCAGGTCGAACATGATCCGCTTGCGCTCGGGGCTCATCGGGTCGATGAGCGCCTGGTTGCCATCGCGCAGGTCCACTGCGCACCACCGCGGGGCCTCGGTGATGCGGTTCGCCGGCCAGGTGCGGTCGGGCAGATCGACCCGGAACGTGTCCTGGTAGGGGCGGTACTTGTGCACCGGCATGCCCGATGCGGCTTGATTGTTCTTCATGGTCTGATGTCTCCTCGCGAGTGGTGGTCAGCCGACGACGAACTCCGCGACGAGTGAGGCCTCAGATTAGGACTCGTCGCGGCAGCTAAGGAGGAGCACACCGAACAGCACACAAAGAGGGTAACACCGTTTTGCCGTGCGGTCACCTGGATCACACGGCGGCCAGGGCCGTCACGGGAGCCACGGAGACGGCCCGGCGGGCCGGCACAAGGCTGGCCACGACGGCGAGCAGCACAGTACCGACCACGCAAAGCACGACCAGCAGCCAGGGCACGGCGGGTGCGACGATGCCGCTGCCCTCAACCGACCAGCCGAACAGGGCCTCCGCGGCGGCCCAGCCGTAGAACACACCGAGGACCAGGCCGAAGGCGACGGCGGCTGCGGCCATCTGCAGGCTCTCGGCCAAGATCATCCAGCGCACCTGGACGGCGGTGAATCCCAGAGCGCGCAACAGTCCGATCTCACGGGAGCGTTGCAGCACACTCTGCGCCAGGTTGTTGACCATGCCCACCGCGGCGATGAGGGCGCTGAACCCGACCAACACCGAGATGACCGCCAGCGTGACCGATACAGACTCACTGATCCCCGCCCGGGCTTCCGGGTCCTCCATGGTCCGCTGCATGATGACTTCCATGGTCGAGCCGGCCACGGCGAACATCGTGATGAGCGTCACACCGATCACCAGGCCGATGGTGGCCCTGGCGCTGCGCTCGGGGTGGCGCTGCGCGTTGGCCGCTGCGAGTCGTGCAGGGGCGCTGGAACCGAGGACCCGGCCGACCAGGGCCAGCACAGGCGGCATGATCAGGTGCGACCCGAGAACGAGCCCGCTGAAGGAGAGAATGCCGCCGACCACGCCGATCAGCACGCCCAGTGGTGACGCCTGTCCCACGGCGACCCCCGCGAGCAAGAGGAGCACCCCCGAACCCATCATGAGTATCGCGATGCGCGCGCGCCTGGGGCGGCGCGTCACCTCCTCCACTGAGCGTTCCTCGGCGGCGCCGACGGCCTGCATCGGACTGACGCTGAGCACGCGGCGTGAGCCCGCCCAGGCGGCGGCCCAGGTGGAGACGACGACCACGATCACCGGCACTGCGAGAACCGGCTGAATGAGGGAATAGGCAAGGTCGGGCAGCACGTCGGTGGCGACCAGGATCTGCAGTCCCACGAAGCCGAGCAGGATGCCCGCCACTGCGCCGGCGACGGCGCCGATAGCCCCCACGGCGAGGCCATCGGTGGCCACGGCCCGGCGTTGCGCGCGAGCGCTGGACCCGATCAGGCGCATCAGGGCGATGGTGCGGGTGCGTCCGGCGATGATCGTCGCCACGGTGTTCGTGGTGACGATCGCCGAGACGTACACGGCGATCGCGATGAACAGGGCGGCAACGATCGTCAGTGTGATCCGGACCGATCCCATGTCCGTCACACCCCAGGCATTCAGGACTGTGGTCATGACGCTCGTGACCTCCAGCAGGACCACGCCGAAGGCCGAGGCCAGGGCGGCTACGAGCACGCTCGCACCGCGGCCGGCGTGATCATTCCGGCGCGCGCGGGTACGGGCGCTCATGCGCGCTGCTCCATGCCGAGCATGATGCCGGAGATCTCTTCGGCCGAGGACTTCTCGCGGTCCTCAACGACCCGGCCGTCGGCCAGGAACAGGATGCGGTCCGCGTAGGCAGCCGCGACGGGATCGTGGGTGACCATGGCTATGCTCTGGCCGTACCCGATGCTCGCTGCTTTGAGCAGTGTGAGCACCTCCCGACCGGTGCGGGAGTCCAGGTTGCCCGTGGGCTCGTCGGCGAAGACCAGCTCCGGGCGGGTCGCGAGGGCCCGGGCGATCGCGACACGCTGCTGTTGGCCTCCGGAGAGCTCGTGCGGCCGGTGGGTGAGCCTGTCGGTCAGGCCGAGGGACTCGATGAGCTGGTCGATCCAGGTGCTCTCGGTGGTGCTCGGCTTCCGGCCGTCGAGTGCGAACGGCAGCAGAATGTTGCCGCGCACGTCGAGCGTGGGCACGAGGTTGAACGCCTGGAAGATGAATCCGATCCGGCGCCGCCGGAGCACTGTGAGCGCGGCGTCGGCAAGGCCGGTGATCTCCGTGTCGCCGAGCCAGGCGCGCCCGGACGTGGCCGTGTCCAGGCCGGCCATGATGTGCATGAGCGTCGACTTCCCCGAGCCGCTCGGGCCCATGATGGCCGTGAACTGGCCACGGCGGATGCCGATCGAGACGTCGTCGAGGGCTGTCACCGCAGTGGACGACGAACCGTAGGTCTTGCCGAGGTGGGTCACTCTGGCCGCGAGGCCGAGGTCTGAGGGTGTGTTTTCCATACTCTCAGGCTAGGAATACGCAGGGTCCGGCCGCGTCGGGCTGTGGAGGTAGCGCGGCCGCCGCTCGGATGATCCCTGGCCGCGCCGGGTCATCCTCTGGGGGTGTTTGGCCGCTAGGAGGTCAGGCGGTGCTGGAAGGCGAAGACCACGAGCTGCACACGGTCGCGCAGGGAGAGCTTGCCCAGGATCCGGCTGATGTGGGTCTTGACCGTCGCCTCGCTGAGGAACTCCCCCGCCGCGATCTCGGCGTTGCTCAGGCCCAGTGCGGCGAGGGCGAAGATCTCGCGTTCCCGGCTGGTGAGGGTGCCGAACGCCTCCGGCTCCTCGCGCTCGGGTTCGGGAGCGTCGAAGTGGGCGAAGAGTTCCCGGGTGGCCGACGCGGCGATGACGGCGCTGCCGGCGTGCACGGTGCGGATCGCCGCGAGCAGGAACTCGGGGTCGGCGTCTTTCAGCAAGAAGCCGCTGGCGCCGCCGCGGATGGCGCGGCCGGCGCTCTCGTCGAGCTCGAAGGTGGTGAGGACCACGATGCGAGGCGGTGTGGTCCCGGCCGCGTCGGCTGCCGCGAGGATCGCCGTGGTGGCGTCGATGCCGTCCATCACGGGCATCCGGATGTCCATCAGGATGACGTCCGGGGTGACCACCGCGGCCATGGCGACTCCGGCAGCGCCGTTGCCGGCTTCGCCGACGAACTCGAGGTCGGCCTGCGAAGACACCAGCATGCGGATGCCTGCCCGGAAGAGGGCCTGGTCGTCGACTAGGGCCACCCGGATGCGCGCGGCATCCACCGCGGTCTCGCTCACTGCACGGCTCCGGGTGCGGCCGGGGCCGTGGGCTGGTCTGCCGGGACAGTGGCCGCCGGCGTGGCCAGGGCGCTGGTAGTGATGGCCGGGAGGCGTGCGGCCACGATGAACCGGTCGCCGATGGGCTCCGCGGCGAGGGAACCGCCGGCCAGGAGCGCCCGCTCGCGCATCCCCGGGAGGCCGTGGCCGATCTCGCCCGAGTGGTCGGTGGAGGAATCCACGCCCACCGCATTGTCAATCGTCACCGCGACCCATCCCTCCGTCCAGGCGAGCGTCAAATATACCGAACGTTCCGCATTTCCGTGCCGGAGGGCGTTGGTGAGGGCCTCCTGCACGATCCGGTACACCGCCAGTTGTGCACCGGACCCGAGAGTGGTGGGGGTTCCGGTCGTCGTCCACTCGATGTCCAGCCCGGTGCTCTGCATCTGCGTCACCAGGCGGTCGAGGTCGGCCAGCACGGGCTGCGGTCCGGCCGCGTCGTCCTGGCGCAGCCGGGTGAGCAGGATCCGGACGTCGCCCAGGGCCTCCCTGGCCGTGGTCGAGATGGTGCTGAGGGCCTCATCCACTGCCTCCGGGTTCTGCGCACGCGCATATCGGGCGCCGTCGGCCTGGGCGATCACCACGGCCAGGGAATGGGCGACCACGTCGTGCATGTCCCTGGCGATGCGGTTGCGTTCCTGTTCGACCACGACGCTGCGCTGGGCCACGCGTTGCTCCTCGACGGCGCGCTGCTGGGTGACCCGGCTCTCCCTGGCGGTCTGCCAGGTGCGCATCAGCAGCCCGAGCGTCCAAGACAGGCCAAGCACCGCCAGGCTGGCGACCAGCGTGGCCACGGTCGACCAGATCACTCTGCCGAGAGTGGCCTGCGCGTTCGCGTCGCTGAGGGAGCTCAGCCCCGGTTGCAGGGTGAGGTAGCCGGCGGCGAGCAGGGCTCCGACGCCGACGGATATGAGGCCCGCCCAACGCACGGCCCGCTCGGCGTATGCCGCGGTGACGTAGAGCACAGCGAGGATGGCGGCGTCGCTCATCAGGACGGGCAGACCCCAGGCCATCTGCACAAGCGCCGTGGCCCAAGCGAGGCCGAGTGCGAGCGCGGGCGAGAGCCGTCGCACCGCCAACGCGGCGGTGAATCCGACGAGCACGACCACAGCCAGCAGGCTGCTGGGCGGGTCGATCAGCAGACCGACGAGGAGGAACGTGCCAGCCAGCCCGGCGTCGACGAGCAGGGTGCGCCGCGAGATCCGGCGGAAACCCCGGCGTCCAAGGGACAGCTCGGGTCCGGTGAGCCACGCAGCCGGCACCGGCTGCATCAACCAGGTCTCCGCGTACGGAGCCGACCGTCGCTCACCAGGACTTCCGGGCAGAACGTCGTCGGAGCGGCGTTCGGCACGTTTCCTCGCCACGAGAGCGAGAACCCATCCGCCGGCCAGGAGCACCGTGGCCAGGAAGCCCCCGGTGAGACGGAGCCCTACTTCGAGGATGAAGCGCAGCGCACCGTCAGTGCCGCGATCGCCGGAGGCCACGAATTCCCCGGCGAGCAGCCCGGTGAGCATGGCACCCACGAGCAGGCCGACCGCCAGGGCGACGAAGCGCAGGGACGGCTGGCCATAGAGGCAGGCGCCCCAGGTGACGATGCATCCGCTGATCAACAGCAGTGCCAGCCAGGCCGGCATGTTGCTGGTACCGCCGATGCTGGCGACCGTGGCGAGGGCACCCACGATGAGCGCGACGGCAGGGGCCAGGCGCGAGAGGGCGACGGCGCCCGCGAAGAGCAGGACGCTCACAAACTCGCTGAGCGCGCCGGTGGACAGGCTCGGTGCGCCCCAGACCAGAAGGATGATGAGTCCAAGGGAGGGCTCCAGCGCCCACCGGTAGCGCGCCGTGCGCGTGCTGAGCCCCAGATCCGACATGCTCCCAGCGTACGGCTCGGGCTGTGCCCCGTTGTCGTCTGCGCGTCAGTTCATCCTGGCGTGCGCCCAGGATCATCCGAGCGATGTACGTGGCCGCTCTGCCCGTAGCCCCGGCGTCAGGGTGCCCCGCGGGAGCCGAGATCGCCGACGAGTTCCTGCACCCGCGGCGCGGGAACACCATGGTGGCGGGCCCGGCGCAGCAGAGCGCCACCGATGGCGTCGAGTTCAGTTGCCGCCCCGGTCTCCAGGTCGTTCTGTAGTGAGGATCGCATGCCGTCCGGCAGCGCGTGGATGGCACGGGCGAGTTGGACGGGGTCGGAGGGCACACCATCTCGGGTGGCGATCTGGGCGACCTCGGCCAGCACGGCAGTGGTCAGGGCTGGGTCGTGTTCCCGGGCGGCGCCGATGGGCAGGCGCCAGTAAGACGTGAGCAGTGCCATCGGCGCCAGGAATCGCAGTTTGCTCCACAGCACCTCCGCCTCGGTTCCGCCCACGGTGACCTCGAGTCCGGCGCTGGTCCAGGCCGTGACGATCCCGGTGCTCTCCGCCGCGGCCGGAACGGTGAGCCGCAGGAACGGGCTGCGGTGGTCGATGACCGTGGGGCCGACTCGGGTGCTCTCGACGGCGATCGTGGCGCCCGCCACACGGGCATCGGGGGCGGCCTGTCGCAGGACGTCCATGTGCTCGATGCCGTTGAGCAGGGACACGACCTCGGCGGGTTGCGCTCGCCGGAGGGCGTCGGTGAGTCCGGGGAGGGCGTAGGCCTTGGTGGCCACGATCACGCGGGCGCCGACGGGGATCTCGGTCACCGCCGGGAGCCGGCCGACCTGGTCGCCGAAATGGGGGCTGTGCAGGGTGAGGCCGTCGGCGTTGATCCGCCGGGCCGTTGCCGGACGAGCGACGGCCACGACATCGGTCCCGCTACGGTTCAGGAGGACGCCGAGGAGCCCTCCCACGGCTCCGGCGCCCACGATGGCGATAACCGGCTCAGACATTGCGCACCTGTGACATGGGGACCCTCCATCGTGCCGGCAACGTCTGCCGACCGTTCCATTGTGGAGCAGATACAGTGTGGAAATGTCCTCCCCCACCACACTGACCGGCCTCGGCGACGAGCGTTTCGTGTCCCTCACCACATTCCGCCGATCGGGAGAACCGGTTTCGACCCCGGTCTGGATCGCCAGGGATGGTGACGACCTGATCGTGACGACCCCGAAGCAGAGCGGCAAGGTGAAGCGCCTGCGTCACACGTCCCGGGTGCAGCTGGCGCCCTGCTCCCGCACGGGAACTGTGGCGGCCGGCGCGCTGCCGCTGGAGGCGAATGCCGTCATCGAGGACGACGACCGGAGCCGAGCCCTGTTGACCGCGGTCTTCGCCGCGAAGTACCGGCTCGAGTACCGGATCTTCCTGTTCATCGAACGACTCGGCAAGTCCGGTGCGAAGGACCGCGTATTGCTGAGGGTCAGCAAGCCGGACTCCTCCGCCGCTGAGGACTCCACGGGATCAGCGCGCTCGGCGCTGCCGGCGGCAGGCGGAACCGACAGAGAGGGACCCAGCACGGCATGAACCGGCTGAGCCCCCGGCAGCACCTGGGAGCCCGGCTCTAGAAGCCCAGGCGGCCCAGCTGCTTCGGGTCACGCTGCCATTCCTTGGCGACCTTCACCCGCAGCGAGAGGAACACCCGCTTGCCGACGAGGGGCTCGATCTGCTTGCGGGCGCGCATCCCGACGTCTTTCAGCCGGCTGCCCGACTTGCCGATGATGATGCCCTTCTGGCTGTCGCGTTCCACGAAGAGGTTGGCGTAGATCTCCACGAGCTCCTGGTCGTCGCGCTCGATGATGTCGTCGATCGTCACGGCGATCGAGTGAGGCAACTCGTCGGTGACGCCCTCGAGGGCCGCCTCCCGGATGTACTCGGAGATGCGCGACTCCAGGCTTTCGTCTGTCACGGCATCCGCCGGATACAGCGGTGCGTCGCTGAGCGGAAGCAGCCGGAGCAGTTCGCTGCTGAGCACGTCGAGCTGGATGCGGCTGGTCGCCGAGATCGGCACGATGGCCTCCCAGTCGCGCAACTGCGACACCGCGAGGAGCTGGTTGGCGACACTGGTCTTGGACGACATGTCGATCTTGGTGACGATGGCCACCTTCTTGGCGCGCGGGAAGTTGTCCAGCTGCTCGTTGATGAACTTGTCGCCGGGGCCGATCGGTTCGTTGGCCGGGATGCAGAGGCCCACCACGTCGACGCCGCTGAGGGTGGACTGCACCAGGCTGTTCAACCGCTCGCCGAGCAGCGTGCGGGGGCGGTGGATGCCAGGGGTGTCGACCAGGATCAGCTGGCCGTTCTTCTGATGCACTATGCCGCGGATCGCGCGGCGGGTGGTCTGCGGCTTCGACGAGGTGATCGCGACCTTCTCCCCCACCAGAGCGTTGGTCAGGGTGGACTTGCCCACGTTGGGGCGTCCGACGAAGGAGACGAACCCCGCGCGGAAATCAGGTTCTTTTGTCATTGCCGTGTGCTCCTTCGGTGTCCGGCATTCCCAGGAATGCGGACTGTGCGTCTCTCAACGCCTTGTCTGGTTCAACCAGCACTGTGCTGATTCGTTTTCGTCGACCCTCTGTGCGTTCCGCGGTGAGGATCAGCCCGCTGGTCCTGGCCTCGGACCCGGCGACCGGCAACCTGCCGAGCGCCTTGGCCAGCAGGCCGCCGACCGAGTCGACCTCGTCATCGTCGAGGTCGAGGTCGAAGAGTTCGCCGAGCTCGTCGACGGGCAGCCGGGCACTGACCCGGAAGCGGCCCGACCCGAGATCCTCGATCTCGACGACGTCGCGGTCGTACTCGTCGGAGATATCGCCGACGAGTTCCTCGATGAGGTCCTCGAGCGTGACCAGTCCGGCGATACCGCCGTACTCGTCCACAAGGATGGCGAGGTGGTTGGATTCGAGTTGCATCTGGCGTAGCAACGCGTCGGCCTTCTTGGATTCGGGCACGAACTGGGCGGGCTTGGCGAGTTCGCCCACACGCAGCGCCTCCAGGTTGCGGGGGCGTTCGTAGACCAGCCTCGCGACGTCTCGCAGGTACAGGATCCCGGTCACGTCGTCGACTTCACCGTCGACGACGGGGACCCTGGAGAACCCCTTGCTCAGGAACAGTCCCATCGCCGCACCCACGGTGGCGTCGGCGTCGATGGTGACCATGTCGGTACGCGGGATCATCACCTCGCGCACGACGGTCTCACTGAACTCGAAGATGGAGTGGATCAACTCGCGGTCGTCCTCCTCGATCACGTCGAGTTCGGTGGCCTCGTCGACCATGCTCAGCAGCTGATCCTCAGAGGTGAACGTGGCCAGCCGGGTGCGCCCGGGGGTCACCCGGTTGCCGAGCGCCACGAGCGCATTGGCGACGGGGCCGAGCAGCACACGGAGGAAATGCACCAGAACCGCCGTGAGGGTCAGCAGGGTCTTCGGATGCGCCCGGCCGACGCTGCGCGGGCTGGCCCCGACGAGAACGAAGGACACCGCTGTCATCAGCAGGGCCGAGAGCAGCAGGGCCAGCCAGAGCTGTTCGATGGTCGTGGCGAAGACCAGGGTCACCAGCACCGCGGCCGTGGTTTCCGCGATGATGCGCACGAAGTTGACGGCGTTCAGGTGCGCGCCCGTATCGGCGGCGATCGCCCGCAACGACCGTTTGGATCGTGCGGTGACCGCGAGCTCGGCGATGTCCGCCCGGGATTGGGACACTATCGCCGCGTCGACGGCGGCCATCAGCCCGCCGAAGGCGACGAGCAGGATGGCGGCGGTCAGGAACCACCCGACGATCATCGGGGCCGGCGTCGTTCCTGCATGGCGAAGCCGATCAGGATGTCGCGCTGGATGGCGAACATCTCCTTCTCCTCGTCGGGCTCGGCGTGGTCGAAGCCGAGCAGGTGCAGAACGCCGTGCGCGGTGAGCAGGAGAAGTTCGTCGAGGGTGCTGTGGCCGGCGGTCTCGGCCTGGCCCTGCGCCACCTGCGGGCACAGCACGATGTCGCCGAGCAGCCCGGCCGGGGTCTGGGCGTCTTCGGTTCCCGGGCGCAGCTCGTCCATGGGGAAACTCAGGACGTCGGTGGGACCGGGTTCGTCCATCCACTGCACGTGCAGCGCTTCCATGGCGCCCTCGTCGACAAGGACGATGGCCAGCTCGGCGTCGGCGTGCACGTGCATGGTGTCGAGGGCGAAGGCGGCGAGGCGCTGGATGGCGGCTTCGTCGACCGGGATGGCCGACTCGTTGTTGATTTCGATGCTCAACTGGATCTCCGTTTCGGGGTGCGATCGCGCGGATTCCCCTGGTGCGGAGCGCGGGAGGCGAAGTCGCGGGCCTGTTCGCTTTCGTAGCGTTTGGCCTGCTTCTGCGCGTCGTATTCGGTGTAGGCGTCGACGATGCGGCCGACGAGGCTGTGGCGAACGACGTCGGCGCTGGTCAACCGCACGAAGGCGATGTCGTCGATGCCGTCGAGAACCGTGGTGACCAGCCGGAGACCGCTGGCGCCCGCGGGCAGGTCCACCTGGGTGATGTCGCCGGTGACCACCATCTGGGAGCCGAAGCCGAGGCGGGTGAGGAACATCTTCATCTGCTCCGGCGTGGTGTTCTGCGCCTCGTCCAGCACGATGAACGCGGAGTTCAGGGTGCGGCCGCGCATGTAGGCGAGCGGGGCGACCTCGATGGTGCCGGCCGCGAGGAGCTTGGGCACCAGCTCGGGATCCATCATCTCGAACAGCGCGTCGTACAGCGGCCTCAGGTACGGGTCGATCTTGTCGGTCAGGCTGCCGGGCAGGAAGCCCAGCCGCTCCCCCGCTTCGACGGCCGGCCGGGTGAGGATGATCCGGTCGACTTCCTTACGCTGCAGGGCCTGCACGGCCTTGGCCATGGCGAGGTAGGTCTTGCCGGTTCCGGCCGGTCCGATGCCGAAAACGATGGCGTTCTCGTCGATCGCGTTGACGTAGTCACTCTGGCCGAGGGTCTTGGGCCGCACGGTGAGGCCACGGGAGGTCAGGATGGCCTGCCCGAGCACGGTCGAGGGGCTGGAGCTCGAGTCGGCCCCGAGCATCTTCGCCGAGGTGCTCACCTCGGTGTCACCGAGGTCGGCGCCGGTACGGAGCAGTGCCTCGAGCTCCTCGATCAGCCGGACCACCGCGTCAACCGAGGCGGCCGGTCCGGTGAGGGTGACCTCGTTGCCGCGCACGTGCACGGAGACGCTGGGGTATTCCTTCTCGATCGTGCCGAGGAACCGGTCCTGAGGCCCGAGCAGGCGCACCATGGCGACGCCGTCGACGAGGAGTTTCCGCACCACGCCCACGGCATCGCTGCCGGACGTCTCGGCGTCAGAGGGCAGCAAGCGTGCCCTCCTCAAGGACGCCGCCGAGGACGTGCGCGTGCACGTGGAAGACGGTCTGGCCCGCGGAGGCTCCGGTGTTGAAGATCAGCCGGAACTCGCTGCCGCAGTGCTCGTCGGCCACCCGGCCGGCCACGGCGATCAGCTCGGCAAGCAGCGCCGGGTCCCCCGCCGCCAGTTCGCCGACGTTGCGGTACTGCTGGGATTTGGTGGTCACCACGACGTGCACGGGCGCCTGCGGGGCGATGTCGTTGAACGCGATGATGTGATCGGTCTCCGCGACAATGGTCGCCGGAATTTCGCGCGCCACTATACGGCTGAAGATCGTGGGTTCTGCACCGGAGGAAGCCATAGTCCTATCTTAAGCGCTCCTACCAGCGGCCGAGGGTTGCGTTCAGGATGGCGACCGCGGCCGGGCCGGCCGTCGACGTGCGCAGCACGGTGTCACCCAGGCGCACCCGGCTGGCGCCGGCCTGTTCGAGGATGTCCAGTTCGCTGGGGGCGATGCCGCCCTCCGGCCCCACGACGAGCACGATGTCCCTGTCGTCGGTGGGTACGGCGACGGCGGTCAGCCTGAGTTCGGCTGTCGGCTCGAGCAGGAGCATCCGGCTGGTCGTGGCCAGCACGGCCAGCTGCTTGGTGCTGGTCAGCGGCAGCACCTGGGGCAACCATCCCCTGATGGACTGCTTGCTGGCTTCGCGCACGATGGCGGACCACCGCGCCTGCCCCTTGGCGATCTTGACACCTTCCCAGCGGGCGACCGACCGGGCGGCGGCCCACGGGATGACCCCGTCGATGCCGAGCTCGGTCGCGGCCTGTACGGCGAGTTCGTCGCGGTCGCCCTTGGCCAGTGCCTGCACGAGCAGGATCCGTGGTGTGGCCGCCGGCGTCCGGGAGACCGTGTCCACCCTGGCCGTGAGTTCCGCCGGCGCCGCCGTCAGGACTGTGACGCCCAGTATCAGGCCGGCGCCGTCGCCCAGCAGCAGTGTCTCGCCGGGCCGCACCCGGCTGACCGTGACGGCGTGCTTGGCCTCGGCCCCGGTGAGACTCACCGTGGCCCCGGGTACGGGGTCGGCGGCGCGGCCGCCGTCGGCGGACGTGCCGAGGGTGTCGGACAGGAAGAAATGCGCCATCTGGACTGCGTTCCTAGCCGAGGAACCTGTCGCGGAGTTTCGCGAACAGGCCCTGCTGGAACTGGCTGAGGGCGGGGGCCGGAACCTTGTGTCTGGCGGCGAAGGCCTCGATCAGTTCCCGCTCCTTGTGGTCGAGCTTGGTGGGGGTGAGCACCTGCACGCCGACCCGCAGGTCGCCGCGGCCGTTGCCGCGCAGTCTGGTGACACCGCGGTCCTTGACCGTGAGGATCTCGCCGGCCTGCACTCCGGGGCGCAGCTCCACCTCGATGTCACCGTCGAGAGCCTTCACTGTGGCGGTCGCACCGAGGATGGCGTCGGTCATCGGCACCTCGAGGGTGCAGAGAAGGTCGTCGCCGTCGCGGCTGAAGACGTCGTGGTGGCGCACCTTCATCTCGAGGTACAGGTCACCGTTCGGGCCACCGGCCGGGCCGGCTTCGCCGCTGCCGGGCATCTGCAGGCGCAGGCCGGTGTCGACGCCGGCGGGGATGTCCACCGGCACGGTGCGGCGGGCGCGCACTCGGCCCTGGCCCTGGCAGGTCACGCAGGGGGTGGCGATGATGGTGCCGTAGCCGCGGCACGAGCCGCAGGGGCTGGAGGTCATGACGTTGCCGAGCAGCGAGCGCACGGCACGCTGGATGCTGCCGGTGCCGTGGCAGATGTCGCAGGTGACCGGCGAGGTGCCTGGCTGGCAGCAGGTGCCCGAACAGGTGGCACAGACGATCGCCGTGTCCACCTCGATGTCGCGGTGGGTGCCGAAGATGACCTCGTCGAGGTCGAGTTCGACCCGGATGAGGGCATCCTGGCCGCGCTCGCGCCGGGACCGGGGCCCGCGGCTGCCGCCACCGCCCCCGCCGAAGAAGGTCTCGAAGATATCGCCGAAGTTGCCGGCGTCGAAGCCGCCGCCGCCCTGGCCGGAGCGCCCGTCGCCTCCGCGGTCGTAGTTCTGGCGCTGCTTGGGGTCACTCAGCACGTCGTAGGCGTGCGTGACGGTCTTGAACCGTTCGGACGCCTCGGCGCCGGGGTTGACGTCGGGGTGCAGCTGGCGGGCGAGCTTGCGGTAGGCCTTCTTGATGTCGTCTGTGCTGGCATCGCGGGCGACGCCGAGTGCTTCGTAATGGTCAGCCAAAGCTGGCTCTCCTTGCGGTTGTGCGGTCTTGGGGTGGGAAGTCGTGCAGGAAGGTTAGGTGGGGTCAGTTCTCGCCGAGCAGGCGCGAGAGGTACCTCGCGACGGCGCGCACGGCCGCCATGTTGTTGGAGTAGTCCATCCGTGTCGGGCCAAGGACGCCCAGCCGGGCCGCGTCACCGCGGGAGGTGTATCCGCTGGTCAGGACCGACGTCTCGCCGAGCCCGAATGGTGCGTTCTCGCGGCCGATGCTCACTGACACGCCGTGCTGGTCCGTGGCCATCTCGCCGAACAGGCGCAGCAGCACCACCTGCTCCTCGATAGCCTCGAGCACCGGATAGATGCTGCCGGTGAAGTCGTCCTCGGTGCGCACCAGGTTCGCGGCTCCCGCCATGACCAGACGGTCCTGCCGGTTGGCGCCGACCTGGTCGCGCAGGGTGGAGGTGATCAGGTCGATCAGGTCCTGCACCTCCGGCCCGCCCAGACCGGTGGGCCCGGTCAGGGCGGCGGCGGCCTCGCTCATGCTCAGGCCGCCCACAACGGCGTTGAGCCGGGAGCGGAGTTCGGCCAGGGCGGCTTCGTCCAGCAGCCTGGGCAGCTCGACGACGCGCTGTTCGACCCGCCCGGAGTCGGTGATCAGGACCGACAGCACTCGGGTGTCGCTCAGCGGCACCAGTTCGATGTGGCGCACGGTGGCGCGGGACAGCGACGGGTACTGCACGAGGGCGACCTGGTGGGTGAGCTGGGACAGCAGTCGCACACTACGGGCGAGGACCTCGTCGAGATCGGCTGACTGGCCGAGGAACACCTCGATGGCCTGCCGTTGGGCGCCGGTGAGCGGGCGGAGGTCGGCGAGGTGATCCACGAACAACCTGTAGCCCTTGTCGGTGGGGATTCGCCCGGACGAGGTGTGCGGGGCGACGATCAATTCCTCTTCTTCGAGGAGCGCCATGTCGTTGCGGATGGTGGCGGCCGACACACCGAAGGCGTGCCTGTCGACGATCGACTTCGACCCGACGGGTTCGCGGGACGCGACGTAGTCCTGGACGATGACCCGAAGCACCTCAAGGCTGCGATCTGACACCATGATCATTCGCCTCCCTCGTACCCGGTGTGCCTGTTCTGCGCTGGCACTCTCATTGTTTGACTGCTAATCATATCGCGGGTGGCGGCGATACCCATTGCTCCCGGACGATTTCGGGCAGTAGCGTTGAACCAACGACCACCACGCACCGTTCACCGAAGGGCATTGTCATGAGCTATCCCACGGGACAGGGACCAGCACAGCCGCCGGCAGCCGGGGCGCCGCTCACCCCGGAGCAGGACCGGCAGTGGGCCTCTCTGGCCCACCTGGGCGGCATCCTCTTCTTTCCTCCGGCCCTGATCATCTGGCTGGTCTTCAAGGACCGAGGGCCGTTCACCAACACTGAGGGCAAGGAAGCGCTGAACTTCCAGATCACGCTCTTGATCGGCTACGTGGCCATCAACCTTGCCGCGACCATCCTGGGCCTGCTCACCTTCGGCCTGCTGTCGGTGCTGTCATCCCTGGGCTGGGTGCTCTGGCTGCTCGGCTCGATCTTCTCGGTGGTCGCCTTCTTGAGCGCTCGGGAGGGCCGCGGCTACCGCTATCCGTTCTCTCTCCGCCTGATCAGCTAGTTTGCCCGCTCGGTGAACGCCGAGCGGCGCTATTCTGGAGACAGCGACACCCGTGCGCACCCGGCCTTTCCACCGGAGTCCCTAAAGGAGATCCAATGTCAGAGGCAACGCCTCCCCCCGCCACCCCATACCAGGCACCGAGCCAGCTGAGCCCGGCCGACGAGAAGCTCTGGGCCACCCTGATCCACATCGGCGGCATCATCTTCAGTTTCCTGCCCGCCCTGATCGGCTACATCGTGCTCAAGGACCGGGGTCCGTTCATCCGCGCGCACTCCGCGACTGCCCTGAACTTCCAGATCACGCTGGCCATCGCCTACCTTGTCGGCGGGATCCTCACCGTCATCGGCATCGGGGTGCTCATCATCGCCGCCGCCGGCATCCTCAACATCGTGTTCAGCATCATCGCCGCCGTCGCGGCCAACAAGGGCGAGTGGTACACCTACCCGCTGACCATCAAGTTCCTCAACTAGCGCGACGACCACGCGAACTGTGAGTTAAGCCCCAAAAACGCGCGCGTTTCGGGGCTTAGCTCACAGTTCGCGGAGGTTCAGTCCGTGAGGAGCCGGCGCACCACGGCATCGGCGAGCAGACGGCCCGTCAGGGTGAGCTCGATGTTCCCGCCGATGGCGGCCCGGCCGTCGATCAACCGATCGTTGATCAGGCCGGCGACCTCGCGGCGGCCGAGTGCTGAGAGCGTCGCGACCGGGATACCTTCCCGGATCCTGGTCAGCAGCAGCACTCGTTCGGTTTCGCGGGTGGCGTCGTCCAGGGTCTCGCGTCCGGCGGCCGGCGAATGGCCGGCCAGGATCCGGTCGGCGTACGCGGCCGGATGCTTGACGTTCCACCAGCGGACACCGCCGACGTGGCTGTGCGCCCCGGGGCCGACGCCCCACCAGTCGGTGCTGCGCCAGTAGGAGAGATTGTGGCGGGAGCGGTGCGCCTCGTCCGTGGACCAGTTGCTCACCTCGTACCAGCTGTAGCCTGCCTCTTCCAGCCGTCTGTCGGCCAGCTCGTAGAAGTCGGCCTGCAGGTCTTCGTCGGGCTGTACGAGCTCGCCGCGGCGGATCTGCCGAGCGAGTTTGGTGCCGTCCTCGACGATGAGCGAGTAGGCGCTGATGTGGTCGGGCTTCTGCCCGATGGCCTGCTCGAGGCTGGCCTGCCAGTCCTCGATGGTCTCCCCCGGTGTGCCGTAGATGAGGTCGAGGCTCACGTCCAGGCCTGCCTCCCGTGCCCACTGCACCACGAGCGGCACGCGCTCGGGATCATGGGTGCGCTCGAGAGTGGCCAGGACGCGGGGAACCGCGGACTGCATGCCGAAGGACACCCGGGTGAAACCGGCCTCGGCCAGCTGGCGCAGGTACGCCGCATCCACGGAGTCGGGGTTGGCCTCTGTGGTGATCTCGGCTCCTGGCACGATGCCGAAGGTGTCGCGCACCGAGTGCAGCATGCGCACCAGGTGGTCGGCGGGCAGCAGAGTGGGGGTGCCGCCGCCGAAGAAGACCGTGGCGGCCGGGCGCGCCGGAACGCCGGACTCGGCGAGGATGCGCGCGGCAGACTCGACCTCGAGAACCGCCTGGCTGGCGTAGTCGCTCTGCTTCACACCGCGGAGTTCGGTGGCGGTGTAGGTGTTGAAGTCGCAGTACCCGCAGCGGACCTTGCAGAACGGCACGTGCAGGTAGACGCCGAAGTCGCGTTCAGCGGCGCCGACGGCGGCCGAGGCCGGGATCAGTCCGTCCAGGGGCGCGGGGTCGCCGACCGGGTGCGGTCCGGCCATCAGCCCATTCCGACGGGGTGGAGGGCGAGCAGGTACCGCTTGGTGTAGCGCTCCTGCTGGAAACGCAGCACCGGCCAGGCGAGGCGGTAGTACCAGGTGCTTGGACGGGAGAACGAGCGGATGGTGAGCCAGACCGAATCGTCGGCGCGCCGGTCGACGATGAAGCACTCCTCGCCGTTCTGCGGATGACCGCGCATGGTGCCGTAGCCGAAGCCGATCTTGTCGACCTCATCGATGACGTAGACCACCCGCACCGGCGCGGCGACGGTGAACGGGCCGTTGGGGATCTTCAGGACGGCGGTCATCCCGTTACTGATGAACGGGGTGCCGTCCTCGGCGAAGGTCGCCTCGTTCACCGGGTGCTCCTGGTTGGCCGCCGGCGTGCCCTCGTCGGTGAAGACGATGCCGGTGTACTGCACGCCGGTGCCGGCGTCGAGGTCGGTGACCTCGATGCCGCTGCCGCGCTGCACGCCCCAGGTCATCAGCGCCGTCGTCGCCACCCGGAAGCGGTCCTCGCCGCTGCCCAGGCGCACAGTGCGCTCGAGCGGGTGGTGCCCCTTGGGCGGGTAGCGCATCAGGTCGGGGGCGAGCGTGCCGCCGATGGCCGCGTAGGTCACGGCGGCGTCGGTGAAGGTCGAGCGGCGCATGATCGTTACTTCTTTTCCTTCTTGGGCGGTTCGTCGCCCGAGAGCGCCGCGATGAACGCCTCCTGCGGAACCTCGACCCGGCCGACCATCTTCATGCGCTTCTTGCCCTCCTTCTGCTTTTCGAGCAGCTTGCGCTTGCGGGAGATGTCACCGCCGTAGCACTTGGCGAGCACGTCCTTGCGGATGGCGCTGATCGATTCGCGGGCGATGATGCGGGCGCCGATGGCAGCCTGGATGGGCACGTCGAACTGCTGGCGCGGAATGAGCTTGCGGAGGCGTCCGGTCATGAGGACGCCGTAGTCGTAGGCCTTGTCGCGGTGCACGATGGCGCTGAACGCGTCGACCTGTTCGCCCTGGAGCAGGATGTCGACCTTGACCAGGTCGGCCTCCTGCGAGCCGATGGGCTCGTAGTCCAGCGACGCGTAACCGGCGGTCTTGCTCTTGAGCTGGTCGAAGAAGTCGAACACGATCTCGCCAAGCGGCATCGTGTAGCGGATCTCGACCCGGTCCTCACCGAGGTACTCCATGCCGAGCAGGGTGCCGCGGCGGCCCTGGCAGAGTTCCATGATCACGCCCACGTAGTCCTTGGGCGCGAGGATCGCGGCCTTGACGATGGGCTCCTCGACGACGGCGATCTTGCCGTTCGGGAACTCGCTCGGGTTGGTGACCGTGACGGTCTTCTTGTCGTCGGTGGTGACCTCGTAGATCACGCTGGGCGCCGTGGTGATCAGGTCGAGATTGAACTCCCGGTCGATGCGCTCGGTGATGATCTCGAGGTGCAAGAGGCCCAGGAAGCCGCAACGGAAGCCGAAGCCGAGCGCGACGGAGGTCTCCGGTTCGTAGACCAGCGACGCATCCGAGAGCTTGAGCTTGTCGAGCGCTTCGCGCAGCGCCGGGTAGTCGCTGCCGTCGATCGGGTAGAGGCCGGAGAACACCATCGGCTTCGGCTCGGTGTAGCCGGGCAGCGCCTCGGTGGCCGGCTTCATGGCGGTGGTGACGGTGTCGCCGACCTTGGACTGGCGCACGTCCTTCACACCGGTGATCAGGTAGCCCACCTCGCCGACGCCCAGGCCCTTGCTCGGCGTGGGTTCGGGGCTGGTGACGCCGATCTCGAGGATGTCGTGGGTGGCGCGCGTCGACATCATCTGGATCTTCTCGCGCGGGCTGAGGTGCCCGTCGATCATGCGCACGTAGGTGACGACGCCGCGGTAGCTGTCGTAGACCGAGTCGAAGATCATCGCGCGGGCCGGCGCGTTGGCGTCGCCGACCGGGGCGGGGATCAGCGAGGTGGCCCGGTCGAGCAGCTCGGACACGCCCACGCCGGTCTTGCCGGAGACCCGCAGCACGTCGTCGGGGCTGCCGCCGATGAGGCTGGCGAGCTCCTTGGCGTACTTGTCGGGGTCGGCCGCCGGCAGGTCGATCTTGTTGAGCACCGGGATGATGGTGAGGTCGTTCTCCAGCGCCAGGTACAGGTTCGCCAGCGTCTGGGCTTCGATGCCCTGCGCGGCGTCGACGAGCAGGATGGCGCCCTCGCAGGCGGCGAGGCTGCGGGAGACCTCGTAGGTGAAGTCGACGTGGCCGGGGGTGTCGATCATGTTCAGTGCGTAGGTCTGACCGTCCATCTCCCACGGCATGCGCACGGCCTGGCTCTTGATGGTGATGCCGCGTTCGCGTTCGATGTCCATCCGGTCCAGGTATTGGGCGCGCATGGAGCGGTCGTCGACGACGCCGGTGATCTGCAGCATCCGGTCGGCCAGCGTGGACTTGCCGTGGTCGATGTGCGCGATGATGCAGAAGTTACGGATGAACGCGGGGGCGGTTGCGGCCGGTTCCAGCGCCTTGAGAGCTCTCGGTGACATGATGGGCCCAATTCTCCCATGCCTCGCAGTGCCGGTGTGACCTGCCCTGGTGACCTGCCGGTCAACCGTTCGACGGATGACGCCTTCTGCTGGCCTGATTATGCTGAGCGGATCATGTCCACCATTGCCCTCCGCCCCCACCCCGCCCGCCGGGATCCCATGCCTCCGGCCAGCATCGGTGACGGGTTGCCGCATTCGGCCCTCACCCCGGTGTTCTCCGGCCTGCGTATCGGCCTGCATCTGCTGATCGTGCTGTTGACCGGCCTCGTGGTGGTTCGCGCCCTGCTCGGTCCCGCCGCCGGCGCGGGTGCCACCGTTGTCCTGGCGGCCGTGTTCCTCGGCACCTACATCGGTGGCAGCGAGCTGGCCAGACGCCGGCCGTCGGTCTGGTTTGTGCCCGTGTGGATGACTCTGTTGCTGGTGGAATGGCTGGCGCTGACCCTACTTGAACCGGATGCCGCATTCATCGTCTTCCCGCTGTTCTTCCTGCAATTGCATGTCCTGCCCCTCCGGGCGGGAATCCCGCTGGTATTGCTGAGCGTGGTGCTGACGATCTGGGCGATGAGTTTCCATGTGGGCCTGAGCCTGGGCGCCACCCTCGGTCCGCTGGTGGGGGCGGCGGTCGCGGTGGCGGTAGGGCTGGGCTACCGGGCCCTCCTGCGTGAGGCGGCCGAACGGCAGAACCTGATCAAGGACCTGCTCGCCACGCGCACCCAGCTGGCCGCCGCCGCCAGGGACGCAGGCACCCTCGCCGAGCGGGAACGCCTGGCCAGGGAGATCCACGACACCGTGGCGCAGGGCCTGTCCAGCATCCAGATGCTTCTGCACGCCGCAGAGGGCCGGGTTTCCGACCCGGCGGCGCTGGAGCACCTGCGCCTGGCCAGGGAGACCGCGGCGGCCAACCTGCAGGAGACCCGCCGATTCATCCGGGAACTCACCCCGCCCGCCCTGGACACCCAGACCCTGCCCGGCGCGCTCACCAGGCTCGCCGCGTCGGCCGAACGCACCGCTGTGGGCAGTGCGGCGGGCAGTGAACGGGCCACCCGGGTCAGCCTGCACGTGACGGGCGACCCGATAGCCCTGCCGATGCCACTGGAGACGACCCTGCTGCGGATCGCGCAGGGCTCGCTGGCCAACGTCGCCCAGCACGCCGGCGCGAACCGGGCCGAGGTCACCCTGAGCTACATGACCGATGAGGTCGCCCTCGACATCGTCGACGACGGCCGGGGCTTCACCCTCACCGCCGCGACGGCCCAGAGCCCGGACTCGTTCGGGCTCGTCGCCATCCGGCAGCGCGTCGAACAGCTCGGCGGCAGTTTCGTTCTGGAGTCGGCGCCGGGCCAGGGCACCGCGGTCGCTGTGCGATTCCCGATCCGCGAGGGGCTGGCATGATCCGGCTGCTGCTCGCCGACGACCACCCGGTGGTGCGGGCGGGCCTGCGCGCCGTGCTCGGCGCCGAACCGGACCTGGTGGTGGAACTGGAGGCGGCCACCGCGGAAGACGCCGTGGCCCTTGCCGCGTCTGGCCGGGTCGATGTGGTGCTGATGGACCTCCAGTTCGGCGGCGCGCAGCCCGTTTCCGGCCTGCAGGGCGCCGAGGCCACCCGCCAGGTCCGGGCGGCACCTGGCGCACCGCACGTCCTGATCCTGACAAATTACGACACGGATGCCGACATCCTCGGGGCCATCGAGGCCGGCGCGAGCGGATATCTGCTCAAGGACGCCCCGCCGACCGAACTCGTCGCAGCCGTCCGGGCCGCGGCGGCGGGCCAGAGCGCCTTGGCGCCGGCCATCGTGACCCGGCTGGCGGACCGTTCGCGAATCCCGGAGGGCCGGCTCTCCCCCCGGGAGGTCGAGGTGCTCGGCCTGGTGGCGGCCGGCCGCTCCAACCGGCAGATCGGTCAGGACCTGTTCCTCAGCGAGGCCACGGTGAAGTCGCACCTTGTGCACATCTTCGGCAAGCTCGGCGTCGGCTCCCGCACCTCCGCCGTGGCCAGCGCCCGCGCGTCCGGCACCATCCGGGGCGTCTGATGAGTGCCGGCGGCCCGCGAATCCCGGTTCTGCTCGTGCACGGGATCCGCACGTCTGCCAGCATGTGGCGGCACCAGCTGGCGTGGCTGGCGGCGGCGGGGCATCCGGTGCTCGCGATTGACCTGCCCGGCCACGGTTCGCGCCTGGACGAGGCGTTCACCCTCGAGGGTGCACTCGCCGCCATCGATGCCGGCGTCGACCGGCTGGGCGGACCGGTGCTGCTGGTCGGCCTGTCGCTCGGTGGGTACTACGCCATGGCCTATGCGGCCAGGAACCCGGACCGGGTGCTCGGCCTGGTGGCAGCCGGGTCGTCGTTCGAACCGGGCGGGCCTGGCCTGGCCGCCTACCGCCGGCTGGCCGGCCTCATCCACCGCCTGCCCGACCGCGGCCTCCGGTTGCACACCTTCATGGTGCGGCGGATGCTCCCTCCGAACGCCGTGCAGGACGTGCTCGCCGGCGGTGTGGCCCTCGACGTCATGGACGCGGGTCTCGCGGCGACCGGAAGGTTGTCGCCGCTGGCGGATCTCCGGGCCTTTCCCGGCCGGGTGTGGCTGGTCAACGGCGCCTACGACCACTTCCGCCTGCACCAGCGACGATTCCTCACGGCGGCCAGGCACGGCACCCTGGTGACGGTCCCCGGCGCCGGCCACCTGGTGAGCCTGCACCGGCCGCACCGGTTTGATACTGTGCTCAGGCGCATCATTGCCGACGTCGAGGCGGATCTCGCTCCTGACTCCCCCGATCCGGTCAACCATCCGGGCCGATAACTGGTATCGTTGCCTGTTGGCTTGCGTGTTGGGTCCCACCCCACACGATTTTCGCCGCACGGTGCCCTCTATCACCGGGCGGCCCATCCGAACAAGAACCTAACGAAAGCGTAAAAAACGTGGCAAATATCAAGTCGCAGATCAAGCGGATCCTCACGAACAAGAAGTCGCAGGAGCGCAACAAGGCGGTCAAGAGCGAGTTCAAGACCGCCATCCGGTCGACCCGCCTCGCCGTCGCCGCCGGTGACAAGGACAAGGCTGTCGCCAGCCTCGCCGTTGCTTCCAAGAAGCTCGACAAGGCCGTCAGCAAGGGCGTCATCCACCAGAACCAGGCAGCGAACAAGAAGTCCGCTATCGCCAAGGCTGTCAACGCGCTCTAAGCACACGCGATCGAGCGAGCCCGCTGTACGCACGTCGGTGCGGCCGGCAAGCTCGCTGCAGTAAATACGACAGACACACCCCCGCCCTCCTGGGCGGGGGTGTTCTGCGTTGACCGCCGGCCCGGCCGGGCCTTTCCGTGCCGACCGGCCGACGCTATGGTGTCGGCGTGATGAGCGAACGGACAGGCCCCCAGCAGCCAGGCCACACCGGCGCCGACAAACCGTCGGTCTGGCGTCGACAGGCCAGGTTCCTCGGTGCCGCGTTCGCCGTGGCGGCCGCCGTGATCGCGGTCGGGCTGAGGTTCGCTCCCCAGGTGACGGCCTATGCGGGCCTGAGCCCCTGGGTTTTCGCGGGCCTGCTCGGGTTCATCCTGGTCTTGGCCGGCGCCTGCGTGCTTTTCGCCGCGTCACTGCCCGCCACGCCGCCGGCCGTGCGGCCCGAGGTGCAGCCGCCGCCCGGCCCGCCACCCGGCGCACAACCGTGGAACACGGCCGACCCCGCCGTGGCTGGCTCCGCCGTGGCTGGCGCATCCGCGGCTGGCCCTGCCGCGCCTGACTCAGCGGTGACCCCTGCGCATCCGGTCGTGCCCGGACGCGGGCTGACCATCCTGGGATCGGTCTTGGGCGTCGTCGGTCTGGCGCTGGCTGCCCTGGCCGTGGTGCTCACCGTTCTGTTGCCCGCGCCGACCGCGCGGATCGAGGTGCAGTTCACCGACCTGTACGGTCGGGTGCAGCTGGAGTATTGCCCGAGCCTGCCCGGGTCGTTCACCGCGACGGCCTCGCAGGCCGACCTGGCCGGCTCATCGACCATCCTGCCGGTGAAGGTCAGTGGTGAGACCTGCGGGAACCCCGAGTACACCGACGGGGTGTGGATCTACCTGAACCGGGCTTCCGTCACGGTGTCCGATCGGCTCTGAGGTTCAACCGGCTCTGAAGTTCAACCAGTTCTGAGATTCATTCGCGATTCATTCGCCGCGCTTGGCGATGACCGTGACGAGGCGCTCGAGGGCGAACACCGGGTCACGACCGGCGCCCTTCACGGCCGCATCGGTCTCCGCGAGCATCACGATGCACCGCGCCAGGCCCTCATCGGTCCAGCCGCGCAGATCGCGTTGGGCGCGCTCGACCTGCCACGGGGCGAGGCTGAAGGTGGCCGCCAGCTGGGCGGAGCCGCCGCGCACGCCGAACAGCTTCGCCATGGTGCGGATCTTGCTGGCGAATGCGGCGACGATCGGCACCGGGTCGGCACCGGAGGACAGGGCGTGCCGCAGGGTGACAAGAGCCTCGCCGAGACGGCCGGCGATGGCGGAATCGGCCACCTTGAAGGCGTTGGTCTCGACCCGGCCACCGTAGTAGCGGTCCACGGTGGTCTCGGTCACTTCGGCGCCGGTGTCGGCGATGAGCTGCTGGCAGGCTGCCGAAAGCTCGGCGAGGTCGTCGGAGAACGCGGCCACCAGTGAGCGCAGCGCGCTCGGAGTGACCCGCTTGCCGGCCGCGCGGAATTCGGCGGTGGCGAAGTCGTGTTTGTCCGAGTCCTTCTTGAGTTCGGCGCAGACCACCTCGACGGCCCCGCCGACGCCGCTACGGATGGTGTCGAGCAGCTTCTTGCCGCGCACTCCCCCGCCGTGGCGCAGCACGACGTAGGTGTCGTCGGCAGGGTTCTGCAGGTAGTCGATGGCCTCGCTGAGGAAGGTGTCGCTGCACTTCTCCACATTGCTGACCCGGATCAGCCGGGGTTCACCGAACAGCGACGGGCTGGCCAGGGTGAGCAGCTCACCTGGCGCGTAGCTGTCGGCCTGGATGTCGCTGACCTCGAGGCTGGGGTCTTCGAGTTTGAGGAAGTCCCGCAGCGTCCGAATGGCGCGTTCGGCGAGGAAGGTCTCGGTACCGGAGACCAGGACGACGGGGGCGGGGCGCACCTGGTGCCAAGCGAGCTGCGGGATCTTCGCGGCACCGGCCTTGGATGACGGTTTGCCGGTTCGTGCCTGTGCGGTTGTTCGTGCGGCCACGAGGCTCCCTTCGCTACCGCTCCAGCCTAACCGGCGTCCCCGACGCTGCCGACCCGGGTGTCGCCCACGCGGGTGCTGCCGATGCGTTCGGTCCACACCTGTAACGCCGCGCCGCCTACCGCCCCGACCGATTCGGCCGCGGTATCCGGTCCCTGAGCCACAACGGTCAGCCCGTCCTGGTCGGTGCGCACCACGGCGGTGCCCACCGACGCGAGCACACCCAGCAGTGCCGCGGTCGGATGCCCGTAGCCATTGTCGGCGCCCACGGAGACGAGTCCCACCGAGGCCCGCAGTTGAGCGTAGAGCGCTACACTCTGGTCGCGGGAGCCGTGGTGGGCCACTTTGACCACGTCCACATGCCCGACCGGCCCCGCGGAGAGGAGGGCGTCCTGGGCCTCCTCATTCAGATCGCCGAGGAAGACCGACCTGATCCCGCCCCCGTCGAAGAGGATCGTGACGCTGCCAGGGTTGCCCGTCTGCATGACGGGCGACCCTCGGATGGGCCAGAGGATGCGCCAGGCGAGGCCACCGAGGGTGCCGCTGTCTCCCCGCGCAGCCTGGCGCACCTCCGCCCCGCCCTCGGCCAGCCTGGTGTGCAGACCGGCGTCCTCGGCGTTCTCCGGCGCTCCGACGAGCGCCGTTCCCACCCGGCCGATCACGGCGTTCAGCCCGCCGACGTGGTCCAGGTCGTAGTGCGTAAGCACCAGCAGGTCAATGGTGTCGATCCCCAGGGTGTCCAGGCACTGCGTCAGAAGCGCCGGGTCAGGCCCCACGTCCACCAGCGCCACCCGCTCGCCGTCGCGCACGAGCACGGCATCGCCCTGCCCGATGTCGCAGGCAGCGATCTGCCACTCGGACGGGAAGACCGCCGCCCGACCGAACCCCGTGCCAAGGAAGACGCCGAGCGTGCAGCCCACCGTCACGCACACCAGACCGGCACTCAGGATGCGCAGGACGGCGGGGGTACGGCGCAGCAGGAGTCCCAGCACCGCGGCGGTGCAGGCCACGGTGAGGATCACCCCGGCCGGCCCGCCCAGCCACGGCAGGCTACTTCCGGGCAGGCCGGCCGTCGTGCGAGCGACAGCGGCTATCCAGGTGGCCGGCAGCCAGGCCAGCCAGACCAACGCGGTTGCGACCCACGGAAGAAACGGCACCAGCAGGCATCCGGCCAGACCCACGATGGTGGCCAGGGGCGCGGCGGGGGCCGCGAGCAGGTTCGCCGGCACGCCGTAGGCCGGCAGGGTGGGGCTCAGCAGCACCAGGACCGGCTGACAAGCCAGCTGAGCGGCGATCGGGATCGCCAGGACAACGGCCAGGGGCCTGGGCACCCAGCGTGCCAGGTACCGGCCGAGCGGCCCCGCAAGCACCAACAGGCCGAGCGTCGCCAACACCGACAAAGCGAAACCGTAGCTGCGCGACAGCCAGGGATCCGCCACGAGCAGGCACAGGGCGGCCAGGGCCAGGGCGGGCAGGCCCCGGCCCGGCCTTCCCAGTGATCCGGAGACGAGCACGGCGGTGGCCATCCCCGCTGCGCGCACCACGCTGGGTTCGGGTGTCACCAGAACCACGAAGCCGGCCAGCACGAGCAGGCCGGCGACGATCCGCGCCAGTCGGCCGAGGCCGAGCGCGGCACCGCAGATGAGCGCCAGCGCGAGCACAATCGCGCAGTTCGCGCCGGACACGGCCGTGAGATGGCTGAGCGAGCTGACCTTCATTGCGCTGTCGAGATCGTCACCCACCGCAGAGGTGTCGCCGATGGCCAGCCCCGGCAGCAGCCCGGCACCGTCGCCGGGCAGTCCTCCCGACACCGCGGAGAAGCCCGAACGCAGCTCGTTGGCCCAGGCCAGCCACCAGGGCGCCGGACGCAACACCTCGGCCGCGTCACGCCCGAACAGCAGGGCGGCGGCAGCATCACCGGGGTCGGTGGCCACGAGAGTTCCGGCCAGCCTGATCTCCTCGCCGATCATCGGCTGCGCCCCGGACACCCTGGCGAAAACCACGATGGGAACGGCCACCCCGGTGCGGCCGGGGTCTCCCGGGATCGCCGCCGCGGAGGCCGACCGGCGTTCAACGGTGCCCTCCAGATCGGTCAGGGTGGCACGGAACCGCACCTGCGGCGCGCCCCCGAAGGCCGCCCGCGGACCGGGAACCGGAGACGACGACACCGTGAGCCGGGTCGTGACCTCCTCGTGCGCCGTGATGGCTGCGCGCACGCCGTCCGGAAGCCGGGCCGGTGACTGCACCGACACGACGGCCCCGGCCAGCGCGGCAGCCGCGCAACAGACCGAGAGGGTCCCCAGCAGCCGGCCGGGCCGTGGCCGACCGACGAACCGACCGCGGGTTCTCACCATGGCCGCGCAGAGGAGGGCGGCACTCACGGCGCCTATGACGCCTGCCGCGGTGGCCGCGAGCCGTGGCTGGCCCACCAGCACGCCGGCCGAGACCCAACAGGCCACGGCGGGAAGCACCAGACGCAGATCGAGAGGATGCCCGCCGTGGCGGGACGGTGCCATCGTGCCGCTCATGGCGGGGCGCTCACACCGGAATCACGGCGGTGCGCATCAGCGCCCGGACGTGCGCCCGGACGGGGGCGAGTCGGCTCCGGGGACTGGAAGCGGACTGGAGGAGTGGTGCCAGGCTGTCAAACGGATCGAGGTCCATACCGACAGGGTAGAAACTCACACCGGGCCCACATCCACCGGCCCTCACCCTGGGGAGAGGCCGACACCGGCCCCGCCTGTGGAGAAGGGGCCGGCGTTCGCCGGGGAGTTTCGAAGGCGGTGCCGTCAGACCCCGGTGCCGTCAGACTCCGGTGCCGTCAGACCTCGGATGCCGGGATATCGGCGGACCCCGTGGGGACGCGCACCGGCGCGTCGCCGTAGTCGGTGATCTGCAGCCGGGCCCCGTCGGCGAGGGCCGACTGGTGGGCGATGATGCCCGGCAGGGTGAATCGCGCCGCCGTCCACGCGTTCACCGGAGGGAGGGTCGAGGTGTTCACGGCGGTGACGAAGTCGTCGACAAGGAAGTGGTGGCTGCCCTCGTGGCCGTTGTGCACGCCGTGGAACTCCGCGGGCAGCCGGCCCGTCTCGTGCACCGCGGAATGGCCAGACACGAACGCGTCGCGCAGCGCCGGGTCGACGTTCGCCAGCGACAGGTCGCCGGCATCGGCCGTGGCGGCCGTCGCGAGCAATGCCGAGACGTCGGTGACCCCGCTCTTGTCCTGCCAGACGCTGACGGTGGCCAGCTGTTCGAAGCTCCCCTCTGTGCCGAAGTAGCGGAAGCGGCTCTCGCGGATGTGGGACGGGTAGCCGACCCGGCGCATCTCGTTGATGCGCATGGCACCGCCGCCGGCGAGCTCGAACAGGGCGGTGGCGTTCGAGAAGTCGTTGTCGAACATGCTCACCTCCTTGTCGAAAACTCCATCGCCACGGTCGTCCCGTACCCCGATGCAGCTGACGCTGGTCGCGTGGGTGGGGACAACGCCGAGCACGCCGCCGATGGAGTGGGTGGGATAGAGCATGGGCGGGTAGCTTGCAGTGGCCTTCCAATTTTCTCCCCCGCTGTACTGATACGCGGAGTAGAAGCCGAGGTCCATGTCGTGCACGTAGTCGCCCTCTGCGTAGAAGATGCGCCCGAACTTGCCTGCCGCGACCTGATTGCGCGCATACACCGCGGCCGGATTGTAAAAACTCGTCTCGCCCATCATGTAGATCAACCCGGTGTTGCGCACGGCCTGGATGATCGCGGCGATGTCATCCTCGCTTGTCGCCATCGGCACTGCCGAGTACACGTGCTTTCCCGCGGCCAGCGCCCTGATGGCCAGGGGCCCGTGGGTCCAGCGCTGAGTGAACAGGGCTATCGCGTCAATGGCCGGGTCCGCGAGCATCGCCTCGAAATCCTCGGCGACGCCGTCGAGCCCGAGTTGTTCGTTCACCTGTTCAGCCCGTCCGGGCAGCACGTCGGTGATGGTCACCCGGCTGACGCCGGGGTGCAGCGCGAAGAGGGAAGCGAACTGGCCGGAGAACTGGCCGGCGCCGACGATTCCGAGTGAGAAAGTCATGGGGAACCTTTCGTAGGTCTTGCGTGTGTGTGGTGGTGGCTGCCGTTGTCGGCCGGGTACTACGGATTCGTCGTGAACAGGTCGTTGATCTTCGTGTTCACGGTGGTGAGGCTGGAGACGTCCTGGCTGCCGATGTAGATGCCGTCCATCACGGGCTTCATGATGGAGAGGATCTCCGCGCCGTTGGTGGTCACCGGGAACAGCACCGTGTACTTGTCGGCCACCAGGTCGGTGAACGGTGAAACGTCGAACCCCTTCGCCTCGAATGCGGCCGTTGCCGCAGCAGTTCCGGCGGGGCGGGCGGGGAATACGACGCCCTCCTTGCCGATAACGATCTGGCAGGCGTCGGACCCCAGGTACTGCACCAACTCCGCCGCTTCCTCAGGGTGGTCGGTCTGGGCACTGATGGAGTCGCCGAGCCCGTTGTACATCGACACGGGGTGCCCGATCGGTCCGGACGGGATCTTGGCGATGCCGAGGTCCACCCCTTCCAGCCGGCCGTAGGAGCTGATCGTCCACGACCCGTTCGGTGAGATGGCCGCTGAGCCGGAGCCGAGCTGCTGCACTGGGTCGGGCGCCGTTCCCACGCTTTCGAAGGACGGCATGAATCCCTTGTCGACGAGGCCGAACAGCCACGCGATGGATGCCTGGAAGCGAGGGTCGTCGTAGTTGTAGTGGTCACCCCAGACCGGCGCGTTCGTGAACTCCCAGCCGGTGGCCGCCGCGAGCCACGCCCATTGGGTCTGGCCGTTCGTGTCCCCGGAGCCGCCCGAGGCGAGCCCGTAGGTGGCGACGTTCGCCGGGTCGAAGCCGTCCTCGTCGCCGCGCACGCCGTTCGTGTCGATCGAGAGGCGGGCGATGACCTTCTCGAACGTTCCGCCGTCTTCGGGGTTCCACTGCAGGTTGTCGAGGTCGGCCGCGGTCATGCCGGCCTCCTCCAGCACATCGTTGTTGTAGAACATGGCGATGGTGTCGAAGTCTTTCGGCATCCCGTACTGCTGGCCGTCTTGGCCGACCCAGAGGTCGGCCAACCCGTCCTGGAAGACGCTGCCGTCGAAGTCCTTGGTCGCCTCCAGCGTGTTCAGGGGCAGCAGCACACCCCGGCTGACGAACTCGGGGTACTTGGTGAGGTGGTCGGCGAAGACGTCGGGGCCTGCGCCGGCGACGAGGCCCGCGGTGAGCTTCTGCCAGTAGTCGGCCCAGCCGTACTGGGTGACCCGCACGTTGATGCCGGGGTTCTCCGCCTCGAAGCCGGCGGCGCACTTCTGGTATCCGGGCACCTGCAACGACTCCCAGAGCCAGTAGTCGAGGGTGACCTCGCCGCTGTCTGCGCTGGGTGTGGCGGCGCAGCCGACTAGGCCGACAACGCTGGCCACTGCGGCACAGAGGACCGTGCCCAGCAGCCGACTGCTGCGAGAGCGAAGAGTGGATGGTGTCGTCATGGCGAGGCGCCTCACTTGATTCCGGTGAAACCTATGGAGTTGACGATCCGTTTCGCGAACAGCACGAAGAGGATGATCATGGGGGTGGCGGCCACGAGAGTCGCGGCCATCAGTCCGGCCCAATCGGGGCCGCCCTGAGGGCTCTGCGACTTGAAGGCGCCGAGGGCGACGGTCATCACACGGGAGTCGTCGGTGTAGGACACCATCAGGGGCCAGAAATAGTCGTTCCAGGCCGTTATGTAGGTGAGGATCGAGATGGTGGCGATGGGGGCGGCGGACATAGGCACGATCACGCTGAAGAAAACGCGGATCTTGCTCGCCCCGTCGACCAGGGCGGCTTCCTCGACCTCGATGGGCACGTTGAGGAAGAACTGCCGGAGGAAGAAGATCGCGAACGGCGCCATGAACAGTGACGGCAGCATGATGCCCAGCAGTGTGTCGATCAGTCCCAGCTGTTTGACGAGCAGGAAGTTCGGCAGCAGGGTGAAGATGACGGGCACCATCAGCGACGTGAGGAAGACGGCGAACGCGACGTTGCGGAAGCGCCACGTCAGCCTGGAGAAGGCGTAAGCGGCCAGGGCCGAGAAGAACACCTGGCACACCGTGATGCCGGTGGCGACGACCACGGAGTTCAGCAGGTAGCGCCAGAAGTCGAGCTGGGCGCCGGATCCGCCGTCGGCGATGGCTTCGTCGATGGGCTGGAGGCCGAAAACGCGCAGGAAGCCGCCCCAGCTGAAGTCGACAGGCAACAACGATGTGCCGTTGGCGTAGAGGGCGCTGTTGGTCGAGAGCGCGGTGCGCAGCATCCAGTAGAACGGGAAGATCGTGATCACGAGGATGACGACCATCACGATCCAGGCGACGATGCGGCCGGGGTGGATCTTCTTCCTGCGACGAACCGGCGGCGTAGCGCCGGCACCATTCATCATCGAGGTGGCGCCGTCCTCCCGGGCGGTCTGAATTCGGGTCGGGGCGGTGGAGAGTCGAGTCATGTCGTGTCCCCTTAGTTGAGGTCGGTCTGGCCGGCCCGCGTGATGCGGTACTGGATGAAGGTGACGATCATGAGGATGGCGAGCATCGCAACGCTCAGCGCCGACGCGTAACCGAAGTCGAACTGCGCGAAGGCGTTCTCGTAGATGTAGACCTGAAGGACCCGGGTGGCATTGACGGGCCCGCCGCCCGTGGTCACCGAGACGGTGTCGAAGACCTGGAAGGACCCGATGACCGAGATGATCAATACGAGGCCGAGGATCGGGCGCAGCAGCGGCAGGGTGATGGAGCGGAACATCCGGCCTTCGCCCGCCCCATCGACGCGCGCTGCCTCGTACAGGCCGGCCGGAATCGCCTGCAGGCCCGCGAAGATCAGCAGCGCCGTGTAGCCCATGTGGCGCCACACGTTCACGAGTGCGGCCGTGGGAATCGCCCAGGTTTCTGAGGTGAAGAATCCGACGCGGTCAAGGCCGAGCCAGTGGAGGACCTGGTTGCCGATGCCCAGCTGGAAGTCCAGGATCCAGAAGAAGACAAGGGCTGCGACGACGTTCGAGACGAGGTAGGGGGCGAGGATGAGCGAGCGCACCAGGATCGAGCCGGTGAGCCGCTGCATGAGCACCGCGATCATCAGCGCGACGACGGTTTGGACGCCGATGTTCAGCACGACGAAGTGCAGCGTGACGCCGATGGCGTTCCAGAAGACGGGATCCTGCACCATACGCACATAGTTCTCGCCGCCGACGAACTGGGCCGCGGAGAGCAGATCCCACGAGGTGAAGCTCAGCCAGATCCCGCGCAGCAGCGGCCAGAAGTAGAACGTCACCAGCCCAAGGGTGGCGGGAAGGATGAGCAACACGGCCAACCTCGTGTCGTCTGGACGTTTCTTCCTGGCTATGGTGCGGGGGCTTCCGGTTCCGTGTTGTGCCGGTTGTGCGGTGATGATCGCCACAGTGACTCCTTTGTCTACCGTTGTTCGACTCAAGCATCCGGTGCCTGGGTCTTGGGACTGCTCGGGTGGTGGTGCTACGACGGGTTTGGTCGGTCAGTCCACCGCCGGGAGCTCAGGGAGCACCAGCAGGGACGCCCTCGTTCACGGGCCGAAGCGACTCGGGCAGCAGCGCGGAGTGGGCAACGAGCAACTCGTTCGTCATCGAGCGGATCTCGTCGAGCGTCAGCTTCGCCGCCGTGAGCGGGTCGAGGGCGACCGCGTGGAAGACGTTGTCGCGGTTTCCGGTCAGTGCGGCCTGCACGGCGAGAACCTGCACGCCGATGTTGGTGCGGTTGAGTGCGGCCAGCTGCGGCGGGAGGTCGCCGATTGCGACGGGCTGCACACCGTTCCTGTCGATGAGGCACGGGACTTCGACGGTGGCTTCCGGCGGGAGATTGGCGATGAGCCCGTTGTTGGGCACGTTGCCGTAGACGACGCTCGGCACCCCGGTGACGACGGAGTTGATGATACTGGCGCCGTACTCGACCGAGGGCTCAAGGGAGTTCTTGAGCCGATCCAGCTGGTCGTCGATGTCACCTTGCTCGTTGTGGGCGAGGCAGATTTCGTAATAGTCCCAGCGCTCGGGGATGAACTCCAGGATGGTCTCTGCATCCTTGCGGAAGTACGGAAGGTACTCGGAGGCGTGGTGGCTCGATTCGGTTTGGAAGTAGCCGAACGCGTCCATGATCGCGGTGCGGACCTGTTCGTTCCCACCCTCGTAGTTGCTGGACACCTCCGCGGCCTCGCTGTGGTCCCCGTCGTCCTGGCTGAGGCCTCCCGCCGCCGCCCCGCGCACGTGCCGGGAGGCCATGATCTCCTTGAGGCGAGGGTAGAGGTCTTCGTCACCGCGCGTGAAGCTGAGCAGCCACGCCTGATGATTGATACCGGCGCTGACGTAGGCCACCTCGTCGTAGGGAACATCGAGGGTACGCGCCAGCATCCGGGTGGTTCCCTGCACGCTGTGGCACAGCCCGATCGTCTTGATCCCCTTCGCATTGAGGAACCCTGTGGCCATGGCCATCGGGTTCGCGTAGTTGATGAACTGCGCGTTCGGGCAGAGCTCACGCGCGTCAGCAACGATCGCCTCGTACGCCTGAACGGAGCGAAGGAACCTGAACACGCCGCCGGGGCCCACCGTGTCGCCGACGGTCTGGTCGACGCCGTAGGTGCGGGGAATCTCCACGTCGTGCCGGTAGGAGGCGATGCCCCCCACCTGGAAGGTGATGATGACGAAGTCCGCGTCGCGGAGCGCCTCGCGGAGGTTCGTGGTCTCGATGATCTCAGTGTCGAACGCGTGGTGGGCAACGAGGGCGCGCGCGGCCGTCGCGGTGCGGTGCACACGCTCGGCGTCGAGATCCATCAGGTGAAGCGTGCTGGATCGTAGGGCGGGGAAGCTGACGAGGTCACCGATCAGGCGAAACGGGAAAACGAAGCCACCGGCGCCGATGATCGTGATTTTGGGGGGTCGGGGTGAGGTATCCATTGCCTCAGGCTAAAGCTGAGGATTCCACCCTCACCTCCGCTTAGAGCGACACATCCTCCAGCATCCTCAGATGCACGGTTAGGCTCGGGGAATGTCCGCTGATGTGCATACCGCTCCCCCGTCGTCGTCTCCCCGGCCCCGCCGGATCGCCGCGCGCGCTCCGTCCGGCACCCGCGCCGCAATCCAGGTCACCGACGAATCTGTCGAAACGCAGGATGCCGCGCTCTGGGTTTACCGCGGCGTGGCCGCCCCGATGACCCGGCCACACCGCCACGACGACCTGGAACTGAACTTCGTGCTGCGAGGGCGGCTCGACTACCTGTTCGGCGGCACCCGGCTGAGTGTCGAAGCCGGCGAAGTCGCGATGTTCTGGGGTGCCACGGCACACCTTCTCGTCGAGCCCGAGGGCGGACACCGAAGCGACAGCTGCTGGGTGCACATTCCCCTGACCACAGTATTCGGCTGGCGCCTGCCCGCCGGGGACCTCAACGATCTGCTCTCCAACCGCCCGATCATCGTGCCGGTGCGGGCGGCGGCACGCGACATCGAAGAGATGTTCGCCTCGTGGGCGGACGACGCCGGGCGGGAATCCACAGAGACGGTCACCCTGTTGGAGGCCCATGCCCTCGTGCGGCGGCTGATGACGTCGCACCGCGCGGCGCCGACCGTGGCAAACGAGCGGCTCCCGCCCAGCGCCGCGGTCTGCGCCCCCCACTCTATGGACAGGGTGATGCAGATGGCTCGGTACATCGCCGCGCATTTCCGCGACCCCGTCGGGCCGGCCGACGTCACCGACGCCGCACACCTGAATTCGAATTACGCGATGTCGCTGTTCCGCAACACGATCGGCACGACCGTCGGCGACTACCTCACCCGCTGCCGCGTCGCCGAGGCCCGACGACTACTGATCACCACCACGATGGGTGCCAGCGGGATCGCCCACGCGTCGGGATTCGGCTCACAGAGCAGCTTCTACGCGCACTTCTCCCGGATGTGCGGGGTATCCCCCGCGGAATACCGGTCGCTACACCGCTGACACCGCGCATTCACGCTCACACCGTGATCAAGTCCTGGAGCGCGGCAAAGGTCTTGTCGCCGATTCCCGTCACATTGCGGAGGTCCTCGATGCTTGTGAACCGACCCTGCGCGTCGCGGTAATCCACGATGCGCTGCGCCATGGTCGCTCCGATGCGCGGCAGCGTGTCAAGGTCGGCGATCGTGGCCGTGTTGAGGTTGATCCTGGCGGCGGCACCTTCCGCGCCGCCGCCGCTGGCGCCCGCGCCTGCGCCCGCCGCGGCCGGTCCCGCCACGACCTCCCCCAACTCCGGTACGTAGATCTGCTCGCCGTCGGAGACGAGCCGGGCCAGGTTGACCCCGGCCTGGTCGGCCGTCGCGAGCAGGCCCCCTGCGGCCGCGACCACGTCGACCACTCGGGCGCCCTGGCGCACCTCGAACAGGCCGGGATGCGCCACCGCACCGAGCACGTGCACGAAGACCGCCGAAGTTCCCGTCCCGCCGGCCCCCGCAGCGTCGACCTCAGCGGCGCCCGCTGCTTCTCCAGACGCCCCCGCCGTGTCCGGCGACGGTGCGGACGTGCCGGTGTCAGTTGAGCCTGTGTCGGATGAGCCTGTGTCGGTTAAGGCTGTGTCGGTTGAGCCTGAGTTCGCGGCGACCTCCACGTTGTGACCCACTTGGCCCACGGCGGTCACGGTGACAGCGATGCCCAGGGCGACGAGGAGGAGCACGAGGGCGGCGCCAACGCCGATGCGCATTCGGGCGCGGCCAGGCTCGCGGATGCGGGCGCGCCAGCCTAGGGGCCCGGGTCGCGACGCGGGCGGCAGGCTGTCGAAAGGGTCGAGGTCCATACCGGCAGGTTATGAGTCGGGACGCGAGCCCGGGACCTCCGGGGCTGAGCCTGGGGAGAACGCCACGCCGACCCTGCCTGTGGAGGCGGGGTCGGCGTGGGGCGCTGCTGCCGGTGACGGCCGAGTGCCGCTACGGCTTGGTGACGATGCTCACCATGCGCGGTGCCCGCACGATCACCTTGACGATCTCGCGATCGCCGATGGAACGGATCACCGCGGCCGAGGCCCGGGCCACAGCCTCGAGGTCTGCGGTGGAGATCTTCGGGGAGATCTCCAGACGGTCGCGCACCTTGCCGTCGACCTGCACCACGGCGGTGACGGATTCGGCCACGAGCAGACTGCGATCGGCCTTGCGCCACTGAGCGAGCGCGACACAGGGCTCGTAGCCCAGGCGTTCCCACATGTCCTCTGCGGTGTACGGGGCGAACAGGTTCAGAGCCATGGCGGTCACCTCTGCCGCCTCACGCACGGCGGCATCGCCGGCGCCCGCGCCGGTGTCGATGACCTTTCGGGTGGCGTTTACCAGTTCCATCATGCGCGCCACGACAACGTTGAACTTGAACGCCTCGATGAGCGATGGGGCGTCGGCGAGGAATCGGTGGGTGACCCGGCGCAGCGCCACGTCGCCGGTCTTCCATTCCACGTCCGGGGCGCTGGTGACGTCCCTGGCGACCCGCCAGGCGCGGGCCAGGAACTTCGCCGAGCCGACCGGGGACACATCGGCCCAGTCGATGTCGTCCTCGGGCGGGCCGGCGAACGCCATGGTCAGGCGCACGGCGTCGACGCCGAACTTGTCGACCTCCTCGGTGAAGTAGACCAGGTTGCCCTTGCTCTTGCTCATCTTGGCGCCGTCCAGGATGACCATGCCCTGGTTGAGCAGTGCCGTGAACGGTTCGGTGAAGGTGACGTAGCCCAGGTCGAAGAGCACCTTGGTGATGAAGCGGGCGTAGAGCAGGTGCAGGATGGCGTGCTCGACACCGCCGACGTACTGGTCGACGGGAGCCCACTTGTCGGCTTCCTTAGGGTCGAAGGCCTTGGTGTCGTCCGTCGGGTTGAGGAAGCGCAGGAAGTACCAGGAGCTGTCCACGAAGGTGTCCATGGTGTCGGCGTCACGCTTGGCCGGCGTGCCGTCGATCGGGTTGACCACGTTCACCCAGTCGGTTGCCCCGCCGAGCGGCGAGGTTCCCTTGGGCTTGAGGTCCAGGCCGTCGGTCGGCGGCAGAAGCACCGGCAGCTGGTCCTCGGGCACCGGGATCTCGGTGCCGTCTGCGCCGTGGATGATCGGGATCGGGGTGCCCCAGTAGCGCTGGCGGGAGATCAGCCAGTCGCGCAGCCGGTAGTTCTTGGCCGCGCGCCCGGTGCCGTCGGCGGCGAGCTGGTCGATCATCCGCTTGATGGCGTGAGCCTTGGTGAGGCCGTTCAGCGTGCCGGAGTTGACCAGGCGGCCCGCGCCGGTGAGGGCGACGCCGCTCTGGGCGGGGTCGAGCGCGTCGGAGTCGAGGGACGGCAGCTCTTCGGAGCCGTCCAGCATGCCGGGGGTGATCACCGGGATGACCCCGGTGACCGGTGCTGTGGTGTCGACGACGACGCGCACGGGCAGGTCGAAGCGCAGGGCGAAGTCCAGGTCGCGCTGATCGTGGGCCGGCACGGCCATCACGGCGCCGTGGCCGTAGTCGGCCAGCACGTAGTCCGCGGCCCAGATCGGCAGGCGTTCGCCGTTGGCCGGGTTGATGGCGTAGCGCTCGAGGAAGACGCCGGTCTTCTCCCGGTCGGTGGCCTGGCGTTCGATCTCGGTGCTGTTCTGCACCTGAACCAGGTACGAGGCGAAGCGCTCGCGCACCTCGTCAGATGCGTCGGCGACGAGCTCGGCGGCCAGGTCGGCATCCGGGGCGACAACCATGAAGGTGGCGCCGAAGAGGGTGTCCGGGCGGGTCGTGAAGACGCTGACCCGCTCCTCGCGGCCCTCGATGGCGAAGTCGACGTCGGCGCCGATGGACCGGCCGATCCAGTTGCGCTGCATGTTGAGTACCTTGGCCGGCCAGGTGCCCTCGAGTTGGTTGAGGTCGTCGAGCAGCCGGTCGGCGTAGTCGGTGATCTTGAAGTACCACTGGGTGAGCTTCTTCTTCACCACGACGGCGCCGCTGCGTTCGCTGGTGCCGTCGGCGAGGACCTGCTCGTTCGCGAGCACGGTCTGGTCCACCGGGTCCCAGTTGACCCAGCTGTCCTTGCGGTAGGCCAGGCCCTTCTTGTAGAGCTGCAGGAACAGCCACTGGTTCCACTTGTAGTACTCGGGGTCGCTGGTGTGCAGTTCGCGGGACCAGTCGAAGGAGGCCGCGTAGAGCTTCATGCTCTTCTTCTGCTGCGCGATGTTGTCGTAGGTCCAGCCGCGCGGGTCGATGCCGCGTTTGATGGCGGCGTTCTCGGCGGGCAGGCCGAAGGAGTCCCAGCCGATCGGGTGCAGAACGTTGAAACCCTGCTGGCGCCAGTAGCGGGCCACGATGTCGCCGAGCGCGTACACCTCGGCGTGGCCCATGTGCAGGTCACCGGACGGATACGGGAACATGTCCAGCACGTACTTCCGCGGACGTTTGTCATCGGGGTCGCTCGTGCGGAACGGCTCGAGCTCGTCCCAGATCGGCGCCCACTTCGCCTGGATGGCGGCGAAGTCGTAGCCGTCTTCGTCCTCGGGGCCGTTGGACATGGTGTCGTGCTCGTGTGCCACGTGACTCTCATTCATTGTGGTGAGGTGGCGTTAACGCGCAACGAAGTGATCCCGCTGGCGACGCCCAAGCTCCTAGGTTACTAAACCTCGGCCGCCTGCCGGGGCCGGTACCCCGGTGGAGGCCAGAATGGCGCTGATCAGGGCCCTGGCCTTGATCCGGGTCTCGTCGATTTCCTCGGCGGGCACCGAGAGGGCGGTGATGCCTCCGCCGGTGCCGATCGAGGCGCCCGCCGGTCCAAGCACGATGCTGCGGATGACCATGGCCAGGTCGACGGCGCCGTCGCTGCCGAGGTAGCCGAAGGCTCCCGCGTAGATGCCGCGGTCGCCGCCTTCGAGTTCGGCCAGGATCGCCATGGCGCTGGCCTTCGGCGCGCCGGTCATCGACCCGGCCGGGAAGGCGGCCTCGATGGCATCGATACCGGTCAGGCCCGGCGCGAGACGTGCCTCGACCGTGCTGACCAACTGGTGCACATGGGGGTAGCTCTCGACCTGCAGCAGGGACGTCACGGTGACGGAGCCGAGGGCTGCGACCCGGCCCAGGTCGTTACGCATCAGGTCGACGATCATCAGGTTCTCCGCGCGCTCCTTGTCGCTGGCGAGCAGTTCCACGGCGAGCATCCGGTCGGTCGCCTGGTCGGCCGACCTGGGCCTGGTGCCCTTGATAGGACGGGTGCGCAACCGCCCCCGTGGGCTCACGGAGAGGAATTCCTCCGGCGAGGCGCTCAGCAGCGCGTGTGCGCCGAACCTGAGCAGGCCGCCGTGGTGGCTCGGGCTGCCCTCGCGCAGCTTCCGGTACACCGTGAGGGGGTCGAAGCTGCCGGCGACGGTGACCTCGTTGGTGAGGCACAGCTGGTAGGCGTCACCGGCGGCGATGCGGCGCTGGCACGCGGCGATGAGTCGGGCGTACTGCGTCGCGTCGTGCCGCCAGCGCACCTCAAGCGGCACGGCGGATGCCTGTGGCCGGGCCGGCGGGGCGGCTGCGGTGTGCTCGGCAAGCCGTCGGGCGTCGAGCCGTTCCGCGGTGTCGAGCAGCCAGTCGTCGACGTCGTTCCCCCGTTCCCCCGCCGCGGCGCGGGCGAGCAGAGTGACGGTGCGGGCGGCATGGTCGAAGGCGATGGCGCGGTCCACGAGAAGCAGCGCCGCGTCAGGAGCAGCAGCACCGTCCGGAGCAGCACCGTCCGGACGGCTGTCGGACGGCTCCCCCACCCTGGCCATGCCGTATCCGAACCAGCCCACCCAGCCGAGCCTGAAGCCGATCTCATCACCGATCTCGGCTTCGGAGTCGTCCCCGGCGCCGATCCCGGCCACTGTGCTGCTGCCCGATTCCGATCGGAGAAAGTCGAAGATGGTGCCCGCCACCGTGACGGGCGCAGCGGAGGGGTCCATTGGCCGTGAGCAGGTCACGGCGTTGGTGCGGGCCGATGCTGTGACCACGCGCGAGCCGTGGTGCGCGGCAGCGAGGTAGCTGATCCCGGTGTGCGCGCCGGCGCCGGCGTCGAGCCAGACGGCGTACGGTGACTCCGCGTGCAACAGGTCGAAGACATCGGCCGGGTCGAGCCACTGCGGCAACCGAACCGAGCGCGGCGCCGTTTCGCATACCGGGAGGCCCCGGTCGGGGAGGCTGGGGTTCGGTGGCACCTCACCAGCCTAGGGCTAGGCAGGCTCCTGCCCGCGGGATGGGCGGGTCAGCCGATCTGCCACGGGAAGGGGCCGTGGGTGACAACGGCCACGAGGAGGCCCCAGCAGCTGCCGATCGGGAGGGCGAGCACGATCCTGACGGTGCGTGGCTTCAGCCAGGGAATGAGGGCCAAGGGCACGGCCATGGCGAGGCCGGCGAAGATGCAGGCGCGGATCGCCCAGACCGCATCCGTGGTGTCGACTCCCCAGCCGCCGCCGCTGCATCCACTGATCCCGCACCACGATATTCCAGCGAGGACGGCTGCCGGGATGCACACGAGGATGGCCACGGGAACGGCCCACAGGAGGTGCAGTGCCTGGCGCCGTTGGAACCCGTTGGTCACGTACCGGGACCGGGCGGAATTTCCGGAATTGGCCACCCTTGAGTGTGGCGTTGCGTAGCCGGTGGCCACCAGTGCCCCGAACACGGGCCGGCACCGCCGACCCAGCGCACAACACGAGGTCGCAGACACGCTCTAGGCTGGCGAGGTGAACGACGTACTCAACTGGATCCTGGACGCCGTGAGCGCCGTCGACCCCGTGGTGCGCACCCTGCTGGCCGGACTGGGCATACTCCTGGAGACGTCCGTGCTGATCGGGCTGGTCGTCCCCGGCGACACCATCGTGATCGTCGCCAGCACCGCGGTGGAGGGCCCCGTCGAATACGTCGCCCTCGTGCTGGCGGTCATCCTGGGCGCCCTGGTCGGTGAGAGCATCGGCTTCTACCTGGGCCACCGGTTCGGCCCGTGGATCCGCCGAAGCTGGTTGGGCCGGCGGATCGGTGAGAAGAACTGGGCGGCCGCGGAGCGCTATCTCGCCAGGCGCGGCGGCATCGCCGTCTTCCTGTCGCGGTTCCTGCCGGTGTTGCACTCGGTCATCCCGCTCACCGTCGGCATGAGCACCATGCGCTACCGCACCTTCCTGACCTGGACGGTGCCCGCTTGCGTGCTGTGGACCCTGGCCTACGTGAGTGTCGGCGCCGCCGCGGCCGAGGGGTATCGCAGCATTTCAGACCGGCTGCACTTCGCCGGCTATCTCTTCGTCGGCGCGATCGCAGCGTTCGGCGTGCTCGTGGTCCTGGTCAAGCGGTGGCTCAAGCGTCGCGAGGCCAGGTTCATGGAACGAGAGCTTCCCCCGGAGTAGGGTCGCGCTGCAGCCCCGACCCGGCGGTGAGGGTGTAGGTGCTGGTGATCAGCCCGGCCGGAACCGGGGTGTGCGAGATGAGAAGCACGGCACGTCCCGCATCGGCCGAGGCCGACAGGATGTCGCGCACGAGCGTGTCGCCGAGACCGGTATCCACGTTGGCCGTCGGTTCATCGACGATGAGAACCGGGAAGTCGGCGAGCAGCGCCCTGGCCAGGGCTATCCGCTGGGCCTGACCGCCGGAGACGAGCGCCCCACGTTCGCCGACCCGGGCATCCAGGCCGCCGCGCTGGATGACCCAGTCCGCCAGCCCGACGCGTGCGAGCACATCGAGCAGGTCATTGTCCGTGGCGGTGTCGCGCGCGAAGAGCAGGTTCTGCCGCACGGTGTCGTCGAACAGCCAGGGCCGCTGCTCACACAGGCCCACGACCCGCCGGAGGTCGGACGGCGCCAGGTCTCTGGCTTCCACACCGTTGACGCGGTATGACCCCGTGTAGTCGAGGAAGCGCACCAGGGTCTGCGCGAGGGTGGTCTTGCCGGCGCCGCTGGCCCCGGCCAGGTGCACGCGGTCCCCCGCGTCCAGCCGCAGGGTCACCCCGGCCAGCGCGGGCCGATCCGCTCCCGGCCAGCTGGCGCCCAGCCCGGTCAATTCGATGAGCGCTCTGCCGGGCTGGGGAACAGCCGGCCGCGAATCCTCGCGCGGCACGGCATCCGCCGCCGGGATCTCCGCGGGAATCTGCTCGGGCACTGCTGTCGCGACCCGTTCGGCGCTGGATCGGGCCTGGCGCCAGGCGCTGATGGCCGGTGGGATCATCGCGAAGACTTCGAACACGGCCATCGGAATCAGCACGACGACGGCAAGAGCAGGGCCGGAGAAGCCGCCGGTGCCCAGGGCCGGGATTGCCGCGATGAGCGCGAGGACGGTCGCGGCGCCGGCGCACAGTGAGATCACGGCGGCCTGCACTCCGGCTCCCGTGGAGCTGCGGAGCGAAGCCCTGCGGAGTCTGTCCTCCACCACGGCGAGGGCGTTCAGCCTCGCCTCGAGGGCGCCGAAGGCCGTGAGCACGTCGAGGTTTTCGACCACCTCCAGCACCTCGTCGGCGAGGGCACCCCGAAGCGGCGCCAGGGCGCGCTCGGAGCGGGCAGACAGCGCGGCCGTTGCGAGGGTGCCGACGACACCGGCGACAATCAGGCAGAGCGCCAGGGTCAGCCCCGCTGCCGGTAGAACCCACCAGACCCCGATCACGCTGAGCACGGCCACCAGGCCGGAGGTTGCCAGGGGCTGGACGACACGCAGCGGAAGGTCCTGCAGATCGTCGACATCCCGCACCAGTCGGGTGAGCAGGTCTCCCCTGCGGGTGCCGGAGAGCCCGGCGGGGGCCAGGGGCAGCAGGCGGGCGAAGATGCCCAGCCGGAGGGCGCCGAGTTGGCGGAATGCCGCATCGTGGCTGAGCAGTCGCTCCAGGTAGCGGAACGCCGCACGGGAGAGGGCGAAGGCGCGCACGCCGACGACGGCCAAGCCGAGGAACAGGATCGGCGGCATCTCTGCGGCCCGGGTGATCAACCAGGCCGAGCAGGCGAGAAGGGCCACGGCGCTGGCGGCGCTGGCCACTCCTGCAGCGAGGCCGGGAAGGCTGCGGCGCGCGGGCGGTTGGGCGAGCCTGAGTACCGAGCGGGTGGCCGTCGACACACCGAGTGTGAAGAGAGGACGGCGATCAGACATGGGCGACCTCGTTCAGGTGGACGACGTAGTCGGCGGCGGCGACGAAGGCCGGTCGATGACTGACGACGATGACAACGCGGCCCTGGCCGGCCAGCGTGCGGAGACCGTCGATGAGTGCGTTCTCCGCATCGGTGTCGAGGGCTGAACTCGGCTCGTCGAGCACGAGGACCGGACAGTCCGTGGCGACGCAGCGGTAGATCGCCCTGGCCGCGGCGACCCTCTGGGATTGACCGCCGGACAGTCCGGCCCCGTTCACGCCCAGGCGGAGCGCGGGATCCAGGTCGCCGGCACCTGCCCAGGCGAGTGAGGTTCTGACCAGGGCGTCGTCTGTGACACGCGCGCCCAGGGCGACGTTGCTCGAGACAGTGCCTGAGAACAGGCCGGGGCGTTGTCCGGCCCAGGCCAGCCAATCCCGGTCGTCGTCCTCAGTCACGGGCATGGTTCCGAGCAGAACCCTGCCGTCGTAGGGGACGAAACCCTGGATGGCGCCGATCAGGGTGGATTTTCCCGCTCCGCTGGGTCCGCGCAGCACGCTGAGCTGGCCGGCGGCGAAATCGGCACTGAGGCGGTCGATGATTGCGGCGTCGCCGCGCCTGACGCTAACCGCCTGGAGACTGAGTGTGGTCGGGGGCCCGGTGGGAGCCGCGGCGTCGCTCCGGTCACCGCGACCGACCGACAGGTGCTGGTCTGGCTGTTCGTCATCGTCGAGAATGGCGAACACCTCCTCGGCCGCGGCGAGGCCATCGGCCGCGGCGTGGAATTGAGCGCCGACCTGGCGTATCGGCAGGAACGCCTCCGGTGCCAGGAGCAGCACGAACAGTCCGACGCCGAGCAGCAGCGAGCCGTCGACGAGGCGCAGGCCGATGGACACGGCGATCAGGGCGACCGAGAGGCTACCGGCGAGTTCCAGAGCGAACCCGCTGAGGAACGATACCCGCAACACCTTCATGGTGCGGCCCCGGTACTCGTCGGTGAGGCTGGCCAGGCGCGCCGTCTGGCGGCGGTCCCTGCCGAAGATCTTGAGGGTGGCCAGGCCGCCGACAACGTCGAGGAAACCGGCCGACAGACGCTGCAGGGCATCCCACTGCTGTCGTTGCACGACCTGGGTGGCCTGCCCGATCAGGATCATGAACACGGGGATGAGCGGCAGCACGATAATCACGGTGATGCCGCTGGCGGGGTCCTGCCAGAGCATCACCAGAACCAGGATCGGGGTGGCGATCGCCGTCAGCAGCAGCTGCGGCAGGTACCTCGCGAAGTAGTTGTCGAGCGCGTCCAGACCGCTCGTGACCACGGTCGCCACCCGGGCGGACTGCTGACCGGCCAGCCAGTCGGGGCCACGCTCGGCCAGCCGGGCAAGCACCGCTGTGCGGAGCTGGCTCTTCACGGCTGCTGCCCCGCGATTGGCGGCGACTTCCAGCAACCAGACCAGGACGGCACGCAGGATCACCACCGCGGCCAGTGCGGCCACGGTGGTGGCGAGCGATTCCAGGGAGGAGCCCCCGACCGCCAGGGTGATGCTCTGGCTGAGGAACCAGGCGAAGGCCACGACGGTGAGGGTCTGGGCAAGGCCCAGAACCGCACCGACGAGAAGGAACCACCGCGCTGCGGAGGCGTGGGTGAGAAGTCGCGGATCGAGGGGACGCATCCGTTTTAGTGTACGGCGGCCTAGTGTGCTGCGGCTTCGATGTGGGACCGGCTGATTCGCTTGCGGAACACCCAGTACGTCCACCCCTGGTAGCCGATGATCACTGGAGCCGCGATCAGGGCGGTCCAACTCATCACCTGCAGCGTGTATGGCGTCGACGAGGCGTTCTCGATGGTGAGGCTGTTGGCCACATCGTTGCTTGCCGGCATCACGTCGGGGAACAGCGAGGCGAACAGGGTGAGCACGGCGAATCCGATGGTCACAGCCATCAGGCCGAATGCCGTGCGCTCGTTTCCGCGCAGGTTCGCCAGGTAGCCGGCGATCAGGGTCACGGCCGCGACCGCGGCGAGGATGCCGGAGGCGAGAGTGCCGTAGGCCAGCGTCGTCCAGACCAGGAACGAGGCCGCGACGACGATGGTCACCAGTCCCGACTTGATGGCGAGCGAGCGGGCACGCACCCGGATGTCTCCCTCGGTCTTGGTGGAGACGAAGATCACACCGTGGGTGAAGAAGAGCAGCATCGTGGTGAGTCCGGCCAGCAATGCGTAGGGGTTCAGCAGGTCGAAGAAGCTGCCGATGTAGTTGAAATCAGCGTCCAGCGGCACACCGCGCACGACGTTGCCGAACGCGACGCCCCAGAGCAGGGCCGGAACGGCGGACCCGACGACGATCATGGCGTCGAACGACTTCTTCCACTTCAGCTCCGGCCGCTGGTGCCGGTACTCGAATGAGACACCGCGGGCGATCAAGGCCAGCAGAATCAGCAACAGCGCCAGGTAGAACCCGCTGAACATGGTTGCGTACCACTCCGGGAACGCTGCGAACAGCGACGCTCCCGCGACGATGACCCAGGTCTCATTGAGGTCCCAGACGGGGCCGATGGTGTTGATGAGGACGCGCCGGTCGGTGTCGTCCTTACCGAGGAACGGGAGGGACATGCCCACACCGAAGTCGAATCCGTCCAGGACGAAGTAGCCGATGAACATCGCGGCGATGATCCAGAACCACAGGATATTGAGTTCCATCGTGAGCTCCTAGTAGACCGTGGTCGTTTGCTTGATTTCGCCGGACACCGGGTCGGGTACCGGAGCGTCGTCCGGTCCCTTCTGGACAGCCTTGAGGATCAGGCGGAACTCCACCACGGCGAGAGCGCCGTAGAGCAGGGTGAACGCGATGAGGGAAATGAGGATCTCGAGCCCGCTGACGTTCGGCGAGACACCGTCTGCGGTTTTGAGCAGCCCGAAGACCAGCCACGGTTGCCGGCCCATCTCGGTGAAGACCCAGCCGACGCTCATGGCCAGCAGCGACATCGGGAACGACCAGATGGCGATCTTCCACATCCAGGTCCGGGGGCTCTTGCCCTTGCGGGTGAACCAGAGGCCGGCGACGGCGACCATGATGTGCGCGAGGCCGAGTCCGATCATCCAGCGGAAGGACCAGTAGGTCACCCAGATGATCGGTGCGTAGTCGCCGGGCCCGTACAGCTGCACGTACTGCTCCTGCAGGTTGTTGATGCCCTCCACGGTGCCGTCGAAGGTGTGCGTGGACAGGAACGACAGCAGGTACGGGATGCGAATGGAGAACAGTTCGCTGACGCCGTCCGGGGTGCCGAGGGTGAAGACCGAGAACGACGCATTGGCGCCGGTGGCCGTGTGGTACATGGCCTCGGCCGCAGCCATCTTCATCGGCTGGGCCTGAACCATCGCCAGGCTCAGCTGGTCGCCCATCAGGGTGGTGAGCGCGCCGGCGATGACCATCATCCACAGCCCGAACTTGAGCGCAGGACGCATGGTCTCCAGGTGCTGGTTGCGCGAGAGATGCCAGGCCGCCACCGAGATGATCAGGCCGGCGGAGACCATGAAGCAGGCGAAGATCGTGTGCGGGAAGGCCGCGAGGGCGATCGGGTTGGTGAGCAACTCGCCGATGCTGGTCAGTTCCGCCCGACCCTTGACCTCGTTGATCTGGTAGGCGACGGGGTTCTGCATGAATGCGTTCGCGGCGATGATGAAGTACGCCGACGCGATGCTGCCCACGGTGGTGAGCCAGATGGTGGCCAGGTGCAGCCCCTTGGGCAGTTTGTCCCAGCCGAAGATCCACAGACCGATGAAGGTGGCCTCAAGGAAGAACGCCGTGATGCCCTCGAAGGCCAGCGGGGCGCCGAAGACGTCGCCGACGAACCTGGAGTAGTCCGACCAGTTCATACCGAACTGGAATTCCTGCACGATGCCGGTCACAACGCCCATGGCGAAGTTGATCAGGAAGATCTTGCCGAAGAAATGGGTGAGTTGGAGGTACTTGGCCTTGTTGGTGCGGTACCAGGCGGTCTGGAAGATCGCCACGGTCGTGACCAGGCCGATGGTGAGTGGCACGAACAGGAAGTGGTAGATCGTCGTGAGACCGAACTGCCACCTCGACAGGAGTAACGGATCAAGCCACTCGTTCATTTGTCCTCCGGGACGTGAGTTTTCTACGTGTCGTAGAAGACTACTATTCTACGGCCAGTAGAAATCAATTTTCTCGTTGATAAACTAGTCGGCATGGGAAGTCTGGGTGTGCTCGAGAGAATGTTGATGGACCTGCTGTGGTCGGCCGACACTCCACTGACCGCCAACGAGTTGCGTGACGCCCTGCTGAACCCTGAGGCCACCGGGGCGAAGCCGCTCGCGACGACGACGGTGCTCACGGTGTTGTCCCGCCTGGAGAACAAGGGTTTCGTCACCCGCGACCGCGACAGCCGTCCGCACGGATACATGGCCGTGAGCTCACGAGCGCAGCACACTGCCGAACTCATGCATGAGGTCCTGGGCACCACCACCGATCGCACCGCCACTCTGGCCCGCTTCATCGGCAACGTCAGCCCGCAGGAGGCCCAGACCCTGCGCGCCCTGCTCGAGAGCGTCGGACCGTCGTCGGAGTGACGCGACCACGCACAGGAGCTCCCAGAGCCCTGCCCCCCGCGCACGCCCTGGACCGGTAGGTCAGGTGCTCACCACCGCACTGGCCCTGATGGTGCTGGCCGTCGTCCTGGCCTGGCCCGTCCCGATCCTCCTCGCCGGGGCTGCCTGGCCCCCGCGTGCGCCGGGCCTTGCCCTAGCCCTGTGGCAATCGATCGCCCTGGCCGGCGGTGTCTCGATGATCGGCTCGTTGCTGGTCTTCGGCCTGATCCCGTTCGGGGCGACCCCCGTGTCCGCCCTCGGCGCCGTCGCCGGGCACGTCATGGCGGGCACCCTGCCCGCCGGGGCCACATTGGCGGGCGTTATGGCGCTCTGCCTGGCGTTGATCCTGGCCACGCATCTTCTCCTCAACCTCAGTGCCACGTTCATCCGCGCCGAGCGGGAGCGCCGCCGCCATCACACTCTGATCGGCCTGCTCAGCGACCCCTTGCCCTTTGATACCGAGGGCACCAGAGTCATCGACCATGCCGCGCCGATCGCCTACTGTCTGCCGGGGGGCACCCGGTCGGCCACGGTGTTGTCCAGGGGCCTGCTTCGGCTGCTGGATGCGGACCAGCTTCGTGGCGTCGTGGCACACGAGCGGGCGCACCTGCGCCAGCAGCATCACGTGGTGTTACTGGCGTTCAAGTCCTGGCACAGCGCTTTGCCCTGGTTCCCCATCGCCAACCGTGCAGAGAACGCGGTGGCTCTCCTGGTGGAGATGATGGCCGACGATCAGGCCAGGCTGGCGGTCGATGACCGCACATTGGCTCGGGCGATCGCGCTCGTGGGCACTGCCCACCTGGCGGACGCATCCGGGACGCCGTCGCCGCTGGCCGCCGCGGGCGGCTTCGATGACGCCTCCTCGGCCGACCTGGTCGGAGCGCGCGTGAACCGCCTGCTCAGCGACGTCCCCGGGCTGAGCCCGGCAGCGCGCACCCTGGTGCTCTTCGCCACCGTCGTCCTGGTCGGCCTACCCCTCGTGCTGCTGCTGACGACCTGACCCGTACCGGGTTGTCCCCCGGAACGCCGCGAGGCTAAGGCGCCCGCATCGAATCAGGACTGACGGACTCGAGCGGGCCCACCGGCGTACTGGCTTCGCGGAATGCCGCCCGGTAGACGAGCACCGCGGCCACCGTCACGGCGGCGGCGAGAAGGGCCGTCAGCACCAGCCACCCCACCGGGGGCTGCCACTCGGGTGAAAGGAACATGGCCTCGATGCCACCGTTGACCGTGACCATATACCGCCGAAGGGTGGAGACGAAGGAGAACACCTGCCCGATCGACAGAAGCACAAGCAGGGTGATCACGAAGCGCTTGACCCCCGCAGAAGGCCGTGGCCTCTGATCGGAGTCGTCGATGGCCAGGCCGGAGGCAACCAGGAGGCACATCATCATCGCGAGCATGTAGCGGCCCTGCCAGATGCTGCCGATCGAACTGATCAGAATGGCCTGGGTAACCGCCGGCACCAACACCATGACCAGGGCCAGGCCGAGAACGGCGAACTTGCCCCGCCGCGATCCCCAGGCCAGCGCGGCCACCAGAACTGTCACGATGCCGAAGCTGAATACGATGATGCTGAAGCTGGGCGACGGGGTGTCGGTCCAGCCGAAGAACCCGATGAGTCCATCGCTGAAATCGAACGTGCGCAGCACCATTGTGAAGAATTCGATGGTCGGACTGCTGCCGGTATTGGCCGTGGGGTGCTCAGCGAAGGTGGCCAGGCCGAGGTACCACGCCACCGTCAACCCGCTGACAAGGGCGCATGCTCCGATCGCCACCCAGGCAGCCGGTTGGCGAAGCAGACCCGCCGCGACACGCCAGTTGGCGAAAGCAAGTGCCGCTCCGACGATGATGAGCACCCAGAGCAGCGAGATGCTTCGCGTGCTCAGAAGCGCCGTTGCTGAGACGACGACAAGCGCGGCGCGTTCCCACAGGAGCCGCCGGGAGGCCGGTGTCTGCAAGGTGAGGACCAGGGTGGCGAACAGGGCCCCCGCTGATGCCACTTCGACGCCGTTGGGGTTGATCGACCCGCCGAGGTACAGCACCATCGGCGTCACAGCGACCGCGGCAGCGACGATGACCCAGCGGGACCGGGGCAACTGCATCAACTGCATGAACATCACGGCCAGGGCGGCGGCGGCCAGTACTGCGCTGAAAGCGCGCATCGCGTACAGCGCCGGCGTGCCGTCCATCACCAGCGTCGGGAGCCCGACGATTGCGTAATAGGCGGGGCTGTTCAGCCCCGCGGAGGTTCCGGCGACCACGATGTCGGTCGGATTGCCCTGGACTGGACGAACGCACCCTGCGGAGATGTCTGGTCGGAACTTGTAGCAGCTGAGCTCGTGAGCGTGGGCAACGTACCGCGGAACTTCCGCACGGGCCAGCGAGGGGTCCTGGTCCCAGGGCACACTGGCGACCTGCCCGTGAGCGACGGCGGTAGCGCGAATGGCGTGCGACGCCTCATCGGGTGCCGACATCATCGGCGAGGCCAAGGCCCACAGCAGCATGGGGGCCAGGATGACCACAAAACTGGTGAGGAAGACCCGCCATCGTCGGCCGGTCCGATCGAATGGTGCCGATGACGTGTCGCTGGTTGTTGCTGTGTTCATGCCGCTGCTGTGTCCGCATCTCTTGAACCGTTCGGCGGGGTGCCGCCCATACCGTGCCGATCATGCCGTGCCGACGATACTGTGCCGACCATACAGTGTCGGCAGTCGCTCTCTGCGCCGTCCTGGGCAATCACAGCGTGCGCCTGGCCTCAGTGTCTCTGGGCATCAAGGCTCGTGGCATCAGCCAGTCGGTTTCCGTGGCCGACCACGGCACCGTGCGGGACGTCGGTGTCCACGCGGCTTTCCAGCTCACGCAGACGGAGATCCTGCAGCGCGGACATCTCCACGAGAGTACGCGTCTTGCTTTCCAGATCGGTCAATTCGGCGCTGTGCTGGATACAGACGAGAAACAAGACGGCGATGCTCACGAAGAAAACGAGGTTGGTCGGTACGTCCACTCCGAAGCGCGCTGCCGCCCAGATCAAGGTGTCAGGGAAGACGCTGATGATGAGCGCGAGCAGTCCGGCGATGACCCACCACAAGGCATGGCGTTCGCGAAGACGGCGTCTGCGCAGCATCTCGATGACGACGCCCAGGGTTGCGAGGGCGGCGAGGATGCCGATGATATAGGTGGAAAGGCTCATGGCGGTCAGGCCTTAGGTCGAAGGGGCAGCGACGGACGGATGAGTGCGAAACACAGGGCGACGAACGCGCGGCCGAGGTAGGCGGCGGCTCGAATCGGGTTGTGCGACGGCTGACCCCCCGCACGCACCCGCATGACGACGGGCACCTGTTCGATGCGGCAGCCTGCGCGGGAAGCGATGACGAGGGCCTCGATGGTGTCGCCCAGGTATTCAGCAGGATAGTGCGATGCGAAAAGTGCCACCGCACGGGGCCCGGATGCCTTGAACCCTGATGTGGTATCGGTCAGGGTGGTCCGCGCAGTCCGGCTGAGGATGACGGAGAGCACCCGCATCGCCCACCGGCGAGGCCCGCGGGCCTCGTAGTCGCCCACTCCGGCGAAGCGCGCCCCGATGACCAGGTCGGCGTGATCGAGACGCTCGAGCAACGCCAGCACGTTGGCCGGGTCGTGCTGGCCGTCGGAATCAATCTGCACGACATTGTCGAAGTCGTGGGCGATGGCGTATTTGAAGCCCAATCGCATGGCACCGCCGACCCCGAGGTTGACGGGGAGCTCTGCAACGATGGCGCCGGCGCGACGCGCGAAGGCCGTTGTCCGGTCGGCCGACCCGTCATTGACCACCAGGCAATGCACCCCGGGCAGCGCGGAGAAGACTTCGGCCACAACGTCCCCGACCGACTCTTCCTCGTTGAACGCGGGCATGACGATCAGCGTCCGTGCGAGGACCGACGACATGTGCTGGGCGAGCCTCGCCGGATCGTCTCCGCCCAGAGGAAACTGGACGCTCCCGGTGGAGTTGTCTCTTCGGGTGATCGCCAGGGCGTGGCGAAGAAGTGCGCGGGTGCCCTGCCGGTCCCTGGCCGTGATGGACGCCGGAATGCGGGTCACCGCATTGAGCCGGGAGGAATAGTGCCTCGAGGCGACGCGCGCTGCACGCTTCCACCCCAGTGCGGTCATCCGCTCCGAGGTCTCCGCGAAGTAGCGCTGTTCTTCGACGAAGCGTGACCCGTCATCGGCCTTCCACGAGGACACGCTGCCGGAGTGGCGTCGATACCGAAAACTAGGCTGGTCGTCGAGCACGAGCGTGCCGCCGGCCACCACGATGTCGATGAGCAGGGCGAGGTCGAGGGCGACATCGAGGTCGTCCCGGAAGCCATGCTGGTGCAGGCGTGAGGTGCGCCACGCGATGGACGGGAAGTAGGTCCAGGCACCCGCGAGGAGGCTCGAGGCCAGTTTCTCGCCGGAGATCTGCGTTGCCCCGGCCACGCGTGGCCGATACCAGCCCTTGACCCGATCGGCGAGGGGCAGGACATCCTGCCCTGTCGCATCCATGACCTGGACTCCAGGCTGGATGAAGTCCGCTTCGGGGAATTGCCCGACCAACTGGCGGATCCGGGCCACGTAGTTGGGAAGGAGGATGTCGTCGCATCCGACGATGGTGGTGAAATCCGCGTCGGCCAGGTCTGCGCACTTCTTGAAGTTGCCGCTCACGCCCAGATTGACGTCGTTCCGAAGGTAGACGATACGTGAGTCGTCCAGACCGGATACCCATTCTCCCGGGGCGGGATCAGGGTACTGATCATCGATGACAACAAGTCGCCAGTCAGGGTCCGACTGCGCCAGAACGCTGTCCACCGCGAGCCGGAACAGGGCCGGATCGCCGTAGAAGGGCATCATGAGGTCGATGGAAACGGCCTGGACCTCCCGGGCGTTTGGCGACGTCATCACCGGTGGATATCTGCGCTGGCTACGGGCGAAGCACCAGCGACGTCGTCATCGCGTCGAACCGGGTGATCCAGCGGAGATGTGCGTTGCATTGTGATTGGGCTCTCTGATGACTGTCGATCGGATCTCCGGCGGCCCGAGGTCATGCCACCGTGATGTTCACGATTCAGTCTAACGACGTGAATCCAACGAGCCGAGCTGCCCCACTTCGGGGCGGGCCAGCGTTGGGGGTCATCGTCGGTGTGTCATCGATCGGTGGAGACGACGCGGTGCAATAGAGTACAGAAAGTACTGAGCGTTTTCACACGTTCAGTTGCTGGGGGGAGCACGCGAATGCCTGTGGGCGGCCACCCGGATCTGTCTTCTGATTGCGCTGGCCAACGTAGGGAACCCTCATGATCCGTCTGCCGAATGTGTTACGGGTGAGCGCTCGGCGCCGGTTGGGATTCCTGGCGGCGATCCTCGCCGTTGTGCTCGTTGCCCCGGTTCTTGCGGTCGTCACGGCGCCGTCTCCCGCAGAGGCTGCCTCGTCCGCCGATTTCAACCCCGGCAACATCATCTCTGACGCCCAGTTCTACAATTCGAACGCAATGAGCGTCGCCCAGGTGCAGGCGTTCCTCAATTCCAAGGTCCCCACCTGCCGCTCCGGCTACGTCTGCCTCAAGGACTATCGCGCCGACTCGTCCTATCAGCCCGTACGGGCGGCCGGCTGCGCCGCATACCCGGGCCCGGCCAACCAGAGCGCGGCGGAGATCATCTGGCTGGTGTCCTCTCTCTGCGGCATCAACCCGCAGGTCATGCTGGTCTTGCTCGAAAAAGAGCAGGGATTGGTGAGTTCCACCTCCCCGACGGCCGGGATCTACCGCAAGGCGACAGGGTTCGGTTGCCCGGACACCGCCGACTGCGACGCCGTGTATTACGGATTCTTCAATCAGGTGTACAACGCTGCGTACCAGTACAAGAAGTACCAAGCCACACCGAGCGGACGAAACTTTCAGGCCGGACGGACCAACACCATCCAGTGGCACCCCAATGCCGGCTGCGGAACGTCACAGGTGTACATCGAGAACCAGGCGACAGCCGGCCTGTACAACTACACGCCGTACCGGCCGAACAGTGCCGCATTGGGCAACATGTACGGCACCGGTGATGGCTGCTCCACCTATGGCAACCGTAACTTCTTCCGCATCTTCACGGACTGGTTCGGCAATACCCAGGGCGGTGGCGACTTCGCACGCACCGAATCGAACAGCACGATCTACCTGCTCTCCGGAACGACGAAGTACGCCGTTCCGTCGATGGACGTCCTGAACGGCCTCGGCAACCTCGGCCCGTTCCGGATCGTTTCGCAGAGCTACCTCGACAGTTTCTCGACCTCGCCCCTCCTCGCCAGCACCCTCGTGCGTGACGCGGGAACAGGCGACATCTCCCTCGTCCAGGCCGGCGCGCGGCATCGCTTCACCTCGTGTGAGCTGGTGTCCTCCTACGGATTCGCCTGTGGAGCGGCCATCAATCTCTCTCCGGCCCAGCTGGGCAAGTTGCCGGCGGGTGGAGAGATGACCAAATTCTTCACGGTCAACGATGGAACCGTCTACATGCTGTCACCGGGCGGTCGTACCGCGATCACCGCGTGGGAGACCGTCATCAGCCTCAACGGAGGTACGGTCCCCCACATCGCCACTATGAGCGCCCAGGCGGCGGCGGCGCTTCCGATCGTCCAGGCCGTGCTGGCCCCGATGAGCCTGGCCAAGTCGTCCAGTTCGGCAACCGTGTTCTTCATCGACGGGCTCAACCGCAAACTCCCGATCGCCTCATTCGGTCTGGCCGGCGAGTTCGGTGCGAGCGGTTTCAAAACCGTGCCGCAGTCCCAGCTCGATTCGTACACCACGGGTCCGGCATTGACGCAGACGGTACGGTGCGACGGCAAGGCCTACTTCGCGGCCGCCGGGTCCCTGCGCGAGTTGGCGCAGGGCGCGGATGCGTCAGGTCTGCCGGTCACCGATCTCTCGGCCGACTCCTGTGCCCGGCTCCCGCGGGGCGAGACGATTACCGGCGCACTGTTTGTGATCTCGCCGGACAGCCCGACCGTCTACGGGGTCAAGGCCGGCACGGCTCGTGGCGTGCCGACCTGGACCACGCTGCTGGCCCTGAACGACGGGTCCGCGCCTCAGATCGTGTGGATCTCGCAGGATGCGCGATCCGCCATCCCGCTCGCGTCGCCGTATCTGCCTGGCGCGTCGCTCGTGCGCAGCCCGGGGGACGCCACGATCTACTTCGTCGACGGTGCAACTCGCAAGATTCCCGTGGGCTCGTTCACGACGACGTCGGCGTTCGGGATTGACTCGTGGGCCTACGCGACCGATGCGTCATTGGCCACCTACACCGCGGCCACCGGGAGCCTGACTCGCGTCGTGCGCTGCGGTTCCACCGATTATTTCGCCGCGGGCGATCGAATCTATCCGATTGCCGGCGGGGTCACCCATGGAATGGCCGTGACCGAGCTGACCGGTGGAACCTGTGCGGTGCTCCCCCAGGGCGGCGGAGCACCCCTGGAGCATGTCTTCGTCAAGACCTCCGACAACAACACGGTCTACGTGATCGAGTCGGGCACACGACGTCCGATCGGTTCGTGGAACCAGATCATGACGATCAGCGGTGGCAAGCCGCCGGTCATCCTGGTCGACGGCCCCGGAACGCTCAATGACATCCCGGTCGGTCCGGCTATCTAGGTCTACCGAGCGAACACCAGAGACACAGGAACGGCCCCGTGAAGATCACGGGGCCGTTCTTGTGTACCGGGGTGTCTTGTGTACCGGGAGCCTAGATCAGGCCCTCTGCGGTCAGCCACTCCGTCGCGATGGTGTCGGCGGCGGCCTGGTCGTTCACGCTCTGGGCATTCAGGGCCACGAGGGTGTCGGTATCCAGGGCGGCGCTGACCGCGTTGAGGATCTCTGCGGCCGAGGCGTCGACCTTGTCGGAGACGAGCGGCACGACGTTGTCCGGAAAGAACAGGTTGTCGGGGTCATCGAGGGCGACGAGGTTGTTCGACTCGATGTTGGGATCCGCCGTGTAGATGTTGGCCAGCTGGATCTTGTTATCGACGAGGGCCTTGACGGTCAGGGGTCCGCCGCTGTCTTCCACAGGGGTGAAGCCGGCGATCTCGATGCCGTACTTCTCCTTGAGAGCTGTCGGCCCGTATGGACGGGTTTCCAGCTCTGAGTTGCCGCCGACGGTGATCGGTTCAGTCACCTCGGTGAGTGAGGCGATGTCGGTGAGGCCGTAGGTGTCCGCGAACGCCTGGGTGACGGTCCAGGAGTTCTGGTCGGCCGCATCTGCCTGGTCGAGCACAGTCAAGCCGTCGGGGAGGGCGGCTTCGAGGGCCGTGTAGACCTCGTCGGGGCTGCCGCCGGCGGCGTCGGCCTCGAGGGCCTGCAGCAGGCTGCCGGAGTACTCGGGGAAGACGTCGATCGAGCCTGACTCGATCTCGGGGAGATAAGCCTCGCGCTGTCCGATGCGGAACTGGCGGTCGACCGTGAACCCGCCGTTTTCCAGGGCTTGGGCGTAGATCTCCGCGATGATCTCGTTGGAGTAGTAGTCCTGCGATCCGACAACGAGCGTCTCGGAGTCCGCGGAACTGTTCCCCTCGTCCAGTGGGTCTCCGGACGCGCACCCTGCAAGGGCTACGACAGCCCCAACCGCGACCGCGCTGACAAGCGCGAGCCGGCCTCGTGTGATTGTGAACATGCTGTGTTCCTTCCTCAGGTACCGATGTTTCGGTAGATGTGTCACCGTGCGGCTGTGGGGCTGCCGGTGCGAAGCGTTGGAGCTGTGTCGAGGCGCCCGGAGACACCCCGCGGTACAACAAACCGTTGGATCAGCGCGAAGATTCCCTCCAGCGCCAAAGCCAGCAGAATGACGAGTATCGACCCGCCTAGCATCTCGGCATAGTCGCGGGTTTTCAACCCCGAGAAGAGGTATCGTCCCAGACCGAGATCGGCCACGTAGGCCGCGAGCGTGGCGGTGGCGATGACCTGAAGGGTGGCGGAGCGCAGGCCGCCGATGAGCAGGGGAAGGCCAAGGGGAACCTCGACCTTTCGCACGATCTGGAGTTCGGACATTCCGACCGCCCTGGCCGCGTCCACTGTGCGTCGGTCGATTGCCTCGAATCCGGTGTAGGCCCCGGCCAGGATCGGCGGGATGGCGAGCACCGTGAGCGCCACATACGGGGCCACGACGCCGATACCCACCCACAGCGCCACCAGGGTGAGCAGGCCGAGGGTCGGGATGGCCCGCAGGCCCCCCGAGGTCGTCACCGCGAGGCCGCGGCCGCGGCCGGTGTGGCCGATGAGGTAGCCCAGCGGGATGGCGATCGCCGACGCTATCAGCACGGTCACGAGAGAGAAGACCAGGTGCTGCCCGATCCGCAGCGGGATCGCGTTCAGACCGACATAGTTGGCCGGGTCGAGAATCCAGTCGATGGCGCTGGCGAAGAGGTTCATGCTGCGCTCACCTCGACAGGCGCACTCGGCTTGGCCGCAGTGATCCGCCGGGTCCACGGCATCAGCACCCGCCCGGCGAGCACGAGAGCACCGTCGAAGAGCAGAGCCAGGCCGACCGTGGCGACGAGCCCGGCGATGATCTCGGCCTGGATCCCACGTTGGAATCCGTCGGTGAAGAGACTGCCGAGGCTCTGCACACCGATGACCGCTCCGACGGTCACGAGGCTGACGGTGCTGACGGCGACCACCCGCATGCCGGCCAGGAGCACCGGTCCGGCCAAAGGCAGCTCCACCTGCCAGAACCGTGACCAGGTGGAGTAACCCATCGCCGATGCGGACTGGCGGACATCGGCATCCACCGAGTCGAGACCGTCAGACACCACACGCACCATAAGCGCGATGCCGTACAGGGTGAGGGCGATGATCACGTTCACCGGAGAGAGCAGACTGGTGCCGATCACGGCCGGCAGCACAAAAATCAAGGGAAGCGACGGCACAGCGTAGAGCAGTCCGGCGCCGGTGAGGATGATGCCGCGGCTCAACCGGTATCGTCGCGCCAACCAGCCCAGTGGGACAGCGACGACGAAGCAGAGCACGATAGGCGGCAGGCTCAGCACCACGTGGTCGAGCGTGCGGGCCCAGATCAGGCCCAGATTGGCCAGTACCCAGGTCATCGGACGCCTTCGCTCCTCAGCACGCCGGCCAGGCGTCCGTCGCTGTCAACGACGACGTCTTCGTTCCCGTGCCGCTCCACGTGTAGCGCGCGCCGGCCGCGATCGGCGCCGACGAAGCTGGCCACGAAGTCATCGGCGGGGTTGGCGAGCAGCTCAGCGGGCGAGCCGACCTGGGCAATACGGCCGCCCTCGCTCAGGATCACGATCTGGTCGCCGAGAAGGAAGGCCTCCTCGATGTCATGGGTGACGAAGACCACTGTCTTGTCCAGTTCCTTTTGCAGGCGCACCAGTTCCTGCTGCAGCTCAGCGCGCACGATCGGGTCCACGGCTCCGAACGGCTCGTCCATCAGCAGGATGTTCGGGTCGACCGCCAGTCCCCTGGCCACGCCGACGCGTTGCTGTTGGCCACCGGACAGCTGGCTCGGATACCGGTCGGCCAGCGAGCGGTCCAAGCCGACGGTGTCGAGCATCGCCAAGGCATCCGCTCTGGCCTGGCGTTTGGGTGTACCCCGCAGCAGCGGAACGGTCGCGACGTTGTCGACGACGGTGCGGTGCGGCAGCAGTCCGGAGTTCTGCATGACGTAACCGATGCCACGGCGCAGCTTCACCGGCGGCAGGGTGGCGATGTCCTCGCCGTCGATCTCGACAGACCCGCTGGTCGGGTCGACCATCCGGTTGATCATCCGCAGCAGGGTGGTCTTGCCCGAGCCGGAGGAGCCGACCAGCACGGTGGTCTTGTGGGAGGGCAGGACCAGGCTGAAGTCCTCGACGGCAAGGGTACCGTCAGGGAAGCGCTTGCTCACGGAACGGAACTCGATCATGGCTGGGCTCAATCCTCGAAGCGGGCTTGACATTCCTCGCTCCCGGGTTTCGGGGACGACGAACGGGCAGGTACGGAAAGACTAGCCAATCATTCTTCGGAGCACGATCCAAAGCGGATTGCCGCAGGCGTCAAATTCGCCAGTGGCGAAAGTCTTCGAATCAGGCGTCCGGACCGTAATAGCCGACGAGGTAGTCGTGCATGATGCGGCGGCACTCGGCGATGAACCGCTCGTCGCCCTGGCTGTTCCAGGTGAAGGCACGGGACAGCAGGGAATCGGCCATCTCCACGGCAACCTCGAGCCTGAAGATCAGGTCGGGTCCGCCGGACAGGCCGAATTCATCCGACAGCACGCCGGCGATCTGGTTGGCGAAGAACCCGGAGTCCAGTTCGTCCGGCACGCTGGACTGTGCGCGGTCGCGATCGGCGAAGTGCAGGATCCGGAAGCCGGGTTCGGCACGGTACAGGTCGACGAACGCCGAAATCCCGCAGTCCACGGCTTCCCACCAGGTACTCGGCTGGGTCTCCTTGAGGGTGTCGGCGACGCGCTGCCGGAAGCGCTGCACGGCGCGTTCGCGAAGGCCTTCGAGGACTGCGACGCGGTCGGGGTAGTAGCGGTACACGGTACCGATGGAGGCACCGGCGCGCTCCGCGACCATGGCTGTGGTGATGCGGTCGAAACCCACCTCGTCGACGACCTCTGCGGCGGCATCGAGGAGTGCGGTCAACCTGGCGGCACTGCGCTGTTGGATGGGCTCGGTGCGAATCTGCCGCCCTTGTGCGACAGAGTCTTCACCGAATAGGTCGATCAGCGCCACGTGGCCTCCTTGAATATACGTCACAATCTTAGGGCCACCGGCTGTGCGCGAGGCACATGACATACCCCCCAAACGGAGCGGGAGCGAGGTGCCCGGGCCCGTCGTTTTGGACTGCGGGTGAGCCTGGCCGGTAGCGCTGGCGGGCGAAAGGGACGCTGCGGCGCATGAGAGACTGAGGTGTGTCAAAGTCCCCCGCCACGCCCGCCATGCCCCTGGACCCTGCGCGCCTCATGCACCGAGCGGCCCGGATCGAGGATTGGCTGCATGACAAGCGTGAGAAGTTCGCCCGCCGGCGCGGACATCTGCCGATCGTCATCCCGTACTCCGGCTACGGCACCACGGAGCGCGTGCGAATCCTGTGCCGCGTTCTGCTGTCCAAGCCTGTGAAGGCTGGCCGCAGCACCCGAAGGAAGCGTCGCAATGACGGACGCGATGCGAGCATCCGGGGCTGGCGCAGCTTCACGAGCGTGCCTGTCAACGACGTCACGGTCACCATCGACATCGGCGGCAAGGCCCATCGGGTGCAGGCAGACCGCGGTGGTGTCGTCGACACTGTGATGGAGGTCAATCTGGCGCCGGGCTGGCACACCGCCACGCTGCACACCCACGCCTCAGAGAGCGTCGAGGCGCCGGTCTTCGTGGTCGCCCCTGACGTGCGAACCGGTGTCATCTCCGACGTCGACGACACCGTCATGGTCACCACCCTGCCCCGGCCGTTGCTGGCGGCGTGGAACACCTTCGTCCTGGACGAGCACGCCCGCGTTCCCACGCCGGGCATGGCCGTTCTGCTCGACCGTCTCGCCGACGCGACACCGGGCGCCCCCGTGATCTATCTCTCGACCGGCGCCTGGAATGTAGCGCCAACCCTCAGCCGCTTTCTTTCCCGCAACCTGTACCCGCCCGGGGCCTTGCTGCTGACCGATTGGGGCCCGACCCACGACAGGTTGTTCCGCAGCGGTCGCGATCACAAGAGGGACAACCTGCGTCGTCTGGCGCAGGAATTCCCCGAGATGAAGTGGATCCTGATCGGCGACGACGGCCAGCACGACGAGGCCATCTACAGCGAATTCCAGCAGGACTTCCCTCAGAGTGTCGCCGCGGTCGCCATCCGCCGGCTGTCGCCGAGCGAGGCCGTACTGGCCGGCCGCCGGGCCAAGGATGCGGCCGGGGCCAAGCCTGACGCGCTCTGGGTCTACGGGCCTGACGGCGCGAGCCTGGCGTCGCAACTGGCGGACCTCGGACTCATCGAAGATCCCAGCGCGCCCGGCCCGAGCGACTGAGACGGTTCGCGGCGGGCAGGGCTTGAACGCCTGGCGGCGGCCAGCCCGTCAGTCAGACGAGGCAGGTTGGGAACGGCCGGTCAGGAGAGGACTGGGGCGGCGCGACGCCCCGCGAGCAGCCGGTCGAGTCCGCGGTTGATCTGCCGGGCCCAGAGCGGGCCGCGGTAGAGGAAGCCCGTGTAGCCCTGCACCAGGGTGGCCCCGGCGTCGAGACGTTCGACGACCTGCTGCGCGGTCTCGACTCCACCGACCGAGATCACGCACAGGTCCGCCGGCACACTGGCCCGAATCAGGCGCAGCACCGCCAGAGACCGGTCGTTCAGGGGCGCGCCGGAAAGCCCGCCCGCTCCGGAGGCGGCCACAACTCCCGGGTCGGTCAACAAGTTCTCCCTGCTGATGGTGGTGTTGGTGGCGATGATGCCGGCCAGGCCGAGCTCCACGGTCAGGCCGGCAATGCGGGTGACTTCGTCATCGGTGAGGTCGGGGGCGATCTTGACCAGCAGCGGGGTGTCGCCGGCCCGGTCCTGAACTGCCGTCAGCAGCGGGGCCAACTGGTCGAGTTCCTGCAGGCCGCGCAGTCCCGGTGTGTTCGGTGAGCTGACGTTGACCACGAGGTAGTCCGCGAGCGGAGCCAGGGCGATGGTGCTGACCAGGTAGTCGGCCGTGGCATCCTCGACGGCGGTGACCCGGCTCTTGCCGATATTGATGCCAAGGACGGGGCGGCTGCGGGTCGCTCGCACCTGGCGCAGGCGTGCGACGGCCGCCTCGGCTCCGCCGTTGTTGAAGCCCATCCGGTTGATGACGGCGCGGTCGGCGATCAGCCGGAACAGCCGGGGTTTGGGGTTGCCGGGCTGGGCGATTGCGGTGAGCGTGCCGACCTCGACATGCCCGAAACCCAGGCGGCCCAGACCGATCACGGCGTGGCCGTCCTTGTCAAAACCGGCGGCAACGCCGAACGGCGAGTCGAAGTGCAGACCGAGGGCGTCCACCCCGATATCGGTGCGCGGGCGGGTGAATCGGTGCACGAGCGGGCCGAGACCGACTCGCGGGAGCCATCGGATTACCTCGAAGGCCAGGTGATGCGCCTGCTCGGGGTCGAGCCGGGTGAGAACCAGCTTGAAAAGAGTCGGGTACACGTCTACCGTTCCGGGTCGGGGTCGGAGTCCATCGTGGCGGCGGCGTGTTCGGTGCGCAGCTGGGCGATCGCGCTCTCGAAGTCGTCCAGCGAGTCGAACGCCTGGTAGACGCTGGCGAAGCGCAGGTAGGCCACTTCATCAAGGTCTCGCAGCGGGGCGAGGATAGCCAGGCCGATGTCGTTGGCCTCGATCTGGGACGCTCCGGTCTGGCGGATGGTCTCCTCGACCTTCTGCGCAAGCATGGCCAGGTCCGAGTCGGTGACCGGGCGGCCCTGGCAGGCCTTGCGCACGCCGGAGACGATCTTCTCGCGGCTGAACGGTTCGACGACGCCGCTGCGCTTGATGATGTTGAGGCTGGCCGTTTCGGTGGTGCTGAACCGGCGACCGCACTCAGGGCACTGTCGGCGGCGGCGGATCGAGAGCCCGTCATCGCTGGTGCGCGAGTCGATGACGCGGGAATCGGGGTGGCGACAGAACGGGCAATACATTGTGCTTACGAGCCTACCGTTCCGAGGGTTTGGTGAATCGCGCGCTGACGGCGTCGCCGTGCGCGGGCAATGCCTCTGCGGCGGACAGGGCCAGGATGTGCTCGGCGACGCCCGACAGGCCCTCGCGGGTGTACCGCACCACCTGCTGCGGGCGCAGGAAAGTGTACGCGCCGAGGGCCGCGGAGAATCGAGCTTGTCCCCCGGTGGGCAGTACGTGGTTGGACCCGGCCGCGTAGTCGCCGAGGCTGACCGGTGCGTACGGGCCGAGGAAGATGGCGCCGGCGTTGTCGATCAGGGCGAGCACGGCATCGGGGTCGACGGTCTGAATCTCGAGGTGCTCCGGGCCGAACGCGTTGCTGAACGCGGCGGCTTGCTCGAGGTCGTCGACCAGCACGATGGCCGACTGGCTGCCTCCCAGCGACGCCGTCACCCGTTCGCTGTGCGTCGTGCTGTCGGCCAGATCGGTCAGCAGAGCCTCGACGGCGGTCGCGAGCTGGGCGGAATCCGTGACCAGCACGGCGGCCGCGAGCTCGTCGTGCTCGGCCTGACTGACCAGGTCAGCGGCGACGAAAGCGGGGTCGGCTTCGGCATCGGCGATCACCAGGATGTCGGTCGGGCCGGCTTCAGAGTCGATCCCGGTGACGCCGCGCACCAGACGCTTTGCGGCGGCCACGTAGACGTTGCCGGGGCCGGTGACAAGCTGCACGGGGTCGAGTCCCAGACCGGGAACGCCGTAGGCGAAGGCACCGACAGCGCCGGCGCCGCCCATGGCGTAGATCTCGTCGACGCCGAGCAGGCCGGCCACGGCGAGGATGGTGGGGTGCACCCGCCCATCGAAGTGGCTCTGCGGCGGGGAGGCGAGGGCGATGGAGGTGACGCCGGCCACCTGGGCGGGGACCACGTTCATCACGACGCTGGACGGGTATACGGCCTTGCCGCCCGGCACGTAGAGACCGACCCGCTGTACGGGGCGCCAGCGCTGCACAATTTCGGCGCCATCGGCGATGGTTGTTGTGACCAGCGGCGGAACCTGCGCGGCGCTGGCGAGTCGCACCCGACGGATGGTCTCCTCGATCGCGGTCCGGACATCCGGGTCGAGGGCGGCGAGGGCTTCTTCGACGTGGGAGGCCGGCACCCGCACATGCTCGGGGCGCACCCGGTCGAGGCGTTCGGCCTGGTCGAGCAGTGCGTCAACGCCGCGCGCGCGCACGTCGTCGATCAGTTCGGCTGCGACGTCACTGGCGACGGTGACGCTGGTGAGGGCCCGGGGCACCGAGGCCAAAAGTTCGGCCGGAGCAGGCCGCGTTCCTCGAAGGTCAATCGTCTGGATCATGTTCCTCCAGCTTATCCAAGAACGCCCGGCGCACGGGAATAGGCTGGTCGGTGAAACGATTGGCACCCACTATGAGCGATCGCACCACGGAACCGGCCGGGCTCCCCCGCGCCCCGGCCCTCGACACCGACCCGAACGCCCCGGGTGATCTGGCCGCATTCAAGAACGCGTTCCGCCGTCACGCGGCCGGAGTCGCGGTGGTGACGGCACTGGATGCCCTGGGCCACCCGGTCGGATTCACCGCGACCTCCCTGGCCTCGATGTCGGCGGTACCTCCCCTGGCGACTTTCAACATGGCGAAGTCGGCCAGTTCCTGGCCGGCCATCGTGGAGACCGAACGCGTTGTCATCCACCTGCTCGGGTTGCGCAACCGCTCGCTGGCCGAGCGCCTGGCCGGTCCCAACACCGAGCGATTCGTCGGTGATCATTGGCGGGTGGGGCCGTATGGGCTGCCGGTGCTCAATGACGTCACGTCGTGGATGGTCGGCCGCATCGTGGAGCGCGTGAGCGTGCACAACGCCGCCGTTGTCGTGGTCCAGATCGAAGGCGGCGGCCTGGGCGAGGACGACGAGGCGCTGATCTATCACGAGCGCCGCTACCGGGCTCTGGGCGAGACCGTCTAGTCACCCGGGCGCTGGGACGCTCGTGCCGTGACTGCAGGCAGGCGGGCTTAGGCCGTCGGCGTCGCGGCCGCCCGGGCAGCGGCTTTGCGCCGTTGCCGTTCGGCTTCCGTTGCGGCGGCCTCCGCCGGTGTGGGCGCTGTTCCGCCGAGGTGGGCAGGTTGCCACCAACGGCCAGCTCCCGGGTCCGGGTACCGGGCCTGCAGGCCGTCGACGAGCCCCTGCAGCACCCCGTGCAGCCGATCGGTGACCTTCTGCGGGTCGTCGTCGGCACCTACCGTGATCGGAGTGCCGACCGCGAAGGAGACCGGTGTGCGGTAGGCCTCCCCCAGTGACGGTTTGTGGTTCTTCGTGAGCAGCCGGTGGCCGCCCCAGACGGCGATCGGAACGATGGGCACCCTGGCTTCCTTGGCCATCCGTGCTGCCCCGGTCTTGAGGTCGCGCACGGTGAACGAGGCGTTCACACCCCCCTCGGGGAACACCCCCACGAGTTCGCCGGCTCCGAGCGCCCGCACGGCATCGGCGTAGGCCTGGGCTCCGGCCGTCATGTCGACGTTGATGTGCCGCATTCCGCGCAGGAGCCATCCGACGACGGGCTTGTCGAACGCGCCCTTTTTCGCCATGAAGCGGATGTGTCGGCGGTTCTTCCGCCAGGTCATCCATTCGACCAGGGCGAAATCCGCGTAGCCGAAGTGGGTGATGGCGAGCACCGCTCCGCCGGCATCCGGCAGGTTGGTGAGGCCGGTCACAGATGGCCTCAATCTGAAGGCTCCGAAAATTGCGCGCCCCGCCGTGATCGCCGTGCTGTAGATGGGTTCTCCGCTGCGCGTTCTCATGAGACCAGCGTAGGACCAGAGGCTGTCAACGTGCTGGTGGCTGACACGTGTGGCTGTCGCGCTATCGTGTGGGCAGCTGAGCGAAGGTGGCTGTGGGCGAGGGGTATATGGACGGCACGGTGACGACTGGCTGGGGTGACTTCGCCGTGGCGATGGCGGGTGCGGCGGCGGCGCTGGCTGGTCTCGTGATGGTGGCGATCTCGGTCAATATCAAGGAGATCCTGGCGTATCCCGGGCTCACGGCCCGGGCGGCGGCAGCGGTCGGGTCCCTTGTGCTGGTCGTGGTGACGGCAGCCCTGATCCTGGTGCCCGGGCAGCCCGCGGTGTTGCTCGGCGCCGAGGCCCTTGTCGCCGTCGTGCCCGTGATCGTGCTGCACGCTGTGTCCCTGCGCCTTCGGAGGCGTGAGGGTGAGGGCCCGGGGCGTCCCTTGGTGCTCTACGTGGCGCTGGCGGCCCTGCAGCTGCTCCCCGTGGTTGTGGGCGCCCTGCTCCTGGTCCTTGCCGGCATCGGTCCGGGACTCTCCAGTGCGGGAGTGACCAGTGCGGGCCTCTCCAGTGCGGTTATGTCCAGTGCCGGTCTCTACTGCCTGGCGGCCGGAGTAGTGCTGACCGTGGTCGGCTCGATGCTCGACGCCTGGGTCCTCATGGTCGAGATCCTCCGTTAGCCCGCCCTCGCTCCCCCTCGCGAACTGTGAGTTAAGCCCCATGTTTTCACGATTTTTGGGGCTTTTCTCACGGTTCGCGGATGGGTCGGGTGGGGTGTGGGAGCGGGCGGCGGCAGTGTCGGTGGTAGGTGAGACGATCTCATTATGAGTAACCCCGACCAGGCAACACCGCCCGCTCCGGATGATGACCATTGCTCTCCGGAGTCCGCTCCACCTGGCAACACCCCCACTCCTGTCGACCCGGCGCACGCTGGGTCGGCGGAGTCCACCGCGGCCGAACCGGCACTCGAGCCCACCGCGGTCGGGCCCGAACAGGCCGGGCCGGAACAGGTCGGGCCCGAACAGGCCGGGCCCGAACAGGCCGGGCCCGAACCGATCGGGCTTGAGCCCTATGTCCCCGATCCGGCCCTGGACGAGTTGGTCTGCACGGAGCTGGCCCGCCGCACCGCACTGATCGCGGCCGAGGCCCGGGCCATCGCGCACGCGCAGGCCCGGCAGGCGGAGTTCCTCGTGGAGCTGCAGTGCTGGAGCGAGGACCCGCAGGTGTCTTCCCGGCTGCACGGCAACCCGGAGAGCATCCGGTTGGCCGACGTGAACGCGGCGACCCTGACCGAGGATCAGGCCCGCGCGGCCGCGTATGGTCGGTGGGAGGACCGGGAGGTGGCCCGGCGCACCATCGTGAGCGAGACCGCGTGCCTGCTGCGGATGCACGAACGCACGGTGGAACACCTGATGGAGCAGTCGCTCTGGCTCCTGTCGGCCCCGGCGACGTTCGAGGCGCTCTCCAGCGGGGAGATCAGCTACCGGCACGCCACCGTGCTCATCGACCAGATGCGCACCCTGCCCGCCGAAGACCAGGAAGCCTTCGAAGAGAAAGTCCTGCCGGACGCGAAACGACTCCCGGTCGCCCGGTTCACGGACAGGGCCCGCCGACTCCGAGAGAGACTGCACCCGGAATCCATCGTGACCCGCACCACCAATGCCCTCGCCGACCGGCACAGCCGGTGGGAGGCCGCCCCGGATGGGATGGGGTGGTTGCACTGGTACGGCACCGCCCACGACACCAAAGCCGCCTACGACCGGATCAACACCATGGCGGTGAGCCTGAAGAAGGCCGGCGACCCCACCCAGGCCGGCCCTGACGCTGACGCCGGGGAAGCCGGCGCTCGGGCAGATGGCGACGGCGTGAGCGACCCGGCCGCAGCGGGTGCGGGCGCCGACTCGCGCCGGGCTGAGGACGCGGCGGAGAAGAAGCGCACCCTCGACCAGCTCCGCGCCGACATCACCCGGGCCCTGCTGCTGGACGGCATCACCCCGGACGGGATGGGCGCCGGGATCCGCGGCACCGTGATGATCACCGTGCCCGTGCTCACACTCCTCGGCCTGGACGAGGAACCCGCCACCCTCGAAGGCTACGGGCCGATCTCCCCCGAGATCGCCCGGCAGATCGCCGGACACGCACCCAGCTTCACCCGGCTGCTCACCCACCCCGAAACCGGGGTCGTGCTCTCGCTGGGCAAAACCCAGCACAAGAACACCAAAGCCATGAAAAAGTGGCTGCGGGTACGCGACGAAACCTGCCGATTCCCCGGCTGCTCCCGGCCCGCCGTCACGAGCGACGTCGACCACACCGAAGACTGGGCCGGCGGCGGCAAGACCGACTGCCACAACCTCGCCCATCTCTGCGAACCCCACCACAGACTCAAACACCTCTCGCAGTGGCGAGTCACCCAGGAACCGGGCGGAATCCTGCTCTGGACCTCCCCCGGGAAACGCAGCTACCGCACCGACCCAGCCAACCCCATGGGACCACCCCGACCACTCCCACAGGTGGTGGGACCGAAAAACCGGAAACGACCCGCGGAAGAGAGCTACCTGATGCCCCGACACCGGCAGACCCGGACACCGACACCACCGGTCCCCGAAAACCCGCCGTTCTAGCCCACGCCGACCCGTCGGCCCACGAGGTCCGCTTCGACGTGCTCAGCACGGGTCAACAAAATCGACCGAGGCCGATGACCCTGCTGGGCGGATTAGGTGAGGCGGTCTAGGTGAGGCGGTCTAGGTGAGGCGGTCTAGGTGAGGCGGTCTAGGTGAGGCAGTAGGGACCCAGGAGGCTCTTCAGCTCGCCGAAGAGGTCGGCGGTCACCGTCACCCGGCTCGGCAGCTCGAAGACGCGGGCGGTGTCGCCCTTGATCAGCTTGAGGCGCACCTCCGAGGTTCCGCCGTGCCGCTTGAGCACCTCGCCCAGCTGGGTCACGGTGTCCGTTGTGGCGCGGGCCTCGAACAGCGTGATCGAGAGGGTGCCGTGGTCGGACGCCTGCCCGAGTTCGGGAGCGAAGATGCTGTACGCGTGCAGGTTCATGCCGTCGTCGCGGAGGCTCACCCGGCCCCGGACAACCACGACGGAGTCGCTGACGAGGTCCAGGGAGAACTCCTGGTACGCCTTGCCCATGAACATGACATCGATTTCACCGCCGAAGTCCTCGACCGAGATGATGCCGTACTGGTTGCCGGACTTCTTGGCGATCCGGTGTTGCACATTGGTGATGAGCCCGGCCACGGTGACCGTGTCGGCATCCTGGGTGTGCTCGGAGCTGATCAGGTCGGTGATGGTGGTGCTGGCATGCTTCGCCAGGGGGATTTCGAGACCCGCCAACGGGTGGTCGGAGACGTAGAGACCGAGCATGTCACGCTCGAGCGCCAGCTTCTCCTTCTTGCTCCACTCCGGCCGTTCCGGTACCTGCTCGGTCTCCTGAGGGTCGTCGAACAGGCTGTCGAAGTCGAAGCCGACCATGCCGTGGGACTCGTCACGCTTGATCTTGACCGCGGAGTCGACAGCGCCTTCATGGATTTCGAACATGGCCCGGCGGGTCGAGCCCAGGGAGTCGAAGGCGCCGGACTTGATCAGCGATTCCACCGTGCGCTTGTTCGTGACCTGCAGCGGAACCTTGCGCAGGAAGTCGTGGAAGGACTCGAAGTCACCCTTCTCGGTGCGCGCGGCCCTGATCGACTCGACCACGTTGAAGCCGACGTTGCGCACGGCGCCCAGGCCGAACCGGATGTCTGTGCCGACGGCGGCGAAGAAGCCGATCGACTCGTTGACGTCCGGCGGCAGCACCTGGATGCCCATGCGACGGCACTCGTTGAGGTAGAGCGCCAGCTTGTCCCTGGCGTCACCGACACTGGTCAGCAGCGCCGCCATGTACTCGGCGGGGTAATGCGCTTTGAGATAGGCGGTCCAGTAACTCAGCACGCCGTACGCGGCCGAGTGGGCCTTGTTGAAGGCGTAGTCGGAGAACGGTAGAAGGATGTTCCACACGGTGGTAACGGCTTCCATCGAGTAGCCGTTGGCCATCATTCCGCCGGAGAAGCCCTCGAACTGCTTGTCCAGTTCGGACTTTTTCTTCTTACCCATCGCGCGGCGTAGGAGGTCGGCCTGGCCGAGGGTGAAGCCGGCCAGCTTCTGCGCGATCGACATCACCTGCTCCTGGTAGACGATGAGTCCGTAGGTACCGCCGATTATGTCCTTGAGCGGCTCTTCGAGCTCCTTGTGAATCGGGATGATCTCCTGCTGGCCGGTCTTGCGCAGGGCGTAGTTGGTGTGCGAGTTCGCCCCCATGGGGCCGGGCCGGTACAGCGCGATGACGGCCGAGATGTCTTCGAAGTTGTCGGGCTTCATGCTGCGCAGCAGCGCGCGCATCGGGCCGCCGTCGAGCTGGAACACTCCGAGGGTGTCGCCACGGGCGAGCAGTTCGTAGGCGAGTGGGTCGTCAAGGCCGAGGTCTTCGAGCACCGGGCGATGCCCGCGGTTGGCCTCGATGTTGTCGAGGGTGTCATCGATGATGGTGAGGTTGCGCAGCCCGAGGAAGTCCATCTTGATCAGGCCCAGGCTCTCGCAGGCCGGGTAGTCGAACTGCGTGACGATCTGGCCGTCGGCCTCGCGGCGCATGATCGGGATGATGTCGATCAGAGGGTCGGACGACATAATAACGCCGGCCGCGTGCACGCCCCACTGGCGCTTGAGGTTCTCGATGCCCAGCGCGGTGTCGAAGACCGTGCGGGCTTCAGCATCCGTCTCGATGACGGCCCTGAAGTCGCCGGCCTCACGGTACCGCGGGTGGTCCTTGTCGAACATTCCGGTCAGCGGCATGTCCTTGCCCATGATGGGCTGCGGCATGGCCTTGGTGAGCTTGTCGCCCATGCCGAACGGGAAGCCGAGCACCCGGCTGGAGTCCTTCAGGGCCTGCTTGGCCTTGATGGTGCCATAGGTGACGATCTGAGCAACGCGCTCCGAGCCGTACTTCTCGGTGACGTAGTGGATGACCTCGCCGCGGCGACGATCGTCGAAGTCGACGTCGAAGTCGGGCATGGAGACGCGGTCGGGGTTCAGGAAACGCTCGAAGATCAGGCCGTGCACCAGCGGGTCGAGGTCGGTGATGCCCATCGCGTAGGCGACCATCGAACCGGCGCCCGAACCACGGCCGGGGCCGACCCGGATGCCGTTGTCCTTGGACCAGTTGATGAAGTCGGCCACGACCAGGAAGTAGCCGGGGAAGCCCATCTGGGTGATGACGCCGACCTCGTAGTCGGCCTGCTTGCGCACGGCCGCTGTGATGCCGTTCGGGTACCGGCGGATCAGGCCGAGCTCGGTCTCCTTGATGAACCAGCTCTCCTCGTTCTCCCCCTCGGGGGTGGGGAACCGGGGCATGTAGTTGGCCTGGGTGTTGAACTTGACGTCGCAGCGCTCGGCGATGAGCAGCGTGTTGTCGCAGGCCTCGGGGTTGTCCCTGAACAGGTGGCGCATTTCGGCGGCGGTCTTGAGGTAGAACTCGTTCGAGTCGAACTTGAACCGGTTGGGGTCATCCAGAGTGGAGGCGGACTGCACGCAGAGCAGGGCTGCGTGCGCCGTGGCGTCGTGCGCGTGGGTGTAGTGCAGGTCGTTGGTCGCCACCAGCGGGAGATCGAGTTCCTTGGCGAGCTTGAGCAGGTCGGTCATGGTGCGGCGCTCGATGTCGATGCCGTGGTCCATGATCTCGCAGAAGAAGTTGTCCTTGCCGAAGATGTCGCGGAGCTCCCCCGCGGCCTGCCTGGCCTCGTCGTACTGGCCGAGCCGCAGCCGGGTCTGCACCTCGCCACCGACGCACCCTGTCGTGCCGATCAGGCCCTTCGAGTAGGTGCTGAGCAGCTCGCGGTCCATCCGGGGCTTGAAGTAGTAGCCCTCGAGCGACGCGAGCGAAGACAGCCTGAACAGGTTGTGCATGCCCTCGGTGTTCTCCGAGAGCAGCGTCATGTGCGTGTACGCGCCGCTGCCACCGACGTCGTCGCGGTTCTGCGCGTTGGTCCCCCACTTGACCCTGGTCTTGTCCCGGCGGTCGGTGCCGGGCGTGATGTACGCCTCGGTGCCGATGATGGGCTTGATTCCGGCGTCGGTAGCCGTCTTCCAGAAGTCGAATGCCCCGAACACGTTGCCGTGGTCGGTGACCGCGATGGCCGGCATCTTCTGTTCGGCGGCCGCCGCGATCAGGGGTTTCACCCGCGCGGCACCATCGAGCATGGAGTACTCGCTGTGCACGTGAAGGTGGACGAACGAATCATTCTGCGACGACACTACTGCTCCAGCTGCTCTGGGGTTTATCTGATGAAGAAGGAGGGGTGCTGGTGTTCCAGCCTAAGCGCCAGGAGACGACCCTGCTCTGATCAACGCGGCCTAATCGCCACGCAGAATGCGCAGGGCGTTGGCCAGGTCGTCCGGGTACTCGGCGTTGAAGGTGACCCACTCGCGGCTGGACGGGTGCTCGAACGAGAGCTGCTTGGCGACCAGCCACTGGCGGGTCAGTCCCAGCCTTGCGGTGATCTTCGCATCGGCGCCGTACATGGCGTCACCCACACACGGATGCCGCTGGGCGGCCATGTGCACCCGGATCTGGTGGGTGCGGCCGGTTTCGAGGTGCACCTCGAGCAGGGACGCCGACGGAAATGCTTCGAGCGTCTCGTAATGCGTGACGGAGTCCTTGCCTCCTGCGATCACGGCGAACTTCCAGTCCGAGCGCGGGTGGCGTCCGATCGGTGCGTCAATGGTGCCGCTGGACGGGTCTGGGTGGCCCTGCACGACGGCGTGGTAGATCTTGTCGACCTCCCGGTCGTGGAATGCCCGCTTGAGGTGCGTGTAAGCGTTCTCGGACTTGGCGACGACCATCAGGCCGCTGGTGCCCACGTCGAGGCGGTGCACGATGCCGGCGCGCTCAGAGGCCCCGGACGTGGCGATCCGGTAGCCGGCGGCGGCCAGGGCGCCGAGTACCGTCGGACCGGTCCAGCCGACGCTGGGGTGTGCGGCGACGCCGGAGGGCTTGTTCACCACGACGATGTCGTCGTCGTCATGCACGATGGTGAGGTCGGGTACCGCGATGGGCACGATCACGAGGTCCTGTTTGGGGGCCCAACTCACGTCGAGCCAGGCCCCAGCGCGCAGCTTGTCCGATTTGCCGACGACAACACCGTCCTGGGTGACGCCGTCGGACTCGGCGATTTCGGCTGCGAAGCTGCGTGAAAAGCCGAACAGCTTGGCGATGCCCGCGTCGACGCGGACACCGTCCAGGCCGTCGGGCAGGGGAAGGGCTCGGTTTTCCATGATGCCGTTCAGTTGGGGGTGACGAGAGGAGCGGGGCCGTCAGCGGCGTCGGTCCCAGCGGCGGGCTCGGGGGCATCCCGAGAAGGTGCCGGGGTGCGACGGCCGTCGAGGCCGATACCGCGCAGTGTGAGGAACATGAACAGAACCATGCTCACCACGATGCAGGAGTCTGCGATGTTGTAGATGGCCGGCATCATCCAGGGGGTGTAGATGAAGTCGACGACGTGTCCCAGGCCGAAGCTCGGCTCCCGGAACAGTCGGTCGGTCAGGTTGCCGAGCACGCCGCCGAGAAGGAGACCGAAAACGATCGCCCAGAGGCTTGAACGGATGCGTGGGGCGAACCACACGACAAACACGACGACACCGGCCGCTATGAGTGAGAACACCCAGGTGAGGCCGGTGGCGAAGGAGAACGCCGCGCCGGGGTTCCGGATGAAGTGCAGTTGAAGCACGTCACCCAGAACCCGGGCGGTCTCGCCCTCGGTCATCGTAGAGACGACGAGGGCCTTGCTGATCTGATCGAGCGCGTACCCGCCCACGGCCACGAGGGCCAGGACGAGTAGGGCGCGGTAACTGACCTTCGTCGGGTTGTTACGCGCCAAAGCCCTGGAAGCTCGCCTTCGGCGAGTTGCCCGAGTCCTTGCCCGCACCGGCGCCGACGGGCGACGCGGAGTCGAGGTCGCGAAGCTGACCCTCGATGTAGCTCTTCAGCTTCTGGCGGTACTCGCGCTCGAAGGTGCGCAGCTCTTCGATCTTGTTCTCGAGGACCGAACGCTCCTTGTCGAGAATGTTGATCTGAGCGCGCTGCTTGGCTTCGGACTCCGCGATCACGCGGGCTGCCGTGGCGTGGCCCTCGGCGATCAGGGCATCGCGCTTCTCGGCGCCTTCCTTGACGTGCTCCTCGTGCAGGCGGCGAGCCAGCTGCAGCAGGTTGGTCGTGCCGGCGGTCTCGTCGATCGGCTCGGCGGCCGGGGCTGCGGCGACGGGCGCTGCGGCAACGGGCTCGGGCACAACGGCGGCGACGGGCTCAGCGACGGGCTCGGGGGTGTTGACGGGCTCCGCGACCTTGGCAGGAGCCGCACTGACCGGAGCGGCACCGGCAGGCGCGCCCTCGCCGCCGGAGAGACGAGCCTTGAGCTCCTCGTTCTCCTGCGTCAGGCGTCGCAGCTCGACAACGACCTCGTCGAGGAAGTCGTCAACCTCGTCCTGGTCATATCCCTCGCGGAACTTGGTCGACTGGAACCTCTTGTTGACTACATCTTCCGGAGTTAGCGCCATGGCTTTCCACCTCAAAACTTAATTGCGAACAGTTGTACAAACGATTGTGCGAACACGTGCATGCGACCAACTGGCTCGCGGTGTTGTACCGGGCCGGTTGGCCGTCATCGATCAAGAATACATGCCGAGCCCCTGATGAGGCTGCGAGTCAGAACCGAATCGCCGTAATCCACATGCCGATGATGCAGCAAAGCATCGTCAGGCTCCAGCCGAAGTCGAACGCGATCGGGCCGACGCGCAGCGGCGGGAAGATGCGACGAAAGAAGTTGATCGGCGGGTCGGTGAGCGTGTAGACGAGTTCGATGAGCACGAGGACGAACCCTTGCGGTCGCCATGACCTGTTGATCCCCCGCACGAGGTCGACGATGAATCGGCCCCACATCACGAAGAAGTAGAGAAGCAGGCAGTAGTAGGCGATCCCGAGGACCAGGTTGACTACGGACACGTCGGGTTAGGACTGGGCGAAGAAGGAGGAATCGGTGTCCCCCTCCTCAGCGGCGTTGTCGCCGGAGATCACGACGTGCGACGGCGACAGCAGGAACACCTTGGCCGTGACGCGCTCGATCTTGCCGTAGAGGCCCTGGGACAGGCCGCTGGCGAAGTCGATGAGACGGCGAGCGTCTGCATCACTCATCTGGGACAGGTTGATGATGACCGGGATGCCCTCACGGAAGGACTCGGCGATCACCTGGGCGTCGCGGTACTGACGCGGGTGGACGGTGAGGATCTCGTTCATTTCAGACACGACAACATTCTTGGGGGTGGAGGTCTTGTGCAACGGCGTGACCGGTGCGCGGCCGGACGTGTGCGATCCGTTCGCCGGGGTGGCGTGGGACGACGCGGCATGGGCTGACTGGGTGGGGAGAGTGGAGACGGGAGCCGCTGCGGGCGCCTCATATTCCAGCTCTTCGTCTGCCAGACCCAGGTAGACCATGGTTTTCTTGAGCGGGTTGGACATCTCGACCTCCGTGTTGGTATTACGACGTTTTCAGATTAACCGCTGCCGGGCGATTCCCGGTGATTGCGGTGCCAATTCGCAGGTGTGTCGCGCCTTCGGCGATGGCGGCCGCGTAGTCCTGTGACATGCCCATTGACAGATATCGGGCGTCGGGGGCGATGCCGCGCATCTGGGACCCCAGCTCGCTGACCAGGGCGAATGAGCGCTTCGGATCCGCGCCGAGGGGTGCGACGGCCATCAGTCCGAGCAGCCTGAGACCCGGGGCCGCGATGACCCGTTCCACCAGCGGCGCGAGGTCCGGGATGGACACCCCACCCCTGGCCGGGTCTTCGGTGAGGTTGACCTGCACGAAGCAGTCCAGCACTGAGGTATCCGGCACTGACCCATCCGGCACCGAGGCACCCGGCACTGAGGCATCCGGCACCGGGCTGGCCAGGCCGGTCACGAGCGAGTCGCGGTCCACGGAGTGGATGACCGAGGCGTACGAACGAATCTGCCGGGCCTTCTTGCCCTGCACCTGGCCGACGAAATGCCACCGGATGCCGGATCCGGCCAGTTCTGTGGCCTTGGCCTGCGCCTCCTGGTGCCGGCTCTCACCGAAATCGCGCACGCCGAGCTCGATGAGCTCACTCACCAGCGAGACCGGCTGGAATTTGGTCACCACGACCGTGGTGATGTCATCCACAGACCGGCCGGCGAGCCGTGCGGCGTCAATGATGCCGCCACGCACGTCCGCCAGCCGTTGGGAGAGAAGCGGATCGGTCATTACTTCAGGAAATCGGGGATGTCCAGGTCGTCCGAATCGTCCTCGAAGGCCGGGTCGGCAGCCGGAGTGCTCGCCGCGGGGTCGCTCGACCAGACCGAACCGGCAGGCTCGGCGATCGGGGCGCTGTCGGATGCGGCTGCGGCGCCTGCGATGGCGCCTGCGGCTCCCCCGGAGACCCCGGCGGCCACACCGGCGGCGACGAGGTCGGAGCGACGAACCTCGGCCACCTTGGCGCCGGGCTCACCGCCGTCGAATCCTGCGGCGATGACGGTGACTCGCACCTCGTCACCCAGGGTGTCGTCGATGACGGCACCGAAGATGATGTTGGCTTCGGGGTGAACGGCTTCCTGCACCAGACGGGCCGCGTCGTTGATCTCGAAGATGCCGAGGTTGGAGCCACCCTGGATGGAGAGCAGGACGCCGTGGGCGCCGTCGATGGACGCTTCGAGCAGCGGGGACGCCACGGCGAGTTCGGCGGCCTTGATGGCACGGTCAGCTCCCCGGGAGGAACCGATACCCATCAGGGCGGAACCTGCACCCTGCATGACCGACTTGACGTCGGCGAAGTCGAGGTTGATCAGGCCGGGGGTGGTGATCAGGTCGGTGATGCCCTGCACACCGGCGAGGAGCACCTGGTCTGCGGTGGCGAACGCCTCGAGCATGCTGATGCCACGGTCGCTGATCTCCAGCAGGCGGTCGTTCGGCACGACGATGAGGGTGTCGACCTCGTTCTTGAGCGAGGCGACGCCGGTCTCCGCCTGGGCCTGGCGGCGCTTGCCCTCGAAGCCGAACGGCTTCGTGACAACACCGATGGTCAAGGCGCCGATGGACTTGGCGATCCTGGCCACGACGGGAGCACCGCCGGTGCCGGTTCCACCACCCTCACCTGCGGTGACGAAGACCATGTCGGCTCCGGCGAGGGCCTCTTCGATTTCCTCGGCGTGGTCCTCGGCGGCACGACGGCCGACCTCGGGGTCTGCTCCGGCGCCGAGACCTCGGGTGAGGTCGCGGCCGACGTCGAGCTTGACGTCTGCATCGCTCATCAGGAGTGCCTGGGCATCCGTATTGATGGCGATGAATTCGACCCCTCGGAGGCCGAGCTCGATCATGCGGTTGACGGCGTTCACGCCGCCGCCGCCAATTCCAACAACCTTGATGACTGCTAGGTAGTTCTGATTAGTTGACACGTCCGGCCTCCGGTGGAACCCTAAACCTCTAGTCGAGGCTTAAAGTTATGCTGAGTATGCAATTCCTAAATTCGAAGTTAGGTGCCACCGGGGGTGGCTTGGGGAGGCGCGCCCGCGTGTCGGAAATACCCAGTCGGATCTCAGCGCACGACGGCGCTGTCCGGCGAGGAGACGTCGTATTCGGTCACGCTTCCGACGGGGTGGCTCACGAGCAGCGCGGCCAGCACGACGGCCTTGTATTCGCTTCGTTCCGCGTTGCCCCAGACCACACGCGCTCCCCCGCCCAGGGTGAGGGTGACGTCGTCCTTCGTGGCGGCGGTGACGGTGTCCAGCTGACCGCGGATGCCTTCCGGCAACGCCCGGACGACGGCGATGGCGGCCTGGAAGCCGGCACCGCTCGCGCCGCCGGCGGAATCGATGCGGGGATAGCCCTCCGGGCGGTCTGGCCCGCTCTGGATGACCACGCCGGCGGCGTCGACAAGGTCGAAGCCGGCGGTGGAGGTTATCGCGCCAATGGGTTCGCGTTCGACGATGCGCACCACGAGGGTGTCCGGAGGCCTGCTCTCGGTGACGTAGCTGCGGATGAGGCTGAACTCGCTCAGTTGGTCCTTCACCTCGGTCAGGTCCAGCAACGGCAACGGGGTGCCCAGCTGTCCGTCGAGGGCCTGGGCCACGTCGGCCGCGGGGATCCGGTTGGTGCCGGTGATCTCGATCGTGCGCAAGGCCATCAGCGGCGAGAAGACACCGACGAGGACGAAGGCCACGAGGGCGACCACTGTGCCTGCCGCGGCGATCCACAGGTTGCGGCGATGCCGGGACCTCGAGGTGAAGCGTCGTACCTCGCTGCGTTCGTACTGCTTGCGGGCGCGGCGCGCAGTGCGCAGCCGGCCGCGAGCCGCGCGCGCGGTCAGCGGAGCGTCCGACGCCTCGGCTGTCTCCTGGGGGTCAGACCGCCGGGCCGTCGTGTTCTGGGCCTTAGGTTTCCGAGCCTTCGATTTCGGGGCACTTGTCGGCAGGGCGTTCGTCGGCAGGGCATTCGTCGGCGGGAGGTCCGCCGTCGTGAGGTTCGTCGTCGGCTGCGGGGGCTTCGTCGCCTTCCGGGCCTGCGGCCGGTCCCCTGCTGCGGCGGAGGTGGCGGAGGGCGGCAGCGTTATCGGCTCGGTGACGGCCTCAGGCTCGGCACGGGAGGCCGCGCCCTTGCGGGCGGCAGCGTTTCCCGCTGGAGCCCGGTTTGAACCGCGCGCGGGTTTCTGGCGCGGCTGCGGTGCGGCGGGCGGCTGCGGCCCGGAGGGCTGTGCTGCCGCCGGCGCCGCCGGGGGCCCTGCGGGACGCTTCATGCCCGGGCGCCAGGGAGGTACGTCATCCGCGCGTCCCCGCCGAGGACTCCTCGGCGAGCGATTCGAGCAGCTGCGGCACGATGCGGTAGACGTCTCCACACCCGAGCGTCACGACGAAGTCGCCGTCCCTGGCTATGCTGCCGAGGTAGTCAGCGGCATCCTGCCATTCAGGGATGTAGGCGACGTGGGCCGGGTCCTGGAAGCGTTCGGAGACAAGCGCACCTGTCACCCCGGGTTCGGGGTCCTCGCGGGCTCCGTAGACCGCGAGCACGATGGTCTCGTCGGCGTACTTCTCGAGCGTGTCAGCGAATTCCTGAGCGAACAGCCGGGTGCGGCTGTAGAGGTGCGGCTGGTGCACGGCGATGATCCGGCCGGAGCCGACGACTGTGCGGGCGGCGGACAGCGCTGCCGCCACTTCGGTGGGGTGGTGGGCGTAGTCGTCGTAGACGCTCACTCCGCGCACGGTGCCGTGTAGTTCGAACCGGCGCTCGGTTCCGCCGAACGCCGCGATCGCCTCGAGGGAGGAGGCCGGGTCGAATCCGAGTCCCACGAGCACGGCGAAGGCGCCGGCGGCATTGATCGCATTGTGGCGGCCGGGGATGCGCAGGGTGGCCGAGTAGTCGACCCCGTCCCAGTTCACGGTGAAGCTCACCGGGCCTGCGGTGCCGATGGAGTGCACCCGGGCTGTGGCGCCCGCCGCTTCGCCGAAGGTGATGATGCGCTTGTCGGTGAGCCGTTCGGTGACGTGGACAGCTCCGGGGTCGTCGGAGGAGACCACGACGAATTCGTCGGCGTTCTGCGCGAATTCGACGAAGGCCGCCTCAAAGGCCTCAAGCGAGCCGTAGTGGTCGAGGTGGTCCGGGTCCACGTTGGTGATCAGCGCGATGCCGGTGTTGTAGAGCAGGAATGAGCCGTCGGATTCGTCGGCCTCAACCACGAAGAGATCGTCGGATCCGCTGCCGGCACTGACGCCGAGGGATTCGATCACGCCGCCGTTGACGAAGCTGGGGTCCTGGCCGAGGCCGAGGAGCCCGGTGACGATCATTCCCGTGGAGGTGGTCTTGCCGTGCGCGCCGGCGACCGAGACGAGCCGGTGCGAGCGGATCAGCCAGGCGAGGGCCTGGGACCTGTGCAGCACCGGAAGACCGCGTTCGGTGGCGAGCACGTATTCGGGGTTGTCCTGCCAAAGGGCGCCAGTGACGACCAGACTGTCGGCGTCGCCCACGTTGGCCGCGTCGTGGCCGATGGCGATGGTCGCCCCCAGGGCGCGCAGGGCCTGCACGTTGTCGGAGTCGCGCGAGTCGGAACCGGTCACGGTGTGGCCGGCGGCGAGGAACAGACGGGCAATGCCGCTCATCCCGGAGCCGCCGATACCCACGAAGTGCACAGTACCGAGGTCTTCGGGAACTATCAGGGTCAGGTCTGGCTTGATCACGTGAGCGTCTTTCTGGCTGGCGGTGCGCGGGTGAAGCGGTTGGTGCTGGTCGTGCGGGTCGTGCGGGTGCTGCGGGCCTGGCGTTAACGTTACGCGGAGTGCGGTGCCGTTGCACCGCACGCCTCATCGACGAGCTCGAGCGTACGCGCAGTGCCGTCCAGCACCCCGGCGGAGAGGGCGGCGGCGCTCATGTCGTGAATACGCCGGGGTTCGGCCAGTACCGGCAGGAGCTCGGCCCGGATCCAGCCGGGCAGGAAGTCGGCGTCGTCGACGAGGATGCCGCCGCCGGCAGTCACGACGTCGGCGGCGTTGAACCGCTGCTCGCCGTTGCCGACCGGGTAGGGCACGAACACGGCGGGAATCCCGAGGGCGCTGAGTTCGCTGACCGTTGCGGCTCCGGCGCGGGAGACGGCGAAGTCGGCGACGGAGAGCGCCAGGTCCATCCGGTCGCAATAGGCGATCATCCGGTAACCGGGAAGCCGGGGGTCATCGACCTCCGCGGCGTTACCGGTGATGTGGAGCACCTGCCAGCCGGCCTCGGTGAGGACCGTCGCGGAATCCACGATGGTGCGGTTGATCCGACGGGCGCCGAGTGAGCCGCCGGTGACCAGCAGGGTCGGCCGCTCGGGGTCGAGGCCGAAGAACTCCAGGCCGGCCGGCCGGGAGCCGGCCCTGTCGAGCGTCTCGATCTCCCGCCGCAGCGGCATGCCGACCACGCGGGCGTGACGAAGGCGCGTGCCGGCGAAGGCCACCCCGACCGACCGGGTCAGTGCGGCGCCGACCCGGTTGGCCAGCCCGGGCTTGGCGTTGGCTTCGTGGATGGCGATCGGCACGCCGGCACGCCGCGCGGCCAGGTACGCCGGGGTGGCGACGTAGCCGCCGAAGCCGACGACGACGTCAACCCGACGGTGGCGCAGAATGGCGGCGACGTCGTTGATGGCGCGATTGAACTTGGGCAGGAAGCCGAGGGCGGCCCGGTTCGGCCGCCGCGGGAAGGGCAGCCGCGGAACTATCAGCAGTTCGTAGCCGCGCTCGGGAACCAGCCTGGATTCCAGTCCCTCCGCGGTGCCGAGCACGAGCACCGTCGCGTCCGGGTCACGGAGTCTGAGCGCATCGGCGACGGCGAGCAGTGGATTGACATGGCCGGCGGTGCCGCCTCCTGCCAGCAGGTACGTCGTCATCGGGTGCTTCCTCGTTTCGGACCGCCCGGCACCGGAGCCAGGCGGGTGGGGACGGCCGGAGCCGGACGTGCAGGCGCAGCGGCGCGGATCGTGGACCCTTCGGCCAGGTTGTGGTCGCTTCGGGCGAAGGACAGCACGACACCGATCGCGCCGAGGGTCGTGAGCAGAGCCGTGCCACCGGCAGAGATCAATGGGAGCGGCACGCCGAGCACCGGGAGCACGCCGAGCACCACACCGATGTTGACCAGGGCCTGGCCGATGATCCAGACCATGACGGCCGAGGTGGTCACCCTGATCTGCATGTTGGTGGTGCCGCGCATGATACGGATGAACGCGAATGCCAGCAGGACGAACATCAGCAGCACAACGACGGCGCCGATCAGGCCGAGCTCTTCACCGATGATGGCGAAGATGTAGTCGTTGTCCGCGGCCGGCAACCACGACCATTTGGCCTTGGAGTTGCCCAGGCCCGCGCCGAACACTCCCCCGTTGGCCAAGGCCCAGGTGCCGTGCAGGGGTTGCCAGCAGGCGGCCGAGATGGTGCCGTTCAGCTCATCGCAGCCGTCGACGGCGAAGCTCAGGATGCGGGTCATCCGGTTTTCGCTGCTGATCGCCAGCAGGCCGCCGGCGACGACGCCGATACCCAGCGGCAGGGCGAGCATCCGCAGCCGCACACCGGCGAAGAACAGCGCTCCGAAGAGGATCCCGGCCATGATGATCACGGTCCCGAGGTCACCGCCGATCATCACCAGCATGACCGAGCCGCCGCCGACGCCGAACACCGGGATGTACACGTGGCGCCAGTCGTCGAGCTTGTCCTGCTTCTGTGCAAGGATCACGCCGAGCCAGATCACCAGGGCGACCTTGATGGCCTCAGAGGGCTGGAACTGCACCCCGCCGATGGAGAGCCAGTTGGTGTTCCCAGCGACGGTGACGCCGAGCGGGGTGAAAATCACCAGACATTGGAAGAAGCAGGCCACGGCCAGGGCCGGCCAGGCGACGCGCTTCCAAAAGGCCACGGGCAGCCGGCTGATCACCAGCATCAGCGGGATGCCGAGTACCGCAAAGATGCCTTGCCGGAACAAGCCGCCGTAGAAACCGGCGTCCTCCAGGTAAGAGTCCACCGACGAGGACGACAACACCATGACCAGGCCGAAGAGCACCAGGAAGAGAGTGGTGCCCAGAAGGAGCAGGTAGTTCGTCGATTCGGCCCGGAAGACCCTGCCGAGGTTGATCCTGGTCAGGCTGCTGCCGCGCTGGGTATCGCCGCGCTGGTTTTCGTCGCGCTCAGGCACCCGGGTACGAGGACGGATCTTCATGCGACCCACCTCCCAAATAATCGTGTACGGCCTGGGCGAACTTCGCCCCGCGTTCCGCATAACTCGCGAACTGGTCCATGGACGCCGCCGCAGGAGCAAGCAGGACCACGTCACCGGCCTCGGCCAGGGATGCGGCCATATCCACAGCGGACGGCATGACCTGTCCAGTGTCATCCGAGTCGATCTCGAACACGCGCAGGGCAGGGGCGTGTCGCCGGAATGCGGCAAGGACTTCCGCCCGCTCGACGCCGATCACCACGGCACCGCGCAGCCGACCGGCGTGCCGGGCGACGAGCTCGCCGATGTCCACTCCCTTGAGCAGACCGCCCACCAGCCAGACCACGGAGTCGTACGCAGCAAGCGACGCGTCGGCAGCATGCGGGTTGGTGGCCTTGGAATCGTCGATCCAGCTGATGCCGTCGTGGGTCGCGATGACCTCGATCCGGTGCGCGTCCAGCCTGAAGGTGGCCAGGGCCGCGCGGATGGCGTCCGGCGGCACGTCGAAGGACCTGGCCAATGCGGCGGCGGCGAGGATGTTGGCGACAACGTGCGGTGCGGCGAGGCCGACGGCGACGAGGTCGGCGACAGTGGTGAGTTCGATGGCGCTGTCGAAGCGGTCCTCGAGGAACGCGCGATCGCAGAGGATCCCGTCGACGATACCCAGGTCGCTGGGCCCTGGGACGCCAAGGCCGAAACCGATTGCCCTGGCGCCATCGCTGACGTCGGCGTCCTCGACCATACGCATCGTGGCGAGGTCGGCCTTGTTGTAGACGCAGGCGACAGTGGTGTTGGCGTAGACCTTGGCCTTCGCGTCGCGATACGCGAGCGCGGAACCGTGCCAGTCGATGTGGTCGTCGGCGATGTTGAGGCAGACGCTGGAGAGCGGCACCAGGGCGCCGGGACCGCTCAGCGGCAGGTGGTGCAGCTGATAGCTGGAGAGCTCGACGACGAGAACATCCCAGCCCTGCGGGTCGCGGATCGCGTCGAGGACGGGAACACCGATGTTCCCGCACGGTGCGACGCGGTGGCCGCCCGCGGCGATCATCGTCGCGGCGAGCTGCACTGTCGTGGTCTTGCCGTTGGTGCCCGTCACCAGGATCCAGGGAGCGGCGGGTCCCACCTTGTCGCGCAACCGCCAGGCAAGCTCGATGTCGCCCCAGACCGGGATGGCCGCACTGGCGGCCCACTGGAGCAGCGGGTGGTCGGGATGGAAGCCCGGAGAGACGATGATCAGCTCGGGGTCATGGGAGACCAGCGTGTCAGGCGCCGCGTCCAGATCGGCGGTGACCAGGGGTACACCGAGCACCTGGAGCAGTCGGGCCCTGTCGTCGGGGGCCCGGCCGGCCACAACGAGCACATCGGCGCCGAGTTCGGACAGGGTGTCTGCCGCGGCGAATCCCGTCATGCCCAGACCGAGGACGGCCACGCGCAGACCGGTCCAGTCCGAGTGCCAGCTTGTCAGGGTGTCGAGCCGGCCGTGCCGGTCCGGGGCCTGGCGGGGTGGGTCGAAGGAATGGGCGCCCATCAGCGGGCCAGCCACTCGAGGTAGAACGTTCCGACGCCGGCGGCCACGAGCAGACCGCCGATGATCCAGAATCGCACCACGACGGTGACCTCTGCCCAGCCTTTGAGTTCGAAGTGGTGATGGATCGGGCTCATCAGGAAGATCCGTTTGCCCCTGGTGACCTTGAAGTACGCACGCTGCACGATGACCGAACCCGCCTCGATCACGAAGAGGCCGCCGATGAGCACCAACAGCAGTTCGGTGCGGCTGAGGATCGCCAGCGCGGCCAGCGCGCCGCCCAGGCCGAGCGAGCCGGTGTCGCCGAGGAAGATTTTCGCCGGCGACGTGTTCCACCAGAGGAAGCCGATGAGGCCGCCGACGATCGCCGCGGCCACGATGGCCAGGTCGAAGGCTTCGGGCCCTGCGTAACACTTGTACATGTCCGCGATATCGGATCCGCCGGGGTTGCAGGACTGGTTGGACTGCCAGAACCCGATGATGATGTACGAACCGATCGCGAACACCAGTGATCCGGTGGCGAGGCCGTCGAGGCCGTCGGTGACGTTGACCCCGTTTGAGGCGGCGGCCACGATCAAGCAGATCCAGATGATGAACGCTGCGATCCCGATGAACGTGCCGAGCTTCATGAAGTCAAGCGGCAGGTCCCTGATGAAGGAGATGTGCGTGGACGCCGGAGTCTGGCCGTACTTGTCCGGGAACTGCAGCGCCATCCAACCGAAGGCGCCGGCGACGACGACCTGCCCGGCGATCTTCTGCCAGCCGCCGAGACCGAGGCTGCGCTGGTTGCGGGTCTTGAGGTAGTCGTCGAGGAACCCGACCATGCCCAGGCCCACCATCATGAACAGCACCAGCAACGGTGACGCCGTGAGCGGTCGCTGTTGCACCCACATCGCCAGGAAGTAGCTGATCAGGACGCCCACGATGATGATGATGCCGCCCATGGTGGCGGTGCCCCGCTTGGCGTGGTGGCTCTTGGGTCCGTCGTCGCGGATGAACTGGCCCCAGCCCAGCTTGTGGAACAGCCTGATGAACAGCGGGGTCAGCGTCAGGGTGAAGACGAGGGACATCGCTCCGGCCAGCAGGAGGGCAATCACGAGTACAACTTTCCCAGTCGGTCGCCGAGGAATCGGAGTCCAGCTGAATTTGATGATTTGACGAGCACGGTGTCGCCAGGCTTGATGGTGTCGCGGAGCAGGTCGAAGGCCTCGTCCGCGGTGTCAACGTACGCCGATTCCCCGTCCCAGGAGCCCTCGTTGATGGTGCTGATGTGCATGCGCCGGGCGGCGCGGCCGACCACGATGAGTTGGGAGATGTTCAGGCGCACCGCGAGGAGGCCGATCCTGTCGTGTTCCTCGCCGGACAGCTCCCCCAGTTCGCTCATTTCGCCGAGCACGGCAATGCTGCGCCCGTCGGGCTTCCGAATCTGGGCCAGGGTCTTGAGCGCTGCGGTCATCGAATCTGGACTGGCGTTGTAGGCGTCGTTGATGACGGTGACGTCATCCCGACCACCGAGGACCTCCATGCGCCAGCGTTCGGCGATGCTGACGGACTCGAGCGCACTGACGATGTCGTCGATGGGCACCCCGAGGGCGTCGGCGGCGGCCGCGGCCGCCAGGGCGTTCATCACGTGGTGCTCGCCGAGGACCCTGAAGGACACGGGACGGCTGGCGCCGTCCGGCAGGTGCAGGGTGAAGCTGGTTCCGGTGCGGCTGCCGTGGATCGCGGAGGCCCGCACGGTTGCGCCGTCGCTCTCACCGAACCACACCACGCGGGCGGCGGTGACGGCGGCCATGCCGGCCACCCGGTCGTCGTCGATGTTCAGGATCGCGATGTCGGTAGGGCCGAGGTCGGTGACCATCTCGGATTTGGTGCGCACGGTGGCTTCGATACCGCCGAACCCGCCGGCGTGGGCAAGTCCCACCTTGAGCACGATGCCGATGTCGGGCCGGGCCATCCGGACCAGGCGGCGGATCTCGCCCTCGGCGCTTGCGCCCATCTCGGCAACGAGGAACTGGGTGTCTGCCGTGACTTCGAGCATGGTCAAGGGGGCGCCGACCTCGTTGTTGAACGAGGCGCGGGCGGCGACGGTGGGTCCGACACGTTCGAGGATGGCGCGCAGGAGGTTCTTGGTGGTGGTCTTGCCGTTGGAACCCGTGATCCCGACGACCTGGAGCCGGCCAGCGGCGCGGACCCGAGTGATCACCGCGGTGGCGAGGTCGCCGAGGGCGACGACGGCGTCGGGCACCAGCACCTGGGCGACGGGCAGGTCCAGCACCCGTTCGACGATGATCACGACGGCGCCGCCAGTGACGGCGGCCGGCGCGAAGAGGTGACCGTCGGTCTCTTCCCCGGGCTTGGCGACGAAGATGTCACCGGCGGTGACCTCACGGGAGTCCGTGTGCACGGCTCCGCCGACCACGGACTCGGCAGTCAGGGCGTCAGGGGCGGACGGGTCGACGAGGTGCCCGGTGTACAGGTGAAGGGTGCCGTTCGTGGCGGCGGCGATCTCGGCCAGGGTCAGGGCGATCATTACAGCCACCCGGCTTCCTGCAGGGCGAGTCGGGCGTCATCCCTGGCTGAGTACGGGAGTTTCACGCCGGCTACCTCCTGGTAGTTCTCGTGGCCGGGCCCCGCGTAGAGCACGACATCGCCCTCCGCGGCCAACGACAGGGCGCGGCGGAAGGCTGTGGCGGGATCGGGGACCTCGTAGAGTTCCCCCGCCGGCACTGCCTCGCGGGCCGCGGCGAGCAGGGTGGCCCTGATGGTGGCCGGGTCTTCGAATCGCGGATGGAAGTCGGTGATGACGACGGCGTCCGCGCCGCGAGCGGCGATGGCGCCCATGGCGGCGCGCTTGGTCTTGTCCCGGTCGCCGTCGGCGCCGAAGACCATGATGATGCGCCCGGCGGTGGAGTCGCGGATCGCACCGAGCGTGTTGAGGAAGGCATCCGGGCTGTGGCCGTAGTCGATGTAGACCAATGGGCCCCGGTCTCCGGAGATCAACTCGGCGCGTCCAGGGATGTAGGCGTTGATGCCGCCGTCGCGGGTGAGGGCATGCTCGATGGCGGCCAGGTCGAAGCCGCTCTCCACCAGCATGACGATGGCCAGGGCCGCGTTGGCGGCCATGTACCAGCCGAGCAGCGGCACCCGCGTCTGCAGCCGTCGGCCGTCAGGTCCGTCGAGGGTGAATTCGGTGAAGCGGGCACCGGCCTGTACAACGTTCATGCGCCAGTCAGCTTCGGCCGGACGGCGGTCGGCGTCGGCCGAGCCGACCACGGGGTTGTTGGCGAGGGTCGTGACCGGGATCCGGCTCTCCGCCGCGATGCGGCGGCCCCATTCCGAGTCGACGGTGACCACGCCGCGGCGGGAGCGGTCAGGCTGGAAGAGTTCCAGCTTGGACTGGAAGTATTCCTCCATCGACGCGTAGTCGTCGAGGTGGTCGTGGGACAGATTGGTGAAGCCGGCGATGTCGAAGATGAGGCCGTCGACCCGGTGCCTGCTGATCGCCTGGGCCGACACCTCGATGCCGACGGCGCGCACCTCGGCTTCACGCATCCGGGCCAGGAGGGCGTGCAGCTCGCTGGCCTCCGGGGTGGTCAGCGAACTCGTCACGGCGATGTCGCCGATCCGGCGTTCGGCCGTTGAGGTGAGCCCGGCGACGACACCGAGCTGGGTGAGGATGGCGAAAAGCAGGTAGACGACGCTGGTCTTGCCATTGGTGCCGGTGACGGCGAAGAGGTCCGCCGGGTTCTCGGCAGTCCGATGGATCCAACCGGCGACGGTGCCCAACGCGGCACGCACATCGGCGGTGATCAGGATGGGAAGGCCGCAGTCGGCGGCCAGCAGCGCGCCGGCCTCGTCGGTCAGCACGGCGACGGCACCGGCTTCGCGGGCGGCCTGGGCATATGCTGCCCCGTGGCTCATCCGGCCGGGCACCCCGACGAACAGGTCGCCGGGTTGTACGGTGCGCGAGCTGAGGCTCACGCCGGTCAGTTCACGGGTCGCGGTGTCGCCGCGGGTGTCTAGCTCAAATTCATCGACCAGTCCGGACAACGATCGCGGGACCGGATGTTGAGGACGGAGAGCCGACGGTGCCAAATCGGTCACGAGGCTCACTTTCTTACCAGGTACCGGAGAGATCAGGCGCGGTGGCGCCCGAGGGAACTGCCCGGTACTTTTTCAGTGCCTGACTCATGACCTCTTGGAAGACCGGAGCGGACGCTGCTGACGAATTCATGTTAACAGGATCGGCCAGACTCACCGAAACGACGTACTGGGGATCGTCGGCCGGGGCGAACCCGGACACCGACACCAGGTACCCCTTGGAGTACCCGCCGTTGCCGTCGGGCATCTGCGCTGTGCCGGTCTTAGCGGCCGCCCGGTAGCCCGGGATGTTCCAGGCGTCGGCCAGCCAGCCCTGCTGGTAGACCATTTCGAGCATGTCCGCCGTGTCGCGGGCCGCGGAGGCCGAGACGACCTGGGTGCCCTCGGCCGCGGGAACCTCGGTCAGCGTGCCGTCTGCGGCGCGGCAGCCTGACACCAGCTGCACGGGCATCCGCACGCCACCGTTGGCGATGGTCTGGTAGATGCTGGAGACCTGCAGGGCAGTCGTGGTCAGGCCCTGACCGAACATCGTGGCGTATTCGGTCTGGTTGTCCCAGTTTTCGGCCGGGTGCAGGATGCCGGGGTCTTCACCGGGGAAGCCGCTCTCGGTTTCGGTGCCGACGCCGAACTTGGTCATGTAGTCGTAACGCTGCTGGTCGTTCAGACGCTCACCGAACAACGACATGCCGGTGTTGGACGATTCGATCAGGACGCCGGTGAGGGTGAGGCGCAGGTCGCCGTGCACCGAGCTGTCGTTGATATTGGCGCCGTTCTCAGGCAGGTAGCGGTACGGCGCAACAACCTGCGAGTCCGGCGTCGCCAGACCGGCGTCGAGGACGGAGGCTGCGGTGAGGGCCTTGAACGTCGAGCCAGGCTCGTAGGAAGCCGTGAAGGCGCGTGAGCCGCGATCTTCGGGGTTGGTGGTGGCGCTGACGTCGTTCGGGTCGACACTCGGATAGTCGGCCACTGCGACCAGCTTGCCGGTCTTGACCTCTTGTACGACGACATTGCCCCACGCCGCTCCGGTCTTCTGGGCCTGTTCGGCGAGCACCTGCTGCACGAAGAACTGCAGGTCGGAGTCGATGGTGGTGATCACGTCGCTGCCGTCGGCGGCGGGCTCCGTGGCAACGGTGCTTTCCGGCAGCCGCACGCCGTCGGCACCGCGCTCGTAGGTTTCGATGCCGTTGTTGCTGGCGAGGCAGGAGTCTTCGCCGGCCTCGAGTCCGGCCTGCGCCTCGCCCTCTGACGAGACGAAGCCGACGATATTGCCTGCGACGGCACCGTTGGGGTAGACCCGGCCGGGGTTCTGCGTGAAGGTCAGCCAGGGGATCTCGAGCGCATACAGCTCCCTGAACGCGTCAACGCCGACCTTCTTGGCCACGAGGGCGTAGTCGGACTTGGGGTTGTCGGCGAGGGAGTCGGTGATCAGGGCCTGGACCTGATCGGCGGACAGGCCGACAACAGCGCCGATTTCCGCGACGGACTGGGCCAGGGGAACCGACGTCTCGACCCCGTCGACGGTGCGGGTGAACGGCGAGGCGTTCTTGGGCGAGAGGGCCACGTCGTACCGCATCACGGTTCCGGCCAGCACGACGCCGTTGGCGTCGAGGATTTCGCCGCGCGATCCGTAGACGGTGCGCTCGACCGATCGGTTGCCGAGCGAGTCGGCGCTGAGGGTCTCGGCCCGCACAACCTGGATGTCGACGAGGCGCACCACGAACAGGCCGATGATGGCGAAGAGCACGACGACCGTGGCCGCGACCCTGCGTTTGCTGGACATGTTTGTTTTCGCCACGTGGTGGTCCTCCTGTATCGGACTGTACCGGCGTCTATCGAGTAGTCGGCGACGGCAGGCCGTCGGCTACCGTAACTGCCACAGGGGCGGTTCCGGCGGCAGGCGCGCCGGAGGCGACGCTGGCCCCCTGGCCGCCTGCGGGTACCTGGGTGACCAGCGGCACGCCGGTGAGCAGGGAGTTCGGGACCAGGCTGGCGGCACCGGCCTGGCTGCCGCTGGCGGAGGTGGGAGCGCCGAGGACGGCGCCGTCGGAGAGCCGCAGGTAGGCCGGTGTGGAGTTGCTGACCATGCCGAGCGCCTCGGCGTTGGCGGCCAGGCTCTGCGGAGAGGACACCCGGATCAGGTCTTCGCTCACGCTGTCGGCGGTGCGGCCCAGTTCCACCTGGCTGGCGCGCAGGGCCGAGATCTCGTAGGCCCCCTGGGAGATCCCCACGCTCAGCAGCAGCTGGGCGATGACGATGGCGCCGACACAGGCGACGGCCGAGAGCGCGTAGACGACGCGGGGACGCTTGTGCGTGCTCGGGCTGACGATCTCGATGTGACGGCGTTCGTCGGCGCCAGGGCGTTCGGTGAATTGGGGCCGTGCGTCAGCTGTCAGCACCCGGGCCAGGTTGTCGCTCATTCGGCTCTCCTCAGTCGTTCGGCGGCACGCAGGCGAACCGATGTTGCACGGGGGTTGATTGCTTTTTCTTCGTCGGATGCCAGTTCGGCGCCCCGGATCAGCAGGGTGAACAGCGGTTTGTGTTCCGGGAGCTCCACAGGCAGTCCAGCCGGTGCGCTCGACGTCGACGCGGCGGCGAACATCCGCTTGACGATGCGGTCTTCGAGTGACTGGTAGGCCATCGAGACGATTCGGCCGCCGACGGCGACGGCTTCCATCGCGGCCGGGATGGCGCGTTCGAGGACGGCGAGCTCCTGGTTGACCTCGATGCGGAGCGCCTGGAAGACCCTCTTGGCGGGGTGGCCCATGCGCTGAACGGCGACCGGGGTGACCTTGGTGATGACCTCGACGAGTTGCGCGGACCTGACGAAGGGAGTCGTTGTCCGCGCTTCGACGATCGCCTTGGCGTAGCGGCCGGCGAGCTTCTCTTCGCCGTACTCCTGGAAGATGCGGCGAAGGTCGGCCTCGCTGTAGTCGGCGAGGATCCGCTCGGCGGTGAGCGGAGAGGTGCTGTCCATGCGCATGTCCAGCGGGGCGTCCTTGGAGTAGGAGAAGCCGCGCTCGACTTGGTCGAGTTGCATGCTGGAGACGCCGAGGTCGAAGAGGATGCCCTGGACCTCGCTGATGCCGAGGCCGGCGAGGGCGTCGAGGATCCCATCATAGACGGTGTGCACGAGGTGGATGCGGCCCTGGAAGGGCTTGAGGCGTTCCTCGGCGACGGCGAGGGCGTCGAGGTCGCGGTCCAGTCCCACCAGCGTCAGCCCCGGGAACCGGGTCAGCATGGCCTCGGCGTGGCCGCCCATGCCCAGCGTGGCGTCGACGAGGACCGCTCCGGGCTTCTCGATGGCCGGGCCGAGGAGTTCGATGCTGCGCTCGAGCAGCACCGGGGTGTGGATCTCGTTGAGCTGCGGCTTCGCGGCCGGATGTTCGGGGGTGTTGTTGCTGTTCATCTCGTGGTTCGTGTTGTTGTTCGTGGTGTCGTCTGCGTTGTTGTTCATAGCTACCGGGGCTGGATCCTGGGGCCTGATCCCCATCCGTTCCGCCTGGCACCGGGGAAGTGTGTCAGGAGGGCAACGGCTGGGAGTCGGGCACCAGGAGCTAGAAGAGTCCCGGAATCACCTCCTCCGTGATGTTGGCGAACGAGGCTTCCTGCTCGATGAGGTAGGCGTCCCAGACCTCGGTGTCCCAGATCTCCACGCGGTTGCCCACGCCGATGACCGTGAGGTCGCGACCCAGGCCCGCATAGGCCCTGAGGTTGGCGGGGATGGTGACCCGATTCTGTTTGTCGGGAGTCTCGGCGCTGGCGCCGGACAGGAAGACGCGGAAGAAGTCGCGGCCTTCCTTGCTGGTGATGGGCGCCTGGCGGATCTTCTCGTGCACCTCGTCGAAATCACGCGAGGTGAAGACGTAGAGGCAGCGCTCCTGGCCGCGCGTCATGACGATGCCGGTCGAGAGGTCCTCGCGGAACTTGGCCGGCAGGATGACGCGTCCTTTTTCGTCGAGCTTGGGGGCATAGGTCCCGAGGAACATTCATCACCCCTCTCTTCCGGCCAAGGTCAGGTGTTGCTCCACTTTACTCCACTATCAACCACGATGTCTGGAAAACGCGCGATATTGCTGCGAAAGTGCCCAATTATTCCCCGGAAACTCTGTGAATCACCGGGTGGAGGAAAATCCCACGTTTTCGACGCAATTGGCACGGTTTTGGGCACAAAAAAGGACCGGCATGGTGGCCGGTCCTGCGGGCTGTGACGAAGTGGGCGAAAAGGGAGGGGCGTGGGGTGGTGGGCGCGGTGCGGTGGGCGCGGTGGGGGGAGGGCTGAAAGCAGAACGCCCGCCGTCTCGATGACGGCGGGCGTTTCTGACTGCTGCTGGGCGATAGCGCCAAGCGTTACCGCTGAGCGTTACCGCTGAGCGTTACCGCTGCGTGTTGTGCTGCTCGTTACTGCTGGCCGTCCTGGCGACGGTCCCAGCGGTCGTTGAGCTTGTCCATGAAACCCTGCTGGCTGCGAGCCTGCGCGGGGCGGCGGGACTGGTTGGCCGACGGCCTCGTGGCCCGGGCGGTGCGGCCGGGAGTGACAGCCAGCAACACTCCCCCGAACATGATGATGAATCCGAGGATGCCCAGCCAGAGTTGCTGCACCGCAACACCGGCGACAAGAGTCGCTATCCCGACGACGCCGGCGAGCACCCCCAGCACGATGGAACGGTAATTGGGGCGGAGGCGGGTACCTCCGACGCTCGCCACGAATTCGGCATCGTTGTGATAGAGACTGCGCTCCATCTCTTCGAGGAGTCGCTGCTCTTGTTCTGAAAGCGGCATCTCATTCCTCCAATTGGGGATCGAGCGGATTAGACCCTAATTCTAGTCCCGCCGAGATGGCTAGGCTAGGCACGTGGCTCAAAGCACTCGACTGGTCGATCTGGTTCATTCTCGCATCGACGAATTCATCAATACGCGTGAATCAATTGTGACGACCATCAGCCCTGACCTCACTGTGCTGGTGGACTTCTCACGGCAGTTTCTCAGCGGCGGGAAACGCTTCCGGGCCCAGTTCGCACACCTCGGCTGGCAGAGCGTTCCGGCCCCTGCCGAACCGCACGCAGCGGGTCCTCTCGCGGCCGGGCCGGGCGACGCTCCCGGCAGGACTCTCGGCAACCCTGCGGGCATCGTGTCCGTCGCCTCTGCGCTGGAGGTCTTCCACGCCGCTGCGCTCGTTCACGACGACATCATCGACAACTCCGACACCCGCAGGGGCGCCCCATCCGCGCACCGCCGCTTCGAGAGCCTGCACGCCGCCCAGGGCTGGGCCGGAAGCCCGGGCGACTTCGGCCGGGCCTCGGCGATCCTGCTCGGCGACCTTCTGTTGGGCTGGAGCGATGAGTTGCTGGATGACGGACTCGACGACGCCGCGGACCGGGCCAGTGCCCGACGGGCACGCAGGGAATTCAACCTCATGCGCACCGAGGTCACGGCCGGCCAGTACCTCGATATCCTCGAGGAACGTGCCTGGCTCGTGCAGCCGGAGGCCGAGCTGCTCGATCGGGCAGTTCGGGTCATTGTGTACAAGTCGGCCAAGTACAGCGTTCAGGCGCCGCTGGTGATCGGTGCCGCCCTGGCCGGAGCAACCGACGACCAGCTCGACACCCTGCGCGCCTTCGGCCTGCCGCTCGGCATCGCCTACCAGCTCAGGGACGACCTTCTCGGCGTGTTCGGGGACGCGGCAGTGACCGGCAAGCCCAGCGGGGACGACCTACGGGAGGGCAAACGTACGGTCCTGATCGCCCTGGCCCGGGAACGCATGGACCAGCCCGCGCGGCAGACCGTGGACAGACTGCTGGGACGCGCCGACCTGAGCGCGGACGAGATCTCGTCGCTGCAGCAGATCATCGTCGACAGCGGAGCCGTCGACCGGGTGGAGACGCTCATCCAGCAGAACGTCGGCCAGGCCCTCGCGGTGTTGGACGGGTCGGATGTGGCGGCCGGAGTCGGGGCGGAACTGACCGAATTCGCCGGCACCGTCACACGACGCGTCTTCTAGCGACGCGCCGAGTGCAGCCTGCCTAGATACAACCAGGTGTGGCTGGGTGCGGCTAGGCCAGCGCCTGCGCGACGCGGCGCACCTCGGCCTTACGACCGGCCAGGAGCGCATCGATTGGCGGAACACCGAGGCTGTCATCCACCTCGAGCAGCCACTCCATGGCCTGCTCGTCGGTGAATCCGTCGTCGGCGAGCACGATCAGGGTGCCTCGAAGCTCGCCGAGCGGCGAGCCATCGCGGATGAAGGACGCCGGCACACTGATCTTGCCGTCACGGCGGACGGCGAGCAGGTGCTTGTCCTCAATGAGCTGCCGAACCCGGCTGTGGCTGAGCCCGAGAACCTCGACGAGGTCGGGAATGTCGAGCCACGCTGTTTCGGTCGAGGGGACGGAGTGCGGTTGAGCTGAAGACGAATCGGTCACGCATCAAGCCTCCCATGATTCGGCATTGCCAACAAACCCCCGACGCGACCTCTCTCCCCGGCCGACTGTCCGGCCTGAGCGGCCATTTTGGCGGATTCAGACCTATTCGCCAGACATCCGGCTTCGTACCCGCGTGGTTAATTGACTCGGCATACCATCTGTGTCAGCGTTGAGAACACGTCAGCTACGGCACAGGTGGTTGGCGACGAGCAGTCAACGAGCGGAGCGTCATGTCGGTAAGAGCCAGCAAGATCGAAACGAGGACGGTCCGACAGGACTCCCCCGTCGAGACGACAGGCTTGCCCGCCACCTCGAGCGCCGCCACCTCGAGCGCCAGTCCTGCGAGCCCCGCAACGTCCAGTTCGGCCAGGCACCGCCCGGCCACGACCGGAATGCGGCGCTCCATCGGAGCCTTTGCCAGCATCCCCCTTGTTGTGGTGAGCACGATTGCGATCGTACTCAACCTGGCGTCACCGGCTCAGGCCGCCACGGCGCTGAAGAAGCCGTTGAAGAGCCGCACCACGCTGCCGCAGGTGGCGGTCAAGCCTGTGCAGGTTGTGCAACCGGCCACGTCGACACCAGCGCCCAGCCAGTACACAGTTGTCGACGGTGACACCATCAGCGCCATTGCCGGCAAGTTCGGCCTGTCGACGGCGTCGGTCCTGGCCCTGAACGGCCTCGGCTGGTCCGCCGTGATCTTCCCCGGCCAGGTACTCACCCTGTCGACGACCCCGCTCGCCGTCGCCGCCACCCCGGCCTCTGTCGCAACCGAACTCACCAGGTACACCATCCAGTCCGGCGACACCCTCAGCGGCGTCGCCGCCGCGCACGGCGTGCCGACCGACGCATTGTTCAGCGTGAACGGTCTCGGCCGCAACAGCATCATCTTCCCCGGCCAGGTCATCGTGCTGCCCGCCGCGGGCTCCGCCACTGCCCCGGCCACCACCGCCCCGGCCGCCGTTGCGGCGACGGCCATCACGACATCGACACCCGGCAGCCACACCGTGGTGGCCGGCGACACCGTGGACAAGGTCGCCACCGGCGCCGGCGTCTCGGTGCAGTCGGTGCTCGAGGCCAACGGCCTGGGCTACTCAAGCATCATCTACCCCGGCCAGGTCCTCGCGCTTCCGAGCGCCGCGCCTGCCGGCACCGCGTCCGCCAGTTCGGCGCCGGTCCTGGATGCCGCCCCTGCCGTCGTCATCACCCCGACACCTGCCCCGGCACAGGGATCGGTGACTCCGCTCACCGCTGAGATGGCCGCGAACGTCAAGCTCATCATCGCCGTCGGCCGGCAGGCCGGTGCCAACGACGCCGCGCTTGTCGTGGCCCTCGCCGCCGCCGCGCAGGAGTCGGGTTTGCGCAATATCGACTACGGCGACCGGGATTCGCTCGGCATCTTCCAGCAGCGCCCCAGTTCCGGCTGGGGCAACGAGGCCCAGGTCATGGACGCCGAACGTTCCACCAGGGCCTTCTTCGGCGGAGCTGTGAACCCGAACCCCGGCGTTACCCGCGGCCTGCTTGACATTCCGGGCTGGGAAGCCATGACGGTCACCCAGGCGGCCCAGGCCGTGCAGATCTCCGGACACCCCGACCTGTACGCCAAGTGGGAGGCATCCGCCCGGAGTTGGCTCGCCGACCTGGGCTGAATCTGGCAATTGGGGCGCCGGTGACCGAATCGTGTCCCGCCGCGCTGCGGGCCGTCCAGAGGAACGCCCGAGTTTTCCGTAGACTCGACGGGTGACCGAAAGCCCCTCAGACCCCATGATCGGCCGTCTCATCGACGGTCGCTATCAGGTGCGCTCCCGGATCGCCCGCGGCGGTATGGCCACCGTGTACCTCGCCACCGACCTGCGCCTCGAGCGCCGGGTGGCGATCAAGATCATGCATGGCCACCTGGCCGACGACAACGCCTTCCGCAGCCGCTTCATCCAGGAGGCCCGCTCTGCGGCCCGGCTCGCCCACCCCAACGTGGTGAACGTGTTCGACCAGGGCCAGGATGCTGACATCGCCTACCTGGTGATGGAACACCTGCCCGGCATCACGCTGCGCGACCTGCTCAAGGATTACGGCCGGCTCACGCCGGAGCAGACCATGGACATCCTCGAAGCTGTGCTCTCCGGTCTTGCCGCCGCGCACAAGGCCGGGATCGTGCACCGCGACGTGAAGCCGGAGAATGTGCTGCTCGCCGACGACGGCCGCATCAAGATCGGTGACTTCGGCCTGGCGCGCGCCGTGAACAACAACACGGCCACCGGCCAGGCGCTGCTCGGCACCGTGGCATATCTCTCCCCCGAACTCGTCACCCGCGGCGTCGCCGACGCCCGCAGCGATATCTACGCGCTGGGCATCATGACCTATGAGATGCTCACCGGCGAACAGCCGTACGTGGGCGAGGCGCCCATGCAGGTGGCCTACCAGCACGCCAACGACACCGTGCCGATGCCCAGCCTGGTCGCGCCCGGCGTGCCCAGCGAACTCGACGAACTCGTGCTCTGGGCCACCGCCCGTGACCCCGAGGAGCGCCCGCGCGACGCGAGGGTCATGCTCGACCAGCTTCTCGACGTCGAGAAGCTGGTTCGGCCGCGCGAGGACACGGCCATGCAGGCAACGATGGTGCTGCCCCGGGGCGTCGCCGCCGCATCCGCCGACGCCGAAACCCAGATTCTCGGCCGGGGGCCGCTGACCGCAGCCGCCATCGCCGTCCCGCCCGCTGACGACGAGGACGAACCCGACAACACCGCCAGACTCGCGGGCACGGCCACCAAACGACGCCGCCGGGGCTACTGGTGGTTCGCCCTGATCGTGTTCCTCGCGGCAGTAGCCGGCGGAGCTGGCTGGTACTTCGGTGTCGGCCCGGGATCGGAGATCCAGGTACCTTCGCTGGTATCGGCGACCCCCGAGGATGCCGCGGCTCAGCTCGAGGAGCTCGGTCTCGTCGCCGCGCAGGGAACCGAGTACAGCACCGACATCGCGGCCGGACTGATCGTCAGCACCGATCCCGGCGACGGCTCCAGGGTGCCCAAGGGCAGCACGGTGACGCTCAACGTGTCGCAGGGTCCCGCACCCATCACGCTTCCGGTGCTGGCCGGCCTCAGCGCGGATGCCGCGTCACTGGCGATCGCCGAGGCCAAGGCAGTTCCGGGAACCATCGACGAGGTGTTCAACGGCGATGTCGATGAGGGCCTCGTGATCTCGGCCAGCCGCGAGAGCGACGGCGGCGACGTCTCCCAGGGCGGCGACTACTTCGAGGGGCTCAACGTCAACCTCACGGTGTCGCTCGGCGGCATCCCCGATGTCACGGGCGAGTCTGTGGACGACGCCATCAGCATCCTCGAAGACAAGAACCTCATCGCCACCTCGGGCGAGGAGACCTACAGCGACACCATCGCCGAGGGCGACGTCATCTCGGTCGCCGCTGCGGAGGAGGGCCCGATCAGGGCCGGCTCCACCCTCCTCCTCACGGTCTCCCGCGGCCCGGAGCCGGTGGAGATCCCCAATGTCGTTGGCATGTCCTGGAGCGAGGGCAAGCAGGTGCTCACCGACCTCGGTTTCAAACTGAACTACAACCTGGCCGCAGACGCCATCGCGGCGATCATCAGCATCAAGTCAACGGATCCGGCAGCGGGAACCCTCGCGGCCAAGGGCAGCTCGATCACGCTGACGCCCACCAACCCCTTCGGCTAGCGGGTACGTCAGACGCGAGATGCCCCGCTGCGGACGAGCTGCTCCGGTGTACGGGAGCAGCTGGTCCGGAACGGGGCAACCGGGTGGTGCGGGACGGCGCGCGCTGCCTAGCGGGCTGCGAGCTCCTCGGCCACGAGGAACGCGAGCTCGAGGGACTGCATGTGGTTCAGGCGCGGGTCGCAGAGCGACTCGTAGCGGGTCGCCAGGGCGGCCTCGTCGATGTGCTCCGAGCCGCCCAGGCACTCGGTGACGTCGTCGCCGGTGAGTTCCACGTGGATGCCGCCGGGGTGGGTCCCCACGGAGCGGTGCGCCTCGAAGAAGCCCTTGACCTCGTCGACGACGTCGTCGAAACGACGCGTCTTGTACCCGGTGGGCGTGGTGACGCCGTTACCGTGCATCGGGTCGGTGACCCATAGCGGCATGGCGTCGCTGGCCTTGATCGCCTCGAGCAGCGGCGGCAGGGCGTCGCGGATCTTGCCGGCGCCCATCCGGGTGATGAAGGTGAGCCGGCCGGGCTCGCGGTTGGGGTCGAGCTTGTCGATCAGGCGCAGCATGTCGTCGATCGAGGTGCTCGGGCCGAGCTTGACGCCGATCGGGTTGCGCACCCTGGACAGGAAGTCCACGTGCGCGCCGTCGATCTCCCTAGTGCGTTCGCCGATCCAGACGAAGTGCGCCGAGGTGTTGTACGGCGTGCCGGTGCGGGAGTCGATGCGCGTCATGGGGCGCTCGTAGTCCATCAGCAGGCCCTCGTGGCTTGTGTAGAACTCCGTGCGGCGCATGGCCTCGAAGTCGGCTCCGCAAGCGATCATGAACTTGATCGCGCGGTCGATGTCCTTGGCCAGGCCCTCGTAGCGCTGGTTGGCCGGGTTCTTGGCGAAACCCTGGTTCCAGCTGTGCACCTGGCGGAGGTCGGCGAAGCCGCCCTGGGTGAAGGCGCGAATGAGATTGAGGGTGGATGCGCTCGTGTGGTACGCCTTCACCAGCCGGTCGGGGTCCGCTTCGCGGGACTCCGGGGTGAAGTCGTAGCCGTTGACGATGTCACCGCGGTAGGCCGGCAGAGTGACGTCGCCGCGGGTCTCGAAGTCGCTGGAGCGCGGCTTGGCGAACTGCCCCGCCATCCGGCCCATCTTCACGACGGGCATCGAGGCGCCATAGGTGAGCACAACGGCCATCTGCAAAACGGTCTTCACTCGGTTGCGGATCTGCTCGGCGGTGGCACCGCTGAAGGTCTCGGCGCAGTCACCGCCCTGCAGCAGGAAGGCCTCGCCGCGGGCGGCCTGGGCCAGGCGGTCGCGCAGGATGTCGACCTCGCCGGCGAAGACCAGCGGCGGCTGGGTGGCCAGCTCGGCGGATGCGGCCGCGACGGCATCCGCATCCGGCCAGGCCGGCTGCTGCTTGATGGGAAGCGTGCGCCAATAGTCCAGCCCGTTGATTACAGATTCGTCTGCCATTACAACCGGTTCGGTGGGGTCTACCACGGGACTGAGCCTGTTTTTCTCTTCTTCGGCCCGCGCGACGGCGGGCCTGGGGTGAACGATAATCGAGCCTAGCGTGAAAGGCTGGCGCGCTTTTCTTTGACACTGGTGGCGTAGACGTCGACGTACTCCTGCGTGCTGAGGCGGCGCAGTTCGTACATCAACTCGTCTGTCACGGAGCGCAACACGAACCGGTCACCCTCCATTCCCTCGAAGCGGCTGAAGTCGAGCGGCTCGCCGATGACGATGCCGATCCTGCGCACCTTGGGGATGCGGGTTCCGGTGGGCATCGCCTTCTCGGTGTCGATCATGGCCACTGGGACCACGGGAACCCCCGCCTCGAGCACCATCCGGGCCACACCGGTGCGGCCGCGGTACATGCGCGCGTCCGGGCTGCGGGTGCCCTCCGGATAGATGCCGAGCGCTCCCCCGCCGTTCAGCACGGCCAGGCCGGTGTTCAGGGAGTCCTCCGACGCCTTCCCGCCTGAGCGGTCGATGGGCAACTGGCCTGTGGCCTTGAAGAACTGCCGGGTCGCCCAGCCCTTGAGGCCGGTACCGGTGAAGTACTCGCTCTTGGCCAGGAACACCACCCGACGTGGCACGACCAGCGGCAGGAACACCGAGTCGATGAACGACAGGTGGTTGCTCGCGAGAACCACGCCGCCCTCTTTGGGGATGTTGTCGAGCCCGATCACCCAGGGCCGGAACAGGCCCAAAAGGATCGGGCCGGCCACAATATTCTTCATGAACCAGTAGAACATCGGTGTCCTTAAGTGAGCGGGGGCCGGTCGGCAGCGTGCCGCACCGTCGTTTGCAGCACGAACAGCCTACTCACCGGTGACGTGTCGGCGGGCGAGGTCTGCGGCGCCGACGACGCCGGCATCGTTGACCAGCTCTGCGATCGCGAACTCGGCCTCGGGGTGGTAGCCACGGGCCGGGAGGTTGTCGAGATATGCGGTGCGGATCGGCTCGAGGAGCAGTTCGCCAGCCGCAGCGACCCCGCCACCGAACACGAACACCTGGGGGTCCAGCACCGCGGCGAGGCTCGAGCAGGCCTGGCCGAGCGACGCGCCCAGCTGACGGAGCGCTGCGAGGGCACCAGGGTCGCCGTCCTGGATGAACCGGCCGACATCCTTGCCGGTCAGCTTGCCGCGCTTGGAGCGCGCTGCCGCCAGCCCCAGTCCGATGCCGCCGGCGTCCGCGAATTCGTTCGCGATACGCAGCAGCGCCCGGCCAGACCCGTACTGCTCGATGCAGCCGTGCGCGCCGCAGCCGCAGGGCAGCCCGTCGGGCACCACGCGCATGTGCCCGAGCTCGGCTCCCACGCCGAAGCCGCCGCGGAAGAGCTTGTCGTTGGACACGATGGCCCCGCCGACGCCGGTACCGATGGTGAGCGTGACCATGTCGCTGTACAACCGGCCGGCACCGAAGCAGAACTCGGCCCATCCAGCCGCATTGGCGTCGTTCTCGATGATGATGGGGATGGCCAGGCGCGACTCGAGTTTCTCTCGCAACGGCTCGTTCCGCCAGTTGATGTTGGGCGCGTAGTAGACGGTGGACTGGGCCGCGTCGATGAACCCCGCGGCGGCCACTCCGGCGGCCACGACATCCTCACCCTCTGACAGCCCCTCGATCATCTCGACGACCGCGTTCTCGATCTCGCCGGGGTCCCCGGCGTTTGTGGGCCGGCGGTCCGACCTGATGATGGTTCCGAATTCGTCGACGAGGGCACCGGCGATCTTGGTCCCGCCGATGTCAATCCCAATGGCGTGCACGAGCGCACCTTTCGTAGGTAGGGCAACAGTGTGTTCTTCAGGTCGGCTCTCAAACGGCACGGGGCACGCAGCGACCTGATCGACCACGCAAGGCACCCCCTAGAGTGTAGTAAATGAGCATGCCGCCGGGAGAATCGCAGGTTCACCCCGAATCAGCGGCTAGAGTGAACGCACTTACCCGTCCGGTGCCAAAGGAGTTACCGTGAAACAGTTCGATGAGCCCGCCGTCGTCCCCGCCGACCCGAACGCGAACGTCACCGACCTGCTGGTCGACCGTCTTGCGCTGACGCCCAACCTGGTGCTGTTCTCCCGCCCGGACAACGGCGGTTGGCTGCCCGTCACCACAGCCGAGTTCCACGCGGAGGTCATCGCGCTGGCCAAGGGATTCGTCGCTGCCGGCGTGCAGCCCGGCGACAAGATCGGCTTGACCTGCAAGACCCGATACGAGTGGACCCTGATCGACTTCGCCGTCTGGTTCGCGGGCGCCGTGCTCGTGCCCGTCTACGAGACGAGCTCGCCCAGTCAGGTGCAGTGGATTCTCAGCGACTCCGGCGCCACGGCGCTGATCGTGGAGACCGCGGACCACTTCGCCCGCTTCGACGAGGTGCATCCGGAGCTGCCGGACGTCGAGACGGTCTGGCAGATCGACCTCGGCGACCTGGACAAGCTCGCCGCCAGGGGCGTCGATGTTCCGGATGCCGAGATCGATCGCCGCCGTCGCCTGGCTGTGGCCTCCGACATCGCCACCCTGATCTACACGTCGGGCTCCACCGGCCGGCCCAAGGGCTGTGTGCTCAGCCACGGCAACTTCGTCGAGACCAGCCGGAACGCCGGGATCGCACTCAAGCCCGTTCTCACCGACGAGAACGGCGCATCCACCCTGCTGTTCATCACGACCGCCCACGTCTTCGCCCGCTTCATCGCGGTGCTGTGCGTGCACGGCGGCGTCCGGGTGGGTCATCAGCCGGACACCCGACAGCTGCTCCCGTCGCTGGGCAGTTTCAAGCCGACGTTCCTGCTCGCGGTCCCCCGGGTCTTCGAAAAGGTCTACAACTCCGCCGAGCAGAAGGCCGAGGCCGGCGGCAAGGGCAAGATCTTCCTGGCCGCCTCCGATGTCGCCGTCGCACACTCCAAGCTGGTCGAGGCCGGCGAACGGATCCCGCTGGGCATGAAGATCAAGTTCGCCCTGTTCGACAGGCTCGTCTACAGCAAGCTGCGCGCCGCGATGGGCGGCAACGTCAAGTTCGCCGTGTCCGGCTCCGCTCCGCTCGGCGCCCACCTAGGTCACTTCTTCCACAGCCTGGGCATCGTGATCCTCGAGGGCTACGGCCTGACCGAGACCACAGCCCCCGCGACGGTGAACCTGGCCACCAAGTCGAAGATCGGCAGTGTCGGCCCGGCCCTGCCCGGCGTCTCCGTGCGCGTCATGGACGACGGGGAGATCGAGGTGAAGGGGGTCAACGTCTTCACCGAGTACTGGAAGAACCCCGAAGCCACCGCGGCCGTGTTCGACGACGGCTGGTTGAAGACCGGTGACATCGGCGCTCTCGACGACGACGGCTTCCTCTCCATCACGGGGCGCAAGAAGGAGATCATCGTCACCGCCGGCGGCAAGAACGTCGCCCCGGCGGCCCTCGAGGACCCGATCCGGTCCAACCCGCTGGTCGGCCAGGTGGTCGTTGTCGGCGACCAGAAGCCGTTCATCGCCGCTCTGGTCACCCTCGACCCTGAGATGCTCCCGGTCTGGTTGAACAACAACCACGAGGACGCCGCGATGTCGCTCATCGACGCGTCGGTGCACCCGAAGGTCCTCGCCGAGGTGCAGCGGGCCATCGACCACGCCAACGAGTCGGTGTCACGGGCGGAGTCCATCCGGAAGTTCGTGGTGCTGCCGATCGAGCTCACCGAGGCGGCGGGTTACCTCACCCCGAAGATGAGCATCAAGCGCGACCTGATCCTGCGCGACTTCGCGGCCGAGATCCAGAACCTCTACGGCGCCAACCCGACGACGGCGGCCGTGCCGGTGCGCGACAGAGTACAGGACTAGACAGTCCCGCAGCATTGAGCTGTGCCGAAAACGAGCTGTCCCGCTTCGGCGGGGCGGCTCGTTCTCGCATCCGGGGCTCAGAACCAGTCGGACTCGCGCACTTCCTTCATCGCGGCCCGACGGTTCTCCTTGTCCAGCCGGTCCAAGTAGAGCAACCCGTCCAGGTGGTCGGTCTCGTGCTGAAGCGCCTGGGCCATCAGTCCCTCGCCGGCGACCGCGACGGGATTGCCGTCGAGGTCGATGCCGGTGACCCTGGCGAACGGATACCGCTTGGTCGGGTACCACAGCCCGGGTACCGAGAGGCAGCCCTCGTCGACCAGCTCCGGCTCCCCCGCCAGTTCCACCAGGACCGGGTTGAGGATGTAGCCGATGTGGCCGTCGATGTTGTAGCTGAACGCGCGCAGATTGACGCCGATCTGGGCGGCGGCCACCCCCGCCCGGCCGGGGAGCTTCACGCTGTCGACAAGGTCTTCGACGAGGCTCCGCACCCGGGCGTCAATGCTGCCGATCGGCTCCGAGCGGGTTTTGAGGACTGGGTCGCCCAGTAGGCGGATCTGGCGTTCGGGCACGGGAGACTCTCTTCGGATGGAGCGGCGGGTACGGCGTTGGTGGGACGGTGTTGGTCAGACGGTGGGACAGGTCGTGCGGGGCGAGGCTCAGACGCGGCGTTCGGCCGGGAGCCCCTCGACGACGAGGGCGGCAAGGGTGCGCGCGGCCAGCCGCGTGATCGGCTTGAGGTCCTTGAAGGAGACCACACTGCCCGCGGCCAGTTGCGGGTCGTACGGGATCCGCACGATCTCGCGCACCCGGGAGCGGAAGTGCGACTCGATCTCCTCGAGCTTGACGAGGTTGGTGCCCTGGGTCGCCGTGTTGAGAGCGACGATCGCGTTGCGCACGAGTTCGCCGTAGCCGTTGGCCTCGAGCCAGGTGAGGGTTTCGGAGGCCAGCCGGGCCTCGTCCACGCTGCCGCCGGACACGATCACGATGGAGTCCGCGCGCTGCAGGGTGGCCCGCATGACCGAGTGCACGATGCCGGTTCCGCAGTCGGTCAGGACGATCGAGTAGAACCGGGCGGCGAGGTCGGCGACGACGTTGTAGTCGTTCTCGTCGAATGCCTCGCTCAGGAGCGGGTCGGTGTCGCTGGCCAGGATGTCCAGCCGGGTCTCGTCCCTGGATACCAGCGCCGAGAAGTCGGTGAAGCCGCCGATGGAGGCGGCCTTCGTGACGACGTCGCGCACCGTCGACCTGGTCTGCTTGGAGACCCGTTCGGAGAGGGTGCCCCGGTCGGGGTTGGCGTCGACGGCGATGATCCGGTCTTCCCTGGCGTCGGCCATGGCCATGCCGAGCAGGGCCGTGACGGTGGTCTTGCCCACACCGCCCTTGCGGGTGAGGATCGGCACGAACCTCGCACCACCCTCGAACTGCTTGCGGATGCGCTCGTCCATGGCCTGGTGGGCACGTACGGCGGCCGAGTCGCCGAGGTTGATGAGGTGGAAGGAGGCCCTGTAGACGAACCGGTTCCAGCTGCCGTTCGGCGGCCGCCGGGTCTTGCGGTTGACCTCGAGCAGGCGGTCGGACGTGAGCATCGATGCGGACTCCGGCGCGAGGGCATCCGTTCGGCTGCGGTCGCGTCTGCTGGCCGTGGCGGCGTTCGTCGGGCCGGTAATCAGCGACAGGGCCGCCGCCGCTGTGCCGCTCGCGCCGAGCGGAGCCGCGACGTCGCGGGCGCGCTGCGGCGTGACGATCTCGATGGTGTGGGTGCCCGGGTGGGAGGTGCCCGGTGCGGAGACGGCCGAACGGGTGTCCCCGCGGTCAGAGGCGCCGGCCGCCGAGGTGCGCAGCACGGCGGATCGGGGCAGGCCGGAGCCCCCGAGGGGGGCGCCGAGGCTGTCCGGCAGCGCCGCGGCCAGGTTGTCGAAGGTGTGCGGCGGCAGCTCGCTGTGGTACTCGTCACCGGGTCGCGGCGCTGTGGCCGCGGCGCCGGCCCCGGTCTCTGCCGGGGCCAGCTGGCCGTCACCCTCGTCGTGCGGTTGGGCATCGTCTGTCCGTCGATCTGTCACAGCAGACTCCTCGTTCTTCTACGGGCCTGAGATTGAGGCCCAAATCAGGCCTCAGCCTAGCGTGGCCGCACCACCACGAGCAGGTCTCCAGCGTCGACCTGCTGGGTCGCGGGGATCGCGACCCGTTCGACGACGCCGGCGATGGGCGAGGTGATCGCCGCCTCCATCTTCATGGCCTCGATGGATGCGACGCTCTGGCCGGCCACGACGACGTCGCCCTCGGCGACCTGCAGGGTGACCACACCGGAGAACGGCGCGGCAACCTGGCCGGGCTGGTTGGCGTCGGCCTTCTCGGCCGCCTTGGTGACCACGGCGATGCTGCGGTCCCGCACGAAGACCGGACGCAGCTGGCCGTTGAGGATGGTCATAACCGTGCGCATGCCCTTGTCGTCGGCCTCGCCGATCGCCTCAAGGCCCACGTAGAGTCGCACGCCCTTGTCGATCTCGACCGAGTGCTCCGTGCCCTGGCGCAGGCCGTAAAGGTAGTCGACGGTGTCCACAACGGACAGGTCGCCGAAGAGCTCGCGGATCTGCTGGAAGTGCCGGGTGGGGGCGGGGAAGAGCAACTGGTTGAGCATGCCGCGGCGGGTGGGGCTGTCGCCGTCCAGCGCGCTTCGCTCTTCCTCGGTCAGCTCGGTGGTGCTGACCCGGATGTTACGTCCTTCGAGCACCTTGGTGCGGAAGGGCTCCGGCCAGCCGCCGGGCAGGTCGCCCAGTTCGCCGGCCATGAATCCGACCACGGAGTCGGGCACATCGTATTTGGCCGGGTTGGCCTCGAAGTCGGCCGGGTCGGCGTTGACGGCGGCGAGGTACAGGGCCAGGTCACCGACGACCTTGGACGACGGGGTCACCTTGGGTACGCGGCCCAGGATGCTGTTCGCCGCGGCGTACATGTCCTCGATGAGTTCGAAGTCGTCGGCCAGGCCCAGCGCCACGGCCTGGGTGCGCAGGTTGGACAGCTGACCGCCGGGGATCTCGTGCTTGTACACGCGGCCCGTCGGGGCACGCAGACCCGATTCGAAGGGGTGGTAGACCCGGCGCACGTCTTCCCAGTAGGGCTCGAGGTCGCACACGTTCTGCAGCGAGATGCCCGTGTCGCGCTCGGTGTGCACGAGTGCGGCCACGAGGGACGACGCTGAGGGCTGGCTGGTCGTGCCGCCCATCGGTGCGCTGGCCACGTCGACGGCGTCGGCGCCTGCGCGGGACGCCGCGAGCAGCGTCGCCAGCTGGCCGCCGGGGGTGTCGTGGGTGTGCACGTGTACCGGCAGGTCGAAGCGTTCGCGGAACGCCGTGACCAGCTTCTCGGCCGCTGCCGGACGCAACAGCCCGGCCATGTCCTTGATGGCCAGGATGTGAGCGCCGGACGCCACGATCTGGTCGGCCAGGCGCAGGTAGTAGTCCAGGGTGTAGAGGTCCTCGGCCGGGTCGAGCAGGTCGCCGGTGTAGCAGACAGCTACCTCGGCGACGCTGGTGCCGGTGTTCAGCACCGCTTCGATGGCCGGGCGCATCTGGTTGACGTCGTTGAGGGCGTCGAAGATGCGGAAGATGTCGACACCGGAGTCGCTGGCCTCGCGGACGAAGGCATCCGTCACCTCGGTGGGGTACGGGGTGTAGCCCACCGTGTTGCGGCCGCGCAGCAGCATCTGGATGTTGATGTTGGGCAGGGCCTCCCGCAGGGCGCCGAGGCGCTCCCACGGGTCTTCGCCGAGGAAGCGCAGTGCGACGTCGTAGGTGGCACCGCCCCAGGCCTCGACCGAGAGCAGCTCGGGGGTGAGCCTGGCGACGTACGGGGCGACGGCGACGAGGTCCTTGGTGCGCACCCGGGTGGCCAGCAGCGACTGGTGGGCGTCACGGAACGTGGTGTCGGTGACGGCCAGGGCGGTCTGGTTGCGCAGGGCACTGGCAAAGCCGACAGGGCCGAGCAGCTGCAGCTTCTGCCGGGAGCCCTCGGGGGCCGGCACGGAGAGGTCGATCTTCGGGAGCTTCTCGGCCGGGTTCATCAGCGTGATCGGCACCCCGTTGGGCTGGTTGACGGTGACGTCGGCCAGCCAGTTGAGGATCTTCGTACCGCGGTCCTTCGACGCGCGTCCCCGCAACAGTTGCGGGCGCTCGTCGATGAACGACGTGCTCAGGTCACCGTTGGCGAAGTCGGGGTCCTCGAGCACGGCCTGCAGGAACGAGATGTTCGTGGAGACGCCGCGGATGCGGAACTCAGCCAAGGCACGCTTGGAGCGGGTGACCGCCGAGGCGTAGTCGCGGCCTCGGCAGGTGAGCTTGGCGAGCATCGAGTCGAAGTGCGGGCTGATCTGGGCGCCCGGGTTGATGGTGCCGCCGTCCAGGCGGATGCCGGCGCCGCCGGGCGAACGGTAGGTGGTGATCTTGCCGGTGTCGGGGCGGAACCCGCTGGTGGGGTCTTCCGTGGTGATCCGGCACTGCAGGGCGAAACCGCGCAGCTTGATCGAGTCCTGGCTGAGGCCCAGGTCGGCGAGGGTCTCCCCCGCTGCGATGCGGATCTGGGACTGCACGAGGTCGACGTCGGTGACCTCTTCGGTGACGGTGTGCTCGACCTGGATGCGCGGGTTCATCTCGATGAACACGTGCTGGCCGGCGCGCTCGCCCACGGTGTCGAGCAGGAACTCGACGGTGCCCGCGTTGACGTAGCCGATCGACCTGGCGAAGGCCACGGCGTCCTTGTGTAGGCGCTGGCGGATCTCTTCGGGCAGGTTCGGGGCCGGCGCGATCTCGATGACCTTCTGGTGGCGGCGCTGCACAGAGCAGTCCCGCTCGAACAGGTGCACGGTCTCGCCGGTGGCATCCGCGAGGATCTGCACCTCGATGTGGCGGGGGCGGAGGACCGCCTGCTCGAGGAACATGGTGGGGTCGCCGAACGCGCTGTTGGCCTCACGCATGGCCTCTTCGAGCGAACCACGCAGGTCGGCCATGGTGGCGACGCGGCGCATGCCGCGTCCGCCGCCGCCGGCGACGGCCTTGGCGAAGATGGGGAAGCCGATCTCCTCGGCGGCCGCGATGAGTTCCTCGACGTCGCGCGACGGTGCGCTGGACTTGAGGACCGGAACACCGGCGGCGATGGCGTGCTCCTTGGCGGTGACCTTGTTACCGGCCATTTCGAGCACATGCGAGCCCGGGCCGATGAAGGTGATGCCGGCGGCCTTCGCCGCTTCGGCGAGCTCGGGGTTCTCGGAGAGGAAGCCGTAGCCGGGGTAGATGGCGTCTGCGCCACTTTCCTTGGCGACCCGGATGATCTCGGACACATCGAGGTAGGCGCGCACCGGGTGCCCCGCCTCGCCGATCTCGTAGGCCTCGTCGGCCTTCAGCCGGTGCAGCGAATTACGATCTTCGAACGGGAAGACCGCGACGGTTTTCGCTCCCAATTCATAGGCGGCGCGAAAGGCGCGGATTGCTATCTCTCCACGGTTGGCGACGAGGATTTTGGTGAACATTGAGACCTTTCGATCCGGGAGCGGCACACAGCTGACGGTTAGGTTCTCTAAGACTAGTGAAGGTAACGTATCTACTTGTGCACGTACTTAGCGTTAGCTCCCTCAAGGGAGGGGTAGGCAAGACCACGGTAACCCTTGGTCTGGCTTCTGCCGCCTTCGCCCGCGGTGTTCGGACCCTCGTGGTCGACCTCGATCCGCAATCAGATGTCTCTACCGGGCTCGACATCCAGCTCGCCGGCCACCTCAATGTCGCCGACGTTCTGGCTTCGCCGAAGGAGAAAGTCGTGCGCGCAGCCATTGCGCCCAGCGGCTGGACCCGCGGCCGTCCCGGCACGATCGACGTCATGATCGGCAGCCCCTCCGCCATCAATTTCGACGGACCCCACCCCAGCATCCGCGACATCTGGAAGCTCGAGGAAGCCCTCTCCACCGTGGAGAAGGACTATGACCTCGTGCTGATCGATTGCGCCCCGTCGCTGAACGCGCTCACCCGCACCGCGTGGGCCGCGAGCGACCGGGTCGCCGTCGTCACCGAACCCGGCCTGTTCTCGGTCGCCGCCGCTGACCGGGCCCTGCGCGCGATCGAGGAAATCCGTCGTGGCCTCAGCCCGCGCTTGCAGCCGCTGGGCATCATCGTCAACCGTGCCCGCACGGCGTCGTTGGAGCACCAGTTCCGGATCAAGGAACTTCGGGACATGTTCGGCCCGCTGGTACTCAGCCCCCAGCTGCCCGAGCGCACCAGCCTGCAGCAGGCCCAGGGCGCGGCCAAGCCGTTGCACACCTGGCCCGGCGACAGTGCCCAGGAGATGGCGCACTACTTCGACCAGCTCCTGGACCGGGTGCTGCGCACCGCCCGCATCGGCGAGTACGCGGAAGTCCCCACGCGCTAGCGCCTCGCGCTAGCGCCTCGCGCTAGCGCCTCGCGCTAGCGCCTCGCGCTCTCGCGAACTGTGAGAAAAGCCCCGAAACGCGTGCGTTTTCGGGGCTTTTCTCTCAGTTCGCGGGGCTACGAGACCTTGCGGGAGACCCGTCGGGCGGCCAGCTCGTCGGAGGGGTCGCTGGACTGGGTGTCGAGTTCGACCAGAGTGGTCTCCACCTCGCGCAGGACCTTGCCCACGGCGATGCCGAAGACGCCCTGGCCGCGGCTGACCAGGTCGATGACCTCGTCGTTGGAGGTGCAGAGGTAGACGCTGGCGCCGTCGCTCATCAGGGTGGTCTGGGCCAGGTCGTTGACACCGGACTCGCGCAGCTGGTTGACCGCGGTGCGGATCTGCTGCAGGGAGATGCCGGTGTCGAGCAGACGCTTGACAAGCTTGAGCACCAGGATGTCGCGGAAGCCGTACAGACGCTGCGAGCCGGAACCGGCGGCACCGCGAACTGTGGGCTCCACGAGTTCGGTGCGGGCCCAGTAGTCGAGCTGGCGGTAGCTGATGCCCGCAGCGCGGGCAGCGACGGCGCCCCGGTAACCGGAGTTCTCATCGAGTTCAGGCATGCCGTCGGTGAAGAGCAGTCCCTGACCGTACCGAGACGAATCGTCTCGGGGATTGAGCTCACTCATACGCGCCTCTCGGGGGTGGATGCGAACCTTCAGGCCGCACTTCAACGTTAGCGAGGCCGGGGGCCCCAACCGATGACATCCGTCCGAACGTCTCGGCGTGTCGAAAGAACCCGGAAGATTCGCTGAGCTGAACTTTCAGTGTACGACTTATTTGGTCAGGCGGCCCAGGGCCGAGCGGATGAGACTGCCCCGGATCACCTCGAGCTGGCCCGCGATCTCCACGGCCATTTCGGCGGCCTTGGCGCGACTCGAGGCGTCCTTCCGACGCGCCAGGGGAACCAGGGCGCTCTCGATCAGGCCGAGCTCGCGTTCGGCGGCCCCGCGGAAGCCGCGGAGATGCCGGGGCTCGATCCCGCTGCGTTGCAGGTCGACCAGGGCACGGAGCACCTTGAGGGCATCGTCGCCGTAGTATTCGGCGGGCACGATGATCGAGGCGGTGACGGCGTCGTGCAAAAGCGTGGAGGAGGCGCCCGACTCACGCAGCAGGTCGTCGCGGGTGTAACGCCTGGCGATGACGAGGATGCTCGGACCCGGGGCGCCGCCGCCGGGAAGCACGGGCGACAGACCGGAATCGAGGTCGTCCAGGTAGGCGCGGATGACCTTCAGGGGTAGGTAGTGGTCGCGCTGCATAGACAGGATCAGGCGCAGCCGATCCAGGTCGCCACTGTCGAACTTGCGGTAGCCGGATTCCGTGCGCGCTGGGGAGACAAGTCCCTGTTCCTCGAGGAAACGCAGTTTGGAGGGGGTCAGGTCCGGGAATTCAGGTGTCAACCGAGCCAGGACCTGGCCGATACTCAAGAGTGACGTCGCGCCCGGCAGTCTGGTCTGGGCGGAGGACGCCGGCACTAGTCGCTCGCCAGGTGTACGAGGTCGAGCCGCGAGGCGTAGAACGTGAGACGGAACTTGCCGACCTGCACTTCGGAACCGTCGGTGAGGACGGCCAGGTCGATGCGTTCGCCGTCGAAGTAGGTGCCGTTGAGCGACCCCAGGTCTTTCACCTGGAACACCCGGCCGTTGCGCAGGAATTCAGCGTGCCGGCGGGACACCGTGACGTCATCGAGGAAGATGTCGGCGTTGGGGTGTCGTCCCACCGTGGTGAGATCGCCGTCCAGGAGGAAACGGGCACCGGAGTTCGGGCCGCGGCGCACCACCAGGAGGGCGGATCCAGAGGGCAGGGCCGCAATGGCTTCCTGTTCCTCGACGGTGACATTCGCGTCGAGTGCGGCCAATGACGCCGCAAACTCCTGGCTGAACGTCATCGTCGTATCGACATTCCCCGTGGCATTCTCGGGCGCCACCCTACGCTCGGGTTCTTTCTTCTCGTCGGAATCGACCACCGTGCACCTCCTACGGGTAAATCGTATCGGATGGAAGGGGCCTTCAAGCGCGCGGCAGGCGAATCACCCGAACGGTTTCGATCGCGTAGATCACCCCGGCCCACCAGTACAGGTACGCGCCCCACAGGCCGAAGGCCCACCCGACGGGCTGGGACCACCAGGACAGCTCGGGGAACGCCTGGCCGAGCATGATCATCGGCAGTGCGTAAAAAAGGCAGAAAGTCGCCACCTTGCCCAGCTGATGCACAGGAAGCGGACCAAAACCGTGGTTGGCCAGCACAACTCCCAGACCGAGCAGGAAGACATCACGGCCGACGACGACGGCGACGATCCACCACGGCACCAGATCGCGCCAAGCCAGACCGATCAGGGCGGCGAAGATGTACAGCCGGTCCGCGGCGGGATCGAGCAGCTGGCCCAACCTGGTGATCTGCTTGAACGCGCGGGCGATGGCGCCATCGAGGAAGTCGGTGAGGCTGGCAACAGCCAGGACCAGGAGCGCCCACGCGTCCTCGCCACTGACCAACAGGCCGAGAAACACCGGAACCAGCGCCAGGCGGAGGAAACTGAGCAGATTCGGCACCGTCAGCACCCTGGAGCTGAGGTCGGTTGGAACGGGCCCGGTCACGACTCGAGTCTACCGAGGAGCCGTCGGGACCGGCTCAGGCTTGACGGCGGATCTCCGGGCCCTGATCGCCGGGGTCTGTGGCTGTCTTCTTCGCCTTCTTCTTTGCCGGTGCCGCATCGGCCTTCTGTGCCGGCTTCTTCCTGGTCTTGGCTGCGGCGGGCGTGGTATTAGCGCCGCTGGTCCGGCTGCGGTCGACGCTGCGTCGCAGGGCCTCCATCAGGTCGAGCACCTCTCCCCCGCCGGCCTCCTCCTCGGCGTGGCCGAAGGTGGCCTCGGTGTCGATCGCGTCGCCCTTGGCGAGTTTCTCCTCGATGAGTCGACGCAATTGGGCCTGGTACTCATCGGTGTAGTCGCCAGGGGTGAAGTCGTCGGCGAAAGAGTCCACGAGCGCCGCGGACAGGTCCAGTTCCCGGTCGGAGATCTTCACGGTCTGCTCCAGGGCAGGGAACTCGGCCACGCGCACCTCGTCGTCCCAGAGCAGGGTCTGCAGCATGAGAACGCCGCCGCGCACCCGGAGGGCGGCGAGCCTGGTCTTCTGCCGCAATGCGAAGTGCACGATGGCGGTGCGATCGGTCTGCTCCAGGGTGCGCAGCAGCAACACGTAGGCCTTGGGCGACGAGCCGTCGGGCTCGAGGAAGTAGCTGCGGTCGAACATGATCGGGTCCAACTGGTCGCTCGGCACGAATTCGACCACGTCGATCTCGCGGCTGCGTTCCTCCGGCAGCGCCTTGAGGTCGGCATCCGTGATGACCACGGTCTTGTCGCCGTCGGTGAATGCCTTGTCGATGTGCGCGTAGTCGACGATCTTGCCGCAGACCTCGCAGCGGCGCTGGTAGCGGATGCGCCCGCCATCCTCGTCGTGCACCTGGTGCAGTTCGACGTCGTGGTCCTCGGTCGCGCTGTAGACCTTGACCGGCACGTTGACCAGGCCGAAGGTGATGGCGCCCTTCCAGATCGATCTCATCGTTCGTCCTCCCGACCCCAGTACACACCCGTCCGAGGGCCGGAGGCTAGACCCACGGCCCGGCCGGGAGCAAGCTGGGCACATGGCAACTGGCGCGGGGGCAGCAGGCAGGTCAGCCGGGGGCGCGGACAGCGCCCACCGGGAGGTCGTGCTGGTGGGCGGCCGCCGGCTCACACTCACCCACCTGGACAAGGTCATGTACCCGGAGACCGGGACCACCAAGGCCGACATCCTCGGTTATTACGCGGCGGTCGCGGATGCCCTCATCCGGCACGCACGGGACCGGCCGGCGACCCGCAAGCGCTGGGTGCACGGTGTGGGCACGCCCCAGGAGCCCGGGCAGGTGTTCTTCCAGAAGAACCTGGGCGACGGCACGCCGGCCTGGGTCGCGCGTCGGGAACTGGCGCATACGGCACGCGTGACCGTGTACCCCCTGGTCAACGACGTGGCCACCCTCGCCTGGCTCGCCCAGATCGGCACTCTGGAGATTCACGTTCCACAGTGGCGCTTCGATACGGCTGGCGCCCCCGCCCGACCCGACCGGCTGGTGCTGGACCTGGATCCCGGCGAGGGGGTCGGCCTCGCCGAGTGCGCGGAGGTGGCCCGGTGGGCACGCGCACTGCTGTTGGACATGGGGCTGGACACCCTGCCGGTGACCAGCGGGAGCAAGGGCATCCACCTCTATTCGGCGTTGGACGGCAGCCACACCTCCGAGCAGGTGGGCCAGGTGGCGCACGAGCTGGCCAAGGCGCTCGAGGCCGACCATCCCGGCGAGGTGCTCAGCACCATGACCCGGTCGCTGCGGGCCGGCAAGGTCTTCGTGGACTGGAGCCAGAACAATGCGAGCAAGACCACCATCGCGCCGTACAGCCTGCGCGGACTGATGCGCCCCCTGGTAGCGGCGCCCAGGTCGTGGCGGGAGCTGGAGTCGCCGGGGCTTGAACAACTCGACTACCGGCAGGTGCTCAGACGGCTGGAACGGAGCCCGGACCTGCTGGGCCCAGTGGCGGACGCCATCGACGCCGGCGGCGGCGGGACGGTCGAACGAACCGACCGTCTGCAGCAGTACCGCAGCAAACGTGACGCCCGGCGGACCCCGGAGCCCGTCCCCGCCACGACACCGGCGCCGGACTCGGGTAGCGGCCAGGCAGCGTTCGTGATCCAGGAACACCATGCCAGGGCCCTGCACTTCGACCTGCGCCTCGAGCACGACGGCGTCCTGGCCTCGTGGGCGCTGCCCAAGGGGATGCCGGTCGACCCCACCCACAACCACCTGGCGGTGCGGACCGAGGACCACCCGTTGGAGTACCTCGAGTTCGAGGGTGACATTCCGGCTGGAGAATACGGTGCCGGTTCCATGTCGATCTGGGATTCCGGCAGCTATTCCTTGCAGAAGTGGCGGGACGACGAGGTCATCGTGATCCTGCACGGGCGGCCGGATGGCCCTCTGGCCGGCATCGACCGGGAATTCGCGCTCATCCGCACCGGCGAGGCCACATCACGCAACTGGCTGATCCACCTGATGAAACCGAAACGACCGGGCCCGGCCGGCGCGCGGGCACCCACACAGCTTTCCACCTCCGACCGCACCTACTCCCCCATGCTCGCCCGGCCGGGCAGCCTGCGAGACCTGTCGGCCGAGATCGACTGGACGTACGAGATGAAGTGGGATGGCATCCGCGCCCTGGCGTACGTCGAGCCCGGCGCCTCCGGGCAGGTGCGCTTGCTCACCCGCAACGGCAACGATGTGACGGCGTCGTTTCCCGAGCTCGTCGACGACCTGCGGGTGGCAGCAGATACGGGCGGGGGTCCGGGCGGCGCGGTGCTGGACGGCGAGGTCGTGGCCCTGGACTCGAAGAACCGGCCCGACTTCTCGCGGCTGCAGACCCGGCTCGGCGTCACCGACGCGCGAGCCGTGCAGGAGGCCCGGCGGCTGGCCCCCGTGCACTACTTCGTGTTCGACCTGCTCGAGCGGGACGGCACGCCGCTCGCCGACCAACCGTACTCGGCACGCCGCATCGCGCTGGAGGAACTCGTGACGGCGACCGGCGCCGTGGCCACAAGCACAGTGCCCGCCAGCACAGTGCCCACCAGTACCGTGCAGGTGCCGCCGTCGTTCAGCGGCGACGCCCAGACCGTGCTCGCCACCAGTCTGCAGCTCGGCCTGGAGGGGCTCATCGCGAAGGCGACCGGCAGCACCTATTCCAGCGGACGGCGATCCGACCACTGGGTGAAGATCAAACACGTCAAGGCGCAGGAGGTCGTGATCGGCGGCTGGCGCCCCGGGAACGGGCACCGCGGCAGCACCTTCGGCTCGCTGCTGGTGGGCATTCCCGAGCCGGGCCGACCCGGCGAGGACCCGGCCGGCCGGCTGCGCTACGCCGGGCGGATCGGTACGGGCTTTCGCGACCGTGACCTCACGATCCTGCGCCGCCGGCTCGACGAGCTCCCGGCGACGGCCAACCCGTTCGACGACGTGCCCCCTGAGGATGCGGCCGACGCCGTCTGGGTGCAGCCGGCTCTGGTGGGCGAGGCGGAGTTCGCCGAGTGGACACCGTCGGGCCGGCTGCGGCACCCCAGCTGGAGGGGCCTGCGCCCCGACAAGACACCCCTCGATGTGGTGCGTGAGGGGACGGCGCCACCATGACCACCACCGCCGCATCCGCCCTGCTGGTGTGCCTGACACTGTGTGCGGCCGCCATCGCCACGACCTGGCTCGTGTCGGTGCTCACCAGGGAGTACTCCTGGGTCGACCGGTCGTGGTCGCTGTTGCCCCCGGTGTACCTGTGGGTGTTCGCCGGCGCCGGCGGGTTGACCGACCCGCGGCTGGTGCTGATGGCGGTGCTCGGGACCCTCTGGGGTCTGCGGCTGACCTTCAACTTCGCCCGCAAGGGCGGCTACCGGCCCGGCGGCGAAGACTACCGGTGGGCGGCGCTCCGCCACCGGATGCGCCGGCGCCGCTTCGCGCTGTTCAACGCGGTCTTCATCTCCGGCTACCAGAATCTGCTGTTACTGCTCATCACGCTGCCGGCCTGGGTCGCCCTGGCGAACCCGCGGACACCCTTCGGTGCAGCCGATCTGGTCGCCGCCGGCCTGTTCCTGGTCTTCCTCGTCGGGGAGAGCGTGGCCGACCAGCAGCAATGGGACTTCCAGCGCTCGCGCTCGGTCCTCCGCGCTAGCGGCGGCACCGATCCCGGATTCCTGCGGACCGGCCTGTTCAGGTACTCCCGGCACCCCAACTACTTCTGCGAGATCGCCCAGTGGTGGGTGATGGCCGGCTTCGGCGCCATCGCCGCGGGAACCTGGCTGCAGGCGGGCTCCCTGGGCGCGGTGCTTCTGACCGTGCTGTTCGTGGGGTCGATCGCCTTCACCGAGAGCATCTCGGTCTCGCGGCACACCGGGTATCCCGCCTATCAACGCCGGGTCTCTGTGCTGGTGCCGTGGCCGCCGCACCGAGCGGCGACCGGCGCGGTGAGCGCATCCGCCGGCGACGATCCGGTCAGGCGAGGCGGCCCCTGAGCGCCGGCCAGCTGGCGGCGAAGCCCGGATGCAGCGGCAGCAGCTCCACCTCCGCCGGTGGCACCCAGCGCAGCGCGATGCTCTCGGTATCGCTGATCACCGGCTCGAAGGGCTCGATGGCCCGCACAACCACCGTCGTGTACGACCAGAAACCGAGGTCGACCACCGAGCTGAAGTTCAGCCTGAGCAGATGGGCGGGCACACCGGCCTCCTCGCCGGCCTCCCGGACCGCGGCGTCGAAGGCGCTCTCGTTCTCGTGCCTGGCCCCACCGGGCACGCCCCAGGTGCCACCCTGATGGCTCCAGATGGCGCGGTGTTGCAGGAGGACTCCACGGTCGGGATGGTGCACCAGGAGGCCGGCCGCCCCGTAGACGCCCCAGAACCTGGCACCGTCAGGCCCGTAGACCCATGCATCACCACTGCCGCTCGATGTGCCGCTCAACCTGCCGCGACTGCTGCTGCCGCCACCGCTTTCGCTACTCCCACTGCCGCTCATATGTTGCTGCCGCCCATTGTTGCTGCCGCTCATCGAACACCGCCGCTCATTCCTTAAGCATGCCGCACCCGCCAGGGAACAGCAGCCGCACCCCGGGTAAGATCGAGCCAGGCGGACACCCCACCGCCCCTCCCAAAGGACTTACGAGCATGACGACTTCCACACCTGCCTCCGCACTGACCGTCGCCGACCTGGCCCGGTACATCGACCACACCCTGCTCAAGCCCGAGGCCACCCAGGCCGACGTCGCCGCCCTCATCGCCGAGGCCGTTGAGCTGGGCGTCTACTCGGTCTGCGTGTCACCGTCGATGCTGCCCCTGACCATCCCCGTGGATGCCGACCTCAAGGTCGCCGTCGTCTGCGGTTTCCCCAGTGGCAAACACGCCAGCTCGATCAAGGCCGCCGAGGCCGCCCTGGCCGTGTCACAGGGTACCGATGAGGTCGACATGGTCATCGACATCGGAGCGGCCAAGGCCGGCCGGTTCGACCTGGTCGAGGCCGACATCAGCGCCGTGCGCGCCGAGATCCCCGCTCCGCTGATCCTCAAGGTGATCATCGAATCCGCCGCCCTCACCGACGACGAGATCGTGGGCGCCTGCCGGGCCGCCGTGGCCGCCGGAGCCGACTTCGTCAAGACCTCGACCGGGTTCCACCCGGCCGGCGGTGCTACCGTGCACGCTGTTCGCCTCATGGCGGCAACCGTGGCCGGCGCGGCGCGCGTCAAGGCCTCCGGCGGAGTACGCAGCCACGCCGACGCCCTCGCCATGATCGACGCCGGCGCCAGCCGCCTCGGCGTGTCGGGAAGCAGGGCCGTGCTCTCCGGTGCACCGGTCGAGCCCTCGGCCAACCCCGCCGCCTACTAGTACCCACCCGCTGCACAGGCGCCGGACAGGGCGGGCGCATCTGCTGCCGCAGCGGCCATGTGCGCCCGGCACACCGGACGCAATTGTCCGCACGGTGACCAGGTGCGTTCGGCCTAGACCGAAACGATCGTGTGCACGGGAACGCCGCCGATGCGGCTGCGCCCGTCGAGTTCGGCCAGCTCGAGCACAACACCGACGCCGATCGTCACATAGCCGGCCCGTTCGATGAGCCGGGCGGTCGCCGCGACGGTGCCGCCGGTGGCGAGCACGTCATCGACGATGAGCACCCGGGAGCCGGCGGGCAATTGCCCGACCTCCACTTCGAGTCGCGCGGATCCGTACTCCAGGTCGTATTCCTCGGTGAGTACGATGCCGGGCAGCTTGCCACCCTTCCGCACAGCGAGCACCGCACACTCGGCGGCGTAGCCGATGCCGGCCGCGAGCAGGAATCCGCGCGCCTCAATGCCCGCCACGGCATCGAACTGGCCGCTGTACCGGTCGCTCAGGTCGTCGATGATGGCCCGGAACGCCACGGCGTCGGCGAACACCGGGTTGAGGTCGCGGAACAGGATCCCGGGGAGCGGGAAGTCCGGGTACGAGGCGAGGAGGGTGTGCACGTGCTGGGCGGCGGGAACAATCACGTGCTCAAGGGTACCGCGCGGCCTCGCCGCCCTCAGGCCTCAGTCGGGGCCGGCTTACTCTGTGGATCGGGCCGGTTCTGCGGGTGAAGGCGACTCAGTCGGCTCGTCCATCGCGCCGCTGAGCTCGTCGAGGAAGCTCACCACGGCGCGCTGCTCCGGCGCAGTGAGCCTCTCGGCAGCGGCGAGCATGCGCTGGTGCGCCGCCCCCAGTGCGCGCCGGATCTCGTCGTGGGCGCGTCGGGTGGCGTGCAGCACCTGCGCCCGCCGGTCGCTCGGGTGCGGTTCGCGGTGGAGCCGGCCGGCGGCCTCAAGACGGGAGAGCAGCTTGGCCGTGGCGGCGGAGGAGATGCCCAGGAAGACGCTCAGGTCTTTCGGGCCGATCGACTCCGAACGCTCCTCGGCCGCGATCAGGTGGCGCAGAGCGACCAGGTCGGAATCGTTCATCTCCATGTCGGAGCGCGCCTTGATGCGCATGGCCACGTCGGCCGCACGGAAGCGGCGCACAGCCCGCAGGACATCCACGGCGCTCACGGGCGCGGTGCTGGCAGGCGCTGAAGCTGGAGGCACGGTGCTGGCAGGCGCGGAAGTGGCAGGCACGGTACCCCCAGATGTGGCTACGCCGGCGGCGGACTTCGGGTACCAGTAGCCCCGCGATCGGGGTCGTCTCAGCTCGGCGGCGGGTTCGACGTCGGCGGGCATAGAGACCATGCTAGCCTCAATTATCGCTAACTCGGTTAGGTACTTTTTCGGGTATCTTGGCTGCACAAGAGGGAGTCCCGTGATGCACACAGCAGAATCCACCATCGAGCGTGCCGGTGACCAGCAGACCGGCGGCAGCGGGTTTGTGGACGATCTGGTCGTCCTCCTCGACCAGAACGGCCGCGAGATCGGTACGGCTCCCAAGAGCAGCGTCCACGGCGCCGACACCTCCCTGCACCTGGCGTTCTCCTGCTACGTGTTCAACGACCGCGGCGAGGTCCTGATCACCCGAAGGGCCCTGACCAAGAAGACCTGGCCGGGCGTGTGGACCAATTCGTTCTGCGGCCACCCGGCCCCGGCCGAGACACTGCCCGATGCCGTGCGGCGCCGCGCAGACTTCGAGCTTGGCCTGGCGGTGACCGGTATCGACCTGGCCTTGCCCCTGTTTCGCTACCGCGCGACCGACAGCAGCGGCATCGTCGAGAACGAGGTCTGCCCGGTGTACCTGGCCGTGGCGACGGGCGACCCGGTGCCCAACCCCGACGAGGTGATGGAGTTCACCTGGACCGACCCGGAGACCCTGCGTGGCTCCGTGCTGGCCAGCCCATTCGCCTTCAGCCCCTGGATGGTGCTGCAGATGCGGGAACTGGAGACCTTCCGTGCATGAGATCCAGACGCTCGGCGTCGAAACAGAGCTGCACCGGTTTTTTGCCGCGGCCCGGCTGCGCGCCAGCGACTACGGAGACCATTACGTCGCTCTGTGGGATTCCCTCGACCAGGCCAGCCGCGGCGGCAAGCGCGTGCGGCCCGCCCTGGTGCTCGCCGCCTATGACGCTTTCGGCGGCACCGACCACACCCTGTCCACCCCGGTCGCGGTGAGCTTCGAGCTGCTGCACACGGCGTTCCTGATCCACGACGACGTGATCGACCGCGACCTGTCACGCCGCGGGAAGGCCAACATCGCCGGCCGGTTCACCGAACGCGCCATCGCGCACGGGGCCCAGAGCGCCCAGGCTGAGGCCTGGGCCGCGACGGCAGCCATCCTCGCCGGCGACCTCGCACTGAGCGAGGCCCATCGCGCGCTCGCCCTGCTGCCGGTGTCCGCCGAACTGCGCGGCCGGCTGCTCGACCTGCTTGACCGGGCCGTGTTCGTCTCGGCCGCGGGCGAGCTGGCGGATGTGACCAACACGGTCAGCCGGGACCCCCTCACGATCGACCAGGTCATCACGACGCTCGAACACAAGACGGCGATCTACTCCTTCGAGGCTCCCCTGCAGGCCGGTGCCGTGCTCGCCGGGGCACCAGAGGAGGCCATCGACGCCCTCGGCCGGTTCGGCCGCCTGATCGGCGTCGCCTTCCAGCTCACCGATGACCTGCTGGGCGTTTTCGGCGACCCGGACAGCACTGGTAAGAGCGTCATCGCGGACCTCCGCGAGGGCAAGCAGACCGCGCTCATCGCGCACGCCGGCGCCACCGACAGGTGGCCCCTCATCGCACCCTTTCTGGGCAAGAGCGACCTCACCGATGCCGAGGCGGACCTGGTGCGCGGCCATCTGCGGGACTGTGGCGCGCCGGAGACCGCGGATGCCCTCGCTCGCGAGTACGCCAGCCGCGCGGTGGATGCCCTGCAGGGACCGCTGATGCCCGACACCCTGCGCACCACCCTCACCCAGTTGGCGCTGAGCGCTGTGACGCGGCAGAAATGAGCCGCGACACGCTCGGGCCGGCCGTCGGAGCCCCGTCCACCGGTCTGGCCAACTACAACGCGGCGGCCCTGGCCAGCGCCACCACGGTGATCGGGCAGTACTCCACATCGTTCGGGCTGGCCGCGCGACTCCTGGCCCCCGGTGTGCGCGAGGAGGTGCGCAGCATCTACGCGCTCGTGCGCATCGCCGACGAAATCGTGGACGGCGCCGCCAGCGGAGCCGGCATCGACCTGGCCGGTCAGCGCGAGCTGCTCGACGACCTCGAACAGGAAACCGAGCGCGCGATGGCGCGCGGCTTCAGCACCAACCTCGTGGTGCACGCCTTCGCCGTCACCGCACGACGGGTGGGCATCGAACCGGCCCTCACCCGGCCGTTCTACGCTTCGATGCGGCGGGATCTCGACCCGGCCCCGTTCACGGCGGCCAGTGTGGCCGAGTACATCTACGGCTCGGCCGAGGTCGTCGGGCTGATGTGCCTGCGCAGCTTCCTGCGGGACTCCCCGCGGTCACCGGAGGACCAGGAAATTCTCGAACACGGCGCGCGCAGCCTCGGCGCCGCGTTCCAGAAGGTCAATTTCCTGCGCGATCTGGCCGCCGACCGGGATGCGCTCGGCCGCAACTACTTCCCGGGCGTCGACCTCACCCGGCTCACCGAACCGCAGAAGCAGCTGCTGCTCGACGATATGGATGCAGACCTCGAGGCCGCCGAACGCGTGCTGCCGATGCTGCCGACGAGCAGCCGACGCGCCGTCACTGCCGCCCACCGGCTGTTCGCCCGGTTGTCTGCGAAACTGCGGGAGACCCCCGCCCACGCTTTGATGAGCACCCGCGTGCGGGTGCCGGATCCGGAGAAACTGATGATCGCCCTCTCGTCCTCGCTCGGCCCGCAGGCGTGGCGACGGTGAGCGGCCCGGCCGGACGCACCCAGACCACAACCCCCTTGACCCGCACTGTCGTGATCGGCGGCGGTATCGCCGGCCTGGCCAGCGCGGCACTTCTGGCCAAGGAGGGTCACCAGGTCACCCTGCTGGAGGCCCACGACACCCTCGGCGGCCGCGCCGGTTTCTGGGAGGCCGACGGCTTCCGCTTCGAAACCGGACCGTCCTGGTACCTCATGCCCGAGGTGTTCGAGCACTTCTACAGGCTGATGGGCACCAGCGCGGCCGAACAGCTGCAGCTGACCAGGCTGGACCCCGGCTACCGGGTGTTCTTCGAATCGGACTCAGAGCCCGTGGACGTGCGCGCCGAACGGGCCGACAACATCCGCCTGTTCGACACCCTCGAACCCGGCGGCGGTAAAAAACTGGAGAAGTACCTGGCCAGCGCGAAAGAAACCTACGATATGGCCGTGGCCAGGTTCCTCTACACGAGTTTCGCCTCGTTCAAGCCGCTGCTGGTGCGCGACGTGCTCTCCCGGATGGGTCGGCTTGGCCGGCTGTTGCTGCAGCCGCTGGACAAATTCGTGGCCGGCTACTTCCGCGATCCCCGGATCCGCCAGATCCTCGGCTACCCCGCGGTGTTCCTCGGTTCCTCCCCCGACCGCACCCCGTCGATGTACCACCTGATGAGCCACCTCGACCTGGCCGACGGCGTGCTCTACCCGCAGGGCGGCTTCACCCGACTGATCGAGAGCATCGTCGACCTGGCCCGCGAGGCCGGCGTCACCATCGAGACCGGGGCCACGGTGCAGGCGATCCGCTCAGGTCCCACGCCGGCGGGCCGGCGTGCCAAGGCCGCGGTCGAGGGCGTCACCTATACAAACGCGGCCGGTGAGACCGTGCGACTGGATGCCGACCTGGTCATCTCGGCCGCAGACCTGCACCACACCGAAACCGAACTGGTCGAGCCGGCCAAGCAGACCTACCCGGAAAGCTGGTGGCGAAAGCGCACCTCCGGCCCCGGCGCCGTGCTGGTGTTGCTGGGTGTCAGCGGCGAACTGCCCAAGCTCGCCCACCACACCCTGTTCTTCACCGAGGACTGGGCCGACAACTTCGACCGCATCTTCGGGAAAGAGACCTCGGTGCCCAACCCGGCATCGTTCTACGCCTGCCTGCCCAGTGCGACAGATCCCGGCGTGGCCCCCGACGGCGCCAGCAACATGTTTCTGCTCATCCCGGTGCCCGCCGACACCGGCATCGGCCACGGCGGTATCGACGGGGCCGGTTCGGCCACGGTCGAAGGCATCGCGGATGCCGCGATCGGCCAGCTGGCCGAGTGGGCAGGAATCCCCGACCTTGCCGAGCGCATCCTGGTGCGGCGAACGATCGGACCGGCCGACTTCGCCGACAACCTCAATTCCTGGAAGGGCGGGGCGCTCGGACCGGCACACACTCTCAAACAGAGCGCGTTCTTCCGCGGCACCAATGTGTCCAAGCACATCGACGGCCTGTACTACGCCGGGGGCACAACGATTCCCGGCATCGGCCTGCCGATGTGCCTGATCAGCGCCGAAATCTTGCTCAAGCGGATTCGCGGGGACGTGAGCCTCGGCCCGCTGCCCGAGCCCCGGCCCGCCGTTCTGCGTTGACTGGACGGATGTTGACCGGACGGATGGTGGCCTGAGCGATGCTGGGTTTCGCGTATCTGCTCGCCCTGCTGGTGTCGCTGACCGGGATGGTGGTCCTCGACCGCCGTTTCGGCCTGTTCTTCTGGCGGGCCCCCCGCGCCGCGGCCGTCGTGCTCGCGGCGGGGGTGCTGTTCTTCTTGGCCTGGGACCTGGTCGGCATCTCCGCCGGCATCTTCTACCGCGGTGAAACCGCGTTCATGACCGGGCTGCAGGTGGCGCCGGAGCTGCCTATCGAAGAGGTCTTCTTCCTCACCTTCCTCTGCTATCTGTTCATGAATGCCCTGCAGGGCGCCCGGGTGCTGCTGGAGCGGGGGCACGCCTCGTGAGCTACCTCGGACTGAACGCCGTGTTCCTTGGTCTCGCGGCGCTCGTGGCCGCCGTGGCGCTGTGGCGGCGGCCGGCTTCGAGACGGCTCTACGTCGCATCCGGGCTCGCGCTGGTCGCTGTGCTCGTGCTCACCGCGGTCTTCGATAACATCATGATCGGGGTGGGGCTCGTCGCGTACGACCCGGCTCTGATCTCCGGAGTGTTCGTGGGGATCGCGCCCGTGGAGGACTTCGCGTATCCCGTGGCCGCGGCCCTGCTGCTGCCCGCCGTCTGGTCGCTGCTCGGCGGCGATGCCCGGCGTCCGACGGCCGGACGCGCCGAACACACGGCATTACCCGCAGCACCACCCGCAGAAGGACAGGACGCATGACCGAGGCGATTCACCCCACCGGCCCCACCGGACTCGGCCACACCGTCCGACAGGTGCTGCTGTCCTCTCGTCCGCTCAGCTGGATCAATACGGCCTTCCCGTTCGCCGCTGCGTATGTCGTGACGACGGGCCGGGTCGATGCGCTCCTGGTGGTGGGCACCCTGTTCTTCCTGATCCCGTACAACCTGCTGATGTACGGCATCAACGACGTCTTCGACTACGAGTCCGACCTGCGCAACCCCCGCAAGGGCGGCGTCGAGGGCGCCATGCTCGATCCGGGCATGCACCGCACGGTGCTGATCTCCGGCGTGGCGACGGCGCTGCCGGTGCTGCTGCTGATGCTCGTCCTGGCCGGTGCCAACCCCTGGTCGTGGGTGGTGCTCGCGATCAGCCTGTTCGCCGTGGTCGCCTACTCGGCGCCTGGCTTGCGCTTCAAGGAGCGGCCGGTGATGGACTCGGTCACCTCGAGCGTGCACTTCGTCAGCCCGGCGGTCTACGGCCTCGCCGTGGCCGGAGCCCTGGTCACGCCCGACCTGGTGGCGCTGCTGGCGGCGTTCTTCTTCTGGGGCATCGCCAGTCACGCCTTCGGCGCCGTGCAGGATGTCGAACCCGACCGGCAAGGCGGTATCAGCTCCATCGCCACGGCGTTCGGCGCCGCTCAGACCGTGCGCCTGGCGATCGGTTTCTGGCTGCTCGCCGGGCTGCTGATGCTCGTCACCGACTGGCCCGGGCCGCTTGCCGCCTTTCTGGTAATCCCGTACATTCTCGCCGCCTGGCCCTACCGGTCGATCAGCGACGCCGAGTCCGAACGGGCCAACAACGGCTGGAAGCGATTCCTGCGCCTGAACTTCTTCACCGGGTTCCTGGTGACCATGCTGCTCATCCTCTGGGTCGTGCTGCGCTGACCAGGCGCTGCGCTGACGACCTGCCGGCGCCCGCGTAGAGTCGAGGCATGGAATTGCTGAGCGCACGAGTGGACAGCTGGGCGTGGGCGGTGCGAATGTACAAGACCCGTTCGCAGGCCACAGCGGCCTGCCGGGCCGGGCACGTGCGGGTGAACGGCGAACGGGCCAAGTCGGCCCAGGCCATCAAGCCGGGCGACGAGGTGCGGATCCGGGCCAACGGCTTTGATCGGGTTCTCGTGGTCTCGCGAATCATCGTGAAACGGGTGGGCCCGAGTGTGGCCGCCGAATGCTTCGTGGACAACACGCCGCCCCCGCCCCCACGCGAAGAGGTGGCCCTGGTGCCCATGCGCGACCGTGGGGCCGGCCGGCCCACCAAGCGCGAGCGTCGCGAGATCGAAGAGCTGCGCGGACACTGAGCAGTCCGGCTGCCCGCCCTGTCCGGCTCTAGCGTTCGGCTGACGGACTACTCAGGCGGCAGGGTCACCGGCGGCACCAGGGTACCCACCTCGGTGCGGACCCACCACACCTGCTCGGCCCGCCGCTCGGCGGGCGTGCTGAACCTATAGCGGAACACCCGGGCGCGCACGAACCGGGGCGGCTGCCCGGCGAACGGATCGTGCGCGAGCAGCCGCAGGGTGGCCGGGTCCGCCTGCAACAACCGGGCCAGGAACGCCTCGAACCAGGCCGTGTCGCGGGAGCCGAGCGCCAGGAACCACATGAGCCAGTCCAGGCGCAGGTGATAGGGGGCGAACTGCCCGGGCAGCCGGGCCGGGTCGCCGGGCTTGCCGCGGAATTCGTATGCCCGCCAGGCCGTGGCGTCCTGCGGGTCCGCGGAGGCGCCGCCCTCGACGATCACCTCGAACCGCTCCTTGGTGACGGTGCCGAACGCACCGTAGGCGTTGACCAGGTGGAACGGATTGAAGCTCGCGTTCATCAGCTGGCGGCGCCGGAACAGGTTGCGGGCCGGCCAGTAGCTCAGCACCAACAGCAGAACGACCACCGCGAGCACCACCACCACGAACCAGAGCGGCTGCTCCCCCGGCACCGTGCTCCCGCCGGGCGGCGCCGCCCGCAGACCGGGCAGGATCAGGCCGCCCAGCCAGCGGAAGGACGCGTCGTCGACGGCCGCGAACGCCAGCACGATGGTGATCCAGTTGAGCCAGGCGAAGTTACCGGTGACCACCAGCCACAGTTGGCTGAGCACGATCAGGCCCGCCGCGATCGACGCCACCGGCTGCGGGGCGAAGAGCAGGAGAGGCAGACCGAGCTGCACGGCGTGGTTGGCGAGCACCTCACCCCGGTGGAACCAGCGGGGCAAGTGGTGCACGAACCAGCTCACCGGGTTGGGCATCGGCTGGGTCTCGTGGTGGTAGAACAGCGCGGTGAGGTCACGCCATTCGCGGCCGCCCCGCAGTTTGATGAGGCCGGCGCCGAATTCCAGGCGGAATACCAGCCAGCGCAGGAACAGGAGCACCGGAAGCGGGGTGGCGACGGCGTTGGAGCCGAGGAACGCGACGATGAACCCGGCCTCGACCAGCAGGCTTTCCCAGCCGAACGAATAGAAGGTCTGCCCGACGTTCACGATCGAGAGGTAGCCGGCGAAGAGCAGCAGGAAGACGAGCATCGGGAGCCAGGCGGGGCCGAGCTGGGCCAGGCCCAGCACCACGGTGGCGGCCAGGGTTGAACCGGCCCAGGTGAGGGCGCGGAGCATGCGGTCGGAGTAGCGCCAGTGGAACAGGCTGGGCGCCCGCCGGAACGGGACTACGGCAGTGAACCGCCGGACGGGGAGCAGGCCGGTGTCGCCGAGCAGCGCCGGGAACTGGTTGTGGGCGGATACGAATGCGATCAGGAAGATTGCCGCGATACCCCGCTGCAGGATCTCTCGCGCGAGGGTGTAGTCCCCCGTAGCGAACCAGTCCATGGTGCAGATCACCCTAGGCCCGCACAGCCACCGCCTCAAGGCCACGCGCCTCAAGGCGGCTGACTCAGTGCGGGCGCCCGTTGGCTGGCAGAAACTGCTTGACGGCACTTCTAAACCGGTATAGATTTAGCCTAAACCGGTTAAGGCGCTCATGCGCCGGACCCGGACCCGCCATCAACGAGGAGGCCCCATGGATCCCGCCCAGGATTCCAGCAAGGTGACGATCGCCGACGTGGCCAGGGAAGCCGGGGTCAGCAAGGGCCTCGTCTCGTTCGCGCTCAACGACCGGCCCGGCGTGTCAGCCGAAACGCGTGCGCGCATCCTGCAGGTCGCCGGGACTCTCGGCTGGACCCCGTCACTGCGGGCCAGGTCACTGTCGTCCAAGCGGTCATTCGCCCTCGGCTTCGTCATCGCCAGAGACCCCGAGGTGCTCGGTTCCGACCCGTTCTTCACCTCGTTCATCGCCGGCGTCGAGACCGTCCTCGCGCCGGAGGGCCTCGCCCTGGTGCTCAGCGTGGTTCCGGACGCGTCGACCGAACTGGCCACCTATCGGACCCTCGTGACCGACGGCAGGGTCGACGGCGTTTTTCTCAGCGACCTGCGGCAGGACGACGTGCGCATCCCGTACCTGTCCGAACTCGGACTGCCGGCCGTGACCCTCGGTCGCCCCGACCAGCTCAGCCCGTTCCCGTCGGTGTCGATCGACGACACCAATGGGATCAGAGAATCGGTGCGGCACCTGGCCGCTCTCGGGCACCGGCGGATCGCCCATGTGGCCGGCAGCCCCGCGATGCTGCACGGCAACCGGCGCAGGGCCGCCTTCACCGCCGCCATGCGCGACGCCGGATTGGGCGACGGGCAGGTCGTCGAGACCGACTTCTCGATCTCGGCAGGGGCGGATGCCACGCGCCGGCTGCTCCGTCAGGACCAGCCGCCCACTGCCATCGTCTTCGCCAACGACCCGATGGCCATCGCCGGCATCGGCGTCGCCCAGGAACTCGGGGTGAGCGTACCTGACGACCTCTCGATCACCGGGTTCGACGACATCGAATTCGCCCGGTACGTCTACCCCGCGCTCACCACGGTGGGCGCGACCCCGATGGTCTGGGGCCGGGCGGCCGCGACCACCCTGCTTGGGCTCATCCGAACCGGGTCCGCCGACGACATCGAGCTTCCCGCCGCCCGCCTCATCATCCGAGGTTCGGCGGCAGCGCCGACATCCCACTGATTCGGGTCCCGCCGAGACCCGCCTCACTCACACGTACCGCCGGCACAAAACATGCCGCAGCAGAGCTGCTGCGGAATCATGAATGGAGAACGACATGCACCACAACATCCGCCCGCACACCACTCCCCGAAACGGCAGGCGACTCGTGGCCGCCGCCGTCACGTCCGCAGCCATGGTCGTCGCCCTCGGCGCCTGCTCCAGCGGCGGCAGTTCGGGTGGCGCCGACTCCAGGGGTGACATCACCATCTGGTATTCGAACAACGAGAACGAGGTGCTCTGGGGCAAGCAGATGGTCGAGGCCTGGAACGCCGACCACCCCGACGAGCAGGTCAAGGCCCAGGAGATCCCGGCCGGCAAGAGCAGCGAAGAAGTCATCGGCGCCGCCATCACCGCCGGCAACGCCCCCTGCCTGGTCTTCAACACCGCCCCGGTAGCGGTGCCGCAGTTCCAGAAGCAGGGCGGGCTGGTGGACCTCAGCAGTTTTGAGGACGGCGACGCCTACATCGAAGAGCGCACCGGCGACCTCGCCGACCAGTACCAGAGCGACGACGGCAAGTTCTACCAGATGCCGTGGAAATCCAACCCGGTGATGCTGTTCTACAACAAGGACCTCTTCGCCGCGGCAGGGCTCGACCCGGAGAACCCCGCGCTGGGCACCTACGAGGAGTTCACCGCCACCGCACGCACCCTGGTCTCCAGCGGCGCGGCGGAGTACGCGATCTACCCCTCGCCCACGAGCCAGTTCTTCCAGAGCTGGTTCGACTTCTACCCGACCTACGCGGCCGAGACCGATGGCAGCCTCCTCATTGAGGACGGCGAATCCACCTTCAACTCGGACGAGGGCGTCGCGGTCGGCGAGTTCTGGAAGACCCTGTACGCCGAGGGTCTTGCGGGCAAGGAGCAGTACCAGGGCGACTCGTTCGCCGACGGCAAGGCCGCCATGTCGAGCGCAGGCCCCTGGGCCGTTTCGGTCTACAAGGATGCGGTGAACTGGGGAGCGGTGACCTTCCCCACCAGCGCCGGCACCCCGGCCGAGGAGGCGTACACCTTCAGCGATGCGAAGAACGTGGGAATGTTCACGGCCTGCGAGAACCAGGCCACGGCCTGGGACGTGCTGAAGTTCGCCACCAGCGAGGAGCAGGACGGACAGCTCCTCGAGCTGACCGGCCAGATGCCGCTGCGGGCCGACCTCACCAGCGCCTACCCCGAGTACTTCGCGGCCAACCCGGCCTACGAGCAGTTCGGTGACCAGGCGTCGCGCACGGTCGAGGTACCCCAGGTAGCCAACTCCGTCGCCGCCTGGCAGGCATTCAGGGACGCGTGGACGAAGCACGTCATCACCGGCGAGGGCGACGTCGCCGACGCCTTCGACGCTGCCGCCGACAAGGTCAACGAACTGATCGCGCAGCCGTAACGCTCATGTCCACGACAGTCTCACCCGAGAGCGTCACCCCGAACCCCGCCGGGGCCGCAGACGCCAGTGGCTGGGCAAGAACCCGCTCGGGCTCGTGCTCAGCGCTCCATACCTGGTCTTCGTGCTGCTGGTCTTCGCGTATCCCTTGGTCTTCGCGTTCTACATGTCGTTCCACGACTACTTCTTCGCCGCCCCCGGCGCCGTGGTGGACCGACCGTTCGTGGGACTGGCGAACTTCCAGGAGGTGCTCTCCGATCCCGCGATCATCCGGTCGTTCGGCAACGTCGGCATCTTCCTGCTGATCAACGTGCCGCTCACTGTGGTGCTCTCGCTCGTGCTCGCGACGGCCCTGAACAAGGTCGTCCATGCCCGCACCTTCCTGCGGGTGGCCTTCTACGTGCCGTACGTCACGGCCAGCGTGGCCGTGGTCGGAGTCTGGATCTTCCTGTTCAGCGGCAACGGCCTGGTCAATCAGATCCTCGGCCCACTGGCCCCCGACCCGGCCTGGCTGATCAACGAGCAGTGGGCGATGCCCACCATCGCCATCTTCGTCACCTGGAAGGGCATGGGCTTCTTCATCCTGCTCTACCTGGCCGCCCTGCAGAACGTCTCCGAGGAGCTCTACGAGGCCGCGGCGACCGACGGTGCCGGCAAGATCCGCATGTTCTTCTCGATCACCGTGCCCGGCGTGCGGCCCGCGACAGTGCTGGTGCTCCTGCTGGCCACCGTGACCGGCGCGAACCTGTTCACCGAGCCGTACCTACTCACCGGCGGTGGCGGCCCGAACGGCGCCTCGTCGTCGCCCGTGCTGCTGATGTATCAGCGCGGCATCGAACAGGGCGCGCCAGACATCGCCGCCGCGATCGGGGTCATCCTCGTGATCGGTGTGCTCATCCTGGCGTTCATTCAACGCAAGCTGGCCGGAGGGGACGAATCATGAGTACCGTCGCACGCTCCAGGACCCGCAAGGTCGACGGCTTGAGCCGTGGCCAGAACATCCTGCGCTACGTCGTGCTGTTCGCGGGCGCCCTGGTGTTCCTGTTCCCGTTCTACTACATGGTGATCGGTTCGCTGCAGACCGAACCGGACTCGACGGTGGCCGGGGCCTTCCCGAACCCGGCGAACATCACCGGCGAGAACTACGCCGCCATCAACAGCCGCATCGACCTGTTGCAGGGCCTGGCGAATTCCGGCATCTTCGCCGGCGGTGTCATCCTCTGCACCGTCGTGTTCGGTGTGCTGGTGGGCTACGCCCTGGCGCAGCTGCAGTGGCGCGGCCGCGGCATCACCTTCGCTCTCGTGCTGCTCGTGCAGGTGGTGCCGTTCCAGCTGCTGATGATCCCGCTCTACGTGATGATCGCCAGGGACTACGGCCTGGCCGACAACTACCTGGGCATGATCCTGCCGTTCGCGATCAACTCGACGGCGGTGCTCATCTTCCGGCAGTACTTCCTGCAGGTTCCCCGGGCACTCTTCGACGCGGCCAGGATCGACGGCGCCGGCGAGCTCAAGATCCTCTGGAGCATCGCGTTACCGCTCGTGCGGCCGGCCCTGCTGACAGTTGTGCTGCTCACCTTCATCGGCCCGTGGAACGAGTTCCTCTGGCCGTTCCTGATCACCAAGGAGGCCTCGCTGCAACCGCTCGCGGTCTCGCTGGCGAATTACCTCACCAACGTCGCGGCCACCGCGGCGAATCCGTTCGGCGCGATCCTGGCCGGCGCCTGCGTGCTGGCCGCCCCCGCGGTCGTGCTCTTCATCCTGTTCCAACGGCACTTCGTCTCGAGCGACATCGGCTCGGGCGTGAAAGGTTAGTCATGAGTTCCACCACCACCACCACATTCCCGTACACCCTCACCAGGATGGGCGTCATCATGTCGCCGGAGGACGGCAACGCCCTCGAAGCCGAGGGCGTGCTCAACCCGGGCACCGGGCACACGCCGGACGGCACCCTGTACCTGCTCCCCCGCCTTGTCGCCACCGGCAACGTCTCCAGGGTGGGGCTGGCCCGGGTGATCATCGAGGACGGGGTGCCCACCGGCGTCGAGCGTGAGGGCGTGGTTCTCGCACCGGACCGGGGCTGGGAGCGCGGCGCGAACAACGCCGGCGTCGAGGACCCGCGGGTGACCTTCATCCCGCGTCTCGGGCTGCACGTGATGACCTATGTCGCCTACGGGCCGCTCGGCCCCCGCACCGCCGTGGCGGTCTCCGATGACCTGCGCGAGTGGCGTCGGCTGGGGCCGGCCCTGTTCGCCTACGACGAGTCCCTGGACATGGACCTCAACCTGTTCCACAACAAGGACACCGTGTTCTTCCCCGAGCCGGTCACCGCACCGGACGGGGTGGAGAGCTTCGCGGTGCTGCACCGGCCGATGTGGGATCTGGAGGAGACCAAGCCCGGCGAAGGCATCCGGGTGCCGGCCGGGGTCACCGACCAGCGTCAGAGCATCTGGATCAGCTACGTGCCGGTCGCCGACGCGCTGGCGGATGTCTCCGCGCTCACCTTCTGGCGCGGGCACCGGTTTCTGGCCGGCCCCGAGTTCGCGTTCGAGGAACTCAAGATCGGCGGCGGCCCGGCACCGCTGCGCGTTCCGGAGGGCTGGCTGCTGCTGCACCACGGCGTGACGGGCATCCTCGCCCGCGCATTCGACCAGCAGCAGAAGGTGAACTACGCCGCGGGCGGCATGATCCTGGACGCCGACGACCCCACGATCGTGCTCAGCCGCACCAGCGAGCCGCTGCTGAAGGCCGAGACCGCCGATGAGACCAGCGGCATCGTGCCGAACGTGGTGTTCCCCACCGCCATCGAGGAGATCGAGGGCCAGCTCTACGTGTTCTACGGCATGGCCGACTCGAAGATCGGCGTGGCCCGGCTCGATCGCCGCGTCGCCGAGTAGGCACCACGGGCCGCAACTGTTGCCCGTTCGGACATTTGCGCCCGGTACGCGGTATTTGTCAACCTGTTTGAGACAGGTTGGGTTTGGGTTTCTTGCGGGGGTCGTTGATGCAGGCCCGGCCCGGTAGGGCCGGGGGCTTGGGT
>NZ_SOHM01000034.1 GCF_004403945.1 Cryobacterium lactosi | reverse complement strand
GGCCGAAGCCGGGCGCACCGGCAGGGGCACCCGGACGGGTGAAGCCGGGGCGAGCGCCACCGGCGCCGCCCGGAGCGCCACCGGGGCGCTGGAAGCCACCCGGACGCTGGCCGAAGCCGGTCGGGCGAGGTGCCTGGCCGGGTCCACCGGGGCGCGGGGCGCCGGGGCGGGGTGCGGCAGGGCGGGGGATGTTGCTGGGCGAGGACGTGGACGGCGGACGCTGTCCCATGCCCTGCGCGCTCGCGAACGGGTTGTTACCCGGACGCGGGGTGGGGGTCTTGCCCATGCCCTGGTTGCTGGCGAACGGGTTGTTGCCCGGACGGGCTCCCGGACGCGGCACGGTTCCGCCTGGCTTGGCGGCCGTGGCCGTCTCGCCGTCGGCCTTGGGGGCCGGCGTGGCAGCGGAGGGCGTCGTCTCGGTGCCCGCGGTGGCGGGCGCCTCGGCGGCGGCCTTCTCGGTCGCTGCGGCCTTTTCGGCGGCGGCGGCCTTCTCGGCAGCCTGAACCTGGCGCTCGGCGACGGTCAGCGGTGCGGCCGGCATCGGCGGGGCATCCACGGCGGGAGCCTCGACGACCGGTGCGGGCACCGGTGCGGCGGGACGCGCCGGGCCCGGACGGACGCCGGGCTTGACCGTGCTGGTCGACGCGGGCTTCGCGGCGGCAGGAGCCGCCGGGGTGGCAGCGGCGCCGCCGGTGGCGACTCCGTCGGCCTCGAGTGCTGCACGCAGACGGCGGGCAACGGGGGGTTCAACGCTGGAAGACGGGCCCTTGACGAACTCGCCCATCTCTTTCAATTTGGCAAGGGCTACCTTGCTGTCGACACCGAGCTCAGTAGCGATCTCGTGTACGCGTGGTTTCGCAGCCACAATTCTCCTGTTCCGGGCCTGCACCCGGAAAGGGGCAGGCCGTTAGTAACGGACGGTTCTCATTTCGAGCCGCTCATTAGTTATCCATTAGCCAAGTCAGCCTGTTCTCTAGTTGTTTTGCGTCCAGGGGGCTGGTCACCCGGAGAGCACGCCCAAAAGCGCGCCGCCTCGCGGCCTCCTGGAAGCACGCGATGGTGGGATGAATCCACGCGCCTCGCCCAGGGAGTGTGGCGGTTTCATCCACCACAAGGTCCGAATTCTGGGCGACGATCCTCAGAAGTGAGGAGCGTGAGGCGCGGGAACGGCATCCAATGCACGTTCTAACGGGATCCATCGTACCCCCTATTCGTCATCCTCCAGAATGCTGTCCGGCTGGATGTCGATTTTTGCGCCGGTCAGTTTGGCGGCGAGGCGGGCATTCTGGCCCTCCTTGCCGATCGCGAGCGACAGCTGGTAGTCGGGCACCAGGGCCCGGACTGCCTTGATCGACTCGTCGATGACGTAGGCGCTGGTGACCTTGGCGGGCGAGAGCGCGCTGGCCACGAAGGTGGCCAGGTCGGGCGAGTAGTCGACGATGTCGATCTTCTCGTTGTTGAGCTCCGCGGTCACCGCGCGCACGCGCTGGCCGAGCTCGCCGATGCAGGCACCCTTGGCGTTGACGCCGGGCTCGGTGGCGCGCACGGCGATCTTGGTGCGGTGTCCGGCCTCACGGGCCAGTGACACGATCTCCACGACGCCGCTGGCGATCTCGGGGACCTCCAACGCGAACAGCCGGCGCACGAGCGACGGGTGGGTGCGCGACACGGTGATCTGCGGGCCCTTCATGCCGCGGCCGACGGCCGTGACATAGACCCGGATGCGCGCGCCGTGCACGTAGCTTTCGCCGGGAACCTGCTCTTCGGGGGGAAGGATCGCCTCGATGGTGCCGAGGTCGACGTGGATCATGCGGGGGTTGGGCCCCTGCTGGATGACGCCCGCGACGATCTCGCCTTCGCGGCCCTTGAACTCGCCGAGCACCGCGTCATCCGCGATGTCGCGCAGCCGCTGGTTGATGACCTGTTTGGCCGCGAAGGCGGCGATACGGCCGAAGTCGTCGGGGTTGTCAACGGCTTCGCCGATGATGTTGCCCTCTTCGTCGTGCTCAGGAATGTAAATGTCGACGTGACCGGACTTGCGGTCGAGTACGACGCGAGCTCCGGGTTCTTCTTCCGCGGCCTGCTTCAGCGGCTCACCCTGGTGGGTGTGCTTGAGGTAGGCCGTCAGAATTGCTTGCTCGATGATCTGCACGAGTTCCTCGAAGGGAATCTCTTTCTCGCGCTCCATCAGCCGCAACACGCTGAGGTCGATGTCCATGGCCGGCCTCCTCTATTCAGATCTTGCCGCCGCGAAACCGCGCAGCGGGCTTCTCCCTACGGTACCGGAATCCCCGGGCGCCCGTCACCCGGTCAGCACCACCCGGCCGGACTCGCCACCCGCAGACCGGCACTCCGGCACTGTGCGCGGTTACGATAACCCGATGAATACTCGATCTTCGGCAGAGTCCGGCGCCCGTTCCGCTGGACGTGCCGCCCAGAGCGCCGGCAACAACCCGCAACTGAAGACCCTGGCCAAGGTCGGTTATGCGGTCAACGGGCTGCTGCACGCGCTCATCGGCGCCATCGCGATCAGCCTCGCCGTCGGCGCCGGCGGCGAGAGTGCCGACCAGTCCGGCGCGCTCGGGCAGCTGGCCCAGTCCCCCGGCGGGATTTTTGTGATCTGGACCATCGTCGTCGGCCTGACGGCCCTCGGGCTGTGGCAGGTCCTGCAGGCGCTCCTGGTGCCTGGCACCGATCCGAAGAAGGTTTGGGGACACCGGCTCAAGGAGATCGGCAAGGGCGTGGCGTACCTGTTCGTGGCCGGCACGGCCCTGACTGTGGCGCTGACGGGCTCAGCGGATTCCTCCGGAAGCACCGCATCCGCCAGTGCCACTGTGCTCGCCCTGCCCGGCGGACCGGTTCTGCTCATGGCCGCCGGGATCGCCGTCCTGGCGATCGGCGGCTACTTCGTCTACAAGGGCGCCGCGCGGAAGTTCACCGAAGACCTCGCCGTGCCTGCCGGCACCCTGGGTACCGTCACTGTGGGGCTCGGCGTCGCCGGGTACATCGCCAAGGGGATCGCCGTGGGCGTGGTGGGCATCCTGGTGATCGTGGCGGGCTTCACGGTCGACCCGAGCCAGTCGACGGGTCTGGACGGAGCGCTGCGCTCCCTCGCGGCCTTGCCGTTCGGCGTGGCGATCCTGGTGCTCGTGGGGCTCGGCCTGATCGCCTACGGCGCCTACTGCTTCTTCCGGGCCCGCTTCGCGAAGCTCTAGGGCGCACCGACTCGCGAAAGCGGTCGTACGGTCATCTCAGCAGGCTGAGGCAACCGTACGACCGCTTTCGCGTGTGCGGGTCAGTCGAAGTGGGCGGCCAGCTCGGTCACGGCCACCTGGGTGCGCTCCCCCGAGCGGCGGTCCCACAGCTCCACGATGCCGTCTGCCGCGCCGCGGCCCACGATCACGATGGTGGGCACACCGATCAGCTCGGCGTCGCCGAACTTCACGCCGGGCGACACCTTGCGGCGATCGTCGTAGAGCACCTCGCGGCCGGAGGCCTCGACCATGGCGGTCACGGCCTCGCTGGTCGTAAAGACGACCTCGTCGCGGCCGGTGGCGATCACGTGCACGTCGAACGGGGCAACGGCCTCGGGCCAGATCAGGCCCTTGGCGTCGTTGTTCAGTTCGGCGATCACGGCGAGGGCACGCGTGACACCGATGCCGTACGAGCCCATGGTCACGGTGACGAGCTTGCCGTTCTCGTCGAGCACCTTGAGTCCGAGCGATTCCGCGTACTTGCGGCCGAGCTGGAACACGTGCCCGATCTCCATGCCGCGGGCCAGCTCCACCGGGCCGGAGCCGTCGGGAGCCGGGTCGCCGGCGCGCACCTCTGCGGCCTCGACGGTTCCGTCGGCGACGAAGTCACGGCCGGCGACGAGGCCGAAGACGTGGCGGCCGGACTCGTTGGCACCGGTGATCCACTCGGTGCCGTCGACCACGCGCGGGTCGACCAGGTAACGGATGCCGGTGGCCGACTCCGCGCCCAGCATCGCGCCGGTTGCAGCCCACGGGCCGATGTAGCCCTTGACCAGGCCGGGGCGGCCGGGGATCTTGTCGAGCTTGGCGAAGTCGCCGTCGTTGGCCGCTTCCACCTCGGCGGGGGCGAAGGCCACCTCGACGCGCTTGAGGTCGACCTCACGGTCGCCGGGCACGCCGATCACGACGATCTCGCGGCTGCCGTCGAGCTGCACGAGCGCGAGCACCACGTTCTTCAGCGTGTCCGCCGCGGTCCACTCGCGGCCGTCGGGGCGCGGGTGGTTGGCGTTGGCGCGCTCGACCAGGGTCTGGATGGTGGGGGTGTCCGGGGTGTCGTGCACCTCGGCGGCCGGGAAACCGGTGAAGTCGATCGCGGCGGGCGCCAGGGTGCGGAACGCCTCGACGTTGGCCGCATAGCCCCCGTCAGAGCGCACGAAGGTGTCTTCACCGACCGGGGTGGGGTGCAGGAACTCTTCGCTCTTGGAACCACCCATCGCACCGGCATCCGCCTGCACCACGACGTACTCGAGGCCGAGGCGGGTGAAGATGCGCTCGTAGGCGTCGCGCTGGGCCTGATAGCTCACGTCGAGGCCGGCGTCGGTGTGGTCGAAGGAGTACGCGTCCTTCATGGTGAACTCGCGGCCGCGCAGCAGGCCACCACGGGAACGGGCCTCGTCACGGTACTTGTCCTGGATCTGGAAGATCGACAGGGGCAGGTCCTTGTAGCTGTTGTACAGGTCCTTCACCATCAGGGTGAAGACCTCTTCGTGGGTCGGGGCCAGCAACATGTCGCTACCCTTGCGGTCCTGCAGGCGGAACAGGCCGTCGCCGTACTCGTCCCACCGACCGGTGACCTCGTAGGGCTCGCGCGGCAGCAGGGCCGGGAAGTGCACCTCGAACGCGCCGGCGGCGGCCATCTCCTCGCGGATGATGGTCTCGATCTTCGCCTTCACGCGCAGACCCAGCGGCAGCCAGGCGAAGATGCCCGGCGCCTGACGACGGATGTAGCCGGCCCGCACAAGCAGACGGTGGCTGGTCACCTCGGCATCAGAGGGGTCTTCACGAAGGGTCCGGAGGAAGTAGTTCGACATACGAATAGGCACGCACCTACTTTACGGCGCGCGGGCACAGCGCAATCCCCTTGAGATCGTTGGTCGAGCTTGTCGAGACCCCGCGGCCGACGGACCAGTGGCGACGCAGGCAGACTGGGTCACCGGGTCTGCGTCGACAAGCTCGACCAGCGGGATGGTGCGTTTTGCGACTGGCCTGCGGCTAGTTGGCGCCGACCGTGACCACGGGGGCGCCGAGGCTGTCTTCGCTGGGCGGCATCTCGGCGGCCATCCGGTTGGCCTCTTCGATCAGGGTCTGCACGATCTCGGACTCCGGCACGGTCTTGATGACCTCGCCGCGCACGAAGATCTGGCCCTTGCCGTTGCCGGAGGCCACACCGAGGTCGGCGTCGCGGGCCTCGCCCGGTCCGTTGACGACGCAGCCCATGACGGCCACGCGGAGCGGCACTGTCATGCCCTCCAGGCCTTCGGTGACGTCGTTGGCGAGCTTGTAGACATCCACCTGGGCCCGGCCGCAGCTGGGGCAAGAGACGATCTCGAGCTTGCGTTCGCGCAGGTTCAGCGACTGCAGAATCTGCAGGCCCACCTTGATCTCCTCGGCGGGCGGGGCGGAGAGCGACACCCGGATGGTGTCGCCGATGCCCTCGCCGAGCAGGATGCCGAACGCCGTGGCGCTCTTGATGGTGCCCTGGAAGGACGGTCCGGCCTCGGTGACGCCGAGGTGCAGCGGCCAGTCGCCGCGTTCGGCGAGCAGCCGGTAGGCCTTGACCATGATCACCGGGTCGTTGTGCTTGACCGAGATCTTGAAGTCGTGGAAGTCGTGATCCTCGAACAGGCTGGCTTCCCACACGGCGCTCTCGACGAGTGCCTCCGGGGTGGCCTTGCCGTACTTCTGCAGCAGGCTGGGCTCGAGCGAACCGGCGTTGACGCCGATGCGGATGGAGACACCGGCGGCCTTGGCTGCGGCGGCGATCTTGCCCACCTGGTCGTCGAACTTACGGATGTTGCCCGGGTTCACCCGCACGGCCGCGCAGCCGGCGTCGATCGCCGCGTACACGTAGCTGGGCTGGAAGTGGATGTCGGCGATGACCGGGATCTGGCTCTTCTTGGCGATGATCGGCAGCGCCTCGGCGTCGTCGCGGCTGGGCACGGCGACACGCACGATGTCACACCCGGAGGCGGTGAGCTCGGCGATCTGCTGCAGCGTCGCGTTGATGTTCGTCGTGGGAGTCGTTGTCATCGACTGCACGCTGACTTGAGCGTCGCCGCCGACGAGGACCTTGCCGACCTTGATCTGGCGGGACTTGCGTCGGGGAGCGAGGATTACGGGGACTTTGGGCGTACCCAGGTTTATAGCGGCCACGAATGTAGCTTACGCGTGACTTATCCCGCGAAGCTGAACCATTCCCGAACGGTTGAGGCGCCGGCCGGGCCGGTTCAGCCGAAGATGTTGATCGGATTGACGATGTCGGCGTACATGAGCAGCAGGCTCATACCGCCGAGCACGATCACCACGGCGAAGGTGAGCGGCATCAGTTTGGCCGTGTCGACGGGGCCCGGGTCGCGGCGCTTGAACAACTTCGCGAACCAGCGACGGATGCCTTCCCAGAGTGCCCCGGCCACGTGGCCGCCGTCCAGGGGCATCAGCGGCACCAGGTTGAAGACGAACAGGGCGATGTTCAGCGAGCCGAGCAGCCCGAGCAGGCTCGCGACCTTGCTGTGCAGCGGGATGGTGTCGATGCTGGCGATCTCACCGGCCACCCGGCCGACGCCGACGACGCTGATCGGGCCGTTCGGGTCCCGCTCCCCCGAACCGAATGCGGCGTTGGCCACGTCGATCAGGCGTTCGGGGAGGTTCAGGATCATGTGGAAGACCCCGGCGATGTTCTCGCCGACGGCGGGCAGCACCGCGGTGATGGGCTGCTGCACGAGTTCGCCGGCCGGGCCGATGCCGACGAAGCCGACCTCCGTGGTCTGCGGGTCCCCGTTGGCGTCGGTGACGACCTCGTTGGCGTCGTCCGTCACGTAACGCTCGGTGAGTTTGGGGGTGATGACCAGCGTCTGCTCGGCGCCGTCCCGTTCGACGATGACCTGCAGCGGGGTGCCGGAGGACTCCCGGATGATCGCGGTGGACTGGTCCCAGCTGGTGATCGCGGTGCCGTCGATGCTGACCAGACGGTCGCCGGGCTTGAGGCCGGCAGCGGCGCCCGGAGCGGCCTCGTCGCCCTCCGCACAGGTCTGCCGGTCGCTCGTGGCCGGCAACACGCAGGCGCTGACGCTGCCGACGGTGGTGCTGGCCTGGGTGGTGCCGAACCCCATCAGCAGCACCGCGAAGAGCACCACCGCGATGAGCAGGTTCATGAACGGGCCACCGAGCATGATGATGACGCGCTTGAACACCGGCAGTTTGTAGAACGCTCGGTGGTCCTCGCCCTCGCCGATGGTGTCGGCGCTGGCCTGGCGGGCCTCCTCGATCATGGTGGGCCGGGCGCCGGGCTTGGGATCCGGATCGCCCTCCTGCACCAGTTGTTGGAAGAACCCGGTGCTGTTCGAGCGTGTCGCGGCACCGTTTTTGGCGGGCGGGAACATGCCGATCATGGAGATGTAGCCGCCCAGAGGGAGCGCCTTCACGCCGTATTCGGTCTCGCCTTTGCGCTTGGACCATATGGTGGGTCCGAAACCGATCATGTACTGGGTGACTTTGACGCCGAACAGCTTGGCCGGCACCAGATGGCCGATCTCGTGCAGGCCGATGGACAGCGCGAGGCCCACGACGACGACGGCTACGCCCAAGATGTACAACAGCACGGTTTCCACATCCGTAGATTAGCCTTCTCTAGCTGCAAGTCGGCTGGCCGTTGACCGGCTCCCGGCGAGCCGCGAGAATTGCCCTCGACCCGAGAACATCCCGATTTCACTGCCCTGGAGGCCCGCCCTGTCTGCACCGACCGAACCGCTTCGCGATCCGTCGAGGTCAGACACCCTGATCGGGCTGGTCATCGCCGACAGGTTCCGCCTCGACAGGCTGATCGGGACCGGCGGCATGGCCACTGTCTACGAAGCGGCCGACCTGGCGTTGGGCCGCACCGTCGCCCTGAAGCTGTTCCGGATGGACACCGCCGACGATTCGGGTCCGCAACGGCAAAGCGGCGAGGTCATGGTGCTCGCCAGCCTCAACCACTTCGCGTTGGTCACCCTCTTCGACGCCGGCACCGAACACATAGACGGCGTCACCCGGTCGTTCATCGTGATGGAGTACGTCGACGGCTCCGACCTGCGCAGCCGCATCAACGAGGGCGCGGTGGCACCCGCCGAGGTGGCCAGGATGGGCGCCGACCTGGCCGAGGCTCTGCACTACGTGCACGCCAAGGGGATCATCCACCGCGACATCAAGCCCGCCAATGTACTGCTGGCCCCCTCGGACTTCCCCGGCCGGGTCTCGCACGCGAAACTGGCCGACTTCGGCATCGCCAGGCTGTTCGACGCCACCCACCTCACCCGCACCGGCTCGGTGCTGGGCACCGCAGGCTACCTCAGCCCGGAGCAGGCCCTCGGTCAGCCGATCGGGCCGCCCAGCGACGTCTACTCGCTCGGCCTGGTGCTGCTCGAAAGCCTCACCGCCACGCGCAGCTACCCGGGCACGGCCATCGAATCGGCCATGGCCCGGCTGCAACGCCAGCCGGAGGTTCCGGAGTCGTTGGGCGCCGAATGGTGCGCGGTGCTCGCCGGCATGACCGCCCGCGAACCGGGCGACCGCCTCACGTCGGCGGATGCCGCGGTGCGGCTGCGCGAGCTCGTCCCGGCCGGGTCCACGGCCGCATCCGTCGCCGACGAATCGGCACCAGCCGACGACGCGACCGAGCTGATGGCTGCCGGCCTGACCGTTTCCGGGGACGAGCCGACCCGGCTGCTGCCGGTGGCCCCAGCGGCGGAGCACACCGCGAAGACCGAGCGCCTGGGCGCGACGGCGCGGTCGGACCTGACCTCGGTGCCGGCACCGGCCGGCTCCCCGCCGCCCCGACGTTCCGCTGCCAGGATCGGCCGGCGGCCGGTGATCATAGGGGCGCTCGTGGCGCTGGCCGCGGTGATTGCGCTGGTTTTTCTCGTGCAACCTGGTGATCCAGCACCCGAACCCCCGGCGTACCCCGCTGTGGAGGGCGACCTCGGCACCCACCTCCAGCAGCTTCAAGAGAGCGTGACCCCATGATCGCCAGGACCTTTCGTTCATCCCGCGCCCGGTTCGTGTTGGCGGTAGCCGGCCTCGGCCTCGCCGGCAGCCTGCTCGCCGGCTGCGCGGGCGCCTCCCCCGAGCTGGACTCCGGCGCGGCGGCCACGCTGCAGGACGGTGTGCTCGCCGTGAGTTCCGCCGCCGCCGCCGGGGACTTCGCGACGGCGCAGACCGAGCTGGGCACCGTGCAGACTGCGCTGGCCGACGCGTCAGCCGCCGACGCCGTCACAGCCGCGCGGGCGGCCGAGATCCAGGCCGCCATCGACCTGGTCGGCGCGGATCTCGCGGCCTCGATAGTCGCGAGCACACCCGTGCCGACCTCGACCCCCGAACCGGTCAGCACCGACGACGACGACGACAACGACGACAACGACAACGACGACGACCCGGCGCCGGCCAAGCCCGAGAAGCCCGCCAAAGACACCGGCGACTGCAAGAAGAAAGACAAGTGCGACTAGCCAAGTCCCGCGAACTGTGAGCTAAGCACCTTCCGAGCGCCCGGATGCGTGCTTAACTCACAGTTCGCGGAGGGGCGGACCCTTGACTGTCGGCGGGCATTGACAAAGAATTGCTGCGACCAGACATCAGGAGGCCCGCCTGACTACCTCGACCGAGCCGATTCGCGAACCGACGCGAACCGATACTGTGCTCGGACTCACGCTCGCGAATCGATACCGCCTCGACAAATTGATCGGGTCGGGTGGGATGGCCGTTGTCTACCAGGCGGCCGACCTGGCCCTTGGCCGCACCGTCGCCGTGAAGCTGATGCGATTCGATCCCGCCGGCGGTGCCGGATCGACGCGCCACAGCGACGAGGTGGCGGTGCTGGCCCATCTCAATCATTTCGCCCTGGTCACCCTCTACGACGCCGGAGTCGAGGTGATCGACGGGGTCTCCCGGTCGTACATTGTGACCGAGTTCGTCGACGGCACCGACCTGCGCAGCCGCCTGCTGGCCGGCCCGATGGACCCCGCAGAGGTCGCCAGGCTGGGCGCCGACCTCTGTGAGGCACTGCACTGCATGGGTTCGCTGGGCATCACGCACCGCGACATCAAGCCGGCGAACGTGTTGCTGGCACCGTCTGACTTTCCGGGCCGCGTCACCCGTGCCAAGCTCGCCGACTTCGGGATAGCCCGGCTGTTCAACGCCGCGCACCGCACCGAGACCGGTGCCGTGGTCGGCACGGCCGGCTATCTCAGCCCCGAGCAGGCCAGCGGACTGCCGGTGGGCCCGACCACCGACGTGTATTCCCTGGGTTTGGTGCTCCTGGAGTGCCTCACCGGTGAACACAGTTACCCGGGCACGGCCGTGGAGTCGGCGCTGGCCCGGTTGCAGCGGCAGCCGGAGATCCCCGAGTGGCTCGGGCCGGACTGGCGCCGACTGCTGACCGGGATGACGGCGAGGCGGCCCGAAGACCGGCTGCGGCCCGCTGAGGCCGCCGGCCGGCTGCTCGCCCTGACGCCCTCGGCCGGCCGGATGCCCGCAGCCGACCCGGCACACGAAGACCTGGTGCCCCAGGAGACGGTTCAGCTGAGCACCGTGCAGGAGGACCTGCTGCCGGACCTCACCGTCACCCGGGCGCTCGAGGTGCCGACGACTCTGCACCGCGAAGTGCCACCCGTGCTACCCGTGGAGCCGACGGAGCACCACACGGCTCCTTCCCGCCGCACGGCCGGCCGCCCCGAGGTGAAGCGACCGCGCAAATCGAGGGCGGCGAACCGCTCGCGCCGGTGGCCGCTGCTGCTCAGCGGGCTCCTGGTGGCGGTGTTCACCGTCGGCGCCGTGCTGTTCGTGGTTCCCGGCGCGGAGCCGCCGCCGGAGCCGCCCGCGTATCCCGCGGTCGGCGGCCAGCTCGGGGAACACCTCAAGCAGCTGCAAGAAAGCGTCGACCCATGACCCGCCGTTCGCCGACCGGCCTGGGTCACCGCATCCGCACCGGCGCAGTGGCCGCACTCCTGGTGGCGGGCTCATTGGCCGGTTGCACCAGCAGCACGCCCGGAGTGCCAACCCAAACTACGGCCCAGCTGCAGGCCGCCGTGCTCTCGGTGACCGCCGCCGCCGCCGCGGGCGACTATGCGGGCGCGCAGTCCGCGGTCGCCGGGCTCAAGGCCGCGCTGGCGGCCGCCGTCGAGGACGGCAACCTCACCGAGGCCCAGGCGGCCCAGATCCTGGCCGCCATCGCCCTGGTCGACGCCGACCTGGCCGCGGCGCTCACAGCGGCGACGCCCGCCACGCCGACCAAGCCCAGCACCCCGGCTCCCACCAACACACCGGACAGCCCGCCGGAGCGCACCACCGAGCCGGAGGCCCCGGTCACCCAGGTGCCCACCCCGACACCATCGAGCAGCCCCACCCCGGTGCCGCCTGAGCCCCAGCCGACCACCGAGCCCACGCCGCCCCCGGAAACACCCGCCCCCGAGACGACGCCCGACCCCCCACCGACGGAAGAGCCCATCACGCCCGACCAGAACACCGGCGGTTCCGGCGTCGACGCGCCGGCTGCAGGCTGAGGCGCCCTGCAGCGCCCGACCCGGTAGCCTGTCCCCGTCGGCCCACTCTCCCGGAGGATCTCATGCCCCAGCACCTCATCGTCGGCGCCGGCTGGATCGGCGGAGAACTGGCCCGTCAGCTGGTCGCCCGCGGCGACGACGTCACGGTCGCCACCCGCTCCGGCACCCCGGTGGCCGGCACCATCGCCCGGGTGCTCGACGCGTCGGACCCTGTCGCCTTCTGCCTCGCGGCGGAGCGCATGCAGACCATCTTCCTGTGCACCAATCCGCCATACCCCGACTGGGCCCGCCGGTGGCCGCCGGTGTTCGCCGCGGCGATCGCCGCGGCATCCGTCTCGGGCGCCAACCTGGTCGTGATGGGCAACCTCTACCCGTACGGCTCGCCGACCGGGCCGATGACAGAGCACTCCCCCGAGACCACGACCGAATCGAAGGGCGTGATTCGCCGCGACGGTTGGCACCGGGTGCTCCAGGCGCACGAGCGGGGCGAGATCCGTGCCGTCGAAGTGCGGGCGAGCGACTACTTCGGGCCCGGTGTCAGCGGCACCGCGCACCTGGGCAAGGCGTTCTTCGGCGCGGTGCTGGCCTCCAAGACCGCCAGGGCCGTCGGCCGGCCTGAGCTGGTGCACAGCTGGAGTTACATCCCGGACATCGCCGCGACGATGATCGCCGCCGCCGGGCACACCGGCCCCTGGGGGCGCCTCTGGCACGTGCCGAGCGGCGCTCACAGCCGTACCGACATCGCCGGCCAGTTGAACGCCCACTACGGCAGTCACGGCACGGTGGCCGGCTACCCCGAGTGGATGCTGCGCTCCCTCGGCGCGGTCAGCCCGCTGATGCGCGAGGTCTACAAGTCCAGCTACCAGTTCCAGGTGCCGTATGTGATCGACTCCACCGAAACCGAGCGGGAATTGGGCGTGGCTGCGACCCCGTGGGACCAGGCGCTGATCACCACGGCCGACAGCTACCGCCCGTAGCGGACCGGGCGGCGCCGTTCAGCGTGCGATCGAGTCGATGATGGTGTCGGCGGCGGCGCGAGCCCAGCGCTCGGCCTCGGCGAGCGACTCGAGGGTCAGCTCGCCCTGCGTCTCGTGGGCGTCCACCACCCGCTGCACGGTGTCGACGATGTCGAGGTACCCGATCCGGCCGGCGTGGAAGGCCAGGACCGCCTGTTCGTTGGAGGCGTTGAACACCGCCGGGTAGGTGGCACCGGCCCTGCCGACCTGCTTGGCCAGCTCCACGGCCGGGAACGCCTCGTCGTCGAGCGGTTCGAAGGTCCAGGTGTGCGGGGTGGTCCAGTCGATCGGCACGCCGACGGCGGCGACCCGGTTCGGCCAGTCCAGGCCCAGCGAGATGGGCAGGCGCATGTTCGGCGGCGATGCCTGGGCGATGGTGGACCCGTCGATGAACTCGACCATCGAGTGGATGAGCGACTGCGGGTGCACGACAACGTCGATGCTCTCGTAGGGCACGTCGAAGAGCAGGTGCGCCTCGATGATCTCGAGCCCCTTGTTCACCAGGGTTGCGGAGTTGGTGGTGATGACAAGGCCCATGTCCCAGGTGGGGTGCGCGAGCGCCTCCCGGGGAGTCACATCGGCCATCTCGGCGCGGCTACGGCCGCGGAACGGGCCGCCGGATGCGGTGAGCACCAGTCGGCGCACCTCGTCGGCGGTACCGGAGCGCAACGCCTGCGCGATGGCGGAGTGCTCGGAATCGACCGGCACGATCTGGCCGGGCGCGGCGAGCGCCTTGACCAGGTCGCCGCCGACGATCAGGGATTCCTTGTTGGCCAGCGCCAGGGTGCGGCCGGCCTTGAGCGCGGCCAGGGTCGGGCCCAGCCCCACGGAACCGGTGATGCCGTTGAGCACGACGTCGGCATCGACATCCCGCACCAGCTGCTCCGCCTCCACGGCGCCGACGGCGGTGTCGTCGACGTTGAAAGCGGCGGCCTGTTCGGCCAGGAGTTCGCGGTTGCTGCCGGCGGAGAGGCCGACCACCTCGAACCGGGTGGGGTTGGCTTTGATGACGTCGAGCGCCTGGGTACCGATCGAGCCCGTGGACCCGAGAATGATGATTCGCTGCACGAGCCCATGCTAGGCGCACCGCGGATATATGCCGGGCTGCGACTGACCCGCGCTGTAGGGTCGTTGAGTGACCGGAGCAAAGCACGACCCAGCAGGCGAGCCCGAAACCGCGCCGGAATCCCCCGTCGAACAGGTGCCGGCTGCCGACGAGATCGTCGAGATCTCCGCGAAGCCCAAGCGGCCCGGGTTCGTCTACTTCCTCGGTTACGGCATCATGGCGCCCATCGCACGCCTGGTCTTCCGGCCTCGCATCACCGGCAAGGAGAACATCCCGCGAGAGGGCCGGGTGATCCTGGCCAGCAACCACCTGTCGTTCATCGACAGCATCGTCATCCCGCTCACCGCGCCGCGGAGGGTGCAGTTCCTGGCCAAGTCCACCTATTTCACCGGCACCGGCTTCAAAGGTTGGGTATCCCGCCAGTTCTTCACCTCGATCGGCGCCATCGGCGTGGAACGCGGCGCAGGCCAGGCCGCTCAGGTGGCCCTTGACGCCGGCAAAGAGGTTCTCGACGTGGACGGCGCCTTCGCGATCTACCCCGAGGGCACCCGCTCGCTCGACGGCCGGCTCTACCGCGGCCGCACCGGCGTGGCCTGGCTCGCCCTCACCACCGGTGCCGTGGTGGTGCCGGTGGGCCTGATCGGCACCCAGGAGATCATGCCGGTGGGGTCGAAGATGCCGCGCATCCGCCGCATCAGCGTGAAATTCGGTGAACCGATCGACGTGAGCGTGCACGGCACCGCCGACTCGGGCCGCGCCCGGCGCAAGGCCACCGACGAGATCATGGCCGCGATTCACGAGCTCACCGGTCAGGACCTGGCGCACAGCTACAACGAATCACCGCCCACCACCGTGGTTCAGCGGGTCAAACGTGCCATCTGGTGGCGCGAGCTGCGCTAACCGCAGTCGGGCCGACCCAACACTTAGCCCTTGCGCTTAGTGATGCGCATCGGCTAACTTAGCCCCATGGCTCAGTATTCCTCGACCCTCGACGGTCTCTTCCAGGCCGTCGCCGACCCCACCCGCCGTGCCGTCCTGAGCCGGCTGGGCTCCGGACCCGCCAGCATCGGCGAGCTGGCGGCGCCGTTCGACATGGCGCTGCCGTCGTTCATGAAGCACATCGGCTACCTCGAAAAGACGGGGCTGATCCGCACCCGCAAGTCTGGGCGGGTGCGTATCTGCACGATCGAGCGCGGCACGTTCAGCCTGATCGACGGCTGGCTCAGCGAGCAGCGCACCATTTGGGAGGGCCGTACCGATCGGCTCGAGCAGTTCGCCACCTCCCCCGACCCCGATCCACGCCGTGACAAGGAGACCCCCGCATGAGCGCATCCGCCCACCCCGAACTCGACCTCACCGTGTCCCGCATCATCCGCGCGCCGCGCGCCACCGTCTGGAACGCGTGGGCCGACCCGGCCAGCTTCGAACGCTGGTGGGTTCCGGCGCCGACGATCTGCCGGGTGCGCGAGATGGACCTGCGCCCCGGCGGCTCCTTCCGCACCGAGATCAGCGACGACGGAATCGAATTCGGTCCGCACATCACCGGGTGCTTCCTCGCCGTCGACGAGCTCGAGCGCATCGTGTTCACGGATGCGCTGGTCGCGGGTTGGCGCCCCGCCGAGGCCGCATTCGTGACCGCCGTGATGACCATGACCGACCACCCCGACGGCACCGAATACACCGCAACGGCGATGCACCGCAACCGAGCCGACCGCAACCAGCACGAGGAGCTCGGCTTCCACGACGGCTGGGGCACCGTCATCCGCCAACTCGCCGAACTCGTCGAGCACGACGCACGTTGAGAAGGTCCTAGTGGGCAGAATCGGACCGATTCCGGGACGCGGCACAGGTCAACCGGCGGCAAACACCTGACACCCTGGCATCGGTCTTACATATGAACGGCGTACGAACACTGCGCGGCCGAGCCGCACAACCACGCGGGTTGATGGTCGCGAGGTGACCCACCCACCCATCCTGGGGTCATAGTGGGCAGTGAACGATCGTGCGCCCAGGCTGCGAGCGGCGGCGGGAGTCTTCCCTGCCGGGTGAAGAGCCGCGGCAATCACTGCTCATCGACTGCGAACGGATGACCTCCGCATGCCCGAGACCCGTCGTCAGACCCCCGTACGAAAAGTCCTCAGTCTCGGGCTCAGGGGTCGGATCGGTGAACTCGCACCGGCGATGCTCGCGCCGAGACTTTTCGAGGCCAGTGGCCCTCACGGCCCCTGGCTTCGCGAGCGCTATCGGGAGATCCTTCCGGTCGTACTTCCCGACGCCTTGGACGCGTTGGAGACGGGCCACAGGATCAATGCGACCAGCGTCGAGGTCATCCGGGGGTCCGCGATCGCCATGAGCGACACTCAGGTGCCCCTGTCGGTGGTGCTGCGCGGCAGTATCCCCGCCCTGCGGGTGTTCAGTTCCTTCATCCACGCACGGGAGACCGGTCTCGCACCGCGGGATGTCACGATCCTCATGGGTCGCGCTGCGCTCATCGCCGGTGAACTCGGTGCGTGTTGGGCGGAGGCGTGGGCCCAGGCCCGCACCTCGGGCGACCCCGGCGATCACCTCGCGGACGGCGACTCCCTCGATCTGGTGGGGGTGCCGGGCACCGCGCAGAGTCCGGGCCTCGAAATGCTCGCGCTCGTGGCGTCCGGCCGTTCGAACGATCAGATCGCCCTGGCCACCGACTACAGTCCGCAAGCCGTGAAGTGGCATCTGGCCCGGATGATGCGTCAGTGGAAGGTGGACAACCGCGCGACACTCGTGGCCGTTGCCCTCGTGCGCGGGGTGCTCGTCGTCCGCCCTGACCGGCCCGCTTCGCTCTCCTGACCCGACCTTCGACGACACCTCTACCACGCCAGGTGGACCGTTGCGGGTGGTGTGGACCGATCGGCTAACGTGCCCGCCATCCCCACGCTCGGAGGCTGGTCCCTTCGTAGGGTTGCGAGTGCCTTCCGACGCAATCGGAAGAACCCCCTCAATGAATTGGAGTCAATCATGGCCAACTTGAACGTCACTTACGGTGATATGCGTGACGCCGGCACCCGGCTCATCAACGGCGAGCAGGAGATCGAGTCCAAGCTGCGCGAGCTGAAAACCCTCGTCGACGGCCTGATCGGCGGCGGCTACGTCACTGACAAGTCCTCGGTCGCCTTCGGCGCCTCGTACCAGGAGTTCACCGACGGTGCCACCAAGACCATCCACGGTCTCGAAGGGATGAGCCAGTACCTCACCGCCGCCGCCGACGCTCTGGAGAACACCGACACCGAACTCGCCAAGGCGCTCGCCCGGTAATCCAGCCCCACCGCAGCTGAGGCGCCGGAGGCTCCTGTACGAGCCCCGGCGCCTGCTGCGTCCTCCAGTCCCGCACCCGACGAAAGTGAACGCCATGGCAAACCTCATCGTGACCAGCGCCGCGCTCGACGATTCGGCCGAGAAGCTGAGCTCGATCAAAACCGAATTCGACGGGGCCGACCGTCGAGCAACAACCGACGCGGATGTGTGGGGCGCCTCCCCCGTCGAGGCTGCCATGGAGAAGTTCGGCACGGACTGGAGCATCCACCGCGGCCACATCTCAACGGCGATCGGCGACCTCCACAAGAAGCTGGAGGACATGAGCACCGCGTGGAACAACACCGAACAGGGCCTGTCCGACAGCCTGACCACCGAAAGCGTCTGACCGGTCGATTGTCCGGGCCGCTTCCCCTCACCACCTGAAAGGCCACACAATGTCCGCTCGCCATGGCAACTGGCACCTTCTCGACCACTCGGTCGACCCCGTCGGAGGCGACCCCATCCGGCTCACCGCGACGATCAAGTATTACCGCGAGATGGCAGAGACCATCACCAGCGAAGCCGCTATGCTCACGAGGATCGGCGACGGGGACTCCACCGAGTTGAAAGGGGAAGCAGCCGACGCGCTGCGCTCGAGCAGTCGTAAAGTCGCCGAATCACTCAGCGTCGCATCGGGACGCTACGAGGCCGTCAGAGTCGCCTTGACGGCCTATGCGCCCGAACTGGACCTGGCCATCCGAGATTCCGGACTCGCCCTGGCGGACGCCGACGCTGCTGAAGCCTCGAGGATCAGCTCCCAAGCCCTCGTCGATCCGAGCGCCAACCGCTCCGAGTCGGCACCGCCTCTGACCGAGAAGGAGACCCTCGCCACCGATCAACGCACAGTGGCCATCGGTGATGCGCAGAACGCGGCGGCCGACGCCCGCGTGCGCCTGAGCAAGGCCCTCACTGCACTGCAGCATGCCGGAGAGACCGCCTCGAAAGTCATCACAGCCGCCTGGGATGATGGACTCACCGACACTCGTGCATACAAGATCAAGCAGGACTTCATCAAGTTCCTCAAGATGCTGGTGAAAGTGTTCATGTGGATCGGAGTCGCGCTGGCGGTGCTCGCCTTCTTCATCCCCGGGCTCGGCGCCCTCGCCATCGCCGGAGCGGCCGTCGCCGTCGTGGCGCTGGCCGCTTCGACGGCTCTCGCGGCAATGGGGGAAGGTTCCTGGCTCGACGTGATCCTTGCCGCGGTCACCGTACTCCTGATCGGGGCCGGCGCCATCGTCGCAAAATTGGTGCAGGCCTCGCATATCAAACTGCTCGCTCAGGTCACCACGAGGACCACCAAGCAGGCAGAATACGCGGCCAAGCTCGGACCGAGGATCGCCGTGAAGCGTGCCGCCCAGTACAACGCGGCGTTGAAGGGGGACATCCCCTTGCAAAAAGCCATGGACCGCATCGCCAGGTTGGACCGCCAGGTCGTCAACGTGAACGCGAAGGCGGCCACGAACACCAAAATCCTCGACGACTTCAAGGTGCAGCCGCAATGGTGGAGGCCCCGCGACCCCGCTTATCGCGGTACCGAGGTCAACAAGATCAAGGACGTGCTCACGGGCAACTACAGGGTGGACAGGCTGGTCTCGGTGGACAGGGCGCTGAAGTACCGAGACCTGAGAGAGGTTGCCAGCACGTCATTCGGGATCCAGAGCAAGGTGCCCCCTGCGTGGCACTTCGCCAACGGCGGTCGGGTGGCCTACAGCTGGGGCGCCAACGTCCTGAAAATCGGGGTCACCCCCACGGCTCAGGGCGGCGATACCAGCCGGTGGAGCGCCTACACGGCCGGCCAGGCCACGCTCACGACGCCCAAGCCATGACGGCGACGACGACGACGACCCCGTGGTCGCTGGATGTGGGCCTACCCGATTGGCTCCTGATCCCCGTCGGACCTGTCAGCCCGCCGTTGTGGCGAGAAGACGTCACCCGGGTCTTCTCGGCCATGGTCGACGTCGACGAGCGGCTGAGTTCGGATTCGGAGCATCTTCGCCCGGCTGTACCGCTCGACATCGACGGAGCCCTCGATACCCTTCTCGACTTCGGCGCGGCCCTGCCCCCTGGGGCGCGATTGGTCGCCGGCCTCTCGGTCCCCTGGCGGTGGCCCCTCCCGGTGATCATCACCGTCACCCCGGTCCATGACCCTCCCCTGAGCCTTCTCGAACTCACCGGCGGTAAAGGGGTGATCGCCGCGGCCGGCCGGCCGGCCGACGTCGACGAGGACCTCGGTGACAGCATTCGGAGCACCCGATTCGACCTGGACGACGCCGGCGACATCATCGCCACCGTCAGCTGCATCCGCCGTGACAGCGGCGCCGACACCGTCGTGACGTGGCGCACGTCGGACCTCGACGTGGTCACTCAGTTCACCCCCTGGCTGGAACGCCTCCTGGCTGCGGTAAGGATCGGTGAGAGCGAATGAGCGTGCCCGAACCGAACCGGCCTGAGCAGGACGAACCCCAGGCGTCGTTCGTCATCGCTCTCCCACCCGGCTGGGTCAGGCTCCCGGCCAGGCCCGCCGCCGAGCGGCAGCTCCGGTCGGCGATCGAGGAGATCGTCGCCGAAACGATCCCGGCCTCACTGCCCCGTGGCAGCGCCGAACCGTGGCGGGGTGAACTCCGCAAGCGACTCACCCACGCGGTCGTCGACGCCGGAGATGCCGGCGCGAGCGCCGTCTATCTGCCTGTACGCGCCGTCAACGGCGTGGTTGTGCCGGCCTCATTCATCGAGTCCGAAATCGACCTCGACGGTGAGGACTCACCGGAGTCGGTCATCGCCGCCATCGTCGGAGACGCCGGGTGGGCGGCCAGCCGGCGAACCGTCGACGGGGCGGTGGCGGCGCGCACCGATCGCAGCGAACGCCGGGTTCAGATCGACGGCGACTGGCCGGAGGTGACGACCCGGCAGATCGTCTACACGATCGGTGTCCCTCACCGCGAGGGCCGGTGGTTGGTGCTGTCGTTCTCGGTTGTCGCTCACGACGCCGCTGATGGCGCGCTCTGCGATGCGCTCGTGTACCTCTTCGACGCGCTGATGACGACGTTTCGGTGGAGTGACGTTCCCGGGGAGGACCCCAGCGCCCTTGCCACCCGATTGCACGAGATCCAATCCCGGTGACGGCACGGTGTCGCACTCCGAATCGAAAGGGCACCGCCATCGAAACTCTCCTCAGGATGTTGGGCCTCGCCGTCGCCCTCGCCGCCGTGGTCACCGGAATCGTCGCGTTCGCAAAGCACCGGACGCGCCTGCGGATTCCCCGGTCGGGCGTTGGTGTGGCGCGTGACCCACTGGCAAGTCGCACCCTGGACGGCGCACTCGATGGCCTCACCCTCCTACTGGGCAGGTCGGGACGAACACGTCCGGGGATCGTCCTGGTGACGATCGATACAGAGTCGATTCGGCTGCGCCTCTCGACGCCCTGCCCGAATCCGCCGGCACCGTGGTGCGCGACGGCGAACGACACGATCTGGAGCCGACCTGCCGCCGGCATCCGGCCGTCTCCACCGGCAACGCCGGGCAGCCACGGCATCACCGGGATGGTGACCGTGAGCAACGCCAACGGCGTGGTGACCCTGCTGGACCTCTCGGAAGCCCGCGGCCTGGTCTTCCTCGAGGGTGACCGCCCTGACCTCGTCCGCCTCGCCGAGGGCTGGGTGGACGACTTCATCCGGAATCCCTGGTCATACGGCCTGCCGGTCCTCCTCGTCGGCCGAGACGAGGGCCCGTCAGGTGGACCGGTTTCGGCCACCACTGCGGCCGAACTCCTGGAGACCGTGACCCGCGGTGGCGCCGGCCTGGCCGTCGTCGACGAACCCCTGACGGGCCAGGTGAGCGTCGGACTCCGCCGTGCTCTCGAGTCCCCGGACTGTCGGTGGGCGGTCGTCTCCATTGCCGGAGCCGAGGGTGCGCGCTGGCGATTCACCGTGCAGGCGGATGGGTCGATGACCAGCGAGGTATTCCCGGCCGACCAACCGACCGCGCTGCATGACGGCTCGGCGCGAGCGCTATGAGAGCCGTGGTCACGGTACAGGGCGCGGGCACCGAGGAAAGCACCGATGTCTTCATCGACGCCGAGCCGGAGACCCCGGTAGCCGAGGTCATGGCTGTCATCCGGTCCGCCGTCGGCGCCGAACCTATCGCGGTGCGTGACGACGACCTGACTTTCGGCGACAGCGGCCTGATTGACGGCGCCATCCTCACCCTGGGCTCGGCGCCGACGCCGACGGCTGGGCGACCAGGTCTCGCCGAGGTCCACTTCGTGGCCGGCCCCGACAGCGGGCGGATTCAGCCGCTCGCCGTCGGTGAGACCCTGTGGGGGGTCGACGAGAACGACCGGACCGTCTCCGGTGGCGCTGTGGCGCCAGGCGGCGGGCTGGTGTCGGTACTCCTCGACATCGATGGTGACGTCTGGGTGCGCTCGGTGGCTACAGACGGACCCACCCCTCTGCTCGAGCAGGCGGAGGTACCCGGCGACCGGGTTGCCTGGCCCGTGGGCGGTCAACTCAGGGTGGGCCTGAGCGTGCTCACCGTGCATCCGCTCACAAGCGGTGACGCCGAATTGATTCCGGCGCCCGAGCATGGCTGGCTCGACTACAACCGACCGCCCAGACTGCTTCCCCCGGTGGCGGTGAACACGTTCCGCCTACCGCCACCGCCGAAAGTGCCCGAGCGCAACTCGCTCCCCTGGATCACCGCGTGTATCCCTGCGATTCTCGGGGTGACGATGGCTGTGATGATGAAGCAACCGTTCTACCTGCTTTTCGCGCTGATGTCGCCCCTGATGATGCTCGGAACGTACTTCACCGCCCGCTCCAACGGCAAGAAGAGCCACCGCAGGCTGATGGCCGAGCATCGGACCACCATGGCCAGCATCACCGCGGAGATCTCGCGGGCCGTGCTTGCCGAACAGCGGTCCCGCCGCGCCACAACCCCGGATGCAGCCGCGCTGCTGCTCGCCGCGACGGCCCCGACCCGACGACTCTGGGAGCGCCGCAGCACCGATCCCGATCACCTGCTCGTCAGGGTCGGTACCACCGACCTGGCAAGCGAGGTCGTCCTCGAGGACCTGGCGGAACTCGAGCACCGCCGCCTATCGACCGAGATCAGCCACAGCGTGCCGGTGACTCTCTCGCTGACGGAGGCGGGGGTTGTCGGAGTAGCCGGCGGAGGCGACTGGGCCCGCCACCTGGGGAGCTGGATGATCGGGCAGATCGCTGTTCTCCAGAGCCCCCGCGATCTCCAGCTGTACGTCCTGGGCTCCCCCGACGATGCGCGTCAGTGGCACTGGGCCCGGTGGCTGCCGCACCTTCGGCCGGCACTCGGCCAAGACACTCTGACCCTCACGGGTTTCGACTCCGAATCGGTCGGCCGGCGGGTGGCCGAGCTCGGGCAGTTGGTGGCTGAACGGGTGGCGAGCGCCGCCGGCTCACGCTCCACGCGGTTCACCCCCGACATCCTCGTCGTACTCGACGGGGCACGCCGGCTGCGAGCCCTACCGGGGATCGTCAGCCTCCTGCGAGACGGTCCCGCGGTTGGGGTCTACGTGCTCTGCCTCGACGCCGAAGAGTCCAGGCTGCCCGAGGAATGCACGGCGGTAGTCCTCGAACGCCCGGCCGGCACCCTTCTGGTCACGCGGCAGAACGCCGATCCCATCGACGGTGTTTCGCTGGACACCATCGTCGAGGGGTGGTACGAGCGGATGGCGCGAAGCCTGGCAGCCGTCAGGGACGTGAGCTTCTCCGACAGCGACAGCCTGCTCCCGGCGTCGGCGAACCTGCTCTCGGTGCTGGGACTCGAGTCGCCCACGGGGACGGCAGTGGCGGCGCGCTGGTCGGCGCGAGCCCGCTCGACAGAGGCCGTGATCGGGCTCTCGCTCGATGGCCCGTTCTCGATCGACCTCGTGCGCGACGGCCCGCACGGCCTCGTCGCCGGAACGACCGGGTCGGGCAAATCGGAATTCCTGCAGACCCTGGTCGCGTCCCTCGCCGTGGCCAACCGGCCCGATGCGATGACCTTCGTGTTGATCGATTACAAGGGCGGCGCCGCCTTCAGCGAGTGTGCGCATCTGCCGCACACCGTCGGCATGGTGACCGACCTCGACACCCACCTCGTCTCGCGTGCCCTGAACTCGTTGCGGGCCGAACTCATCCGGCGGGAGGGGCTGCTGGGAGACGCCGGCGCGAAGGACCTCGAGGCGTACTACAGGCTTCATGCCGCCGCCGGGGGTGAGAACCTGCCGCGCCTGGCCATCGTGATCGACGAGTTCGCGGCGATGGCGAAGGAACTCCCCGACTTCGTGTCCGGCCTCATCGACGTCGCCCAGCGGGGACGCTCGCTCGGTGTGCACCTCGTCATGGCCACCCAGAGGCCGTCCGGCGTGATCTCACCGGAGATCCGGGCGAACACCAACCTTCGCGTCGCCCTGAGGATGACCGACGCCGGCGAGAGCTCCGATGTCATCGATGTTCCGGATGCCGCGCGCATCCAGAAGGTGACCCCTGGTCGTGCGTTCGCCCGGCTCGGCCACGCCTCGGTCATCCCGTTCCAGACTGCACGCGTCGGCGGCCAGGTGAAGGTCGGCGGCGACACCACACGTCGGGCGCCCAGCGTGACGCGACTGCCTCCGGAGCGATTCTCCCGAGCGGCCCCCCGACCCCAGATCGTGTCGTCCAGGGAAGGCGACGTGACCGAACTGTCTGTGCTCGTGAGCGCGATCCGGGCGGCGACCGAGTCGCTGGGCATCCCCGAGCAGCACAGTCCGTGGCTCCCCGCCCTGCCCGCCCTGGTGCGGCTGGACACCCTGGGAGTCGAACCGACGGCGCCGGCAGGCCGGGACCCGGCCGGAGACGGCCGCGTGCGATGGGCCCTCGAAGACCTCCCGGCCCGCCAGACCCAGCAGGATGCCGTACTCGACCTGGCCGATTTCGGCCACCTCTATATCGTCGGCGCCCCCGGATCCGGTCGGTCCCAGGCTTTGCGCACCATCGCCGCGAGCTCGGCGGCGACGCTGCCCCCGACAGACCTTCACCTCTACGCCATCGACTGCGGCAACGGCGCGCTGTCCTCGCTCAGCGAGGTGCCGCATTGCGGGGCCGTCGTGCAACGCAACCAGACGGAGCGGGCGACCCGACTCGTGCACCGGCTGGAAGCCGACCTTCTCAGGCGGCACGAGGTCCTCGCTGCCGGCAACCACGCGAACATCGCCGAGCAGCGCGGCGCCGCAGACGTATCGAGTCGACTGCCGCATGTGCTCGTGTTCATCGACCGGTGGGAGAACTTCGTGACCACTCTCGGTGAGGCCGACAGCGGAGCACTCCTGGACATCGTCTACTCGTTGCTGCGGGAGGGTGCGAGCGCCGGCATCCACCTGGTGATCGCCGGCGATCGTAGCCTTCTCACCAGCCGGATGAGCACCCTGAGCGACGACAAGCTGCTCCTCCGGCTCACAGACCGCGTCGACTACAGCCTGGCGGGCCTCAATCACCGGATCATTCCCACCGACATCGCTCCGGGTCGTGGGTTCCGCGGGGACAACGGACGCGAGCTCCAAATCGCTCTCCTCGGCGACGACCCGTCAGGGCAGGCGCAGAGTGAGGCCGTGCGGGCGCTCGGCCGGGAGCTCACCCAGCGGCACGCGGCGACCCCGGCAGCTGCCCGCCCGTTCCGGGTCGACGACCTGCCCTCCACGCTCAGGCTCGCCGACGCGCTGGCCCTCGCCGACGGCGAATCGACCGGCCCGATGTGGGCTCTGCTGGGGGTGGGCGGCAACCAGCTCCTGGCGCACGGGATGGACCTGGAACACGATGCACCCACGTTCGTCGTCGCCGGCCCCGCCCGTTCGGGCCGCAGCACCCTGCTGGCGGTGATGGCCGATTCGCTTCTCCGATCCGGCACCCAGCTCGTGCTCGCCTGCCCACGCTCCAGCCCACTGCGCGACTACGCCGACCTGCCCGGCGTCCGGGCCGTCCTCACCCACTCCGAACTGACCGAAGCGGACCTAGCCCCTCACCTCGATCCGGACGGCACTCCCGTGGTGCTCATCGTCGACGACGGCGAGATGCTCACGGATGTGCCCGCCAAGCTCTGGCTGCGCGGCTATCTTCGTGTGGCCAGGGAGAACCGGCGCGGACTCATCCTCGGCGGAAACTCAGCCGAGCTGTGCGCCGGGTTCTCGGGCTGGCAGGTCGACGTGAAGAAGAACCGTCGGGGCGCACTGCTGTCGCCGCAGAACACCATCGACGGCGACCTGCTCGGAGCCCGAGTCGCGCGATCGCTGGTGTCGACGACGATCACCCCGGGGCGCGCACTCGTGCACTTCGGATCCGGCGAGTTGCTCACCCTGCAAGTGCCCACTCGAACCGCGTCGACGGCACGGCCACTGGCCGGCCTCGGCACCACCAACAAGATGGAGAACAACAATGCCTGAGTCCCCCGAACCCGACGGCTACTCGATCGATTCCAGGCTGGGCCGCATAGTGCCGCCCCGGCCGCCCGGCGAGACACCGATGCACGCGGTCCCGATCTCTCCGCCGGTCTCGGCGCACCCGGCAGACGCCAGGATCACCGCATTCCCGGTTCCGTCGGCCGACCCCGCGGAGGAACCCCATTTCATGACCACATCGGACCGTCCGGCGCCCGCACGCACGGGCCTGCGCGGCCTGCTCAGCGGGATCGGCATCCGTGTGGCGCCTGGACCTGTCGAGCAGGCCAACCGGGATTCCGACGCCCGCCTGCGCCGCGACGAGGAGCTCATCCGTCAGGCCACCTGGACGCGCGCCGTGGGCGTGCTGGTCGCCAACCGGAAGGGCGGCGTGGGCAAGACGCCCGTGTCGCTTCTGCTCGCAGGCACCCTCGCCTCGATCCGCGGAGGATCGGTCTGCGTCGTCGAGGTCTCGGACGATCCGGGTTCTCTCACCTTCCGCGCCGAAGGCAGCCCCCACCTCGGTCTCGGCGAGCTCATGGCCGACGTCGGGAGCATTTCGAGCGCCGGCCAGCTCGCCGGGTACACCGCCCCGCAGACCTCGTTCGCCTCCGTCATCGGTTCGGTCGGCGACCGACCACCTCTCACTCGTGACCACGTCGCAGCGGTCGCAGCCGTGATCGACGAGTACTACAGCATCCGGGTCATGGACAGCGGCAACCAGTCCAGTTCCTCGGCATTCGACGGCGCGATCGAGTCGGCCGATGCCCTCGTCATTCCCGTGCTGAACTCCGGCGACGCGGTCCTCGAGGCGCTGGCGCTGCTGGACCGGCTCCGGCGCCAGGGCGGGCGGCAGGCCGAGCTCGCCGACCGCGCTGTCATCCTGCGCCTCAACGACGGCCGGCCGCAGCATCCGCAGGTCATGGAGCGGATCAACCGCATCATCGCCGGGGCGGGCTCCTCCCACGTGTTCGAGGTGCCGTACGACTCCCACATCGCCGAACGCGGGCAACTGACCCTGGGCAAGCTCGATCCGGCGACATACCGGGTGTTTGCGGCGACAGCCGCGGCTATCGTGTGCTCGGTCAAGGTCCCGGCCGGGTCACCGGGTCCGCCCGAGAGATGACTCCGCGCTGTGAGCATCCGGCGAGCGCGCATACTGGCGGGATGAACACTGGCGGGATGAACACAGAACCAGGAGCACGCGGCGTAGCGGTCATCACCGGCGGAAGCCGAGGAATCGGAGCCGCCACCGCGATTGCCGCCGCCCACGCCGGCTGGTCGGTGCTCCTCACCTATCAACACGACGAACAAGCAGCCATCGACGTGGTCCAGACGATTCACGACGCAGGCGGTCTTGCGTCCTTCGTCCGCGCAGACATGGCCGAGGAGACCGACATCGCGGCGATGTTCGACTCCGCAGACAATCTCGGCACGGTCACAGCGTTCGTCGCCAACGCAGGAATCGCAGCAGCACAATCGAGAGTCGATGAGCTCACCGCCACGCGCATAGCGGAGGTACTCGCCGTCAACGTGGCAGGCCCATTACTGGCCTGTGGCCAGGCGGTACGGCGGATGTCGACACTCCACGGCGGTGCCGGCGGAGGTATCGTCCTGGTCTCCTCAGCAGCAAGCCGGCTCGGGGCCCCGGCTGAGTACGTGGACTACGCCGCATCCAAAGGAGCCATCGACACACTCGGCCTCGGCTTGTCGCGTGAGGTGGCCAACGAGGGCATTCGGGTCAATGTCGTGCGGCCCGGGATCATCGACACGGAATTGCACGGCCGAAACGGTCGCCCGGACCGCGCGAAGGACCTGGCCCACACCATCCCGATGCAGCGAGCCGGCCACCCCGCTGAAGTCGCCGCCGCGATCATCTGGCTGCTCGGCGACGAGGCCGGCTACTGCACGGGAAGCATCCTGGACATAGCGGGAGGCCGCTAGATCATGCCCGCTGACCTCTGGCCGCTTCTGGATCTGCGCCTGACCACAAGCCGACTCGTTCTTCGCTGTCCCACCGACGACGAGCTCGCTGCCCTCGCCGACCTGGCCGCGGCCGGTGTGCACAACCCGGGCGAGCGGCCCTACCTCACACCGTGGACAGAGGGGACCCCGCAACAAACGGCTGTGCATGTGGTGCAACAGCACAGGAGCCGGCGGGGCGACTGGTCCCCAGACTCGTGGGCGCTGGATCTGGGTCTCTTCTGCGACGACCGGCCGGTGGGCATGGTCGCCCTTCGCGGGCGCGAGTTTCCCATCCGGCGCGAGGTCAAGACTGAATCCTGGCTGGGCCTGGCCCACCACCGGCAGGGGCTGGGCACCGAGGCCCGGAGCGCGCTCCTGCATCTGGCATTTGCAGGGCTGGGCGCCCACAGCGCCCTCACCGAGGTGTTCCAGGACAACGCGGGAATGCAGGGCGTCTCCCGGCGGCTCGGCTACCGTCACGACGGCATCTCTCGCGATGTCAGAGACGGTCAGTTCCTCATCTCAGATCGTCTCCGCCTCAACCGGGACGACTGGTTCGCCACGGACCGCATGCGGGTGGACATCACCGGCTTGGCACCATGCCTGCCCTCGTTCGGGCTCTGACCGGTTGTCACGGAGCCTGTCGGGCCGCCCCGGTGCGGTAGAGAACAGGGACGAACACCGCAAAGATGATCGCGCCGAGCCAGCCGCTCACCGCACCGATCCCGGGCATCCAGAAAATGGTGGCTGTTCCCAGGACGACCAAAGCACCACCCAACACCGCGAACACCTTCATCCCGTACAGGCTCATGAAGACCAGGTAGTGGGCTCCGACAATGATCAGGGAGGCCGGGAAGAAGAGCTCCGGCGCGAAGGACCCGAGTGCAATCGCGACGAGGAGCCCGAGGGGAACCGTGAATGCTGATTGCATCGCCAGGGCCGTTGACGGATGCCCCTTCGGCAAGGCTCCTCCACCTGTCGTGACCCTCAAGATCAGGGTGGAAAGCGGGAAGATCAGCATGCCTCCGAAGAACAGAGCGACCATCGCCGCACCGGGCGACACCAGAAAGTAGGCAGTGTTCGCCACCGCCCAAACGATTGCAGAGACGAGAGGGCCGCTGTACCCGCCTCGATAGATCCGGCGCACGTCTGCTTGAGCCTCGGCAATGGTCATACCCTAGTGGTAGCACCATTGCGCGGACGGCCTCGTTAAGCTGTCGCTTGTGATCTCCGACGCAGCGCTTCACCCGAGGGCGATTCTGGTGGGGATCGGCCGGGCAGGCAGCGGCCTGGTGATCACGGCGGTACTTGTCTACGTCTACGCCGTGCGCATCGCCGTCGGAGACGGCAATCCATTCGACTACTTCGGATACTTCACCAATCAGACGAGTCTGCTGACGAGCCTGATACTGATCGCGACCGGGACACTGGCCGTTCTCGACCGACCCGTCCCGGCCTCGCTCACCTTTGTGCGGGGAATCGCCACGGCCTATCTTCTCGTCGTCGCAGTGATCTACAACCTCCTGGTCCCGGGAACCGGGACCGCACCGCCCTGGGTCAGTGCGATCCTGCACATCATCTTCCCGCTCCTCGTCGCACTCGACTGGCTGCTCGTCGGCGACCGTCCGCGCTTACCCTGGCGACGGCTCTGGATGCTGCTCCCCTACCCGGTCCTGTGGCTGACCACGGTGCTGATCCGCGCCGTGACCGACGGCTGGGTCCCGTACGGGTTCCTGCTCCCCGAACGCGGGATCGCCTCGCTCATCGTCCACATCGTCGGGCTGCTCGCGGCGATCATCGCCGCCGGCGCACTCGTCTGGACTGCCAGCCGATCACGTGGCGTTTTCTACGTCCGGGCCGCGGAACGACCACCCCACCGGGCGTAAGGCGCTACTTTTCGCCAACGGCGACGATCGCCGGAGTCAGATCATCCGCCGGTGTACATCTCAATGGCCATCTCGACGCCCGCCGCAGCGCAGACATCGGACAGCTCCTGCACGGCACTGTCCCATTCGGCGGAACCGATGGCGGTCGTTCCCATGGCACCGAGGTCGACCGCCGGCGCAACGCGCTTCAGCGCGGCAGTTGCGTCGCTGACCTCACCCTCGCCACGGGTCGGCACACCATCCAATACACGCGTAGCCAGTCGGTACCAGCCCTGCTGCTCCTGCGTCGCCATCCGCCCGTCGCGAAGGCCGGCATCGGCGTTCGCGGTGATCGTCGCAACGTCATTGAAGCCGGTGCACGTAGCCGTGTCGGTCGCAGACTCCGCATCTGCCGGCGTCTCGGCTGGAGCCGGTTCGGCGCCCGCCACGCACCCGGACAGCGCCAGCACTCCAGCCAACGCCAATGAAACAAGACTCATTTGCCGACGAATCATTCGGTCCCCCCTCAGGAATCACACGTAGCCGTCACAGTATCCGATCCCGAGGTCGTGGAGCATGACGAGCTCGCGTTGGCGGCCCGACAGCAGACCGCCCGGTTCATCGGACACCGTGAAGCCGTTTCGTTCGTACGTTCGTCGCGCCGGGACGTTGCCCGCCATCACCGACAGGCCAAGCGTCGCCGCACCGGTCCCCGCCGCCCAGCGCGCGATCGCGGTGATGAGCGCAGTAGCCACACCACGGCTGCGGACGGCGGGGTCGACCCACAGTGAAATGAGCTCGGCGCGATCGGATTGGTCCGTGGCCGGGATACCCGTGGCCATACCGATAGGAGCGTTCCCCTACCGATAGGCGGTCACCGAACGAGGGTTCGGGTTATGGTCCGGATCTGCGACAGGACCACCTGCACGTTGGAGCGCTCCAGAGTCTCCGGTCGAGCCAGGCAGTCGATATGGCGCCCAAGGCCCGGGTGGGCGAGCGGACGGAGCTCCAGCTCCGGGTGGTCCCGCAAGTCGGTGGTGTACCGGGGCATCAGGGCGATGCAACCGCTCGCTTCGACGACGGCGGCCGCAACTGAGAACTCGTTGATCCGATGCCGGATGCGCGCCTCACTTCCCCCGATTCCCGCGATCACGGAGAGGGCCTGCCCGAGCGGGAAGCCTTCATGTACTGCGACCCATGCCTCGTCGAGCAGATCCGCCGGTTCGATCGCAGCCTTGGCCGCGAGTGGGTGATCGCGTCGGACAGCGATATCCAGGGGCTCGAACAACAGGGGTTCCACACGCACCGACCCCTGCCACGGCGGACTGCCCACCAATCGGTGCGCAAGGACCAGATCATGATCGGCCGTGAGGACGGGGAAAGCTTCTTGAGCCACGTCAAAATCGCTCAGCCGGACATCGGGCCGGTCGGGACTCGCGCAGGCGGCTAACAGCGGACCGAAGATGGCCAGGCCTGCACTGTGGAAGGCCACCACCGAGACGGTTCCCAATGGATCACCTTGGAAAGCCTCCACCGCCTGCCGGGCGCGCTCAAGCGCAACTTCCACGTCGATTGCCGCCAGCGCCAGGGCGCACCCTGCCTCGGTAAGCGCGGTCCGCCGCCCGTCTCTGAACGTCAACGGGGCGGTGGAGTGGCGTTGCAAGGCGCTGATCTGTTGCGAGATCGACGATGGCGTGACATACAGCGCCGCTGCGACGGCGGCGATGCTGCCCCGGTCGCCCAACTCTCTCAATGCGCGAAGCTGACCCAGTTCCATAAGTTCAAACTAAAGCATTCGACACCAAACGCGTCTCTTGTCTTACGTGAAGTGGAACCGGACGATGGTGGCATGCCTGCTCTCCTCCGCCGATTCCACGTCGACCTGCTCCTCCTCCTGGTCGCGGCCTCGTGGGGATCGACCTACCTCGTGGCCAAGGAACTCGTGAGGCCGGAGTCCGTGGTGGCGCTCCTTGCGCTGCGGATGCTGCTCGCCGCGGCCGTCATGGCGGCGATCGTGGCCGCTCGACGGAACCGGATCACCCCAGCGGAATGGCGCGCGGGCGTGCTGCTCGGCATGGTTCTGGCCGCCGTGTTCGCGTTCGAGACCTTCGGGATCGCCAATACGTCGGCCACGAATGCCGGACTGATCATCAGCCTGACGATCGTGTTCACCCCGATTCTCGATTCCGCGGTGTCCGGCCGCCGGCTGCCCGGCAGGTTCTTCCTTGCCGCCGTGATCGCGATCGGTGGCGTCGCCTTGCTCGCCAGCAACGGCGTGTTCCGCCCACCGAGCCTCGGCGACCTGCTCATCCTCGTGGCCGCGATCATCCGCGCCATCCACGTCACCTCGATGTTCGCGCTCACCGGCAACAAGCCGATGAATTCGCTTCACCTCACCACGGTGCAGCTGGCCACCTGCGCGATATTCTTCTCCACGGTCTCGCTGTTCTACGGTGACTCGATCCCGCATTTCCTTGTCCACCTCGACCCGGGCCGCACGGTCCTGTTCCTCTACCTCGTTCTCGCGTGCACGGTCTTCGCGTTCCTGGTGCAGACCTGGGCGGTGCGGCGCACCTCGCCATCGAGGGTGAGCCTGCTGCTTGGAACCGAGCCGATCTGGGCAGCCGTCGTCGGAGTGACGATCGCTCGCGACAGTGCGGCCCTCGCCGGCTACGTCGGTATCGCCCTGATCCTCGCCGGAACCGCGTGGGGCCGGTCCATCGAGCAGCGGCACCGTCTCACCCCGACAGAGCACAGGACACTCGCGCTTCTCAGGCGCCCTGAATGAGCTCGACGATTCCCTGCCGCACCTTTGTCGAACGTCAACTCAACCGCATTCCGGCCGCTCTCGACGACACCGGTCGAGACTCCTAGCGGACGATGCCCTGAAGATACGAGTTTCGCTGCTCGATCAGTCTGCGCATGTAGCTGGCGAGCACCAGTCGCTCAACGAGCCTGCCGAGGAACCCGAGCGGTGCCGCAAACGACACCCGGTCAATCATGAGAGTGCCGTCACCGTGCGGTCGGAACTCGTGCTCGTGGGTGAAAAAGCGGAACGGCCCGCGGGTCTGCTCATCTGAGAAACGCTCCGGCGGACTCATCGTGGTGATTCGACTCGTCATTCGCAGAGGGAGCCCAAAGTGCCACGCGCGCCAGGTGACCTCCTCGTTGAGGCCGATCAACCCACTTCGGACACCGCTGACCGCCGTCTCGCGGAACCCCGACATGGAATCCGTATGAGCGCTGATGTCCCGTGCGAGATCGAAGAGTCGCTCCGGAGGAAGCACCGACTCGGTGGCGCATTCGAACGAGACCGACATGGCGAACAATCTACCAGCAGCGGTTGGGCCTCCATCCCGTGATCTGACTAGCGTGGCGGCCGATGCGAGGATGTTCGAGTGAAGGAAAAGAACGGCGCACGCCGGCCAGACGTCACGACGGTAGAGCTGGTGGGCGGCACCGAACCACTCGAGCTCACGCTCCACAACTATGAGGAGCGGTGGGTCGGCCTCTACCTGGATCACAGGCGCCAGATCCTGAACGCTCTCGTCGCCGCCAACGTCGGCGTCGAGCACATTGGTTCCACGTCCGTCCCCGGGCTGGCAGCAAAACCGATTATCGACATCGTGGTCACCGTCGATGACATCACGGCAGAAGAGGACTACCTCGACCCGCTGCTGGTCGCCGGATACGAATTACGCACCCGCGAGCCAGGGCACCGTCTCGTGCGGACACCGGCCCGCGACGTTCATGTGCACATCTATGAACAGGGCGATCCCGCCGTCATCGAGTACCTGCTGCTCCGAGATTGGCTGCGCTCCAACGCGGCCGATCGCGCTCTCTACGAGAGCACCAAGCGATCGTTGCTCCGAAGCCGATGGGACGACATGAACGCCTACGCGGACGCCAAGACCGACGTCATTCTCGCGATCAAAGCGCGAGCGAGAGCATATCGCGTGCAGTGACCGGGCGTGCGGGGCTGCGACCCAGCCGACGTCCGTAAGCTGGGGGCATGTCTTCTTCCTTCTCGGTCAGCCAGGAGCGCAAGCTCGTCACCGCCCTCCCGGGCCCACGGTCAATCGCGCTGCAGGAACGACGCGTTCGCGCCGTGTCTGCCGGTGCCGGCACCCTTGCCAACATCTACATGGACCACGGCGCGGGAGCGATCCTGGTGGACGTGGACGGCAACCAGATCATCGACCTGGGCTGCGGCATCGGCGTGACCACCATCGGCCACGCCCACCCCGAGGTCGCCGCCGCTGCCGCCATGCAGGCCGGCAAGCTCACCCACACCCTGTTCACCGTGACCCCATACGAGAACTACGTGCGCGTCGCAGAGAAGCTCGCCGAGATCACCCCTGGTGACTTCGAGAAGCACTCGATCCTGGTGAACACCGGAGCAGAGGCCGTGGAGAACGCGGTCAAGATCGCCCGCAAGTACACCGGCCGCCGCGCCATCGTCAGCCTGGACCACGCGTTCCACGGCCGCACCAACCTCACCATGGCGATGACCTACCGCCCGTGGCCGGAGCGAGTGGGCATGGGCCCGTTCCCCGGTGAGATCTACAGCGTGCCCACCAGCTATCCCTACCAGGACGGCCTGACCGGCGAGGAAGCGGCCGAGAAGACCATCGACTACATCCAGACGCACATCGGCGCGTCCGAGATCGCGGCCTTCTTCGTGGAGCCGATCCAGGGCGACGGCGGCATCGTCATCCCAGCCCCGGGATACTTCAAGCGCCTGAGCGAGTTCTGCACCGAAAACGGCATCGTCTTCGTCTCCGACGAGATCCAGGCCGGCATCGCCCGCACCGGCGCCTGGTACGCCATCGAGCACCACGGCGTGGTTCCCGACCTGGTCACCACGGCCAAGGGCATCGCCGGCGGGTTCCCGCTTGCCGCCGTCACCGGCCGGGCCGAGATCATGGATGCCGTGCAGCCCGGTGGCATCGGCGGCACCTTCGGCGGTAACCCGGTTTCGACCGCGGCGGCCCTGGCGGTGTTCGACATCATCGAGCGCGACAACCTGCTGGACGAAGCCAAGCGCGTGGAGAAGGCCCTCTGGGCTCGCATCGGCGACTGGGCCGACACCTTCGGCATCGTCGGCGACGTGCGCGGCAAGGGTGCCATGTTCGGCGTGGAGCTTGTGCACCCCGGCACCAAGAAGCCGTTCCCCGAGGCGCTCGCGTTCGTGCTCAAGCACGCCACCACCAATGGCGTCATCGCTCTGGATGCCGGCAGCTGGGACTCCGTGCTGCGGATCATGCCGTCTGTGGTCATCTCCGAAGCCCTCATCGACGACGCCGCCTCGGTGCTCGAAGAGGCCTTCACGCTGTTCCAGGCCAGCCAGAAGTAGACGTCAGCCCAACAGCGCGCCCATCCCGTTCGGTCTCGACCAGCGGGGTGGGCGCGTTTTTTTCGAGCGTGGAGGTTCGGGCGCTCAGGCCAGCCGGGCGAAGCGACGAGACGCGCGGCGCAGCCAGGCCGTGCGCGTGCCGGCGTCGGAGCGGGAGATGTTGCCGTGGCTGAGCCACCGGTGCCTCCGCACGCCGATCAGGCCGAAGGTGCCGGTGAAGAGTGCGCGCACCGCGGGTCGACCGAACAACAGCTGATACCAGAGCGTGGGCGTGGTGCTGGTGGTCAGCAGGGTCACCGACGTGAGCGATCCGTAGCGTCCCATCAGCCTGCCGCCCGGCTTGGGCTCGTCGTACGAGATGCCCGGCAGCAGCACCTTGTCGAGGAACCCCTTGGTGCGCGCCGGCATGTTCATCCACCAGATCGGGAAGACGAAGGCCACATGGTCGGCCCGACCGAGCTTGGCCTGATAGTCGAGAACGAGCGGATCCAGCGACCGTCCCGATCGCCAGGCATTCAATTCCTGCGCCGACATCGCCGGGTTGAACGCATCGGCGGCAAGGTCGATGAGCTCGACGTCGTGCCCGGCTTGCTCCGCGCCGGCCATTGCGGCCGCCAACAGCGCCCGGGAGAAACTGCCCTGATAGGGATGGTCGATGATGAAGAGTGTTCGCATACGGCAAACGTTACACTCGCAACCGTTCGACACGCAACCATTCGATGTGCAACCGTTTTGAGCCGATGGCGGCATAGACTGGCCTGGTGACGAACAGCGCAGCCGAACCTTCGGACCCAGGGCCCATCGCCCCGTCGACAGAGCCTGCCGCGTCGACGAACAGCGAACCGTTCGTGGAGTGGTGGTTGGCCATGAGGCACACCGCCGCCCTGTTGGACCGCCAGGCCGAAGAAGCCGTCAGGCAGGCCACCGGGCTGAATCTCAGCCTGTTCGCCGTGCTGCGCACCCTCGACACCGAGAACGACTGCCTGAAGCAGCAGGACATCGCCACGTTGCTCAGCCTGACGAAGTCCACCATCAGCCGACTGGTCGATGCCGCCCTGGCGGAGCGGTTGGTGGAGCCGGACCCTGCACCGCATTCCCGGCGGGAGCGACGCATCCGGCTGACCGATGCGGGCCGCTCGAGCGTTCGTGCGGCCGACGATGCGATCTGCGCCGTGCAGCTGCAGGCGGCCGCCCAGTTCACGCGCACCGAGCTGGACCGGACGGTGACGGCGACGAGGAAGCTGGCTGAGGTGCTCGCCACCACCGGCGCGACACTTGCCCCGAAGACCTCCGCCTAGAGCAGTGAGGCCGGCTCGGCGATGATGGTCACCGGTTCGTGACCGACCGGGAAGTTGACCGACGCGGCGATGAAGCAGGCCTTGGACGCTTCAGCGTGCAGGGACTGGGCCAGCTCGGCCTGGTCGGGATCGGCGATGGTGACTCGGGGACGCAGGGTGGCGGCCGTGAAGTGGCCACCGCCATCCGCGGTCTGCGCCATCGTGCCGATCGCGTCGTCGGAATACCCGACGACGACGACCCCGTGTTTGGCGGCGACGTGCAAGTAGGAGAGCAGATGGCACTGACTCAGCGCCCCCAGCAGCAGCTCCTCGGGGTTCCACCGATCGGCGTCGCCGTGGAAGGTGCGATCGGCCGATCCGGCGATCTGCTCCTTGCCCGAGGAGGTCAGAACGTGGTCACGACCATAGGCCCGATAGCTGCTCGTGCCGGTGCCCCGGTTGCCCGTCCAATGGATCTGCACTGCATAGTGATGTGCACCGATCATGGCGTCTCCTTCGGGTTTCAGGCTTACTGATAATTCTCGCAGGGAATAGCCCGGACGCCTGGCCGCCCTGGCGGTAAACTGGCCCGATCATGACTGACACGTTGACTGATTCCGCTGCCGCTTCCACTCCCTCGTCCCCGGTTTACACGGTGACCCAGGAACGCAAGATCGTGACGGCCATCCCCGGCCCGCGATCGACGGAGATGCATCAGCGACGCCTGGCCGCGGTGTCCACCGGCGTCAGCTCCGCCCTGCCGGTGTACATCAAGAAGGCCAGCGGCGCGATCGTCGTCGACCTCGACGACAACCAGTTCATCGACCTCGGCGCCGGCATCGGCGTGACCACGGTCGGGCACTCGGAGACCAGCGTCGTCGCGGCCGCGACCGACCAGCTGAACGACTTCGTGCACACCCTCTTCACGATCACCCCCTACGAGGAGTACGTGCGCGTCGCCGAGCTGCTCGCCGCCCACACGCCCGGCAGCTTCGCGAAGAAGACCGTGCTGATCAACTCCGGCGCCGAGGCTGTGGAGAACGGCGTGAAGATCGCCCGCAAGTACACCGGTCGCCGCGCGGTGGCCGTTCTCGACCACGCGTACCACGGCCGCACCGTGCTGACCATGGCGATGAACTACAAGGCCGCCCCGTACGCCACCGGCTACGGCCCGCTGGCCAGCGACGTCTACCACGCCCCGAACTCGTACCCGTATCACGACGGCCTCACCGGCCCGGAGGCCGCGGCCCGCACCATCGCATACCTGGAGAAGGTCATCGGCGCCAGCGACCTGGCGTGCCTCGTGGTCGAACCCATCCAGGGCGAGGGCGGCTTCATGGTGCCCGCCGAGGGCTACTTGGTGCTGCTGCAGGAGTGGTGCACCGCGAACGGCGTCGTGATGATCGCCGACGAGATCCAGAGCGGAATGGCCCGCACCGGCGCCTACTTCGCCAGCGAGCACTTCGGCTGGGAGCCCGACCTCGTGCTCGTGGCCAAGGGCATCGCCGGCGGGATGCCGCTGGCCGCCGTGACCGGCCGCGCCGAGATCCTTGACGCGTCGCAGCCCGGTGGGCTCGGCGGCACCTTCGGCGGCAACCCGGTCGCCTGCGCTGCTGCGATCGCCGTGTTCGACGCGATCGAGCGTAACAACCTCCTCGCCGAGGGCCAGCGCATCGAGAAGACCCTCCGCGCCGGCCTGACCGCACTGGCCGACAAGCACAACATCATCGGCGACATCCGCGGCCGCGGCGCCATGATCGCCATCGAGCTCGTGCAGCCGGGCACCCAGACGACGACCAAGGCGCCCAACGCGGCCGCGGTCACCGCGATCGCCGCCTACGCTGCCCAGCACGGCGTGCTGCTGCTCACCGCGGGCACCTACGGCAATGTGCTGCGGTTCCTGCCCAGCCTGGCCGTGACGGATGCCCTGCTTGCCGACGCTCTCTCGGTTATCGACGACGCGATGGCGACGCTCTAACCGTGACGACGTCGACGACGCCTGCCGCGTTCGGCGCGGCAACGCCCGCCACCGCCGGAACCATCGAAGTGATCGACGCCGTCGAGTTGGCCGTCGTGGAACGCTCCGGTTTCATCGAGTCCCGCCATGCCGGCGCGGCCGTGGTGCTCGGCAGTGACGGCGCAGTGCTCCGCGCCCTCGGCGACGTCACCGCGCCGGTGTTCCCCCGCTCGTCGATGAAGCCCTTCCAGGCCATCGCGGTCATGGCCAGCGGTGTGGTGCTGCGCGGGGAGGACGCCGCGATCGCGACATCCAGCCACTCCGGCACCCAGAAGCACACCGACCTGGTGCGGGGGCTACTGGCCCGCGCCGGGCTCTCCGAGGCCGACCTGGGCTGCACGCCCACGTGGCCGGGCGACTCCGGCACCCGCGATTCCCTGGTGCGCCAGGGCGCCGGCCCGGCCCCGATCTACTCGGACTGCTCGGGCAAACACGCGGCGATGCTCGTGGCGTGTGTGCAGAATCACTGGCCGGTCGCCGGATACCTCGACCCGGAGCATCCGCTGCAGAAGCGCATTCTCGACGTCGTCGAGCGTTTCACGGGCGAGCGACCGGGGGCGAGCGGCGTCGACGGTTGCGGCGCCCCGGTGCACGCGCTGTCCCTGACCGCCCTGGCCCGAGGCATCGCCCGCATCGCCACGTCCAAGTCGAGCTCACCGTTCGCCATCTACCGCGAGGCCGGGTTCCTGGCCGAGGCGGTGCGGGAGAACGGCTGGGTCATCGCCGGGCCCGGCCTGCCGGACTCGATCGCGATCGAACGGCTGGGCCTGTTCGTCAAGGGCGGTGCGGAGGGCATCATGGTGGCCTCCGCCGACAATGGCACCACGGTGGCGTTGAAGATCCTCGACGGCAACCTGCGCGCGGCCACCATCGTGGCCCTGAGCCTGTTGGCGGATGCCGGCGCGGTACGCCGTGCCGACATCGACGCGATCGTGCCCGAGCTCAAGCTCGCCGTGCACGGCGGTGGCCAGCCGATCGGCCAGATCCGCGCCAGCTACGTCTGATCCCGTTCACGAGAGCGGTGCGGCCGCCTCAGCGCGCTGAGCCAGCTACGCTGAGCCGGCTACACAACCCCTCTCGCGCTACTGGCGCTGACTAGGCGGGGTCCGTGTCGGCAGGCTGTGCGGCTGCGCCGTCTTCCTGCGCCATGGCTAGCGCCGACGCCTCCGGCACCCACTGCACGTCGCCGTGCTCTGCATTCGCGCCCCGGGCGAGCACGAACAGCAGCGTCGACAGCCGGTTCAGATAGCGTGCACACAACGGATTGACCACGGCAGGATGCGCCTCAACGGCGACCCAGACCGCCCGCTCAGCTCGCCGCACCACGGCACGCGCCTGGTAGAGCAGTGAGGCGGCGACGGTGCCGCCGGGGAGCACGCGGCCGCTGAGGTCGGCGGCATCCGGCTCGAAATGGTCGACCGCCCGCTCCAGGCGGGTCAGGTGGGATTCTTGGATGCGCGCGGTCGCGGGCTCGGCAGCGTCCAGCGGCACGGCCAGGTCGGCGACCAGATCGAACAGGTCGTTCTGCACGCTCGCCAGGGTGGACGTGATCCCGATCGGCAGGTTGCCGACGGCCATCACCACACTCACCTGCGCGTTGGCCTCGTCACATTCCTCGTAGGCGGCGACACGCACATCGGTCTTGGCCACGTCGCCGTGCCGACCGAAGGTGGTGCGACCGGAATCGCCTCGTCCGGTATACAAAGAGGGCCCAGCGGTTCCGGATTCATCAAGTTCAGCCATAGCGGCCACTATAGTAATGTCCCCTGAATCCACGTACCGTTGATGCAGACCACGGGCCACCACTGACGCCACACCATCGCTGATTGTGCACAATGCGAATTAGTCGGAGCCTGTTCGGTCGGCAAGGAGCACCATGTCCAGAGGCATTTCCGACGACGACATCGAATCCGCGCTCGGGGACGCGGTTGACGAACCCGCCCGCACAGGCTGGGCCACTGTAGACAAAACGGTCTTCGGCGTCTCCGCCGGCATCATCCTGGTGGTCTGCCTGCTCGGTGTGTTCTTCACCGATGCCGTGGGCGCCGGGGCGTCGGCAGCCCTGGGCTGGGTCACCAGCAACCTGGGCTGGCTGTTCATCCTGGGGGCCTCCGGCTTCGTGGTCTTCGCTCTGGTGCTGGCGTTCGGCCGGTACGGCAGCATCCCGCTCTCGCGCGAAGGGCAGAAAACCGAGTTCTCAACGCTGTCCTGGGTATCGATGATGTTCAGCGCAGGCATGGGTATCGGCTTGATGTTCTACGGCGTCTTCGAACCCGTCACCCACCTGGCCTCGCCCCCGCCGTTCGTCGATGCTGAGCCGAACAGCCCCGAAGCCGCCAACGCGGCCATGGCGTACACCTTCTTCCACTGGGGTCTGCATCCGTGGGCGATCTACGCGGTGGTCGGCCTGGCGCTGGCGTACTCGACCTATCGGATGGGACGCGGCAACCTGATGAGCTCCCCGTTCCAGGCCATCTTCGGCAGGGACCGCATCGTCAACAAGGGCTGGGGCAAGCCGATCGACATCCTGGCGATCATCTGCACCAAGTTCGGCTCGGCGACGTCCCTCGGGCTGGGTGCGCTGCAGATCGCGGCCGGCTTCTCGCTGCTGACCACCGGCGAGTTCGCCGACGACCCGGGCACCGCCCTGCCCATCATCATCATCTGCGTGCTCACGGTCGGCGTGGTCTTCTCCGCCGCAAGCGGCCTCGCCAAGGGGATCAAGTGGCTCAGCAACACGAACATGGTGTTGTCCGCCGTGCTCGTGGTGTTCGTCTTCGTGGTCGGCCCGACCGTGTTCATCCTGAACCTGCTGCCGTCGGCCATCGGCGCGTACCTGGCCGATCTCGTCCCGATGAGTTTCCACTCCGCCGTGTTCGGCGGCAGCGACTGGCTGGCCAGCTGGACGATCTTCTACTGGGCGTGGTGGATCTCCTGGACCCCGTTCGTCGGCACTTTCATCGCCAGGATCTCCCGCGGCCGCACTATCCGCGAATTCGTCCTCGGCGTGCTGCTGGTGCCGACAGCGGTCAGCATCCTCTGGTTCGTCGTATTCGGCGGCGCCGGCCTGCACCTGCAGCTGGGCGGCATCGACATCGCCGGCACCGGTAGCGAGGCAGCCGGGTTCTTCGCCGCCTTGCAGCAGTACCCGTTCTTCATCGGCTCTGCCCTGGTGGTGATGGTGCTCACGGCGGTGTTCTTTGTCAGTGGCGCTGATGCCGGCGCCCTCGTCCTCGGCACACTCTCGAGCCGCGGCCGCAAGGAACCGTGGAAGCCGCTGGTGATCTTCTGGGCAGTGCTCACCGGCGCTGTCGCCGCGGTGCTCCTGTTCGTGGGCGGCTTGGGGGCCCTGCAGACCTTTACGATCCTGGCGGCGACCCCGTTCGTGGTGATCATTATCGGCCTGTGCGTGTCCCTGTACGTCGACCTGCGCCGCGACCCGTTGCGCAAACGCACGGTCGGGCCGGTACGCACCTCTTCCGAGGTTCTCGGCACTGTGCCGTTCACCAGGCCGGCCACCGACGGTGACGACGACGGGGGGCCCGCGGATGCCGCATCCCCGGCCACCGATGACAACGGGCACTAGGCGAGGCGGGCCTGGCGTTTGGCGCGGGCGGCCGCGGAGACCTGCGCGGTGACCACGATCACCAGGGCGAGGATGAACACGGCCGAGGCGATCACGTTGGCCTCGGCGGGGATGCCGCGCGACGCCGAGATGTAGATGTACTTCGGGAACGTCGTCACCGCGCCGGAGTTGAAGTTGGTGATGATGAAGTCATCGAAGCTCAGCGCGAACGACAGCAACGCGGCCGCCAGGATGCCGGGCAGCAGCAGCGGGAAGGTGATCCGCGCGAACACCTGGCCGGGCGAACCGTAGAGGTCCCGTCCGGCTTCCTCGAGCGCCGGATCCAGACCGGCGACGCGGGCCTTCACCGTCACCACCACAAAGCTGATGCAGAACATCGTGTGCGCCAGGATGATCGTGAGCATGTCCTTGGGCACACCGAGCGAGAGGAACTGCGCGGCCAGCCCGGCGCCGAGCACGACCTCCGGAGTGGCCATCGGCAGGAACAGGAGCAGGCTGGTGCCGGCCCGGAACTTGAACCGGTAGCGCACCAGGGCGATCGCGATCATGGTCCCCAGGGTCGTAGCGATCACGGTCGCGGCCAGTCCGATGATCAGGCTGTTGCCGAAGGCCTCACAGACGGCCCCGTTCTGCACCGCGCAGACGTTGAGCCACTTGTCCAGGGTGAAGCCGCGCCAGGTGATGTTCGACTTCAGCGAATCGTTGAACGAGAACACAAAGGTGTACACGATCGGCACCATCAGGAAGATCAGGGCCAGCGCCGTGTACAGCGGCAGCAACCATTTGCCCAGGGATAGACGGGTCACAGCAGCTCCTCGGTTCCGCTTCTCTTCACGTAGACGCCCACCATCACGAGAATCACCGTCATCAGGATGATCGACAGCGCGGCCGCCGCCGGGTAGTTCAGCAGTACCAGGAAGTTCGCCTCGATCACGTTGCCGATCATCTGGGTGTCTGCTCCGCCGAGAAAGTCGCGGCTCGCGTTGATGTAGTCGCCGGCGGCGGGGATGAACGTGAGCAGGGTGCCCGCCACGATGCCCGGCATCGACAGCGGGATGGTGACGGTGCGGAAGGTGTGGAACCCGCTGGCATAGAGGTCGTTGCCGGCCTCGAGGTAGCGCAGGTCAAGACGCTCAAGCGTCGTGTACAGCGGCAGCGTCATGAACGGGATGAAGTTGTAGGTGAGGCCGAAGATCACCGAGAACGCGGTTCCGGTGAGGTGCGCATCCGGAGCCAGCAGCGACACCGCCTTGAGCGAGGTCACCAGGAACGACTCGTCGGAGAGGATCTGCTTCCAGGCCAGGGTGCGCAGCAGGAAGCTGATGAAGAAGGGCGCGATCACGAGCACCAGCATCAGGCTCTGCAGCAGCGGCCAGCGCCGGGCGGTGACCCCGATGAAGTAGGCCAACGGGTAGCTGAACGCCAGCGCCAGCACCGTCGCGATGAGGGCGTAGCCGAAGGAGCGCAGGATGTGCGGCCAGTACTGCTCGATTACCGCCACGTAGTTCTCCCAGCGGAACGCGTAGCTGTACATTCCGATGTCGCCGAACTCGCTCGGCGCCTGCAGCGAGGTGAGGATCAGCGATACCAGCGGGGCGAGGAAGAACAGCACCAGGTAGAGGATGCCGGGCAGCAGCAGGAGCAACGCCACCTTGCTGCGGCGGCGCGGCGGCGCATCGGTGGGCGGTGCGGCCGTGCTGGCGAACGCGGCGAACGCCATCTAGGCCTCCTCGAGCTCCGTGACGAGTGCGGCGCGACGCTGCGCCGCGATGCTCTTGGTGGTGGTGTCGGCCACGAACTTGGGGTCAGGCGCGACCGGGTCGTCGTCGAGGCCGAAGCCGTGTTCCACGTTCCAGGTCACCCAGACCTCGTCCCCTTCGCCCTCGACCGGCCCGAACGAGCGGTTCTGTTCGAACACGATGAGTACGCCGACGCCGGGTACGGTCACCAGGTACTGGGTGCTGACCCCGGTGAACGAGACATCCGTCACCCGGCCGGGGCCCATCACGTTGCTTCCGGCGTCGAGTGTCGGTTTGTCACGGTGCAGGGTGAGCTTTTCCGGGCGCACGCCGATGGTGACGCCACCGGCGTGCCGGTGGGAGCGGGTTTTGGGCACCACGATGCTGCGCCCGGCGATGTCGACGGCGATGGCCGCGCTGGTCTCCCCCACCACCGGTCCGGTGAACAGGTTGGACTGGCCGAGAAAGTTGGCCACGAAAGTGGTCTTGGGCAATTCATAGAGCTGCTCCGGCGCGCCCATCTGCTCGATCCGGCCCTTGTTCATCACCGCGATGGTGTCGGCCATGGTCATGGCCTCCTCCTGGTCGTGGGTGACGTGCAGGAAGGTGAGGCCGACCTCCTCCTGGATGGTCTTGAGCTCGAGTTGCATCTGCCGGCGCAGCTTGAGGTCGAGCGCGCCGAGTGGCTCGTCGAGCAGCAGCAGGGCCGGCCGGTTCACGATCGCCCTGGCCAGCGCAACCCGTTGCTGCTGTCCACCGGAAAGCTGCACGGGCTTGCGGGCGGCCAGGTGGTCGAGTTCGACCAGCCGGAGCGCCTCGTGGGCTTTGCCGAGCGCATCCGCGATTTTGCGGCGGCGCAGCCCGAAGGCCACGTTCTCGAGCACCGTCATGTGCGGGAAGAGCGCGTAACTCTGAAACACCGTGTTCACTGGCCGTTGATAGGCCTTCTGGGTAGTGACGTCCTGGCCGCCGATCAGGATGCGGCCATCGGTGGGGTCCTCCAGCCCGGCCACCAGGCGCAGGGTGGTGGTCTTCCCGCAGCCGGACGGGCCGAGCAGAGCGAAGAACGAGCCGGCGGGAATGACCAGGTCCAGGTGTTCGATGGCGGTGAAGCCGGGGAACCGTTTCTGGATGCCGACCAGCTCCAGGTCGGCACCCCGGTCGGCGAAGGCTCCGCTGGACACGGCTCAGGCTCCCAGCAGAATGCTCTGGAACTGGGCACCGTAGGTCTGTTCTTCGGCGCCGCTCAGGGTGCGGAACACCTTGGCCTTGGCGAGGGTGGCATCGTCGGGGAAGATCAGCGGGTTCTCGGCCAGCTCAGGGTCGATCTCCATGGCCGCCTCCTTGGCGCCGGCGACCGGGGTGATGAAGTTCACGTAGGCGGCGACCTCCGCTGCGACGGCCGGGTCGTAGTAGTAGTTGATCAGCGCTTCGGCGTTGGCCTTGTGTGCGGAGCCGATCGGCACGACGAAGTTGTCGTTCCAGATGGTGCCGCCCTTGTCCGGGACCACGAAGCCCCACTTGTCGCCGTTCTCGGCGTTGAGCTGCACGATGTCGCCCGACCAGACGATGGCGGCGAGGCTGTCGCCGTTGACCAGGTCCTCCTTGTAGGAGTTGCCCTTGATGTTGCGCACCTGGCCGTCGCTGACCTGTTTCTTGAGTACATCGATCGCGGCGGTGAACTCCTCGTCGCCCCAGTCACCGGAAATGTCGATGCCCGCGTCGAGCATGATCAGGCCCATGGTGTCGCGCATCTCGGAGAGCACACCGACGCGGCCCTTGAGCTCGGGGGTGTTCCACAGCTGTTCGACTGACGTGATGCCGTCGGGGAACTTCTCCTTGTTCCAGCAGATGCCGGCGAAGCCGCCCTGCCACGGCACCGACAGCTCCCGGCCAGGGTCGAAGTCGACATCCTTCAGGCTGGGTAGCAGGTTGGTCAAGTTGGGGATGTTGGCGTGGTCGAGTTCCTGCAGGTAGCCGAACCGGGCGAGCCGGCCCACCATCCAGTCGGTGAGGCACACGGTGTCGGCGCCGATGTCCTTGCCCAGCGCGAGCTGGTCCTTCACCTTGCCGTAGTAGGTGTTGTTGTCGTCGACGGCCTCGGTGTAGTTCACGGTGATGCCGGTCTCGGCAGTGAACGCCTCAAGGGTCGGGTAGTTCCCGGCGTCGTCCACGTCGATGTAGAGGGCCCAGTTGTCCCAACGCAGGGTCTTGTCGTTGCCGGACACGTCCGCCGCCGCGGTCGGCTTGGCCGCGCTCCCCGTCGCACAGGCGGCGAGCGCAAGCGCCGCTGCTCCGGCCCCGCCGGTAAGCAGGGCACGACGACCGAACTGTGCCTGCCTGGCCTGGCGGATGAGCTGCTGGATCATCGGGTCTGCGGGCATGGGCCTGGACGACATGTCGGTCTCCTTGCATTTCTTCAGCGGCTTCGGAAGCGTTATGACGACCCGGCCCGCTGCGTGACGAGTGGACCGATACTGGCACAGTCGGAACCAAACCCGCCACAAAATGATCAAAACGTTAACATTCCTGCAATTTTCAACCGATTTCGTCGTGGGCTCTCGACCGCTGTTCCGGCGATCGGCGAGGCACGCGCAGTAGGCTGTGCACCCAGGCTGGCCCCCACCAGGCTGTCCCCACCAGGCTCAGGAGCGTCATGCGAGTTGCAGTCCCGCGAGAGATCAAGAACAACGAGTTCCGGGTGGCGATCACCCCGGCCGGCGTGCACGACCTGGTGTTGCACGGCCACGACGTGCTCGTCGAAACCGGCGCGGGGGTCGGCTCGTCCATCTCGGACGAGCAGTATCGTGCGGCCGGCGCCACGATCCTGCCGGATGCCGCGGCCACCTGGGCGGCGGCCGAGCTGTTGCTCAAGGTGAAAGAGCCTGTGCCAAGCGAGTACGGCTACTTCCGGGACGACCTGGTGCTGTTCACCTACCTGCACCTCGCCGCGGAGGCGGGTCTCACCAAGGCGCTGCTGGCGGCCGGCGTGACCGGCATCGCGTATGAGACCGTTCAGCTGCCCAACCGGGCGTTGCCCCTGCTCGCGCCGATGAGCGAAGTCGCCGGGCGTCTGGCGCCGATCGTCGGCGCGAACGCCATGCTCAAGCCCAACGGCGGGCCCGGCCTGCTGGTGCCGGGTGTACCCGGCACCCATCCCGCCAGGGTCACGATCCTCGGCGGCGGCGTCGCGGGCACCGCCGCGATGCAGGTGGCTGTCGGGCTGGGCGCCGAGGTGACCGTGCTGGACACCAATCTCTTCCGGCTGCGCGAACTGGATGCCCAGTACTACGGCCGGGTGAAAACCATCGCGTCCAACGCCTTCGAAATCGACGCGGCGCTCGTGCAGTCCGACCTGGTGATCGGCTCCGTGCTGATCCCGGGCGCCAAGGCACCCAAGCTGGTGAGCAACGACCTGGTGTCGCGGATGAAGCCGGGCAGCGTTCTCGTGGACATCGCGGTCGACCAGGGCGGCTGCTTCGCCGACACCCACGCAACGACGCACACCGACCCCACCTTCACCGTGCACGGGTCCTTGTTCTACTGCGTGGCCAATATGCCCGGCGCCGTGCCCAGCACCTCGACCTATGCCCTCACCAACGCCACCCTCCCCTACGTGCGCGCCATCGCGAACCTCGGCTGGACGGCGGCTCTGCGCGCCGACGCCGCGCTGGCCCTGGGGCTGAACACCTACGCCGGCTCCCTGACCAACCTGCCGGTGGCCACCGCCAACACGTTGCCATTCCGGCCGCTCGCCGAGGTACTCGCCTAGCCGCTGGCAGGCATCGGTCACGGCACCCTCACCCGCTGCACTGTGCCGTCCGGCCGCACCAGCCAGCCTCGCGAGGCGGCCGGGGCCAGCGGTGGCGGCAGATCCCGCCGGCGAGTCACCAGGCGGTAGTCGGCCAGGCTGCACCCGTCGAAGACCAGCGGCGCCACGGCGCGCAGCCCGGTCAGCAGTGACCAGTGCGCCTGCCAGGTATCGACGTCGCCCACCAACACCGTGCCCGCGCCGACGTCCGAGACCTGCAGGCGGTCGGCCCGGCCGCCGGCCACCGAGTGCGCGCCGAGCTCGACGACATGCGGGAAGTCCGGCGAGCCGGCCGCCCGGATGGCCGCCGCGGAGCGGGCGGTGGATGCGGCGATCACGAGCAACACCCGCGCGTCGGTGGGTGCCGCGAGCAGCACGGACGGCACGGCTGCTGCCTCGCCGCTCTGCTGCACCGCCGGGGCTGCCAGAAGCTGGATGCGGGCGCCGCGCCAGTGGCCGCCTCCTGGCGGCAGGGTGTCGTCGTAGCTGGCCGCGGGCTCTCCCGCCGCCTGATGTTCGTAGACACTGGGCAGCCGCAGCACGAGGCGACTCTGGCAGAGGGCGGGCAGGGCCGCCAGGGCACCGGTGAGCCGTTGCACCGTCAGCACCAGCCGCAACCCGCTCCGGCCGCTGTCGCGCAGCAGACCGGTCAACAGGTCCAGAGCGGCGGCTCGGTGTTCCTCGCCCCAGCGGGCGAGCACGGCGTCGATGTCGTCGAAGAGCAGCGCCCGGCATTCCTCGCCGGCGTCGTGCCGCCGTGCGCCGACAGGTGCCCGGCCGGCCGGGGCATCCAAGGCCGCCCTGGCCCGCACCAGGGCATCCCAGCTGGACTCGACATCGGCCGGGATGAGCTCGGCCCGGTACGCGGCCGGCGCGGTGGACTGCGCGGTGGACTGGGCGGTGGGCTGGGCGGCGATCGCCGCGAGAAGCGTCGATTTGCCCGTGCCGGCGCCGCCCACCACCAGCAGGTGCCCGTCGGCCCGGGGGTCATACCGGGCCACGCTGTAGCGCTGCAGGTCGGGCTCATCGATCAGGCCCAGCACGGTCGTCGGCGGGGCCAGGCCCCCGGCGAGCGCGGTCACCCGCTCGGCGGTCACCAACCGCGGGAGCGGGTCGAGCCATGGCCGCCGCACCGGGGTCGCTGACTCCGGCTGATCGGCCAGGATGGCCCGGATGTCGTCGTCGTTCGTGGTCGCCACCTGCCAGGACTCGAGCGGAGACGAGCCCCGGCGCAGCACACACCGGCCCGGCCGGCCGGCATCTATCCGGGCGGCTGCATCGGTGCCGATCACGGCCTGGCTGTCGGCGGCGTTGTTCACCCGCAACGACAGCCGCAGGCTGCAGTTCGCCAGCAGGGCGTCCCGCATCACCCCGGCGGGCCGTTGCGTGCACAGCACCAGGTGCACCCCCAGGGACCGGCCGCGGGCGGCGATGTCCACGAAGAGCGCGTGCAGGGTGGGAAACGCGCCGAGCATGGTGGCGAACTCGTCGACGACGATGACCAGCCGCGGCAGCCGTCCGGCGCTTCGCGGGTCGGTGATGTCGCGGCCACCGGTGTCGCGGAGCACCCGCTCCCGGTGGCGCAGCTCGGCGGCAAGGCTGGCGAGGGCCCGGAGTGCCTCGCGTTCGTCGAGGTCGGTGATCAGCCCCACGCAGTGCGGGAGTGCGCGCACGACGTCGAAGGCCGCCCCGCCCTTGAAGTCGACGAGCAGAAAGGTGACCTGGCTCGGCGGGTATCGCGCGGCCAGGGCGCTCACCCAGGTCACCAGGAGTTCGCTCTTGCCGCTGCCCGTGGTGCCGCCGACGAGGGCGTGTGGGCCATCGCTCACCAGGTCCACGGTCAGCGGTCCGTGCTCCCCCACCCCCATCACGCAGGACAGCCGGCCAGGCGGCCCGTCGGGGTCTTGCGCCCGGCCCGAGCCCAGCGAAGTGAAACTGACCGTTTCCGGCAGGGCGGCGTCCGCTCCGGCCAGACCGGCCACCTCGGCCTCACGGTGGAGCATCGCACCGAAACCGGCGGTCTGCTGTTCTGCCAGCAGCTGCGGCACGAAGCGCAGACCGGCCGGATGCCCACCCACACGAACGAGTTCAGCGTCGCTCGCCCCGTGCACCCGCACGATCGTCGCGCAGCCGGGCGGGAGCGATGCCTCCGCTTCGACGAGGGTGATCCGCACGTCACTGCCCGGGTCGCCCGGCTGCGCAGGCGGGCTGGGCAGATTGGGCCGCCCGGGGCGAGTGACGGTCAGCCAGCCGACCGGGGACACCGCGGTCAGGTGCGGGAGTCCGGCCATCCAGGCCCAGTCGTCGCCGGCCGGAGTCCGGATGCCCAAGGCCCGGGGACTGAGCTGTCCCACCAATTGCACCACCACGCTGCGGGCGAGGGCACGGATGACCAGTCCGGGACCGACGATGCCGATCCCGCCGGCCGGGTCCACCGTGATGGGGGCACCGGTGAGCACCGCGGCCCTGGCCCGCAACTCGCGCTGCTCGGTGTCACCTCCCTCCAAGCGCAGGCCGCTGGGGAGGTCTCCGGCACCCAGCACGACCGAGACCGTCGCCGGGTCGGCCCAGTGGGTCGGATCATGGGCATCCCCGAGCATCCGGTGCACTGATGGTGCGGCGTTCCAGGCTTCCCGCCGCAACCGTCCGAGGGCCTGATCGACGGCGGCTTCGGCCTCGATCATCTGGGCCGCGTACCCGGCGGCGTCCCTGCGACGCTGCCGGGAGTTGGACCGACGCCCGTCTACGAGCCCGGCCACAGCGATGACCGGGCTGAGCACAGCGAACACGAGGACCAGCGCCGATCCGGTGATCCCCCAGATGAGCGCGGCGGCGACCAGCGGTGCCACGCAGGCGATGAGCGGGAAACCGGGACGTGCCGGTGCCGTGGGCCGGCTCGGCAGCCGGATCGGGTCAGGGGCGACGGTCATGCCTCCAGCAGACCGCACAACGTCGCCCGGCACGGCCGGTCGGATTCGCCGGTGCACAAACGCGGCCGCGACCGGGCTGTGGAGGAGGCCCTGCGGCTAGAGCACCACGAAGAACTGGTCGCCGATTTCGACCCTGGCGCCGCGGGCGACGAGATACCGGCGGCCGGGTTCGCAGCGCAACGCCGGGGCCGGCGGGCGCCGCACGACCGTGCCGTTGCCCGAGAAGCGGTCGTTGACCCAGAATTCGCCGTCGTGTTGGCCGAATTCGAGGTGGCTCTTGGAGACCGACATGCCCAGATCGGTGATCTGGATCAGGTGGTCGAACCGTTCGGACGGCTGGGGCAGCGGGCGTCGGCCGATGAGGCCGGTGCCGCGCACCGAGACCGTCTCTCCGGTGCTGAACTGCAGGGTGTACCGGGTCGGCTCCACCGTGGCGGGCGCCGAAGCGTGGGCGCCCCCGGAAGGGGCCGACGCCTCGGCCGGGAGACCGGTGACCGGCTGAGCGGCGCTAGCCGGCCCGTCGGAGTGACTGCCGCCATCCGGCCACAACGGCACCGAGATCACCGTTGAGCGGGGCGCGAGCGGCTGAATGATGGTGGTGTCGCTGGGGCGGGGATCCGCGCGCTTGCGGGTCAGCGGGGTCGCGGTGGTCGAGCTTCCGCAGCCACCGCAGAACATCGCGCCCGCCGGAAGGTGTGCTCCGCAAATCTGGCAGTTCACTGACCCGGTCCCTTCGTCCTCTCGCCAGCTCTCCAGAGCGTGCGCCTCCTGCGGCCATCCCGCCAGGCCGTTCTCTTAGCGTAGCGACCGAACGACCGCACCGAGATGAGCGCGCGCAGGCGGTCGCGACGGCTGAGCCCGGAGCGCAGGCTGTTCTGCAGCTCCCGCACCGACACCCAGATACCGTCGGGGTCGATTCCGGCCTCCCCGGTGGGGGCGAAGTCGGCCCGGTCCACCTCCCCGGCCAGCCACAGGGCGCGCACCCCGCCGACGGACCGCGCCAGCTCGGTGCGGGTCGCCAGGGGTGGCACGGGTAGGCCGTGGTCGGTCACGCTGTCGGCGAATTCCCGCCAGCCGCCGACGATGCGGTCAATCGGCCGTGCTGCCAGCCGGCGCCGGCGCCGGCGCCGCCACTTGGCGGCAACGATGCCTAAAAGCGGTGCCGCCAGGAGGCCGAGGCCGAGCAACGACCAGGCCGTGATGGTCACCACCAGGCGCACGGTCGCCCAGAACGGGTCGGCGGCGGCCGGCGGGTCGACGGTCTGGCTCTCCGGTTGGCTGGGCTCGGGCTGTTCGGCGGCGTCCGGCGCCGGAGGGGGCAGCACGGTCTGCGGGCGGGCGATAGGGGCTGGGTCGTCGGGTTGGCTGACCGGGATGTCCCGGACCGGCGGGTTGGGATCCAGCGCCACCCAGCCGTCGGCCTGGGTCTGCACCTCGATCCACGCCGAAACGTCCGCGCCGGTCACCCGGGCCGCACCGTTCTCGGCGTCGGGCAGGAAACCCATCACCACCCGGGCGGGAAAGCCGATCTGCCGGGCCATCAGGGCCGCCGTGACCGCGTACTGTTCGGCATCGCCGAGCATCGGCAGATCGTGGAGGAGTTCGTCGAGGCGGTCGGCGCCGTGCCCGGACCGGCTGACCGGTTCCCCGGCGGTGCCGTGGCTGATGTACCCCGACGCGGTGAGGAAGTCGAGCATGTTCTGCAGGTTCTGTCCCGCCGAATCGCCGGGGACGACCATGCCGGCCAGGGCGTCGGCGAGGCCGTCCGGCAGAACGGCGACGGCGGGCAGCAGAGCAGGGCCGGGAAGGGCGTCGGCCAGGTCGCCGGCCAGTGCCGGCACGACGGCGGTGCTGGTGTAGCTGTCGCCGTTCTCGAGGCCGGTCAGCACCGCGGCGGTGCCGCCGAGGTCGTTGTACACGAACGACTCCTGGCGGGCGGCCGCGCTGTCGCCGGTGAACTCGATCTGCTCCAGGGCGCCGATGCCGGGCACCCAGACGTCGTCGTATTCCCGGATCGAGACGGTCAGGGTGACCTCGTCGCCGCGCACCGCGCTCTGATCGAGCCGGTAGGGCAGCCGGGTGAAGGTGCCTGAGTCCGGTCCGGCCGCCGCGGCATCCGCGCTGCCGACCGCGTAGACCACCCCGTTGTAGTCATCCAGGGTCGCCAGCCGGATGCGTCCGCCGGCCGGCAGGCCCTCGACCTCGAAGAGAACGTCGTCGGCACGGTCCGGCTGCAGATAGTTGCGGAACGCTGCGAGCGGGCTCGGATAGGCCCGGGCGTCGAACGGTGCCTGCACCCTGGTGCGCAGCACGTCGCGGCTTGCGGTCGGCGGCAGGGCGACGGCAGCGACGGTGCCGGCCAGGACCGCCACCGTGAGCGCCAGGGCTGCCACGACGACCGACCTGGCCGCGCCCATCCGACGGTCCGCTGCCGGCATCCGCGCCGACGTCGGTGCCACGAGCAGCCGGCCGCGGCGGCGCTCCAGGTTCAGCCACAGCAGCCAGATCACCAGCAGGGTGAACAGCGCCAGGCCGAGCAGGGTGGGCGTCCTGGCCTGGCTGGGGCCGAGCGCGATGCCGGCCACGAAGAGCAGCACCGGCCCCAGCAGGGCCAGCTCCGTCGCCTTGCAGCGGAGGGCCACCGACAGCCCGATGACCGTGCTGAGCAGCACCAGGATCAGCGCGGGCACCAACAGGGCCTGGTAGGAGCCGACCGGCAACACGATGGTCACGAGTTGTTTCCAGCCGAGCGCGGTGGCCGGGACCAGCTCGGCCAAGCCGGTCAGGCTCGGCAGAACGCCGTACAGGGCCCGCCCGGGCACGGCCAGCGGTACACCGATGAGGAGGTAACCGACGATCGTGCAGACGCCCACCAGCCAGGCCGGCCAGCGGCGCCAGGCGCCGAGGATGGCGATCCCGCAGCCGACCACCGCGGCGACGATGACGAGCAGCACGAAGGCGCCGGTCTGGTAGACGGGCCACAGGGCAGCGGCGGCCACGCCGGTGGCTGCCAGCACCGCGACGGTGTTGCCGAAGACGAAGCGCATTCTCATGCCGCGGCCCCCCTCGCCAGGCTCTGCTGCAGATCGTCGAGGAAGCCTATGGTGACCAGGCTCAGGCCGCCCGCCCGGCGCAGGCCCGGCCGGGCGCCCGGGTCGCAGATGACGGCGACGACCTCGACCCCGAGCGGGAATCCCGCCGCCGAAGCGCGCAGTGCGGCCAACGGTGTTGACGACCCGCAGAGCAGGAATGCCACGGACAGCCCGGCGACCCCGGCGGCGGCTTGCCTGGATAGTCCGCGCAGGTCCGTCATGCCGGCTGCCAGGTCCACGCCGCTCAGTCCATCCAACAGCCGCGTGCCGGTGAGGGTGCTGAGCGGCCCGGAGCTCGTCAGCACCGACACCGTGCGCGCATCACGGATCGCTCGGACACCCAGGGAGCCGGCCGCGCTGACGGCGAGCTCGAATTCCTCCTCGTCAGCGAAATCGCCGGTGGCCAGGCTCAGGGCCACAAGCAGGTGGCTGCGCCGGGTCTGCTCGAACTGGCGCACCATCAGCCGGCCGGTTTTGGCGGTGCTCTTCCAATGGATGCTGCGCCTCTCGTCACCGCTCTGATACTCGCGCAGCGCGTGGAACGCCACGTCGCTGGCGGTGAGGTCGCGGGTGGGTTGCCCCTCGAGGTCGCGCACGAAGCCCTGGCTCATGCTCGGGATGGCGATGGTGCGCGGGTGCACGTACAGTTCGACCTGCTGGGTGAGCACGGTCTCCAGGCGCACCAGCCCCACCGGATCGGCCCGTACCGTATGCACCGGCCCGATCGGAATGATGCCTCGGCGTTCGGTGGGCACCACGAACACCTCGTCGATTCCACTGTGCGCGGCGAGCGACGGCATCGGGAACTCGGCCAGCCCGGCGCCCACCGGCACCTGGACGGTCACGGCGGCCAGGCGTCGGCCGGTCGGGTTCCTTACGTCGACCTGGCCGGGCACCCGCTCCCCCGCGACGACCCTGTCGACGGGCAGGCTCAACGTGATGTCATGGGCACTCCGGCCGAACAGGTGCGCGAGCGCGCCGAGCACCAGGACGGCGGCGGCCCAGCCGATCGCCGTGAGTTCGGCCCAGCCCAGGCCGTAGCCGGCGCCGAGCAACGCCGCTGCGCATCCGGCCACGCTCCAGCCCAGCGGTGTCACCGCTTGGAGCAGCCGGGGTCGTCTAGAGGACATCCGCCCGCTGGTCCTGTCCGCTCCGCGGCGGCGGCGTCTCGACCAGGATTCGGCCGATCACGCTCGAGGCGCTGACCCCGTCGAATTCGGCTTCGGCGTCCAGCAGCAGCCGGTGCGCGAGCACGGGCTCGGCGAGGGCCTTCACGTCGTCGGGGGTGACGTAGTGACGGCCCTGGGATGCCGCATAGGTCTTGGCCGTGCGGATGAGCGCGAGGGCGCCGCGCACGCTGGCGCCCAGGCGCACCTCGGGGCTGTTGCGGGTGGCATCCACGAGCCTTGCGACGTAGTCGTTGATGGTCGCGTCGACGAACACGGTGCGGGCCAGCGCCGCTACCTCGACGACGGACTCGGCCGAGAGCACCGCCGCCACCGTGCTGTCGTGGGCCCGCCGGCCGGCGCCCTCCAGTATCCGCACGGTGGCGGCCTGGTCCGGGTACCCGATCGACGTCTTCATCAGGAACCTGTCCAGTTGGGCCTCCGGCAGCCTGTAGGTGCCGGCCTGCTCGATCGGGTTCTGGGTGGCGATCACCATGAACGGGCCGGCGACCTTGTGGGTGACGCCGTCGGCGGTGACCTGGCCCTCCTCCATGACCTCCAGCAGCGCCGCCTGAGTCTTGGGGCTGGCGCGGTTGATCTCATCGGCCAGCACGATGTTGGCGAACACCGGCCCGCGGTGGAATTCGAAGGTCGCGGTGCGCTGGTCGAAGATGCTCACACCGGTGATGTCGCCGGGCAGCAGGTCCGGGGTGAATTGCACCCGGTTGTTGGTGCCGCGCACGCTCTGTGCGATCGCGCGGGCCAGCGAGGTCTTCCCGGTGCCGGGCACATCCTCCAGGAGCAGGTGGCCCTGGCTGAACAGGGCGGTGAACGCCAACCTGATCACGTGCTGTTTGCCGAGGACGACCTCCTCGACGCCGCGCACCAGCCGGTCGAACAGGGTCGCGAACTGGCCGGCCTCTTCGATGCTCATCAGGTCGGCGTCGCGTCGCGCGCCGGGCTGACCGGGGCTCACGCGATCGGGGGTCAGTGTCATGGGGTGATCGCTTTCGTCGGGATCGGGCGGGAGAAGTCGAAGGTGCGCTCGTTCACCGTGACGGTGAGCAGCACGGTGCCGGAGTCGGGCAGCGGGCCGGGCAGGGTGCAGGTGGTCGCGCTGTCGGCGGGGGTCTCGGCCTGGCCGGCGACCGAGCACGCGAAGGTCGCCGGGAGCGACCCGTTGCGGGGTGCGTCGGTCCAGGAGAACCGCCCGGCAGCACCGTCGTAGGCCAGACCGGTCACGGTGAAAATGACGGATGGCTCCGGCGCGGTGGTGGTGCCCGACCAGGGGCCGCAGGAACCCCAGACCGTGCACGCCTGCAATTGGAACGCGACGGCGGAACCGAACGGCAGTCCGAGCAGCTCCCGCGGCCAGGCGCTGCTGCCGAAGCGTTGCACCGAACCGGAGCCGTCGGCGGCGCGGATGTTGTAGTGGTCGACGCCGGCAGATGGGCTCACACCGGTCAGGTGGTAGTCCCAGGTCTCACCCTGCTGCTCCATCGCGCCCTGAACCTGGCTGATCGCGCCGGGCGCCGGGCGCACCAGGACCGTGGTCACGGCGGTCGCCGCGCAGCCGGCCCGGTTGTAGCCCCAGACCACGAAGGAGTAGCTGCCGTCGTCGGCGAGCAGACCGTCGAAGACGGCGCTGCGACCGCCGGCCGGAACGGTCTTCTGGTCGAGGACCACCCCGCCGGTGGCCGGTGCGGTGAGGGTGCCGGGTGCGGGCGTCGACACCGAACAGGCCTGCGCGCCGGTGGGTACGGAGCCGCCGCTGATCCGCTGCACGAAGTAGCCCCCGATGGTGTCACCGCGGTCGGCGAAGCCGTCCCAGCTCACGGTGACGGCGCCGCTGGCGTTGGTCGCCGTGGCCGTGATCCCGCCGGCCTGCGCCGCGCCGTACGGTGTTCCGGCGGCGGCGGCGGAGTTCCAGGTCGACAGGGCGGGGTAGGCGTCGTTGCGGGCGCTGACCGTGTAGCCCACGCTGGACCCGTTGGCCAGGCCGTCCACCCGCAGGGTGCACCGGGTGGCGTCGCAGGCCGCACCGGTCGCGCTCACTTCGCGTTGGGCGACCCCGCCCACGTTGACCTGGTATCCACGGATGCCGGTGCCGCCGCCCGTCGGTTGGACGACGTTCCAGCCGAGCAGCAGGGCGCCGTCTTCGGGTACGGCGGTCAGTCCGGTCGGCGCCGTGGGGATCACGTCGGACCAGACCGGCGCGGCGAGGGTTGCGGCCGTCGCCGCTCCGATGCCGTTCTGCGCGGCGACGCTCACCCGCACGGCGTTGGCCTGGCCGTTCCCCGCGGTGGCGAGGGCGCAGGAGGTGGCCTCGCACACCGTGCTGCCGAGCTGGCGGCCGGAGGCGGCGTCGGTGAGGGTCAGCTGGTAGCCGGTGATCGGCGAGTTGTTGGCGGCGCCGGGATTGAAGGCCACGGTGATGCGGCCGTCGGCGAAGCCTGTGGCGCGCAGCCCGGTGACGGCGTCGGGAATGTCCTGCACCGACACCCGCACGGTGCCCCAGGTGTACCGGTCGGGGTCGTTGGTGGCATCGGCCACCTGGTATTGCAGGGTGGTGTCGGTGGGCTGCGCGTCGGCGGACACCCGCACGGTGAGCCGGCTGTTGTCAGCGCTGGGCGTGATCGACACCCCGGCGGGCAGCCCTGCCGCGTCGAGCCCGCGGACCGCGAGCACCCGCAGGTCGACGGCGGGGAACGGGTTGGTGGCGCCGTCGTTGGCGAGCACATCGATGACAGTGCTGCGCCCGCGGGGAGCGATGGCCGCATCCGTCGCCGGCAGGGCGAGGGGTCTGGTGGAGGCCACGACGCGCAGTTCGATGCGCCCGGCCTTGCCGGTGCTGAGGTCGTCGCGCACCCCGATGGTCAGCGAGCTGGTGCTGCCCTTCGGTGTGCCCTCGAGCGCGTTCACGGTGAGCAGACTGCCGTTCAGCGTCTGCCCGAACCCGGTCGGCTGCGGGTCCAGCACGGTGAAGGCGAGTTCGTCGCGGTCCTCAGGGTACGGGTACGAGGTGAGCTTGGCCAGGTCGATGACCTTGCTCTGGCCGGGTTCGAAGTCGATCACCGCTCCGTCGAAGGCGGGCGGCTGATTCTCCCGCGGGGTCACGGTGATCGGCAGCACGATCGTGGCGGTGCGTCCCGCTGGGTCGGTCGCGGTCGCACCGTCGGTCACCTCGAACGAGATCGACGCGGGCCCGAAGTATTGGTCAGCGCTGGTGAAGGCGAGGGTTCTGGCTCCCGTTACGAGCTCGGCGCCGTTGGCGTGGGTGGCGCGCACGGTGTTGCGGTCGGTGAGTTGCACGGTCTTGTCGCCGACAGCCACGACGTAGTCGTTGATGTCGATGTCGAGGGTGGCCTCACTGGCCACGACGAGCTTGGCGGCGCCGGCCCGCAGTTGCGGGAGGGCGTCGTCGGTTCCCGGCACCCACACGAAGGCGTATCCGACGATGTCGGGGTCGCGGGGGTGGGTGACGCTGAACGGGATGATCTGGCTGGTCTTGGTGACGGTGACACGGATGCGGGCGGAATCGGTGACGGTCGCGGTGCCGTCGTAACCGGGCAGCACGGCCGGGGTCAACGCCCGCGCCGACCCTTCGGCGAAGAACACCCTGGCGAGGACGTCCACGTCGACGGTTTTCCGGCCGAGCACATCCGAGAGTCTCAGCCGGGTGTCGGCGGCCTCCGGGCGGGCCAGGGGTGCGTCGGCGTCCACGACAACGGTGAGGAAGGCCGAACCTGTGCCGCCCCGGTCGTTCTGGACCTCGTACACGAAGCCGTACCGGCCGGCGGCGTTCGGGGCGCGCACGACGATCATGTTGTCGTCGATCACGGCGGTGCCGGATGCGCCGTCGCCGGCACCGCCGGCACCGGTCGCCTCGACCGCGGTGAGGCTCAGCGTGCCGCCGTCGGGGTCGGAGTCGTTGCCGAGCACCCGCACCGACACCCTCGAGTCGGGCCGCACCGTCACTTCGTCGGGTACGGCGACGGGGTTGCGGGCGCCGTCGGGGCGGGGGCTGATACCTACTCGCACAGTGCCGGTGGCGCGGGCGCCGAGGGCATCGATGACGGCGTAGGTGAAGGTGTCGGTGCCTGCTGAGTAGTCGCCGGCCCGGTAGCTGAGCGAGTCGGCGTCGACGGCGGTGACGGCGCCCTTGTCGGGGTTGGTCTCCTGACCGAGCAGCTGCACGGAGTCGCCGTCAGGATCGATCCCGGTGAGGGGGATCTGGATGCGCACGGTGTCCCCCGCCAGCACCCGGGCGGTCACCGTCGGCGGCAGCGGCGGGTTGTTCGTGGCGGCGTCGGTCTCCCGCACCGAGATGCGCACCTCGGCGTTGGCGAACTGGCCGTCCGGGGCGTTCACCCTGTACACGGCGGTGAAGTTGCCGGTGCCGGCCGGCGCGAGGTAACGCAGCACCCGGCCGGAGGCGAAGAGCAGTCCGGCGCCGGCGGGCAGCGGGGTCGACAGCACCGGGTCCAGGGTGAGCGGGTCACCGTCCGGGTGTTCGTCGTTGGCGAGCACCGGGATGTCGATGGTGTCGCCGACCCGTACCGACACCGAGTCCGGTGCCGCGACGGGCGGTTGCCTGGTGGTCGCCGCGGGGATCTCGATAACGGTGACGGTCCCGGTGGCCGAGGCCAGCCCGTTGCTCACCGTGTAGTCGAAGCTGGTGGTGCCCGACTCCAACGGCCGGGTCAGGGTGACCCTGATGAGGTGCTGGTCGAGGATCTCGACGGTCAGTCCGCTGCCGGCGGGCACATTGGAGCTTCCGGTGACCAGAAGCACTCCCCCGGCCGGATCGATGTCGGTGGCGAGCACGTCGATGACGGTGGGCTGCTGGGAACGCAGGAAGGCCGTGTGTGGCACCGTGATGGGGCGGCCCGGACTGTCTGGGGCCGGGTCGACGTCGACCCGGATCCGCCCGGTCACGGTGCTCACCCCGTCGGTCACCGCATAGTCCAGGTAGTGCACACCGACGGTGTCGCTGGAGAACCTGAAGGTTCCGCCGGCGAAGTCTGCCGCGATTCTCACGCCGGGCTTGTCAGGGACAGCGCCGAGGCGGAGCGGCCCGGTGCCGCCGCGGGCATGCTCCAGCGGCGCGACGGTGACCTCGCTGCCCGCCGTGGTGCGCACCGCGAAACCGTCGGCGACGATGGGCACGCTACCGGCCGGTCGCACTGTGATGTCCAGGGTGCCGGTTCCGGCGAGGCTGCCGTCCGAGACGGTGAGGCCCACCTGGGCGGTGTCGCCGCCGTCGCCGGCATCCGTGAACAGCACGGCCCCGGCCGGGGTGGACGTGGCGGTGTCCGGTGCGGCGGCGGTAGCGGTGGTGAGGTAGAACGGGTCGCCGTCCGGGTCGATCCAGTCGCCGAGCACCTGACTGGCCACGCTGCCCCCTGCCGCGACGGTGGCGCGGGTCTGGCGCACCTGTTCCGGGGCGGCGTTCTCGTCCGGACTGCGGATGGTCACGGTGACAGTGGCGTCGGCGGTGCCGCCGCGGCCGTCGCTGATCGAATAGCCGAAGCTGAAGCTGCCGGCGGCCTCCGGGGTGAGGGTGAGCTGCAGCTGCTGGTTGCCGGAGACCAGGTCGATCCGGCCCTGGCCGACCGGCGGCGGGTCGGCCGAGTCGATCACCAGGACATCGTCGTTGAGGTCGTAGTCGTTCAGCAGTACCGGCAGGGTGACCGTCCGACCGGGTCGGGCACCGAACTCGTCGTCGACAGCGACCGGAGGCACCTGGGTGTCTTCGTAGTCCGGCGGGGTGTCGTCGGTGGTGGTCGTCGTTTCCTGCTGGTCGGAGACCGGGTCGATGAGGTCGTCCCAGTTGTCGATGAGTTCGTTGCCCTGCTGCACATTCCAGGCGGTGCCGTTGTGGGCGTCGTTGAGCAGCAGCCGGGCGCCGTTCTGCCGGTACTCCAGGCGGGCGTCGCCCGCGACCCCGACGAGGGTTGCGGTGCTGCCGGCCGGCGAGCCGATGCCGCAGGCCTGCCAGGCGGTGCCGTCCGCCCATGCCGCGTAGGCGCAGCGACCGTTCTGGCTGGGAGCGGCCGGGGCGCCGGTGGCAGCGCCGGCGTCGACGAGTTCGGTGGGTGCGCCGCCACCCAGGGGCACACCGAGCAGGCCGGTGCTGTGGGCGATCAGGACCCTGTCGCCGGACACGGCCGGTTCCTGCAGGCGGGGCAGCTCCATCGGGCCGGCCGAGAGGTCGACGGCCCTGTCGGGCAGGTGCAGGATGCCGGTGGTCGTGTTGAGCAGGGCCCAGCTGCCGTTCACCTGGCTGAGCTGGTAGCCGTCGGCAGGCTCTCCGGCCGGCACCGTCGTCGTCTCCTCCACTGTACCGGGGCGCTCCGGGTCGATGCGCGTCAGGGCCTGCGTGGCCGGGGTGAACGCGAACAGTACGCCGGCGGCGTCGAGGCTGAACAGGGTGCCGGCGCCCAGCGCGAGGGCGGGGTCAACGGTGCTGTCGAAGGCGGCCAGGTCGGCGGTGTCCGCCGTCCAGAGGTCGCCGTCGGCCGAGATCGCGGCGAGGCCGCCCGCCAATCTCACCTCGGGGGCATCCGGCGGCAGCGCCACGCTGTCGGTGAGCGTCGCGGTGGCGGGGTCGAGGATGTCGAGGGTGCCGTTGCCGCCGTCGACAACGAGCACCGTGCTGCCGTCCTGTACCACCGAGGTGCGCCCGGATTCGACCGGGACGACGGTGTTCAGCTCGGCGAGCTCGGTGTTGACCCGGCCCACCAGCTGCCGGGTTTCGCTGGCCACCCAGACGGCGGCGTCGCCCAGATCGACTTTCTGCGCGGTGTAGCCGCCGGAGACCACCGCGACGGTGACCACGAGTGCGGTGACCAGGGTTCCGCCGGTGATGGAGGCGACGACCGAACGGTGTGTGGCCAGCCAGCGGCGGATCACGGCATTCCCGGGGCCGGGTCGACGCACTTCTCGGTGCTCTCGGCGCCGGTGCGACCGTCACGGCTGACGCTCACCGTGATGCAGACCGGGGTGTCGGTGCTGCTGCCGGTCTGCACGATGAACTCGGTGCCGCGCTGAAGGCTGCTTTCGCCGCTGCTCAGGCTGACGAGGTAGCTGTCGTCGACAGCGACGCCGGGGTCGGCCCAGCTGAACACCACGGTGCCGTCGCCGGTGCGGCCGGCAACGTCGCTGACTCTGGGGATCGCGGCGGTCCCGATGCTCGCCGGAGCGCCGGAGAGCGCCAGACCGACCAGCAGGGCGCCGGCAGCGACGCCGAGCCCGCCCATGAGCAGACCGCCGGCCGCGACAGCAGCCAGAGTGCCGCGGCGTAGGACCCAGCCGGGCCGGGCCGTGCTCGTGCCGGCCGTGCTGGTGCGGCCCGTGCTCGTGCGGCCCGTGCTCGTGCGGGCCGTGCGGGCACGGTCGGCGCCCGGTTCCCGGCGCTGCCGGCGCGCCGGCTGGGCCGCCACGGTGACCACGCCGTTGATCCGGGTGCGGTCGGCGGCATCCCCGGCCGTTTGGGCCTCCCACTCGGCCGTCGCGAGTTCGACCGGGGTCTGGGCGAGCCCGAGCTCGGCCTCGACGGCCTGGAGCTCCCGGATCAGGTCGAGCGCGCTGGCCTGGCGACGCTCGGGTCGTTTGGAGAGGGCCCGGGCCAGCAGCAGCTCCAGCCGCTCCGGTACGTCGGGCCGCCCGATGGCCGGCAGGGCCGTTTTCTGGATGCGGGCCATCAGCTGGGCGGGGCTGTTGCGGTCGCCGGGCAGTTCGAACGGCGACCGGCCGGCCAACAGCGTGTACAGGGTCGCCCCGAGCGACCAGACCTCCGCGGCCACGGAGCCGGGGCTCTCGTCGAACAGCACCTCGGGTGCCGACCACGGGATCGAAAGTCCGACCTGGTCGGTTTCCTCCGCCTCGCCGAGGGTGGCGGCGATGCCGAAGTCAGCCAGGACCGGGTGTCCGTACGCGGTGATCAGGATGTTCGACGGCTTGATATCACGGTGCAGGACGCCGGCCCGATGGGCGGTCTCCACGGCACTGGCGATTGTCACCCCGATCCGGAGCAACTCGGAGACCGGGAGGCGCCCGGACCGGTAACGCTGGTCGAGGGCGTTTGAGCAGTACTCCATCACGAGGTAAGGGCGGCCGTCGGCGGATACCCCGGCCTGGAAGACAGTGAGCACCGACGGGTGCGCGGACAACTGCGCCATCAGGTTCGCTTCGGCCTGGAACAGGCGCCGAACCGGGTCGCTCACCACCGCGGCGAGCAGTACCTTGATAGCCACCTGACGCCGCGGCAGGTTCTGTTCGTAGAGGAACACGTCGGCGAAACCGCCGGAACCCAACGGCCTCAGGTAGGAGAATCCCGGCAGGGCCGGCGGCGTCGACGGCAGTCGTACCGCCATGGCGCCTCCCGTGTATCGTCTCGCCCGGTCGGAAAAGGCACCGGATTGCCTGCCTGAACGCCTGCCAAACCGCAGGTAGAGATCGCTTTCACGGGTATCGACGATCCAGCCCAATTCTATGGCTGCTGAGCGTCAGTCCTCCGCAGCGTCCTCGGCCACGTCAAGATCGTCGACGCTCAGCACATCCAGCACGATCGCGGTCACATTGTCGCGGCCGCCGTTCTCCAGCGCCGCGGTCACCAGCGCCGCTACGGCGTCGTCAGCCTTGGGGTTCGACATCAGAAAGTGCCGGATCCCGTATGCCGTCAGCTCTTTGGTGAGCCCGTCAGAGCAGACCAGGATGCGCAGGCCCGGCGTCAGCGGCAGGACCCGGTAGTCGGGCACGGGCGGTTCGTGGAATCCGACGGCCCGGGTGATCACGTTTCCGTGCGGATGCACATCGGCTTCCTCACGAGTGATCCGGCCGGCGTCGACAAGCTCCTGTACGACGGAATGGTCGATGGTCACCTGTTCCAACACCCCGGAGGTGAGCTGGTAGACCCGCGAGTCGCCGATGTTGTAGGCGATGAATTGCGGCGCATCCGAGACGATCGCCACCGCCACGCCGGTGACTGTGGTGCCGGTGCCCAGATCGGTGACGCCTTCACCGGCCTTCATGTCGTCCACGGCCTGGGCGAGGGCGACGTTGATCGCCTCGGCTGTTGTCGGTGTGTTGTCGCCGAGTTCGGCGAGCCGGGTCACCACGGCCTTGCTGGCGACGTCACCCGCGGAGTGGCCGCCCATGCCGTCCGCCACCGCGAACACGGGTGATTGGGTTACCAGGCTGTCTTCATTGACTTCGCGGCGGTGACCAACATCGGTGAGCGCGGCCCAGGCCAGGGTGACGGATTTCTTCACCGAGGGGAGCGCGATCGTGTGGCTGGGTGAGCCTTGACCTATCTGGGTCACGGGTGGTGCCTTCCGAATACGAACGTGCGGCAGCAGCAGACGACGGTCAGTCCGCTGGCAGGATCTCGATCAGGTTACCGTCCCCGATGTCCACCGTCGTACCGGGCAGCACCGTGAGGGAGGCGTCGGAGCGCAACCGTTGGCTGCGGCCGAGCGCAAAATGGACCATGGTGCCGTTCGTGGAGCCGAGGTCGGTGACGACGACGGCATCGCCGTCCTGACGGATTTCGAGGTGGCTGGCAGACACGATCGACGCCGCTGACGTCACCTCGACCAGTTCCACCAACTCGCCGGCCTGGACGCGCCGTGGACGGGGGCTGCGCCCGATCCGGTACACCCTGTCCAGCAGAAGCTCCTCTCCGGTCGCCAGCCGGAACCGGTACCGGATCGGTGCGGCGAGGGTGTCCTCGACGGTCTCGGCGGCGGATTCCGCGGCAGGCTCCGCGGCAGTCTCGGTGGCCGGCGCGGCCGGGTCCAGGCGCTGCAGCCTCCTCCGATCGAGCACAACGGTGTCGTCCACGATCCGCCTGGGGCGCAACACAGTGTCGGCGACGTCGGCCGGCTGCCCGGTGACCGACCAGAACAGGGTGTCACCGCTGTCGATCCCGGTGCTGAGCACGCGGCCGTCCGCGAGTCTGTCGGCACCCGCGACGGCTGCCAGCGGTGACCCGACGACGAGCCCGGTCACGGCCTGGAACTCGGCCAGCAGCCAGGGCCGGATGTTGCGGTCGGTGAATCGGCGGGATCCCCCGATTGAGAAGACGTCGACGGCGATGGCCCCGCGCACGACCGCGTGCAGCGGGATGCCGTCATCGTCGCCGTCACGAGGGATGCCGGGCACTATCACCGCGAACGAGTCGGCGTCGCCCGGCCCGCCAAGCGGGATCAGCGCCACGAGAGTCTCCAGCGCCACGACGGTGTCAGCGGCCAGTGCGTGCAGGGCCGCCACGACCGGGGTCCCGGTGGTCGCCGGGAGCACGGCCAGGAACCCCCGGCCCACCACGAACGTCCATTCGGCGTTCTCCAGCGGCGCGGTCTCGCTGCCGACCCGACCCAGTTGCATCTGCCTCCTTGTTCCTTCGATGCTAGACCTGGCTCAGCCGATGTAGCTCATCACGTGCTTGATCCGGGTGTAATCCTCGAATCCGTACATCGACAGGTCTTTGCCGTAACCGGAGTGCTTGAACCCGCCGTGCGGCATCTCGGCGACGATCGGGATGTGGGTGTTGATCCACACACAGCCGAAGTCAAGCCGTTTGGCCATTCGCATGGCACGCCCGTGGTTCGTGGTCCACACCGATGAGGCCAGCCCGTACTGCACGTCGTTGGCCCAGGTCAGGGCCTGGGCCTCGTCGGCGAAGCGCTGCACGGTGATGACAGGGCCGAAGATCTCCCGCTGCACGGCCTCGTCGGCCTGCCGCAGGCCGCTGACCACTGTGGCCTCGTGGAAGTAGCCGGTGCTGCCCTGCCGGTGTCCGCCGAGCTCGAGTACGGCATGGTCGGGCAGCCGGTCGATGAAACCGGTCACCTGGGCGAGCTGGTTCTGGTTGTTCACCGGGCCGAACAGGATGCCTTCCTCGTTCGGCGGGCCGGTTCGAGCGTTCCGGGCAGCATATGCGGCGAGCGCCGCCACGAACTCATCGTGGATGCCCTCCTGCACGAGAACCCGGGTGGCGGCCGTGCAGTCCTGGCCGGCGTTGAAGAAGCCCGCCGCGCTGATTCCCGCGACGGCCTGCTCGATGTCCGCGTCGTCGAAGACGATCACCGGCGCCTTGCCGCCGAGCTCGAGGTGCACCCGCTTGAGGTCGGTCGCTGCGGCCTTGGCCACCTCCATGCCCGCGCGCACCGAACCTGTGATCGAAACCAGCTGCGGAGTGGCGTGGTCGATCATCGCGGCCCCGGTGCTGCGGTCGCCCATCACCACGTTGAGCACCCCCGGCGGCAGGAACTCCGCGGCCACCTCCGCCAGCAGCAGGGTCGCGCTCGGGGTGGTGTCAGAGGGCTTGAGCACAGTGGTGTTGCCGGCCGCGAGCGCCGGTGCGAACTTCCAGACGGCCATGTTCAGGGGGTAGTTCCACGGGGTCACCTGTCCGACGACGCCGATGGGTTCGCGACGGATGAAGGAGGTGTGGTCTTTCAGGTACTCGCCACCGCTCCTGCCCTCGAGCACCCTGGCGGCGCCGGCGAAGAAACGGATCTGGTCGACCGACAGCAGGATCTCGTCGTCGACGAGCGTGCTGCGCGGCTTGCCGGTGTCGCGGGACTCCGCGTCGGCGAATTCCTCAGCGCGCGCCTCGACGGCGTCGGCGATGCGGAACAGGGCCAGCTGGCGTTCGGACGGGGTGGACTCGCCCCAGCCCTCGAACGCGGCCACGGCGGCTCGATAGGCGGAATCGACATCGGCCGCGGTCGACACCGGGCTGGTGCCGTAACTCTGCTCCGTGGCCGGGTCGATGAGGTCGATGGTGGTCTCTGAGGTGGACTCGACGTGGTCGCCGTTGATGAAGTTGCGTAGCGCGCTCATGCGCGTCAGCCTAGCTGCCCGGAATCTGTCAGACCACCGCGAAGCCATGGGAATTCGTTGTGAAACTCTTGTTTCACGACGGATTCGCTTGCCGCATGGCACCTTCGCTGTCACAATCGGGTGATGAGTAGCAACGGACGCGGCAACGCGGGTCGACCAGCCCAACTGGACGATGTGTCGAAGAAGATCATCGAGCAGCTGCAGGTCGACGGTCGACGGTCCTATGCCGAGATCGGCAAAGCCGTCGGCCTGAGCGAGGCCGCGGTGCGCCAGCGGGTGCAAAAGCTCACCGAGGCCGGGGTCATGCAGGTCGTCGCGGTGACCGACCCGATGCAGCTGGGTTTCTACCGGCAGGCCATGATCGGCATCCGCGCCACCGGCGACACCCGCATCCTGGCCGACAAGCTCGCCGAGATCCCGGCGGTCGACTATGTCGTACTCACCGCGGGTTCCTTCGACATCCTGGCCGAAGTCGTCTGCGAGGACGACGACGAACTGATCGCACTGCTCAATTCACAGATCCGCGCGCTTGAGGGGGTCGCCTCGACCGAGACGTTCGTCTATCTCAAGCTTCACAAACAGTTGTACAACTGGGGAACACGGTAACCGAGATGACCATGACAGAGCCAACAGCATCCACCACCGGCCCGCGCGTCTATAGCGACGCCGAGAACGCCGACCTGCAGCAGAAGGCCAAGGACCATCTCTGGATGCACTTCGCCCGTCAGTCCGTGCTGGAATCCGGTACCGGCGTGCCGGTGATCACCAAGGGACTCGGCCACCACATCTGGGACTCCACCGGCAAGAAGTACATCGACGGCCTGAGCGGACTGTTCGTGGTGAACGCCGGGCACGGCCGCAAGCGTCTCGCCCAGGCCGCCGCGAAGCAGGCGGAGGAGCTCGCGTTCTTCCCGCTCTGGTCCTACGCGCACCCCAGCGCCATCGAGCTCGCCGACCGGTTGGCCGAGCACGCGCCGGGCGACCTGAACCGGGTGTTCTTCTCCACCGGCGGCGGCGAGGCCGTCGAGACGGCGTTCAAGCTGGCCAAGTACTACTGGAAGCTGCAGGGCCGCCCCACCAAGCACAAGGTGATCTCCCGCTCCGTCGCCTATCACGGCACCACCCAGGGCGCCCTGGCGATCACGGGCATCCCCGCACTCAAGGAGATGTTCGAGCCGGTCACCCCCGGCGGCTTCCGGGTGCCCAACACCAACTTCTACCGGGCCGACGAGATGGGCTCCGGGCACGGCGACGATGTCGAGGCGTTCGGCCTGTGGGCGGCGAACCGCATCGAGGAGATGATCCAGTTCGAGGGCCCGGAGACCGTGGCCGCGGTGTTCCTGGAGCCCGTGCAGAACTCCGGCGGCTGCTTCCCGCCGCCGCCCGGCTACTTCAAGCGGGTGCGCGAGATCTGCGACCAGTACGACGTGCTGTTGGTGGCCGACGAGGTGATCACCGCGTTCGGCCGGATCGGCAACATGTTCGCGTCGACCACGTTCGGCATCGAGCCCGACATGATCACCTGCGCCAAGGGCATGACCAGCGGCTACTCACCGATCGGCGCGACCATCATCAGCGACCGCATCTATGAGCCGTTCAAACACGGCGACACGGCGTTCTACCACGGCTACACCTTCGGCGGCCATCCGGTCTCCGCCGCGGTGGCGCTGGCCAACCTCGACATCTTCGACGAGGAGAAGCTCAACGAGAACGTGCGGGAGAACTCGCCGGTGTTCAGGGCAGAGCTGGAGAAGCTGCTCGCCCTGCCGATCGTGGGTGACGTGCGCGGCGAGGGCTACTTCTTCGGCATCGAGCTGGTCAAGGACAAGGCCACCAAGGAGACCTTCAACGACGACGAGTCCGAGCGGTTGCTGCGCGGCTACCTGTCCGGTGCGCTCTTCGGTGCCGGGCTGTACTGCCGGGCGGATGACCGGGGCGACCCGGTCGTGCAGCTCGCACCGCCGTTGACCATCGGCCCGGCGGAGATCCGGGAGATCGGCGACATCCTGTACGGCGTGCTGTCGGAAGCGCCGAAGCACCTGTAGCCGTCGACTCGAACACCGTCACGGCACGATGGTTGCGTCGTCGGGCACCGCGAACGCCCACTCCGGCAGGTGCCCGCTACCGATCATCTGCAGCAATAACAGCGCCATGGGGTACCCGGCGTCGATATCCACGGCCGTGTCGAGGTAGATGCCGGCGACCGACCCCTGCCCGAGCGCCCAGCTCAGCCAGGCCAGCATGCACAGCGGTGCCGGCCTGGCCGTGCGGGGCGCCATCGCCACGAGCAGCTTGAGCAGTCTGATTCCCCGCTCGATCCGCTCCGGGTCCGGCCGGTCCAAGCTCATGCCGAGCATCAAGTCACCGGTGGTGGGCGAGGTTTCCTGCAGGGCCCGGCCGGCGGCCATATCGGCTTCGACGACCTCGTCCATGCTGAGACCGGTCTCGCGCTGCCGCTGGGCATAGTGCCGGTTCAGGGCCAGACTGCGGTGCCCTTCGGCTTCACCGAAGGCAAACTGCAACATCATCTGGTCCCGGGTGGCGGGGCCTTGCATCAGGAACAGCAGCGCAGCGGCCTCGTCGATGCTGAGCTCGGCGGGATTCACGCCGAGCGCGGTCTCGGCGGTGCCCACAGGGTCGAGCATGTCGCCGACCATTTCGATGAGCTCGGGGATCGGCCCCATGTCGGGGCCGAGCCTCTGGTAGCGGGCCAGCCGCCTAGCGAAGCGTTCCCGGGTCCCCAGGTCCACCCTGGGCAGCTCGGCGCCGGTATGCAACCGGCCGAGTTCCCGGCGGGCATCGCGGGGGATGCCCTCATTCACGGTGGATTCCGCTATCTCGCTGAGCGGATGCTTGAGCCGCGCGGAACGGGGCCGGCCCGTGGCGGGCGGGGCGGCCAGGTACGACACCCAGCCGTCAGCGGCCACACAGAGCGCGTCCCGCACGAGGAAGCCGGACTGGTCGGCCCGGGTGAGGATCGCCCGCAGGAAGGCACCATGGGGCAGGTCGGCGATGTCGGCGGCAGGGTCGTCGCCGATTGATTCGTCGGTGTAGGCCACCGGCACGAGGGCGTCGACGCCGGGGATCTTGCACAGGGTGCCGAGCAGGGCTCCGGCGATGCGCCGCAGTTCCTGCGGGCCGGCGTCGGGGTCGGCAAGGTTGAACCGGAGGGCGCCGCAGGTGCGGTTGCCGCGGAAGGCGACGAGCACCACACTCTGGGCGGGGAGGAAGCCCACGAGCTGGGGCACGAGGGCGAGGAAATCCTGGGGAGTCGGGGTTTTCACGATTGTCTTTTCCATGCGCCGACTCTGCGCCGGAACCGGCTCGCAGGGCCGGGCGCCGACCGAGTTGTGCAGAACCGGGCGGGCCGGCCGCCTGTGCACAACGCACCAGGGAGCGCCCGGCCGGGCTGATAATCTCAGAACAAATGAATCAGATTAATACGACTAATCCGGAGGTCTCTGTGGCCCCCGCGACAGCACCCTCCGCACCCGTTTCCGCATCCCCCGCCGCCGCTTCGCACAGCGCCCTTGCCGATCCCGGCGCCCTGGGCCTGGGAGCATTCGCGCTCACCACCTTCGTGCTCAGCATGTCCAACACCGGCATCGTGCCCTCCAGCGTCGCCGTGCTCGGCCTGGCCCTGTTCTACGGCGGAATCGCCCAGGTCATCGCCGGCATCTGGGAGCTGCGCAACGGCAACACCTTCGGCGCCACGGCGTTCACCTCGTTCGGCGCGTTCTGGCTGGCCTTCTGGTACCTGGAGAGCACCGGCGGCAACGTGGCGGCCGGCGCCGCCGGCATGGGCACCTTCCTGCTCGCCTGGACGATCTTCACCGTCTACATGACCGTTGCCGCCAAGAACACCAACGGGTCGATCTTCATTGTCTTCGTCGCCCTGTCGATCACCTTTGCCCTGCTCGCGATCGGCGCGTACACCGGCATCACCGCGATCCACCAGCTCGGCGGCTGGTTCGGCATCCTCACCGCGCTGCTGGCCTGGTACGGCTCCTTCGCCGTGGTGTACAACTCCACGTCCCCGCGCACCTCGCTCCCCGTCTGGCCCGCCAAATAATCCGCGAACTGTGAGAAAAGCCCCAAAAACGTCAAGTTTTTGGGGCTTTTCTCACAGTTCGCGAGGGGGGTTACTCGATCGCGGCGGCGAATTGGGAGTCGTAGAGGGCTCGGTAGGCGCCGTCGGCCAGGAGCAGCTCGGCGTGGCTGCCCTGCTCCACGATCTTGCCGGCCTCCATCACCAGGATCAGGTCGGCATCCCGGATCGTCGATAGGCGGTGCGCGATCACGAAGCTGGTGCGGTCGGCGCGAAGCGCCTTCATGGCGTGCTGCACGAGCACCTCGGTGCGGGTGTCGACCGAGCTGGTGGCCTCGTCGAGGATCAGCACGCTCGGCCGGGCCAGGAACGCCCGCGCGATCGTGAGCAGCTGCTTCTCCCCCGCACTGACGTTGCCGCCCTCGTCGTCGAGCACCGTGTCGTAGCCGTCGGGCAGCGAATGCACGAACCTGTCCACGTAGGTGGCCTGCGCGGCCTCCAGGATCTGCTCCTCGGTGGCGTCCGGCCGGCCGTAGGCGATGTTGTCGCGGATGCTGCCGCCGAAGAGCCAGGTGTCCTGCAACACCATGCCCATCCGGCCGCGCAGGTCGTTGCGGGTCATCGTGGAGATGTCGACGCCGTCCAGGGTGATCCGGCCCCTGTCGAGCTCGTAGAAGCGCATCATCAGGTTCACCAGGGTGGTCTTGCCGGCCCCGGTCGGGCCCACGATCGCCACGGTCTGGCCGGGTTCGGCCACCAGGTTGAGATTCTCGATCAGCGGCTTGTCCGGGCTGTAGCTGAACGACACGTTCTCGAACACCAGCCGGCCGTGGGTCTCTGCTGGGGTCTCGGCCGGGTCGGCGTCCAGGGTCTGCTCGTCGGCATCCAGCAGCTCGAAGACCCGCTCGGCGCTGGCGACGCCGGACTGCAACAGGTTGGCCATCGAGCCCAACTGGGCAAGCGGCTGGGTGAACTGCCTGGAGTACTGGATGAACGCCTGCACATCACCGAGCTGCATGGCCCCTGAGGCCACCTGCAGCCCGCCGACGACGGCGATGGCCACGTAGACGAGGTTGCCGATGAAGGTCATCGCGGGCATGATCATGCCGCTCACGAACTGGGCGCCGAAGCTGGCTGCGTAGAGTTCGTCGTTCTTCGTGGCGAAGCGCTGCTCCACCTCCTTCTGCCGGCCGAAGACCTTCACGAGGGCGTGCCCGGAGAAGGTCTCCTCGATCTGGCCGTTGAGCTCACCGGTGTGCGCCCACTGCGCCACGAAGAGCTTCTGTGACCGCTTGGCGATCATGACCGTGGTCACCAGGGTCAGCGGCACGGTGACCAGCGCGATCACGGCGAGCAGCGGCGAGAGCAGCAGCATCATCACGATGACGCCCACCACGGTGAGCAGCGACGTGACCACCTGGCTGAGCGACTGCTGCAGGCTCTGCGAGATGTTGTCGACGTCGTTGGTCACCCGGCTGAGCAGTTCGCCGCGCTTGACGGTGTCGAAGTAGCCCAGCGGCAGCCGGTTGATCTTCGCCTCGATCTCCTCGCGCAGCCGGTACACGGTGCGCTGCACGACGGCGTTGAGCACCAGGGCCTGTAGCCAGCTGAACACCGAGGCCAGGATGTAGAGCGCCAGCACCCAGAACAGCACGGCAGACAGCGCCGCGAAGTCGATACCGAGGCCCGGGGTGAGGGTCATCGCGCTGAGCATGTCGGCCTGGGCGGTGTTGCCGGATGCCCTGAGGCCCGCGATCACCTCGGCTTGGGTGGCTCCGGCCGGCAGGGTCTTCGACACGATGCCGGAGAAGATCAGGTTGGTGCCCTCGCCGAGCAGCCGCGGGCCGATCACCGAGAACGTCACGCTGATCACCGCGAGCACCAGCACTAGGGCCAGCCACACCCGCTCGGGGCGCAGCGTGCCGATCAGGCGTTTGGCGCTCGGACCGAAGTTCATGGCCTTCTCGGCCGGCATGTTCATGCCGCCGAACGGACCGCCGCCGCGCGGGGGCCTGGCGGGAACCTTCGCGTCGTCGTCGGGGCTGTCGCTCATGAGGTGGCCTCCGCTGCCAGCTGGGATGCCGCAATTTCCTGGTACGTGGTCGAGGATTCAAGAAGCTCCTCGTGGGTTCCACTGGCCACGATCCGGCCGTCCTCGACGACGAGGATCTGGTCGGCGTCGATGATCGTGGACACCCGCTGGGCCACGATGATCATGGTCGCGTCGGTGACGTCGGCGGCGAGGGCCGCCCGCAGCCGGGCATCCGTGGCCAGGTCCAGGGCCGAGAACGAGTCGTCGAAGATGTACAGCTCGGGCCGTTTCACCAGCGCCCTCGCGATCGCGAGGCGTTGCCGCTGCCCGCCCGAGACGTTGGTGCCGCCCTGGGAGATGGGCGCGTCGAGGACGCCGTCGAGCCGCTCGACGAAGTCGCGGGCCTGCGCGGTGTCCAGCGCCTGCCAGATCTCCGCCTCGGTGGCATCCGGCTTGCCGTAGAGCAGGTTGCTGCGCACGGTGCCGGAGAACAGGTACGGCTTCTGCGGCACCAGGCCGATGTGGCCCCAGAGCAGGTCGGGGTTCAGTTCGCGCACGTCGACGCCGCCGAAGAGCACGGTGCCGCTGGTGGCGTCGAACAGTCTCGGCATCAGGTTGACCAGGGTGGTCTTGCCCGACCCTGTGCTGCCGATGATGGCGGTGGTGTAGCCGGGCCTGGCCACGAAGCTGATGTCGCTGAGCACGGGCTGTTCGGCACCGGGGTAGGCGAAGCTCACACCCCGAAGCTCCAGTTCGCCGTGGCCGTGGGTCGCGTTCACCGGGTTCACCGGCGGGCGCACGCTGGACGCGGTGTCGAGCACCTCACCGATCCGGTCGGCCGAGACCGTGGCCCGCGGGATCATCACGGCCATGAAGGTGGCCATCATCACGGCCATCAGGATCTGCATCAGGTAGCTGAGGAAGGCGATCAGGGTGCCCACCTGCATCGAGCCGTCCTCGATGCGGAACGCGCCGAACCAGATCACGGCGACGCTGGAGACGTTGAGTACCAGCATCACCACGGGGAACATCAGCGCCATCAACCGGCCGGCCTGCAGGGCCGTCTGGGTGACGTCGGTGTTGGCCTGGCCGAAGCGGCGGGTCTCCACGTCTTCCCGCACGAAGGCGCGAATCACGCGGATGCCGGTGAGCTGCTCGCGCAGCACCCGGTTGACGGTGTCGATGCGCACCTGCATGACCCGGAACAGCGGGACCATGCGCACAATGATCAGCCCGACGGCCACAAGCAGCACGGGCACGCTCACGGCGATCAGCCAGGACAGTTCGAGGTCCTGTCGCATGGCCATGATGATGCCGCCGACGCACAGGATCGGCGCGGAGACCAGCAGGGTGCAGGTGGTCAGCACGAGCATCTGCACCTGTTGTACGTCGTTGGTGGACCGGGTGATGAGCGACGGGGCCCCGAACCGGCTGACCTCCTGTTCGGAGAACTCCCCCACCCTGGTGAAAACCGCTCCGCGCAGGTCACGGCCAAGGGCCATGGCCGCCTTGGCACCGAAGTAGACGGCGATGATTGCGCAGACGATCTGGCCGAGGGTGATCAGCAGCATGATGCCGCCCACGCGGAGGATGTAGCCGGTGTCGCCCGTGGCCACGCCCTCGTCGATGATGTCGGCGTTCAACGACGGCAGGTAGAGCGACGCGACCGACTGCGCCAGCTGGAAGACGACGACGGCCACGAGCAGCCGCCAGTGCGGCCGGAGATAGCGTACGAGCAGTGTCCAGAGCATCAGGCGAACAGGGCCGAGATATAGGCGATGTCCTCGGCGGTGGGCCGCCAGGTGGTGGCGGCCTGGGCGTTCTGTACGATCTGTTCCGGTTTGGTGGCCCCGGCGATGACGCTGGTGAGCCCGGGCTGGGCCAGGAGCCAGGCGAGGGTCGCGGCGAGCATGCTCACACCGCGCTCGTCGCAGAACTGCTGGTAACGCTCGATGGTGTCCCAGGGTGCGTCATCGAGCAGGTGCCGGCGAATCGTCATGATCCGGCTGTCGGCCGGGCCGCCGTCGCGGCTGAACTTGCCGGTGAACAGGCCGTTGTAGAGCGGGAAGAACGGCAGGAAGCCCAGTCCGTAGGCGTTCACGGCCGGCAGCACCTCTTCCTCGGCCTCGCGCACGAGCAGGCTGTACTCGTTCTGCGCCGAGATGAACGCCGGATGGTGCCCGATCCTGGCCGTGAATTCGGCCTCCGCGATTTGCCAGCCGGCCAGGTTCGAGTGGCCGATGTAGCGGATCTTGCCCTCCCGGATGAGGTCGTCCAGGGTGTCGAGGGTTTCCTCGATGGGGGTGTTCGCGTCCGGCCGGTGCAGCTGGTAAAGGTCGATCCAGTCGGTCTGCAGCCGGGTGAGCGACGCTTCGACGGCCAGACGGATGTACCGGCGGGAGCCGCGGGCGTCCCAATCGGGACCGTTCGCGCCGCCCATGTCCATGCCGAACTTCGTGGCGAGCACGATCTGGTCGCGCTTGCCGCGGAGGGCGTGGCCCATCAGGGTCTCGCTCAGTCCCCGCTCAGCCCCGTAGATGTCGGCGGTGTCGAAGAGGGTGACGCCGGTGTCGATGGCCGCATCGATCACCAGGGAGGTGCCGGCCTGGGATTCGGTGCTGGTGCCGTTCCGGCCGAAGTTGTTGCAGCCCAGCCCGATCGTCGAGACGACGAGCCCGGAGTTGCCAAGAGTACGATAATCGATCTGAGCCATTGTTACAGACTATTCCTGTGCGGCCTTGGTTTGACCATGTTCTGGCCCCTCCTCCACAGGCCACGATTCGGCCGCATATTCCCGTGTCCGATTCCCGCCGGAGCCCGGGCGCACCGCCGACTACAGTCGCACTATGAACAGCCACAGTCTGAACAGCCCAGCCCCCACTCCCCCGAACCTGGTTCGCGTCCAGAGCCCGCTCGGCGACCTTGAACTCACCGGCGACGACGATGAGGTCTGGTCGCTGGCCATCGTCCGCGGCGGCCACCTGCCGCTGGAGGGCCTGGCCGAGGCTCCCAACGCCGTGCTCGAGCGTGCGGCCACCCAGCTCGGCGAGTACTTCGCCGGCACCCGGGTGACCTTCGACGTTCCCGTGCGGCTGAGCCGCGGCACCGAGTTCCAGCGAAGCGTCTGGCGGGGCCTGGCCGCGATCCCCTTCGGCGATCATCTCTCCTACGGCGAACTGGGTCGTTCCATCGGCAAGAGCGGTGCGGGCCGGGCCATCGGGGGCGCCGTGGGCGCGAACCCGGCGCCGATCCTGGTGGGTTGCCACCGGGTGCTCGCCTCCAACGGCCGCATCACCGGGTTCAGCGCCGGTGAGGGCATCCCCACCAAGCAGTGGCTGCTGCGGCACGAGGGCATCGAGTACGTCGGATGAGCGCAGAACCGGCTCCGGTGACCCGGGCGTCAGTGGTCATCGGCGACGACGGTGTGGCGCGGTGCGGCTGGGCTGCGAACGACGCGGAGTACCGGCGCTACCACGACGAGGAGTGGGGCCGGCCGTTGCACGACGAGCAGCGCCTGTTCGAGAAGCTCTGTCTGGAGGGTTTCCAGGCCGGGCTGTCCTGGATCACGATCCTGCGGCGCCGGCCGGCGTTCCGTACTGCATTCGCCGGCTTCGACGTCGACGCCGTGGCCGCGTTCACCGAAGCGGATGTCGAGCGACTGCTCGGTGACGAGCGCATCATCCGGCACCGGGGCAAGATCACCGCCGCCATCGACAACGCCCGCACCACACTGGCGCTGGACGGAAGCCTGGCCGAGCTGATCTGGGGCTTCGCGCCGACGCCGCGGCCCGCTCCCCTGCGTGACCTGGCCGAGGTGCCGGCGATCACGCCGGAGTCCACCGCGCTCAGCAAGGCGCTCCGGGCGCGCGGCTACAAGTTTGTGGGCCCCACCACGATGTACGCGCTGATGCAATCCAGCGGCCTCGTGAACGATCACGTGACCGGTTGCCACTTGGCGCCGGTCTAGGCGGCTTCCCGGGGACCGAGAAGCCCGAGCTCGCTGACCGCGGCCCGTTCCGCCTCCAGGTCGGCGATGGACAGGTCGATGCGGGCACGGGAGAAGGCGTCGATGGCCAGCCCGGGCTCAATCGCCCAGCGGCCGCCGAGGGAACGCACCGGGTAGGAGGACACCAGACCGGCCGGCACCCCGTAGGAGCCGTCTGAGACCACCCCGGCGCTGGTCCAGTCGTCTCCGGTACCGTTCACCCAGTCGTAGACGTGGTCGACGGTGGCGCTGGCGGCCGACCCCATCGACGACGCCCCGCGCACCTTTATGATCTCGGCGCCACGGTTGGCCACCCGCGGGATGAACTCGTTCACCAGCCAGGCCTCGTCGATGAGGTCCCGGACCGGGCGGCCGTCGACGGTGGCGTGCGACACGTCGGGGTACTGCAGGGCGGAGTGGTTGCCCCAGATCGCCACGCCGTTCACCGAGGTGACCGGCACCGACAGGTGCGCGGCGATTTGGGCGACTGCGCGGTTGTGGTCCAGCCGGGTGAGGGCGGTGAACCGGTCGGTGGGAACATCCGGTGCGTGGCTGGCGGCCACGAGGGCGTTGGTGTTGGCCGGGTTGCCCACGACGACCACGCGGATGTCGTCGGCGGCGCCGGCGTTGATCGCAGCACCCTGCGGTCCGAAGATCCTGGCGTTGCCCTCGAGTAGGTCCGCACGCTGCTGGCCGGGCCCGCGGGGCCGTGAACCCACCAGGATGGCCACGTTCGCGCCATCGAAGGCCCGCACGGGGTCATCGGTGACGACCACGTCGCGCAGCAGCGGGAAGGCACTGTCCTGCAGCTCGAACGCGCTGCCCTCAGCGGCCTGGATCCCGCTGGGGATCTCCAGCAGGCGAAGGGCGACGGGCACGTTGAGCCCGAGAAGCTGGCCGGAGGCGATGCGGAACATCAGTGCGTAACCGATATTGCCCCCGGCGCCGGTGACGGTGACGTTTACTCGTTGTCTCTGCACGAGTTCATACTAGAGGTGCCCGTCGACCACGAGCTGGAGTTCCCCGGCGACGCCGGGACGCAGGGTCAGCCCGGCCGTCGGCGCCCAGTCCAACAGGCCGTCGACAGTGTCGAAGTCCTGGCCCGTGTGCAGCAGCGCCCGGGTGAGAACGCCCTTGGCCTTCTTGTTGAAGTGGTTGAGGGCGCGGATGTGGCCGTCGCTGCTCTCGGTCACCACGCGCAGGAACCACCGGTCCGGATGCGCGGCCGCCGGCCCGAGGGACACGTAACCCTCCGACCGGAGGTCGAGCAGCAGCCCTGGCGCGGCCTCGAGCACCGCGGACACGTCCGCAGCCCAGTGCTTCTTCAGCCCCAGCCCCGGCAGCCGGGAGTCGTGCGAGAGCCTGTAGGCGGGCACGAGGTCGAGCCCGCCGACCGGGCCGAGCAGCGCGGAGTGCACCAGCAGGTGCCGGCCGGCGAAGGCGCGGGCGGCCGGCGTCAGGGTCTGGGCATCCAGTGCGTCGTAGAGCACGCCGGTGTACCGGTCGATGACCGGGGTCGTCGGCGAGGACATCAGGGCGGCGTTGCGGTCGATCTCGGCCAGCTGGGTGCGGCCGAGTTTGAGCGCCCGCACAGTGGCGTCCTGGTCGGCGGCCAGCGCCGAAAGGGCACCGGCGAGCACCCGACGGCGCTCGGTCAGGGCGGGGAAGGCCAGGGAGTCGAGCGCCAAGGGCATGAAAACGCCGCCGGAGCGTTTCGTCTCCGACGGCGGTAACAATACAAACAAGAGTGTCCTAAATGAGGCGGCGCCTACACGAGGGCGGCGCGACGGGCGACGACGGAAATGACGTCGTTGTCCACCGACAGGAAGCCGTCGTCAGCCTCGGCGACGACCTTGCTGCCGTCGACCAGGGTGATGCGAACCTCACCGCTGGAGAGGATGGCCAGCAACGGCTCGTGGCCGACGAGAATACCGATCTCGCCTTCCACCGTGCGCGCGACGACCATGGACGCCTCGCCGGACCAGACCTGCTGGTCCGCCGAGACGAGACTCACGGTAAGCGAAGCCGAAGCCATGCTTAGCCGTTCTCCTTCTGGATCTGAGCCCACTTCTCTTCGACGTCGCCGATGCCACCGACGTTGAAGAAGGCCTGCTCCGACACGTGGTCGAAGTCACCGTTGGCGATGGCCGTGAACGACTCGATGGTGTCCTTGAGCGACACCGTCGAACCCTCGACGCCCGTGAACTTCTTCGCCATGTAGGTGTTCTGCGACAGGAACTGCTGGATGCGCCGGGCGCGGGCCACGGTCACCTTGTCTTCTTCAGAGAGCTCGTCAACACCGAGGATCGCGATGATCTCCTGGAGTTCCTTGTTCTTCTGGAGGATCGCCTTGACACGAACGGCCGTGTTGTAGTGATCGGCACCCAAGTAGCGGGGGTCGAGGATACGGCTGGACGAGGTGAGCGGGTCGACGGCCGGGTACAGGCCCTTCGACGCGATCTCACGGGAGAGCTCGGTGGTGGCGTCAAGGTGCGCGAACGTGGTCGCCGGAGCCGGGTCGGTGTAGTCGTCAGCAGGCACGTAGATGGCCTGCAGCGAGGTGATCGAGTGGCCACGGGTCGACGTGATGCGCTCCTGCAGGATGCCCATCTCGTCGGCCAGGTTCGGCTGGTAACCCACGGCGGACGGCATGCGGCCCAGCAGGGTCGACACCTCCGAGCCGGCCTGGGTGAAGCGGAAGATGTTGTCGATGAAGAGCAACACGTCCTGCTTGGCGACGTCACGGAAGTACTCGGCCATGGTCAGCGCGGAGAGCGCGACGCGCAGTCGCGTTCCCGGCGGCTCGTCCATCTGGCCGAATACGAGGGCGGTCTTGTCGAAGACGCCGGCCTCTTCCATCTCGCCGATGAGGTCGTTGCCCTCACGGGTACGCTCGCCGACACCGGCGAACACCGACACACCACCGTGGTCCTGCGCAACACGCTGGATCATTTCCTGGATCAGGACGGTCTTACCGACACCGGCACCACCGAAGAGGCCGATCTTTCCACCGAGCACGTACGGCGTGAGCAGGTCGATGACCTTGATGCCGGTCTCGAACAGCTGGGTCTTGGACTCCAGCTGGTCGAAGGGCGGCGGCTTGCGGTGGATGGGCCAGCGTTCGGTGATCTCGATCTTCTCGCCGGGCTTGGCGTTGAGGACCTCGCCGATGACGTTGAAGACGCGGCCCTTGGTGACGTTGCCGACCGGAACCATGATGGGCGAGCCGGTGTCCCGGACCTCCTGACCGCGGACGAGGCCGTCGGTCGGGTTCAGGGCGATGGCGCGCACCAGGTCATCGCCGAGGTGCAGTGCGACCTCGAGGGTGATCTCGGTCGACTCGTCGCCAATGACGATGGTCGTCTTGAGCGCGTTGTACATGCCAGGGATCGAGTCGTGCGGGAACTCGATGTCCACCACGGGTCCCGTTACGCGGGCGATCCGGCCCACAGCGCCTGCCGTGTCCTCCGCGAGGACTGGCGCGATTGCGGTGTCAGTCATTGCTCTCTCTTCTCTGGGTTAGTTCTTGGCGGATGAGAGCGCGTCGGCTCCACCCACGATCTCGGAAATCTGCTGCGTGATCTCGGTCTGGCGCGCGTTGTTCGACAGGCGCGTGAAGTCCTTGATGAGCTTGTCTGCGTTGTCGCTGGCCGACTTCATGGCCTTCTGACGGCTGGCGTGCTCCGAAGCGGCCGACTGCAACATGGCGTTGAAGATGCGGCTTTCGATGTACACGGGCAGCAACGCGTCGAGCACGGTCTCAGGGTCAGGCTCGAATTCGTACAGCGGCAACGTGGAGGGGACGTCGCTGGCTTCACCCTCGACGACCTCCAGCGGCAGCAGGCGAACGACCTGGGGAACCTGGGTGACCATGCTCACGAAACGGTTGTAGACGATGTGGATCTCGTCGACGCCACCGTCATCGGCATCGCGAAGGAACGCCGACAGGAGCGCATCGCCGATTTCCTGGGCGGTGTCGAACTCCGGACGGTCGGTGCCGCCGGTCCAGGACTGCTCGGAGACACGTCGGCGGAAGCTGAAGTACGCCAGCGCCTTCCGTCCGACCAGGTAGTAGACGACGTCCTTACCCTGGCTGCGCAGCAGTTCGCTGAGCTGCTCGGCCTCCCGCAGCACCTGGGAGCTGAATGCTCCCGCGAGTCCGCGGTCGGAGGCGAAGATGACGACCGCGGCGCGGTTGATGACCTCGGGCTCCGTGGTCAGCACGTGCTCGACGTTCGAGTAGGTGGCGACCGCCGAAACCGCTTGCGTGATCGCACGCGAATACGGGGTGGAAGCCGCAACCCGCGCCTGCGCCTTCTGGATGCGCGAAGCGGAGATCAGCTCCATGGCCCGAGTGATCTTCTTGGTCGTCTGGGCAGACTTGATCTTCTGCCGGTAGACCCGAAGTTGCGCTCCCATGTGTCTCCTGTGCTTGCTTAGATATTGTGTCGATGAGTGTCAGAGCTGCGGTTCGCGCCGCCGGGCGCCGCGAACCGCAGGGCGCGGTTAGCGCTTGTGCTTGACGATCTTTTCCTGGTTGACGTCTTCTTCCTTGGTCGCGACGAACTCTTCGCGACCGACGGAGGCGAGGGGCTTGCCCTCACCGGTCTGGAATTCACGCTTGAAGGTGTCGACCGCGGTGGTCAACTCGGCGACGGTGTCGTCGCTGAGCACGTTGGTCTCTCGCAGGGTCGTGAGGATGCCGGTGGTGCGTCCGAGGAAGTCGAGCAGTTCGCGCTCGAAACGCAGGATGTCTTCGAGGGGAACCTCGTCGAGCTTGCCGTTGGTGCCGGCCCAGATCGAGACGACCTGGTCTTCGACCGGGTACGGCGAGTACTGCGGCTGCTTGAGCAGCTCGGTCAGGCGGGCGCCACGAGCAAGCTGGCGACGGCTGGCCGGGTCGAGGTCCGACGCGAACATCGAGAATGCCTCGAGCGAGCGGTACTGGGCCAGTTCGAGCTTGAGGGTACCGGAGACCTTCTTGATCGACTTGACCTGGGCGTCACCACCGACTCGGGAGACCGAGATTCCCACGTCGACAGCGGGGCGCTGGTTGGCGTTGAAGAGGTCGGACTGCAGGAAGATCTGGCCGTCGGTGATCGAGATCACGTTGGTCGGGATGTACGCGGCGACGTCGTTCGCCTTGGTCTCGATGATCGGCAGGCCGGTCATCGATCCGGCGCCGAGCTCGTCGGAGAGCTTGGCACAACGCTCGAGCAGACGGGAGTGTAGGTAGAACACGTCGCCGGGGTACGCTTCGCGTCCCGGCGGGCGACGCAGCAAGAGCGACACTGCACGGTAGGCCTCGGCCTGCTTGGACAGGTCGTCGAAGATGATGAGGACGTGCTTGCCGGCGTACATCCAGTGCTGGCCGATGGCCGAGCCGGTGTACGGGGCGAGGTACTTGAAGCCGGCCGGGTCGGAGGCTGGGGCGGCGACGATGGTCGTGTACTCCATCGCTCCTGCGTCCTCGAGGGCACCCTTCACCGAAGCGATGGTGGAGCCCTTCTGGCCGATGGCGACGTAGATGCAGCGAACCTGCTTGTTGGAGTCGCCGGACTCCCAGTTGGCCTTCTGGTTGATGATGGTGTCCACCGCGATGGCGGTCTTGCCGGTCTGGCGGTCACCGATGATCAGCTGGCGCTGGCCGCGGCCGATCGGGATCATGGCGTCGATGGCCTTGATGCCGGTCTGCATCGGCTCGTGCACGCTCTTGCGGTGCATGACGCCGGGCGCCTGCAGCTCGAGGGCACGACGGCCGTCGGTCGCGATCTCACCGAGACCGTCGATCGGGGCACCGAGGGGGTCGACAACGCGTCCCAGGTAGCCGTCGCCCACGGGAACGGAGAGGACCTCGCCGGTGCGGTACACCTCCATGCCTTCGACGATGCCGGCGAACTCGCCGAGGACGACAACACCGATCTCGTCTTCGTCAAGGTTCAGCGCGAGGCCCAGGGTGCCATCCGCGAACTTGATGAGCTCGTTGGCCATCACGCCGGGGAGACCCTGCACGTGGGCGATGCCATCGCCCGCGGTGCTGACGTAGCCGACCTCGGTCGTAGCGGCCTTGTTCGGCTCATAGGACTTCACGAAGTCCTGGAGAGCGTTACGGATCTCATCGGGGCTGATCGTTAGTTCTGCCATCATCTTCCCTTTTCTGTACAGCAGTACAGGCTTTGTCTTTTCGACACGTTACCGTCTCGAGGTTTGTGTGTTCTGGGTAACCCGGAGGTTACCCAGCAAGCTGCAGTCTCAAGTCCTTGAGACGAGTGGCGACGCTGCCGTCGATGACGTCGTCGCCGATCTGTACTTTCAGGCCACCGACGACGGATGCGTCGACGACCTCGTTGAGGGCGACGTTGCGTCCGTAACGGGTCGAGAGCGTCGCCGCGAGGCGGTCCCGCTGCCCCGGCTGCAGCGCTGCCGCCACGGTGACCGTTGCGATGATGCTGTCGGCCTGATCGGCGACGATCGTCGCCGCATCCGTGAGCAGTTCGCCGATGCGGCGGCCGCGAGGCTGCTGCACCAGGTGCCGGATGATGACCAGGGTCTGGGGAGACACCTTGCCGGCCAGGAGCGCCTGGATGAGACCGACCTTGGCTGAGGACTTACCCAGCTTGCTGGTCAGCGCCAATTCGAGTTCGGCGTCCGAGGACACCGCCGCACCGAAGAGGAACAGTTCGGATCGAATCGACACGTCCGCCTCTGCCGAGTCAGCCGTCACGCGCAACGCGAGCTCCTCGATGGCGGCCAGCAGGTCCTGCTGGCTTGACCACCGGCCGGCCGCGACCGACAGCAGCAGCTCGAGAGCGGCGGGCGTGAGCGTGGCACCGAAGACCGCGCGAACGAGCGCAACCTTGTGGGACGTTTCCGCGGACGCGTCGCTGAGTGCGGCGAGCAACTGCGAAGAGTCACCGATGACTCGGCCGGCGTCGAACAGGTTCTCACCCGTCGCCAGGTCAGCCCAGTCAGCGTGGGCGGCGAGGGCCGCCCGCGACGTGGCCAAGGCTTCTCTGGTGGCGCTTCCCATGTGTCTTAGTTCTTTCCGGCCGAAGGGGCCGTGTTCTCGGTGGCTTCGATGTCTGCGAGGAACCGCTCGACCATGGCGCTTGCACGCGCATCGTCGTTCAGGCTCTCGCCGATGACACCGGAGGCGAGGTCGATGGCCAGGCTGCCGACTTCACTGCGCAGCGACAGAACGGCGGCCTGACGTTCGGCCTCGATCTGTGCTTTCGCGGTTGCCGTGATGCGGTTGGCCTCAGAAGTGGCCTGTTCCCGCAGTTCGGCGAGGATGCGCTGACCGTCGGCACGTGCCTGCTCGCGGATCTGGCCGGCTTCGACGCGTGCGACAGCCAGCTGGGCGGTGTACTGCTCAAGAGCAGCTTCGGCCTTGCGCTGGGCGTCGTCTGCCTTGGCGATGTTCCCTTCGATGGCCTCCGCACGGTCGTCAAGGATCTGACGGAAACGCGGGATCGCGAAGCGTACAAAGAAGACCATGACAACCAGGAGGACGACAAGCGACCAGGTGATGTCGTAGATGGCAGGAAGAAACGGGTTGGTTTCCGCTTCCGCTGCGAGAACAAGCTCAGGCATTGTGGTAATCCCTAGACGAAGATGAAGAATACGGCAACACCGATGAACGCGAGGAGCTCGGTGAACGCGATGCCGAGGAACATGGTGACCTGGAGACGGCCGGCGAGCTCAGGCTGGCGAGCCATGGCTTCAACGGTCTTTCCGGCGACGATACCGATGCCGATGCCCGGGCCGATCGCGGCGAGGCCGTAACCGACGGTCGCAATGTTGCCGGTGATCTCGGCGAGGATGGTGGGTTCCACTAGGTGTTTCCTTTCAATCGAAAAACGACGTCGGTCGACGTAGCCAGTTCAGTTGTGTCAGTGCTCTTCAGCCACGGCTTGTTGCACGTACACGGCGGTCAGAAGGGTGAAGATGTACGCCTGGAGGATGTAGACGGCGAATTCAACGAAGGTGAAGATGAACCCGAACGCGAGTGTTCCCACGCCGAAGAGTCCGACCCATCCACCGGCGGTGAAGAAGAAGAAGTTCGTGGCGCTGAAACACAGCACGAGCAAGAGGTGCCCGACCATCATATTGAGCAGGAGTCGCAGGGCGAGCGAGAGCGGCCGCACGATGAAGATGTTGATGAACTCGATCGGCGCGAGCAGGATGTAGATCGGCCACGGCACACCGGCGGGGAAGAGCGAGTTCTTGAAGAACTTGCCCGGGCCCAGCGCCTTGATGCCGGCGTAGATGAACACGACGTAGGCGACGAGGCCGAGCAGAAGCGGCATCGCGATGATCGATGTTCCCGAGATGTTCATGAACGGCACCACACCGGTGATGTTCATGGCCAGGATGCCGAAGAAGAGCCCGGCGAGCAGCGGCAGGTAGCGACGGCCCATTTCCTTGCCCAGGATCTGGTCGGCGATCTGGACCTGCACGAAACCGAGCGCCAGTTCGGCGATGCTCTGGTTACGGCCGGGAACCCGGGACGGCTTCCGAAGAGCGATCCAGAAGAGGAGCAGCATGAGGCCGATGGCCACGAGGCGCACCAGGATGATTCGGTTGATCTCGAACGGCGTGCCTTCGAAGAAAAGCGCGGGGAGTCCAAGGAACTCACTGATTCCAGGAGCGTGGAACTCGCCTTCCTCGGAAGCCATCGAAATCAGCAAGTTCGCAGCGGTAAGCAACAGCGCAATCTCCTGTTTCTGTGCGGACGCACAAAGGCGACAGTGGGGGAATATCGGTCAGCGGCTCGGGGGCGCACACTGCCACCTGAGAGTGTTTTCACTTTATCAACAATCGTTCGCTGTGACTAATCGAGATCACCGCGCCGTCAGGGCGTGGTGTCGTCAGTTTCGCTCGGCAGGGAGACATTGCTCGCGTAACCCAAACGGGAGCGGAAAACGACGATCACGTCGATGAGCATGGTGCCCACCGCCCCGGCGATCACGGTGAGGAAGAGCACCATGGTCTGCACGAAGGGCGCATCCCGGAGCAGCGCCAGGATCACAATGAAGACCACGATCTTCAGCAGCCAGGCACCCATCACGATTCCGAAGAACGCGGCGATGTCGAAGCGCATGGCACCGATGATGCTGCCGGCTGTGATCGAGGCGAACAGCACCGCCAGGAGTGTTCCGATGAGCGCGCTGATGAGGCCGTTCGTGCCGGCGAACAGGTAACCGAGCCCACCGCCGATGACGGCGATCGCGATCGCCAGCAGGCCGGTGTACTTGAGCACCTCGGTGAGGATCTTCTTGGCGTCCACGGGGACGATCCGGGGCCCGGTCGTGGGCACGTCGGGGGAAACAGGGGCGGGGGTCATACGGGCTCCTTGGCGTCAGACGCCTCGTCGAGGGGATCAAGCCGGGCAATGGTCGGGAGGCCGATGGCGCCGGTCGCGGGCGCGAGCTGGCTGGCGGCCTCGATGGCCTTGCGGCGGCTCAGCGGGGCGAGGGTCACGACTGTGCAGATGACCAGGGCGCTCACCAGGAAGAAGGTGGCCCACCAGGTGGGCAGCCCGAAGAACACCGGCAGCACGTAGTAGAGCAGGCAGCCGACCGACGCGGCGGCGGTCCAGCCATAGAAGATCAGCACGGCGTGCAGGTGGGAGTGCCCCATGTCCAACAATCGGTGGTGCAGATGCTTGCGGTCGGCGCTGAACGGTGACTTTCCGGCTCGCACCCGCCGGAACACCGCCAGGCCGAAGTCGAGAAGCGGGATGATCAGGATCGCCACCGGCAGGATCAGCGGGATGAAGGCCGGGAACAGCTGGGACCGGTTGACCGCCGTCGGGTCGACCTGACCGGTGATCGCGATGGCCGACGTGGCCATCAGGAGGCCGACCAGGAGGGCGCCGGCGTCACCCATGAACATCTTGGCGGGGTGCCAGTTCACCGGCAGGAAGCCCACGCAGGCGCCGACGAGGATTGCGGCGATGAGCGAGGCGAGGTTGAAGTAATTGGTGGGTGACGTGTCGCGCACCAAGAGGTAGCTGTAGATGAAGAACACACCGTTGGCGATCAGGGCGACCCCGGCCACCAGGCCGTCCAGGCCGTCGATGAAGTTGATCATGTTCATCACGATGACGATGGCCATGACCGTGATCACGACCGACATCCAGGACGATCCCACGGTGAGTCCACCGATGGGCAGCGAGAAGATCTGCACGCCCTGCCAGGCCACCAGCCCCGCGGCGATGAACTGGCCCAGCAGTTTGGTCATCCAGTCGAGGTCCCAGATGTCGTCGGCCACACCGAGCAGCACGATCAGCAGGGCGGCGCCGAGGATGGCCATGATCTGGTGCGGGTCGGCGAAGATCAACCGCAGGGGGGCGAACTGGGAGGCCACCAGGTAGGACACCCCGAAGGCCACCAGGATGCCGAAGAACATTGCGATGCCGCCCAGCCGGGGCGTGGGCCTGGTGTGCACATCGCGTTCGCGGATCTTGGGGTAGAGCCGGTACTTGTGGGTCAGCTTGAGCACGACGATCGACATGAGGAAAGTCACGACCGCCGACACGAGCGCCAAGAGGACAAAAAGAGTCATTACTCGGCCACCGGTGCAAGCGCGTCGCCGATGACGGCCTCGATGGCGGCCCGGGAGATCACACCGTTCCGCACGATCACGAGTTTGCCGCCGTTGGTGTCGAACCCCGTCGCATCCACGATTGTGGAGGAGGTGTCTCCGGCGCGGTCGCCGATCGGTTCGTAGTCCAGTCCGGCCACTCCGCCGTCGAGGTAGACCGCGACGCTCACGCCGAGCATCTCTTCGGCGCCGATGACGTCGATGGCGGAGGGCAGGCCGCTGGTGTTTGCGCTCGAGACGGCGAGAGGGCCGGTCTCGGCCAGCAGGTCAAGGGCCACCTGGTTGCGGGGCATCCGCAGCGCGACGGTGCCGCGGGTGTCGCCGAGGTCCCAGACCAGGGACGGCTGCGCGGTGAGCACCACCGTGAGGCCGCCGGGCCAGAATTCGGCGACGAGGGCGCGCACGGGCTCCGGCACATCCTGGGCGAGCGCATCGAGGGTGGGGATCCCCGGGATGAGCACGGGTGGCGGCGAGGTGCGGTCGCGGCCCTTGGCATCCAGAAGCCGCTGCACGGCCTCGGGGTTGAACGCGTCCGCGGCCACGCCGTAGACGGTGTCGGTGGGGATGACAACGAGCGCGCCGCGGCCTATCGCCGAGCGTGCCAGTCGCATGCCGGTCGAGCGTTCCTCGTCGACCGAGCAATCATAGATACGTGTCATCGGGCACGATTCTAGTGCAGCCCGCCTGTGAGGCCCCGGCGACCACGGCCCGCGAACTGTGAGCTAAGCCCCTGAAAACGCGCGTTTTCGGTGCTTTTCTCTCAGTTCGCGGAAGGGGCGAGGGTTTTCTCCATCACGATCTTGGTGGGCTCGTAGTCGAGGGATGCGTACAGGGCGCGGGCCACGGCGTTGCGGGCGAAGACGTTCAGGGTGAGTTTGGCGGCGCCCAGTCGGGCGGCTTCGGCCTCGGCGAGCAACATCGCCAGGCGGCCGTGACCGCGGCCCCTGAACTCTTCGAACACCACGATGTCGAGGATCCACCAGTTGGTGGGATCGTCGGCCGGACCAGCGGAGAGCCAGAGCACACCGACATGCTCGTCGGCGACCCTGATCGAATAGACGCGCTGCCCGGGAGCGGGGCGGCCCTGCGGGAACTCGCGCCGGGTGGCTTCGGCGGCCTTGTTCTCGGCGGCGGCCCGGCTGAGCCCGGCGGCCTCGAGGTCGTCGGTATAGTCGGCGACGCTGGACACCAGCCACGCGGCGAGTTCGGTCTCTCCGAGCGGGCGGAGTCCGGCGGTCACGGGCGCAGCGCCGTTGTGGTGCGGTCGCGGGTGGTCAGGTCGCGGTGGGTGGCGGTCGCCCGCCAGCCGTCGGCGTCGAGCAGCGCGCGGATCTCGGCCCCCTGCAGCTCGCCGTGCTCGATCGCGAGCACTCCCCCGGCGCGCAGCAGGCGCAGGCCCGTCTGCGAGACCAGCCGCACCACGTCGAGGCCGTCCGGTCCGCCGTACAGGGCGTGGGCGGGGTCGAACAGGCGCACCTCGGGGTCGCGCGGGATGGCGTCTGCCGGGATATAGGGCGGGTTCGAGACCACCACGGCCACGGTGCCGTCGAGTTCGGGGAACGCGTCGGCCAGGTCGGCGAACACCAGGGTGGCGTTCTCGGCGCCCACTTCGGCGAAGTTGCGGCTGGTCCAGGGGAAGGCATCCGGGGAGTTCTCGCAGGCGAACACCCTGGCGTGCGGCACCTCGGTGGCCAGGGCCAGGGCGATGGCGCCGCTACCGGTGCCCAAGTCAACGCCGACGGGTTCGGGGTCGGCCATCGAGCGCAGGGCGTCGATGGCGATCTGGGCGACGCCTTCGGTTTCGGGGCGCGGCACGAAGACGCCGGGGCCCACGTTCAGCTCCATGGACCGGAACGGCGCCCGGCCGGTGATGTGCTGCAGGGGTTCACGCCTGGCCCGGCGCTCGACGAGGGCGGCGATGGCGGCCGCGTCGGTCTCGGTCAGCGTGGTGCCCATGATCGCGGCGGCCTGCACCTGGCCCCTGCTCTGACCGAGGACGTGCCCGATCAGGAGGTCGGCATCCACCTCGGCGTCGTCGATGCCGGCCCGGGCGAGGGTGGCGGCCGCATAGGCCCGAGCCCGGTCGACAGTGGTCGGCGTTGGAGAAGACGGAGCTGGGTTGTTGCTGGGAGCTGTCACAAAGAGAAATCTTACGCACCTCCCTGAGTATCGTCGGGGCTCTAGGCTGAACGAGGTCGGCTGTAGAGCACCCCGTTACGGCGTCACCCACCCGGCGGCTCGTCCGCAGAAACACAAGGCTCCCTGGTGAGCCCTCAGGAAAGGTCTATCGATGTCCGCACGGATCTACTCAGACATTACCGAAACCGTCGGCGGTACCCCGCTGGTGAAACTGAACCGGCTGCCCGGCACCTCCAGCGCGACGGTGCTGGCCAAGCTCGAGTTCTACAACCCGTCCAGCAGCGTCAAGGACCGCATCGGCATCGCCATCGTGGATGCCGCCGAGGCGTCGGGCGAGCTCAAGCCCGGCGGCACCATCGTCGAAGGCACCAGCGGCAACACCGGCATCGCCCTGGCCATGGTCGGCGCCGCCCGTGGTTACAAGGTGATCCTGGCAATGCCGGAGACCATGAGCAAGGAGCGCAAGATCCTGCTGCGTGCGTACGGCGCGGAGCTCGTGCTGACCCCGGGTTCCGCCGGCATGCGCGGCGCGGTCGAACAGGCTCAGGAGATCGTCGCGGCCACACCGGGCGCGATCTGGGCGCGCCAGTTCGACAACCCGGCCAACCCCGCGATCCACAAGGCCACCACCGGGGTGGAGATCTGGGACGACACCGATGGCGCCGTGGACCTGCTTGTGGCCGGCATCGGCACCGGCGGCACCATCACCGGCACCGGCCAGCTGCTCAAGGAGCGGAAGCCGTCCGTGCGCGTCATCGGCGTTGAGCCCAAGGACTCCCCCATCCTCAACGGCGGCGCGCCTGGCCCGCACAAGATCCAGGGCATCGGCGCCAACTTCGTGCCGAGCGTGCTGGACACCCACGTCTACGACGAGGTCACCGACGTGACCCTCGCCGACTCGGTTGCCACGGCCCGCGCACTGGCCACCGAAGAGGGCATTCTCGCCGGCATCTCCGGCGGCGCCGCGGTCTGGGCCGCCCTGGAGCAGGCCAAACTGCCCGAGAACGCCGGCAAGACCATCGTCGTGATCGTGCCCGGCTTCGGCGAACGGTACATCAGCACCGTGCTCTACGAAGATCTCGTCTAGGGTGCCCGGCATGGGAGTGTTCGCACGCGTTCGCGAGGACATCGCGATGGCGCAGAGGCACGACCCTGCCGCGCACAGCAAGGCGGAGGTCGTGCTCGCCTACAGCGGCGTGCACGCAGTGTGGGCCTACCGTGTCACGCACCGGCTGTGGCTGGTAGGCCTGCGCCTGCCGGCCCGGCTGCTCTCGCAGTTCACCAGGTTCCTCACCGGTGTGGAGATCCACCCCGGCGCCACCATCGGCCGGCGCCTGTTCATCGACCACGGCATGGGCGTGGTGATCGGCGAGACCGCCGTGGTCGGCGACGACGTGATGCTCTACCACGGGGTCACTCTGGGCGGGAAGAGCCGGCACGGCAACGTGCCAGGCACCCGGCGCCACCCCCACCTGCTCGACGGCGTCACCGTGGGCGCCGGCGCCAAGATCCTCGGTCCCATCACGCTGGGCGAGTGGAGCACCGTGGGCGCCAATGCCGTCGTCACCAAGGATGCCCCGGCCCGGTCGATCCTGCTCGGAATCCCCGCCCGCGCTCAGCCGGGCACGGCCGAGGAGATCAAGGCGGCGCGCTGCCTGCTCAAATCCGACAGCCGAACCGGGTAGACCGGCGTTTTCTGCGAGAGAGCGCATCATCGACGATGCTCACTCGCAGGATCTTCGACCGCGGCAATTCGCTGTAACACCGGCAACAAACCGTTTGATTGTTGGCAGAATAGTTGTCATGACAACCTCAACCGCCGCCGAAACCGCTGCCCCGTCGCTCCCGATCCTCGACCTGTCTCGTCTGGATGCCGGGCCGGAGGACGCCGAGGCCTTCCGTGCCCAGTTGCGAGAGGTGACCCACGAATACGGCTTCTTCTACCTCACCGGGCACGGTGTGCCCGCCGACCTGATCGAGCGGGTGATGGCCACCTCGCGGGCCTTCTTCAACCTGCCAGAGGCCGACAAGATGGCCATCGAGAACCTCAAGAGCCCGCACTTTCGCGGCTACACCCGGGTGGGCGGCGAGCTCACCCAGGGCAAGGTGGACTGGCGCGAGCAGATCGACATCGGTCCGGAACGCCCCGCCCTTGACCTCACCCCGGAGAGCGCGGACTACCTGCGCCTCGAGGGCCCCAACCAGTGGCCGGTGAACCTGCCCGCGTTGGAAGAGGTGATGACCTCCTGGCGTGAGGAGCTCAACAACGTCGCCCTCCGCCTGATGCAAGCCTGGGCCCTGTCGCTCGGCGCCGACCAGCACGTCTTCGACGCTGCGTTCGCCGAGAAGCCGTCGACCCTGATCAAGATCGTGCGCTACCCCGGCAAGTCAGACCCCACGCCCAAGCAGGGCGTCGGCGCACACAAGGACTCCGGTGTGCTCACGCTGCTGTTCGTCGAGCCCGGCAAGGGCGGCCTCCAGGTGGAGAAGGACGGCGAGTGGATCGATGCTCCCCCGCTCGACGGCGCCTTCGTGGTGAACATCGGTGAACTTCTCGAAGTGGCCACGGATGGTTACCTCAAGGCCACCGTGCACCGAGTGATCTCCCCGCTGATCGGCACCGACCGCATCTCGATCCCGTTCTTCTACAGCCCAGCACTGGATGCCACCATCCCGGTGCTCACGCTGCCGGACGAACTGGATGCCCCCGGCATCACCGTGGACCTGGAGAACCCGATCTTCACCACCTACGGCGAGAACTCGCTCAAGAGCCGGATGCGCGCGCACCCGGACGTGGCAGCCATCCACCACGCCGACCTGCTCAAGTAGCCCTCAGCCTGCGGGTGCGGGGGCGTCGATCGCGAGCTTGATGCCCACCGCGCCCAGCAGGGTGCCGGTGATCCAGCGCTGCACGACCAGCCAGGTGGGCCGGCTGCGCAGGAACACGGCGATACCGCCGGCGGCCAGCACGATCGCGGCGTTCACGAGCATGCTCACGGTGATCTGCACCCCGCCCAGGATGAAGCCCTGCAGCATCACGTTGCCGGTCGCCGGGGTCACGAACTGCGGGATCAACGCCAGGTACATGATCGCGGCCTTGGGGTTGAGCAGGTTGGTCACCAATCCCATGCGGAACAGCTTCGCCCGGGAATCCCCCGGCAAGTCCCTGGCTTCGAACAGCGACAGTCCGCCGGGCTTGAGGGTCTTCCAGGCCAGGTAGAGCAGATAGGCCGCACCGGCGATCTTGACAGCCGTGTAGAGCCAGGGCACCAGCAGGAACACCGCGGCGAGCCCCACATTGGCCATGGTCATGTACACCAGGAAGCCCACCAGGGTGCCCGCCAGTGAGACCATGCCGGCGCGCCAGCCCTGCCCGATGCTGCGGGAGACCAGGTAGATCATGTTGGGGCCGGGGGTGAGCACCATGCCCAGGGCGACGAGGGCCATGCCGATGACGGCGGGAAGAGTGACCATTCTCAGTGCAGCTCCTTCGCGAGCCAGTGCTCGGCATAGGGTTCGGTGTTGAACGGGTCGACCTCCAGGTAGCCCGAGCGGGCGTACAGCCGGCGGGCCTCGACGAGGTCGCTGCGCACGGTGAGCCTCAACCGGGTGATGCCGGCGTCTGCCGCGAGTGCCTCGAGGTGGGCCAGCAGCCCGGTACCGGCGCCGGTCCCCCGGGCTCCAGCGGCCACGTAGACACGAGTCAGCTCGCCGAGCCTTGCGCCGACGAAGCGCACCCCGCCGCACGCCACGGGCTCGTCGTCCAGCATCCCGACCACGAGCACGCCGGTGTCACCCTGCAGGTCGTCGCTCGGCTCATCCGCCATCGCGGAGTCGACCTCGGCGGGCCAGGCGGCCCGGCCCCAGTACCGGCCGACGATGTCGTCATAGTAGGCCCGCAACACGACGGCTGCGGCGGGCGAGCCCGGGTCGGTGGTGACAAAGGTGAGCCCGGGCATGGTTGAAATCCTAGCGGCACAGAAAAAGGCGCCCCGGCCGAAGCCGGAGCGCCTTCTCAGGTGGAGCAGGAGCTAGTCGTGGTCACCGATCTCGGCGAGGCGGGTGGCCTCGTCGGCGGTGATGCACGAGTCGATGACGGCATCCAGGGCACCGTTCATCACGGTGTCCAGGTTGTACGCCTTGTAGCCGGTGCGGTGGTCCGCGATCCGGTTCTCCGGGAAGTTGTACGTGCGGATGCGCTCTGACCGGTCCATCGTGCGGATCTGGCCCTTGCGCACCAACGAGGCAGCCTCGTCGATCTCTTCCTGCTGCCGGGCGAGGACGCGGGCGCGGAGCACCCGCATACCCGCTTCCTTGTTCTGCAGCTGGCTCTTCTCGTTCTGCATCGCCACCACGATCCCGGTGGGAAGGTGGGTGATACGCACGGCAGAGTCGGTGGTGTTGACCGACTGGCCGCCGGGCCCGCTGGAGCGGTACACGTCGATCTTGAGGTCGTTCGGGTGCAGCTCGACCTCTTCGGGCTCATCCACTTCGGGGAAGACGAGAACGCCCGCCGCCGAGGTGTGGATGCGTCCCTGCGACTCGGTGGCCGGCACCCGCTGGACGCGGTGCACACCACCCTCGTACTTGAGGTGCGCCCAGACGCCCTCGGCGGGGTCAGCCGAGTTGCCCTTGATGGCTAACTGGATGTCCTTGATGCCGCCGAGGTCGCTCGTGGTCTGCTCGATGATCTCGGTTTTCCAGCGCTTGGACTCCGCGTAGTGCAGGTACATTCGCAGGAGGTCGGCGGCGAACAGTGCGGACTCCGCACCGCCCTCCCCCATCTTGATCTCCATGATCACGTCGCGGGCGTCCAGCGGGTCGCGCGGGATCAGCAGGCGGCGCAGCTTTTCGGCTGCGTCCTCCAGCTGGTCCACGAGCCCGGGGATCTCGTCGGCGAAGGACTCATCCTCGTCGGCGAGTTCACGAGCGGCTTCGAGATTGTCGCCAATCTCTTTCCACTCGTTCCACGCGGCGATGATGCGACTGAGCTCGGCGTAACGACGGTTGACCTTCTTGGAACGGGCGGGGTTCGCGTGCAACTCCGGGTCCGCCAACTGGGACTGCAGCTCGTCGTGCTCAGCCTGCAGAGTCAGGACAGACTCGAACATCAGTGATCCTTGTCTGACCCGTTCGGGGTCGGCATCGACTTCTGAACCTGCATCAGGAACTCGACGTTGGAGGACGTCTCCTTCAGCCTGCCCAGGATGACTTCGAGCGCCTGCTGCTGCTCGAGTCCGGCGAGGGCGCGGCGCAGCTTCCAGGTGATCTTGACCTCATCGGCGCTCATCAGCATTTCTTCGCGGCGGGTGCCGGATGCGTTGACGTCGACGGCCGGGAAGATGCGCTTGTCGGCCAGGTGGCGCGACAGGCGGAGCTCCATGTTGCCGGTGCCCTTGAACTCTTCGAAGATGACCTCGTCCATCTTGGACCCGGTCTCCACCAGAGCGGAGGCGAGGATGGTGAGCGAGCCACCGTTCTCGATGTTGCGGGCAGCGCCGAAGAACCGCTTGGGCGGGTACAGCGCGGATGCGTCGACACCACCGGAGAGGATACGACCCGACGGCGGGGCCGTCAGGTTGTAGGCGCGGCCGAGGCGGGTGATCGAGTCGAGCAGCACGACGACGTCGTGGCCCAGCTCGACGAGGCGCTTGGCGCGCTCGATGGCGAGCTCGGCGACCGTGGTGTGGTCCTCGGCGGGACGGTCGAAGGTGGAGGCGATGACCTCACCCTTCACCGTGCGCTGCATGTCGGTGACCTCTTCGGGGCGCTCGTCGACCAGGACGACCATGAGGTGGACCTCGGGGTTGTTCGTGGCGATGGCGTTGGCGATCTGCTGCATGACGATGGTCTTGCCGGCCTTGGGCGGTGCGACGATCAGGCCGCGCTGGCCCTTGCCGATCGGGGCGACGAGGTCGATGATGCGCTGGGTCAGCTTGCCCGGCTCGGTCTCGAGGCGCAGACGCTCCTGCGGGTAGAGCGGGGTGAGCTTCTGGAACTCGACGCGGGTCGCGGCTTCCTCGACGGTCAGGCCGTTGATGGAGTCGACCTTGACGATCGCGTTGTACTTCTGGCGGCCGCTCTGGTCGCCCTCGTGCGGCTGACGGATCGAGCCGACGACGGCGTCACCCTTGCGCAGGTTGTACTTCTTGACCTGGCCGAGCGAGACGTAGACGTCGCTCGCGCCGGGCAGGTAGCCCGAGGTGCGCACGAAGGCGTAGTTGTCGAGGACGTCCAGGATGCCGGCGACCGGGATGAGCACGTCATCGTCGGTCAGCTCGGGCTCGAAGTCGTCGTTCGTGGTGGCGCCGCGACGCTTGCGGTCACGGAAGCGGCTGCGGTTGTTGCGGCCGTTCAGCTCGTCCTCGGGGCCGGAGTTGCGGTCCAGGCCCTGGTTGCGGTCCTGGCCCTGACGTTCCTGCTGGGCGCGGTCGCTCTGCTGGCGGTCGTTCTGGCGGTCCTGGCCCTGGCCGCGGTTGCCGGTCTGGCGCTGGTTGGCCTGACGGTCGTCGCTGCGCTCGGCGCCACGGTCATCCGCCTGCTGAGCGCGGTCGCCCTGGGCACGGTCACCCTGGTTGCGGTCGCCCTGCTGGTTCTGGTTGCGGTCGCCGCCGCGGCTGCGGTTGCGGCTGCGTCCCTGACGGGGCTGCTCCGACTGCTCGGACTGCTCGTCGGTCTGCTCGGTGGAGCTGGTGTCGGCCTGCTCGGTCGTGTCGACCTGTTCGGTCGGCTCAACCTGCTCGGTCTGCTCGGTCTGTTCGGTGCGCTCGGCACGGCCACCGCGCTGGTTGCGCTGGCGTCCGCCGCGCTCGGAGCGCTCGGCACGAACCACGCCTTCCGGACGCTGGATGCGCGACTCGGTGCTCTCGGCGCTGACGGCCTCGGCGGAATCGGCCTCTGCCGGTGCGGCGTCGGTCGTGTCGGTCGGGGCCTCGTAGCCGTCTTCGGCGTTCTGGGCGTCGATCAGGCTGCGCGCGTCGAAGGCGTTGCGGGCGGTGGCAGCGTTGTTGTTGTTGCGGTTATTGCCACCGTTGCGGCCACCGTTGTTGCGCGACTCGTTGCGGTTCTCGGTGCGCGAGTCGGTGCGGTTCTCGTTGCGGCCGTTGCCACGACGGTTGCGGCCGTTTCCGGTCTGCTCCGTGGCGGGCTCAGCGACGGGGGCGGCGGTCTCGGCGACGGGGGCGGCGGCCTCAGCGGCGTTCGCGGTGGCGACGGCCTCGGCGATGGCGGCCTCGGTGATCGTGGCGGTGCTGGCACGCTTGCGCGCCTGGCGAACCGGCTTCTCAACGACCGGGGCGTCGGCAACGATGTTGTCGGTGGCGCCGGCGTATGTGGTGGGGGCCGTGGTCTTGCGAGTCTTCGCGGCCTCGGGGATGATCAGGCCGAGGCCCAGGTCGCCGTCGGCGTTGACGTGGGCGACGGCGGGTGCCGACGTGGCCGTCGAGACCCGGCGGGAGACCCGCTTCTTGGGTGCGGCCTCGACGGGCGCCTCGGTGGGCGCCTCGGTGACGGCGGCGGGTGCGGCCTCGACGGGGGCAGCCTCTAAGGGTGCGTCGGCGGGTGCCGCAGCCTCGGTCGTGTGGGACTGGTTCGCGGTGATTGCGTCCACGAGCTCTCCTTTACGAAGTTTGGATGCGCCCTGGATACCCAGTTCGCCCGCCAGAGCCTGAAGCTCGGCGACGCGAAGGGTGGTCAGGCGTGAGATGTCCACGCCGTTGGCGTGGAGGTTGACGTTGGTCACGGAGTCTTGTCCTTTCCCCTGGCTCTTACGAATTGGCCAGAGAAGATGTTGCAGCGCAGGTAGCTGCGGGTGATCCAGTCCCACGCAGAGGCGGATTGGAGTGAACACACACAGCCACGCAGGAATACGCGATAGCAGTGAGTTACAGGGAATACACCAGAGAACAGATCCACGCTGAGGCGGTTTCTATCGGGTGCGCAACCACTCTAGCAGGTTCGCCCGGCAGCGCACATTCGCCGACACGCAGAAAGAGCCCCGCCCCGTTCAAAGGGGAAGGGCTCTACGGCGACTCGAGAGTCAGGCGTCGGTGCGGATGACCGTGGCGCCCTTGAAGTCGACGGCCAGCATCAGTGTCTGCCAGGGCGTCTCGCTGGTCTGGGCCACCAGTTCGGCGGCCACCAGGCGCTGCCCGGGGTCGCTGGCGAGCACCAGGATCGACGGGCCGGCGCCGGAGACCACGGCCGCGAAGCCCTGCTCGCGCAGCAGGGTGATCAGCCGGTTGGTCTCCGGCATGGCCGCGGCGCGGTAGCTCTGGTGCAGCTTGTCCTCGGTGGCGGCGAGCAGCAGCTCAGGGCTCTGGATGAGCGCGGCGATCAGCAGTGCGGAGCGGGACAGGTTGAAGACGGCGTCTTCGTGCGGCACCGATTCGGGTTGAAGGCTGCGTGCCAGGGCCGTGGACATGGCGTGCACGGGCACGAAGACCAGCGGAGAGACGCCGCGGTGCACCATCAGCTTCTTGTGCTTGGGGCCCTCCGGGGTCATCCACGCGATGGTCAGGCCGCCGAACAGGGCTGGCGCCACGTTGTCCGGGTGCCCCTCCATCTCGGTGGCGAGCACCAGCAGCGCGTCGGAGTCGATCTCGACGATTCCCTCGAGCAGGCCTTTGGCGGCCATGATGCCCGAGACGATCGCGGCACCGGATGAGCCCATGCCGCGGCCGTGCGGGATCACGTTCTCGGCGACCAGCTTGAGCCCAGGCAACGGGATCCCGTAGGCGGCGAAGGTGTGCGCGATGGCGCGCACCACGAGGTTGGTCTCGTCGGTGGGCACCTCACCCGCGCCGATGCCGTGCACCTCGACGAAGACGCCGGCCTCGTCCAGCACTTCCACCTGCAGGTGGTCGTAGTGGGCGAGGGCCAGCCCGAGGGTGTCGAATCCCGGGCCGAGGTTCGCGGTGGTGGCCGGAACCTTCACGACGACCGAGCGGCCGGCCAGTGCGTTGCGTCCCACCACGGGGAGCGCCGTGGTCATTTCTGGCCCAGACCCAGCAGCTCGGCGATCGCGGCGGTGTCGACGGGCACGATCGTGGGCTTCACGTCGCTGCCATCTGCGGTGCGCAGTGCCCACTGCGGGTCCTTCAGGCCGTGGCCGGTGACGGTGAGCACCACGGTGGCGCCGGCGGGGATCTTGCCGGCGTCGGCGCGTTCGAGCAGGCCGGCGACGCTGATCGCGGAGGCGGGCTCCACGAAGATGCCCACCTCGGCGGAGAGGATGCGGTAGGCCTCGAGGATCTTCTCGTCACTGATGGCGCCGAAGTATCCGTCGCTCACCTCACGGGCGTTCAGCGCGAGGTCCCACGAGGCCGGGTTGCCGATGCGGATGGCGCTGGCGATGGTCTCCGGGTTCTCCACCCGGTGACCGAGCACGATCGGGGCGCTGCCGGCGGCCTGGAAGCCGAACATCCGGGGCAGTTTCGTGGTGGCGCCGCGAGCGAGTTCTTCGCTGTAGCCGCGGAAGTACGCGGTGTAATTGCCCGCGTTGCCGACCGGAACGATGTGGAAGTCAGGCGCATCTTCGAGCACCTCGACGACCTCGAACGCGGCGGTCTTCTGGCCCTCGATGCGGTCGGGGTTGACCGAGTTGACCAGGTGCACGGCGTAGTTCGCGGCGAGGTCACGGGCGATATCGAGGCAGTCGTCGAAGTTGCCCTGCACCTGCAGCAGCTGGGCGTTGTGCGCGATGGCCTGGCTCAGCTTGCCCATGGCGATCTTGCCCTCTGGCACCAGCACGACGGCCTTGATGCCGGCGTGGGTGGCGTAAGCAGCGGCGGATGCCGACGTGTTGCCGGTGGAGGCGCAGATGACGGCCTTGGCGCCGTCTTCGACGGCCTTGGAGATCGCCATCGTCATGCCGCGGTCCTTGAACGACCCGGTGGGGTTCATGCCCTCGTACTTGACCCAGACCTTGGCACCGGTGCGAGCGGACAGCGCGGCGGCGGGGATCAGCGGCGTGCCGCCCTCGCCGAGGGTGATGATCGGGGTGGCGTCTGTGACGTTCAGCCGGTCGGCGTACTCGCGCAGCACACCGCGCCACTGACGGGACTGGGTCTTGACCAACTGGTGCTGACCGGTCTCTTCGCTGGACATCAGACTCCTTCAACTCTCAAAACGGATGCGACATTGGTGACGACACTGTTGGCGGCAAGGTCGTTCACGGTCGCGGCAAGCGCAGCCTCCGTGGCCTCGTGCGTTCCAATGACTAGGGTAGCTGTGCCCGACACGGGCTCGTGACTGGTGGTTCCGGGCGTTTCGAGCGTCATGGACTGTTCGACCTGAGCGAGCGAAACGTGGTTTTTGCTGAACACTCCGGCGATCGTGGAGAGCACGCCAGGCTCATCCGTCACCTCGAGGGTCACGGCGTAGCGAGTGGTGACCTTGCCGATGTCGAGAATCGGCAGGTCGGCGTGGCTGGAGGCCGCGTAGCCGGGGCCTCCCATGACGTGCCGGCGGGCCACCGAGACCAGGTCGCCGAGCACGGCTGAGGCTGTCTGCACTCCCCCGGCTCCGGCTCCGTAGAACATCAGCGGTCCGGCGGCCTCGGCCTCGACGAAGACGGCGTTATTCGCTCCGTGCACGGCGGCGAGCGGGTGGCCCCGGTGCACCATGGCGGGGTAGACCCGGGCCGAAACGCCCTGCTCGCCGGTCTCGGGGTCGGTGAGGCGTTCGCAGATGGCGAGCAGCTTGACGACATAACCGGCCTTGCGTGCCGACTCGATCTGCTGCGGGGTGACCTGCGTGATGCCCTCCCGGTAGACCTTCTCGAGCGGAACGTTGGTGTGGAACGCCAGGCTGGCCAGCAGGGCGGCCTTCTGCGCGGCGTCGTAGCCTTCGATGTCAGCGGTGGGGTCGGCTTCGGCGTAGCCGAGCGCGGTGGCGGTGGCGAGGGCCTCTTCGAGGGTGTCGCCCGCGGTGTCCATCCGGTCGAGGATGAAGTTGGTGGTGCCGTTGACGATGCCGAGGATGCGGTTGACGGTGTCACCGGCGAGGCTGTCGCGCAGGGGGCGAACGATGGGGATCGCGCCGGCCACGGCCGCCTCGTAGTTGAGCTGGGCGCCCACCTGGTCGGCGGCTTCGAAAAGCTCGGCGCCGTGCTGGGCGAGCAGCGCCTTGTTGGCGGTCACGACGTCGGCCCCAGAGTTGATCGCCGTGAGGATGTAGCTGCGGGCCGGCTCGATGCCGCCCATCAGTTCGATGACGATGTCGGCGCCGAGGATCAGCGAGTCGGCGTCGGTGGTGAGCAGTTCGCGGGGTAGGTCGACGGTGCGCGGGGCGTCGAGGTCGCGCACCAGGATGCCGACGAGCTCGAGGCTCGCGCCCACCCGGTTGGCGAGTTCGTCGCTGTGCTCGAGCAGCAGGCGGGCCACCTGGGCACCGACCGAACCACCGCCGAGCAGGGCGACGCGCAGATTGCGGTATTCGATCATCGGGTTGTTTCCTTCATTTCGTCGGTCGATCTTGTCGCCCCAGTTCCGTTGGTCGAGCTCGTCGACGCCGTGCTGAGCTTGTCGAAGTAGACCCCCGCATCCCGCGCCAGCAAATCGTCAATCGTCTCCCCGCGCACGATGACCCTGGCTTCGCCGTCGACGACCGCCACAACAGCGGGCCGTCCCAAATAGTTGTAGTTGCTGGCCAGCGACCAGCAGTAGGCGCCGGTCGCCGGCACCATCACCAGGTCGCCCGGGGCCACATCGCTAGGCAGGTAGTCGGCGTCCACGACGATGTCGCCGCTTTCGCAGTGCTTGCCGGCGATGCGCACCAGAGCGGGCGCGGCATCCGTGACCCTGTCGGCCAGGCGCACCGAGAACTCGGCGCCGTAGAGCGCGGGGCGGGCGTTGTCGCTCATGCCGCCGTCGATGCTCACGTAGAGCCGGGTGTTCTCGCCGATCCGCACGGGCTTGATGGTGCCCACTTCATAGAGCGTCACGCCGGCCGGTCCGATGATGACCCGGCCCGGTTCGATGGCGATCACGGGCAGCGGGATACCGCGGCGCGCGCACTCGGCGGAGACGATGTCGGCGAGGCCGGCGGCCAGGTCGGTGATCGGGCTGGGGTCGTCGGCGCTGGTGTAGGCGATACCGAAGCCGCCGCCGAGGTTGAGCTCGGGCACCGGGCCGCCGGCGAGCAGCTCGGCGTGCAGGCTGAGCAAGCGGGACGCCGACTCGGCGAAACCGTCGACGCCGAAGATCTGCGAGCCGATGTGGCAGTGCAGGCCGAGGAAGTTGAGGCTGGGCTCTGCACGGATCGCGGCGACCAGGGCCGGGGCGTCCTCGAAGACCACGCCGAACTTCTGGTCTTCGTGCGAGGTGGCCAGGAACTCGTGGGTGTGCGCGTGCACTCCGCTGTTCACCCGCAGGCGCACGTTCTGCACGACGCCGTTGCGCGTGGCCGCTTCGGCGACGCGCACGATCTCGATCGGGCTGTCGATGATGATCGTGCCGACGCCCACCCGGGTGGCCTCGTCGATCTCGGTGCGTGACTTGTTGTTGCCGTGGAAGCCGATCCGGGCGGGCGCGACACCGGCGGCCAGGGCCACGGCGAGTTCGCCGCCGCTGCAGACGTCGATGTTCAGGCCGGCGTCCACCATCCAGCGGGCGACCTCTGTAGAGAGGAAGGCTTTGGCGGCGTAGTACACCTTGACCGTGGTGCCGATGCGGGCGAACTCGGTGTCGAACGCGGCGCGGAGCTCGGTGGCCCGGGTGCGGGCATCCGTCTCGTCGATGACGTAGAGCGGGGTGCCGAATCGGGCCGCGAGGTCGGGGGCGCTGACGCCGCCGATGGTGATCGCGCCGGTGTCGGAGCGCTGCGCCGAAGACGGCCAGAGTGCGGCGTCGAGCGTGTTGGCATCAGCTGGAGAGCTGAGCCACTCGGGGGCGAGTGGGTTATGGGCCACGGGTGAAAACCTCACAGGAGTCAAGTGGGTGTCTCACGAAGTGGCGAGCGAACCCGGATTGGTCCCTGAAGCCAGCGAAGAGACGCGCCGAAAGAGGCGCGGGAATCTACCGGAATTCTAGCGACTGCGAGTTGCGCGCGCCGAATCAAGCGGTCGAGCAGCTGCCCAGGGTGGTGAGCGACTGTTCGGTGAGCGTCAATGTGCTCGACTCCAGCGTAATGCGTGCGCGCTCCGGTGTGGTCTGCACATCGCTGAGTGTGACGCCCTGGGGCAGGTAGCCGGCCACGCACAGGCTGATCGGCGCACTGCCGAGAACCAGGTCGACCAGGCCGCTCACATCGAGGCTGCCAGCTCCCGAGGTGACCTGCGCGTCGGTGGGGGTGAGCACGAGGGAATCGTCGGTGACGCTGGGGTTCGCCGTGGCCTGGTAGCCGATCGGCAGCCCGAAGACGCTCAGTTCCCCGGTGTAGCTGATCTCATCGGTGCCGAGCGTGAGTTCGGCGTTCCGCGCGGCAGGGTCGGCATCCGCATCGGCCAGCGCGGTCTGCAGCAGCGCGTTGAGGGCGTCCTGGTCGAGCTCGATGGCTCCGTCGACGTGGCCGATGGGCCGGCTCGTGTCGGTGGGCACATCCGTGGCCTGAATCGACACGGATGCCGGCACGCCGTTCACGGCCAGCTCCGGCGCGGTCAGCTGCACCAGTTCGAAACTGCCGGTGAGGTACTGGAAGATGACCGAACTTCCGCCGATGGCCACGTTCACGTCGCCCGTGACGCCCTCGGGCAGCTTGGTGTTGATCTCGCTCGCGATGCGGTTCTGCGCGTAGCTGCGGAGCCCCGCATCGACGGCGAAGTAGATGCCCACGAGCGCGAGCACCGCCACGACCACCACCAGCAGGCGGCGGGCGGGGCGGCGTTGTTTCGGCATCGTGGCAGTCAAGCGGGCGACTGCTTACATGCGCTCCGGCGCCGAGACGCCGAGCAGGCCGAGGCCGTTGCGGATGACCTGGCCGGTGGCGTCGTTCAGCCACAGGCGGGTGCGGTGCAGGTCGGTGACCGGCTCCTCGCCCAGCGGGATGACCCGGCAGTTGTCGTACCAGCGGTGGTAGTAGCCGGCGACCTCTTCGATGTAGCGGGCGATGCGGTGGGGTTCGCGCAGTTCCGCGGCCTGGGCCACCACGCGCGGGTACTCCTGCAGCACGCCCAGCAGGGCGGATTCGCTGTCGTGGGTGAGCAGTTCGGGAGCGAAGGCGCTGCGGTCCACGCCGGAGTCGACGGCGTTGCGGCTCACCGAGCAGGTGCGGGCGTGCGCGTACTGCACGTAGAACACCGGGTTCTCGTTGGTGCGCTTGCCGAGCAGGTCCAGGTCGATGTCCAGCTGCGAGTCGCTCGATGAGCGCACCAGCGAATAGCGGCCGGCGTCCACGCCGACGGCGTCGACGAGGTCGTCGAGGGTCACGATGGTGCCGTTGCGCTTGGACATCCGCACGGGCTCGCCGTCCTTGAGCAGGTTGACCATCTGGCCGATCAGGATCTGCAGGTTGACGCCGGGCACGTCACCGAACGCCTCGACCATGGCCATCATGCGGCCGATGTAACCGTGGTGGTCGGCGCCGAGCATGATCAGGTTCTGGTCGAAGCCGCGTTCACGCTTGTTGAGGTAGTAGCCCAGGTCGCCGGAGATGTAGGCCGGTTCGCCGTTGGAACGGATGATGACGCGGTCGCGGTCGTCGCCGAAGGTGGAGGTGCGCAGCCAGATGGCGCCATCCGCTTCGAAGATGTGGCCGAGTTCGCGCAGACGCGCGATGGCGCGGTCGACGGCGCCGGATTCGTGCAGCGAGTCTTCGTGGAAGAAGACGTCGAAGTCGACGCCGAAGCCGTGCAGCTTCTCTTTGATCTCGGTGAACATGAGGTCGACGCCTATGGAGCGGAAGATCTCCTGCTGTTCGTCGCGGGGCAGGCTGGCGATGTCGCCGTCGTGGATCTCGACAACCTTGTTGGCGATCTCACCGATGTACGCTCCGCCGTAGCCGTCCTCGGGGGTGGGCTCGCCGAGGTAGGCGGCCAGCACACTGCGGGCGAACCTGTCGATCTGCGAACCGTGGTCGTTGAAGTAGTACTCGCGCGTCACATCCGCGCCCTCGGCCTTGAGCACGCGGGCGAGGCTGTCGCCCACAGCGGCCCAGCGCACGCCGCCCATGTGGATGGGGCCGGTGGGGTTGGCCGAGACGAACTCGAGGTTGATCTTGATGCCGTCGTACATGTGGCCGGTGCCGTAGGCCGGGCCGGCGTTGACGATGGTCTGCGCCAAGGCTCCAGCGGCGGATGCCTCGAGGCGGATGTTGATGAAGCCGGGGCCGGCGATTTCCACGGAGGCGATCTCGGGCATGGCCTCGAGGCCCGTGGCGAGTTCGGCGGCGACGGCGCGCGGGTTGGTGCCCAGCGGCTTGGCGATCTTCATGGCGACGCTCGAAGCCCAGTCGCCGTGGTCACGGTTGCGCGGACGCTCCAGCGACATATCGGCCACGCTCAGGCCGAGGTCGGCGATCTCCGCGCCCTCGCCACGTCGGCGCTCGACCAAAGAGTTGACGAGGTCGAGAAGGGACTGGGAAAGTTCGGCAGGGGTCACGGCGAACAAGCTTACCCGGCGTCCCAGTTGGTGGCGTCCCAGTTGGTAAGGTCAACCCGTGACCCACTCCAGCTCGTCCTCGTTCGCCAACGGCCGCCGACTGCGCGCCGCTCTCGCCCTCACGGGCGCTTCGCTCGTGTTGATGGCCCTGGCTGGATGCGCACCGGCTGGCGACACCGAGCCCACCGCGTCGGCCACCGCTAAGCCCTCCGGCACGGCTACGTCCGAGCCCTCCGCCACCGCGGAGCCCACCGCCACGGCCACCCCCGCGCCGGTCGCCGAAGGCACCGCTGTGGACAAGAGCTGCGACCAGGTACTGACGGCCGACGACGTGTACAACCTCAATCCCAATGTGGGTGTCGACCCGGATTACTCCGCGTCTAGTGAAGCGGCCCTGACCGCGACCGAATACAACGGCATCTCGTGCGGCTGGCTCAACCAGTCCAGCGGCGAGGTCATCGAGGTGTCGCTGGCGATGCCGAACGACACTCTCGCCAACACTCTGAAGGATGCAGCCCTGGCCAGCGGCGACATCGTGCCGACCTACGGCAGCGCTCCCGATGTGGAGGGCTACTTCAGCGCCGCCACCGGAACCGCCCAGGTCTTCACCGGCGGTTACTGGGTGGCCGTCACGTCGCCCACCATGATCGAGCCCGGCGACGCCGAGCGCATCATGGGCACTGTTCTCGGCAACCTGTAGCGGCACTCGGAAGGGCGCGCCCCTCCTCCACAGGCGAGTATTCAAGTGCTTTCCCACAGGTGTCTTTTCGGGCCTGGGAATGTCGGTGGCGGGTGATTCACTGTCGCTATGGCCACCTCAGATGCCACACCCGGAGTAGACCCGATAGCGGCGGCGATCGGTGCGGTGATCGACCCGCTGATCGCCAACGAGAAGGTGATCGCCGCCGGCTTTGCGGAGCGCACCCGGCTGTTGGCCGAGCTGGATCGGCTCGGCCACGACCCGCGGATCATCGCGGGCCTCTGCGGTGACCCGGTCGAGTCCGGCCGGAACGACCCCGATACCGGCGCGCACGGCCCCGCCTGGGACGACGAGGAATTGGCCCGCCGGTGCATGGCCGCCGAAGCCGCGGGGGCGTTGCGGTTGAAGGCGAGCACGGCGGGGATCATGGTGTTCAACGCCGTCCGCCTCACCGACCAACTACCCCAGTTCCACGCCGCGTTGGCTCGCGGCAGCATCACCTGGGGGCACGCGCTGAAGATGCTCGATCTCACCGACGGGGCGCCCGAGGAGATCCTGCCCGCGTTCGAAGCGAAGGTGCTGCCCGCAGCGGAGAAACTCACCTCCACCCAGTTCGCCCGGGTCGCCGGCCGGATCCTGGAGCGGATGCACCCGGTGCCCCTGCAGACCCGCGCGGACGCCGGCTTCGTCACACGAAGGCTGGTACTGCGGCCCGACGCCGACGGCATGGCGTGGCTGAACGCCTACTTGAAAGCCGAGGACGCCCAGGCGATCTACGACCGGCTCAGCCGCATCGCCACCACCCTCGACACCGACGAGCGCGCCGAGGCCTCGGCACCCGGCGCTGACCCGACCAGCAGCGGCCCTTCCGGCAGCGGCACTGCCCGCACCAAGGACCAGCGCCGCGCGGACGCCTACCGCGACCTACTCCTAGACGGCGTCGGCCCGGCCGGGCTCGGACACGGCATCCGCGGCACCGTGCACCTCACCGTCCCCGCACTGACGCTGCTGGGTCGCAGCGATGAACCCGCGATCCTCGAGGGCTACGGCCCGATCGACCCCGAGACCGCCCGCCGCATCGCCGGCACCGCGACCAGCTGGAGTCGGATCCTCACCCACCCCGAGACCGGCTGCCGGCTCAGCATGGGCCGCGAGCAATACACCCCGCCGGCGGACATGCGCCGCTACCTCGACGCCCGCGACCGAACCTGCCAAGGCATCGGCTGCACCCGCCGCGCCACCCTCAGCGAAATCGACCACACCAGGCCCTGGAACACCGGCGGACCCACCGACGTGGACAACCTCGTGCACCTCTGCACACCCTGCCACCGGCTCAAACACCAATCCAGCTTCACCACCAACCAAGGCCCCGGCGGCACCCTCACCTGGACCACCCCCAGCAGCAGAAAATACACCTCCGCCCCCGCCAACACCGACCCGGCCACCTACGACCCCGCCACCGCCAACGCCCCCACCACCTACGACAGCACGTCGCCTACCCCGATCAGCCCGGCACCCTCCCCACCGCAGCAAGGCAGCACCGACACTCCTCCCCCGTTCTGACCCACGCGGTTCGACGCCAGCACCATCATCGGCGCAAAGTCGTCCGCCCAGGGATGCTAACCTAGAGGTTCCTGGGCCCCCATAGCTCAGGGGATAGAGCACTGCCCTCCGGAGGCAGGGGCGGCAGTTCGAATCTGCCTGGGGGCACTCTTGTCACGTGACACGCTGGTCCGGACTCTTGCCGCCCAGTTCGGACCATCCCCTGTCCGCGCTCCGTGCTCGTCAGCTAGCACCCTCGCTTTCCGAGGTCTCGTCACCAGCTTGATCTGGCATCAGTCCCAGCGCGCGGGCCCGGCGGTAGAACGTAGCGCGGGACATTCCGAAGTCGCGTGCAACCTGTGCCGTTGGTTCTCCGGCTTCAATGAGTTTGTTGGCGTTCCGGATCTGTCGGTTGGTGATTCTTCGTGGACGGCCACCCAGGTTCTTGCCGGCCTTTCGGCGTCTATCGATCGAGTCGAGCACGCGCTCACGCTTGATGTCGTGTTCCATCTGCCCGAGAGCAGCCATAACCGTGAACAGCATGGCTCCCGTCGGTGTCGCGGTGTCAACCTCTCCGCCGCCCAGATCGAGAACACGAAGTTCAACGCCGCGGCCGCTAAGCCTCTCGGCGAGCGCAATAACGTTCTGCGTCGACTGACCCAGCCGATCCAAGGTCGCGATCACGAATGTGTCGCCAGGCTCAAGCGCAGTGAGTGCGAGGTCAAGCTGAGGCCGACCTGCACGAGCGCCGGAACTCCCCTCATCGATATATAGGTCGTCACGCCGCACACCCGCCGCTAGAAGCTCGGCCCGCTGTCCGTCCGCAGCTTGCTGCCGAACCGAAATTCGCGCGTAGCCGATCAGCTTGATCACGGCACTCCTCCGTTGTCTCATAACTAACGATGCGCACTGTAATCCAGGAAGAACGTTATGCGACGTAGTTGTGCGAATCGCTGACTCGGGAAATCACCGGGGATCTGAGAAACTGCCGGTCACAGCCGTGAGACGTCTCATATCCGTAGGGTTTCGAGACACATGAATGACAGGCGTCCTTGACGCCCTTAGCGAATGACGTGCCCCTCTATTTCGGTTGTTCAGGCGACCTGAAAGAAGGCACTGGTCCGCGCGGAGGACACCTGGGCTACGCAGGTTGCACCACGGGGCTATCAATGACATTTTCAGTGATTGAGCGGCTTCGGTCGTGGGACCATGCCGTTGGCGATGGGCGGCATCTCGGCAACTTCGGGTCGAAATTAGAGGGAACCCGTTATGGTTCGGAATACGTATGGGCCGAGGGGATGGGGCAAGCGATGCGAACGAAGACTGTCCGTCCAGATCGACCGTTTCGTAGACATGCCATCCTGACGTTCTTAGGACTGGGGTTCGTGCTTGTTCTTGGAGGGCTAGTCGCCTGCTCGGGTACCAGAGTCTACGAGACCACCTATCGAGGCAGCCCCGTGGAGGTCTGGCCTGGTGACTTTGTCGACTGGGACCCGGCGATTTATTGGATTGAAAGGGGCGAGGGCTTAGCCCTGGTGACCTTCGGGAGCTCCTCGTGCCCAAATGCGCCGACGTCGGTAGAGGTCACTTCACCAACAGAGCTTGAGGTCGAGATCGAGCAGACAGGTGGGTTCTTCTGCACGGCAGACATGTCTGCTCAGACATATGAACTCCGTCCACCGCCTGGCCTCGATCCTGCCTCAGACATCACGGTGGATCTAGGTCCTGGCACGGTACGAACGCTCACCCCGCCTCGAGGCTAATAAGGCCCATCTCCGAACACTCATGTAGGGAGCGGCAACCCACCCATCCACGTGCGCGCCTTGTAACCGAAGTGCCTCAGACCCCCATGGGATACGAGGCCAAGGAGATCGCCTTCCAACTCGACGCCTGGCAGGTGGTAGAGACCGGAACGCGACGATCCAGGGCTGGCGGTGTGGGTGATCCGCCCGCTTCCTCCCAACCAGCCCTCATCCGACCTTCAAATTGTCGCCGCTACCGAATCGCATCAGATTGACGACTTGGTGTTGATTGTTGCCGACAGCGTCGCGCGCAGTTCAGCGCGGGCGCGCTGATATCGCGTCCGCGCGGTCGTATCCGACATGCCGATGATCTCAGCAGCTTCAGCGATGGTGAACCCGTCCCAATGAATGAGTCGGACGAGTTCCGCTAGCTCAGGAGGCAGTCGACTGATCGCGTCGCGCACTTCTATCCCGTCATCCGCGGACGGAGAGACATGATCCGCGCGGGTCAGGACTGCACGTACACGGCTAGCGAGCGCCAGTCGTCGTTGCTGCCCACGCTGATAGTTGAGGAAGGTGTTGCGTGCGACAGTGAACAGCCACCGACGCGCTCCCTCACTATCAGAGGGGAGGTCATCCGCTCGACGCCAGGCAGTCATACCGGTCTCCGCCAGCAGGTCAGCAGCGTCCTCCAGGGCGACACGGCGACGAAAGTAGCGCAGCAAATCTGCCGACTCTCGCTCTAAAACTTCGGTCAGGTGTCGAGCAGACTGTGTCACTGTATGACTCCGCCGCACGCGCTTTCGGTGCCGTAGGCGATGCCCGGTAGATGGCGCGCAGCTACTTCCAGGTTAATTACCTCGGCGACAGCGTATTCCACCGCGGTAGCGTAAAACTTGTCGGCGTCCAGGCTCTCATCGGGACGCACAGCTTCCTTGGTCACGGTGCCGTCGTCGTCAAAGTGCACGGCGAAGAACTCTACTTCGCCTGTCTTTAACGCCGTCACGGCGCCGGCCACGTCAGCAAGCGAGAGAACGTCGTTGGTGGTCAGCCATTCAGCGAGTCCTGCATCGAGATTCGTGCTGTCTACTGGCGCGGTCCCGGGGTTGGTCGACATCAGCCCATAGCGGACTTCGCAGCTGGCGCCAGAAGGAAGGGTGAACTCGTATGAGAGATCTGGGTCGTCCGCCCACCACGACCACAGACCAGACGCTGCCGCCGCACTGACACCGCCGCCGACCAGTAGGGCGCTCAGCGCGAAGACCGAGACCACGCGGCGCATCCGACCAGTGCGAGCCCTGTGACCTTGAGGGAGATCCTCCAACTGGTGAAGCATCGTCTGGACCTCAGTGTGCAGGTCGTCCGGTTCTGTAAGCATCGCCCTCGAGCGATCTAACGCCGAATCCAACGCGTCTTGCTCGGCATCGGTGAGATTGTCCATGGCTAGTTCCTCTCGATCAGGCTCTTACTAATGGACATGTCCAGCACAGCCGTATGTCGCCAAAATTTAGTCCGCTTGCTCGACGCAAGTATCTGGGCAAAGGCACGGAAATCGCCCTGGGGGCACATTCCCACGCCACTCCGTTCCTTTAACGAGAACGGTGGCGTTGAGGAAGGGGGCATTGGAAGCCCGAAAAGGGCTAGTTCTTGGCGTCAGGGTTCACAATGAGGAAATCACTTAGTCGAACCCACCCGTCCGGTGTTTCATCACCCTTCTGAACGATCTCTGCACCCCCGGTTTCGCTGCCGGTAGTTCGCATGCCAACGGCCGATCCACACGCGGAATTGGAGAACTGAGCGATCTCACTGATGAGGACTATGCACACGCCCGCGGCACCGGTTCGCGGGTCCTTGAAATCGGCGACGTAATACGTCACGTCCCCTTTTGTTCCAACCTGCCGGCTTGATTCCGCATCTAGCCCGTCCGCTACAGCGTCCGGTGGCAGGGCGTCCTCAGGACCAGCGTCTGTAGCAAGAAACGATCGGACTTGAGAGGTGGCATCATCTGTCGTACAACCCGACATTGCCAAAAGGGATAGAAGGACGAGTCCTGTTGAAATCCAAATTCGTCCAGTTCTGCCTTGATGCCTCATCATCAGCGCTCTCCCACCCCGTTGCCTCGTGCGAGAAAACTAGCAGACGACGTCGATGGAACTGGAGTTGAGGTGCAACCTCCGCTTTCAAAAGCCGTGAGAGCTATCGACCAAAGCCAACGGTGAGCTTTTGTTTCTCTCCGTCCTTCGGATGTCTCGAAACCCATGTGCCTCATATCCCATGAGTTATGCGACTGCGTTGCGCCGTGGTCAGGTGCCGCTTGGGACGACTTCAGTCGATTACGGTGGCCACAGCTTCGATCTCGACAAAGCTGATCCGTGTAGCCGAGTACGGTGACTCCCATGAGCGTGCTCGGTACATCGTGTTGGCCGAACGCCTCTCGAACGACCGCCCACGCGTCGACGAGGTCACTTTACCTCGAGGATGCCACGAGGACACGGGTGTTCACTACGTCATCGAGTTGGGCTCCTGCCGCCTTCAGGGCGATACGGAGGTTCTCCATGGCCTTGCCGGCCTGCGCGACGTAGTCTCCGACTCCGACCACGCTGCCATCGAGGTCCAGCGGGCAGGCATCGGCCAAGAAGATGAGGCGCGCTTCGGCGGGAGCGGTTGCGGCGTAGGCATACTGTGCAACGTCGGAAAGGTCAGCTGAGCGAATAAGGGACACTGCTTGGGACATGCACTCAACCTATTTGAGGACTCGTCGCGTGAACAGCGAAGAGGTGAACCTAGTAACAGTCGCGTCAGGTCGAAACTCACTAAGCCGCCGGCTGAAATGCGCGCGCGACTGGGGATGTGTCTCGTAACCGGGATGCCTCGTATCCCATGGGATACAAGGCGTAAGAAATCGCCCGCTGACGCAACGCACGGCACGTTGACCTGTCGCGTATCTGGACCTGTCTCGCATCCGCACGTTTTCCAGGCACACTGCCCTAGCGCGAACACCGTCATTAGTCATGTGTGCGACAAGCGCCGAAGGTCTGCCTTGATCAGGTCCATCGGCGTCCTGTGGGCGGCGGAATCGCTCCAAGTTAGGTTCAGTTGGTGAGTAAGAACGATGAGGAGCCAGACTCCATTAATCGCCAACCTCGAGGCTGGAGCCAGCATGACGAAGCTGTACGTGGGTAGAATCAACACGGAAGTGCTCGCCCAGGCGCAAACCTCGGTATTGCCGAACCCATTCCCGGCGACGAGCAGTTTGGTTCTCATGAACAGCAGGCATTAGGCCTTGGGGGCCTGCTTCGAACGCCAACGATGCCCGCCAGCCTTCTCCCGGCCTTGAAGGTGGAAAAATGCCCAACGTCTCAGAACGGTCGGCTCAGATGACGGCAACGCGCACCACCTGGATATTGGGAGGCTCTGCCCTCATTCTTACTGGGGTGCTGGGCTTACTGTCATCAGCGTTCTTGGGGGCGTCGACATTTCTTCAAACACTGGCGTGCTTCACATATCTAATCGCAGTTCTTTTGTTTGCGTTCGGCCTGCACCCCCGAGCCAGCGTCGTCGATCGCCGGCCTCTCGGAATGACCGCGATGCTGGTATTTGGCGTCTGGCCGCTCTTGATACAACTCATCGGACTTGTTGCGCCAATGGGTGCAGGCGGTTTCGCAAATGTTGACATTACTGTCCGCCTTGCATCTGCGACAATCGCCGCGGTCCAGATTGTACGCGCCGGAGTAGTTCCGCAACCGTGGCAATGGGCGCCGCTTTGGGTTCTCGCGATCGCTGCAGCTGGATACTTCTTCCAAGGTGTATTAGGAGTTGCACTCGGTGCCGATCTGCCGGCATCTACCGATTACGTGATCCTGCTGGGATACCTGGGTAATCTAGCGGGTACGTTCGGGCTTGGCATCGCAGCCCTTGTCGCGAGCATACGTAAAAACGGCGATGCAACAGTCCAGATACTAAAGTTCGAACAGACTGACTCCTGAGGCGTTGACTTGACAGGTTCCCCTCGCCCTTGAACAGTCGGATGACGTCATCGACACTCACTTCAACGCCCAATATCAGGCCTTTCTTTGATCGGGTCGACATGAGTGAGGCGGAACGAACTCTACTCCACCAAGCCATCGCCGAACTAGACGATCGCGCCACGCTCGGAGCGGCCTGGGACAGGTGCCGACTATCGTTCACTGAACGCCGCCCAAGCGCCAAAAGGCACCCGCGTGCCCCGTTCGCTTACCCTTCGACGCTTACGAAGTGTTGGGAGTCGGCTCGAGATATAGGCACACTGCTCACCTGGATAGGCTTCAGCCCAGCTCGCCACGTGCGGTCCGATTGGTTTGTGAGCTCTGTCTCGAAACCTCAGCGTGTCGAAACCGATGGGATACGAGACGCGAAGACGCGAGGCAGGCCCTGCGCGCGACCGGTAGGGCTGCGAGTCACCAGGTATTCCCGTCGATCACCCCGCCAGTGCTTTCACTCTCCAACCCGACTTCGCGACGTCGGCTGCTCGCTAGAGTTGGCCGATGACCAACGTGCGATATCCGCGTGCTCTCTCACCTGGCGATCAGATTTCTGTGCCAGCCCCTTCAATGGGGGTTCCTGCGGACATGCACCCGAGACTTGACCGAGGGGCGCACGACCTCGAAGCACGAGGCTTCACCGTGGTCGTAGGAAAACTCGCCCGGCGTGGCGGTCTCGTGCCCGCTCCGGCCACCGAACGGCGATCGGAGTTGAGCGCTGCGTTCGCCGGGCCGGCCCGTGCGATACTTCCTCCGTGGGGCGGCGAGCTGGCGGTAGAGCTCGTAGAGGATCTTGACTGGTCGGCACTCGCCGCCGACCCCAAATGGTTCGTCGGCTGGTCAGACATTGCCACGCTGCTCATGCCACTCACGATCACCACAGGTGTCGCGACCCTCCACGGGGCAAACCTGATGGACGAGCCGTGGGAGTTGCCAAAAGAATTCCGACGGTGGACCGAAGTGGCATCCATGTCAGTGGGGACGTCTTTCACACAGTTCTCGGCGCCGCGACGGAGGTCACGGCCGTGGGGTGCTTGGGCGGACGAGCCGCTGACCCGCGATGCAGCCTACGAAACGACAACTAACTGGCGGACGCTGGACAATGACCGCACGTCACAAATGCGTGGTCGCCTCATCGGAGGATGTCTGGAAACTGTCTCGCTGCTCGCAGGCTCACCTTTCGGGGACGTTTCTGCCTTTGCAGAGCGCCATGCCCCCGAGGGCATAATCGTTTACCTTGAAGTGGCGGGTGCAGAAGCTTCGACCGTGCTGCGCATGCTCTGGTCGTTGCGCTTAGCCGGATGGTTCACACACGCCACAGGAGTTCTAATTGGACGCACGACCGCCCCCGCAGTTGACGGTCTCACTCAACTCGGCGCGATAGAGAGAGCGCTAGGGGATCTGGGCATTCCAATCATCGTAGATTTCGATATTGGCCATCAGCCGCCGCAGATGCCGCTCGTCAACGGTGCCCTTGCTGAGATCGAGCTGATCGAAGGACGTGGCCGCATCACCCAGCACCTCGTGCCATAACCCGCTGCCGCCGTCACGCGGAGAGCCACACTCCAACGTGTCTTGTAACCGAAGTGCCTCATATCCCATGGGATACGAGACACGGAAACCTCTCCCGTTTACGAGCAAGTGAAGGGCGACTTGTCTCGCATCCAGCCGTGTCTCGTATCGGTCGGGATACGAGACGGTGGCTAGACGCTTTTCCCGGTTGACTCGCGTTCATGTGCGGTGCGTGGAACCTCCGTCTTGATGGCCCTGCTCTTCACGGATCGAATGCGATCGGCGGGCTTCACTGCGGCGCCGGCGGGCACCACCATCGTCATCGGAGCCCGGACAGCGCTGGCGGTTGTCCGACTAAGATGAGCTCTCTAAACGCACATGTGAGTGACATGAAGACTCAACCCCAGATCCGCCGAGACATCCGCACACAGAAGCGTGCCCACCGCGACCTGGTCCGTCGCACCTGGGTGCCCGGCCCGCTGACTGCGGCTAGCGTGAGGACCGTTGCTCCGCTCACCCCTCGTGTGCCATTCAACGCGACCGGCTGGGGCAACGATGACTCCTATGCTGGGATTCAAGGCACTGTCGTTCTCCTCCTGTTTCATCCACTGATCTGGCTCATCGACCTGGTCATTTGCTTCCCGATCCGGCGTCGAATCCACCAGGCACGCGAAGCTAGAGCAGCTCGCTTCAACGCGAAGCTCGTCTGAGCGAGGACGCTCAGCTCACCATGCCTCCTAAGGCGCTTCCAGCTCTCATCCTTTTGCTGCGACGCTCCGGCCTGCATTGACGGTGAGCCGTCCGGCCACACTTAACCGCGCGCCGTCGCGCTCACACTTTGACCGGGCTCGCCAGCCTGGCAGACACGTCCGCGCCGCCATGACGGGGCGGCCCCGGCACTCCCAGCGGCACAGCGCGCTGGGAGGTGCCGGCGGGCGCGGGGAACGGGTCGGCTGTGCGCCGGTGGCGTGGAGCACGGTCAACGCGCCCGCCGCAGCGAGCACGATGATGAGGGCATCCGCCTGCCAGGCGATGACGTTCAAGATGGCGACGTCAGCTACCGGTGTGACGATGGGCACAAGGAGGCCGATCGGCACGGGCCCAATCCGCCTCCGACCGCTATCGTCTGCGCCGCGTGCATCGGCGGGATCGCACTCGTAGGTAGTGTCTCTATCCCAGCCGTTATCGGCTGCTCGACTAGGGTGGTGGCACGATGAAACGATCTGTTCCGCGGTTTCTTGTTTTCTTCATCCTTGTGGTTGCATCTGCTGCCACTCTGATATTGGTCCTGCCCGCCAGCCTTGGTCCGGATGCCTCCATTCAGCCCTGGATCCCGGCCGCGCTTGGTGCATTCCTTGCAGCGAGTGCCTTCGTGGCATGGCAGGTTCGACCGAACTGGAAAGAGCTCTCAGCGCAATCGAGGCAGTAGCTGACTCTGGAGTTCATAGGGGCTCCCTTCGCAGTGCCGGTCGCCCATCTAGGTCTTCGCCGTGATGAGGTAGTAGCTTCCCAAGGTCTCGCCAGGCTCGACCGCTGACGACCTGCCACCCTCCGGCATTCGGGCCCACGCGCCTTCTTGTTGGTAGCGTCGTCCACATGTCTGACTCAGCGAAGAGCGTTCCCATAGGCCAGCGCGACATCCCTGACTACCCGCGCTATGCGGGTCTCGCGACGTTCGCCCTCCTTCCGCGTATCGAAGACGTTCGACGGGCGGACGTGGCAGTACTGGGCATTCCGTTTGACGCCGGCACCAGTTTTCGGCCCGGCGCGCGCTTCGGACCGAACCACATTCGCGAAGCCTCCCGGCAACTTCACCCTTATCACCAGACTCACGACGTGTACCCGTTCAAGGTAAATCAGGTCGTTGACGCCGGTGACCTCGGAGTCACCCCGTACAGCATCGAGGCGGCGGTGGCATCGATTGAGAAGTCGGCGGACGAGTACGCGGAACAAGGGATTCGACTGGTCACGCTTGGCGGAGACCACACGATCGCTCTCCCCTTGCTTCGGGCGGTTGCCAAGAAGAACGGGCCTGTCGGCGTCATCCACTTTGATGCCCACCTAGACACCTGGGACACGCATTTCGGAGCTCCGATCTGGCACGGATCGCCGTTTAGACGCGCAGCCGAGGAAGGGCTGCTGGATCTCGAAAGATGCATCCACGTTGGGCTCCGGGGTGGTGTCTACGACAAGGACGAACTTGAAGCCGACGGAGTGCTGGGATTCCAGATCATCCGCGCTGACGATTACGAAACAGACGGAGCGGCGACGATCGTCGAGCGCATCCGCAATCGTGTTGAGGGTGGACCGATCTACATCTCCATCGATATCGACGTCCTCGACCCGGCCCATGCGCCAGCTACCGGCACACCGGAAGTCGCCGGACTCTCCACCCGAGAGTTATTCGCCACCCTTCGAGGGCTGACTGGCATTGGGATCCTGGGTGCGGACATCGTAGAAGTGGCGCCAGCCTACGACCACGCAGCTTTGACAGGACTAGTGGCGGCACACACCGCCTGGGAAGTGCTCTCACTCATGGCATATGACAAAGAGCATTTCGGCCTCTAACCAATCGGCTCTGAAAACGGATGGCCACCGGGAATCGATCCCGCAGCAAGAATGGGTGCAGTCGGCTAACACCGTCCGCAAAGGGTTCCTCTTGCGGGGAATATAACGACAGTCGGCACTTCGCTCTTGTCTCGTAACCTCCGTGTGTCGACACCCATGGGATACGCGACAGACTCACAGACCTGCACCTGTCGACGGTCCGCCGGGCGTTATACCGCGAAGGCGCGGATGCGGCGCCCGGCGAGGGCCACCACAACTCCGATGCAGGCGGCTAGCCACAGTGCCGATTCAACTCCAGCGGTTGCGTGGAGGACGGTCAGCGCGCCTGCTGCGGTGAGCACGATGATGAGGGCATCGGCTTGCCAGGCAATCACGTTCAGGATCGCGCTTGATGTCGGGACAGTCATACGGGCACCGTCGCAATCTGGGAGTGTCGGAAGCGCCAGCCTCCGCGCGAGTACCCGTTGGAGGTCCCGCTTGCGCGCCGGCCACCTGGAAGCATTGTGAAATGACCTAGTCACGGCACAGCTCGCCGTTGATGCACGCCCCTATTTACTGCAGACGCGTGCAGTCATCCCTGCGATCGTGGTTGAGTTGCGGCATGTCTTCTCAGGAATGGGCCAGAGTGTGGGCGGCAGTGCACGAGGAACGACGCGCACTGAGATCGGATCTCTCCCACGTTCCGGTGCACCGGTGGGCGGAGGCGTCGCTGTGCCCGGGGTGGGACGTTCACGACGTTGTGTCCCACTTGATCGATTCGGCCAAGACCACTCGGCTGGGCTTCGCCCGACGAATGCTGGTCGCACGGTTCGATTTCGACCGCGACAACGCGGTCGGCGTGGTGCGCGAACGGCGGGCAAGTCCCGCGGAGACGCTCGCTGAGTTCGGTCGGATCGTCACGGAGACGAAGACGCCGCCAGCCGCGCCGGCGACTCGTCTCGTGGAGGCCATCGTGCACGGGGAGGACGTTCGTCGCCCGCTGGGAGTGCAGCGCGAGTATCCGCTCCATCACGTGCTCCCGGCGCTGCGGCATCAGCTCAAGACGTCAGTTTCGATGGGTGGAGGCAGGGAGCGGGCCGCAGGCTTTCGCCTCGTCGCTGTCGACGCCGACTTCTTTTCGGGCTCTGGTCCCGATGTGCATGCAACCGCGCTGGCTCTCCTGCTGGCACTGTCCGGGCGCCCGGTGCGACCGACCGAACTGGCCGGGTCCGCATCATTAGCCTTCGCAAAGCACCTCTCCGCTGGACCCGAAGGGCAGTAGGCGTGGATACTGTGGGGGAATGAAGCCCGGAAGACTGTCGCAGATAACGCACCCTTGCGGCCGTTCTCGTCGGAAGGGACAAATGAGCACTCCCGGTGCGCCTTAGCTGGGGAATCCCGACGAAACGAATCCCGATGGCGTCTCCTCTGAACTGGGCCGACGCCTTAACGACTGGTCGCTCTTCTGGCAACGTCACTTTGACCCGTTTGACGGCTGGGACGAATCCAGGAATCAGACTCGATGGTTGGCGACGGGAGATGAGTTAGTGCGTCTGCTTGAGGTTGAGGTCTACGACATCGCGGTGATTTTGCCCCAATTCCGCCCCAAGTGAAGAAATCGCGTCGAGCACACGAGACGCCGCACAAGCCATCGGATGCGGTACAGCCGAGCAGCACGGCATACTGAGGCCATGCCCAGTCGCACGCTGCTCGCAGTGCCGTCTCTCCTCCTCGTCGGAGTTGCTCTGGCAGGGTGCACGCTCATCGACAACCAAAGCGCGCTCACCGTCGAGGCAGTGGTGAATGCTGAGTACGAACTGGATGCCACGACCAATCCTCAGGATGTCACCGCGGACAAATGCGGAGCAACCGTTGACTGCGTCGAGGCCTTCACGACTGATGAAGCGTCGTACCTCCGATTCGGCAGTCGTGAAAGAGCTGCCGAGTACGCCGCGACGCTAGATGACGGCTTCGTCGTCAACTTCATCGTCATGGACTTCGCGGGTCATGACGCCCCCATAGAAAGTCAACGGTGGGCGATGGAAGCGCTCGCTTGGACTTGGCAAGACTACGAGGGAACCTTCCCCGCGCGGTAGACGCCCGAAGCCGCTCGCGGGGCGGCTGGTGAACGGATCCGCAGTCATCTCCTTCGCAGAGGCGCAACGCCGTTTGTTCGATCCGAGCGGTGTAGGTCTCGGGCGAATCGAGCCAGAATGTCTGGCTTCTCGACAACTAGACCGTGTGTCGATCGCGGGACCACGGCTAGCTCTGCGTTTGGAAGCGCGTCGTACATCTCGAGCAAGTGACTGAACTTCACCTCGTCGTCATCACCGACAATGATGAGAACTGGGGCCCTTACGTTTGCAAGGTGACTCAGGTTGAGATTCGGTTCGAGCTGGTGGAGCTCGACCGCCTTGCGAACGACGACTTCCCAGTGATCAGCACCGTCCGGTGACAGTTCGGCGTAGGACTCCCCCATGAACTGCGGCGGGTCCTCCTCACTGAGAACGCCGTCCAACCACCCGTCATGGTGGAAAACCGCTCCGCCAAATACCAGCGTTGAGACCAAGTCCGGACGGCGAAGCGCCAGGTAAAGCCCGACTATTGCCCCATCGCTCCACCCGAGAACATGAGCATTGGCGACGTTCCGGTCATCGAGAACCTCAGCCATCTCATCAGCCATCTGCGCGAAGGACCACGGCCCGACGACGTCGGCCGAGCGTCCGTGCCCAGGACGGTCAACCAGAAGCCGACGGTAACCAGAAAACTCCGCGCACACCATCACCATGGCGCGCGAATCGGTTCCACCTGGATGCAAGACCAACAGAGGGGGCCCCTCACCTGAATCCGATACCCACACATTTTTGACAGCCACACTGCGACCTTAACGACTTGCGCTTCCCATTCGCGTGTCTCATAAGCTCAATGTGTCGAAACCCCTGGCATACAAGACGCATGAAGCCGCCAGTACGGGTCGAAGGAGGCAATGCCGCATTCCCTGAACACGCGCCCACAGCGACTGGGAGTCCAGTGCGACCGAATACCCCGCAAGCCCATGGCTCATCGAGTCGATCGGTACCTTGCCGAGGCTGCAGGCCCAATTAGGGCGCCGCTTAGGGCGCCGCCGCCGCCGCGCCGAGTTGCACCGCCAGCTCCATGCTTCGCAGGCGGGCCGGGGAGAAGTCGTAGGGCATGCTCCGGATGATCTCCGCCGCGCTCCTCACGCGGGAGCCCTCTGCCGGGTTGGGGTCGGGCGCCGCGTCGACGTCCTCGGGCGGGTGCAGCTCGTCCCAGGCGTTGAAAATAGCGTCGTCCTCCTGCAGCTGACCGGACTCCTCGATGACGCGCATCAGCGCGGTCTCGAAAGCGTGCCGCTCGGCCGCCACCTGCGCCACCCGGGGGTCGTCGACGGCGACCGTGTCGTCGAGCGCCTCCTCGGCGGCGTCGACGCGGTCGGACTCGGCGCGTAGCCCGGGATCGAGGGCCAGAGCGAGGAAGCGGCCCGCCTGCATGACGGCGCCGAGCGGACCGAAGATTCGTTCGGTGACCAGCAGGACGTCCAGGTCGTCCTGGCGCAACGAGCCCTCGGGCGCGCCCTCGAGGCGGCCGGAGACGAGATCGTCGAGCAGTCCCACTCGGCTGCCGAGGGTCCGCATGCGCTGCACCGAGACGCGCTTCCGCTGCAGCTCGGCCTCCTGCGCGGCGAGGGTGTCCTCCAGCCGCGCGAGGACGCCTGCGATCTCGTCCTCGCCGCCGGCACCGCCCGGTGCAGCGCCGGCGAACGCGTCGCGGATGTCGTCGAGGGCGATCCCTGCATCGGCCATACGTCGGATCCAGAGCAGCCGGATGATCTCCGCGTAGCCATACCGGCGGCGGCCGTCGCTGCCCCGCTCCCGCTCGGGCAGCACGCCGACCTGGTGGTAGTGGCGGATCGCCCGGGGAGTGATGCCGACGAACGCCGCGGCGTCGCCGATCAGGACCTCTCGGGGCGGAGTCGGGAACGGGTGCATGGCAAACCTCTCGGAATGGGACGGGATGTGCTTCCAGCAGACCACATGCCGCTACGGCAGGAGCAACCCCCTCTGACACAAAAACGCCGACTCCAGCCGCGAGGGCCCGCAGCTGATCGGTTGACCGCTCAGAGGCGCCGCCTACGCCAGCTGCGTTAAGAGACGCCGGGCGCCTGTCCTGCCTGGCACTGCTTCCTTGGTCGACGGAGCGTGCTTGAGCTTCTCAGCCCCGAAGTCGGACTATCCAGCCGACAATCTGACCGTGATGTGCGCGCGGCGTCCACAGGCTCCGCACACTGTGCTGCATTGCTCCACCGGTTTCTGGCACCAGTCCGTGTTCCGCTGGCGCTTGCGACGGGCGGTAAGGCACCGAGACCTGATCAATCCGAACCACACGACCGGAACGGTGCGTCCAATCCGTCCTGTGCCCCCGTGCCCCCGCCTCGATATCACGCTGTAGAAGGACTGTTCGACGGCCTGCGAACAAGCGGGACGACCAGGCTTGATCCATCGGGACGAGAGCCCAGTCGACGTGCTCACCGAGAGCGACATCAAAGCCGTCATCGCCGACCTGCCATTCGGTCAACCACACATCGGTGTCCTGGGCGCCTCTAATCGGCGAAATGTCTTCAGCATCAACGGCCTCTAATTCTGCTCTGACGAGTGGTTCGTACGAGGCGCGGAGATGCACGTGTCTGCCCAAGTTGCGGGAAGCCTCGTGTGAACCCCGCGCGCCCATCGGAGAAGGCAGCTCGCTGCTTGAACTGGTCATTGAACCAGACTAGGAATCCCTGCGCACAAGCACGAGTCTCCGCGGCAAGCCAATCTTGCAAGGGGCACGCGCTGGAGCATACGAGACTGGGGACCGAACCTTGAGTGTGGCGGGATCGTCGGATACGAGGTCGCCGAGACCACCGACGAGAACCCGGAAAGGGTTGCCGTTTCCAGCGGATGAGCACGGCGTACCTTCGGACCGCTCTGCACGTCGATGAGAACAGCTGGCCCGTTGCCCGTGCCGCGTTCAGCGGCAGCACTGTTTCGATCGGCCACATCGACAGCAAGTGACGCCGGCTGCAGACCTCTCCCCCGCCGGCGCGTTCCCCCAACCGCCGACGGTTGTGTTCTATAGCTCGAGCACTAGGAGGTTGTTCGGCGCAGCCGTGAGGTCATCGCCGATCAAAACTCGAAGATCGATGCGAGCTCATCCGACAGCAGCACCGTGTGAGGGAGGTCGCACAGTGCCTCAGCGTCAACCGCGATACCCCGCAGGCGTGCGGCCTCGGCATAGTCGTCCCACGGAAAGGAATCGGGTTGCGCGACATCATCCCCTTTCACCAGCGTGAGAACCTCGGCGATCACGTCGACTGCGGAGCGTTTCCAGGAGACAATCCCACTGTGCCCGTGCTGGAATGAGGACACTCCACGGTCCATGTCGAGACGAATCATCGACTCGTCGGACAGTCGCAAATACTGGGTCAACTTCATGCTCATGGACGGCCTGGAATTCCCAGGAGGCGGATCATCGAGCTCGCAGATGATGACCAGACCGGTCACCGACAGGCTGGAAATGTCGAACGGCTTGCGATGAGCGGGCTGACCGCCCGATCCTCGTCGAATCGGTCCGTATCGACCCCGCTCATCGCTATCCGGCATGCTGGAAGCCTAGGTCCTTCACGCTTCCTAAGTGAGACCCAACCACTATTCGGCGCTCCAGAATCCGCTAGCCGCGTTCAGGCGGCGCAGGCGCCGCCGGATTGAGGCTACACAGCAGTTCATGAAAGGCCCGGTCCACGCGGGCGACGTCGGCCGTGGCGTCAAGGTCCATCATCAGCCCCCGGATAACCGCGAGGACCATCGTCGACGACCCGGCCCGGCCGATGGACGCCAGGCCGGTCTCGAGGGGACCCAGCCAGTCGGTAGTGGCGAGCCGGCGGAAGCCTGGCCAGAGAGAGCGCTCCCTCTGCTCGCGCAGCTGCCCGAACATTCGAAGGAAGGACTTCCCATCCGGGCCGGTCATGCTCACCCATGCCCTCCCGAGCGTTTCCGTGTAGTCCTCGCCTGGCACGACCCGCAACAGCATCCCAAAGCTCGTGAGCTGACGCTGCCTGGCGCGTCGCAGTACCGCAACAGATAATTCGTCTCTGGAGCCAAAGTGATACAGCAGCATGCGAGCGGACACCCCCGTTGCTTGCACGAATGGCTCAAGGCGGTCAGGAAGGCCAAAAGCCAAGGCATGGTCGGTGCACCGATCGAGGAGCTGGTCCGCGATCTCCGGCTGCGGCTGTCGACCCATGCCACAATCTTTTCACGTAACGATCGCTACGTATACCGTTAAAGATGCACACCCGTTGACCAAGGAGGAACAGATGGAAGTTATCTTCGTGCACGGCGCCCTGGTGCGAGACGGAGCATGGTGGTGGCGTGCGACAGCCGAGCTCCTGCAAGAACGAACCGGGGTCATAAGTCGAGCTGTGGCTTTGCCATCGTGTGGCGAGACGGCTCCGGATGAGACTGCCGGTGGGCTCCTCGCGGACGCCAAGGCTCTTCGACGCGAGCTCGATCGGGTCGACAGTGCGATCGTGGTCGGTCACTCTTACGGCGGAACGGTCATCGCTGAAGCCGGGCGCCACCCGTCCGTCTCAAACCTGCTGTACATCTCGTCATACCTTCCGGACGTGGGGCAGTCGCAGGGCTCGATCATGATCGGGGAACCCAACCCAGTTGCTGTCGACGAGGTCAGCGCCGGGCTGATTGGCATTGCCGGATACGATGTCGCGTCTTTCGGCGAACGATTCTTGCAGGATGCGGAGCGTTCCGCTCAGGAGGAAGCATGGAGCCGCGTGACCGCCCAAGGAGTCGGAGCGTTCACGACACCCACGTCGCAAGCGGGATGGGAAGGGATCGACTCTACCTACCTGATCTGCGGCGACGACCGCAGCACGTCACTCGAGTTGCAACGCTTCCACGCCGCCCGGGCGACACGCTCCGTCGAACTTCCGACGGGTCATCATCCGTTCGTCTCCCGACCCGACCTCGTTGTTGCGGAACTCGAAGTGCTCCTCGCCCAGAATCGGGCCTGAGCCTGCAGAACACCCTTCCGCAGACGTTCTTCGCGCGCGACGGCGCAAAGATTTACAACTATTCACAGGCGTCAGCAGTGCTAGAGGCCACTCGAGCTGCTGGACCCAGCGGATCCTTGGCCGTTCCTTGTGGTGCCAGTGGAGTGTCTCGAAACCAAAGCCGCCAGATAGCGCCGAAAGTCACACCTGTGCTCATTGCGTGCACAGAAGCGATCCGCTGGCCGCTCACCACGACCGCCACCAAACGGCAGCGGCGTTGAAGAAACACATCAGATTGTCTCAAGAACTTGACGGGCGCACATCCCACAAAAGCGACTGTCGAACTTAGGAGGAATTGTCGTTCAGTGACTTCTCGATACTTGCCAAGCGTGCATCAATCCGTTCGAGCCGCTCGGTAGCTCCGAGGGTCGCTGCGGTACTGGCGGCGAGGGCTCCCGCCAGCTCGGGGCCACTCTGCGCGATGCGCTCCTTCGATCGCCACTGGGCCCGGAGAATCATGTAGAGGAAGGCACCCGCAAGGGCAATAAAGGGAAGAAGCACAAGGAGTGTTGGAAGATTCTCGTCGAAGATCATTCTTTTTCGCTCATTTCCTGTTGTGCGGCGACGGCTTCCACAAGCGTCTTCGCTGTGATGTCAAGTGCGAACGGCAGATCGCTCTCTCTGAGGTGCAGGGTGGCCGGCCGGTCGCCAGCGAGCCGCGCACGTCTCTTTAGGCAGCACCTCCGGCTTGGCGGGCAAGGTAGGCCCATGAGCCTGTTGGTGTCTTCGTTCGAAACGAGCCTCTGGGTGACGGATGCTGCCCTGGTTACTGGTGACCGCAACGAACGTGGCACGGTGGAACGTGCTCCGTGGCCGTTCCCGATTGGCACCCGACGTGAGCCGGAGCCACTCCCCCGGTTTCGCGCACACCGTTCCAGGAGGCGTCCGACTTGCAGGCACGGTTGCGACAGATTACTCGTTGTCCTTCTCCGTGCTGGATCGTTTCTTGTAACTGGCTACTCCTACGAAGAGGGCGAGAACGACAGCAATGACCAGTGCGATTTCCATAGTGGTTTTCCTTCGTGTGGTTGGTATTGAACGTGCAAACGCCACTCCCCCGAAACTTCGTATGCTCGGCGAATTGGCGCCGAATCTGCGTCCGCCGACGCCGGCCGGCGGGCGCGACATTGCGCTTGGGATCAGTGCGGTCTGCGAATTCACCGGTGCGCCACTGGCGAGGTCAGACTCGAGGCGTCTTCGGTTGGTGTCTCGCTGAGCTTTCTTGCCCAGGAATCGCGAGGCAGCCGGAGCCGTCCCTGGCTGACAAGGATCGCGACAACGACGACGATGCCACCGAGGACTTGATTCCAGAGAATCGTTTCTCCGAGGACCAGAACGCCGAGGATTACGCCACCGATCGGAGTCAGGTAGGTGACCGTTGAGGCGTTCGTGGCACCCCAGGCGTTAATGACATTGGTGTACCAGACATAGGCGATGCCTGTTCCGATGCCACCGAGAACGATCACGCTCACAGCGATGCCGGGAGTGATCGCGACAGGGGTCATCCCGATGAACGGCGTGAGCAGCACGATGAGGACCGCTCCTGCCCCGATCTGCGCTGCGGAGACGGTGACGGCGTCATACGTGGATCCGCGCAGAAACCGGCGAGTATAGGAGAACCCGAGGCCGTAACACGTGGTTCCGCCCAGGCAGGCCAATTGAGCCCAGAAGAACATGTCGCCGGACGCGTCGACGACGGCAGTCCAGGGCGCCGCGACGAGCAGGACGCCGCCGGCGGCCACGAACAGGCCCGCGGTCTTGATCCTGGTGAGTCGTTCGTCGGGAAGGATGGCCAGCGCGACGAGCATCGTCGCAATGGGAGTGGTCGCGTTGTAAATGCTGGAGAGGCCAGCGGGCAGGTATTGCGCTGCCCACGAGAACAGCAGGAATGGGGCCACGCACATGATTGCGCCGATCGCCGTGAGGTGGCTCCACACCAGTAGGCCACGTGGCCAGCGCCGCCGGGTGACCAGCATGATGCCGGCGAGGACGACGGCGCCGAAGAATAGCCGACCGAGCACGAGTTGCGCGGGCGAGAGTCCCTCCACCGCGATTTTGATGAAGAGGAAGCTCGCCCCCCACACCGCGGCCGCCCCCAGATATTGCGCCCCGAGCGCCAGACCCCGTCCATTGAGCAATGCCGATCTTGTGTTGGTGCCCACGCCCATGCTTCCCCGTTCGTCCCCGTCAGTCTCCGCTATGCTCCAGGCATGAATCAAATGAATCTGACGCATCCGTGCATGTGCGAAACTAATCCATGCCGGTGACCTTGCGGCAGCTGGACGTGCTCGTCGCCGTGGTGGACGAAGGGGGTTTCGGGGCTGCGGCCGATTCCTTGCGGATGAGCCAGTCCGCCGTCTCGCACTCCCTGGCCGCACTGGAGTCGATGACGGGAGCCCCGCTCGTTGTCCGAGCGCCGACAATCGCAACGACACCGCTGGGCGACGCGGTCCTCGCGCACGCCCGTAGCGTCCTTGCCAGCGTGCGGGCCCTCGAAGCAACCGTCGACCTCCACCGCCATGACGCCATGATCGGAACCGTTCGCCTCGCGGCCGGTGTGACGGCGTCTCATCGTCTCGTCCCTGAACTGCTCAGCCGATGGCGTGCGGAACTGCCCGGGCTCGACGTGCGCCTGTTCGAAGGCAGTGACGAAGAACTCCAGACCTGGCTCGACACGGGAGCGGTGGATGCCGCCGTACTTAACGACCCCGACCCCATCCACCACGGCGCCGTCGTCCTCGCTCGTGACGATTTCCGTGCCGTTCTCCGCGCCGACCACCCGCTCGCCGGCGAGACGCGCATCAACCTCGGCGATCTCACCGATGACCCGATGTTGGTCTCAACCAGTGGCTGTGAGCCTCAAATCATGACGATGCACGCCATGGCTGGATTCCCCTACGTCCCTGCACAAAGGGTTCACGCGACCACTACCCTGCTGGGCATGATCGAGGCCGGCCTGGGAGTGGCGATCATGCCCGCCCTAGCTCTCACCATGCTCACCGACAACCTCGTCATGGTCGTCCTCGACCAACACCTCGAACGCACCCTCGTCTTCACCGGCCCCTCAGGCCGCCCGTGGCACCCCAGCGTCGAACGCATGCGTGATGTTGCGCAGGCGACCACGAAGCCGGGGTGAGCGCCACCGTGTCCGCAAGTCCCGTATCGGGTTCCCGCTGGGGCGAAGATCCGCTCTACCAATGGCACATGTGATCCGTTTCCTCACGGAGACTCCTTCATGGTGTTCGCTGCGCTTCCTCAACCGTTGATGCTGGCCGGTGGAAAAACGCACAGCCCGGGCCGTACGAGGTTCACGCATTTCTCGTCGATTTAGGGCTGCAAGACTCCGTACGGCGCCCTTCTCTATGGCGATGAACGTTGGCGGGATTCGTCTGAAGAATCGAACCTGGATGGGGAGCCTTGTGTGTTCTATCCGCCCATCATGGGTTATGCCATCGTGTTTTTCGTAGCGGTTGGCTTGGCCCTGGTTCAGCGCCGCGGCGGCTTGAGCCGGAATCCCGCCATTGGCATCAGAACGAAGTACACGCTTGTGTCTGACGCAGCATGGAGAGCTGCTCACGCCTCCGCCAATCCCTTTCTGATTGTTGTAGCGGCCATAGCGTGCACTCACGCAACCGCACTATCCATTGTGGAAGTGAAGCATTAGCGGATACATCTTGGTTGCGGCGGTATCACTCGTAATGTGGCGTTTTGCAGATCGAGCCGCGCGGGCGACCACGGCTTCGGTGCGGGCTAGCAGTGAGAACGCTGACCCGCAGCGAAACCCACTTTGACTACGCTCGGAGGATGAGCGATTCGGGCCGGCTTGCAGACGACATCGAGATCCCTCGCTCCTTCCGGGAGATGCCGCGGTGGCGGACAGAGGGGACAGCGTGGCTCGACACCATTCGGGTCAGGCTTGCGCAGATGTGCGGCATCTGGGGGCTGCATCCGGACGGCCCTGCCCTCCACGGCTCGAATGCAATCGTGTTGCCGGTGACTCGCGAGGATGACCGGCTCATCCTGCGATTGACGCCACCGCATGACGCCTTCAAGCTCGAGATCGAGGCACTCGAGTTCTGGGCCGGTCGTGGAACGGTCCGGCTCATCGAGCACAGTGCCGAGGCCGGTGCGATGCTCCTGGAACGACTCGAGACCGCTCACACACTCGCGACCCTCCCGTTGGCGGAGGCCGTGCCCCTCATTGCACGGTTGATGCGACGACTGGCCGTTCCTATCACCGACCTGACCGTGATCTCCACCGCGGATGTTGTCGCTGCCCGAAGCCTCCTGCTCAGCGCGGAATGGGCGCGGCTTGACCAGCCCTTTGATCGGTCCGTCCTTGATCGAGCACTCACGGTCGCCCGTGACCTGAATTCCACCCCAGGCACCCACGCTGTGAACGGTGACCTCCATTTCGACCAGGTCCTCGCCGGGCAGCGCGAGCCATGGTTGGCCGTGGATCCCGTCCTGCTTCGCGGTGACCTCGAATACGACCTTGCCAGGGTTCTGTGGACTCGGTTGGACGAGATGAGTGACCGAGATGTCGTGGTCCACTTCGAGACAGTCGTCCGCGAGGCGCAACTCGACCGCGAAAGAGCGTGGAAATGGGTGTTCTATCGCAGCGTTGAGTACTGGCTGTGGGGCCTGACCCATGGCCTCACGAGCGACCCCGTCCGTTGTGGGCGATTAGTGGAGATCTTCGGTGTCAATTCAGACGAAGGCACTCAACGCGCGCCGGTAGCTGGCGCTGTCCGCACGCCTTGCAGCTGTTAGGAGAAGGGCGTTCTCGCTGATTCTGCGCGTGAATACGCCCAGACACGGGATGGTGACGATCTTCGTCAGGCGGCATGCCACGCGGGGATCAGTGCCGGTAGGTCGCGTCGCTCGGGGTCATCTTCCAGTCGCGTCGGCAACGCTGCTGTGTGAGTAGCCATTCCAGATTGTGACCAGGTGCTGTACGCGTCGTGGTCGAACGCGCTGTCGCCGAACTCATCCCTCCAGCTGGGTCCGATAATTCGGTGGAGAAGATCGGCACGTTCGGACGAGCCGTTGGCAGTGCCGCGGATCTCGTCGAATAGCCGGGTATCAATGTCTGGACCCGCGTGGGCCACGGCAGCAATCCAGATACGGGGCCAGGCGCCCTCCCACTCGTCGCGAATAGCGGGATCTATTGCAACGTTCTGCACGGTTGCGGGCCTGTTCGACCCGGTATCGGTGTGTTGGATCTCATGGTTCCAAATCTCGGTTCCGTCCATCTTCGCCGTACCGCGTGACCAAATCAACGATCCGCACAGTCGGCTGAGTAGCATGAACGGCATGTCCATCAAGCTTGAGAATGTCGGTATTGCCGTTCGCGACCTCGAAGCCGCGATCTCCTTCTTCACGGACCTCGGTCTCACGGTCATGGGCCGTGACACGGTCAGCGGCGAGTGGACAGATACCGCTGTCGGTCTGGACGGCAACCACGCCAAAATCGCCATGCTCCAGACACCGGACGGTCACGGTCGCCTGGAACTCTTCAAATACATCCACCCCGAAGCGATCGAGTCGGAGCCCACCCGCCCCAACGAGATCGGCATGCACCGTGTGGCCTTCTCGGTCGACAACATCGACGACGCCCTTGAGATAGCAGCGAGGCACGGATGCTTTCCGCTTCGCGGCGTCGCCACCTACCAGGACGTCTACAAACTCAGCTACGTGCGCGGCCCGAGCGGCATCATCGTGATGCTCGCCGAGGACCTCACGAAGAACTGACCGTCACCAGCCGCCGCGCGTGGGCGTATGTCCCTGGCGGGCGTCGTCGGGCATGGCCATTTCGGCGCGCAGGCCCAGGAGCCTGATCGGACGGCCCGGTTCGATTTCGTCTGCGAGATCCAGGACCCGCGCGAGGAGTTCGTTCGCGTCAGAGGTGGCGGGAATCCTCCGTGCGCGTGTCGTCGTATCGAAAGGCGCGTATCGGATCTTCAGGGTCACCCCGATGACCGGCCGACCTTCGATCCGAACGTCCTTGAGGACACGCGCTGTCAGCTCCCGAACGGCACCCGCCACCTGGGCGGGATCGGTCAGATCACGCTGGAAGGTGGTCTCTCTACTGTGCCCGCGGGCAACCCACGGGGTGTCATCGACGATGTTGGTACCGTCTCCGCGCCCGAGCTGCGCGTACCACGGGCCCATCTTGGGCCCGAACTCTGTGACCAGGTTCTCGGGGTCGGATGCGGCGAGCTCAGCGACGGTAGTGATGCCGAGTTTCGCCAGCCGGCTCGACACCTTCGAACCCACGCCCCACAGTTCTCTGGTGGGGCGGCTGCCCATGACATCCAGCCAGTTCTCCGCCGTGAGACGGAAGACGCCGGCCGGCTTACCGAATCCGGTGGCGACCTTGGCCCGGACCAGGGTGTCGCCGATGCCCACACTGCAGTGCAGCCGAGTGCGTTCCAGGACAGCGGCCTGCACCTGTCGGGCGTAGGCTTCCGGATCCTCGGTTTCGGTGCCGAGGAAGGCCTCGTCCCATCCCAGCACCTGCACGGTGACGTCAGGCTGCGCGCGCAACGTGGCCATCACCGCTTCCGACGCCGCGAGGTAAGCCTCCGCGTCGACGGGCAGGATCACGGCGTCGGGCACCTTCCGCGCCGCAATGCGCAGAGGCATCCCTGAGCCCACCCCGAACGCCCGGGCCTCGTAGGACGCGGTCGACACCACGGCTCGCTCCGTGGGATCGCCCCGCCCGCCGACAATGATCGGCCTGCCCGCCAGCTCCGGCCGACGGAGCACTTCGACAGCCGCGATGAACTGGTCTAGATCGACGTGTAGCACCCACCGGATTCCGCTCACGACACCAGTGTGCCCCGAACGCCGCCGGTGGGCACAGGTCAGGTCAGTCGCGCAGCTCGAGGTACTTGGCGATCAGCGACTTGGTCGACGAGTCCTGGGACGCCAGAGTCTCAGCGTCTCCCTCGACTGCGGGGGCAACCTGCACGGCAAGCTGCTTGCCGAGCTCGACACCCCACTGGTCGAACGAGTCGATGCCCCAGATGGTGCCTTCGACGAACACAATGTGCTCGTAGAGCGCGATGAGCTGTCCCAGCACGCTCGGCGTGAGGGCCGGCGCCAGGATCGACGTGGTCGGCCGGTTACCGGCGAAGGCGCGGGCCGGTACGACAGACTCCTTGGTGCCCTCGGCACGCACCTCGTCAGCGGTCTTGCCGAAGGCGAGCGCCTTGGTCTGAGCGAAGAAGTTCGCCATGAACAGCGCGTGCACGTCCTGGCCGGGCTTGTCTGCAGCCTCGTCCTTCAGGGGATGAGCGGGGTTGGCGACCGCGATGAAGTCGGCGGGAACGAGACGGGTGCCCTGGTGGATGAGCTGGTAGAAGGCGTGCTGACCGTTGGTGCCAGGTTCACCCCAGAAGATCTCGCCGGTATCGGTCGTGACGGGTGAGCCGTCCCAACGCACGCTCTTGCCGTTCGACTCCATCGTGAGCTGCTGCAGGTAGGCCGGGAAACGGTGCAGGTACTGGGCGTACGGGAGCACGGCGTGGCTCTGTGCCTTGAGGAAGTTGGTGTACCAGATGTTCAGGAGGCCCATCAGCACGGGCACGTTCTGCTCGAGGGGTGCGGTTCGCATGTGTTCGTCGAGCGCGTGGAAGCCGGCGAGGAATTCGCGCCAGTTGTCGGGGCCGATGGCGATGACCACGGAGGTTCCGATGGCGGAGTCGACCGAGAACCGGCCGCCCACCCAGTCCCAGAAGCCGAACGCGTTCTCGGGGTCGATCCCGAACGCCGCGACCTTGTCCAGAGCGGTCGACACGGCGACGAAGTGCTTGGCGACGGCGTCGGAGCGGGCGGAGTCGGTGTCGTCGATCGCGCCGGCGCCGAGGAGCTGGTTCCACAGCCACTCGCGGGCGAGCCTGGCGTTGGTGAGGGTCTCGAGGGTGCCGAAGGTCTTGGAGGCCACGATGAACAGAGTGGTCTCGGGGTCCAGACCCGCGGTCTTCTCGTAGACATCCGTGGGGTCGATGTTCGACACGAAACGCACCTCGAGGCCGGCCTTAACATACGGCTTCAGCGCTTCGTAGACCATGACGGGGCCGAGGTCGGAGCCGCCGATCCCGATGTTGACGACAGTGCGAATGGGCTTGCCGGTGACGCCGGTCCACTGGCCGGACCGAACCTTTTCGGCGAAGGCATAGACCTTGTCGAGCGTGGCGTGCACATCAGCGTCAACGTCCTGGCCGTCGACCTGGAAACCCTGTGCGGGCACCAGGCCTGCACCGTCCTTGGGACGTCGAAGGGCAGTGTGCAGAACCGCGCGGTCTTCGGTGACGTTGATGTGTTCGCCGGCGATCATGGCCTGGAACCGGCCCGTGACGTCGACATCCTTCGCAAGCTGCAGGAGCGGGGTGAGGATCTCATCGGTCAGGAGGTTCTTGGACAGGTCGACGGTGAGGTCCCCTGCCTGCAGGGTGAATCGCTCGGCTCGCCCCGGGTCGGTGGCGAACCAACCGCGCAGATCGGGCGAAAAGCCGTCGGCGATGCTGGCGAGCTGCTTCCAGGCGTCGGTCGACGTCGGATCAACGGGGGCAGATGCGGTCATGGGTTCTCCTGAATGCCGAAACGATGAAGCTGAAGAGTGCCCGCGGCTCCCGCAGCGCAGCGAGGCGGACCGTTATCAAGCCTATTGCGCGTCGCCGTGATCGGGACGCCAGTCGCGCTCCCCACAGGTGGCGCGTACTGTGGCGACAAACGGGAGGAGTTGAGTGCGATGACCCATGATCTATTCCAAGTTGCGTCGGATGCCCTTTCCGACAGCCGGGGGCAGATCTCTGACCTGGCGCGACCGTTTTTAGGGTTCCTTCCTGTCTCGGGCGCCTCGATCTCGACCTTCGGATCGTTCCTGGATGCCGAAACAATCTCGGCCACGGACGCCCGGGCCGGGCGCGTAGACGAATTGCAGTTCGACCTGGGTGAAGGTCCGTGTTGGGACGCCCTGGTCAATCGGCGGCCCGTGCTCGAACCCGACCTTGCGCAGAGGAGCAGCACCTCATGGCCGGCTTTCCTGGCCGCGATTCGACAGGAGGAGATCGGGGCGATCTTCGCTTTCCCGCTTTTCTTCGGACCGCTCGAAATCGGCGCTCTGGACCTCTACTCCGTGGCGCCTGTCTCGCTCAGCCCCAAGCAGCAAGGGCAGACGCTCGTTCTCTCTGCCATCGTCAGCCGGATCGTCCTGCGCCATGCCATCACCGGTGACGACCTGCCGGCTGAGACAACGACATTCTCCCGACGATTGATCCACCAGGCGACCGGTATGGTCCTCGCCCAGCTCGGAACGACCGCCGAAGACGCCCACCTGATCCTCCAGGCCCGGGCGTTCGCGGACAATCGCCCGATGCGCGAAATCGCCCAGGACGTCGTCGAGCGGCGGATTCGATTCAATGCGCTCTCCGACCCAGGTGAGGCACCCCGTGAATGAGACCACCCGCCTAGACGAAACCGTTCGACTGGAACGGCTCTTCGACGCGTTTGCGACTTTTGCGGACACCCTGGTGGCCGGCTATGACGTGCTCGATCTTCTGCAGACCTTGGTGGAGACCTGCCATGAACTCCTCGATGTCGACTCGGCCGGAATCCTCCTGTCGAACGCCCACGGCAAGTTGGAGGTCGTCGCTTCCACCAGCGAGGCCAACACCCTCGTGGAGATCATGCAGCTGGACGCCGACGCCGGGCCCTGCCTGGAGTGCTTCCGCACCCGTGCCGTCGTCTCGGTGCCCGACATCGACGTCGGGTCGTCCCGCTGGGCCGACTTCAGCGCCACCGCCCGCGCCCAGGGCATCCACTCGGTCTACGCGATCCCGCTCCGACTGCGAGAAACGACCATCGGCACCCTGAACATCATGCGGAACGAGCGTGGGGAGCTCAACCAGCGCGACATTCGCGCCGCCCAGGCCCTGGCCGACGTGGCGACCATCGGCATCCTGCAAGAACGCACGATTCGGGATGCCTCGACACTTCGCGACCAACTGCAGGAGGCTCTTTCGAGCCGGATCATCATTGAGCAGGCCAAGGGCGTCGTCGCCGAAACCGCCAATGTGTCCATCGAGGCGGCGTTCGCTCTCATCCGCGCCCACGCCCGCTCGCACCAGATCTCGCTCAGTCTGGTCGCCCGGCAACTCGTCACGCGGGATCTCCGCTTGTGAGCCAGGGTCGCCCCAGAACTAGACGAGACTGGGCAGATGGGCGATCTCACTGTGCGCGGCGGCATCGGCAGCACCGTTGAAGCCGAGATCACCGTCAAACGATCCAGATTCCTCTGCCGCCTGATCCGGATCGAGACGGAGGATGCCGCGCGTGCGGCCATCGACAGCGCACGCAAGGAGCACTGGGGTGCACGCCATCACTGCTCCGCACTGGTGATCGGGCCGAACGGCACTCCCGACCAGGTGCGCCGCTCAAACGACGACGGTGAACCCTCCGGCACTGCCGGGCGCCCCATGTTGGAGGCGCTGTCCGGCCGAGGAATCATCGACGCTGTGGCCGTGGTCACTCGCTACTTCGGCGGCACGCTCCTCGGTGCCGGCGGCCTCGTGCGCGCCTACTCGGATGCGGTGCTCAGCACGATCGACCGCGCCCAGTCCCTGGGGATGCTCGTGGAACGCGAACGGCGGGAGTTGTTCACGCTCACCCTCCCCCATGCCGAGGCCGGTCGCATCGAGGCCGAGCTTCGCCAACGTGGTGTGCTGGTCCTGGGCACGGACTATGGACAGAGCGCCCTGCTGCACATCAGCGACGATGACGCCGAACGGCTCACTGAGATCGTCGCCCACGTCACAGCGGGAAGCGCAGGGCTGCAGAGCGTCGGCCGCGAATGGGTCGATGTCGAACCGGCCTGACGACCTGCACCGGGAGCAGGCAGCGGCCTAGAGTGACTTACACATCGGGCTGTACCTCGCTGAAGGGAGTTCACCATGGCCGGTCGCATCCATATCGACCACTTCACCACTCTGGACGGGGTCGCCCAGGCCCCCGGCGGCCCGGACGAGGACCTGAGCGATGGATTCACGTTCGGCGGCTGGCAGGCTCCCCTGCTCGACGACACCGTCGGCTCCCAAGTCGACGCCGGCATCCAGGCCATGGATGCGCTGCTGTTGGGGCGGCGCACCTACGACATCTTCGCTGGGTACTGGCCGCACCAGCTGGACGGTCCGGCCGCCGGAATCGCCCGCAAGTTCGACGCCATCCCCAAGTACGTGGCGTCGCGGGGCACACCGCAGCTCGGCTGGCGCGACTCGCACCGGCTCGGCAGCGATCTCGCCGCTGAGCTGACCGCGCTCCGGGAACGGCACCGGGAGATCCACGTGATCGGCAGCATCGACTTCGCCCGCACCCTGGTGGCCGAGGGCCTGTTCGACCAACTGAACCTGTGGGTGTACCCGATCGTGCTCGGGGCGGGAAAGCGCCTGTTCCCCGACGACGGAGGGCCCACCGCCTTGCAGCTGCTCGCGGCCGAGGCGGTCTCGGAGAAGGGCGCGGTGCTGCTCCGGTACGCACCGACGGGTTCGGTACCGGCGACGGGCGACATGACCCGATGAGCCCGGTCGAGTTGCCCTTGCCGCACCGCTCGCACCAGACTGGAACCACCGGATCGCTATTGAGTTTTCCGCCTGTGGCTAAGGAGCTCACCATGACCGAACCGAACGACGCCCGCGTCGGGCTGTACATCGACTTCGACAACATCGTCATTTCGCGTTACCAGCAGCTGCACGGCCGCAATGCCTTCCAGCGCGACGGCATCCGCAACTTCGACAAGAGCAGCCGGGATGCCGACCCCGAGGTCGCCGCACGACTCGCCGCCGCCACGGTCGACTTCAACGCCATCATCGACTTCGCCGCCTCGTTCGGCACCCTCGTGGTCAACCGCGCCTACGCCGACTGGTCTGTGCCCGTGAACGCGAGCTACCAGCGACAGCTGATGTCCCGCGCGGTGGACCTCACCCAGCTGTTCACCACCACGACGCGGGGCACCAAGAACGGTGCCGACATCCGCCTGGCCGTCGACGTGGTCGAAGACCTCTTCAGGCTGCCCGACCTCACCCACGTCATCATCATCGCCGGCGACTCCGACTACATCGCCCTCGCCCAGAAGTCGAAGCGACTAGGCCGTTTCGTTGTGGGCATCGGCGTGGCCGGGTCCACAAGCACGTCGCTCGCGGCAGCGTGCGACGAGTTCGAGGACTACGACTCGCTGCCCGGCATCGAGAAGGTCGCGCCCTCCGCCGACGCCGATGTGACCCGCACCGACAAGCGCAGGGTGGGCCGACGCGCCGCCGAGCCCGTGGAGACCGAAACAGAGGCGGAACCTACTCCCCCCGCCAGCGCGGCACGTAAGTTCACCACCATTCCGATGTTCTCCAATGCCGATGATTCGTCGTACGACGAGCCCGACACGGCCGACGATGTGGACCCTCAGGAGCTCGCAACGGAGCTCCTCGTGCGCGCGCTGCAGATCGGTCACGCCAAGGGCGACGCCGACGAATGGCTGAACACCGGCACGGTCAAGAATCAAATGCGCCGGATGGACCCCTCTTTCAACGAGAAGCCGCTCGGTTTCCGCTCGTTCAGCGATTTCCTCTCCTCACGCAGTGCCGAGGCCGAGATGGCCGAGGACGGCTCACAGCGACTCATCAGGCTGCGCCCAGGCGCGGACTCGCGTCACTAGGTGTACACCGAGGCGACATCGGCGAACGGGACCTACGGCCCAGCGGCGCACGCGCATAGCGTGTAACTTCGACAGGTGTGCAAATCTGACAGCACATTCTCAGCACGCCGACCCGGTATGCGCTGAGCTGTGCCAAACGGGAACCACGCGTTTGGCATCCGCACTGTAAGGAGATCCAGTGGCGTCCTCGCCCGCTAAAGACATTATTCAAAGCATCGGAGGGGCGGAGAACGTTGTCGCCCTCACCCACTGTGCGACCCGGCTGCGCTTCACGCTGAAGGACGCATCTGTCATCGACCAGGGAACCGTGGAAGCAATCCCCGCAGTTCTGGGCGCGGTCCCCCAGTCCGGCGATCGTTTCCAGGTCGTCATCGGCGGCGCGGTCGAGACCGTGTACAACGAGATCCTCGCGCTGCCGGAGATGAAGAAGATCGGCACCGGCGAAAGCGCCGACGACATCAAGGCCGCCGAGCGCGCCAAGGGCCCCCGCGGCAAGTTCGCCGGGCTCGACACCTTCTTCGAGGTGCTGTCCGACTCCTTCCGCCCGATCCTGGGCGCACTGCTGGGCGCCTCGCTGTTCATCACCTTCATGGCCCTGATGGCCACCCTGGGCGTCATCCCCGCCTGGAACGCCCCGGGTGTCACACTCGAACCCGGCTGGGCCTTCATCAACCTGATGTGGCAGGGCGTCTTCGTCTTCCTGCCCCTAATGGTCGCCTACAACGCCTCCAAGCGCCTCGGCGCCGACCCGTGGGTCGGCTTCGGCATCATGGCCGTCGTCATGCTGCCGGGCTTCTCCGCCCTGGCCGCGACCGATGGCGCCCAGACCGTCTTCGACGGCAAGGCCGCTATCGTGTCGATCTTCGGCCTGCCGCTCACCGTCACCGACTACAGCTCGCAGGTCTTCCCGCCGCTGCTGATGGCGGCCGCTCTCGGCCTGCTCACCAAGGGCCTGAAGAAGGTCATCCCGGCCAGTGTGCAGCTGATCTTCGTGCCGTTCCTCTCCATGCTCGTCATGATCCCCGTCACGGCCTTCCTCATCGGCCCGATCGGTGTCTTCGGCGGAGCGGCCATCGGCGAGTTCCTCAAGTCCATCAACGACTTCTCACCGCTGATCTTCGCGATCGTCATCCCGCTGGCCTACCCGTTCATGGTGCCGCTGGGCCTGCACTGGCCGCTGAACGCCGTCATGCTGCTGAACATCCAGTCCCTCGGCTATGACTTCATCCAGGGCCCGATGGGCGCCTGGAACTTCGCTTGCTTCGGTGCCACGGCCGGCGTTCTCGTCCTCGCCATCCGCGCCAAGAACAGTCAGATGAAGCAGACCGCGACGGGTGCTCTTGCCGCCGGCCTGCTCGGTGGTATCTCCGAACCGTCGCTGTACGGCATCCACCTGCGGTTCAAGCGCATCTACCCGCGCATGCTCGTCGGTTGCCTCGTCGGTGGTGTCATCATCGGCCTCGGCGGTGGCGTCACGACCAACGCGTTCGTGTTCACGTCGCTGCTGACCATCCCGGCGTTCAACAACATCCCGCTGTACGCGATCGCTGTTGCCGCGTCGTTCTTCACCGCGATGATCCTCGTGATCCTCTCCGGCTACCTCTCGCCCGAGCAGAAGGCCGAAGCGGCCGCTCAGCTCGCCGAGGACACCGCCATGGAAGACGCCAAGCACGCTCCCGTCGCTCCCGTCGCGGCTCCGGTTGCCGCCGCATCCAGCATGGCTACCGCCACGGCACCCGCCGCCGGCGGCACGGCGACCCTGGTCGCCACCGTCCTGGCCACGATCGGTTCACCGGTCGAGGGCATCGTCGTGCCGCTCGATGAGGTGCCGGACCCCGTGTTCAGCAAGGGCATCGTGGGCCTCGGCGTCGGCGTCGACCCGACCGGAGACACCGTCTTCGCGCCGGCCGCCGGCAAGGTCCTGGTCGCTCAGCCGACCGGCCACGCCTTCGGCCTGATGCTCGACGGCGGCATCGAAATGCTCATTCACGTGGGCATCGACACCGTCAACCTCGCCGGCAAGGGCTTCGACGTCAAGGTCAAGGCCGGCGACCGGGTTGAGGCGGGTACGCCGCTGGTGACCTTCGACCGCGCCGTGATCGAGGAAGCCGGCTACTCGCTGGTGACCCCGGTGCTGGTGACCAACCCGAAGAAGTTCGGCTCGATCGACCAGGCCGCCACCGGCCAGGTCGCCGTCGGAGACGCGCTGATCACGGTGACCGCCAAGTAGCACACCGCACAACACAAAGGTGGGCAGAGAGAAATCTCTGCCCACCTTTTTTGGTGTTGGTGCGAGGTCGCCTTACTGGGCGGGCTGCTGAGTGGCGGCTTGCTGCTCGGCCTGCTGTTCTGCCTTCTGAGCCGCCACCTGGCGGTGCACGTCGGCCATGTCCAGGCCCTTCACGGCCGTGACCACCTGCTCGAGGGCAGCCGGCGGCAGCGCCCCGGGCTGGGAGAACACCAGAACGCCCTCACGGAAGGCCATCAGCGTGGGGATCGACTGGATCCCCGCGGCCGCAGACAGCTGCTGCTCGGCCTCGGTGTCGACCTTGGCGAACACCACATCCTGGTGCTGCTCGGACGATGCCGCGTAGGTGGGGGCGAACTGCTTGCACGGACCGCACCAGTCGGCCCAGAAATCCACCAGCACGATGTCGTTGGCGGCCAGGGTCTCGCCGAACGTGGTCTCGGTGACGTCAATGGTGGGCATAGGGTCTCCTTGCGTTCTCGAAAGATGAATTGACTAGTCTCGCAGGTGCCGCTGGGCGTTGCATGGGACCGCCCGTCTCATCGGCCCCGCGTCATCGGCACAGTGGGGTTAACGCCGGTCGGCGCGCGCTGTATTCCTCGGTCGGCCGGATGGTCGAGCGTTACCGGTGCGCCACCGACAACGCGCCGACGGCGAAGGTGAAAAGGCCCAGTGCGAAAAGCATGGCCAGGAACGCCGGCTCGAAACCTGCGGCGAAGGCTATGACGGCAGCCGCGAACAGCAGCACCGCCAGCACCAGGCAACCCACGCCGATGCGGCGCATCCAGTCGCTGAGCAGCGGTGTGATCATGGCCTCATTATGCCTGCCCAGGGTGAACCGGAGCGGGAGAATGTAGACATGGTCACCCTCCCGAGCAGCGTCATCGTTCCCGCCCTCCGACTGATGCGCGCGAACCGGGTCTTCGTCACGGCGGAGGGAGCTCGCCGCCATGTGCGCGAGCGCGAGCTTCGGCCCACGACCTATGGGCCGCCGAGCCGGCTCCGCAGTGACGTTCGGGTGGCGGTCTCCAGTGCGACGTGGCCGGTTTACACGATCACACCCGTGAGCGGCACCGCCGCCGGCAGCGTGGTGTACGTGCATGGCGGCGGTTGGGTGAACCAGATCGCCGGGCAACACTGGCATCTCGCCGCCCAGATCGCCGCGGAAGCGAACACCACCGTCACCGTGCCGATCTATCCGCTCGTGCCGTTCGGAACCGCCGCCGCCGTGGCCGCCGGCGTCGTCGACCTCGTGCGGGGCAACCTGGAGCGGTACGGCAGCACCTGCCTCGCCGGCGACTCCGCAGGAGGTCAGATCGCGCTGTCCGCCGCCCTCGCGCTGCGGGACGACCATGACATCACGGTGCGCCGCACCGTCCTGATCTCCCCCGCCCTTGACCTCTCCTGGGCTAACCCGCTCATCCCCACCGTGCAACCGAGTGACCCCTGGCTTGCGACCCCCGGAGGCGAGGTCCTCGCCGATCTGTGGAAAGGTGCCAACAACATCCTGGACCCCGTGGTGAGTCCGTTGATGGGTGACCTCGCGGGCCTGGGGCCGCTCACCCTGTTCAGCGGCTCCAGGGACGTGCTGAACCCGGATGCTCATCTGCTTGTCGACAAGGCCGCCGCGGCGGGGGTCGAACTGGACTTCCACGAAGCCATCGGGCAAGTGCACGTGTACCCGTTGCTGCCCACCACCATCGGCAGCGAAGCCCGTGCCGCCATCGTGCACACGCTCCGCCGGGCAGTGAATCAGTAGGGCCAGAGACCCGGCACGACGATCGCAAGCTTGCAGCGCGGGCAGCGGTGGCAGGACTCCAGACCCTCGGCCGTGTCGACGCCGTCCGGGCTCATCTGGGTGCCGCAGGCCGGGCAGGGCGGGCCGGGCTCGTCAATATCGAAACCGTCGTCGTCCATGGTTCCAGTGTGTCGCAGTCAGGAGTTGCGGGCGACCCGGAAGCCGACGTCGTCGATCCGCAGGCCCGGGTAGCTGCCCCGGCGCACTGAGGCACGGCAACTCCAATGCTGGTCGAACCAGCCGCCGCCGCGCAGCACCCGGTAGGTGCCGTAGCGCGCGGGGTCGGCGAAATCCCAGCACCACTCCCACACACCGCCCAAGGTGTCGTACACTCCCCAGGCGTTAGGTTTCTTGCCGCCGACGTTGTGCGGGCGTTCGTCCGAGTTGGCCCGGTACCACCCGATGTCACCGAGGTCCCCGTACCGGGGCCCGGTGGTTCCGGCGCGGCAGGCGTGCTCCCATTCCGCCTCGGTCGGCAGCCTGTAGCCGTCCGCGGTCCGGTCCCAGGCGATCGCCTCGTCCGCGCCGAGACGGTATGCCGGGGTGAGGCCGGCCTGCTCCGAGCGGGCGTTGCAGAACCCCACGGCGTCCCGCCACGACACGCCCTCAACGGGCAACCGGTCGCCCCGGGACGTGGCCGGCCATGCACCGGTGACCTGGGCGTACTCCTGCTGGGTCGGCGGATACGCCGCGATCTCGAACGCGTCGACCTCGGTGCTCCAGCTGGTGCGGGTTCGCGCATCCATCATCGTCAGGGTGCCCGCGGCGATGGCCACAAGGCGGGGCGAGGCGTCGGTGGACATACCTGCACGGTACCGGCCCACGGGGCCGGCCGCCGCAGTGTTACGCGGCGACAGTGTTACGCGACAGCGACCAGCACGAGCGCCCGCAGCGTCGGCTGCTCCGCCCAGGTTCCGGCGAGCACCTCGTGGGTGGCCGCGTCGGCAGCCAGGTTCGCCAGTACGTCCTCGTCGCCGAGCACCCGGGCCACGACGATCCGCAGCGACCCTGCGGTCACGATCGTCGCGCCGGGTTCCTGGTGGATGTTGATCTCGGCGACAGCGGGCGGCGTCACGCCGGCGCTGCCCGGTGTGCCGCTGCCTGCGACGACGGCAGTGGGCTCGCGCACCACCAGCTGCCCGTCGATCTCGATGGTCAGCTCGGCCTGACGGCCGCCGGCGAGCGCGGCGTTCGCGACGGCCGCGAGGTAGGCCGGGTCGCCGGTGGCGTCGTAGACCCACCGCTCCCCCAGCACCGAGTGCTGCATGGTGGTGATGAGTGACGTCTCAGCGCCCGCCAGCGGGGCATCCCGGTAGGTCACCGGCACCTGCAGCACCGGTCCGTCGCCGGCCGTGATGAGGATCGTCTCGATGCCGACCTGGCCCTCCGGGTCGTCGAACCTGTACGCGGCGAGGTTCGTCACGCTCACGTCGGCCTCGCCGACGAACCAGGGTTGGGCGGGAGCCCAGCTGGTGAGCAAATCGATCTTCGTCGGAGTGATGTCAGCTTTGTGAAGGAGGGCCATGACACCGATCCTACGTCGACCGGATGATCACCCGACGTCCTGAAGGGCGGACTGCACGGCAACGACGCCGTCACCGAACTGCGTGTCGAAGAACCGCTGGATCGACCCGTCATCGTAGATCACCGACACCCAGAGGTAGCCGTTCTGGGTCCAGTTCGACAGGATCGGCATCCCGGCCCAGTCCGTGGCTGTGGCTGTGGCCGGGCTATAGTCGGCGGCATTCAGCTCATCCTGCAGGCGCAGCAGGGTGCTCTCCTCGCTCGGGCCGGGAGTGTCCTCGTCGAGCCGGGGGTCCACCTGGGCGAGCGGGTCGTACAGCGACAGCGGGATGGACGGTTGGGTCACGGTGAACGCGGCGGCGTCCCAGGTCCCCGTGATGGCGTAGCTGCCCCAGGTGACGCCGGATGCCGTCTCGGACTGGTCGACCGTCATCCAGTCCCAGCCGAGGATCGGTGGGCCACCGCACTGGGGCGGGTAGGACTCGGCGATAGCGCCCAGGCAGAGCTGGGGTTCCTCACCGTCTTTTTGCAGCACCGTGCCCTGGGCGAGTACCTCACCGGCGGCGGCGGGGCGGGGAAACTGCCCCGGGGTGGCCGTGGAGCCGGCTCCTGGCGTGTCGCTGGCGGCGCATCCGCCGAGGGTGAGCAGACCGACGGTGATGCCGGCGAAGACGAGGCGGCCCGAGATTCCCATGACCGAAGTGTGGCAGGCGGGCGCGGGCGCCGGCAATCATTTAGGGTCTAGGAATGACTTTCAATGACGACGCCAAGTACTCCGGAAAAGGGGTTCGCAAATCGGGCCGCCGCACCGGTCTCGCGGTCGGTGGCGGAGGCCTGGGCCTCGTGGCCGTCGTGCTGCTCTCGCAGCTGCTCGGCGTCGACCTCACCGGTCTGCTCGGCGGCGGCACGGCCGGTGGCGGCAACCAGAGCGAGACCACCGCGCTGACCGGCTGTTACACCGGCGCCGACGCCGACGCCGACGTGGAGTGCCGGGTGGGCCTCACCCGCGACTCGCTGGAGGACTACTGGTCGGAGCAGGCGCCGGCGATGGGAATCGGCTACGCCTCGCCCACCATCAACCTGTTCATCGACTCGGTCGACACCGGGTGCGGCGCGGCCACGAGCGCGGTGGGACCGTTCTACTGCCCGGCCGACCAGCTGATCTACCTGGACACCGCGTTCTACGACACGTTGCGCACCGAGTTCGGTGCCACGGCGGGGCCGCTTGCGCAGCTCTATGTTGTGGGGCACGAGTGGGGCCACCACATTCAGAACCTGGCCGGCACCTTCGCCACCGCGGACACCTCGCAGACCGGCCCCGCCTCCGACGCCGTGCGCGTCGAGGTGCAGGCCGACTGCTTCGCCGGCGCGTGGCTCGGCTCGGCGACCGAGACCACGGATGCCGACGGCGTCCGTCTGCTCGACCCGATCACCGACGCCCAGATCGCGGATGCGCTGAACGCGGCGTCCGCGATCGGCGACGACCGTATCCAGGAGAAGACCCAGGGCCAGGTGAACCCGGAGACCTGGACCCACGGCTCGGGCGAGATGCGCCAGAGGTGGTTCCAGGCGGGGTACACAAACGGGGCCGAGGCCTGCGACACCTTCGCCGTGGCCGACGCGGAGCTTTAGGCCGCGCCGCTACTTGGGTTCGGTCAGGTCGATGACCCGACCCTTGGCATCCGCCTTGACGATCTCGATGCCCTTGAGGGCGTCCGCCTTGGTCTGGTAGCTCTCCGAGGTCATCAGCACCTGGCCGTTGTGGGCTTTGAGCTTGAAGATATAGCCACCGGATCGGTCTGCAGTCAATTCGTACTTGCCGGACATATGACACGCTCTCTTCGTCGAGATAAAACTCCGCCGGCTACGAGGCCGGTGGCGCAACCTTACCGCGCGCCTGGGCTGTCCCCGGCGCGCAGGCCGAGCGCAGGCAGCAGCACACCGTCGATCAGCGAGATGAGAAAGTCCCGGTCGACGGGCTTTCGCTCGATCAGAGTCCGGTACGTCGCCATGGCAGGGGTCACGAGACACAGTGCGTCGATGTCGCATCCAGGGGTGACCTCGCCGCGGTCGATCGCCCGTTGGATGAGGAACCGGTTGGCCGCCGCCCGCGGCTTGATGAGGGCCTCATTGGCCGCGTCGGCGAGCTCAGGCGTCGCGGAGATCATCGACATGACACCGGCCATGATCTGCATCTTCTTCACGGCGTCTTCGATGGAGCGGGGCTTGATCATCGCCACCAGGTCGCCGCGCAGCGTGCCGGTGTCCGGCAACCGGGACTGGTCCAGGTCGGCCTGCTTCATGCAGGCAACCGCATCGATCACGAGTTCGTTCTTCGACGGCCACCGCCGGTACAGGGTGGCCTTGCCGGCCTTCGCGCGGGCGGCAACCATGTCGATGGTCATACCGTCGAAACCGGTCTCCGCGAGCACCTCGAGAGCCGCGGCCAGGATCTCCGGGTCGCGGGTGTGATCGCGTTTGCGGCCCAGCTTCGTCTCGGCCGCTGCGGGTTCCACCTGCGTCATTGAGACGATCTCCATTTCTGTGTCTGTACTTTCTCAAATGTTACCGGGGCGTAAATTCAGGAACTGTTAAGATCCGGAACTCCACAGTATCGTATAGAGTCGCGTTTATGTCTCAAACCAGTGCGCCCCATTCCCGCCGGTGGTGGACCCTCAGTGTGGTCGCCCTCGCCCAGCTCATGGTCGTGCTCGACTCCACCGTGGTGAACATCGCCCTGCCCTCCGCCCAGGCCGATCTCGGCTTCTCCAACGGCGACCGCCAGTGGATCGTCACCGCCTACTCGCTCGCCTTCGCCAGCCTGCTGCTGCTCGGCGGTCGGCTTTCCGACCTGATCGGGCGCAAGCGCACCTTCATCATCGGGCTGATCGGCTTCGCCGTCGCATCAGCGCTCGGCGGCGCGGCCGGCACTTTCGGCGCTCTGGTCGCGGCCCGGGCGTTGCAGGGCGCGTTCGGTGCACTCCTGGCGCCCACGGCGCTGGCGGTGCTGACCACCACCTTCACGATCCCCAAGGAACGCGCCCGCGCGTTCGGTGTCTTCGGCGCGATCGCCGGCGCCGGTGGCGCCGTGGGCCTGCTGCTCGGCGGCTACCTCACCGAGTACTTCGACTGGCGCTGGAACCTCTACATCAACGTCTTCATCGCTATCATCGCCGTCATCGGCGCCGCGATCTTCGTCGACACCCTCAAGCGCACCGGCCCCCGGCCCAAGCTGGACCTTCCCGGCACCATCCTGGTCTCGGCCGCGTTGTTCGGCCTGGTCTTCGGGTTCTCCAACGCCGAGACGGATGGCTGGGACTCACCGCTGACCTGGGGCATGCTCGCGGGCGCCGTGGTGCTGCTCGTGGCGTTCGTGCTCTGGCAGCGCAAGGCCGCGCATCCACTGCTGCCGCTGGCGATTGTGCTCGACCGCAACCGCGGCGCCGCCTACCTCTCGGTGATGATCGCCGGAGCGGGCATGTTCGGCATCTTCCTGTTCGTGACCTACTACCTGCAGACCTCGCTGGGATTCACGCCGATGCAGACCGGTTTCTCGTTCCTGCCGATGATCGGAATGCTCGTGCTCGCCGCCCAGCTGTCGACCAACATCTTCGTGCCACGCTTCGGCCCCAAGATCATGGTGCCCTTCGGCATGGCCCTGGGCGCAATCGGCATGGTGCTGCTCACCAACCTCAACCTCGAAAGCACCTACGCGGCCAACGTGCTGCCGCCGCTGATGATCCTCGGCTTCGCGATGGGCTCGATCATGCCCGCGTCGATGCAGACCGCCACCCTCGGCGTCGACAGGCAGTTCGCCGGTGTCGCATCGGCCATGGTGAACACCAGCCAACAGGTCGGCGGCTCGATCGGCACCGCACTGCTGAACACCCTGGCAGCCACCGCCGCGGCCGACTACCTGGCGTCGCACCTGCCCGCCACGGCCGAGGTCGCCGCTGAGGCCGCGGTCTCCAGCTACGCCGTCGCGTACTGGTGGGGCGCCGGCTTCTTCGCCGTCGGGGGCATCATCGCCGCCCTGCTGTTCCGCCGGATGGGCCACGGCCTGTCACTGTCGAACGCGCACCAGGCCGCCGACGCCGAGCCGGTGGTCGCGCACTAGAGCCGGTCGGCGTCCATGGCCGCCATGGACGCCGGCTCGAGCGCCACATCCGTCTTCTCAGAGCGCACAAACGCGATCCCGACGAGAATCAACAGCCCGCCCAGAAGTTGCGTCACGGTGAGCTGCTCACCCAGAAGCAGCCAGGCGTAGAAGGTGGCGGCCACCACCTCGAGCAGGCCCACGAACGAGGCGAGCCGGGAGCCGAGCAGCTCGCTGGCGGCGATGCTGGTGGAGTAGGCGATGGCCGTGGCCACCACACCGATGATGATCAGCGGTAGCCACCAGGGCACCGTGCTGCCGAACATCGGCACATCGTTGGTGGCGGTATCGAAGGGCACCAGGCCGCTCAGCCCGACCAGGCCAAGCAGGACACCGCCGAGCAAGAGGCCGAATCCGGCCAGCGCCACGGAGGGCAGCCCGTCGCTGGGCTGTGCCGCCACGAGGTAGTAGATCGCGCAGCCCACCATGGCCGCCAGCGCCAGGGTGAGGCCGAGCACGTCCAGCCGCGCCGTTCCGCCCGGGTTCACCACGAGGATCAGGCCGGCCATGGCCACGACGGACCCGATCAGCACGACGCGCTTGGGCATCCGGCGGCTACGCGCCCACGCCCAGGCCACGAGCAGCAGCGGGGCCATGTACTCGATGAGAACCGCGCTACCCACCGGGATGCGTTCGATCGCGGCGAAGTAGGCCAGCTGGGTGCCGGCCACCCCGATGAGCGCCATCGCGACGATCCGCCAGCGGGCGCCCCAGAGCGCCGCCCAGTTGCCGCGCAGCGAGATGACGGACACGGGGGCCAGCACCAGGCCGCCGATCAGCACCCGCGCGGTAACGGCCGCGGCTGGACTCCAGCCGCTCTCGAGCAGCGGCTTGGCGAGGGCCCCGGAGAGGCCGAACGTGGCCGCGGCGATGACAGCGATGACCAGGCCGAGGGAGGTGGACGAGCGAGTCATGAGGCTCCAGGCGGACGGGCGTGCCGACGGTGTCGGGGTGCACTGTTCATGAAGATAGTGTGGTTGTGAGTAAGGAGTCAATTTGCGTTTTGCCCCTGACACCGAGGCGAGTCTGGCGTTCACCGTCGACCTCGCGAACACCGTCGCCGGCGCGACCAAAAGCGGCGCAGACGAGCTCGTCACACCGAGCGACGTGACGGCGCTTTTTGTGGGCCACCAGTTCTCCGGCCGCCTGGATCAGACCGACGCGGAGCTGGCCGAGGTGCGAGCGACCCGCGATCTCCTCCGCCGGATCTGGACCCTGGACCGGGACGACGCGGCGCTGGAAGTGAACGCCCTGTTGCAGAGCGGCCGGGCCCGGCCCCGGCTGATGCGTCACGACGGCCTCGACTGGCACCTGCACGCCACCGACCCTGAGGCGCCGCTGGCCGAGCGCATCCGGGTGGAGGTGGCTCTGGCGCTGGTCGACGTGATCCGCACCGACGAGACCGGCCGGCTCCGCGCCTGCGCGGCGGAGGACTGCGCCGGCATCCTGGTCGACCTGTCCCGGAACGGCTCCAAGCGGTTCTGCAGCATCCGCTGCGGCAACCGGATGAACACGATCGCGTTCCGGCAGCGGGCGGCCGGCTAACGCGTCACGATGCTCACACGTGCGGGCGGCGCAGGAACAACTGGCGTAGCGCCCGAATGAGCAGGATGAAGCCGACCAGCCCGATCGAGGCGCCGAGGAAGGCGAACAGCCGCACCCCCGCGACAAGGTCCGGCCCGGTGTCGGAGACCACAAGAACGATCCCGAGGCTGACGGCCGCGATGCCGATCAGGACTCCCACGGCTTCGGTGACCACCGAGCCGATCCACCACCTGTCGTCCGGCTCAGCGAAGGCGCGGATCCGCACGCTGAATGTCCCCTTGGCCAGGGAAGAGCTGATGGTTTCCAGCCGGCGCGGAAGCCGGCGCACCGTGGCCTGCAGCACGGCCGCCTGCGACTGCAACGATCCGAGCAGGGACCGGGGTGTGATCAAGCGCCGCAGGAAATGCGGCACCCTCGCCAGCGCCGTCTCCACCATGTCGAAGTCGGGGTCGAGGATGTCCAGGCAGCGCTCCAGGGTGATCAGGGAACGCAACGCCAGACCCAGCGAGGTCGGCACGGCCAGGTGGTGGTCGCGGATCGTGTCGAGCATCGCGGCGAAGATGGAGCCCTCCGCGCTGTGCCGGGTCAACGTGAGCATCCGCCCCAGGTCGCGTTGCAACGACAGGATGTCGGCATCCGCCGGCGCTTCCACCACCAGGAGCAACGCGTCCGTCGTGGCGATGTCGTCGTCGTTCGCCGCCGCCAGCAGCAGCGTCACCAGGCCCTCGCGCATGCTGCGCTCCAGCACACCCACATTGCCGAAGTCGATCATCCCCAGCATGCCGTCAGCCCGGAGCATCAGGTTGCCGGGGTGCAGGTCGGCGTGGAAGATCCCGGTCACGATCACCTGTTCGAGCACCGCGTCCAGGAGCGCCGACGCGAGCGCGCCACGGTCCTCCGGGTCCATCCGGGCCAGCCGCTCCCCCGCGGCATTCAACGGAACACCGTCGATGAGATCCATGGTGAGCAACCGGCGGGAGCTGGCCTCCGGGTACACCCGGGGCACGACAAGTACGTCCTGGGCCGCCGACGACGCGACCACACTGCCGATCTGCTGGGTGCTGCTGAACTCGATGCGGTAGTCCAGCTCGTCGCGGAGCGACCGGCCGAAGCCCTCGGCCAGACTCACCGCCCCGAAGTCCCGCCCCCAGCTGGTCTGGTTCTCGATGCGCTGGGCGAGCCTGACGATGATGTCGATGTCGGCGGCGACCTGGGCCGCCGCCGCCGGCCGCTGCACCTTGAGCACCACCCGGGTGCCGTCGAGCAGGGTTCCGGCGTGCACCTGAGCGACGGATGCCGCCGCGAGCGGCTGTTCGTCCACGTGCGCGAACACGCTCCCCAGCGGGCCGCGGATTTCGGTCTCGATGACCTTGCGGATCGCGGGCCATGGCAGCGTCGCTGCGCCGGACTGCAGCGAGGCAAGCGCCTGGGTATAGCTGGCCGGCAACAGGTCCCGCCGGGTGGAGAGCAGCTGGCCGAGCTTGACGAAGGTGACGCCGGCCTCGTTGATGGCCGAGACCAGGGCATCCTGCGTGCGTCCGCCGTTCTTGGCCGCGCGGGGCGCGCCGCCGGGGCGTTCACTGAGGATCCAGCCGATGCCGTGTTTGGAGAGCAGGGTGAGGATCTGCAGGTACCGATTGGTGCGCCGGCGCCGGTGCAGGGCGGCCCGGAAAGCGTCGATCGGGTTGGCGGCGGTGGTGGGCCAGAGCGCCTCGGTGGCCACCAGGATCGCCATACCGAACGCGAATACCCAGCCGAACGCGAGCGCGATGAAGAGCAGCACGACCAGGATCGGCACCTTGGGGGTGCCATCTTCGGCGATGACGCGGGCCTGGGACGACACGAAATAGGCGAACGGCCAGCACCCGACGAAGACCAGCAGCCCCACCAGGAAGGTGCGCAACCACCCCACGGTGGTGCCGAGCAGGGAGCGGGTGGCAAAACCGATCGCAACGGAAAAGACGAGGGCGATCAGGATGATGACAACCCACGCCCAGAACGATTCCAACAACCCGTGCCCCGCAATCTCTCGCTGTTGGCGCTCAGGCTACCGCGCTGTGCCGGGAGAGTCGTGGGCTGGCGAGAATCGGCCCGTCCGCTTGTACTTCGTCGACTGAGCGTGCCACACTGAACGGGTTCCGCCCCGTCCCCCAGAGTCAGGTTCGACCAGTGAAGATCATCGTCGGTTTCGCGCTCACGCGCTGACACCCGTCGATCTGCCGCGCCCGCGGCTTCCGGTGTCAGTGCCCACACTGACGACGGGAAGCACCATGGCTACGGCCCATAATTCACCTATCCTCCTGACGGATGTCGGCCTTGACTGGCCCGACGGATCCATCGCCCTGACCGGCATCACCGCCGCCTTCGGCCGCGGCCGCACCGGGCTGGTCGGCGCCAACGGCTCGGGCAAGTCCACCCTGCTGCGGCTGATCACCGGCGACCTGCAGCCATCCACGGGCACCATCACCCGGTCCGGCGAGGTCGGATACCTGCCGCAAACCCTCACCCTCGGCGTCGCGGCGACCGCCGCCGACCTACTCGGAGTGCGCCCGAAGCTCGACGCCTTGCGGGCCATCGAGGCGGGCGATGTGGCCGAACGGCACTTCGACGTGCTCGCCGACGACTGGGACATCACCACCACGGCCGCCGAGGCGTTGCGCTCGGCCGGTCTCGGGGAGGCCGACCTGGGCAGGCCGGTCGGGGCGATGTCAGGCGGGGAGGCGATCCTGGTCGCCATCGCGGGGCTGCGGCTGGGGGCCGCACCGATCACGGTGCTCGACGAACCCACCAACAACCTCGACGGCGCCGCCCGGCAGCGGCTGGCCGCCCTGGTGCGTTCGTGGCCGGGCACCCTGATCGTGGTGAGCCACGACAGCGCCCTGCTCGAGCTGATGGACGACACCGCCGAGTTGCACGGCGGCGCCCTCACGGTGTTCGGCGGCCCGTACAGCCTGTTCCTCGACCACCTCGACAGGCAGCAGGCCGCCGCGCAACAGGCACAGCGATCGGCCGACCAGGTGCTGAAGAAGGAGAAGCAGCAACGCGTCGAGGCCGAGACCAAGCTCGCCCACCGCAGTCGGTTCGCGCGCACCGAGTTCGAGAACAAACGGGTTCCCAAGATTGTGATGGGGCTGCGCAAGTCGGCCGCGCAGGTGTCTGCGGGCAAACTGCGAACCGAGTTCGACGGCAAGGTGCAGGATGCCCGTGCGGCTGCCGCCGATGCCGCCGCCCTGGTGCGATCCGACGACACCATCCACGTTGACCTGCCGGACCCGCAGGTGCCCAGCAGCAGACGCCTGGCGGAACTGCACGGCAGCGACCGCGTTTTTCTGCTGCACGGTCCGGCCCGGGTGGCGCTGACCGGCCCGAACGGCGTGGGCAAGACCAGCCTGCTCGAGTCGCTGGTGCACCCGGAAACCGCTAGAGCCGGGCGGGCCACCGCGATCGCACACACACGCCGCATCGGCTACCTCAGCCAGCGCCTGGACGGGCTCGACGACACCGCCAGCGCACTGGAGAACCTGGCCGCGAGCTCCCCGGCGGCGCCGGCCGGGGAGCTGCGGAACCGGTTGGCCCGGTTCCTGCTGCGAGGGGATGCCGTGACCAGGCCGGTGCGGAGCCTCTCCGGTGGGGAACGGTTCCGGGTGTCGCTGGCCCGGCTGCTACTGGCCGACCCACCCGCGCAACTGATCGTGCTGGACGAACCGACGAACAACCTCGACCGCCGGAGTGTCGACCAGTTGGTCGGCGCCCTCGGCGGCTACCGGGGCGGCCTGCTGGTGGTCAGCCACGACGAGGCGTTCCTGGCCAGGATCGGTATCACCGACTGGCTCAGCCTGGATGCGAGGGGGCGACTGGCCGAGGGGGCCCGGTAGGTATAGGCAGGTCGCCGGCTCACGCGGCGGTGCGGGCCAGCGCGGTGAACGCCGACGTGGCGCGCGGGTTGTCGGCCGGGCACTCGCTGCGGAACCGGCGGGTGGCCACACCGGCCTCATAGGAGGCGAATTCGATGTCGAAGCCGGACCCCAGCTGCACCGCCAGCCACATGGCCAGCCGGATACCGGTGGCCGTGAACTCGCCGGCCAGCTCGGCGCTGCGCCAACCGAAGTCATCGGTGAGCGCGTCGTAGTAGTCGATCTCCCAGCGGATCAGGTCGGAGACCAGGGCGGGGTCAAGGTGGGTGGCGGCGTACGCCACCGGATGTGGACACCAGAGCACGGTGCCGGCGTAGTCGGGCAGCAACCGCACGAGCACCGCGGACGTAGCATGCATGATCGCGCTCTCCCCCCGCCTGCGAACCACACTCTGAGATTCCCCGTCCCTACGATTTCAGGTGCGAGCCGCAGACGCAATTCCGGCTGTGGCGGTGTCCGGAAGTCAGCGTCCGCTGGTGCTGACCACCGCGGCATCGCCACACGACGAGGTCTGCGCCTCAGCCACCCGGGGGTCGTCTGCCGCAAGCGAGGCCGAGACGGCGGTGTAACCGTTGATGGCGGTGAGCCCGTCGGCCGACACCGAGATTCCGGTTGCCAGCAGCGAGTAGCTGTCGTCGCGGTTCTGGGTGACTTGCAGGCCGTTCAGCTCGAGTCCGTCGTCCACTTCGAGACAGCCCACCCCGGTGCCGTTGTCGTGGGCGTTCTGCATGTCGAAGGTGTACGGGCGGGCGTCCACACCGATGGGGGTGACGAACCCGCACTCCACGATGGCGTGCAGGGTGGCCCCGCGGCTGTCGTCGAGCACGGTCACAACAACACCGTTGTGCAGCGCCGCGGTCCAGCCGCTGTGCCGTCCAGGCCCTGCGAGGTCGTCGGGCAGGGCGAGGGTGGCGCCGGAAGCAGTGGTGATGCCGTAGGTGAACGGTGAGGTCGCCTCGTCGTACCAGGCGGTGTCGTTCTCGCCGTCGCCGTCGATGTCGGCGATCTGAGCGCTGGTCGCACCGGCCGGCATCGACTCGGCCGTGGCCGGGCAGCCTGTCGGTTCCGAGACGGCGGGGTCGGTCGAGGGATCGGGCTGGTCGGCGGAGTCGCCGGCGTCGGTCGGCGTCACGACGCCGGTCTGCGCCACGCCGGAGGCCGCACACCCGGTGAGAGTGAGCGCCAGAAAACCAGCGACGACGAAGAACCGACCTGCGATCTTGGTTTTCGAGTGAACGGTTGACATCAGCATGATGCTACCGACGTTGTCTGGGCGGCCTCCGTGTTTCGGGCGCGCTTTCGGAGGCGATTGCCAGCGTGGACTCCGGCCGGTGCCTGGAGAGCCCCAGAACACCGTAGGCGGCGATGGCGCCGGCGATGACGAAGGCAATCAGGGCGTAGAGCGGGGCCTGGGACGCCTCACCGAGTACGACGATGCCGATGCCGACCGCCACGAGGGGGTCCACAACCGTCAGTCCGGCGATCACAAGGTTGGGCGGACCCGTGGAGTACGCCACCTGCACGAACACGCCGCCCACGATCGCGGCGGTGAGTATGCCGCCCACGCAGAGCAGGGTGAGCAGCGACAGGTCACCGGCCACCAGTTGGGTGATGGTGAGCTTGGCCAGGGTGGCGACGAAGGCGTAGAGCACGCCTGCACCGAGAACGTAGGCCACGGCGGTGAGGCGGGCGCGGAGCAGCGTGAAGATAACCCCGCAGGCGATCAGCACAACGGCCAGCAGGATCAGGATGATCACCACCTGCGGCGGCTGGATGGGCCGGTCCGTGGCGTACACGGCGGCGATGGAGACGAAGACCACGATGCCGCCCACCGACAGGGCCACCGAACGCAGCACGGTGCCGTCGAGCTTGGTGTGCGCGAGCCGGGAGTCCACCACGGTTGACAGCACCAGCGCGGCCACGCCGAGAGGCTGCACAACGAGCAGCGGGGCCAGGCCGAGGCTGGTCAGCTGTAGCACGATGGCGAAGCCGAGCAGCAGGGTGCCGAGCAACCAGGACGGCCGCCGCAGCAGGGCCAGCAGCTGGCCGAGGCTCATCTTCTGCTGGTCGCCGGGGCGCATCCTGGAGGCCTTGCCCACCCCGCGGTGCTGCAGCTGTGCGCCAAGGGCCAGGAAGACGGTGCCGGCCAGAGCGACGGCGATGCCGAGGTTCTTGCGGGCGGCCGGGTCGAGAAACTGAACGATCGTATCGGTGACTTCGGTGGGCATAAAGGGGACGGGCACATCCAGACCCTATTTCAGTGCGGCCACCGGCGACAATTCGGCCGGGGCTATCTCGCGGTCGGCGGCAGGTGTTAGCGTGCCCGCATGAAGCAGAAAGAGCTCTTCCTCCAGGCGGATGCCGCGTTGCGCTCCGTCATCGACAGGATCACCCCCGACCAGCTGGATGAGCCGGCCCCGACCGACTGGGCGGTGACGCCGAACCCCACCCTGCGGGACGTCGTGGCCGCGCATGCCCGCGACGAGGCCTGGCTGCCCGACGTGCTGCGCGGCCGCACCATCGAGGAGGCCGGCGACAGCTACAACGGTGACCTGCTCGGCGACGACCCGATCGGCGCCTACGATCGGCTGAACGACCTGGCCACCGCCGCCGTCAGCCAGGATCTCGACCCGGAGAAGATCGTGCACCTGAGCTACGGGGACTTTTCGGTGCGCGAATACCTCGAGCATGTCAGCATCTACCGGGCCTTCCAGGCCTGGTCCATCGCCCGGCAGCTGGGTTGGGACTACGCGCTGCCGGCGGCATTGGTGGAGAGCCTCGAGGAGGTCGTCGGCCCGCAGATCGACGGATTCCGCGCGATGGGGGTGTTCCCGGCCGAGGTGCCGGTGCCCGACGACGCCGACCGGGAGACTCGGCTGCTGGGCCGGGTGGGCTATTGGATGCCCAAAGCCGACGGCACGAAATGAATCCCTAGGAACGCACCAGCCGGGCGATCGCGTCGCCGGCTTCCTTGAGCTTGAGTTCGGCCTCATCGCCGCCGGCGGCGACGGCGTCGACGACGCAGTGGCTGAGGTGGTCGTTCAGCAGGCCTAGGGCCACCGACTGCAGGGCGCTGGTCATGGCCGAGACCTGGGTGAGGATGTCGATGCAGTACTTGTCGTCGGTGACCATGCCCTGCAGGCCGCGAGCCTGGCCCTCGATGCGGCGCAGGCGCTTGAGGTAATCGTCCTTGTTCGAGATGTAGCCGTGCGGGCCGTCGTGCGAGTGGTCTGCGGTGTGGTCTGCGGTCGTCATGGTGCGCTCCTGGCTGTCGGGACCTTATACCCCCTCACGGTATCACGATCGTGCGCTAGAGTACCCGGAGGGGGTATCCCCGTTCGCTCCAGCATCACAGCAGGGAAGGGTCACATCATGGCGCCCATCAACACCGACTACCTCGTCACCGGAATGACCTGCGGGCACTGCGTCGCCAGCGTCATCGAAGAGGTCTCCCTGCTTCCGGGGGTCAGCGCCGTGACCGTGGACCTCGTGCCGGGCGCCGCCAGCACCGTGCACGTCACCAGCACCACCGAGCCCGCTCGCCCCGACATCCGCGCCGCCATCGACGAAGCCGGCTACCAGCTGCAGGGCACCACCGACGGTGCCGCCGCGTGAATGAGCCCGTCGACCTCGTGGTCGGCGGCATGACCTGCGCGTCCTGTGCCGCCCGCATCGAGAAGAAGCTCAACCGCTTGCCCGGCGTCGAAGCCACCGTGAACTACGCCACCGACAAGGCCACCGTGCGCCTGCCGGAGGGCACCAGCATCGACGACGCCATCGCCACCATCGAGGCCACCGGTTACACCGCACACCGGCCCGCGCCGCCGGCCGCAGCGCCGCCGGCCGAGACGCCCGCCCTGGATGCGGACACCCTGGCCCTCCGCCAACGCCTGCTGATCTCGACCCTGCTGGCCATCCCGGTGACCCTGCTCTCGATGGTGCCCGCCCTCCAGTTCACCAACTGGCAGTGGCTCGCCCTCACCCTTGCCGCCCCGGTGGCGGTCTGGGGCGCCTGGCCGTTCCACCGCGCCGCCGCCCTGAACGCCCGCCACGGCGCCGCCAGCATGGACACCCTGATCAGCGTCGGTGTCCTCGCCGCGTTCGGCTGGTCGCTCTATGCCCTGTTCCTCGGCGACGCGGGCCAGGCCGGCATGACCATGCAGATGGACCTGAGCATGACGGCCGCCGGCTCCGCCGAGATCTACCTCGAGGTCGCGGCCGCCGTCACGGTCTTCATCCTCACCGGCCGCTACGTGGAGGCGCGCGCCAAGACCCGCTCCGGCGCGGCGCTCACCGCGCTGGTGAACCTGGGCGCCAAGGATGTCGCGGTGCTCCGCGGGACCAGGGAAGAGCGCATCCCCATCACTGAACTCAGTGTGGGCGACGTGTTCGTGGTGCGGCCCGGCGAGAAGGTCGCCACCGACGGGGTCGTCGTCGACGGCGCCTCGGCCATCGACACCAGCCTGCTCACCGGCGAGACCGTGCCCGTGGAGGTGGGGCCGGGCGACACCGTGGTGGGCGCCACCGTCAACTCCGGCGGCCGGCTCACCGTGCGCGCCACCCGGGTGGGCGCCGACACCGAGCTGGCCCGCATCGGCCGACTGGTGGAGCAGGCCCAGACCGGCAAGGCGCCCGTCCAGCGGCTCGCCGACCGCGTGTCGGCAGTGTTCGTGCCCGTCGTCTTCGTCATCGCACTGGGCACCCTGGCCACCTGGCTGGCGCGCGGCGCCAGCGCCGAGCAGGCCTTCACGGCCGCCGTGGCCACCCTGATCATCGCCTGCCCGTGCGCGCTGGGCCTGGCCACTCCCACCGCGTTGCTGGTGGGCACCGGCCGCGGCGCCCAGCTGGGCATCCTCATCCGCGGGCCGCAGATCCTGGAGTCCACCCGCCGCGTGGACACCATCGTGCTCGACAAGACCGGCACCGTCACGACCGGGCGGATGGCGCTGACCGGGGTGCACCCGAGCGCGAGCCCGGCCGCCGCGACCGGGGCCGAACTGCTGCGCTTCGCGGGAGCTGCCGAGGCCGGCTCCGAGCATCCGATCGGCGTCGCCGTCGTGAACGGGGCCGTCCAGCAGGTCGGCGTGCTGCCGGCCGCGACGGAATTCATGTCGGCGCAGAGCTTCGGCGTGCGGGCCGTCGTCGAGGGGCACTCGGTGCTCGTGGGGCGGCCACGCTGGCTCGCCGACGAGTGGCAGGTGGCCCTGCCTGCCGAGCTGCGGGCCGTGCTCGACGGAGTCGAGGGCGCCGGCCAGACCGCGGTCGCCGTGGCCTGGGACGGGGTGGCCCGGGGCATCCTGGCCGTCGCGGACGAGGTCAAGCCGTCCAGTGCCGTGGCCGTGGCGCAGCTGGTGGCCCTGGGGCTCACCCCCGTGCTGCTCACCGGCGACAACCCCGCCGCGGCCGGTTCGGTGGCCGCCCAGGTGGGCATCCGCGAGGTCTTCGCCGGGGTGCTGCCCGCCGAGAAGGTGGCGCGGGTGCGTGCCCTGCAGGCCGCCGGGCACGTCGTGGCGATGGTCGGCGACGGTGTGAACGACGCGGCGGCGCTGGCCGCCGCCGACCTCGGTATCGCAATGGGCACCGGCACCGATGTGGCCATCGAGGCCAGCGACATCACCCTGGTGCGGGCCGATCTACCGGCCGTGGCCGACGCCATCCGGTTGTCCAGGCGAACACTGGGGACCATCAAGGTCAACCTGTTCTGGGCGTTCGCCTACAACGTGGCCGCGATCCCGCTCGCCGCGCTGGGCCTGCTCAACCCGCTGATCGCCGGCGCGGCGATGGCACTGTCATCGGTCTTCGTGGTGAGCAACAGCCTGCGCCTGCGCGGGTTCCGCGCGTCGAACTAGCGCGCCGCCGGTCGCGCCGTGTTTGGCGCCCGGCAGCCGCCAGGCCAGCACGGCGGTCACGACGCCGACGACGCCGAACACCGCCTGCAGCGGGTGGAAGCCGATCAGGGAGAACTGCACGACCTCGAACAGCACCAGGCCGACGCCGGCGGCCAGCGACAGGAAGCGGGCATAGGGCCCGCGGCGCCATTGCCAGACCGCGGTGACCGCGAACCCGAGGCCCACGAAGAGCGCCAGCGCGGCGCCGGGCAGCAGCCAGTCGCCGAACCCGGTGCCGTCCAGGGCCGCGGGATCGGCCATCAGCAACGAACCGTCCGGGGCGAGCATCAGCAGCAACCCGCCGGCCAGAGCGGTCGCGCTGGTCACGGACTCGAGTGTGATCAGGGTCTTCTCTGACCCGGAGCGGGTCAGGGGTCGACCGGATGCCTGGATGCGGTGGGTGCCCGTTGCCGTCATGCCCCGAGTATCGCCCGGCGCGGCGGTTAGCGCGAGGGGCGCATCCCTAGCGGCGGGGACGCATGCTCAGTTGCACGGCCACCGCGGCGGCCAGCATCAGCACCACGGCGATGATCGAGGTGACCCCCACTCCGCTGTCGAAGGCCGCTCGGGCCGACTCGGTGAGCGCGAGGGCGTCGGCGGCGGGGAGCTCTCCGGCCACGCCGAGCGCGCCACCGAGGGTCTCGCCGGCCTGGGCGCTCGCGCCCCGGCCGAGGCCTTCCGGCAGCACCACACTGGCCCGATAGGACGCCGCGAGAATGGCCCCGAGCACGGCGGTACCGAGCACGGCGCCGAGTTCGTACGCGGTCTCTGAGACACCCGCCGCGGCGCCGGCCTTCTGCGGCGGCACCGAACTGAGGATGGTGTCGTTGGAGATGGTCTCCGCCGAACCGACGCCCACCGAGAGAATGCCGAAGGCGAGCATCACAACGCCCGCGGTGAGATTCTCCCGCAGCAGCACGATCAGGCCGAAGCCCGCCGCAGAGAGCAGGATGCCGCTGACGATCACCAGCCGCGGCGGCACCCGCCGCACCACGTAGGCCGCGGCGAGGCCGGCCACGACCGACAACACAGCGCCGGGCAGCAGCAGCAGGCCGGCGTCTAGCGGGTCCAGGCCCAGCACCAGCTGCAGGTGCTGCGAGACGAAGAACAGGAAGCCGACCAGGCTGAACACGGAGAGGAAGTTCGCCAGCACCGACCCGGCGAAGGGGGCGTTCCGGAACAGGGCCAGATCGAGCAACGGGTTGTCGATCCGCAACTGGCGGCGCAGGAAGAGCGTGCCGGCCGTGAGCGCAAGGACCAGCGCGCCCACACCGAGCAGGGTGACGCCGTCGTGGGTGAGGGTCTTGATCGCGAACACCAGCGGGGCGAGGGTGAGCAGCGACAGGGCCACGCTGACCACGTCGATGCGAAGCGGCGCCGGGTCCTTCGACTCGGGGATGAGAACGCCGGCCAACGCCAGGAGCGGCAGCAGGAACGGCACCGCGATGAGGAACACCGCGCCCCAGTTGAAGTGCTGCAGTACGAGGCCCCCGACGATCGGGCCCAGGCTCGAGCCGGCCGCGAACGCTCCGGCCCACACGGCGATGGCCAGGGTGCGCTGACGGGCATCCAGGAACAGGCTGCGCAGCAGCGACAGGGTGGAGGGCATGATCATGGCGCCGAAGAAGCCCATCACCGCCCGGGCCGCGATGAGCAGCTCGGCGGTGGGCGCGAACGCGGCGGCCACCGAGACCACTCCGAAGCCGGTGGCGCCGATCAGGAGCAGTTTGCGGCGGCCGACGCGGTCGCCAAGGGTGCCCATGGCCACGAGCAGGCCGGCGAGCACGAGCGGGTAGATGTCGACGATCCAGAGCAGCGTGGTGCTGCTCGGGCGCAGATCGAGGCTGATGGCCGGCAGCGCGAAGCTGAGCACGGTGTTGTCGACCGAGATCAGCAGCACCGGCAGCATCAGCAGCACGAGGCCCGACCATTCGCGGCGGCCGGCGCGGGGTGTTCTCGCCTCGGCGGGGGCGGACGCGTTGGAGGTGGGGATGCTGTTTGTGATGCTCATGTCGACCTGGCTGAAGAACGGGGTTCCGAAGAACGGCGAGTTTTACTGCACCACTGGGTACAGCAGAATATGACTATACCACCAAGTACAGTAAAGTGGTGGCCATGGCCCAACACCGCGACTCCGCCCGTGAGAGCATCCTCACCGCGTTCCAGGAACTGCTCCTCGACACGAGCGGCTCCGGCGCGTCGCTGGATGCCGTCGCCCGGGCGGCCGGTGTGACCAAGGGCGGGCTGCTCTACCACTTCGGTTCCCGCGACGGCCTGGAGACGGCGCTCATCGACCGGCTCGAAACCCTGGCCGCCGCCGAGTACGAACGGATGCGCGCGGCCCCGCAGGGCGCCGCCGCGTACTACGTGAGCCTGGCGGAGTACGTCAACAGCCCGTTGGACCGCGCGACACTGGCCGGCGGGGCGCTGGCTCGCGGCAACCCGCGCGCCCGCGCGGTGATCGTGGAGATGCGCCGGCGCTACTTCGGCATCCTGAACGACGACCTGCGTGACCCTGACCTCGCCCGCGCGACGATGCTGCTGACCGATGGCTTGTACTACGACGCGACGACGATCGGCGAACCCTTCGAACACGAGCTGGACATCCCCGCGTTCCTGGCCCGCCTCACCCCGCGAGCTGTGAGCTGAGCACCTTAAACTCGCGGTTTCCGGGGCTTAACTCACAGTTCGCGAAGGGGCGTGGGTGGGTCAGGCGGCCTGGGCGATCTCGGTGACCTGGGTCTGAGCGGTGACCGCGCGGTAGAGGGAAGCCAGGAGGAGGGGCAACTGGGTGGCGGGCGAATCCGGAGCCTCCGGGTGCCACTGCACACCGGTGATCGGCAGGGCCTCGTGCTCGACGGCCTCGACAAGGCCGTCGGGGGCGGTGGCTACCGGTGTGAGGCCAGCTCCGAGCCGTCCGACGCTCTGGTGGTGGGCGCTCTGCACCGAGATGCGGGTGTCGCCGAGCGCCGCGGCGAGCGTGCTGGTGGCGCGCAGGGCGACGTCGTGGGTGGAGAGGATCTCGTCGATGGGCACACCCACGTTGCGGTGGATGCCGTCGTCGAGGTGCTGCACCAGGTCGCCGCCGAGGGCGACGTTGATGATCTGCAGTCCGCGGCAGATGCCCAGCACCGGGGTGCCCCGGTCGGCGGCGCGCTGCACGAGGGCGATCTGGCCCTCGTCGGCGTCGATGAAGTGGGTCGTCTCCCCCTCGTAGCCGGCCTCGGCGCCATAGAAGCGCGGGTCGATGTCTTCGCCGCCGACGATCACGACGGCGTCGGCCGAGTCGGTGAGGTCCAGCAGCGCCGCGGGGTCCAGGTCGGCGGCGGCCAGTCGCACGACGGTCCAGCCACCGTCGGTGCCGGCATCCACGACGGTGGCATTGAGGGTCTGCACCTTGGCGTGGTACTCGGGGCGATCGGGCCGGCTGCGGGTGACCTCGACGACGGCGAGGGTGGGGCGCTGGGCGGTCATGGTGGCGAGCTTCGGGGTGGACATGACTCGCCTTTCGTGACGGGATCGTTGGGTGCGGATGCTGCGGGTTCCAGTGTGCCCGAGGCGGCCCGACGGCATCCGGTCGGCGGTAACAGAGCGCAACACAGCCAGGGGTTCTATGCTCGGTGGGAATCAGCCGCACCTGACGAACACCCGAGGAAATGGACCCCATGCAGCCAGGCCACCCGCGCATCCGACCGACGATCACTGGGTTTGCGGCCCGCGTTGCAGCGCTGACGGCGATGGTGGCTCTGCTGATGATCGGGAGCGGGCTGGGCGGCTCGCTTCCCGCCAGGGCGGAGGATCCGGTGACGTTCGAGGAGAGCCACATCGTCGACACCGTCGGCGCGCTCGGCGACCGGGAACCCGAGGTGGTCGCCGCCCTCGATGCCCTGTTCGCCGACACCCAGATCGACCTGTTCGTCGCCTACGTGTCCAGCTTCGACGGCGTGACCGACACGTCGACGTGGGCCGACCAGACCGCGGTGGACAACGGGTTCGGCGACAACGACGTGCTTCTGGCCGTGGCGACGGATGACCGGCAGTACCAGTTGTCGGTCGCAACCGACTTCGTGCTCGACGAAGCTCAGCTCGCCGAGGTGCAGAACACCGCCATCGAACCCTCGCTGCGTGAGAACGACTGGGCAGGCGCCGCCATCAACGGCGCCACGGCCATGCAGCAGAGCGTGGCGGGCGAGCCTTTGTCCGCCCCGGTCATCACCCCGGGTGACGCCAGCCCGAGCTCCGGCGGCGGGTTCCCGCTCTGGATCGCGGTGCTGCTGGTGCTCGCCGTGGTCGTGGCGGTGATCGTGGTCGTGATCCTGGTGCTGCGCCGGCGGGGCACCTCGCCCGTGACCGGCCAGGGTCAGGCCGCCGCCGAGGTGCCGACGGCCGAGCTGAAACGGGAGGCGTCGAGTGCGCTGATCGAGACCGACGATGCGATCAAGACCAGCGGGCAGGAGGTCGGTTTTGCGCTCGCCCAGTACGGCGCGGCGGCCGCCGAGCCGTTCCAGGCCGCCGTGAGCGGCGCGGCCGGCAAACTCGGCCAGGCGTTCACCCTTCAACAGCGCCTCGACGACGCCGAACCCGACACCGAGGAGCAGATGCGCGCCTGGTACCGCCAGATCATCGCCCTGTGCGCCGAGGCCAACCGGGCCCTCGACGAGCAGGCCGCCGCGTTCGACGAGTTGCGGCAGCTGGAGGCCAACGCCCCGGCGGCTGCGGCGGCGCTCGAGGCCGAGTTGGCCGCGATCGACACCCGCCTCGACCAGGCCGAGACCCGGGTCGCCGACCTCGCCGTCCGCTATACCGCTGCGGCCATCGACACCGTCGCCGACAACCCCGACCAGGCGGCCGAACGACTCACCTTCGCCACCAACGCGCTGGCTGAAGCCCGCACCGGGATCACCGCCGGCGACGCGAGCGCTGCGGCCGTGGACATCCGTGCGGCTGAGGAGGCCATCGACCAGGCCAAGCTGCTGGTGGACGCCGTGGACAGGCTCGCGGCTGACCTGCAACAGGCCGAGTCCGGCATCCCGGCGATGCTCGCCGATCTCGAGACCGACCTGGTCACCGCCCGGGCGCTGCCCGCGGCGGGCGAGGCGTCGGCCGCCGTGCCCGGTGTGATCGCTGGGACCGAGCAGACCCTGACCGAGGTGCGCGCCGGCCTGGCCGCGCCGCCGGTCAACCCGATCGAGCTGCTGCGCACTCTCGAGGCCGCGAACGCCACCATGGACGCCACGCTGCAAGGCGTGCGGAACGCCCAGGTGCAGGCCCAACGGCTGCAGGCGGCGCTGGCGCAGAGCCTGCAGGCCGCCCGGAGCCAGGTGTCGGCGGCGGAGGACTTCATCACCGCCCGGCGCGGCGCTGTCGGCGCGGAGGCGCGCACCCGGCTCGCCGAGGCCGGCCGGCTGACCGCGCAGGCCGACTCGCTGGTGGCGAGCGACCCGGCGGCCGCGTTGGCCCTCTCCCAGCGGGCCGGCTCGTTGGCCGCGGAGGCGACGGCCATGGCCCGGCGGGACGTGGACAGCTTCTCCAACAACGACGACGACTTCGGCGACTTCTTCGGCGGTGGCGGAGCGAGCCGCCGCGGCGGCAGCAACGGGTCGATGGGCGCCGTGCTCGGCGGCATCCTGATCGGCCAGGTGCTCGGCGGCGGGGGCGGCGGCTTGTTCGGCGGCGGTGGCGGTGGTGGTGGCTTCGGCGGGATGGGCGGCGGCGGCCGGCGTAGTAGTGGCGGCGGCTTCGGCGGTGGCGGCCGGAGCCCCGGCAGCTTCGGCGGCAGCGGCACCCGCGGCCGGCGCGGCGGTGGCGGGCGGTTCTAGCCCACAGGTCACACGGCGGACCCTCCGCGAGAGGGCAGTTGAGGCTAGTTGCAGATGCCCACACTGGCCACAAGTGCCCTCTCGCCGCGCGCCCCCTCGGCGAGCGGGCAGTTGGGGTCAGTTGCGGGCGCGCACACTGGCCTCAAGTGCCCTCTCGCGGGCGGCACCGACCCGACCGGATCGCCGCGTGCGGCTACCGGCCGAGGGCGAAGAGGGGCGGGGCCGGCACATCGACCGTGAGGTCGGCGAGGATTCGGCCGACGGCGGGGGTGAACTTGGAGCCGTGGCCGGAGAAGCCGGCGCCGACGATCACCGGGCCGCGCCGGTCGAGCACGAAGTTGGAGTCCGGGGTGGTCGTGTAGGTGCAGCTGATCTCGGCAAAGCTGTCGGGGTCGGCGCCGGGCAGCCACTCGCGGGCGTAGCGGCGGAGGGCCAGCAGCTGCTCGGGCTCCGACGTGAAGTCGCGGTGGTCGGGGTCGACCACAGGGCCGACACCATGCCAGCCCGCCTTGATGCCCTCGCCGGGAGTGTGCATCCCGTAAACCGGTGAGCGCCAGTACTCGTAGCCGTCAGCGCCGGGCCGATAGCCGTGGTTGAAGCCCGGCCAGGTGAAGCTGGTGTCGAGCGCGGCGAAGTGCGCCGGCTGCTCCTGCGTGACCACCAGTCGCGGCAACGGCAGCAGACCGCCCAGCAGCGAGCTGGTCCAGGCGCCGAGGGTGACGATCACCCGCCGGGCCCTGAACTGTTCGGTGTCGGTGTCGACGAGCACGCTGTCATCACCCTGCACCGTGAGCCGGGTGACGGGCATGCCGTGCTCGACGCGCGCACCGTGCGCGGCAGCGGCCTGCTGCAGCGCGTCGAGAGACGCGTTCGCGTTCAGCCGGCCGGCCTCCGGCGTGTAGAGCACCTCGGCGTCAAATCGGATGCCCGGCCAGCGCTCCTGCGCGGCCTCGACGGCCAGCAGCTCGGGGTCGAATCCCACCCCGGACAGGGCCGCGTGAACCTCGGCGAATGGTTGACCCTGGCCGTGGTTGACCAGGCCCACCTGCTCGAGCAGCCGGGTGTCGGTGTCGTCCTCGAGCTCCCGCCAGAGGCGCAGCGCCTCGACGAGCATGGCCACGTAGGTGGGGTCCGAGTAGCTGAGGTTGAAGTTACGGGAGGCGCCGTGCGAAGCGCCGTTGGTGTGCCCGCGCTCGAAACGCTCCAGGAGGGTCACGTCGCGCCCCCGGCGGGCCAGCTCCCAGGCGGCCGCTGAGCCCATGGCGCCGCCGCCGATGACGAGGGTGTCGACGCGGGTGCTCACGGCAGCATCCGTTCGTAGCAGAGCGAGAACGAGATCGACTCGTAGGGCGGATAAATCGGGATGGGCGTGTAGCCCAGGTGCTCGTAGAGCCGCACGGCCTCCGGCTGTCTGTCGCCGGTCTGCAGGATCACCCGGCGAGCGCCGCGGGCGGCCGCCTCGGTCTCGACGGCGCGGATCAGCGCTTTGCTCAGGCCGCGGCCGCGGAACCCGGCCAGGGTGACGAGTCGTTTGAGTTCATATTCCGTTCCGAGCATGCGCAGGGCGGCGTGGGCGGCGGGCACGCCGTCGACGGTGGCGATCAGGGTGACGACCATGGTGGCTGGGTCGATCGCGAACGCGGTGTCGCGGGCCGCCGCATCTTCCGCACTCGGTGCCGTGAAACGGTCCGCGTACCTGGGCATGATCTCGTCGTCCATGGCTGCACGGAGCGCGACGGCCCGGGGGTCGGTCCAGTCGACGACATGCAGCTGCACGGTCTCGGTTGCCACGGTCTCAGCGCTCTCGGTCATCCGAGCACCTCGCGCACGGTGAAGTCGAGGGCGGCCACGGTGAGCGCTATCGAGGCCACGTCGATCCGTTCGTCGTTGCCGTGGAAGAGCATCCGGAAGGTGCCGTAGTCCCAGCGCGGGCTGAGCAGGCCGAAGCCGTACGCGGGGATGCCACGGCGCCGGTAGAACCTGGCGTCGGAGCCGCCGACACTGAGCACCGGCAGCAGATCGGCGTTGGGGTAGGCGCGGGCGACCGCGGCGCTGAGCGCGGCGAACAGCGGAGTGTCCACGGGCGAGCGAGTGGCGGCCTCGAACCTGTCGCCGACGATCTCGATGTCGACCATCAGCTCGCCGAGAGCGTGGCGCAGGTAGGCGTCGACGTGGCCGGTGTCGATGCCGGGCAGCACGCGGATGTCGAGGTCCACGGTGGCCAGCGACGGGATGACGTTCTCCTTGTTGCCGGCGCGGATGATGTTGGGCGAGATGGTGGTGTGGCTGGAGGCGTGCGCGAAGCCGGCCAGGGTGCCCAGCTCGTGCACGGCGTCGTCGATGCGGGCCGGGTCGGTGAGCCGCTCGGCCAGCTCGGCGGGCAGCCCCAACACCTCCACGTAATGCCGCCAGTCGGCGGTGATCTGCACGGGCGCCTCGAACCGGGCCAAACGGCTCACGGCCTCGGCGGCGATCACGGCCGCGTTGCGGGCGCCCCACGGCGCCGAACCGTGACCTGGCGTGCCGTGCACCACCAGCCGGCGGCCGGCGATACCCTTCTCCCCCACCGTGGTGGTGATCGACGGCCGCACACCGACGGGCGCCCCGCCGGATTCGGTGAGCACGAAGTCGGCGTCGATGAGGTCGAGCCGGTGCTCGGTGAGCCAGCCCACCCCGTACCGGCTGCCGCTTTCCTCGTCGGCGACGGCCGCGAAGATCAGGTCGCCGCGCGGCCGGAACGGGCCCATGGCGATGTCGCGGATCACGACGGCGTAGCTGGCCGTGAGGTAGAGCATGTCGAGGGCCCCGCGGCCCCAGATCTCCCCGTCGATCAGCTCGGCGGTGAACGGGTCCCGGCTCCAGCCGTCCAGGTCCACCGGCACGACATCGGTGTGACCCACCAGCGCCAACGACGGGGCCGCCTTGTCTGTGCCGCGGATGCGCGCGATCAGCGAGGCCCGCCCGTGGTGCGGCTCCACCACCTCGAGTTCGAGCCCGGAGCCGGCGAAGAATCCCTCCAGCGTGCGCACGCTGCGGATTTCCCCGCCGGAGTCCGCGGTGCCGTCGTTCACGCAGGCGTTGCGAATGAGGTCCCGCAGCAGGTCGACGGTCTGGCGCGTGAGCACCTCCGGGTCGGTCATCAGCGCACCATTCCGGCCAGGCTCTCGGCGAACTCGTCGAGCAGGGCCCGACCGGCCGGCCAGTCGCCGAGCTTGCTGGCGATGTTGATGTGGCCCAGACTGCCCACCTCGACGAACCCGGCGCCCCACACCGCGGCCAGGGTGCGGGCGGTGCCGAGGGCGCAGAACGGGTCATCGGCGCTGGCGACCACCAGGGCCGGGGTGCCGAGCGCCTCGGGTTCGGCGGTCTGGAAGGTCGGGGCAGCCGGCGGGAACCGTGGCCCGAACCGGTCGGGCGGAGCCACCAGCAGGGCGCCACGCACCCGGCCGGGATTCTGGGCCAGCCAGGCCGCAGCAGCCAGGCACCCCAGGCTGTGCGCCACGATGATCGTGTCCGGCGTGGTCACGGCAGCATCCACCGCGCCGACCCAGTCCTGAAGGTCCGGGTCGTCCCACGAGGCTGGGCGGATGCGCACCGCATCCGTCTGCGTCGCCTGCCAGCGGCTCTGCCAATGCTTCGCGGTGGAGTCGTTGATGCCCGGCACGATCGTCAGGCTCAGGGGGGTCGGCATGGTGATGATCCTCGACAGTTGTTCGGCTGGGCGTTTCGGCTTGTGAACACACACTATCCGGCGAATATCCCTCCCTGCCGGACTGGTGGTCACACAGGCACATGTGGAGGTGAACGCGGTAGTTTCTAAGCGTTGACACCCTTCGAAAGGACACTCACATGACCAAGCAGTCGATCTTCGGCCGCATCGCCCAGCTCACCAGGGCGAACATCAACGCCCTGCTGGACTCCGCGGAAGACCCCGAGAAGATGCTCGACCAGATGGTGCGGGACTTCACCAACAGCATCGCCGACGCCGAGAGCGCGATCGCCGAGACCATCGGCAACCTGCGCCTTCTCGAAGACGATCACCGCGAAGACGTACAGGCCGCCGGCGAGTGGGGCCGGAAGGCGCTGGCCGCCAGCCGCAAGGCCGACGAGCTGCGCACCGCGGGCAACACCGTCGACGCCGACAAGTTTGACAACCTCGCCAAGGTCGCCCTCGGCCGTCAGCTGCAGTCCGAGAAGGAGGCAAAGGACGCCGAACCGCAGATCCAGAGCCAGACCGCGGTGGTGGAGCAGCTCAAGACCGGCCTGAACACCATGAAGACCAAGCTGGGCCAGCTCACCGCCAAGCGCAGCGAGCTCATCGCCCGCTCCAAGACCGCGGCCGCGCAGTCGCAGGTGATGGACGCCGTGAAGAGCATCGACATGATGGACCCGACCAGCGAGGTCAGCCGGTTCGAGGACAAGATCCGCCGCGAAGAGGCCAAGGTACGCGGCGCCAGCGAGCTCGCCGCCTCCAGCCTCGACGCGCAGTTCGAGAGCCTCGACGACCTCGGCGAACTCACCGAGGTGGATGCCCGCCTCGCCGCGCTCAAGGCCGGCTCGCCCTCCTCGATCGAGCAGTAGCGGTAGACAACACACTCTGCATCCGGAACGGCCTCGGGAACATCCCGGGGCCGTTTCTGGTTGGCACCAGCATGACTACTCTCGGAATCATCGGTGCCGGTAACATCGGCAGCCAACTCGCCCGCCTCGGTGTGGCCAACGGATACGACGTCGTGGTGAGCAATTCCCGCGGCCCCGCCACGCTGGAGACTCTGATCGAAGAGCTGGGCCCGCGCGCTCGCGCCGCCCTGCCCGCGGAGACCGCCGCCGCCGGTGACCTGGTCATTGTGACCATCCCGTTGCACGCCATCGATACCCTGCCGCTGCCCGAATTGGCCGGCAAGCTCGTGATCGACACCAACAACTACTACCCCCAGCGGGACGGCAACATCGCCGCCCTCGACGAGGAGACCACGACCACCGCCGAAATGCTCCAGGACCTGCTCACCGAGTCCCGGGTCGTCAAGGCCTTCAACCACATCTACGCCGCCGACCTCACCACGGATGGCCTGCCCGCCGGCACCGAGAACCGGCGCGCCCTGGTCATCGCCGGCAACGACCCCGACGCCCGCGAAACCGTCACCGCGCTGCTGGACACGTTCGGCTTCGACACCGTCGACCTCGGCCCGCTGACCGAGAGCTGGCGCATCCAGCGCGACACACCGGGCTACGGCCCGCGGATGGACGCGTTCGAGCTGCGCGAAGCCGTGAGTGCGGCGATCCGCTACCGCGACATGCCGCAGGCCGTCTAACCCTTCTCGGACCGGGCCCTTCCCCCGCGTGAACTGGCAGATGCGCCGGGGCGGGGCCGAGGAGCATACTGGGGTGGTGTCCCCCAACTACGTGGTCGTCCCGCAGTGGCAAGGTTCAGTTTCCCCGCGCGCAATGCGCCTCGTCGACGGGGCCGAGGCGATCCAGGGTGACCTGCCGTTCTCGGTCACCTATCCCGTCGAGGTGCCCGCCGAGGCGGGTGATGCGTTGGACACCGGCATCCACCGGTTCTCGTCGCTGCTGACCGTGCGCGAGCGGCAGCTGGCCGTTTTGCGCGCCAGCTCGGAGCCGGTGCTCACGATCGGCGGCGACTGCGGGGTGTCCTTCGGCGCCGTTGAACACGCGTCCCGCCGGCACCCCGGCGACATCGCGCTGGTCTGGTTCGACGCGCACCCCGACCTGCACACCAGCGAGTCGTCGCAGTCCGGCGGCTTCGGCGGCATGGTGCTGCGCGCCATCCTGGGCGACGGTGTCGACGGTCTCGCGCTCGACCCGGATGCCCGCCTGACGCCGGACAGGGTGGTGCTGGCCGGGGTGCGCGACATCGACCCTGCCGAAGACGTCTTCATCACCGAACAGGCCATCCCGCTGGTGCCGGTGGAGAATCTCAGCACCCCGGAGGCCCTGGTGGCCGCCGTGAAGCGCACCAATGCCGCGCACATCTACCTGCACATCGACCTGGACGTGCTCGACCCGGCCACCATCGTGGGGCTGTCGAACATCTACCCGTTCGGCCTGGCCGTGGAGTCGCTCACCGCGGCGATCACGGCGCTCCGTGCCGAGTTCGCCCTGGCCGGAGCCACCATCGCCGGCTTCGCGCCGTCCTCCCCCGAGGCCGCCACCGACGACCTGCCCAGCATCCTGCGCATCATCGGCGCGCTCACCCGCTGACTGCCCCCTCGCGAACTGTGAGCTAAGCCCCGAAAACTCGCGTTTTTGGGTGCTTATCTCACGGTTCGCGGGACTATCGATCGAAGGAGATCACCCATGGACGAAGCACGCGTCGTGACCGAACGACGGGGGCATCTGCTGCTGATCGGGCTGAACCGGCCCGAGAAGCGCAACGCGGCGGATTTCGCGATGCTGCAGCAGCTGGCGCTGGCCTACGGCGAGCTTGAGCGGGACCCCGAGTTGCGCGTCGGCGTGGTGCACGCCATCGGGGATCACTTCACGGCCGGGCTCGACCTGGCCGATGTGGGCCCGCGGCTCGGGCCGCTCGGCATCGACATCGTGCCGGAGGGCGGCATCAACCCCTGGCAGGTGGACGGCACCGCGCTGAGCAAACCCGTCGTGATCGCCGTGCAGGGCACCTGCCTCACCCTGGGCATCGAGCTGATGCTGGCCAGCGACATCGTCGTCGCCGCGGAGTCCACCCGGTTCGGCCAGATCGAGGTGAGCCGGGGCATCCTGCCGTTCGGCGGCGCCACCCTGCGCTTCCCCCGCGCCGCCGGCTGGGGCAACGCCATGCGCTGGCTGCTCACCGGCGACCTCTTCGACGCCCGCGAGGCGCACCGGATGGGCCTGGTGCAGGAGATCGTGCCGAACGGCCGTGAGCTGCACCGGGCCCTCGAACTCGCCGAGCGCATCGCCGCGCAGGCGCCGCTGGCCGTGCAGGCCACCCTGGCCAACGCCCGCCTGGCCCTCCGCGACGGGCCGGCCGCGGCCGAGGCCGAACTGCAGCCGGCCCTGGCCCGTCTGGCCGCCAGCACGGATGCCCGGATCGGCATGGAGGCGTTCCTCTCCCGCACCCCCGCCGAGTTCCAGGGCCGCTGATCTTCCCTGGATTCCTCCCGGGAACGGTCGGTAGGCTGCGGTGATGACCGATTCTGACGCGAACTCCGCCATCCAGACCTCGACATCCGCCCAGGCCTCGCCAGCCGGCGCCCGAAACTACGACGTCATCGTGATCGGCGCCGGCGCCGTGGGCGAGAACGTGGCCGACCGCACGGTGCAGGGCGGGCTGAGCACCCTCATCGTGGAGGCCGAACTGGTGGGCGGCGAATGCTCCTACTGGGCCTGCATGCCGTCCAAGGTGCTGCTGCGCAGCGGCGCCGCCCTCGCCGCCGCACGCCGGGTGGCCGGCGCGGCCGAGGCGATCACCGGGCAGGTCGACGTGGCGGCGGTGCTGAAGCGCCGCACCGAGTTCACCCACGACTGGAACGACGACAGCCAGGTCGAGTGGCTCGATTCCGCCGGTATCGACCTGCTGCGCGGGGCTGCCCGCCTCAGCGGCATCCGCGAGGTCACCGTCGAGACCGCGGATGGCCCGGTGGTCGTCACCGCGAAACACGCCGTGGTGCTCAGCACCGGCTCCAGCGCGCTGCTGCCCGACATCGACGGCCTGGCCGACGTCTCCCCGTGGACCAGCAGAGACGCCACCTCGGTGAAGCATGTACCCGGCCATCTCGCCATCATCGGCGGCGGTGTCGTGGCCGTGGAGATGGCCGCCGCGTACCGCTCGCTGGGCGCGAAGGTGACCCTGCTCGTGCGCAGCTCGCTGCTGCGCGACCAGGAGCCCTTCGCCGGCGAGATGGTGGCCACCGCGCTCACCGACGCGGGGGTGGAGGTGCTCACCGACGCGAGCCCCACCGGTGCCCGGCGCACCGACACGGGCGAGGTGACCCTGGTTCTCGCCGACGGCCGTACCGTCACGGCCGACGAGGTTCTCGTGGCCACCGGCCGCACGCCACGCACCCAGGACCTGGGCGTGGAGACCGTGGGCCTGACCCCCGGCGACTGGGTGAGCGTGGACGACACCATGCTCGTGCAGGGCGACTCCCCGGCGTTGGCCGGTGACTGGCTCTACGCCACGGGCGACCTCAACCACCGGGCCCTGCTCACCCACCAGGGCAAGTACCAGGCTCGCGCCGCGGGCGACGTCATCGCGGCGCGCGCCGCCGGCCTCGTCGTGGACGACGCCCCCTGGGGCACCCACGTCGCCACCGCCGACCACGCGGCCGTGCCGCAGGTCACCTTCACCGACCCCGAGGTCGCCTCGGTCGGGCTCACCGCCGCCGCCGCGGAGAAGGCGGGATTCCGCACCCGGGTGCTCGACTACGACCTGGCCGGGGTGGCCGGCGCGAGCGTGGTCGCCGACGGGTACACGGGCCGGGCCCGCGCGATCGTCGACCTCGACAGCGAGGTGCTGCTCGGGGTCACATTCGTGGGCGCCGGCGTCGGCGAGCTGCTGCACGCGGCCACCATCGCCGTGGTCGGCGAGGTGCCGATCAGCCGGCTCTGGCACGCCGTGCCCAGCTACCCCACCCTCAGCGAGGTCTGGCTGCGGCTGCTCGAGGAATACGGTCGCCCGCCGGCGGCCGACAACCGGGGCCTGTGATGCGGCGGCTGTTGTTCGACTCCCCCCTCAGCCGGGCGGGGTACCTCTATGCCACGGCCGTCGGCCTGGTCTGGGGCGCGGTGTGGAGCACCGGCCGTATCGAACGCGTCAACGGCCTGTTCGTGTTCCGCGGCCTGCCCGCCTGGGCGTTCGGCCGCGGCGGTGCCTGCGTGGGCGGCGTGTACCTCACGAACCAGAACGTCACGGCGGATGTGCTCGAGCACGAGGCCGTGCACAAGGTGCAGTGGCAGCGCTACGGCATGCTGTTCCCGGTGCTGTACTTCATCGCCGGGCGCGACCCGCTGAAGAACCGGTTCGAGATCGAAGCCGGCCTGGAAAAGGGCGGCTACCTGCGCCCCAAGCGTGTCGTTACGCGTGCTCCGCGCGCCCGTCGCGCCAGTACCCCATGAAGGCCACCTGGCGGCGGTCGATGCCGACCTCGGAGACCACGAACCGGCGCAGACGCTTGATCACGCTGGCCTCGCCGGCCAGCCAGGCGTAGAGCTCCCCGTCCAAGGCCGACCCGTCCGGCACCTCCCAGATGATCGACTCGTCGATGTCGATGTCGGGCAGTTCGGTGCTGCTGTGGTGCGCGGTGATGAACCGGGCGGTCCAGCCCTTCACCGCGGCCTCGAGCGCGGAGCCGTGGTCGGCGCCGTTGCGGGGCAGCCAGGTGACGGTGACGCCATCCGGCGCGTTGGTGTCGTGGGCGTCGCCGGCCTCGGGCACCTCGATGTAGGCGCAGCCGCGGGCGGTGCGGGGCAGGGCCGAGAGGATGGCGCAGATCGCCGGGGCAGCGGTCTCGTCGCCGGCGATCAGCACGGTGTTGGCGCTGCCAGGGGCCCATTCGATACCGACGACCGGGTTGTCACCGCCGGCGACCGGCCCCACGATGGCGACCTCGTCGCCGACGATGGCGGCGCGCACCCAGCGTGACGCGGGTCCGGCGTCACCGTGGGTGACGAAGTCGATGTCGACCTCGCGGTGCTCCGGGCGGGCGTGCCGCACCGTGTAGGTGCGGATCGGGTTGCGGCGCTCGTCGGGCAGGTCCCGCCAGGTCTCGTACCAGGAGTCGTTCCGCGGGAACGATGAGACACCTACACCGGGAAGCGGCAGCACGATCTTGATGCGCTGGTCGAGCCCGGCGGTACCGAACTCGTGCAGGTCGGGCCCGGTGAAGGTGACACGGGTGAAGTTGGTCGACAGCCGTTGCACCCGGGCCACCGAGACAGCGAACGGGCGGTAGCTGGGGCGCGGCGCCCGCACACGTGCGGGGGCCGGCGCGGGAGCGACTGTCGAAGTAAGCATGGCCTAAGTATGGCATGCCTAACCTATATTGCACCCGGGAATGGGGATTATGCGGCTCGGACCCAGTCGCTCGTCACGTAGCTGCCGGCACCGGAGCGCGTGGCGGGGCTGACATAGCCGGTGGGGGTCGCGGACGGGCGGCCGGTGCTGACGTAGCCGGCCGGTTCCGCACTGCGGTCGGTGCGGGCGGCGGCGCTGATGTAGGAATTCATGATGCTCCTGTCGGTGATGGTGCTGGTCGACGCAGAGCTTCATTGGACGCGTGCTGGTGATGGTGCGGACGAATCGCGCGGCCGGGCGGGGCCGGCCGCGCGATTCGGTGGTGCGGGTGGCGCGGGTGCTACTCGCCGACGCCGACGGGTTCGGCGGCGACGTTGGCCGAGGTGGCCTCCGCGTCGCCGTCGGTCAGGTTCAGCCTGAGGCTCGCGCCGAGGGCGGCGTCCACGCTGGTCCAGTACGCGATGGCACGTTCCTTGACCTCGGGGCGGGTGACGCCGCCGACGGCTCCCGTGATGGTCTCGAGGAAGCGGGCCTTGGCCGCGTCGTCGAAGACGTCGCGGTACAGTGTGCCAGCCTGACCGAAGTCATCGTCGTCGGCGCGCAGGATCGCGGCGCTCCGCACGAGTGCACCGTCGCTCTCCCAGGTGCCGTCGCCCGCGAGGGACTCATCGGCGACGGGGCCGCCGAGCGAGTTGGGCGCGTAGTTCGGCGCACTGGCGTCGTTGAAGTGATACCGGGCCGCGCCATCCTGCGAGTAGTTGTTCACCGGAGCCTGCGGGGCGTTGATCGGCAGCTGGTTGTAGTTAGTGCCCACGCGGTAGCGCTGCGCGTCCGGGTAGGAGAAGATGCGCGCCATGAGCATCTTGTCGGGGCTGGCCGCGATGCCGGGCACGAAGTTGGCCGGCGAGAACGCGGCCTGCTCGATCTCGGCGAAAAAGTTGCCCGGGTTGCGGTTGAGGGTGTGCGTGCCCACCTTGATCAGCGGGAAGTCACTGTGCGGCCAGACCTTGGTGAGGTCGAACGGGTTGAACCGGTAGGTCTTGCCCTCGTCGTACGGCATGACCTGCACGTGCACGTCCCAGGAAGGGAAGTCGCCGGCGTCGATGGCCTCGTAGAGGTCGCGGCGGTAGTGGTCGGCGTCGGCGCCCGCGATGAGCTCGGCCTCGGCGCCTTCCATCTCGACGTTCCCCTGGTTGGAGGTGAAGTGGTACTTCACCCAGAAGCGCTCACCGGCGGCGTTGATCCACTGGTAGGTGTGCGAGCCGAAGCCGGGCATGGTGCGCCACGAACGCGGCAGGCCGCGGTCGCCCATCAGGTAGGTGACCTGGTGTGCGGATTCGGGCGAGAGAGTCCAGAAGTCCCACTGCATGTCGGCGTCGCGGAGGCCGGATCCCGGCAGGCGCTTCTGCGAGTGGATGAAGTCGGGGAACTTGATGCCGTCACGGATGAAGAACACCGGGGTGTTGTTGCCGACGATGTCGTAGTTGCCCTCGGTCGTGTAGAACTTCACCGAGAAGCCGCGCACGTCGCGCCAGGTGTCAGGGCTGCCCTGCTCGCCGGCGACGCTGGAGAAGCGCTGCAGGGTATCGGTGCGGGCGCCGGGCTGGAACAGCGCGGCACGGGTGTAGGCGGACACGTCGCCGGTGACCTCGAAGACGCCGTGCGCTCCGCCGCCCTTGGCGTGCACGATGCGCTCGGGGATACGTTCGCGGTTGAACTGGGCGAGCTTCTCGACCAGGTAGCGGTCGTGCAGGGCGGTGACGCCCTCAGATCCGGCGGTGAGGGAGTGCTCGTCGCTGGGAACCGGGGTTCCGGTCTGGGTGGTGGTGGGGGGCAGTGTTGTCATTGTGCTCCTTTGTTCAACAGCGGGGACGGTGAGGAAGAGGTGGAAGATATGGCCGCCTGGCAGTCGGGACAGAGGCCCCAGTACGTGACCTCGGCGGTGTGCACGGTGAACCCGGCGGTGTTGGACGGCGTGAGGCAGGGGGCCTCGCCCACGGCGCAGTCGACATCGTGCACGGCACCGCAGCGAGTGCAGACGATGTGGTGATGGTTGTCGCCCACCTGACGCTCGAAAAGCGCCGGCGAGCCGGCCGGCTCGATCTTGCGAGCGATCCCGGCACCGGTGAAAGCCGCGAGCACGCCGTAGACGGCCTGCAGCGATGTGCCAGGCAGCTCGGCCCGGACCGTGGCGAAGAGGCGCTCAGCGGTCGAGTGCGGGGCCTGGTCGAGAACCCGCAGCACCGCGAGCCGGGGCGCGGTGACCTTCAGACCGGAGGCACGGATGCTGTCGGCGAGCGTGCCCGGCTGCTCTGCCGCTCGCGTCCGTTCGTTGTCAGCCATTCGGACACGCTATCAGTTGTTTTGATTGAATCAAAACATTGCAGGCAAAACCTCAGGAGTGAAAACCTCAGGATGCCGGGTCGAGGGACGACCTGTAGACGCCGATGACCCGGGTCAAAAAGGCCTCGACGACCGCTCGCTCATCGTCGGAGAGCTCCTGGGTGAGAGCCGCAACGCCCCCGATCACCGGATGCAGCTGCTGGAATGCGCGCGTGACCGACTCGGGGGCTGGCACCACGACAATCTTGCGCCGGTCCGACGTGTGCGGATGACGCTGTGCGTGACCGAGTGCGACCAGCCTGTCGACCACCAGAGTGGTCGCCGCCGTCGAAATGTCCAGTCGGCGAGACAGCTCCCCCGGAGTCAGTGCCCCCTCCTGGATGAGGTGCTCCATCGCGGCCAGGTCGGTGCTGTTCACCTCGAGAGCCTGCCCGACCTGGCGCTCGAAGGCGCGGGACAACTGCAGGATCTGGTGCAGTGCGGAGCCGATCGCATCCGAATCCGGTGGGCCGCCAGTGGGGGGTCCGGGCGCGACCGCAACCCCCGAGACCGCGCCGGGAACGAGGTTGCGACGCTCTTCCATACAGGAGATACTATTACGCAGATCGCTAGGAAACCTAGCAATCAATACTATTGGAGGAATTGTGCTCGCGATTCAGCGGTTCATCACCGGCCGGCGCACGGCGTGGGTCGTCCTGGTCTCGACGATCGTGGCGGTGGGGCTGCTCTTCAGCCTCCTCCCCTCCAACGATTCCGAGGAGTTCCCTACCTCCGGCCTCCCCACCTCCAGCCAGGCCGCTCAAGTGGATGCTCTCCTCGCCGACTTCCCGTCCGCCGAGCAGACCTCCGCGATCGTGGTCTGGACCAGGGACAGCGGCGAACTCTCCGACGCCGACATTGCGGCCATCACTGCACAGGGCGCCGCTCTGGGCGAGCAGTCGATCGCCCCGCAGGCCACAACACCGCGATTCAGTGACGACGGAAAGGCCGCCATCAGCGTGGTCCCGCTGAACGCGGACGAGGCCAACGCCGACATCGGCCAGACCGCCACCGACATCCGGGACGCCGCCTCCGCCGACCTGCCGGACGGCCTGGACAGCTACGTCACCGGCGCGGTCGGATTCCAATCCGACATCACCAACGCCTTCGCCGGCGCCGACTTCAGGCTGCTGCTGGTCACCGTGATCGTCGTCGCCGTGCTCCTGATCGTCACGTACCGCAGCCCGGTGCTCTGGATCGTCCCCCTCGTCGTCGTCGGCGTGGCGGACGGGCTCTCCACCGTCGTTGTGGGTGCCCTCGCCGAACCGTTCGGCATCACCCTCGACCCCTCCGTCGCCGGCATCCAATCCGTGCTGGTCTTCGGCGCGGGCACGAACTACGCCCTGCTGCTCGTGGCCCGCTATCGCGAGGAACTGCTGCGCACCGAGAACCGCAACGCCGCCATGCTGGCTGCCGTGCGCGGCGCCGGCCCGGCCATCGCTGCCAGCGGCGGCACGGTCGCGCTCAGCCTGCTCACCCTTCTGTTCGCCGAGTTGTCGGGCAACCGGGCGCTGGGCTTCGCCTGCGCCATCGGTGTCGTCATCGCCATCATCTTCGCCCTGGTCGTGCTGCCCGCCGCCCTCGTTGTCTGCGGCCGCGGCCTGTTCTGGCCGTTCATCCCCCGCTACGTCCCCGGCGCCGATACCGAGGCGCGCACCGGCTTCTGGACCCGCCTCGGCCGCGGCGTGCAGCGTCGTCCGATCGTGGTCACCGCCGCATCCGTCGCCGGCATCGCCGCCCTGAGCCTGGGCCTGCTCGGCGCGTCCGTCGGTCTCTCCCAGGCCGACCAGCTGCTCGGCAACCCCGAATCGGTGCAGGCGCAAGCCATCGTGGACGAGTCGTTCTCCGCCGGCCTGACCAGCCAGACCATCGTGCTGGTTCCGGATGCGGCGGCCGCCGAGGCCACCGCGCTCGCCACCGAGACGACCGGCATCGAGTCCGTCCTGCCGGGCGAGAGCGCGAACGGCCTCACCCGGCTGAACCTGTCCCTGGCCAGCGAGCCGGGCAGCGAGGAAACCTTCGCCATCATCGACACCCTGCGCGGCACCTATGCCGATGCGTCGGGCGAGGTGTCCGAGGCGCTGGTCGGCGGCAGCGACGCCACGGCCTTCGACAACAAGACGAGCGCCCAGGCCGACCAGGCCCTGATCATCCCGATGATCCTGGCGATCGTGTTCGCCATCCTGGCCCTGCTGTTGCGGTCGCTGGTGGCGCCCGTCCTGCTGATCGTGAGCGTGCTGGCGACGTTCTTCGCCAGCCTCGGCGCCTCCAACTGGATCTTCCAGAATCTGATGGGGTTCCCGGCCTTCAACACCAACGTGGTGCTGTTCGCGTTCTTGTTCCTGGTGGCCCTGGGCGTGGACTACAACATCTTCCTCACCACCCGGGCCAGGGAAGAAAGCATCAGATTCGGCACCGGGGAGGGCATGGTGCGCGCCCTGTCGTCGACGGGCGCGGTCATCACGAGCGCCGGCATCCTGATCGCGGCGGTCTTCGCCGTGCTGGGTGTTCTGCCCGTCGTGGCCTTGACCCAGATCGGTGTCATCGTCTGCATCGGTGTGCTGCTGGACACCCTTGTGGTGCGCACCCTGGTGGTGCCCGCGCTGGTCTTCCTCACCGGCGACCGGTTCTGGTGGCCGTCGCGTCCGGCCGCGAAGGCGCCGCGAGCCTAGCTGTACATCTAGCGGGCCGCGGGCGGCACCCGGTCCTGCCAGCGGAGCTTCCGTTCCAGCTGGGCGCCGAGGGCCAGCAGGGTGGCCTCCCCGCCCGGCCGTCCGATGAGTTGCACGCCCATCGGCAGGCCGTCCGGGGTCTCGGCCACGGGCAGGGTGATGGCCGGCAGGCCCGCGACGTTCACCATCGAGGTGAACGGGGTGTACTGCACCTGCTGGGCGAAGTTGCGTTCGCCGTCGTCGGCGTCGTACCAGCCCACGGGCCGCGGGGTGAGCGCCAGCGCCGGAGTGAGCACGGCATCGAACCGGGCCAGCTGGCTGATGAGTGAGCGCTCGTACGCCGCGAGGGTGGTCAGCGCCTCGGCGACGTCGCGGCCGGTGAGCGCCCGGCCGCGGTGCATGAGCCACCGGGTCAGGGGTTCGAGCAGCGCCTCCTGATCGGCGGTCTCGGCGGGGATCCGGGCGGCGCTGAGCTGCCAGAGCGCCCGGAACGCCGGCGCGTAGCTCGGATCGGGGGTGAGGGCGGTCTGCTCGATGCCGTGGCCCATGGCGGCGAAACCGTCCACGGCCGCGGCGAGCGCGGCCAGAGCCTGCGGGGCCAGGCTGATCTCGTAGGCGTCGTCCCAAGCCGAGGTGGTCATCACGCCCAGCTGGTAGCGGCCCTCGCCCCGCACGGCGGCGCCCAGCAGCTGCTCGTCTCCCCCGGGTGCCCGCACGGCGAACGGATGCGCCGGCCGGCCGCCGGACGGCGCGATCATGGCGTCAAGCAGCAGGGCGGCATCCGCGACGGTGCGGGCCAGCGGGCCGGCCACCGGCAGACCGCCGGGCACGTCGAGGCCGCTCGCAGCGGGGATCCGGCCGCGGGACGGCTTGAGGCCGACGAGCCCGCAGGCGGCGGCCGGGATGCGCACCGAACCGCCGCCGTCGCTGCCGGGGGCG
>NZ_SOHM01000040.1 GCF_004403945.1 Cryobacterium lactosi | reverse complement strand
GGGCGCGCTCCCTGAGCCGCCGGTGGCGGGCGCGGCAGGGGCGGCGGGGGCCGCTGGAGCAGCCGGTGCGGGAGCCGCCGGTGCGGCGGGCGCTGCGGGAGCGGACGCGGCCGGCTGATTGTTCTTCACAGCGGCAGCAGCGGCCGCCTGGGCCTTGGCCAGAGCGGCTGCGGATGCGGCGGCGTTCAGTCCGGTCTGGTACTCGCGCTCCACATCGGCCGTGGTGTCCTTGAGCAAGGCCAGCTGTTCGTAAAGCTCTGCCGACTTCTTCAGCTCGGCGTCCAGGGCCGCTTGGGCGCTCAGGGCGGCGTCGTTGGCCGACTCGTACTTGTCCTTGGACTCGGTGCTGAGGCGTTTGCGTTCCGCGGTGGCGGCGGCGGCCTGGGCGATGAGCGATTCTGCGGTGTTCTTGTCCTGCACGGCCTGCCGGTAGATGGTCTCGGACTGTTCGCTGAGCTTGCTGGCCGTGCCGAGCTGGCTGAGCAGGTCGTCGGCGGTGTTGCCGTTGAGGAACAGGTTCAGGGAGAGGTCCTGGGCGCCGGTCTTGGCCAGGTGCGCGGCGATCAGGCCGGCCCGCATCTTCGAGGTCTCCGCGGCCTTCTGCGCCACGGCGGACTGCTTGTCCAGGCTTTCCTCCCTGGCGGTGGCCGCGTCGAGGTCATCCTGGGTGACCCTGTAGGCCTCCGCGGCCATTTGTGAGCTCTGCGAGGCGTCGGCGGAGGACGTCTGCAACCCCTCGAGGAGGCCGGTGAGGTTCTCGATCTCCTTGGCCTTGGTGGCTTCGCTCTCCTTGGCCTTGGCGACCTCATCCCAGCTGGGATAGTCCTCGTCGGCGAAGGCCGGTGCAGCCACGCCGGCCGCGACGGTGACCGAGCCGATCATGGCTGCCGACAACAACGCGGCCGAGGTACGCCGCGAACGGCGGGTAGGTGTGTGCTCAGCCAAGTGGGGCTCCCCTGTCGGACATAAACGGAACGGCGTTGATGCGGTTGCCGCCGGTGCGCACCTCGAAGTGCAGGTGGCAGCCGGTGGAGGCTCCGGTGGTGCCGGAGCTGGCGATGTTCTGGCCGACCGAGACATTCTGGCCGACCGAGACGAAGACGCCACCGTCGCGGATGTGCGCGTAGCCGGTTTCGACGCCGTTGCCATGGCTGATCAGCACGAAGTTGCCGTAGGTGCCGTAGCGCCCTGCGTAGGTGACGGTGCCGGAGGCGGCAGCGTAGATCGGGGCGCTGCAACCGGTGCCGATGTCGGTGCCGTAGTGGTAGCCGCTGCTGCAGCCACCGCTGCCGCAGAGCACGGAGCGGGGACCGAAACCGTCGGTGATGCGTCCACCGGCCGGGACGCCCCAGCCCTGGTTGCCGACCTGGCCGCCGCCGAGTCCGGCTCCGGGAGATCCGCCGCCGGACGAACCGGAACCTGGCCGGGCTGCAGCGGCACGAGCGGCCTCCGCTGCGACCGCGGCGAGGCGCGCCTTCTCGGCTTCGGCCGCGATCCGGGCGCGTTCGGCCACCCCGGCCTCGTAGCCTGCGGTGGTGGTCGCCTGGGCATCCTGCATGAACTGCAGCTGCTGTTCGAGGATCACGCTCTGTGCCTCGGAGTCGGCGAGGGCTCCCTCCGCCGCATCCGCGGCATCCTGGGCAGCGGCCATGGCGGCCTCGGCCGCGACGCGCAGGGTCTCCCGCTCGTCCTGGGCCACGGCGGCCTGGTCGCCGAGTGCCTGGGCGGTGTTGTTGGCGGTCTGGGCCTGCTCGTACACGTCAGTGCTGCGCTCGACGAGCTTGCTCATGCTGCCGAGCTTGGAGAGGAGTTCATCGGCGCCTTCGCCGCTCTTCTGCCCATCGATGAAGAGGTTGACGCTCAGGTCGGTGCCGCCGGTGCGGTAGAGCTGGGCGGCGAGCTGGCCCGCCTGCGTGGTGGCGGCATCGGCCTCGGTTTTACTGGTGTCGGCCTGGGCCTGCAGGTCGTTGGCACGTCGCGTGGCATCGTCGAACTTCGCCTGGGCGGTTTCGAGTTCGGCTCCGCGGGCCTCGGCCTCGGCCTGGGTGCGCTCAACTTCGGTCTGCAGCCCGGCGATGAGGTTCTGGATCTCGGTGACCTGGGCTGAGGCTGCGGCGGTGTTGGACTTCGCGGCCTGCACATCGTCCCAGCTGGGATAGTCCACGGCCATCGCGGGGCTGATCGGGCTGGCGAGGGTCACCGCGAGAGTCACCGCGGCGGTGAAGCCGGTCACGCCCATGGTCACCCGCCGGGCATTGGCACGCTTGGCGTTGTGCCGCTGCGGGTTCGACCGCAGCCTGTGCAGGCCGGCGTGAATTCCGCGGCTGATCGCACGTGCAGTGTGCTTCATAACTCCCCGATCGGGCTTGGTGCTTGTCACATTCGTCACTTTGTTAACTCTGGTCACAATAACAAACCCCGCTGAATGGCCAGGGTACGGGTAAAACCTAACCCTCCAGGCGTCAGGAACCGGGCCCATTCGTGGGCGCGGTGCAAAGCGACACGCCGACGGCCAATTCCGGCCGATTCGGGTTCCGGCCCGGAATCACGCGGCAGATGCACCCCTGGAGCGACCCTGGGCGCACGGGGTGTTGCAGTCGATTTGAACTATCGCTCGTCCAACACTTATGATTATGCGTCGGAAGTTGTCAGCTTCCGCGGAAGTTCGGCCCCATCGTTTAGCGGCCTAGGACGGCGCCCTTTCACGGCGTTAACACGGGTTCGAATCCCGTTGGGGCTACGCATACTGTAGGTTGTACTCGGCAAGAAAAGTAAGAAAGCAAGAAAGAAACACCGCACCACAGCATCAAGAAACACAGCATTAAAGTTTGGCCCTGTAGCGCAGTTGGTTAGCGCGCCGCCCTGTCACGGCGGAGGTCGCCGGTTCAAGTCCGGTCAGGGTCGCCAAGGCGACAGGCCCTTTCGAAAGAAGGGGCTTTTCGTCCTTTCGAAGGCATCTCTTGCAGCTGCCGTCGAGGCCCTGTAGCTCAGTTGGTAGAGCGTTCGACTGAAAATCGAAAGGTCACCGGATCGACGCCGGTCGGGGCCACTTGGCCATTCCCTGGGCTTCTACCGGGGGGTGGCCTTTTTTTATGCTGCGAACCGTGAGCTAAGCACCCAAAAATCGCCGGATGTGGTGCTTTTCTCACAGTTCGCGCATGTATGCGACGATGTGGGCATGAAACGCTCCGCTTCCGCGCATCTCGAGCTTGAAGCCCTCGGGTCCGCCGAGCTGGTCCTGTCCGTCGCCGTCGCCGCGGATGCCAACGCGACAGAGCTGCTCACGGTCGTTCAGGACGGCCACGAGCTGGCCTACCGTGAGACCCTGGACCAGCACGGCACCAGGCTGCAGCTGATCTCCGTGCAGGCCGGCCGGGTCACCATCGACTACACGGTCGAGGTGTCGGGCGACGTCGAACCGCCCGAGGTGTCCGACATCGACATCGTGCGATACCTGCGGCCCAGCCGCTACTGCGAATCCGACCACCTATGGCCCACCGCCCAGGCCGAGTTCCGCGGACGCACCGGCACCGACCTGCTCGACGCGATAACGACCTGGGTGGGCAGGCACCTCAGCTACGTTCCCGGGGCCAGCCTGCCGACGGATGGCGCGGTGCGCACCCTGCTGGCCCGGCAGGGCGTCTGCCGTGACTATGCCCACCTCGTCATCGCGTTCCTGCGCGCGCACGATGTGCCCGCCCGGCTGGTGTCGGTCTACGCGCCCGGGCTGTCGCCGATGGACTTCCACGCCGTCGCCGAGGCGTATGTCGACGGAGCCTGGCAGGTCGTCGACGCCACCGGGCTCGCCCCGCGCCAGACGCTGATGCGGATCGCCACAGGCCGGGACGCGGCAGACACCGCGTTCCTCTCTTCCGCGGGCGCCGCCGTCCTGCTGCACGTGCTCAGGGTCACCGCCGTCGCCGACGAGCTTCCGCGCGACGATGTGAGCCGGCTCGCCCGGTTGGGCTAGTCGGCCGGCGGCGGATCTCGCCGAGTCGGGCCAATCCGGTCATACTGAGGGCGACCAGACGCACTGACCCTCTCTGAACGACCCTCGGGACGGCACTCATGACGCAGCAGACCGACCAGATCGCACCCACCGCCGACGTGGACCCCCGCGCCGTCGTCGGGACCGACGTCACCATCTGGCACCTTGCCCAGGTGCGCGAGGACGCGCAGCTGGGCGCAGGGTCGATACTGGGCCGTGGCGTGTACATCGGCCCGGGCGTCATTCTGGGTGCGAACTGCAAGGTCCAGAACTACGCGTTGATCTACGAACCGGCCGTGCTGGGTGACGGCGTCTTCGTCGGTCCCGCCGTCGTCTTCACCAATGACGTGTTCCCCCGCGCCGTGAACATCGACGGCAGCCGGAAGAGCGCCGCGGACTGGGACGCGGTCGGCGTGAACGTGGGCACCGGCGCCTCGATCGGCGCCCGCGCCGTCTGCATCGCCCCGGTCCGGATCGGCCGGTGGGCCCTGGTCGCCGCCGGCGCCGTCGTGACGCGGGATGTCCCCGATCACGCCATCGTGGCCGGCGTGCCCGCCCGGCAGGTCGGCTGGGTCGGCCCCGCGGGCATCCCCCTGGTGTCTGCCGGCGACAACCTGTACACCTGCCCAGCCACCGGAGAGCGATATCGGGAAGTGGACGGCGCCCTGTCTGTCGTTCCCTCGGAGCGTTGACCGTGCGCCGCCGACTCGTTGCGGTCATCTCGGTCGCCGCCGTCGTCCTCGTCACGACCGGAGCGCTGTTCGTTCAGCAATCCAGCACCGCGCCCGCGCCGTCGGTGACGTCGCAGGCCGGCGGGGGTCGGCAGGCACCGTCCGCCCCCGGAGCGGAATCCGCCACGCCCGCCCCGTCGGCCGCTCTGCCGGGGTCATCGTCGACGGCCCCGCCGGGAGTGTCCACCGAGGCGCGTGCGAATGATCCGGACGCAGCGGCCGACCCCGCACCGGAGTCGCCGTCCCCGCTGCCGGCCCTGGTGTCGCTGCCGCTGCCCGACACGTCAAGCGCGGTCGGTTCGGTGGTGGCCGGATTCCCCGATCAGGTCCTTCCCGCGGCGCCGCAGTCCTCGATCGCCTCCAGTTCGGTCGCGGCCGAGGGTTCTCGGCTGCAGGCAGCGCTGGTGGCCCAGACGCCTCTCACCACCCAGGAGGTACTGGACTTCTACAGCGCCACCCTGACGGAACTCGGTTTGGTCAGCGCCCCGGTGCCGGCGCCCGACGGCTCATCCGCGCTCGTTTTCACCCGGGGAGTGAACACGGTGACGCTCACCGCCTCCCCCGTCGCTTCAGGCTCCGAGTACACGGTGTTCGGCATCTTCTCCGCGGAAAGCTGACCCCGAACCGCTCCAGACAACACCCCCGATCTGGGGTCAGGCCCGCCGCACCGCCCGCGCTACAGTCACGAAACGCTGCGCTGAGGCAGCTCAAAGCAAGCCCGGCCGCCTCTTTTCGGTGCGCCCACTTACCTCCGTCCCGCGCGGAGCTCCTATCCGATGCAACACCTGTAACCCGAAACTGCAGGCGATGACACGTGAAAAATCGAGTTCCCTCCGTCGAACACCCCGCGGCTTCACCGAGCCGCCGTCCTGGCCGTTGACGGCGGCGTGATGACCACCCGACGCCGGATCTGGCTGGTGTCCATCATCGGCATCGTTCTGCTGTCCGGTGCCGCCGGGTACGGGATCGTGGCGTGGGCCGAGCACCGGGCCCGCGCGTCCGCCCCCAGCGAGGTGGAGTCCGTGGTCACAGACACCCGACCGGCCGGAGCACGAGTGGTCTTTCGCAATACCGCGCTCGGCGCCGGGTACGGCCTCGTAGCCTCTGTTCCCCTGTCAGACCCCACGGCGGCCCGCAGCGTCACCGATCTGGCCTGCGACCGGGTCTTCGCCACCGCCGCCCTGCAATCGTGCCTGCATGTCGACCGGGGCGTGGTCACAACGTTCACCGGCACCCTGATCGACGCCGCCGGTCGGGAAACCCGCTCATGGCCCCTGGCCGGGGTGCCCAGCCGCACCCGCATCTCGGCCGACTCCACCCTGGTCGCCGCCACGTCATTCGTGACCGGTGAGTCGTACGGCACCGTGGGATTCTCCACCACGACGACGATCTCCCGAACCGACGGCAGCCAGGACTTCGGCAACCTCGAGGACTTCGCGCTGTACGTGGACGACGTGCGCGTCACCGCCGCCGACCGGAACATCTGGGGGGTCACGTTCAGCGACGACGCCTCCGTGTTCTATGCGACGGCGGCCTCGAACAACCAGACCTGGCTGGTGCGCGGTGACCTCACCGCCCGCACATTGACGGCCATCAAGGACACCGCTGAATGCCCGTCGCTGTCACCCGACGGCGGGCGGATCGCCTACAAGAAGGAGGTGTCCACCACAGCCACGCCGCGGTGGACGATCGCCGTACTGGACCTCGCGACAGGCACCGAGACGCTGCTGCCCGAGAAGCGCGACGTCGACGACCAGGTCGTCTGGCTGGATGACGACACCATCCTCTACGGGCTCGGCCGGGACGACACGGTCGGCGACAGCGACATCTGGGCGGTGTCCGCCGACGGTGATGGGGAACCCGAGCTGTTCCTGGCCCACGCGTGGTCACCCTCGGTCGTGCGGTGAGCGGATCACCCCCTAAGGGGCTACAGCGAACGGATCCGAATGAGGATACCGTCTGCGACCAGGAGCTGACATTCCGTCAGTTCTGCCGTGCCTCGCGGGCGAAATCATGAAGTGACCAGCAGGGAAGTGATTGTGACCGTATCTGCGCTCGACCTGTCCTCCCGGCGATACGCTCTCGCCGGCCCAGCATCCTGCGATTCCGGGTCGGGCGTCGGTCGATGACTTTCCGCGAGATCCTGTCCGCCATGCTCCGGCGCTGGTACATCACGATTCTGGTGCTCACGGCCGCGGCCGTCGCCACCGCGGTCTTGGCGAATGATGGGGGCACTTACACCACCAAGACGGTCGTGTCGTTCACTCGGCCGGCGACGTCCAGCCTGTCGCCGTACAACGGAACCACCGATCCGAGCGTCATCGCCTTCGCCGGGACCGTGGCACAGGTGGTCAACGACGGCCGCCCGCCTGCACGATATTCAGAGAGTGACGCCCCGTACTACGGTGCGGGGGTGCGCCAGGGTGTGCTCGTGGAGCTGGCGAATTCAGGCAGCCAGTGGGTATCGACATTCGGCCGATCAGACATCGAATTGCAGATCGTGGGGCGCTCGTACGACTGGGTCGAGTCCCAGCAACGCGACCTGGTCGACCAGGTGCTGGCCGTCGCAGACGCCGAACAGGCCTCGCTGGCCATTCCGTCCGCCGACAGGATCAGGGCCATCGTGGCCCCCCTCACGATGCGGATCGAGTACGTCTCACCCTCTCGACGCGGTCAGGCCGCCGCCGCTGCCGCGATGCTCGCCGTCGCCCTGACCGTGAGCGCCTGGGGCTCGGTGATGGTCGACCGCAGACTCTCGCGAAAACGCACGACGCCCGCCACCCCACCCAGAATCCCGACCCGTCACATCTTGGAAGGATCGCCCACATGAACTTTGTCGACACTCTCCGCGGCCTCTGGCGACGGTGGTACATCGTCCTCCCGGGGGCGTTGATCGCGGCATCACTCGCGTTCGGCGCCTGGTCCGTGATTCCTCCAGGCTACGAGCGCTCCTCGACGCAACTCCTCATACCCGGCGCCGCCAGCATGCCGGAAGACGCGAATCCCTATCTCTTCCTCGGCGGTCTGGCGCCGGCAGCCGACGTTCTCGTGCGGGCGGTCGGCGCAGAGAACGTCGTGAACGAAGTCACCGCCGGACGTTCGGGGGTGCAGGTTGAGATCACCCGCGACACTGCGACAGCCGGCCCGGTCATCGTCATCGTCGTGACTGCGGCAACCGACGCCGCCGCAGAGGAGGTACTGGGCCTTCTGGTGGAACGCACTGAAACCGTGCTGGCGGATCTCCAGCAGACCGAGAACATTGCCAAGCGGAACCGCGTGACCGTCCTGCCCATCACCGTCGACAGCCAGAGCATCCTCCAGCAGCGGAATCGATTCATCATCGCCGGCGCCGTCGGCCTCGCCGGACTCGCGCTCACCCTCGTCGTCGCAGGCCTCATCGATGGGTACAGGCAGCGCAATCGGGGGGAGGAACTCGACACCGTCACCGAGGGCGCTACCGAGCCCTCGCCCACCCCAGAGGCACCCGAGGCCGAGACGCCCAGGTCCCGGGCGCCGAAACGGACCGCGCCAGCCACGGTCTTCGACCAGACGGATGACGCCGACGACGACGCGACAGAAGCCGCGGCAAGTTCCCCTGTCCACAGCGCGCGGTGAGCACCATGTACAGCGCCCATTCGTCGACGACTGGCATGCCGGCTCGTGGCATCGCCGGCACACGACGAGGTGGCGATGCGGTCACGATGCTCACGGTCTACCTGGTTCTACTCCTGGGGATACCCTCCGGCGTCGTCATCACCCCGCTCGGCGCTCTCGGTCGCCCGTCATTGATCTGGGGTCTCGTCCTGCTGGTCTGGTGGGTCGTCGCCCGGCTGCAGACACAGGGCTTCGATGCGGAGCCGGTCTCCCAGCCCGTGCGATTCACCTTCATCGCCTTCGTGATGGTCGTCCTGGTGAGTTTCGCCGCCGCCATGCTGCGGGGCCAGCCGGACGACCAGGCAAGTCCGGCACTCGTAGCGGTCATCCGGCTGCTGTCGTGGGCGGGAGTGCTGCTCGTTGCGGTAGACGGAATCCGCACGATGACCGATCTGGCCACCATGGTGCGACGGATTGGAATCGGAGCCGGACTGCTTGCGGCACTCGGCCTCCTCCAGTTCTTCACCGGACAGGCGTTCGTCGACTTTTTCGGGACGATCCCCGGCCTGAGCATGGCGGGCGGAATCCAGGAGCGCGCCGGCGTGATTCGGTCGACGGGAACGGCTATCCATCCACTCGAGTACGCGACAGCGATCAACACAGCCCTGCCGTTGGTCATCGCCGCGGCCATCACGCGCGGATTCCGGTCTGATCGCACCCACGGCGGGCTCTGGTGGTGGCTTCCCGTCGGCCTCATCACGGTCTCGTCGTTGGTCGCCGTATCCCGCTCGGCCATCATCGGGTTCGCGGTGGCCGTGATCTCGATGATCCCGGCCGTGCCCGGACGGTACCGAGCCATCGTGATCAGTGCCGGCGCCCTTTTCGCCGCGGCGACTTTCGCGTTTGTGCCGGGTCTGCTCTCGACAACTCTCGCTCTCTTCTCGGGCATCGCGTCAGATCCGAGCACCCAGTCCCGCACCACGGGGCTTGAGCGGATTCCCGAGTTCATGTCCCCCTCCCCCGTGATCGGCTCGGGATTCGGCTTGTTCCTGCCCAGGTACTACATTTTCGACAACCAGTGGGTGTTGGTCGCTATCGAGGTCGGCATCCTGGGCCTCCTGGCTTTCGCCGCGTTCTTCGGCGCGGCAATCTGGAGCGCCCGTCGGGCGCGACACTCCAGCACCAGGGACATGAGGTTGCTCGGTCACGCCCTGGCCGCTTCAGTGTTCAATGTCGCCGTACTCTTCGCATTCTTTGACGGTCTCTCCTTCCCGATCGCGGGCGGTGTGCTGTTCCTGGTGGCGGGACTCTGCGGGAGCGTCCGCGCCATCGCCGATTCGGATGTGGCCTCGAGAACGTGGCCGACCGGGCGCGCACGAATCGCGGCTGGCAATGAGTGAGCCGGGTGCCTCGGCGGACGAGGTCGACGTCGCGGCAGTCGTGGTCACGTTCAACAGCACCCGCCACGTGGCAGCCCTCCTCGACAGCCTGCCCGATGCGTTCGGCGAACTGCGGTATTCCGTCGTCGTGGTCGACAATGATTCGACCGACGGAACGCCGGAATTGCTGGCTGGCCGGACCGATTGCCGAGTCATCCGGGCCTCGAACGATGGCTACGCAGCCGGCATCAACCGGGCCGTGAACGCGTCACCACCCGCGCCGGCCATTCTTATCCTCAACCCCGATGCAACTCTCGATCCCCACGCGGTGCCACGGATGCTCGAGGTTCTGCGCCGACGTACCGGCGCAGGCATCATCGCCCCGAGGGTGCGCGAGGAAGATGGAAGCCTCTCCCCGACACTTCGCCGCGGACCGACGCTTGGGCGTGTCGGCGGGCTGAGCTTCACGGGGTTGCCGGTGTTCGCCGAGAGAATCGAGCTGCCGGGGCAGTATCAGACCGAGCACGAGGTCGATTGGGCCGTTGGCGCGATCCTGCTCGTTGACCGCCGGTGTTTTGACGGCCTAGGCGGCCTCGACGAGTCGTTCTTCCTCTATTCGGAGGAGACCGATTTCAGCCTCCGGGCTCGTGATGCGGGCTGGGCCACCGTCTATACCCCCAACGCCGGCGCCATGCATGTCGGCGGGGGGTCTGGCGAGAGCGCGACAACGCACACGATGCAGATGCTCAACCGGGTGCGCCTCTATCGCCGCCGCACGGGTGGGGTTCGCGCCTGGCTGTATTTCGGCCTGACCATCGTCGTCGAACTCCGGCGGGCCGTCCTCGGGGACCGCCGGTCCTGGACGACGCTGCGCGCGCTGCTGAGGCCCTCCACCCGTCCGCCGCAACTGGGCGCGAGCCGTGCGCTCCTGCCCACCTGATGCCCCACAGAGAAGCATCGAAAGGAATCTCATGCCGAGCATCGTGATCGCCGCCTACAACGAGGAGAACGTGATCGGTCCGAGTCTCGACGCGCTGCTCGCCACGCAGCCCGGCGCTCCCATGGAGATCGTCGTCAGCGCCAACGGGTGCAGTGACCACACGGTGGCCCTGGCAACACGTCCTGGCGTTGTCGTGATCGATCGCCCGGAACCGGGCAAGGCCGCCGCGCTGAATGCCGGGGACCGGGCGGCCACTGGGTTCCCCCGGATCTACCTCGACGCCGACATCCTGGTGCCCCCCGGCGGTGTTGCCGCGTTGGTGGCACGCCTGGCACAGACCCCGCTCCCGCTCGCCGTGGTGCCTCGGCGGCGGCTGGACATGGAGGGACGCCCCTGGCCCGTGCGTGCCTACTTCTCGATCAACGAGAAGTTGCCGGCATTCCGGAACGGGCTGTTCGGGCGGGGCATGATTGCGCTCTCTGAACCGGGCCGCGCACGGTTCGACGAGTTCCCGGCGATGATCGCCGACGATCTGTTCCTGGATTCGCAGTTCACCGACGAAGAGAAAACCGAAGTGAGCACCGTCGAGGTGGTGGTCGCCGTTCCGTTCACGACCCGTGACCTGGTCCGACGGCTGGTTCGCGTTCGTCGGGGCAACGCCCAGATGCGGGCGGCCGGCACGGCAGGGCAGCTGGGTGTGCGGGTGCGCTCAGCCGACCGCTGGGCATGGCTGCGCGATGTCGTGCTGCCCAACCCGCGTCTGTTGCCCAGCGCACTGCCGTATGTGCTCATCACCCTCCTCGCCGGTCTTCTCGCCCGGCGAAGGGTGGGGCAGGGTGAGGGCTGGGGTCGCGATGAGAGCACCAGGGGGCGGGCCCGACCAGAAACACCCGGGGTATCGGCATGATCCTCACCCGGCGCTTCCACTCATCGTCAGTTCGCCGACCGTGATCGACCTTCGGCCCATCACCGCCGAGGATGCCGGTGCGGTCACGGAGTTTCTCCACGATCACCTGAACGCGGCGGTCAGTCCTCGTGCGTGGCGCGCCATCCTCGCTCCCCCGTGGAATCCCGATCCGCCCAACCACGGTTTCGCCCTCGTCGACGGCGGCAGGATCGTGGGGGTCTATCTGGCGGTCTACTCCGCACGCGAGGTCAACGGCGTTCAGCGCCGGTTCTGCAATCTGGCGGCCTTCTGCGTTCTGGAGGACTACCGCGCGCACAGCTTTCGCCTGATGCGCGCGATCCTCGCTCAGAAGGGGTTCGAGTTCACCGACTTCTCGCCGAGCGGAAACGTCGTGGCGCTGAACAAGCGGCTCGGCTTCACCTCTCTTGACACCGCAACCCGGTTGGCGCCGAACCTGCCGCGCCTGCCTCGACGAGGCCTCACCGTGACGGAGAACCCGAGGCTGATCGCGGGGGTACTGACCGGGCGGGACGCCCGCGTGTACCGTGACCATGTGGACGCCCCCGCTGCCCGCCATATCGTGGCGATCTCGCAGGGCGAGTACAGCTATCTCGTCGCTCGCAAGGACCGCCGCAAACGTCTTCCGGTGTTCTCATCGCCGCTGTATGTCGGTGGCAGCCGTGAGCTGCTCAGGCGGGCGTGGCCGCAGATCGGTTCACACCTGTTGCTTCGGCACGCGGAATTGGCGACGCTTGCCGAGCGTCGGATGCTCGGCTTCGCCCCTGTTCTCGGCATCGACGTGGGTACGCCTCGGTCGAAGATGATTCGGAGCGGGACCGTGCCGGCCGAGGACATCGACTATCTCTACAGCGAGCTGGCCCTGCTCCAGTGGTAGACGGCGACTGACCAACGAGGGCCTTCGCGCGGCGACACGGGTGCTGTGACAACCCGTGTCGGCCGCGGAGGCCCTCGCGTCATTCAGTCAGGACATCTGACCGTTCGTGGATCAGTTCGCGGCTTGGACCGCCGTTCCGTCGTCCCACTTGTTGTTACTCCACACATTGCCCGGCGCGTTGGTGTCGAACGACGTGATCGGACCGTAGAAGCCGCACTTGCCGCTGCTCCCGCGCTCCCACACGTTGTTGGTGAAGCGGATATCGCGGGTCCCACTGGAGTAGGGCTTGCCCTGCGTCGAACCGCCGTAGGTGCAATAGCCGCCCGAACCGCCGACGAATTTGTTTCCGTCGATGATGTTGTTCTGCACGACGGCGAAGTCACCATAGCCGGTGAGCGCTGCTGAGCATCCTGCATCCGGAGCCACATCGGGCGCGTCGCAGGCGATGGTGTTGCCCCGGATAACCGAACCCGACCCCATCCGGACGCCGGATTCATGGTAGGTCCCAGTGCTGTCGCGGAACTGGCCGTGCACGTAGGAGTTTGCCAGGGTGCAGTCGCGGAAACAGTTCACCGAACGGTTGCCACCCGTCACATGGACGCGAGTCGCAGTGAAACGGACGTCGCCGATACCGGTCCCCGCTTTGTTGCCCACGTCGACCTGGCTGTCGGTGATGGAGAAGGATCCGGTGCCACTGTCATCGTTGTAGACGCCGCCGTTGATGACCGAGCGAGTGATCGAAACTCCGGTCGCGGCGATCGACAGTGTGCCGCAGTTCACCCGCTTGGCGTCGATGACGGTACCTGGCGCCGTGATCCGGCACGGCCCGGTGTAGTCGGTCAGGGCCGTCCCGGCCGGAACTCCGGTGTTGGCAGCCGAGGGGAACCCACCGGCGGCGGGCGGCGTCACGACCGGCGGCGTCGGGGTCGGGGTCACGACCGGCGGCGTCGGGGTCGGGGTCGGGGTCACGACCGGCGGGGTCGGCGTGGGCGTCACGACCGGCGGCGTCGGCGTCGGTGTGACGACCGGCGGCGTCGGGGTGGCGGCACCCGTCGGAGTGAACACCACATCCACCCAGTACATGCTGTTTTTGTAGGTCTTGGTGGGGAAGCGCGCCTGTGACCCGTACCTGAACACGCCGGCTTCAGCGGTGATCGCCAAGTCGGGTGAGAGCGACGTCCCGGTGTAGTTCTGGGTCGCCGCGTACCGCCCCTTGGGGGCGTGGTACGAGACCACGTAGGACTCGCCCTTGGTCAGGGTGATCGCCTTGTCGAAATCAGCTTTCTGCCAACCGGAACCCGACACATTCGAGAAGGTCGCGCCCGCGAGCTTCTTGCCCGTTGCGCTCCACAGGGTGCCGGTGTGGGGTCCGGCTGCGCCCTCGCCCTTCCAGAAGCGCATTCCGGCGGCTGTGCCATCCGAGCGTGCTGTGAAACGAGTTCCCACTTCGACCGCGGCGGAATCGGAGTGCTGCACGAGGCGGGTCGGAGTGGAGGTCCCGAGGATCGTGCTGCTGGTGGCCGCGGCCGCGGGGCTCAGCCCCCATTGACCGGCTGTGGCGACGAGAGCGAGCAGCAAAGCGAGGGCGACCGCGATGCGGCCGATACGGGGCTGACTGTGGGGCGTGGTGGCGAATTGGCTCGCCGAGCCTCCTAGGAGGTGCATATTGCGTCCTAATCTTGTGTTTCGGACACGACGAATACCGACCATCTCTGGCCGTGGTGGTGACCGTCGTGGAGTTCACGTTTACCCCCTTTTGGGGCACGCGCACCCCATTAGACGTGACTTAACCTCACCTCGTCAAATCGAGTCCCGGAAACACCTGACCGGTCCCCGCTCTATCCGTGGACCGATTCACCCTCCACGGCAGGCGGGCCGTACGACCGAATCGGGTTACCGGGCTGTCGTTTTCTGCACCGTTCCATCGGTCCGTCAAACGGGTTGCGTACTAGCGCACGTCCGCTCGGCCACCCTGCGGAACACGCGCCGTAGTCGCCACAATGAGGTTGGTCACAAACGCCACCGAACTGGGTTTCGGTGCGACGCGCCCGTCGATCACGCCGTCGATCCACGCGGGTCGGACAAAGGGTGACAGGTGCGCCGCAGAGAGCAATTCCGGATGCCGCCGCCAGTGGTCGACGACTTTGGCGGCAAGCACCGGCCCCCCGGCCGGTGATCGATTCCCGTGCCGGATTCGCTGGGCGACTTTGCGGGCCAGCCGCCGTCCCGTGCCCAGCGTTGTCGTTGCCGAACGCCACGGGGTCGGGTACGCCGCGCGGATCGGTGCCGCGCGTCCCTCCAGCGGGATCCTGCCGAGTTCGGGGTCGAGTTCCATCTGCAGTCTGGCGAGGAAGAGCGAATGTGCTTTGTCTTCGGGGGCCAGTCGTGAGGCGATGCCGAGGAATTCTGCGCTCAGCATCGGGTTGATGATGATCCGGTCGGATCCGGCTGCGGTATCGGTGACGCCCGCCCATCGTTGCATGCGGTGCCGCAGGTAGAGTTCGTCGGTGGCGTGGAACCACTCGCCACCGGCGGAGGACAGGGCAGAGACCACCTCGTCGTCGGCTGCCTTCCTCGCCCAGACTGTGAACTCCGGCTCGAGCAGGCCCGGCTCGACGGATTCGTTCGCGAACATGCGCCAGGCCGCGAGCTGTTCGGCGTCCTTGCGCGCGAATGCCCGCTCCTTGACGGCGCCGACGTAGTAGAAGCCGCGGGCGACTTCTCCGCCGAGCCCCGAGATTCGCACGCCCTGATCGAAGCTGCTCTCCGCAACCGTGAGGGCGGCGAGGGCGATGGGATCCGCCATGCCGTCCAGACGCATCGCGGCCGCTGACACGAGATCCCACGCTTCAGCGCCGCTCAGGCCGTCCAGGCCGGCGAGGCCGTGCACGTCATGCCGCAGTCCGTATCGTTCGGCGAGCCGGCTGGCCACGTCGACGTCGCCGCCGCCGGGCACCCCCAGCGTCATCGCCCGGAGTCCCCGGCGCCTGGCGACGGGGATGGCGCTGAGCAGCAAGCGGGAATCCTGCCCGCCGGTGAGTTGCAGTACAGCGTCGGGGTGATCGTCCAGCAGCGCGTCCAGTGACGCACGCAGCAGGGCTGCCGCTGCGGCGACGGCCTCGTCGAGCCCGATCGCCGCCTCGCTCACCCGGTCCGGTGTGCTCGCGCTCACACCATCAGCGTCCAGGCGGGCGGTCGCACCCGGGGCGAGCTTGTCGACCCCGCACAGCAGGGTGCGCTGGCCCAGTTGCCACCCCAGCAGGGACTGCACAGCGACCGCGGTGTGATCCACGGCGGCGCCCCTGTGCCACCCGGCGAGCAGCGCCGACGTGCACAGCACGGGCGCACCCGCGGCGGCCGGCGTGCTGTGGTACAGCTGCCTGAACCCCATCGAGTCGGCGACCATGGTCACCCCGTCGTCGTCACCGCGCACGGCGGCGAAGGGCGGCAGCAGCCGCGTCAAGCCCTGGGGATTACTGCGCATACCTTCGTCGATCTCTTCTAACGAGACTGTCCCTCGTTCGGTTCTCAGAACGCTGGAGAGGGCCACGGTCTGCGTCGATTGCCGCGGCACCGCCACACCCCAGGTGGCCAGCATCGCCGGCCCATGGTCCGACTGCGTCGCTCCCTCTGGCAGTGCGCGCCCCACGTCGAGGCCCGATTCGTGCCGATGCACGGCAATGAAACCAGGCAGGCCGCCGTGCGGCGCCGCCCGATCAGGCTGCGGCGAGTTTGGCATCGACGAATCCGGTCAGGGTGCCCACCGTCTCGAAGATCTCGGCACCGAACTCGTCATCGTCGACGGTGATGTCGAAGTGATCTTCGAGGGACGCCACCAGGCTCACGACTCCGAACGAGTCGAGTTCCGGCATCGCGCCGAACAGTGCGGTTTCCTCTCGCAGGTCCTCGGGGCGCTGACGCAGTTCCAGGGCCTCGATCAGCAGGGTACGGATGTCGTTCAGGGTGTCGGTCATTGGTGCTCCTTGTCGAGGCGGGACTGATTCAGACGGGGACATTCAGATGAGGACTTCCGCCGGCGCTGGGTGACCGAGGAAGGCTGTCGGGCTGGCGGTCAGGCCGTAGGCCCCCGCCTGGAAGATCACGATGAGGTCGTCGATGTCGGAGGTGGGCAGGTCGACGTCGTCGGCCAGCAGGTCAAGCGGGGTGCACAGGCATCCGACGACGGTGACGGCCTCGGCGGAGGCCCGCTCGGCGCGGGTGCCCACCGCGACGGGATAGTTGCGGCGGATGGCCTGGCCGAAGTTGCCGGAGGCCGCGAGCTGGTGGTGCATCCCACCGTCGACGACCAGGAAGGTCTTGCCCCTGGACACCTTGCGGTCCAGGACCCGGGTGACGTACACCCCGCACTCCCCGACGAGGTACCGGCCGAGTTCGATGACCGGACTGGCCTGGGGCATCCGCTCGGCAATCGGCCCGTCCACCAACTCGTGGAGGTTCGCGGCGACGACGTCGAGGTCCAGCGGCCGGTCCTTGTCGACGTACGGGATACCGAACCCACCCCCCAGGTTGAGGTAACGCAGCGGATCGGCCAGGTGCTCCGCGAGAGAACTGACCAGGTCGACGGTGCGCCGCTGCGCCTCGGCGATGATGGCCGCGTTCAGGTTCTGCGAGCCGGCGAACACATGGAAACCGAGCACGTTCGCTCCCGCCGTGCCGTACTCGCGCAGCACCGCTGGCACCTGTTCCGCGTCAATGCCGAACTGCTGCGGTCCACCGCCCATCCGCATCCCCGATCCTTTGACAGCGAAGTCGGGGTTCACCCGGACGGCGACGTTCGGCGTGAGCCCGAGCTGGTCGCCGGCGGCAAGCACCCGGCGGAATTCGGTGCCGGACTCGACCTCGATGAGAATGCCGGCCGCGACGGCCTGTCGGATCTCCGCCGGGGTCTTGCCCGGGCCGGCGAAACTGACCCTGTCGACACGGATGGTGGTGTCCAACGCAGTCTGCATTTCCAGCCCCGACGCGACGTCGATCCGGTCGAGCCTGCCGGCCAAATGTTGCACGATCGCGGGCATCGGATTGGCCTTCATCGCGAAACTGAGCTCGACCCGTTCGGGCAGCGCGGAACGCAGCAGGTTGACCCGCTCGTCGAGCAGACCACGGTCGTAGGCGAAGAACGGCGTCGAACCGACGCGGGCGGCGACCCTGCTGAGCGGCAGGCCGCCGATTTGCAGTTCCCCGTCCACGGTTCCGAACCGGGCGATATGTTCGTTCGGTTTCATCCGGACACCTCCGACATCAGCTCTGACATAAGACGGGCGCGGTCGTACTTGCCGTTGGGGGAACGGTGCATCTCACGGCGCACATCGATGCGCGACGGAACCATGTAGAGCGGCAAGACCCGTTTCAGTGCGACCGTGAGTGCGCCGACATCGAGGTCGGCAGCTATGGGGGTCGCCAGCAGCACGATCCGTTGGCCAAGCGCCGGGTCGTCCACTCCGACGGCCACAGCGTCGCGGACAAGACCGGTGCTGTGCGCCGCTTCCTCGATCTCGGTCGGGCTCACCCGGTATCCGGAGGTCTTGATCATCTCGTCATGGCGACCCACGAAGTAGAGAAAACCCTCGTCGTCGGCCACCACCGTGTCCCCGGACCAGACGGCTCTCTCCGGGGCCAGCCACTCCTGGTCCGGATGGCGCACCAGCCGGTAGCGTTCGGCAGTGCGGACCGGGTCGTTCCAGTAGCCGAGCGCGACAAGTGCCCCCCGGTGCACGAGTTCCCCTTCCTCACCGGGGGCACATCGCGTCCCGTCGGGGCGGAGGACGAGGACTTCGGCATTCGGGATGGCCTTGCCGATCGAGTCCGGGCGTCGGTCGACCTCAGCGGGGTCGAGGTAGGTGGAGCGGAACGCCTCGGTGAGGCCGTACATCAGGTAGGGGGTTGCCGCGGGGAAAATCCGCCGCAGCTGGTCCAGGGTCGGGCGGGGCATCCTGCCGCCGGTATTGGCCCAGTACCGCAGCCGACTCGCGGCCGCCGTCGGCCAGTCGAGCTCGGCCAGTGCCAGCCACAACGGCGGCACGCAGGTCAGGCCGGTGACGCCGTACTGCTCGCACAGCTTGGGTACCTCCCGTGGCAGCAGGTAGTTCATCAGGATGCAGTGGGCGCCGACCGAAAAAGCCGTCGTCACCTGGCTCAGACCCGCGTCGAAGCTCAGGGGCAACACGCTGAGGATCACGTCGTCGCTGGTGTTCTCCAGGTAGGAGCTCACGCTCTCCGCGCCGACGATCAGGTTGCGATGGCTGAGCACGACGCCCTTGGGTTTGCCGGTGCTTCCCGAGGTGTACAGGATCGCCGCCGGATCGATGTCGATCCTGCGCGCGGGATGCGGCTCCTCCGGCACCGCCTGCCCGTCGGCCCAGCGGTGGAGCTGCCAGGGTGCGCCAGGTTCGGGCGCCGCGTCATCGATCACGATCACCTGCGTCACAGCGGAGACCGCCAGTACCTCGGCCAGCTGCGTGAGCCTGCCGGCGGAGGTGATGAGCACTGCTGCGCCGCTGTCGCCGAGGATGTGGCCGACCTGTGCCGCCTTGAGCACGTGGTTGACCGGAACGAACACACCACCGGCGGCGGAGACGGCGAAGATCGACGTAACGGTCTCGATGCGCTTCTCGAGGTAGATCGCCACCCGGTCGCCGCGCTTCAGTCCCATGTCAAGCAGCTGCGCGGCGACGGCGCTGGCCATCCGCCAGGTCTGGGCGTAGCTGATGGTGGTGTTGCGATAGGTCAGTGCCGGGGCATCCGGGGTCGCGGCGGCGGCCTGGCTGAGCAGGTGATGCAGGCACGTCCTGGCCGGCGTCATCGGGCGCTCCGCTCGGCCCGCGCGCTGCGCTCCACCAGATACCGGTCGAATTCCTCGGCATTGTCGAGATCGACGTAGCGCCGGCCCTGGGGATCGGTGTCACTGGCCGTCTCAGTGTCTGCCGCCGCGGGCTGCGTCGGCCGTGTCGGCCCGGCCAGATCGTCGTACACGGACAGGTACGCCTGCGCCTGGGGGCGCCAGTCCATGAGCGTGGCCACTCGTGACCTGGCCTTGCGGCCTAGCTCCGCCCGCAGCGCGGGGTCGTCGATCAACGTCTCGACGGCGTCCGCGAAAGCCGTGATGTCGCCCGAAGGCACATAGAGCAGGGTGTCTCCGCCCGAGACCCGGGTTTCGACAAGGTCGAAAGACACCGCAGGCAGCGCGTACGCCATGTACTCCATGGTCTTGTTCATCGTCGAGAGGTCATTGAGCGGCGTCTTCAGATCCGGGCACAGACCGATGTCGGCCCGGCTGAGGTGCTCGGCGATGGCGGCCTTGTCCACCCGGCCCGTGAAGGTCACGTGGTCCTCGAGCCCCAGGGCTCGCGCTTGGGCAGTGAGGGCGGTGAAGCAGTCGCCGAAGCCCAGGAGCGTGGCGGTCACATTGGCACGCCCCCGGCGATGCACAAGTTCGTCGACGACGAGCAGCACCTGGTCGACCCCGTCCTGGGGTCCCATGATCCCGAGATACACCAGGTTGATCTCGTCGGCCGCACAGGGCCGTTCCGGGTAGATGGGGCGCATCCGTGCGGTGTCAGGTCCGCTGCGCACCACCGTCACCTCCTCAGGACGGCGCATTCCGCGTCGCACGGCGATCGCCTTGTACGACTCGTTCGTCGAGATGACCCGGTGCGCGGCGCGGAAGGTGGCACGTTCGAGCCAGAGCAGGCCACGGTATTCGAGCCACTTGAGCCCGCCCCGGGGTGCACCGAACCTGGAGATGAACAGCTCGGGATTCAGATCATGGTGGTCGAAGACGAATTTCACGCCGAAGGGACGCCACATCAGCGCCAACAACCAGTAGGTGTCCGGCGGATTGCACGCCTGGATGATGTCGAACGGTCGGATACGGCGCACCACCAGGGACAGCAACGCTGTGCGCAGCCAACTGTAGGCGAACTCCCACACGAAACCGAGGGTGTCCTTCGCCTCGCGCGCAGGCTTGTACTTGTAGATGTCCACCCCGTCGAGGTGCTCGCGGGCCGGGTCACCCGGTCCCCGAGGGCAGATCACACTGACCTGGTATCCCCGCCGGATCAGGGCCTGGCATTCCAGCCACACCCGTCGGTCGAGCGGAACCGGGAGGTTCTCCACAATGATGAGCACGTGCGGTGCGGTCGTCCTGCGGTTCATTGAGCGCTCCTTCGGCGTTGACGAGAATCGGAAGACCTGCCGCCTGTGGCGTCCAGGCGGGTGCGGACCAGCTGGTCGTTTCTCCGGGACGGGTGTCATGGTCCGTACACCTCGTCTTCGACGATTCGGACGACGTCGGCCTGGGCTTTGGTCCAGCCGAATTGCCGCACAGACTCGGCTGCTCGCCGTGCCGCGGCGGACACGTCGGAGCGCGTCACCACCGCTCCGAGCGCAGCGGCAATCCCCTGGGGCGTTGGGGTTGCCCAGGTCACGTTCGTGTTCACCAGGTCCGCCCGCGAATTCACCGAGTCGTTCACCACGGGGATGGCTCCCGCCGCCAGCATCTCCTCGGCGACCAGGGAAATGTTGGTGAACGACATCGCGAGTCCGGCAATGCTGGAGTTGTAGAGTTCGTTGAGTTCGGTCGGCGTGAGCCTGCCGTGCTGGGTCGCCGGAAACGCCAGTCCCCTGACCTCAGATCCATAGAGGTGGATCGTGACCTCTGGATGCAGTTCGTGGAAGCGCCCGAGCGCCAATCGCGCCAACGGGTAGCCACGGCGGGGCACCTCGGGCCGGGCGAACAGGACCACGCCCGAGCGGTCACGCTCGGCCAGAAGCCTGTACACGGACGTGTCGCAGCCGAACTCCGTAACGTCCGGGGACAGGCCGATCTCGGACCGAAGCAGCCCGGCGACCATTTCTCCCAGGGCAATCATGCGAAAACCGAACCGGTAGCTGTCCTCCGCCAGTGAGTACAGGGATCCGTGAGCGTAGAAATACGGTTCATAGTCCTGGATGAAGTAGAGGCGGCGCATCGGGGAGGGGCTCCGGCGAGCCAGGACATGGGCCGTATCCCACCCTGAAGCGACGCAGGCGTCCACATCCGTGATGCCACCGGTGGCGTCGCGCACGTTGGCGCGGATGTTCGGCCACCAGTCGCGGATGACCCGCTCGTGCGAACTCAACTGGCCGCCATATCGGTCGTAGAGGAACAGCTCACACTGATGGCCTGCCCTTTCGAGTGCCTCGACCATGCGAAAGAGGGTGGTGTGTCCCCCGGAGCCTGCACTGGGTGGCACGATCACCCACCCGATTCGCAGTGGCCGCGAGCGCGGCGGTCGGCGGTCGGGCAACTCCAGGTTCAATTCCGTCGAGTCGGCGATGTCGTCGTCGAGGAGGGGCTCCCCGAGACTCGCCGCACCGAGCTCGTTGTACGTGTATCGCGCCAGCCGCTGGGCGAGAGCACGCGGGCCCTCGGTGCGGAGGATTCCGGTGACCCGGGAGACCCTGGATCCCAGCTGGCGGGACTTCTCGCCCATCGTGGTTCGTGCCACCGTCATCATCATGACCTTTCTTCCGGGGCGAGCCGATCGGGAAGCACAGCCGGCGCCAGCTCGCCCGGCAGGGTCGAACCGCCGGAGGCATCGCCGAGTGCTGCGAGGCGAAGCACACGTGCGTGGGCGGCGATCATTGCATCGACGCCGTCAGATGAGTCGCACGATGCCGCAGGCACTGTTCGTTCGCGATGCACAGTGTCCACGACGCACCGGATAGCGTCCCCGAACTCGGCCGAGTTGCGCTGATGCCTGGATTCCCACCGTGAGCGCTCAACCCGGGCGTCGGTCACCTCGTTCGCGTCACCCACCGCGTTGGCGATGAGCACCGAACGGCCGGGATCGCGGGCCACGAGCTCACGTGCTCCACCCACATCGCTCAGGATGAGTGGCAGTCCAGCAGTCCACGCCTCCGTGGCGGCAACCGGCCATCCCTCGAAGAAGGAGTTGAGCAGGAACGCGTCAGCTGCGGCCAACAGGGTCCGTGCGTCCGAAGTGGCAAGCAGGTGCACACGATCGGCATGGGGACTGCAGCGGCGGATTGCGTCTGATCGCCGGAACTCGACCCAGTCGGATGGTTCGCCCGCGATCACCAGCTGAGCCGGCACGCCCGTGGCCACGCACCTCAGGAACGATGCGACCGTCCCGGCTATATTCTTTTGGGCGTCGTAACGCGCCAGGCACACGAAGACTACGTCTGAGTGAAAACGGCTGTGGACCGCTTTCTCAAGGAGGCTTCGAGCGACCCTGCGCTGCTGAGTGTCGGGCGCACGCCGTCCGGGTGCCGCGTTGGGAATCACGGTGATCCGCGACTGCACACCAGCGGGCAGGCGGGCGACGTGGAACGTGCGCACGAGTTGGCTGACGGCGATCGCAGATGAGGACCGTCCGAGGAGGTGCGCGAGCCTGCGCCATCGGGCTGGAGAAAAGTGAATCTCAGTGTTGTGCAGTACAGGTACGAGGGGTATCCCGCTCTCCCTGGCCGCTGCTTCAAGGAACTCCGGCGCCCCGTGAAGCTGGATCACATCCGGGCCGAGCTGTTGGATGGCGCGCACGGCCGACTCCCGGTCGGAGACGGACCGCACCTCGAGGCCCAGGTCACGGAGCCGTTGTGCGCGCTCTCCGTCGTCGGCGCAGAAGACCGCCGGCGTGACCCCGAGCGCTGGAAGACGGCTGGCGAGTGTCTCCACGATCGAACCGATACCGCCGATGTCCAGTGCACCCACCCCGAGGACACAGGTGAGGTCTCCGGTCCGGGCGATCCGCGCAGCCGGCTCCGAGCCGGGCCCGGGATCGAAGGCGCGCAAGGCCGGCAGCGGCTTGCGCAGGAGGAACCCGGTGGTTCGATGAACGTACCCGTAGCGAACGCGTGCCGGCAGCACTCCGGTCGCTCTGGTGACGACGCCCAGCACCAACGCGCTGACGCGTCCTCCCGCTCGAGCGGCCAGCGTGCGCGGGGCGGTCATGACTGCTCTCGAACCCGTGCCAGGAAGGGAAGGCGTGAGCCGAGCCTGAACCGGCCGGCGAGCCTGAGTACTTCATGAACGACGGGTCGGGCCATCAGCAGCGTGATTCCGATGTGCACGACAAGCATCACAAGCGCGATCAGGATGAGGGCCAGCCACGGGGGAAGCTCCGCGGTCCAGAGCTTCACGGCCCAACCAGACACGGTCATCGCGGTGACGACGGCGACCAGATACACGAACGGCCCTGCGATCACGCGCGCTTTCGTCTGGAGGTGACGTGCGACGAGGAACCAGCGGAGAATTGTCGCGAAGATCGCGACGCAGAGAAAGCCGATGGCGATGGCAACGAGCCCCCATCGCACGGTGAACACCGTCGTGGCGAAGGTCAGAACATCGATGATCACGGCGTACACGAACCAGGCACCGGGTTTGCCCAGCCCATAGAACAGGCCGTGATCCAGCCACGCACCGACCGCCAACGTGCCGGCAAGGGCGAGCACCTGGGCAACCTGATAACTCTGCTCCCAACCGTCACCGAAAAGGATGGGGAGCATGAGCGGCGCGGCGACAGCAACGATGGTGAGAGGCAGCGACAGCGCGGCGTATACGACCTTCAGCGCACGCCGGTACGCGTCGCGCAGTCTCGCCACCGAGTTCCGGATCTTGGCGAAGGCGACGACGCTGACGGGAACCACTGCGCTACCCGTCATGTCCTGCACGATTTGGACCAGGCGCTGCGCGATGCTCATGTATCCGAGTGCCGCAATGCCCAGAGTCGCCGAGATGACGGCGGCCTCACCCCAGGCGCGGAGCATCGCAACAAATTCGACACCCAGAACTTGGCCGCCGAAGCGCGCCATCCTGACGAAGTCCAGCCTGGAGATTTCCCAGGTCGGGTGCCACGTGACGGCCCACCACGCGAGCACCGTGGAGAGGACGGCGGCGACGAGAGACTGTGCCACGAGCGCCCAGACGCCGTACCCGGTGAATGCCATCACGACAGCGACGATCTGGGCGACAACGGCGGCCGCCGTGCCCTGGGCCGCGATCGTCGCGAACCGCATGTCCCGGCGCAGGAGAGCCGTGGGGACGGAGCCGATCGCGGTGATGACGACCCAGAGCGAGAGCACCCTCAGTACGGGCACCACGTCGGGTGACGCGAAGATCGAGCCGAGCAGCGGCGAGATGATGAACAGACATCCGCACAGCAGGATCCCCGCCGTCATCGAGAACCAGAAAGCGGTGCTCAACATCCGTCCGTCGGTCTTCTCGACCTGCACGATGTACGCCGCAAACCCGAGATCGGCCAGTAGGAAGAAGAACGGCAGCACGGTCGAGGCCGCCGCGACGGCGCCGAAATTCTCCGGGGTGAGCAGGCGGGTCAGCAGCGCGATGGTCACGATGCCCAGCACCCGGATGACCCATTTTTGAATCGTCAACCACACAACGCCCTCGGCGGCACTGCGCCCGAGGTCGATCTCTGGTTCACTCGTCGGTGCGATGCTGTGCACAACATCCATCTCGGGCACATCGGTCCGACCGGGCTGGGCATCCCTTCCCTGCTCACCGTCCATCACCACGTCATCAGAGCCCCCACCGACGCCACATTCGCCACTTGACGGCCCACTTGACGCGATACACCAGGGAAAGCACCGCATCCGGAATCGCGGGCTTGCGACCCTGACGCCGTCGATCCAGTTCTTTCCAGAGCAGCGTCCGGGTGATGGGCGGATACTGCGTGCGCGCGAAGTTCCGGAAGTCGCTGCCGCTTCCTCCTGTCGCGGTTGGGTCCATCTCGGCCAACAGCGCACACCACACCGCTTCCCGTGACGTTGACCGCAGCGCGTTGCGAAGCATCCGATCGTTCCCCTGGAGGTGACGGCCCCATTCCGCGTCGTTGAGGAAGTCGCGGTACACCGCCGTACGCTCGCGCATGTCGGTCAGGGTCCCCGAGTAGTCCGTGACATGCATCTGCTGCGCATGGGTGCGATAGTGCGCTTGCACGCCGTTCACTCGCCCGACGTCCGAGAGGGTCGCCGCCTGCAGCCACAGCAGCAGATCAGCAGCGTGCGGGTATGCCGCGTCGTAGCCGACAAGCCTCCTCATCACCGAGTTGCGCATGACGACCTCGGGATTGATGACGACGCTGTCTCCGCGATGGGTCACAGCACCCACCCACTCCCGCCCCGGCCAGATCGACCAGGTCCGCCCGGCCGCCGATGCTTCCGGCGTCTCGCTGAACCCCGGCGCATACCCGTAGACCAGTCCGACGTTGGGATAGCGTTCCATGAGGGCGACCGCGCGCGCGAGCGCGCCATCCGCGAGCATGTCGTCGGCTGAGAGCAGGACAACATAGTCGCCAGTGGTCTCGGCGAGTCCCCGGTTGTAGGTCGCGATGTGCCGTTTGTTCACCGCATTGCGGATCAGGCGCACTTGTTCATGCCGAGCGGCGAGTTCGGCGGCCACGAGTTCGGACCCGTCCGTCGAGTGGTCGTCGACGATGATCACTTCGAGATCGACCCCGGGCTGCGAGAGGATGCTGCCCACGGCCTCGGGCAGGTATCGCCCGTAGTTGTAGCAGGGAACCACGACCGACACCGTCGGCCGCCCCTTCAGCGGCGTGGGCCGGACTATTCTCACAGCGCCTCCCGGACCAGCTGGGAGGGAGCCATGCCCCTCTCCGGAACGTTGGTGCGCTCGAGGGAGTCGACGACGAACCTCTGCTGCTCCATCGTGAGGTGCGGGTACATCGGCAGCGAGAGGATCCGCTGGGCAGCTGCCTCAGCGACCGGGAATTGTCCCTCCTGATAGCCGAGGCCCGCGTAGGCGGCGGTGAGGTGCAACGGCGTCGGGTAATGGATGGCCGCGCCGACGCCCGCGTCGCCGAGCTCGGCGAGCACGCGGTCGCGTTCGGCGACCTGCACGACGTACAGGTGCCAGACATCCTCGTTGCCGGGCCGGCTGGCCGGTACCCGCACGCCGGACACATCGGCGAGCATCTGGGCGTACCGCGCGGCGGCCGCGCGGCGGGCGGCGTTCCACCGGTCGAGCCTGCGCAGCTTTGCCCGCAGTACCGCGGCCTGCACGGCGTCCAGCCGCGAGTTCACGCCGGCCCGGTCGTGCACGTACTTCACCGAGCTGCCGTGGGCGCCGAAGTTCCGGACGAATTCGGCGACGGCCGGGTCATCGGTGAGCACGGCGCCGGCATCGCCGGCGGCACCGAGATTCTTGCCGGGGTAGAAGCTCGTCGCGGCGACCCGGCCGAGTGAGCCTGCTCGGCCGAGCGTCGAGGTGGCACCCTGCGATTGGGCGGCGTCCTCCACCATCGCCAGCCCGTGCCGGTTCGCGATCGGGATGAGCTCCTCCATCGGTGCGGTCTGGCCGTACAGGTGAACGGGCACGATCGCCCTGGTGCGCGTGGTGACAGCCGCAGCGACGGCGGCAGGGTCGATGAGGAGGTACTGCTCGTCGACGTCGACGAAGACCGGAATCGCGCCGAGACGTGTCGCGGCCTCGGCGGTCGCGATGAACGTGTTGACGGGGATGATGACCTCGTCGCCGGGGCGGACACCGACGGCGCGGAGCGCGAGTTCGACGGCGTCGGTACCGTTGGCCACACCGACGCAGTGTTTTGTGCCGATGTAGGCGGCGTACTCCCGCTCGAATGCGGCGACCTCGGCGCCGCCGACAAATGCCGCTGAGGTGAACTGCGCCTGCCAGACGGGCAGCACCTCGTCGGCGATCTCCGCCTGCTGGGCGACCAGATCGAGAAAGGGAACCCTCATGCTGTAGCTACCTCTCTGGGGCGGGCCGGTACGCCCAGCCAGGTTTCTTCGTTCGGCAGGTCCTGGGTGAGCGCGGCGCCCATTCCCAGCACCGCGTATTTGCCGACCCGCACGCCCTCGCGCACGCTCGCGTTCATGCCCAGGTAGGCGCCCTCACCGATCCAGGCATGACCGCCGAGGGTGACCCCCGCGCAGAGCGTGGCGAAGGACTCGACGAGGTCGTCATGGGTCAGCGTGACGTTCGGCATCACCACAACGTGCCGGCCGAGCTCCACGTTCGTGGTCAGGACGACGCCGGCGAGCAGGATGCTGCCCACCCCCACCGTGCAATCCCCCGGTACCACCACGCCGGGCTCGATGATGCTGACGTAGTCGTCGTTGCTGCGGCCGGTGCCGGCCAGGCGAGCCGCGATCGCTGCCCGGGCGGCCCCGTGTCCGGCGCAGATGACCAGCCGGGCCCGCGGATGCTCTGCGGCCTGCGCGGTTCCGCCCAGGATCGGCAGCCCGTCCAGGCTTTTCCCCCACAGGCTCGCGTCGTCGTCGAGGTAGCCGATCGCCGTGTGCTGACCCGATCGGCGCAGCACCGAGAGGGCCTCCCTGGCCAGGCCGCTCGCCGCGACGAGCAGTACCTCAGCCATGTGCCACCACCGTGAGCGGGTCGAGCACAGCGTCGATGACGGTGGCCTGTTGGGCCGCATCGAGCTGGTGGTACAGCGGCAGGATCAGGGTATTGCGGGTGAGGCGCTCCGACACCGGCAGCGGGGTGCGTTGCGACGGGCTCCCGGCGTAGGCCGGCTGCAGGTGCGCCGACATGATGCCCCGGCGAGCCGAGATCCCGGCTTCGGCGAGGTGCAGCAGCAGCGTTTCCCGGTCGAGCGGATAGTCCTCGCCGACCTCGACCCAGTAGGACTGATAGTTCGAGGTGCCCCACTCCGGGTCGCGCACCGGGCGCAGCCCGGCGACACCAGCCAGGGCAGCGGTGTACGTATCGGCGATCTCACGCCGTCGGCGCACGATCTCCGGCAAGCGCCCGAGTTGCACGATCCCCACGGCAGCCTGCAGGTCGGTCATCCGATAGTTGAAGCCGATTTCCAGGTACTCTTCGGCCGGCGCGAGGATGCTCGCCTGCCTGTCGTTCGCCGACACGCTCATGGCGTGTTCCCGCAGTCGCCTGGCACGCGCGGCCCAGTCCGCGTTCGAGGTCGTGAGCATGCCGCCCTCTCCCGTGGTCAACAGCTTGCGCGGGTGGAATGACCATGCGGCGAGCACGGCTCCCGCCCCGACCGGGCGGCCCTTGTAGGTGGACCCGGCACCGCACGCGGCGTCTTCGATCACCACGATGCCCAGCGGGTCGCAGAGGTCGCGGATCGGGTCGAGGTCGACCGGGACACCGCCTTGGTCGACCACGATGACGGCACGTGTGCGATCGGTGATGGCGGCGGCGACGCCGTCCGCCGTGACGCATCCGGTGTCAGGGTCGACGTCGATGAAGATCGGTCGCGCGCCGACGTAGGTGGGCGCGTTCGCCGTGGCGACGAAGGAGAATGACGGCACGATCACCTCGTCACCGGCTTCGACACCGGCCACGACCAGCGCCAGGTGCAGAGCTGTGGTGCAATTCGAGGTCGCCACGGCGTGGCCGGCCTGCATCGAGGCGGCGAACTCGTGCTCGAATTGGGCGACCTTGGGACCCTGCGCCACCCAGCCGGACTCGATCACCTCGGTCAGGGCGTTGATCTCCTCCACGCCCATCCACGGCTTCATCACGTTGATCCGGCTCATGACGCCACGCCCACGCGACCGGCCGAGATCTCCTCGCGCTGCGGCTGCCACCAGTCGACAAGCCGTCGCAGGCCGTCGTGCAGTCCGACCTGGGCCTCGAAGCCGAGGTCCCGACGTGCGGCGCCGGTATCGGCCAGGCGGCGGACCACGCCGTTGACAGCACGGTCCGGCCCGTGCTCGACCGCCAGGTCGGAGCCCATCACCTCAAGCAGCGCCTCGGCCAGCCCCAGCAGGGTGGTCTCGGTGCCGCTTGCCACGTTGTAGACGCCCTCGGTTCGATTCCCGGCTGCCGCCAGGATGTTCGCCCTGGCGATATCGGTGGTGAAGATGAAGTCCATGGTCTGCAGCCCGTCACCGAAGATCAGCGGCGGCTTCCCGTCGGCGATGCGCTCCATCCAACGCACCAGGACCTCCGTGTAGAGACCGTGCACATCCATCCGTGGACCGTAGACGTTGAAGTAACGCAGGGCCACGTAATCCAGCCCGTACATGGTGTGGAAGCTGCGCAGCATCCCCTCGCCGAACGACTTCGCCGCACCGTAGAAGGTGTCGTTGTTGTGGTGGTGATGGCTCTCCGGCGTGGGGAAGACCTCTGCGAGCCCGTAGACCGAGGCGCTGGACGCGGAGACGACCTTGTCGACACCGTGGGCTGCGGCGGCCTCCAGCACATTGAACGTCCCGTCGGCCAACACCTCGTTGGCGAGGCGCGGCTCCTCGGCGCACTGGGTGATGCGAATCGCCGCCTGGTGGAAGACCAGGCGCTTCCCCGCTGTTGCCCGGTGCACCAGGGCGGCATCGCGGATATCGCCGTCGATGACAGACACCCGCCCATCGGCCATCGCCCTGTCGAGGTTGGCCATCCGGCCGCGCACGAAGTTGTCCAGCACATCGATGTGGCCGACCCCCGCGTCGAGGAGCTGGTCGACGATAGTGGAGCCGATGGTGCCAGCACCCCCGGTGACCAGCACCTCGGCGCCCGACAACGCGGTCATGCCGGCTCTCCAGCCAACTGGGCCTGCAGCACGGTGGCCTGTGGCGTGGACGGAAAGGTGACCACGGTGTTCTCGGCCAGGCTGCGGCTGGCGGCCTCGAGCACCTCGAGCACCCGCAGCCCTGACCCGGCATCGGTGCGCGGGGCGCGCCGCTCCCTGATGCTTGTGGCGAACTCGGTGACCATGGAGTCCAGCGCCTCCCGCTCCGACAGGGCGGGCGACCAGGTGTCGCCCAGCCGGTAGGAGATCGCGGCGGCCCGTCGTTCGAGTCCGTCCAGGGATTGGGTCTCCAGGTCCACACCGCGGTCGTAGACGCTGACCCGCTGCTGCGGGTTGAGGTCGTCCCAGACCAGGGTGCGCTTGGTGCCGCCGATGATCATGGTGCGAATCTTTGTGGGGCTCAACCAGTTCACGTGGACGTGGGCGATGGCTCCGTGTTGGAGCGGCAGGGTGAGGTAGCCGACACAGGCTTTGCCTGCCCCGAGCGGGTCCGCTCCCTGCGCCGACACGCTGAGCGGGCGCAGGCCACCGGGCAGGACGAAGTCGATGATCGACAGGTCGTGCGGGGCGAGGTCCCAGAACACGTCGACGTCCGGTTGGATCAAGCCGAGATTGATACGGACGGAGTCGATGAAGAGGATGTCACCGAGCGCTCCCTCGTCGATCAGCTCACGGATCTTCAGCACCGCCGGGGTGTAGCAGTAGGTGTGGTCGGTCATCAGGACCAACGAGTTCTCGGCGGCCTTCCGCGCCATCGCCGCACCGCGCCCGCTGGTGTCCGCGAGCGGCTTCTCCACCAGAACGTGTTTGCCGGCGGCGAGCGCCGCGCAGGCGATGTCGTGATGGGTCCCCGCCGGCGTGGCGATGGCGACGGCGTCCAGGGTGTCGTCGGCGAGCAGGGCCTCGACGGAGGACGTCACCCGCACTCCGCTTCCGGGACCGGCGAGACGCTGGGCCCGGTCGGTGTCGAGGTCACAGACCGCCGCAAGTTCCCAGTGCGGGCTCGCCCGAAAGTTCCGGGCCAGATTCGGCCCCCAATACCCAGCGCCGATAACGGCAATCCGCAACGTGTCGGTCACAGTGAACCCCAATGGTTGGATGGTTGAAATCTTGCGTCTGGCGACCAGATCGAAAAAATGAGGGCCGCTCAATCGCATACAGTGCCACCGCGCCGGGCATTTCGCGTTCCCCCAACCGGGGGGCGGACCGCCCCATTCCGGGCGTGGTCTCGCAACTGGATTGCCGGCTGTGGTCCCGTCCCGTCACCGGCGTGTCGTCAGGTCGCCTAAGCGTTCCGGTCAGGGGGTCCTGCCGAAGATCACGTCGACCAGGAAGCTGTCGGGTGAAGGCTGATCCGGGATCCCATAGCCGTAGACGCCGGCTGAGGCCGGCGATGACAATGGGCCGTTCACGACCGGGAGAGTCAGTCCGTTCGGTACCCGTGCGTATCTCCCGGTCGAGCTACTCACCGTGACGCGGTACTCCGCACCGATGGTGAGATCAATCGCCGGGCTCACCCCACCGGTCAGCCACCCGTTGCTCGGTTTGCCGCCGAATTCAACCGTTGCGAGAAGTGCCCCGTCGCTACCCCACAGGTACCCGGTGTGATCGCCTTCCGCCTCAGCGCCCACATACACCCGGATGCCGGATGCCACGCCGGCTACGGAGGCGGTGAATCGCGCTCCTACCTGCACGGCCGGATCATCCGCGGTGCGGGAGGGCGCTGCCGGCAGGAATACCGCCGTGTCGTCGATGAGGGGTACATCGGCCGTGGCGAAACGCCACTCATCCGCGGTCGCCCCTCCGACGGTCACCGTCGCGCGGTAGCTCGTCGTCCAGTCCAGGGGCACAGTGGGCGTGAAGTTCACCACATCCGTGGCCGGGTCGAAACTTGACTCACCGACGACATCACCCTGGGGACCCGAGACGGTGATTGACGCGGCGCTCGCTCCGGCAACCGTCGCTGACAGCACCACGGTGGGGCTGACGCGGCTGGCGCCTGCAGCGGGGGACGGCGAGGTGACATCCGGGGGTTCGGTGGCCACCTCTGGCGTCGCAGTCGGAGTCCCACTGGGTACTGGTGTGGACGTCGACTCAGGGGTGGGTGTGGGTGTGGGCGTCGGCGTCGACTTGGCCGTCGGCGTCGGCGTCGACTTGGCCGTCGGCGTAGGCGTAGGCGTAGGCGTCGGTGTCGGTGTCGACTCAGTTGTCGGTGTCGGTGTCGTCGTCGGTGTCTGAGTGGACTCTGGCGACGGCGTCGGAGCCATCCGGGCGGCAGGGGGAGCTACGGTGCCGGTGGCAAAGACGACATCCACCAGATAGCTCGTCGATTTGTAGCTCAATGTGGGCATCGCCCCCGGCGCTCCGTAGGCGTAGCGGCCGTTCGCGCCGGTCACCGCCACGATCGGCCCGCTGGTCCGCTGAGTGGCGAAGTAGTTAGCACTGGCGGAATATCGCCCAACCGGTGCGTAGTAGGAAACGACGTAGCCCTGGCCCGGGGTGAGCACCACCGGTGTCGCGAGGGAAGCCGTCTGCCAACCGCTGGCGGTCTCTCCCGTGAACGTCACCGTTGCCAACCTGGCGCCGGTTGCCGACCATAATGTGCCCGAGTGGGTGCCCGTGTTTCCGCTGCCCTTGTAGAAGCGGATCCCGGTCACTGAACCCGATTGGGTGACGCTGAAAGCGGTGCCGAGCTCGATTCCCGCGGTGCCGTCATTGACCGAGTCGATCGTGGGCGTCGTCTGGCCGTGCAGGGTGAACACCCCGCTCGACACCGGCGCGGCGGCGGTTGTGAAGGTCCACGTTCCACCGGACAGCACGCTTCCAGCCACCTCGACCGTCGCCGTGTACTGCGTGGACCCGTCGAGTTGCGCTGCCGGCGTGAACGTGACGGTTCGGGAGGCCGCGGTGAAGACCGATGTGCCGGCGACGTTACCCGCAGGGCCTCTGAGCGCGAGCACGGGGGTCTGCGAAAGCGTTCCGGCCGAGATCACGGCTGAAATAGCACTGGTCGGGCTTACCGAGGTCGCGTTTGCGGCCGGCGCGGTTGACGTCACCGTCACCGGGGCCGGAGCCGGCGTCGTCGTGCCCGTGGTTTGGAACTCAACGTCGACGAAGTAGTTCGACGCTTGCCACGTTCCCGTCGGGAAGCCGCCGGTGGCCCCGTAGCGGTACAGGCCGTTCGCCGCGGTGTCGGCGGTCAACGGACCCTGGCTGCGTAGCAGCGAGAAGTAGTCCGGCGTGTGCGAGTAGCGTCCGTTGGGCGCCAGATAGGAGACGACATAGCGCTCCCCCGGTATCAGGGTGTACGGCGTCGCGAGGGAGGCCGTCTGCCAGCCGCTGGCCGTTTCGCCGGTGAATGTCACCGACGCGAGCTTGGCGCCAGCGGCCGACCAGAGGCTCCCGACGTGCGTTCCCGAGTTGCCCGTTCCTTTGTAGAAGCGGATGGCGGTGACTTGCCCCGGTTGGGAGACCGCGAAGGCCATGCCCAACTCGACGGCGGCATTGTCATCCGTGGACGCGACGGTGGGGGTCTCTGCCCCCAGAAGGGTGAACGTGCCCTGCACGGGCGTGTTCGCGGCCGTCGTGAACGACCAGTTACCGCCAGCCGGCACGGTTCCGGCGATCGTCACCGTCGCCGTGAACGCGGTCGACCAGGCCAGGGTGGTGGCCGGTGTGAAGGTGATCGTTCGCGTTGCTGAGGCATAGGTCGAAGTGCCCGCCACGGCACCTGCCGAGGTGGTCAAGCCGATTTGCGGAATCGTGCCGGTGGGTACTGCGGCGGAGAGCACCGCCGTCACCAGACTCGACGGTGGCACCGCAGTCTGGTTCGCCGCCGGGCTGACCAGGGAGACCGACACCGGCTGGGGCGTGGTCGCGCCGTCGGTGACGAAGACGACATCAACGAAGTAGTTCGTCGTCGACGACGACGTCGGAGCTCCGGTTCCGTACGTGTAGCGCCCTGCCGAGGCGGCCACGGAGAGCGGGCCGCTCGTGAACCCTGCGTTGAATGCTCCGACCGTCGCCGAGTACTTGCCGGTGGTGGAGCGATAGGACGCGGTGTAAGTCGAACCGGCCTGGACCGGTACGGGCTGAGCGAAGTACACGGTCTGCCACCCGGCGGCGGATTCCGCCAGGAACGTCGAGGAGGCCAGCGCCTGGCCGGTACTGCTGAAGAGTGTGCCGACATGCTCGCCGGTGTTGCCGGGACCCTTGTAGAACTTGACCCCGGTGATGGCGCCACTGGCGCGCGCCGTGAACTGCACGCCGAGGGTCACGGGGTTGTCATTCACTTGCGCGATGACAGGTGTCACTGCCGGTCCGAGCAGTGAGCACGGGCAGGCCGCATCGCTCGCTGCCGTCGTGAACGCCCACGTCGCTCCCGCGACGATGGGGCCTCCGCTGGTTCCGGTTGCCGTCAGGCTGACCCTGTATGAGGTGCTCGGCGCGAGCGCACCGGCCGGGGTGAACAACGCCGTCCGGGAACTCGGGTCATAGCTTGTCGTCCCCGTGACGGCCGAACCCGCCGCGGTCTGCACGGCGAAGGCCACCGAGGAGCTCGTCACGTCGCTCGACAGGCGCGCGCTGATCGTCGTGCCCGTCGGCACCGACGTCGCGTCGGGAGTCGGATACTGTCCGAGCGCGGTGAGCGCAGTGGTGCTGACGGTGTTGAACACAACATCAACGAAGTAGTTCGAGCCCTGATAGGTCTCGGTGGGGTACGCCCCCGGCGACCCGAAGACGCCAGGGTCTGGTGCTCCGAAACCGCTCGGTACCGCGATCGGCGAGCTCTTTCTCGTCGAGTACGGCCAGTAGTACTGGGCGACCGCATAGCGTCCTTGCGGGGCGGTGTATGACACGACATAGTCCTGGCCGGCTGCGACGGTGACCGGGGGGTCGAAGCTCGCGGACTGCCACCCTGTTGCGGTCTCGGCGGAGAACGTCACCGAGGCGAGCTTCGTGCCGGCGCTGTCCCAGAGCGAGCCCGTGTGCGTGCCCGTGTTCGCCGCGCTCTTGAAGAAGCGCACGCCCGACACGAATCCGTTCGATTCGGGCTTGAACCGCATGCCGACCTCGGTGGCCGCGCCGTCGCCGGAGTCCTGGACAGCCGGCACCACCTGTCCGAATACGCCGGTGGGTCCGGTGACGACGAGGCTGACGGAGGTGGGTGTCGAGGGGTAATTGGCGCTGTCGTCGATCGCTCGGACGCGGATGCCGGCGGTGCCGAGGCCGGTCTGGTAGTAGCTGTACGACCACGACGTGGTTCCCGTTGCCGGCCGCCAGGTGGCGCCACCATCCACCGAGACCTCGACGCCGGCTACGACGCCGCCGACGTCCGATGCGGTGCCGGTGACCGTCACGCGAGCACCCGCGGCAATCGTCGAATTCGTGACCGGGGACGTGACCGTGGCGACGGGCGGGGTGGTGTCAGTGCTCTTCTGTGCTGCGGACAGTCCTGACATAAGCGTTGCAGGTTGCGCACCCATATCCGCGAGCAGATTCACCTGAGCCTGCTGCATGGCGGAGTTGGCCGGGGCGCCGTCGCCGTCGTGGGTCTGGTCGAGCCCCCAGGCCCACTGCACGCTACCCGCGGAAAAGACGAGCGCGCCGCTGGGCGCCCGGTACAGGGTCGTATTGTGCGTGGTCGTGCCGGGGACGACGGTATTACCGTAGTCCGTCAGGTACTGCGGGGTCGGGCCTACCGTTGTGGACAGGTGGATGAGGCCCGCCGGCCGGTACCCGTTGTCGACGTCTTCATCGGACTCGTAGCCAACGGTGTGCGGTGCCAGCTGAACCGAGGTACCGGCTGTCAGGTTCGTGAGAGCGGTGTTCTTCCAGGTCCTCAGCTTGCCCTCCTGCGCGGAGACCGTCACCGGAAGGTCATCGTGGTTGGCCTGGAACATGGCGCCTGTCAGAGCATTCTCCGGCAGGCCTCCTCCGGCCTGTTGGGACGCGAAGCGGGGGTCCCGCCAGGTCCCGGTCCATTGGGTCGACGGGTCGACCTTGTCGTTGCTCCAGGTTTCTTTGTATGAGACCAGGGTGCGATAGTTCGTTGACGTGCCGCTCGCTGACGACGGCTCGTACCGGGTCCGCCAATACCCCGTGTTCCCGGTCAGGAACTGAAGGTTGACCCCCGCGTCGCGGGCGGCCGCGAGATTCGCCCTTTGGGGGCCTGACCAGTATTCATCGTGACCGACGGAGAGAATCACCCGGTGGTTCGCCAGGAGCGAGCCGAACCGGTCGGTGTCGACACCGCTGAAGTAGCTGACGTCGTAGCCGTTTCGCTCCATGAAACGCACCTGGGCGTATTCGCTGCTGAAGTAGAAGTCCCGCTTGGTCGTGCTCTCCCTGGTGACGAACGGGCGGTTGTAGCTGATCTTGTAGGCCCTCCCGTTGTCGGCGCCCTGGTAGAAGTCGGAGCCACCATACGAGTTGTAGGCCTGCCAGGTCGGGTCGGACGTCTGGAACAGCACGTTGGAGCGTGAGCTCTGGTCACGCACAATGAAGATGATGTGGCTTTCGCCGCCGGTGTCTGCGCGTTTCAGCAACGCGACGTAGACACCGGAGACCGCGTCATCGGGCACCAACCAGCTGGCCGAGAGGCCCCAGTTGCCGCAATCGTAGAGTTCTGTGCTCAGGTCGGACAGGCACTGCGGCTGGGTCTGCGGCAGGATCGCGGATGGGGTGACGGACGCCACCTTGCGCGCTCCCAGGCCCTGGTACCAGCCGGTGCGGTACACGTCGATGGAATACCGTGCCGCGTCGGTGTCGATCTTGAAACCGATCGTGGCTCCGTTCTCCACCGAGATGTCGGTGCCGAAACCCTGAATGCTCTGGTCGCCGGCGCCGGAGATGTTCCAGATGCCGGGGTCGGTACCCGGCTTCGCGTTCTCGCAGGCGACGGGGTTGGCCGCGGCCCGGCATCCGCTCGCCGCGTTGGCCGCGCCGGGCGAGGCCGTGAGCCCGGCGACGACCAGGGCGGCGATCAGCGCGACCGCGACCGCGAGTCGGCTTCGGCGCGCGGATTGACCGTGCTGAGCGGTGATCGGTTGCAAGTCCATGAGTGTTTCCTGCCGCTCAGGTGGGTCATGACGAGGAAGCCGAATAATCCAGGGCCAGACGTGGCACGGCTCGCAACTGGGACAGTGAGAATGTATGAGGATTGTTCAGATTGAACCAGCCCCCCGCACACCCCCCAATCGAGTGCCACCCGACGGGCTTTCCGGAGTGTTCAGCGAATCCGCTTGACCGCGCCGGCGAGGAGATTCCGTGCGTCCTGCGCGCCTGCCCGGTGCGTCAGGATCGACCGGATCGATTCCACGGAGTCCTGTGCGGTCACGCTGTAGCGCGCCTGGAGCCACTCCGACGACCGCGCGGGGTGCCGGTCGCTGGTGAACACCGTGCGATAGCCGGCCTTCCTCAACCGGGTGAGCAGCCGGCGGTCGTACCGACCGAGCGGGAGGGCGGCATCCTCGATCGCGCCGTCGCTGGCTTCGGCGAGAAAGGCTCGGGCGTCGACCAGCTCCCTGCGGGCCTGGTCCGCGTCGAGCCCGCGCCACGGCGCGTGCGTCCAGCCGTGGCTACCGATCGACATGCCGGCGCCTCGCAGCTCACGGAGATCGGAGGGGGAGAGACTCGCCGGGTCGCCCAATCGGCCGGCGAGCGCAAAGAACGAGGCAGTCAGCCCCCGCTCACTCAGGGCCGGAAGCGCCACCGTGAGGTCGGACCGGTTGCCATCGTCGAAGCTGAGCCTCACCTGGGGCCGGTCTCGCACGTCATCCAGGATGCGGGCAAAGTTTGCTTCCGTGACCCAGTACCGGGACTCGCCCGACTCCCGTTCGTGGTCGATGGTGCCGATCCCGTGGAAGCAGAGGTTGATGATCATGCGGCGCACAGTACCCTCACTCGGAACGATGCGAGCCGGCAGCACCTCGGCTCAGTTCGCCGGCGCAACGGGAGCACCATCCTCCCAGTGGTTGTCGCTCCACACATTTCCCGGCGCGTCGGAGTCGAACGACGTGATCGGCCCCCAGTAGCCGCAGGTCCCAAACGCTCCCCGCTGCCACACGTTGTTCGTGAAGCGCACGTCCCTGGTTTCGCTCGAGTGCGGCTTGCCGGCTGTGGACCCCCCGTAGGTGCAGTAGCCGCCTGATCCTGCGACGAACAGGTTGCCGTCGATCACATTGTTCTGGATGGCAGCGAAATCACCGTATCCGGTCAGCGCTCCGGAGCATCCGGCGTCCGGGGGCACGTCGGGCGCATCGCAGGCAATGGTGTTTCCGCGGATGACGGCGTTCGAGCCCATCCGAATTCCGGACTCGTGATAGGTCCCCGTTGCGTCGGTGAACTGCCCATGCACGTAGGAGTCCTCGATTGTGCAGTCCAGGTGACACATGACGGAGCGATTGCCACCGGTCACGTGCACCCGGGTCGCGGTGAAGCGAACATCCCCGATCCCCGTGACGGGGTTTTCGCCCGCTTGGACGTCGGTGTCGGTGATGCTGAACGACCCGTTGCCCTCCTCGGCCGTATAGACGAAGCCGTTGATCTGCGACCGGGTGATCTCGACTCCCGGCGCAGCTATGAGCAAAGGCCAGCAATCCACCCGCTTCGCGTCGAGGATGGTGTCCGGAGTCGTGATCTGGCAGGGACCGGTATACTCCGACAAAACGGTCCCTTGGGGCAGCCCCGACGTTTCGGCAGAGGGAAAGGCAGTGCGGTCCTGTCCGCCCGGGGCCGGCGACGCCTCGGGTGCCGCGGAGGTGGACAGCCCCTCGTCACTCTCGCGTGGCGCCTGGCCGGCCGAGACCATGAACCACAGGCCCGCCACCACGGCCAGAACGAGCACCACAATCAGGACGGCGGCGAGGCGCCCTCCTCGGAGCGCACGGTGCGACGCGCCCGGCGGTTCGCCGGCCTGATTGTCGGAAGCATCCATCATCGTGTGAACCCCCATGGCTGGATGGTTGACGGCATGAGCCGCAACCAGTCGAAAGATGAGTGTGGCTCAGTCGGCCAGAGTGCCACCGAGTTCGGCGATTCGCTGCCCCCAACCGGGGGTCACCTGCAGATCCCCTGATCTGACCCCTGTTCAGGTCACAGCGCGGAAAATGCGGAGCAGGTATGGTCACGTCGTGAGGGATGAGAATCCCTCACGTGATACTCGCCAACCCGTCCGTGTCACCGCGCCACCAGCTCCACTACCCGCTAGAACCTGTAAACCCGAAATGCAGGGGACCCCTCAGTGAATACGTCTGTGACGTGTCGACCTATTCGTCGACCCAGAAATACGCCCATGCCGACAACGGCAGGTGTCGACCGCGCTCGGCCTGCCCGGCCTCCGGCCGGAAGCGCCGGCCTCGGATGAGCACGCCGAAGCAGCAATCCGCCGGTGCCGGCGCTCTTGCGGGGGCCTACCGTGCCCCACTGCGCCTGGTCAGGACCACAGCCCCGGTCGCGCATGCCCCCATCGTTCCCGACGCTGCCGTCGGACTGTCCGGCGCGGCGTGGGCGCGAAGCTATCGCACCAAACTCCAACTCACGGATGCCGCGGTGATCATCACTGCCGTCGCCGGAGCCTTCCTGGCCCGGTTCGCCCTGGCGACCCCGATCACGACCGCCAGAGTACTCCCGCTCTCCACCTGGGCGATCATCGCCCTCGTGGTCGGCATCTGGATCGTCACGCTTTCAACCTTCCGGACCAGGGACCCCCGGGTTGTCGCGGTGGGAGCCACCGAATACAAGCTCGTGATCAACGCCAGCGCGCTCACCTTCGGCATGCTCGCCATCGCGTTCCTGCTGTTGCAGGTCGACACGGCCCGCGCCTACTTCGTCGTCGCCCTGCCGTTCGGGGTTGCCGCATTGGTCCTTGAGCGCTGGCTGTGGCGTAAGTGGTTGATCCGGCAGCGAAGGTTCGGCCATTACCTCGCCCGCGCCATCGTCGTCGGCGGCCGGGAGGACATCGAGTACGTCGTGCAGCAGATCAACGAGAAATCCGGCGCCGCCTACCAGGTGGTCGGCGCGGCGCTGGAGGGTGAGAACACGACGAGTGTGACCTCGGCCGGCCACCGGGTTCCCGTGGTGTCCGATTTCGCCCACGTCGCCGCCGCGGCGCAGTCGCTGGGAGTCGACGCCGTCATCGTCGCCGGGCATCCGAGCCTGGGAAGCACATTCATTCGCAACCTGGGCTGGGACCTCGAGAAGACGTCTGCCGAGCTCGTCCTGTCCAGTCGGTTGACCGATGTCGCCGGTCCCCGCATCCACTTCCGCCCGGTCGAGGGCCTACCCCTCATCCACGTGGAGATCCCCCAGTACGACGGTGCCAAGCATGTGCTCAAACGCGCGCTCGATATCACCCTCGGCGGCGCCGCCCTGCTCGTGATCAGCCCGCTCCTCGTTGTGATCGGCATCCTGGTCAAGCTGGACAGCCCCGGGCCGGTGCTCTTCCGGCAGGAACGGGTCGGACGAAACGGCCAGACCTTCCCCATGCTCAAGGTGCGCTCGATGGTGCGGACTGCCGAAGACGACCTGGCCGGGCTGCTGGATCAGAACGAGGGGTCCGGGGTGCTTTTCAAGATACGCAGCGACCCGCGCATCACCAGGGTCGGCCGTGTCCTGCGCAAGTACTCCCTGGACGAATTGCCACAGCTGTGGAACATCGTCGTCGGCCAGATGAGCCTGGTCGGGCCCCGCCCACCGTTGCCCGCCGAGGTGGAGAACTACGAGACGCACATGCACCGCCGGCTCTACATCAAGCCCGGTCTCACCGGCATGTGGCAGGTCAACGGACGCTCGAACCTCAGCTGGGAGGAGAGCGTCCGGCTCGACCTCTACTATGTGGAGAACTGGTCGCTTGCCGGCGACCTGATGATCATCTGGCGAACCGTGAAGATCGTCATCCGGCCCGAGGGGGCCTACTGAGATGGGAGCCCAGGACAGCTCCGATCCGGAGGCTCGTTCCAGTGTGCAGGCGTTGCGCATCGCGATGATCGGCACCCGCGGTGTGCCTGCCGCTTTCGGCGGGTTCGAGACCGCTGTCGAGGAGGTGGGTCGGCGACTGGTCGATCGCGGGCACGCCGTGACCGTCTACTGCCGTTCCCGCCGGTCAACGCCGGCCCCGGTTCCGCCGGACTCCATGCACCTGGGGATGCGACTCGTGCACCTGCCGGCAGCGCGGCTGGGGCACCTCGAAGCGCTCAGCCATACGGCGCTCTCGGTGCTGCACGCCAGCACCGGGGCGCGCCCGGACACCGCGTTCGTCTTCAACTCAGCGAACGCACCGTTCGTTCCGCTGCTGCGCAGACGCGGCATCCCGACCGGTGTGCACGTGGACGGGCTGGAGTGGAAGCGCGACAAATGGGGTGGCACGGCACGGCGCTACTATCGGTGGGCGGAGCAGCTGTCGGCGCGCTGCGCCGACGCCCTCATCGCCGATGCACCGGGGATCGTCGACTACTACCGCGCCGAGTTCGCAATCCCCACCGAACTGATCGGCTATGGCACCCACCTGCTGCAGAACCCACCGGCGACTCGCCTGGCCGAACTCGGGCTGACACCCAACGGGTACCACCTCGTCGTGGCCCGCTTCGAACCGGAGAACCACGTTGACGTCATCATCGACGGCTACCGGCGAAGCAGCGCCGCGCTGCCCCTGGTGGTGGTGGGCTCCGCCCCGAACCCGGGCGCGCACGCACGAAAGATCACTGCCCTCGCACACGACCCGCGCGTGCGATTGCTCGGCAAGCTGTGGGACCAGGACCAACTCGACCAGCTGTATGCACACTCGGTCAGCTATCTGCACGGTCATTCAGTTGGCGGGACGAACCCGTCGCTGCTGCGTGCGATGGGAGCCAGGACCGCCGCGATCGCCTGGGACGTCAGTTTCAACCGCGACGTTCTCGGCGTCTATGGAGCGTACTTCCACGACGCAGCGACACTCGCCGCACTGATCGAAGATGCCGAGCTGAACCCGCATCACACCCAGGAGGTCAGTGAGGCTCTGCAGCGCCGGGCCGCCTCCCGCTACAACTGGGGCCACGTCACCGACGGCTACGAAGACCTCGCCCGGCGCCTTGTCTCGGGGTACAGCACCCAGGGGTTGAGTCCGGGCCGGGCCGCTCGGTCACGATGGAAGGAATCCGACGGCGCACGCGGGCAGAGCACTGCGGCGCGAGGCACTCCGTGACGCCCCTGCCGCCTGACCTGGGCGTTGTGGTGGTCGCCTACGGGGACCCCGCGCTTCTCGAACGCAACCTCGTCGAACTCGGACGGCAGGTGCCGCTCCGGCGGGTCGTCATTGTCGACAATTTTTCCGGGCTCGCAGAGCGCGAGGCGACGACGGCAGTCTGCGAGCGGGAAGGCTGGACGTTGCTCGCCCCGGGGCTCGACCTCGGCTTCGCCGCCGCGGTGAATGCCGGAGTGCGCCTGCTGCGCTCGCGTGGGTGCCGGCTCCTGCTGGTGCTCGATCCGGCCGTGCGCATCGACGAGCCGGCGCTTTCCGCGCTGGCCCTGGACTGCGCCTCGAACCCCCAACGGCTGGTCAGCCCGCGCATTCTGCGCCCCAACGGCACTGTTTGGTTCGGCGGCGGCACCGTGGACATCCGTCGGGGCCTGACCCGTAACGGCGGCGCGGCCGACAGTGCCGCACCGGCCGGCTGGCTGAGCGGTGCCTGCCTGATGATCCACGCAGGCCTGTGGGACTGGTTGGATGGCTTCGACGAGAGCTACTTCCTGCACTGGGAAGATGTCGACCTGTCCTGGCGGTGCGTGGCCGCCGGCGGATCCCTGGCCGTTCGGGAGGACATCTGGGTCGTTCGCGAGGAATGCGGCCAGGGCCCCGCGCTGCGGGCGCCGTTGCAGGTCTATTCCGCCTGCCGAAATCGGCTGGCCTTCGCTGCACGGCACCTGAGCCGTCGGCATCTCATCCGCTGGCTTCTGCTCAGCCCGGTCTACGCGATGACGGTCCTGCGAAGCGGGACCGGTCGCGGTGCGGCCCGATCCGGCGCACCGCTCGTGGCTGCGGCAGTGCGTGGCACCGGGGCGGGCGCCGCCCTGGCCATCCGGACGCTCACCATTCCGCTGACCGGCTCTGGATCGTATCCACCCGTGACGGCGGCGAAATCAGCGGTTCATTGATGCGAGTCCTGCAGTCCTTCCGGACCGGCCAGGGCACCACCAACCCCTACCTCGTACAGCTCGGTGCCCAGCTGGGCCCGGAAACCGAGGTGCTCGGCTTCACCTGGCGCCGCGCCCTCGGCGTTCCCTATGATGTGTTCCACGTGCACTGGCCGGAGTCGTTGCTGCCCGGTTCTTCGTCGGCGCTGAGGAGGATGTTGTTCCGCGCCCTGCTGCTGAGGCTCTGGGCTCGCCGGCACCGGACAGCGGTCGTGCGAACCCTGCACGACGCCCACAGTCACCGGTCCGGCAGCCGGATCGACCGTGCCTTATTGGCACGGCTCGACCGGCGCACCGCCCTGTGGATCCGCCTCAACCCGGCCACACCCGTTCCGGACGGCGCTGTGGCCCGAACCATCGAGCACGGCGACTACAGGTACTGGTTCGACGAGGCCGGCGCCGCATCCTCGGTGCCGGGCCGGCTGCTCTACTCCGGGCTCATCCGTCCGCACAAGGGGGTTCCGGACCTGGTCCAGGCCTTCACCGCCCTCCCCTTCGGCCCCGATGGTGGGCCGATCTCCCTGCGTGTGGTCGGCACGCCCATCAGTACCGATATCGGCGCGGAGGTGCTGCTGGCCGCCCTGGACGACGACCGCGTCAGCGTCTCGCTGGGCCATCTCAGCGATTCCGAGCTGGCCGCGGAGATCGCCCAGGCGGAACTGGTCATCCTGCCCTACCAAGACCTATACGGATCGGAGGCTTCGGTGCTCGCGCTGTCGTTGGCCCGGCCGGTTCTGGTGCCGGCGAACGCCGCCACCCGCGCGCTGCGTGCCGAAGTAGGTCGAGGCTGGGTGTTCACCTACACCGGGGCGTTGACCGCCCGGATACTTGACGGCGCTCTCACCGAGTGCCGGGCAGAACGGGCGCACCGGGCCGAACGGCCGGATCTGTCGGCCCGGGCCTGGCCGCTCATCGCCGCCAAACACCGAGCAGCTTACGCAACCGCATTGCGACTGGTGAGAGGGACCGCAGGACCGTCCGTCCCCGGGCCCGAACCGGTGGACGCCGGCGGGCGTACCTATATATAGGTATACGTATCCAGGGCACTCGCATGCCCAATCGAGAGGTCCCCCGCGCGTCGGGTACAGGCTATGGGTGGCCGCTGCGCGTCCTAGCGGGGCACCGTACCCGCGAACACGACCCGCGGCGCGCCGACCGCATAGTCAACAACAACCCGTACCGACGACCGGTCCTCGGCCGGCACGGCGAACAGGTACAGGCCCGTGACCGTGGCCCCGGCGGGGACCCACTCGGGCAGCATGCCGCCGCGCGACTCGGGCAGGGCGGTCATCGGCAGCAGCTGGGTCCCCGCGTAGAGGCTCACGGCCGTGGACTCCAGGGACACCGTGTCGTTCGTGTCGTTCCGCAGGGTCACGGACAGGCGCAGCGCCGGCGCCACGGCAACACCCTCGCCCTCGCCCTCGCCAGGGTCGATGACGTCGACGGATCGGACTGCGCCGATCGTGAAGACCAGCCCGGGCACGGGAGCGACCTGCTCGGTCAGCGGAACCGATGGGAGCTCCACCAGCGGAGATTCCGCCGCGAACGGCTCCAGCGCCTCAGGCTCGGCACCGGCCGTCACCGAGGCCGACTCATCCGGTCCGAGCGGGTCTGGCGGCTCTGCTGCCCCGGACTCGCTGAGCGCCAGAGAGCCCAGCCTGGTCACGGCCGTGGCACCGGCCTCGGCGGACGTGCCGCCTGCCGTCAGCGACAGCGACGCGACGAAGAGGGCGATGGCGACTCCGCTGACGCCCAGCACACCGATCCCCTGCCACCGCTGCCGTCCGCGCGCGCCAGCGCTGCGGGCATCGGCTGGGCGCATAGTCGGGTTCCTACCGCTCGGGACGTTTCGGGATCAGCGAACCTGTCGGTGCGCTGGTCCTGCCATTTAGGCACGGTCCCGGCCTGCTGCCAAGGGCGGCCAGACAACACGGGCCGCCCAGATCCCGGCGTGGCTAGCCGGCGAAGCGGTCCGTCGCGTCGAGCAACGCGGCGCGGATGCCGGGCTCTTCGAACGAGTGGCCGGCATCCGGAATCATCTGGAAGTCGGCCTCCGGCCAGGCCTGGTGCAGCGCCCAGGCGGTGAATGCCGGCGTACACATGTCGTAGCGGCCCTGCACGATGACGCCGGGAATGTCCGTGAGCTTGGACGCGTCCCGGATCAGCTGTTCCGGCTCGAACCACCCCTTGTTCATGAAGTAGTGGTTTTCAATTCGCGCGAACGCCACGGCGAAGGACGGCTCGGTGAACCTCTCGATGGTCTCCGGCTGCTGCAGCAGTGTGATGGTGGAGGATTCCCAAGTGGACCAGGCGACGCCGGCGCGTTCCCGCACGGACTGGTCGGGATCGTGCAGCAGCCGGCTGTACGCCTCGATCAGGCGACCGCGCTGGTCGACCGGGACGGGGGCGATGAAGCCCTCCCAGAGGTCGGGGTAGATCGCCGCGGCGCCGCCCTCGTAGAACCAGTCCAGCTCGATGGGGCGCAGGGTGAAGATGCCCCGCAGCACGAGTTCGGTGACCTTCTCGGGGTGCGTCTCGGCGTAGGCCAGTCCCAGCGAGCTGCCCCAGGAGCCGCCGCAGACCAGCCAGCGGTCGATGCCGAGGTGCTCGCGGAGACGCTCGATATCGGCGACCAGGTGCCAGGTCGTGTTGCTCGACAGGTCCGCATCCGGTTCGCTGGCGTGCGGGGTGCTTCGGCCGCAGCCGCGCTGGTCGAAGAGCACGATGCGGTACTTCTCCGGGTCGAACACCCTCCGCTGGGTGGGGCTGGACGCGCCGCCGGGGCCGCCGTGCAGGTACACCGCCGGCTTGCCGTCCGGGTTGCCGGAGACCTCATAGTAGAGGGTATGGCCGTCGCCGACGTCGAGCATGCCGGTGTCGTACGGTTCGATCTCGGGGTAGAACTCTCTCATGCTTCGAGCCTACGGCCCGGGCCGGGGGCGTGACTCGAGGCTCGCGGCGCACATCCGACGGGGTGTGCGCCACAAGCAACCGCTGCGGCTCAGGCGTCCCGACGTTTGAGCAGCACCGCCGCACCTGCGAGCGAGACGGCTACCCATCCGAGCACGATGAGGATGTTCTGCCACGGCTCCATCGTGCCGGTCATGGCGAAGCTGTCCGTACCCGCATTGGAGAGGATGTAGGGCATCATGTCCGCCACCCATTCCGCCGGAATGAGCTGCAACACCGTGGGCAGCAGCAGGATGACACCGAGCGCGGCGGCGATACCGCCCGCGCTGCTGCGCAGGATCGTGCCGAGGCCGAGACTGAAGACCGCCACCAGTGAGAGATACAGCGCGGCGCTCATCAGCGGAAGGAACAGGTCCGGATCGGTCAGACTGGCCGAGATACCCTTGCCGGCCATGATGGGCGTGGCCACCAGGTACGAGCCGACAATGCTGACCAGTCCGATGATGTAGGTGCAGACGAACAACACGATGGCCTTGGCGGCCAGCACAGGCAGTCGGCGGGGAACCGCGGTGAGGCTGGACCGCACCATGCCCGTGCTGTATTCCCCGCTGATCGAGAGCACGCCGAGCACGGCGACGATGAGCTGGCCGAAGATGATCCCGAACGTGGAGACCTGGATCATCCAGCTCGCCTGATCGGACGCGGCGACCTGCCTGCCATCGAGGGTGAGGGTGCTCGACATCAGCAGCGCCAGGAGGAGCGAGATCACGATGACCGTGGCGTAGGACCAGATGGTGGAGCGCACAGAACGGAGTTTGATCCACTCGGAGCGCAGCAGGCCGGCGAGGCTGAGGGCGGAACCGGAGGCCACGAAGGTGGGGGTGGCGGCTGGTGCGGTGGAAGCCACTGTCGTGGTCATCGGACACTCTCCTGGAGGTCGGCCGTGCGGTGCTCAGCGGCGGGGTCATCGGCCGAACCGCCTGTGCGGTATTCGACGTCATTCTGGGTGAGGGCCATGTAGGCCTCCTCGAGGGACGCGCTGATGGGGGTGAGTTCGTGCAGCGCGATGCCGGCGCGGGCGGCCTGATTGCCGATCTCGGCTGCGGACAGGCCCACGATCTCGAGCAGGTCGTTCTCGGAGCGAGTCACGCTGACGTCGGGGCCGGGGAACAGCGCGGCCAGTTCCGGGGCGTACGGCGTACGTACCCGCACGGCCTTGCGGGTGGCGGCGCCGATGAGGTCGGCGACCGGGGCATCAGCGATGACCCGGCCGCGGCCGAGCACGATGAGATGGTCGGCGGTGACGGCCATTTCGCTCATGAGGTGCGAGGACAGCAGGATGGTGCGGCCTTCGCCGGCGAGGTGACGCACCAGATTGCGCACCCACTGCACACCCTCGGGGTCGAGTCCGTTGACGGGTTCGTCGAGGATCAGGGTGGCCGGGTCACCGAGCAGGGCCGCGGCGATACCGAGGCGCTGGCCCATGCCGAGCGAGAACCCGCCGACGCGCTTGCGGGCGACGGATTCGAGGCCGGTGAGCTCGATGACCTCCTTCACCCGGCTGGCCGGGATCGAGTGGGTGGCCGCCATGGCGAGCAGGTGGTTGTAGGCGCTGCGGCCGGTGTGGATGGCCTTGGCGTCGAGCAGCACACCGACCTCACGCAGGGGGGCCTTGTGCTCGCGGTACATTTTGCCGTTCACGGTGACCGAGCCGTGGCTGGGCCGGTCGAGGCCGACGATCATGCGCATGGTGGTGGATTTGCCTGCACCGTTCGGGCCCAGGAACCCGGTCACCCGACCCGGCTGCACGGTGAAGTCGACGGCATCGACGGCGGTCTTTCTTCCGTAGCGTTTGGTCAGGGACTGTGCCTGAATCATCCGGTTCCTCTTCCCATCGTCTGCGGGAAAGATGCATGCCGCATCGTCCCCCACAGACGAGAGTAGAGGCACCGGCTGGGCGCAGCATCCGTCGAGCGGATGGTTTTGCCGCTTCCGGCCTCATCCTCTCGTCCGACCCACCCCAGAATCCAGGGGGTGGGTGCACACAATCAGGCGCGAGACGGGTCAGGGGCGGCGGGCCGGCTTCTCGGGAACGGGGGCGCTGCCGGCGGCGCGCTGGTCGCGGTAGTACTGGCGGGCCTCGACCTGGCGTTCGCGCTCGGCGCCGGTGGCGATAGCTGCCCGGAGGTGTTCGGGGGCGTAGCCGAACGCGTTGACGAGGTCGAGCGCGTGCGGTCGCAGCCGGGCGATGATGCGGTCGATGTACGCGGTGACCGCCAGCGCCCGCTTGCCGGAGAGCCGCCCGTTGATGAGGTACCAGGCCGCGTGCTCCTCGATGAGCCGCAGCCCGAACAGGTCACGCAGCCAGGTGAGCACCTGCCGGGTGCCCACGTGCGTGGTGGTTTCCACCGCACGGGTGAATGCCTCCCACTGCAGCAGCTCCGCGTGGGCGCGGGCCGCCTCGATCAACTCGTTCTGGTGCGAGTTGAACAGGTCCGCCGCTTCCTTCTTGGGCAGCTTGTTGGCGTTTCGCAGCGACTGGGCGATACCGCCGATCATGGTCTCGACCCTGTCGGTGAGGAGGGCACGCTGGGTGGCTGTCTCGCGCAGCTGCCCGACGCTGCGGGCCGTGGAGCCGAGGTCGGCGACCGACTGGCCCAGGCGTCGCAGGCCCGAACCGTGGTAGGCCCGGCCGGCGGTCTGCTGCACGACGTACCGCGCCAGGGCCCCGGCGTCCGCGCCGGCGAACTTGCGGTTGTAGTCGGTGAGCAGCCGCTTGGCCACCAATTGCAGCAGCACGTTGTTGTCGCCCTCGAAGGTGGCGTACACGTCCAGGTCGGCGCGGAGGCCCACCAGCCGGTTCTCGGCGAGGAATCCGGCGCCGCCGCAGGCCTCGCGGGCCTCCTGGAGGGTGTCCAGGGCGTTCCAGGTGGACAGCGGTTTGAGCGCCGCCGCGAGGGTCTCCAGGTCCTGCCTGTCGACATCCGTGGCCGCGGCGCCGCTGAACACCTGGTCGAACTTGACCAGGAACTCGTCGTGCGCGAAGGTCTGCGCGTAGGCGGTGGCCAGACGCGGGATGAGCCGGCGCTGGTGCCGCTGGTAGTCGAGGATGACCTCCTCATCGGTGTCGCTGCCGGCCGTGAACTGGCGGCGTTCGCTGCCATAACGGATGGCGATGGTGAGCGCGAGCGCTGAGGCTTGGGTGGCGGCCCCGTCGAGGGACACCCGGCCCTGCACGAGGGTGCCGAGCATGGTGAAGAAGCGCCGACCGGGGCTGCCGATCGGGCTCGTGTAGCTGCCGTCAGCGGCGACATCGCCGTACCGGTTGAGGAGGTTGGTGCGCGGGACGCGCACCTGGTCGAAGTGCAGCCGACCGTTGTCGATGCCGTTCAGACCGCCCTTGAGGCCGTCGTCCTCGCCGCCGATGCCGGGCAGGAAGGCGCCGGACTCGCCCCGAAGGGGAACGTAGAAGGCGTGCACGCCGTGGTTGACGCCGAGGCTGATCAGCTGGGCGAAGACCACGGCGGCGATACCATCGTTGGCGGCGTTGCCGAGGTAGTCCTTCCAGGCGGCCCGGAACGGGGTGTGCAGAACGAAGTCGCCCGCCTCTACGTCGTAGGTCGCGGTGGTGCCGATGGCGGCGACATCCGACCCGTGGCCGGTCTCGGTCATCGCGAAAACACCGGGTACGTCGAGCGTCATGATGCCGGGCAGCCACTTCTCGTGGTGCACGGTGGTGCCCAGATGCAGCACCGCGGCGCCGAAGAGGCCCCACTGCACACCGGCCTTGATCTGCAGGCTCGGGTCGGCCGTGACGAGCTCCTCGAAGCCGGCGATGTTGCCGCCGTGGTCGTCTGAGCCGCCCAGCGAGCTCGGGAATGCGCGATGCACATGGCCGTTCTCGGCGAGGATCTTGAGTTGCCCCAGGACCCGCAAGCGGTGGTCGGCCATGGACTGGCCCTCGATGCGCTGCAGGTCGGGACGGGCGGTGAGCTCGCGGGCCTTCAGGCGCACGTCGGCCCAGGTGCCGAGCAGGGTGTGCTGCAGTGCGGGCAGGTCGATGCGCGGGGCATCCGGGTCCCCCGCGACCCGGACGGGCCCGGTATCGGTGTCGACCGCTGCGGGCCGGGGAGTGGGGCGCTGGGCAGTGTCAACCATCATTGGTCCTTACGTCTACGCGCGGCTGGGGAGTGTTCGACCACGTTAGGTCGAGCCGCTCTGCTACGGAAATAGTGCGTGACGGGGCTACAAAGGCGGGTGCGGCGCCGCGGCCTCGGACTGTAGCTCTTCTACAAGTCGACGGTGCGTTCACCTGCGATGGGCGACAAAGTCTCGCTCGGAAGCATCACAGGACATCGTGAGATTACGGGGATGCTTTTTGCGAATCGTGTCCCAGAAGACTCACTATCTCCTGAGAAACACACCCCGAGTCGGACGATCGGGCCAGGTCAGGCGTTCGCGGCGACGACCTCGAGCAGGGCCTCACCGTAGGACTCGAGCTTCTTGGCGCCGACACCGGTGATGCCGTCGAGGTCGGCCAGGGTGCGCGGCTTCGCCGCCGCGACGGCCACCAGGGTGGCATCGCCGAAGACGACATAGGCGGGAACGCCCTGCTCTCGGGAGGTGGTGCTGCGCCAGGCGCGCAGGGCCTGGAACAGTGTTTCCTGCTCGGGGCTGAGCTCGGCGAGGCCGGCCTTGGCGGTGGCGGCGCGGGCGGCGGGGGTGCGCTTGACGGGCCGGTCGGGTTCGCTGCGCAGCTGCACGGCACGGTTGCCGGCGAGCACCTCGGCGGCCGCCTCGGTGAGGATCAGGGTGCCGTATTCGCCGGAGGTGGCGATGAAGCCCTGGGCGAGCAGCTGCCGCACCACACCACGCCACTGCTGGTCGGTGAGATCGGAGCCGATGCCCCAGGTGGCGAGCTGGTCGTGGCTGTGCTGGGTGGTGCGCGGGGTGGTCTTGCCGCGCAGGATGTCGATGAGCTGGCCGGCGCCGAAACGCTGGTTGCGCTCGCGCAGCAGGCGCACGATCGTGGAGAGCAGCTTCTGGGCGGGCACGGTGCCATCCCAGGCCTCGGGCGGGGTGAGGCAGGTGTCGCAGTTGCCGCAGGGCTCGCTGGGCTGGCCGAAGTAGCGCAGCAGGTTGACCCGGCGGCAGTGCACGGTCTCGCAGAGGGCGAGCATGGCGTCGAGGTGGGCGCTCATCTTGCGCCGGTGCGCCAGGTCGCCGGGCGACTCGTCGATCATGCGACGCTGCTGCACGACGTCCTGCAGGCCGTAGGCCAGCCATCCGGTGGACGGCAGCCCGTCACGGCCGGCGCGGCCGGTCTCCTGGTAGTAGCCCTCCACGGACTTGGGCAGGTCGATGTGGGCGACGAAGCGCACATCCGGCTTGTCGATGCCCATGCCGAACGCGATGGTGGCGACGATGATGACGCCCTCCTCGCGGAGGAACCTGGACTGCGTGCGGGCGCGCAGACCCTGGTCGAGGCCCGCGTGGTACGGGTAGGCGTTCAGGCCGTTGGCGCGCAGGAACTCCGCGGTCTGCTCGACGGTCTTGCGGCTGAGCGCGTAGACGATGCCGGCGTCGGTGGGGTGCTCAGTCTTGATGAAGCTGAGCAGCTGCTTGCGCGGCTCGTTCTTGCCGACGATGCGGTACTGGATGTTGGGCCGGTCGAAGCTGGCGACGAAGTGCTGCGCTTCACCCATCTGCAGGCGCTCGGTGAGTTCCTTGTGGGTGGCATCGGTGGCCGTGGCGGTGAGCGCGATGCGCGGCACGTCGGGCCAGCGGTCGGCGAGCTCGGATAGCGCGAGGTAGTCGGGGCGGAAGTCGTGGCCCCACTGGGAGACACAGTGCGCCTCGTCGATGGCGAACAGGGCGATGGTGCCGCGATCGAGGAACCGTTTGGTGGCCTCGTTGCTCAGCCGCTCGGGGGCGACGTAGAGCAGGTCGAGGTTGCCGGCGAGGTAGTCCCGTTCGACCTGGCTGCGCGCGGCGGAGTCCTGGCTGGAATTGAGGAACGCGGCGCGCACGCCGACGAGGGTGAGCGCATCCACCTGGTCTTGCATGAGCGCGATCAGCGGGGAGATGACGATGCCGGTGCCCTCGCGAACGAGCGACGGGATCTGGTAGCAGAGGCTCTTGCCGCCACCGGTGGGCATCAGCACGACGGCGTCGCCGCCGCCGATGAGCTGGTCGATGATCTGCGCCTGCTCGCCACGGAACGAGTCGTAGCCGAAGACGGTGTGCAGGGCCTCGGCGGCGGTTGCGAACTTGGCGGTCGCGCGCTTGGGCGGCGGCGGGGCGAGCAACGTGGCGCCTCCGGCGGGCGGGGCGTAGTCGCCGAAGTCGACCGGGCCGGCACCGGCGGGGGCGGATGCTCCCTGCCGGGTGGTGGGCAGAGCGGAGCCGCCCTGACCGTGAGGGTCGGGGGGCGGTGGGGCATCGAAGTCGTCCGGTGGCTCGAACTCGTCAGGATCCCACGGTATCTCGGCGTTCCAACTCACCCGCCAACTCTACCCGCGCCCGCCGACCCCGCCGGGCTCGGCGGGAATTGTGGACGGAACCCGCGGTCGGTCCGACCCGCGAAAGCGGTGAAGTGGTCACCTCCCGACGGGGAAGCAACCATTGCACCGCTTTCGCGGAACGCCGCTCTCGCGAAAGCGGTGATGTGGTTGCCTCAGTGCGCTGAGGTGACCGTTGCGCCGCTTTCGCGAGATGGGCGCGAGATGGTGCTGGGTGGGGTTGGGGTCAGTTCGGGGTGCTCCGAGGAGTGCGCAGGCTCAACACCGCGTCGACCACGATGAAGACCAGCAGGCTGATGCCCACCAGCGGGAAGAACAGGCCCACCACGAGTGCGCCGGCCATCACCGCCAGCACACCCCACCAGGGGGCACCGGCGAGAGCGCCGGCCGGAGCGGGCCGGCCCATTTTCGCCCCGCCGCGGGTGGGGCGACGCTTCCACCACATCAGGTACCCCCAGCTCACCATCGCGGCCAGGCCGAGGGCCGTGGCCAGGAGAACGAGCTGGTTGGCCAGGCCGAACATGGTGCCCATGTGGGTGTCGATGCCCCAGCGGGTGAGCTTGGCGGCCAGGTTGAAGTCGGCGAAGTCGACCCTGTCGGTGACCTGGAGGGTCGCACCGTCCACGGCAACCGAGTCCACCTCGGTGGGGAAGCTGCGCTGGATCTCCTGCACCACCCAGGCCTGGCCCGCGGCGGCAGGCGGCCGGATCTCCACCAACCCGGTGTTCACGTTCACGGTCTGGGAGACGGCGAGGACGGCGTCGAAGGTCGCCGGCTCGATGGCGGCCGTGGACGCCGAGGCGGTGCCGTGCCCCGCGTGCTCATCGGTGGGCGCGGCGGCCGCCTCGCCGAGGTCCGTCGAGATCGACGGGGTGCCGAGGTTGAAGGCCGCACGCAGCTCCGACACGTTCGCTCCGGCGTACTGCGACCAGGTGATGCCAGTGGCCGAAAGGAACAGGGCGCCAACCAGGAGCCATATGCCGGTCGAGGCATGCCAGCTGAACAGGCGCCGGTAGCCGGGGACTGAGTTGTTGGGGCGTAGCAGGTCTTTCTTGGCCCGCACCTTGCGGATGCGGATGACCCACATTGCCCCGCCCGCCAGAACCACCACGCCGAGCCAGCTGGCGGCGAGTTCACTGTAGAGGCGGCCGATGTCGCCCAGGTGCAGATTGCGGTGGAACTGGTCGATCCAGGTGCGCAGCGGCAGGACCCCGCTGGTGCCGTATGCGGTGAGGTCGCCCCGGACTTCTGCGGTGGCGGGGTCGACGAAGATGGCGCGGGTCTCGCTCTCGCCGAGCCCGTCGCCGGTGAACATGACCCGGGTGGTGTCGCCGTTGTTCGGTGCCGGGCGCACGGCCACGAGGGCACCCTCGTCGCCGACCACGGCCTGGGCAGCGTCGATCTGGTCGGCCAGGGGCAGGGTGGTGGCAGACTCCGGCGCGCGCAGTTCGTGCGCGTAGATCACCTGTTCGAGCTGTGGCGTGGCCGCGTAGAGCGCGCCGCTGAGCGCGGCGACGAGAATGAACGGGCCGATCAGGATGCCCGCATAGAAGTGCAGGCGCAGAAGGAAGGCCCCGAACCAGGGTTGCTTCCGTGGCGGGGTTCCCGGCTGGTCCGGGGTGGGCGGCGGAGTGTCTTCGGTGATGAGGATGGTGGTCATCAGGTGTCCTTGGGGTTGCGGAGAGGGTTAGATGAGGGTGTCGCCGATGTAGCCGGAGCTGGTGCAACCGGGCGGGATGGCAAAGACGGCGGAGCCGATCGGGGTGATCCACTCATTGAGCAGGTCGAGGGCGTCGAGGCGCTTCTGGATCGGCACGAACTGGGCATCGACATCCGCCTGGAACGACACGAAGAGCAACCCGGAGTTGGAGACCGAGCCGCCGGCCGGCGGCTCGTCATAGTTGTAGCCGCGGCGGAAGATGCGTTCGCCAGGGTCCTCCGAGCGGGCGCGGCGGATGTGCGAGTACTCGGGGATGACCGGGAAACCGATCGCCGTGGTGGCGGCGAAATCAGGTTCGTCGGATTCCTTCGTGCCCGTCAGCGGTGCGCCGACGGCGAGGGTGCGGCCGACGGCGGACTCCCGTCCGCCGCGGTCGAGCTTGTCCCACTTGTCGAGGTCCATCGTTATGCGCCTGAGCACCAGACTGGTGCCGCCGGCGAGCCAGGCCGGCGACGAGCTACCCCAGACCAGCTTCTCGAAGTCCGCGCTGCCCGGCATGAGGTTGACGGTGCCGTCGACCTGACCGAAGAGGTTGCGCATCGTGGTGCCCGGCTTCTCCGAGCCCGGCGCCCGGCGAAAGCCCGTCTGGGTCCAGCGCAGGCTGGCGAAGGACCTGGTGTCTTTCAGGAGCATCCGGGTGGCGTGAGCCACCGTGAGCTGGTCGTCGGCGGCGATCTGGATGAGCAGGTCGCCGCCGCTCCACGCATCCTCGAGGCGGTCGACGGTGAAGGCCGGCAGCGGTCGCAGCCACCCCGGTGCCGGCTGGGCAGTGCGCGCGACAAGGCCCGGCCCGAACCCGAAGGTGACGGTGAGCCGGGCCGGCACGAGCGCGAGTTCGGGTTCGGAGTCCGCCAATGCGCTCTCGCCCTGGGTCAGCTGGGCGGCGTCCCCGGTGAGGATCCGCATCATCCGTTTCACGGCGGCCGCGTCGACGGAGTCGTGCAGGTCGAGGGCGAGGTAGGTCACCTGCGCCTGCGGCACTGTCTCGATACCGGCCTGGTGCACGCCGAAAAACGGCACTGTGCGACTTCCGTTGAGGTCGACGGCGGCGGCCGGTGACTGGCCGCCGGTTTGGGTGACCGCGGCCGCGACACCGACCGAGGCGGCCGCGCCGAGCCCGGCGGCGGCACCACCCAGGAGCAGGTGCCGCCGGCTGACCCGACGATCAGCGGGGTGCTGATCGTTGCGCATCAGTTCGCCGAGTCCGATTCCATGTCCATGTCCATGTCGCCTTCGTAGGTCTCGTTCGCTCCGGTGTAGTCCTTCGCCGGGGCGGTGAAGTCGTAGCTGGACCCGTCGGACAGGGTGAGCGTGAAGGTGGCGTCATCCCCGGCGACCAGCGGCGCGGTGAGGCCCATCAACATGATGTGGTTGCCGCCGGGGGCCAGCTCGAGGGATGCGCCGGCGGGAATGACGAAGCCGCCCTTCTTGGCTTGCATAACCATGTCACCGGAGTCGTTCTCCACGGTCTCGTGCAGCTCGATCATGGTCGAGGCCGGGGACTCGGCGGAGACCACTGTGATGTCGGTGTCGCCGGTGTTCTCGAGGGTGCCGAAGGCCGCTGACATGCCGTCGTCGGCCGCCTTGACCCAGGCGTCCTCGATGGTGATCGAATCGGCGGCGGATGCGCTGGCGGTGGGCGTTGCCGGCTCGGCCGCCGCCGCGCAGCCGGTGGCCGCGAAGAGCGTGGTCACGGCCAGCAGCAGCATGGTGGGCAGGGTCTTGGTCTTGGTGGTGAACGCTGTGTTCATGTGGTGGGTCTCTTTCTGAGAGTGAGGATGAGGACGAAGATGAGGAACCCGGCGACGGCGCCGCCGAGTCCGATCAGGATGAATGGCGGGCCGGTGACGGCGTTCCGGCCGGCGTCGGAGTCCGTGGCTGCCTGGAGTGCCGGCGTCGAGGAAGGTGAGGCCGACGCGGCCGGTACGGCAGCGCTCACCTCGCCGAGCGCGAAATCGAACGTGCCGGAGATCGGATGGCCGTCCGCCGAGACGACGCGCCACCGAACCTGGTAGCGCCCGTCGGCGAGGTCACCGGTCACGCCCTGACTGACCGAGCTCCCGTCGATGCGCACGTCGCCCGCCGCCCAGTCAGTGCCGGCCGTATCGACGATCAGGATCGTGGCCCCGAGGTCGAGTACGGCGTCGGAGAACACCATGCTCACCTCGGTGGGTGCGACGTCGAGATGTTCTTGTGAGGCTGGCGCCGTGGACAGCACCTGGTCGTGTGCGCTCGCCGATAGGGGGGGTCGCCGCGACGATCAGCGCTCCGGCCAGGAGGCCGAACAGTGTCAGTGCTGCCCGGCGAGATGGGGTGAATCTGGACATGCGTCTGCTCCAAGGGTCGTTCGGGAACCGGACTGGGTCGACAACACGAATGCCGTCGGCAGGCAACGCCCGGGCCGGCGGGCAGCGGGCGGAGAGGGCCGGCGCGGGACGAGGACGCCACCGCGGCGGGACTATCGGATCAGCGGGGCTGTTCCGGTCGGGGGTCAGACCAGCGCCGGCGGTCCGCGGAGCGATCGCCCCGCCCGCAGCACGACGAGGTCCCGAAGCGGCGGACGGTCACCGAGCGCGACACGCAGCCGGACCGGTGCGGCCGAGGTGGGGCAGGCCGTGTGGACGAACGGCGGGAAAACGGCACCGAGAGCGGTGCGGGCCAGGCCCAGCAACGCCCAGAATGCGCGCTCTCCCCGGCGGAGCAGGACGATGGTGATCACTGCAGCGACCGCATGTGCGAGCCACATCGACGTGTCGATGTTCATTGCCTGGGCAGAGCCGCCCGGCGCGGTCATCTCGACCATCATGGCTCCGTGCTGGTGTCCTGAGCCGGGGCCGGTCATAGATCTCGGCGCCGAACCGGCGCCCAGCCCGAACAGGCTATGGAACGCGAACTGGCTGACCATCACGGACACCGACAGCCGCAGCCTGGATAGTGTCTTGCCGGCCAGGGCCACACTGGCCAGCCCTGCGAAGGTGAGTGCGAGCACCGCGCCGAGGGAACCGGGAAGCGTGCCGCCGCCTCCGACATGCGAGACGGCGGCGACGACGACCGAGACGACAGCGGTGACCCAGCCGCGAGCGAGCCGCGCCCATCTGGTATCCATCTGCGTCTCCTGGGGAGGTGGGATCCGGCCCGGTCGTCGACCGGCGGGGCGTGCGGGTGCGGTGTCAGTCGGTGGGGCGCTTGCGCAAGAACAGCAGGGTCAGACCGATCGCGGCGAGGATCGCCACGAGGGCTCCCCCTATCCAGAGCAGGTCGGTGCCGCTGACGGCCGTGCCGCCGGTGCCGGCAGAGTCGGAGGCCGCATCCGTGTCGGCAGCGGCAGCGCCGGCGCCCGCGCTTGCGCACGTCGGTGCCGTGGCGGACCCCTCGTCGAGCACCTGGCTCGCGTCGGGCTGCCAGGTGAAGGTGAAGGAATCCGAGATGGAGTGTCCATCGGTGGACACCGTCTGCCACACCACCGTGTACTCCCCCGGCTGGCCCAGTTGCACCTCGGCTTGAAGGTTCGGCCCGGATACCGTGGCGCACCCGTCGCCGTAATATCGCGGCGCATCCGTCGGCCCGCTGACCTGCATGGCACTGCCGGCGCCCTCACCCGAGAGATCGAGCAGGTTGTCATTGGTGGTGACGGTGACCACCCCGGGCTGTTCGGTCACGACCGAACCAGCCTCCGGTGAGGTGCTGACGACGTAGTTGTGCGCGAACGCCGGGACGGCGGACCAGCCCAGCGTCGCGACGACAAGCGCGACTCCGGCCAACGCCGAACGCCTCAGTGTCGTGGCGGTCCGGCGGCTGTCGCGACGGCGTGACATCGGGATGCCTACGCCGCGTTCTTGCGACGGGCGGCAACGGCCACGACCAGGCCGACGGCGCCGACGATGAGGCCGCCGATACCGAGGAGCCGGGCGAGGATGTCATCGGTCGCGGCGGGCGTGGTTGCCATGGCAGCGTCGGCGTCGACCTCTTCCGCGGCACCGTGGTCGTGGCCGGATTCGGCGCTGGCCTCGGTGACGGTGAGCGACGGTGCCGGGTGCGCCGGTTCGGCCTCGCCTTCGACGACGGGCTCTGCCCAGTCGGTCTCGCCGACCTCACAGGACTGCAGCACGGGGAAGGCGAGGGTGTCGCCGACTGCCGCATCGGCGGGAATCTGCAGGCTGAGCACGAAGGTGGTGCGCAGCCCGTCGGCCAGCGGGGTCTGGGCGGCGTAGCTGACCTGGCCGTCGGTCAAGGGAGTGACGTCCCAGCCGGGATTGACCGTCGGGCTGACGCTCGTGATGGTGTCGGGAATGTCGATGGTGATGCCGGTGGTGGAGGAGCCGTCGCAGCCGTGGCCGACGGAGAAGGTGAGCAGGCTGTAGGAGCCGGCGGCGGTCGAGGACGGTTCGACGTCAACGTGGGCGCTGGCGGCCAGCGGGGCCGAGAGAGCGAGCAGGCCGGCGCCGAGGAGTGTGGTGGCGGCGAAGACGGGCGTGGAGAGCTTCATGGTGAGTCCTTGGGATCGTGGCTGGTCGAAACGAGTGCCGCCCACAGAAACTCAGGGCAGGCAGAAACCGGTTCGACACTGAGGTCGACAAATAAAAGGTGCGGTACGGGCCAGGCGTGAGGAAACCTCAGGCGATGAGCTGCACCGGCGGGCCACGATGGCGCATGGGACTGAGCAGGACAAGAAGATCGCGCGGCGGCAGGAAGGTGGACTGCGCCGGGATGCTGCGGGGGATGTTGGGGATCGGCGTGAGGACGATGACCTTCACGAGTGCCGTCAGTGCAACCGTCGCCGTGGTGAACAGACCCCAGAACGCCCGCTCGCCGTAGCGCAGCGCGACCACGGTCACCACCGCGGCGAGGACGTGGGCGAGAGTCATCATCAGCCCGTGATCGCCGGCGCTCATGGCTTCCGACGGGCCGGCGGCCGGCATCAGCTGCACGGACTGGCCGGCGGCGTGCGCGTGAGTGATCGACGCATCGGTGGCCGCCAGGCGGCCGCCCGAACCGCCGAACGAAAACAGGCCGTGGAAGATCAACTGGCTGACCAGCACCGCAACCGTCAGCCGCCAAGTGGAGAGGCTGCGCCCCGCAAGGGCTATCGACACGATTCCCGCGAACGCCAGGGAAACCACCACGGCGAGCAGGCCGGGCACTGCACCGCCGCCGACGGTGTGCGAGAGCGCGGCGACGAAGGTGGAGAAGGCCGCAACGATCCACCCACGGGCAAAGCGCGCCCAGCGTGTGGTCATGGTTCTCCCTCTAATACGGTGCATCGAATCTATCAGGACGAGGCATTCAGGCGGGACCCAGGGGAACGCGGAGTCCGGGTCAGGCAGAATGGGAACCGTGATGGCAACAAACAGGTACCCGGCAATGTTCTTTGGCACCGGAGTCGCGGTGGCCGCTCTGCTCCTATCGGGCTGCGCCGCCAACGAGTCCGGCGACCAGACAAGCGCTCTGTCCGGCACCCTCGACGGTGCCGGGTCGAGCGCACAAGCCTCGGCCGAAGACGTCTGGATATCCCAGTTCCAGCGGACCAACGCCAGCGTGACGATCAACTACGACCCGACCGGTTCCGGAGCGGGCCGGGAACAGTTCATCGGCGGCGGCGTCGACTTCGCCGGGTCGGACTCCGCCCTCAGCGACGAGGAACTGGCCGGCGAGTTCGCGGCCTGCGCACCAGGCTCCGCCGCCATCGACCTGCCCGTCTACGTGTCGCCGCTGGTGCTGGTGTACAACGTGGACGGTGTGGACTCACTGCGTCTGGATCCGGCGTCAATCGCGAAGATCTTCTCCGGTGCGATCACGCGGTGGAACGACCCCGCCCTCGCGGCACTGAATCCCGATGCCACGCTGCCGGACGAACAGATCTCCGCCGTGCACCGCTCGGACGACTCGGGCACCACGAAGAACTTCGCCGACTACCTGTACCAGAACGTTCCCGACATCTGGACGAACGAACCCGCTGACGCGTTCCCGTACGCCGGCGAGGGCGCCCAGGGCAACTCCGGCGTCGTGAGCGCCGTCGCCAACGGCAACAACACCATCGGCTACGCGGATGCGTCGCGGGTGGGCGACCTGGACGTCGCGGCGTTGCAGGTGGGCGACGAGTTCGTGGACTACTCCACCGAGGCCGCCGCGGCCATCATCGACGCGTCCCCCCTGGTGGAGCGGGACAACCCCAACGACCTGGTGGTGGACGTCGACCGGACCTCCACGACCTCTGGCGTGTACCCGCTGGTGCTGGTGAGCTACCTGATCGCCTGCGAGGAATACCCCGACACCGACCAGGCCGAACTGGTATCGACCTACCTCGGCTACGTGGCCAGCCCCGAGGGTCAGGCCGCCGCCGCCGAGAGCGCCGGTTCGGCTCCGCTGTCGGCTGAGTTCTCTGACCGGGTACTCGAGGCCGTCGGCAGCATCCGCTAGCCCCAGGCATCACGCGAACTGTGAGCTTTGCACCCAAAATGTGCCGGTTAAGGTGCTTTTCTCACAGTTCGCGGACTGGTTAACGCACGAAAGGGCACCCGCTTACGCGGATGCCCTGCCGGGTGTGCTGGGTGTTACAGGTTCGCCAGAGCGCTGATCGACGCGTCACCCGGCGTGGCCGTGGTGAAGCTGGACTCGATCTCGGCCCGGTCGAGCAGGTCTTCCATGCGACGACGACGCTGCTTGGGGATCAGCGTGACGACGGTACCGGACTTGCCGGCGCGGCCGGTACGGCCGGCGCGGTGCAGGTAGGTCTTGTACTCGTCGGGCATGTCGGCCTGGATGACCAGGTCGATGTCATCCACGTGGATGCCGCGGGCGGCGACGTCGGTGGCGACGAGGACGTTGACCCGGCCGCTGGTGAGCATCTGCAGGTTGCGGGTACGACGGGCCTGGTTCAGGTCGCCGTGCAGGCTGGTGGCCTTGACGCCGGCGTCTTCGAGCTGGTCGGCGAGCTGTTCGGCGTACGCACGGGTACGGCTGAAGATCAGCGTCTTGCCCTGGCGGTCGACGAGCTGGCCGATGATGGAGGCCTTGTCGCGGTGCTCGATGAGGAGGACCTTGTGGTCGATCGTGCTGGAGGCCTGGTCTTCACCGGCGACCTCGTGCACGGCCGGGTTGGTCAGGAACTCCTTGACCAGCGAGGCGACACCCTTGTCGAGGGTGGCCGAGAACAGCAGACGCTGGCCGCCCTTCTTGGTGAGGCGCAGGATGCGCTGAACCGGCTCGAGGAAGCCCAGGTCGCACATGTAGTCGGCTTCGTCGAGGACCGTGATGACAACCTCGGACAGGTCGAGACGACCCTGCTCGACGAGGTCCTCGATGCGGCCGGCGGTGCCGATGATGATGTCCACGCCGCGCTGGAGGGCGCTGACCTGGCGGTACTGCGGAACACCGCCGTAGATCTGGGTGGTGAAGAGGCCGACGCTGCGGGCGATGGGCTGCACGGTGCGGTCGATCTGCAGGGCCAGCTCGCGGGTGGGGGCGAGAATGAGCGCGCGCGGCTTGCGGGCCATCTTGCGGTCCTTGGCGCCGTTGTTCTCCATGAGCTTCTCGATCATGGGAGCGGCGAACGCGATGGTCTTGCCGGAGCCGGTCTTGCCACGGCCGAGCACGTCGCGGCCGGCGAGCACATCGGGGATGGTCGCGGCCTGGATCGGGAACGGGGACGGGGCGCCGAGCAGGGCGAGCTCGCGCACGATGTTGCCACCGAGGCCGAGGTCGCCGAACGTCACGCCGACAACATCCTCTGCCGTCGTGGCGATGGCCTCGAGGCGCTCGAGGACCACGTCGTCGCCGGCGGCGAACTTGGGCTTGGAGTCGCGGTCGGGGTAGAAGTTGCTGGAGTGGCCGCCGTCGTTCGAACGGTCGTTGCGGGCCGCACGGTCGTTGCTGTACGCGGGACGCTCGCCACGGGCCGGACGGTCGTTGTTGTACGACGGACGGTCGGTGCGGGCCGGACGGTCGCCGTAGGACGGACGCTCGGTGCGGGCGGGACGGTCGTTGTTGTAGGCCGGACGATCGGTGCGCGGGGCACGGTCACCGTAGGACGGACGCTCGGTACGGGCCGGACGATCATTGTTGTAGGCCGGACGATCGGTGCGCGGGGCACGGTCACCGTAGGACGGACGCTCCGTGCGGGCCGGACGGTCGTTGTTGTACGACGGGCGGTCGTTGCTGTACGACGGGCGATCGGTGCGCGGGGCACGGTCGCCGTAAGAGGGACGGTCGCCGCCACGAGCCGGGCGGTCGTTGTTGTACGACGGACGATCGGTGCGCGGGGCACGGTCACCGTAGGACGGACGGTCGCCGCCACGGGCGGGACGGTCGGAGTTGTACGACGGGCGGTCGTTGTTGTAGGCCGGACGATCGGTGCGCGGGGCACGGTCGCCGTAGGAGGGACGGTCGCCGCCACGGGCGGGACGGTCGGAGTTGTACGACGGGCGGTCGTTGTTGCGGTCCTGGTTGTAGGCAGGACGGTCGGTGCGCGGGGCACGGTCGCTGTAGGCGGGACGCTCGGAACGCTGTCCGGTGGCCGGACGCTCGGTGCGGTTGCCGTATGCGGGACGGTCGCCGTAGGCGGGACGGTCGGAAGAGGAGCGCTCACCGGAGCGCGCGGCGCGCTCGTCGGCGTTCCAACGCTGCTTCTTGGGGGCACCCTCGTCGGCGCGGTATCCGCGGTGTCCGGGGCTCTTGCTGCCACCCTTGGGTGCGCCCTTGGGGCCGCCCTTGGAGTAGCTCGGGTCGAAGTTCTTGGCTGCGCGGCCGACGGCCGGCTTCTTGCTAGAAGGCATAGAAGTATTTCTGGGTTGTGTTGAGTACATGGCAGTAGTGCGTCGCACAGCGACGCAACCTGAGAACCCGGGCAGTCTATGGCCGGGGCCGTTCACATACAGTGATTTTTCACCAGCGGATTACTGGGAAACCGGCCCATCCTGACTTACAAACCCATCCGCGCACACAATAAAACACGCGGTGTCAAGAGCCGACTTGTCTACGTTACCTGATCGAGTCCCAAAAGTCACGGACCACTTTGTCCTAGGCTCGATCCATGCCACTGACCGTGACCCTGGAAGCGCCCCGCCAGAGCGAGGTCGACGCCCTGCTCACTCTCAGCGGGGAATTCGCCGCAGCCCTGTACCCGCCGGAGAGCAACTTCCTGCTCAGCGTTGACGAGCTCGAGGCGCCCGGCGTGCTGTTCTTCGTGGCGCGCACTGCCGCCGGCGCGGCCGTCGGTACCGCGGCCGTCGTTCCGCTCCACCCCGGTGATGCCGCCCCGCCAACCGCCGAACTCAAGCGGATGTTCGTGCACCCGGACGCCCGCGGCGAGGGCGTCGCCGGCCGGCTACTCGAGGCGGCGGAGTCGGCGGCCTCGGCCGGGGGCATCCGTCGTATGGTGCTCGAAACCGGACCGCTGCACGTGGCCGCCCTCGCTTTCTACCGGGCGCACGGTTACGTCGAGATCCCGCAGTTCGGCCAGTATGTCGGCGGGGAGTTCAGCGTGTGCTTCGGCAAGGATCTCTAGACAGAAGGACCTCTGGATAAAAGGAGTGCGCCGCCGGCGGCGGACCAGCCGGATCAGCCGGCCGGCGTGGCCCGGACGTCGCTGTCGAGCCACTCGGCGAAGGATTGGGTTCCGCGGTCGGTGTTACCCGCCGGCAGCAGGGAACCGTCGCGCATCGCGGTACCCATTCGGCCCGGCAAACGGATCTGGACGACGCGAATGCGGCGCCGGCTGGCCCTCACGTAGGCGCGCACCATATCGAGGAGGTGCTCCTCCCTCGGGCCACCGAGATCGGGCACGTGGCCGCGCGGCGACCCGAGCGCAAGCTCGACCAGGCGCTCGGCCACCTCCCGCGCCGCCACGGGCTGGGTTCTCATGACAGGCACCACGGCCAGGCCGGCGCGCGTTGAGCGCTGCAGGGTCTGGACTGCGAACTCGTGGAACTGGGTGGCCCTGAGCATGGTCCACGGCACTGACCCCGCCGTCACGATGTTCTCCTGGACGGTCTTGCCGGCGTAGTAGCCCGCCGACACCCGGCTGGCGTTCACGATCGAGAGCGACACGTGGTGCCGCAGCCCGGAACTCGCCTCCGCACGGAGCAGATTGGTCGAGGTCGCGCCGAAGAAGCGTGACGAAGCGGCGGCGGACAGGGTGGCGATGCTGACGACATCGATGACCACGTCGACTCCGGCCAGCGCCCCGGCGAGGCCCGCCCCGGACTGCAGGTCGACACCGGTCGACCGGGCGATGACCACGCTTTCGTGGCCGCGCCGGCCGACCAGCTCGGTGACGTGCCTCCCGACGGTGCCGGTTCCACCGGCTATCGCGATCTTCACTTCGCCTCCGTCTCTGGCCGCACCCCGGCGGGACAAGGCCCCGATGATGCCGCGATTCTATGCCCGGTGCCGCGAATCGTCCGGTGAGACGGCGCCGATTGGGATTGGGCGGGAGGGCCGGGATCATGCAGAATCAGTCGATGCCCACTCCCGATCTCTCCCCGCGTGCCACCGGCGGCCTGGTGAAGACTGCTCTCGCACATCCACGTCTGCTGCAGGCGGTGAAGACGGCGATTGCGGTGGCGATCGCGTGGAAGCTCGCACCGCTGATGCCCGGCGTCGCCAACGACTACCCCTATTACGCACCGCTCGGGGTCATCGTGGCGAGTTTCCCGACCCTGATGGGCTCGATCAAGAACGCCGCGCAGACCCTCGCCGGACTCGTGATCGGCATCGGCCTGGCAGCCGCGGTGATCATCTTCAGCGAACCCAGCGTGCTGACGGTTTCGCTCGTGGTGGGAATCGGCATCCTGTTCGGAGGGATCCGGCAGCTGGGCGCCGGACGGGAATACGTGCCCATCGCGGGACTGTTCGTGCTGATCGTGGGCGGCCCGAACGCCGACGGCTACTCCATCGGCTACGTCTCGCAGATGAGCCTGGGCATCGTGGTGGGCTTGGCGGTGAACCTGCTGGTCGCGCCGCCGCTGCGGGTGAACGCCGCGATGAAGGAGCTGTCGAGGCTGCGCGAAGCGCTCGGGCTGCACCTGGGTTCCCTCGCCGATGCGATGGACGGGAGTTGGCCGCCGGAGGAGGGCGAGTGGTCCGAGCAGGGTGCCACGCTGGCCAGCACCAGCACCGCCGTGCGGCGCGCGTTGGCGGAGGCCGACGAGAGTCGCCGGATCAACCCACGGGCGCGCATCCGCCCGCACGATCTCAGCAGCGACTACGACGACCTCGCGGCCCTCGAGAATGCGACCTTCTATGTGCGCGACCTCACCGATGTCCTCGCCGGGGCGGCCTGGGGCACACCCGTTCCGGTTGAACTGCCGGATGTGCTGCGGCCGCCGCTCAGTGCCGCGGTGCGGGCGACGGCCACCCTGGTGAACGAATGGAACACCGGGACACCGAGCCTGGACACCCTGACGGCGGCCGAGGAGGCCGCCGCCGCGGTGACCCTGGCGATCCACGAACACCGGGAGCTGGGCGCGGAAGCCATTGTCGCGGCCAGCGCGGCGGCCCTCGATATCACCCGGATGATCGCCGCCCTGAGCCCGGGGATCACCCGCGACGTTCCGGCACCGGCCTGACGCGTCCACGCCCCCGCGTCCCGGCCGGCTGACTGCACTGTCGAACCGCTGAGCGCGACGCGCCCGGACTGCTCCGCGGCGCCCGCGGATTAGCAGGCCAGGCCGGTCCGATCTATTCTCGGGTGTACCCGCACCCAGCGCATTCAGGAGCATCCGTGAGCACCGGTCGCCGCATCATCGGACTAGGCTCCCGACGCTTTCTCGTTCTCTTCGTCGCGTACGCCGGAGGGATGGCCGTCGTTGCCACCGCCCTGCTCGGCGGACTGCACTGGAACCTGCGCCCGGTGGCCCCCGCCCAGGCCGGCGGCACCGCCAGTGAGGTCGACACCACCGCGGTTGTCGGCATCCGTACGTTCACCGCGCCCGGCGACGCGGTGATCGACGAAGACGTGGTCTACGCCACCCAGCCCGACGGCACCCAGCTCACCCTGGACGTCTGCTCGCCGCCGAACGACGCCGTGTCGGCCAGCGCCGGCGCCGGCGACGCCGATGCTGATGCCACGGCCACCGATGCCGCGGCCGCGGCCGCGCCGGCCGAGGTCCCCGCCGGGATCACGCCCACGGACCCGACCACCACAGCGGCAACCGAAGCGGACCCCACCGCAGAGTCCACCACGGGGACTGCCACCGAGACCGAGCGGCGCCCCGCCGTGCTCTCCGTCCACGGCGGCAGCTGGGCCCGAGGCGACAAGGGCAACGCTGACTGGCGCAACGTGTGCGAATGGCTCGCGTCCGAGGGATTCGTGGCGTACTCGGTGAACTACCGGCTGGTCCCTGATGTGAGCTTTCCGGCCGCCATCGACGACCTGGGCCTGGCCGTCGAATGGATGCGCGCCAACGCCGACCGCTACGGCATCGACCCCGATCGGATCGGTGCGTTCGGCGGCTCGGCCGGCGGCAACCTGGCAGCCCTTCTCGGCACCCGCGGCAGCGGATCACTGACCGATGGCAGCCGGGTGGCGGCGGTCGCCGAGCTTTCAGGTCCAGTGGACCTGAGCTACGACGGCATTGTCGTGGCCGGAGGTTCGTCGGGGCTCGAACAGATCGTGCTCGACTACCTCGACTGTGCCTCGTTGCTGGACTGTGACGCGGCAGTGGATGCCTCCGCCGTCCGGGCGCTGGACCGCACGGACCCGCCCGTCTTCATCGGATCGTCCACCGAGGAGTTCATCCCGCTGAGCCAGTCCAGCGGGTTCGCCGACGATCTGAGCGACCTCGGCATCGTCAACCGGCTCGTCACCGTGCCGGGCAGTCTGCACTCCATCGGCATCCTCGACGCGGCCATGCGCGACGAGGTATCAGCCTTTCTGCGCGAGCATCTCGACGGCGCCTGAGCGCGACGGACGTCTATCGGGAGAAACGGTCGCATACCGGGATTCTGTGTCCAATCCGGTTCCCTTCATCACACTTTGTCGTGATAACGAGGCGGGTTCTGCAGGCCGGGTCACCGCTCGAGTCGGAGCGTTGCGGCCTACGGGAGGCGGTGCGATACTGGCGCCACTCGCCGGCAGACCGGCTGGCTCCCGACCGCTCTGGATTGCGAAGCGTATATGGCCACGACGTCGCACGGTGTCAGCGCACAGCGCGTCGTGCCCGCGCGCCGGCGACGAACAACCGTCGTGCGTTTGGCCTCCATCGTGAGCGTGCTGGTGCTCGGCGCCGGCGTACTCACGGCGGGTGCGTCATCCTCTCTCTGCCCGTCGTCGGCACAGGCCGCCGGCACGGCCGCCGTCGAACCAACGGGCGCCCCCACACCCACGGATGCTCAGACGCTCACTCCGACGCCAACGCCGACCCCGACTGCCCCTCCGGCCTGCGCGCCGACACCCTCACCGACCAGTCCGGCCCCGACGCCAACGGATACACCGATCGACCCGCCGTCGGATCCGGATATCCCACCGGTGCCGTCGCCGTCTCCCGAGCCCCCTAGCGCCCCGGTTCCCGGCCCCTCCGATCCGGCAATCCCCGATCTGCCGCCGGGCCCGGACGCGACCCCTCCGCCGACCGACTCGCCCACGGACCCGCCCAGTCAACCCACGCCCACGCCCACGCCCACGGACCCGCCCGCTCCCCCAGCTGTTCCTCCCACCGATCCGCCCGCTCCACCCGCCCCGCCCACCCCGCCGCAGAATGAGACAGTGCCGCCGGCGAACCCGGTTCCTCCGGCGGGCCCCCGCACGTCGGGGCGGCCGGCGGCGCCGCCGAACCCCACGGTGGTTGCGCCGTCCCGTGATGCTGCCCGGGCAGCATCCGCCCTCGCCGCCGCCGAGACCGGTCGCGACCGGGCCCAGGCTGTCTACGACGCCGCACGGCTCGACTTGGCGGCGACCCTGGCCGACCAGACCGCCGCCCTCATCCGGCTCGAGCAGGTGCGTGCGCTGGCTGATGCAGCCGCCGTGCAGGCGGAGTCGTCGACCCGGGCGCTCGCCGCCCTGGTGCGCACGATTGTGCAGAAGGGCACCGGGACGGCGACCCTGGATGCCCTGCTGAGCGACGAGGGCTCAGCGGATCTGCTCTCCCGGCTGGGGAACGTCGACAGGATCGCGGACCTGACCGGCAATCTGAGCACGATCCGCACCCGCGTCGACCGGGACGTCCACCGGGCGCAGGCCTTGCAGGCCGACCTCGGCACCGCGCAGGCGGCCACCGTGGACTTTCCGCTCGCCGAGAAACAGGCCGCCCTCGCTGCTGCCGAGGTGTCGCTGAGTCAGGCCACCACGGCCTTCAGCACGGCAAGCCTGGATGCGCAGACGGCGTTGGCCACCTCCGCCGAGGCCTCCGCCGGCCGCGCCAACCAGGCGACCAGCCAACTGGCCGGCATTCTCGGGGCGCGGCTGAGCCTGACGGGATGGGCCACTCCCGCCGTGGGAAGCCTGACCGACGGCTTCGGTCCCCGGCCGGAACTCCCGTTACCCGGCGTGCTCCCGTTTCACTCCGGTACCGACCTCGCCGCGGCGTGCGGCTCCCCGGTTTATGCCGCCAACGCCGGCATCGTCGCCCAGACGGGCCGGCTCGGCACCTACGGCAACTGGGTGCTGATCGATCACGGCGACGGAGTGACCACGGGGTATGCGCACATCGCGGACGGGGCCACGCTCGTGGTTGCCGGCCAGAGCGTGACGGCCGGCGAGGTGATCGCATCGGTGGGCGACACCGGCGCCTCGACCGGCTGCCACCTGCACATCGAAGTGCGGGTCGACGGCACCGCCATCGACCCGCAACCCTTCTTCGCCGACCGGGGGATCAACATCGGCATCGGCCTGGTCAGCGGCTGATTCAGCGCACGGAACGCCGCAACCTCCGGTTCACCCGACCACCCTCGACCACCAGGTACAACACTGGCAGCACGACCAGGGTCAGCACGGTCGAGGAGACCAGGCCACCGATCACCACCAGCGCAAGCGGTTGGGAAATGAAGCCGCCGTGTCCGGTGAGCCCGACCGCCATGGGCAGTAGGGCGAAGATGGTGGCCAGCGCCGTCATCAGGATCGGCCGCAGCCGGCGTGACGCCCCGTGCACGAGGGCGTCATGGACGCTCTGGCCCCGGCGACGGTACTGGTTGACCAGGTCGACCAGCACGATGGCGTTGGTGACGACGATGCCGATCAGCATCAGCACGCCGATCAGCGACGCGACACCGAGCGGGATGCCCGTGATCACCTGCAGTGCGATCGCCCCCGTCGCCGCGAACGGCACCGACACCAGCAGCAGGACCGGCTGGAGCAACGACCTGAAGGTGGCGACCATGACGATGTAGACGATCAGGATGGCGACGAGCATCGCGATGCCCAGTTGCTGGAACGCGTCGGTCTGGTCCGCCGACACCCCGCCGAGGGTGGCGGTGGCGCCGGTGGGCAGGTCGGTGTCGGCCAGGGCCGTGGAGACCTGCGCGGTCGCGGTGCCGAGATCGTCGCCGCTGGGGGTGGCCGAGATCGTGGCCGTGCGCAGCCCCTTGGTGGTGGTGAGGGTGGACGGGCCGTCGACCTGTTGCACGGCGGCCAGCGTGTCCAGCGCAACCGGGCCGGCCAGGGTAGGAATCTGCAGGGCGGCAAGCTCGGCAGTGGTGGCCGGTGACAAGCCCGACTGCAGGTACACCGACAGAGTGGCCTCGTTGATCACGACCCCGCCGATCATGCTCGGCTGCATCGCCTGCGACACCAGAGTGCCGAGGGCCAGTTCGCTGAGCCCGGCCGCCGCGGCCTTGGTGCGATCGATGGTCACGGCCACGTACGGGCGTGACGCGGCGAGGTTGCTGCTGGCCTGGCTGAGCGCGTCGAGGTCGCCGACGGCGGCGAGGATGTCGTCGGATGCGGTCTGAAGGTCGGCGCCGGACGCGGCCGTGATGTCGATCTCGATATCGGAGGAGCCGCCGAAGCCACCGCCGGATGTCACCGTGATCTCACCGGCGTCGGCCAGGCCGTCGAGCTGGTCGCGCACATCCACCTGGACCGCGTCGGCATCCGCGGAGTCGTCGGTGGTGACCGAATAGGTGACCGTGCTCGAGGACGACCCTCCCCCGGCGAAGGCCGCGAACGCGCTGCCACCACCGATGGAGACCTGCACGATGCTCACCCCCTCGACGCCACGGACGACGTCTTCGACCGCGGTGGACGCGGCATCCTGGGCGGCGAGGCTGGTGCCGACCGGGAGCTCTTGGCTGACCTGGAAGGTGGACTGGCCGGTGGAGCCGAGGAAGTTGACCTTCATGAAGGGCAACAGGGCGACGGTGCCGACCAGCACCAGGGCGGCGAGGAGAAGCGTGGCCACGTAATGCTTGAGGGTCCAGCCGATGACGGGCAGGTAACCCTTCTGCAGGCGGCTGGGCTGCTCCCTGGCGTCACGTTCGTCGAAGCCGTCAGCGTCGGGCGCCGCGTGCCGGTTGCGGGTGGCGGGCACGGCGACTGTCGTCGTGAACGGTGCGGTGGCGGCAGGGGCGGTGGCGGTGACGGCGGGCGCAGTGACCGCGGGCACGGCGACGGCGGGCACGGCGGCCGGTTGGGGCGCGCGCAGGAACCAGTAGGCCAGCACGGGCACGATCGTGAGCGCGACCAGCAGCGACGCGAGCAGCGCGATGGTGACGGTGAGCGCGAACGGCCTGAACAGCTCCCCCGTAGAGCCTCCGACGAAGGAGATCGGCAGGAACACCGTGACGGTGGTGATGGTGGACGCGGTGATGGCCCCGGCGACCTCGCGGACCGCGCGCACGATGGTCTCGGCACGGTCAGCGCCCCAGACCAGGTGCCGTTTGATGTTCTCGATCACCACGATGGAGTCGTCGACCACCCGGCCGATCGCGATGGTGAGCGCACCGAGGGTGAGGATGTTCAGGGAGTACCCCACCGACTGCAGGCCGATGAACGTGATCAGCACCGAGGTGGGGATGGAGATCGCGGTGACCAGGGTGGCGCGCACCGACAACAGGAAGACCAGGATCACCAGGACGGCGAACACCAGGCCGAGAATTCCCTCCTGGGTGAGGGCGTCGATGGACTCCTGGATGAACGGGGCCTGGTCGAAGACCACGGTGATGGTCGTGCCGGGCACGGCGTCCTCGAGCTGCGGCAGGATGGCGCGCACGGCCGACGAGACGTCGACGGTGTTCGCGGCCGGCACCTTGGTGACCGAGATGGTCAGGGCCGGTTCGCCGTCGACCCTGGAGATGCTCGTGACGGGATTGTCGACCACCGCGACGGCGGCGACGTCGCCGATAGAGACGGGTCCGGCAGCCCCGCCGCCGATCAGGGGCAGCGCGGCGATGTCCTCGGCGGAGCCGAGCTTGGCGCCGGCCTGCACCGAGAGGGTCGTGTCGTTCTCGGTGAGGGAACCGGCCGGGATGAGCGACCCGTTCTGCTGCAGGGCGTCCCGGATGGCGCTCGCGCTGAGGCCGCGCGCGGCCAGGGCCGCGGCATCCGGCGTGATGGTGACCCGCTGGCCGATGTCACCGACGAGGGCTGCATCGCGCACCCCGTCGATGTCGCGGATGTCGCCGAGCACGCTGCGGGTGAGCTGGTCGGCAACCGTGTCGGCGTCGCCGCCGGATACCGCCAGGGACAGCACCGGGAAGTCGTCGATGCTGCCGCTGATCACCTGGGGGTCGACGTCGGCGGGCAGCGTGGTCTTGATGCGGTTGATCGCCTGGCTGATCTTCGATTCGGCCTTGACGAGGTCGGTGCCGTAGGTGAACGTGGCGTTGACCAGCGACGAGTTCGTGCTGCTGGTCGTGGAGGTGGACTCCAACCCCTCGATGCCCTGGATCGCGGTCTCGATCGGCGTCGACACATCATCGTTGACCACCTCGGGCGAGGCACCCGGGTAGCTTGTGGAGATCAGCAGCGTGGGCAGCTGCAGGGAGGGGATCAGCTCCTGCTTGAGGCTGGTCAGCGCAAGGGAGCCGAAAACGGCCGCGACGATGGTGATGAGCGCAATGAGCGCCCGGTTCTTCATGCTCAGGACCGAGAGAAAATACACCCGATCAGTATCCCATTGCACTGCCTGCAACCAGAGGGACCTAGGGCCCCGGATGTGACGGTCCGATTACGGTCGGATCACACCACGTCGGCGAGGTAGCCGGTGTCGGGCAGCGGATGCCGCAGCAACGATTCCCAGGCCAGCGCGAGGGCGTCGAGGGCACGCGGCATCTCGGCCGGACCGTAGCAGAACGGGATGCGCAGGAACCTCTCGAACGCCCCATCGATACCGAAGCGCGGACCGGCCGGCAACAACACCCCCTGCGCGCGGGCGGCGAGGGCCAACTGTGAGCTGACCGGCCGGCCCAGGTTGACCCACAAGGTGATGCCGCCGTCGACCCGCGGCAGCTGCCAGTCGGGGAACCGTTCGGACAGGCCGGACACGAGCCGGTCCCGGCCCGCCCGCAGCAGGAGCCGGCGGGATTCGAGGATGTCTGGGAGCTGCCGCAGCAGCCGGGTGACGATGAGCTGTTCGAGCACCGGTGTGCCGAGGTCGTTGGCCAGCCGGGCCGCGGCCAGTTTGCGGATCAGGCCGGGGTCGGCCCGGATCCAACCGACCCGCAGGCCGCCCCAGACCGTCTTGCCGACCGACCCGACGGTGACCGCGAGGTCGGGCCGGTCCGGGTCGGCCGACGCGGCGAACGGGCCGAACTCGCCGGCCCGGTCGATGTCGAGTTCGCCGATGGTCTCGTCGCTGATCAGCACGGTGCCCTGGCGGGCGGCGGCGGCCAGCACCCGTTCGCGTTGGGCCACTGGCATCGATTGCCCGGTGGGGTTCTGGAAGTCGGGCATCAGGTAGCCGAGCACCGGGTTGCTGCGCTGGATCGTCTGCAGCAGCGCTGGTTCATCCCAACCGGCGTCTGCGCCGGGCAGTGCGGCCGTGACGGACACCGGCATCAGGCGACCGCCGGCCGCCCGCAGGGCCTCGTAGGCGTGCGGGTAGGTGGGTGTCTCGACAAGCACCCGGTCGCCCCGGTTGATCAGCACCCGGGCGAGCAGGGCGATGGCGTGCTGGGCGCCCACGGTGACCATGATCTGGTTCGGCTCGGTGGGCAGCCCCCTGGCCCGGTAACGGTCGGCAATGGCCTCGCGCAGCTCGGGCAGCCCCACCGGGTCGAAGCCGGAGCCGGTCAGGTGCGTGGGCAGGTCCGCCGCGGCGAGCGCGGCCACCTCGGCCAGGCCGGGCCAGGCCGGCAGTACCGCCTGGCCCAGGTCGAGCACCGCGCCGGGTGCCGCGGCATCCGCTGCGACAGACACCCCGGGCAGCCGGGCGACGCTGCCCGAGCCCTGCACACTGTGCAGGTAGCCGGCGTCGCGGAGCTGCCGGTAGGCGGCGGTGACCGTGGTTCGGCTCAGGCCCAGCCTGGTGCCGAGATCGCGTTCGGCCGGCAGCCGGCTGTCGGTGGGGATGCGGCCGTCGAGGGTGAGCAGGCGGATGCGGTCGGCCAGCGCTCGATAAGCGCTGCCACCGGTGCGCCAGTCGCCCAGCAGGGACTCCAGGGTGCGGGCGCTGAGTTGGTTCGACGACATGAAGCCACTATAGGCAAATTGGCTACTTGAGCCCAGGGACTGGATGCAATTGGATTGACTCTTATGACCCGACGTGTGATTCAGCTCGCTATTGGCCTCTTCCTCTACGGAATCGGCATCGCGCTGATCGTGCGCGGCGCGATCGGGGTGGCCCCGTGGGACGTGCTGACCCAGGGTCTCGACGGGCACCTGCACCTCGGTTTCGGGGTGATCACCACCATCATCAGCGGCATTGTGCTGCTGCTCTGGATTCCGCTCAAGCAGAGACTGGGCCTCGGCACAGTGATGAACGCGCTGCTGGTCGGCCCATCGGCGGATGTGGGCCTGTGGCTGGTGCCCGCCGACCTGGCCCTGTGGTTGCGCGTGCTGCTGTTCGCGGCCGGCCTGCTGCTGCTGGCCGTCGCCTCGGGCATCTACATCGGCGCTGGGCTCGGACCCGGCCCGCGCGACGGCCTGATGACCGGGTTGCACACCCGCACCGGCTGGCCGATCTGGGCCGTGCGCACCGGCATCGAGGGCCTGGTTCTGGCGACCGGATGGGTACTCGGCGGCAACGTGGGGTTGGGCACCGTGCTGTTCGCCGTGCTGGTGGGGCCGCTCTGCCAGTGGACGCTGCCCCTGTTCGCCCGGGACCGCAGCCGGCGCCCGTCGACGGCCCCCGCGCTCGATCCCGCCTGACGTCTCGCGAAAGCGGCCTTGTGGTCACCACAGCGGGCGGAGGTGACCACACGACCGCTTTCGCGGGATGTGCGGAGCGGATGCGCGGGGCGGAGCGGACTAGAGGGTACGGGCCGCGTAGACCGCGAGGGCATCGCGCACGAAGCCGGCGCCGGCCTGGCCGCCGTAGTGGGCCGCGAACCTGTCGTCGGCTACGTACATCTCGCCGAGCCCGCGAACGTATGCGGCCGCGGGGCGGCCGTTCTCTCGCGGGATGCCGGGCACGGCGTCGAGCCATTGCACGTGCCGCCCGGCCAGCTGCTGCGCCTCGGTGCCGTCCGGGGCGACCTGCCGCTCGGCGGCATCCCGCCAGTCGGCCTGGAGCGCGGCGGTCGTGGCCTGCCACTGGGCACGTTGGGCGGCGGTCATGTCCCGCCACCAGCTGTCGCCGCTGGCGTAGGCGTCCGCGCCCCAGCGTTGCTCGACCTCCTCTTTGTGGATGCTGTGGTCGAAGCCGTCGAACATCGTCTCTGCCATGAGCTGGTCCTTTCCTTCCAGTGCGGTGATGGTGGTGTGCACCGACCGGATCTGGCGCTGCAGCCGCTGCTGCTCCTGCTCGAGCCAGCCCAGGTGGGCACGCAGGGCCGCCGCTTCGTCGGTCTCGCGGTCGAGCACCGCGCGGATCGCGGGCAGGCCGAGACCCAACTCGCGCAGCAGCAGAATGCGTTGCAGCCGTACGAGTGCCCTGTCGTCGTAGTAGCGGTAGCCGTTGGCGGCAACCCGGCTCGGTGGCAGGAGTCCCTCGGCGCCGTAGTGACGCAGAGTGCGGCTCGTGGTTCCGGCCAGCCGGGCGATGTCCTGGATCGAGTGGTCCATCGGTCGGTGCTACTCCTCCTCAGGCTGCCGAGCGGATGCCCGACACCGTCCACGATAAATCTTGACGTTACGTCAAGGTCAACTGTGACCGGCCGGGCTCAGCCGCAGAACGCGATGATGGTGTCTTCGAGAATTTCGGCGAGCTGATGGATCGACCTCTCCGTGGCCCATTCGACCGGGGCGTGCGCCCCGGAACCGTCGACGCCGAAGAGCAGGCACGGGATGCCCGCTTCACGGACCAGGCCGGCGTCGGTCCAGAACGGCTCGCCGCGTTGCACCACGAGGCGGCCGAGCACCCGCTCGGCCTGCTCGTCGAGCAGCCGCACGATGGGCCAGGCCGGGTCCGCCTCGAACGCGCCGCGGGCGACGAGCCTGGTGAGGTCGTATCGGAAGTCGGCGGTCGTCGCGGCCAGGTGGTCGAGCAGGTGGCGCAGCTCGGCTTCGACGAGTTCCGGGGTCTCGCCGGGCAGGGTGCGCCGCTCGATGGTGAGGGTGGCGCTCGGGGCGACCGTGGCCGCATCCGTGCCGCCGGCGATCATGGCAACCCGCACCGTGCCGTGGCCGAGTAACGGATGAGCGGGCTTCTGCTCGAGGCCGGTTCGCAGCTCGTCGAGGCCGTGCAGCACCATGCCGGCATGCCGGATGGCGTCCACCCCCTGACCGGGCATCGATCCGTGCGCAGCCCGCCCGTGCAGGGTGAGTTCGAACCAGGCGAAGCCCCGATGGCAGACCGTGAGGCTGAGTTCACTCGGCTCGACGACGATCGCAGCGTCGGCGGTGAACCGGCGCAGCACCTCCTCGGTGCCGAGGCTGCCGAATTCCTCGTCGGCGACCAGGGTCACCAGCACGTCGCCGGCCAGCGGGGTGAGAGTGGCCCGGTCCGCGGCGACCAGCACGGCGGCCACGCCGGCCTTGGTGTCGAAAGCTCCGCGACCGTGCAGTCGGCCGGAGTGCCGCTCGCCCGAGAACGGATCGCCCTCGTATCCCGCGACGCCGACGGTATCGAGGTGGGCGTTGAGCATCAGGGAACCGCCAGTGCCGGTGCCGCGCTTGATGCCGACGATGGACGGCCGACCGGCCCGCTCCTCCAGGCGGTGCACCTCGAAGCCGCGTGAGGACAGCCACTGGGCGCACCAGGCGGCGATCTCGGCCTCGCCGACTCCGCCGGGCACGAGGTCTGGATTTGTCGAATCGATCGCGATGAGGCGGGCGGCCAGGGCGACGGGATCGAGGTGACCGTTGTCGACGGGCTCGAGACTGTCGTGCCGGCGGGCATCCGCTGGATGTGTGGGGTTCACCATTCCCCGAACCTACTGCCGGATGGCCCCGTCCGGCAGGGTTGCCATTTACCCTGACGGCGGTTTCGGCCAGAATTGCACGATGGGAAACGAAGCCGTAGTGGATGCCCCAGCGACGCCGGGACGGGCAGCCGCGTCACCGGCCCTTCGCCTACTGGCGGCGGCCCTGGTGTCGGCGTCCGCGGTGCTTTTGTTCGCCTTGCGTCTGCCACTGCCCGGCTACGCGACGCTCGCGGCGGCACTGGTCGTGGCTGTCTTGGTGGACCGGGCCCTGTTTCGCGACCTGCTCCTGATCGCGGTCGGACTGCTCATCATCAGCACCATTTCGGTAGAGGCGGACATCAGCTACCCCAATATGGCGCTGATGGGAGTGGTGCTCTCGGCCGCGGTGGCCGTGCCCTATCTCATCTCACGGCGTGCGTTCGGGGACCGGCAGGTGTGGTTCCCGATCAAGACCGGCCAGCGCTGGACGACCCTGGAGCGCTGGTACCTGGTGGGCGTGCTGCTGCTGGGCTACCTCATCCTGCCCAGCTACTTCATCCGCTCGGGCGCCTACCTGAACTGGCCGAGCATCAGCGCCCCCGATGAACTCGGCCGGCTCTTCGTGGGCGTGGGGTTCGTGGGGATCTGGGACGAACTGTTCTTCATCTGCTTGGTCTTCGCCCTGTTCAGGAGGCACTTCTCGTTCTGGACGGCGAACCTCTTGCAGATGGTGATCTTCGTCTCGTTCCTCTGGGAACTCGGCTACCGCAGCTGGGGACCGCTGTTGACGATCCCGTTCGCCCTTCTGCAGGGCTACACCTTCTCGATCACGAAGTCGCTCACCTACGTGGTCTGCGTGCACCTGCTCTTCGACCTGGTGGTCTTCCTCGTGCTGGTGCACGCGCACAACCGCGACTGGCTCGCAATCTTCCCCTACTGAGCCGGCGACCGTCGGTTTGCGGATCCGGCCACCTTCGGGTTTGCCGTGAGGGGCTTGCCGCACGCCCACACGCGATATATCTTGAGATTCATTGAACGCGATATATCGCGAAGGAGAAGACTATGACGCAGGAAAAATGGCTGGTCGCCCCTGGGCAGACCAAGATCATCGACGTCGAGCTGGTCCGCTCGCTCAAAGTGGGCCTGATCGGCGGAAAAATCGATGTGATCGGCAGCGACGAACCGGGCGCACGCATCGAGGTGCACAGCGTCTCCGGCAAGGACCTCAAGATCTCGGTCGTCGACGACGCCCTCGAGATCGACCACCCCCAGTTGCGCTGGGACAACTTCATCGACGTTTTCGCCTCGTTCCGCGGCAGCGCCAAGGCCGAGGTGAGCGTCACCGTGCCGCGCGATGTGGCCATGAAGTTCGGTGTGGTCACCGCGGACGCCCTCGTCACGGGGCTCCGCAACGACGCCAAGCTCAGCACCGTGTCCGGCGACCTGGTCGTCGACGACATCGTGGGCGACCTCGAGCTCAACGGCGTGAACGGAGAAATGTCGGTGCGGAACCACACCGGCAACATCGTGGCGCACACGGTCTCCGGCGACATCACCGCGAGCGGGGACATCGGCCGATTCACTGTCGACGGCGTCACCAGTGCGGTGTTCCTCGACATTGCCGGCATGCCGGACCAGATCTCCACCAATCTGGTCAGTGGCAACCTCACCGTGCGAGTCGGCGCGGACGTGCCCACCCGCTACAAGATCAACACGGTCTCCGGCACGCTGCAGTTGGACAACCAGACCATTCGCGGCACCCTCGGCAAGGGCTACGACGGCAGCACCGGCGACCTCAACGGCGCCTGGCTGGACCTGCGGGCGAACTCGGTCTCCGGCAACATCTCGGTGGTGCGCCGTCAGGGCGCCGGCGTCAACGACGCCGGCAGCACCGGCAGCACCAACACCGCGGGCGACGGAGCGTCGTCATGACCCCGATCTTCGCCCACGGCAGCCTGCGCCTGTACCTGCTGAGCCTGCTGGCCGAGCGACCCCGGCACGGCTACGAGCTGATCCAGGCCCTGAGCGACCGGTTCGGCGGCACCTACAGTCCGAGCGCCGGCACCATCTACCCGCGGCTGGCCAAGCTCGAGGAGGAGGGCCTGGTGACCAAGACGGCGGGTGACCGCAAGACCGTCTACGAGATCACCGACGCCGGCCGCGCCGAACTGGCCGCCCGCGCCGACGACCTGGCCAGCATCGAGAACGAGGTCACCGATTCGGTGCGGCGACTGGCCGACGAGGTGCGCACGGGCGTCACGGAGGCCATGAAGAGCCTGCGAGCCGACCTCGCCTCCGCCGCACGGCAGAAGGCGCCAGAGCCGACCAAGTCCACGGCGGATGCCCGACCGACCGGAGACGCGAACCTCGCGCTGCGGGAGGCCGACATGGTGCTCAACGAGTTCCGGCAGCAGATGCGCGCTGACCTGCGCACGCAGGCGTACCGTTCGACGATGCCGAGCGAGACCGTGCCGGAGTTGCGGCGCCAGCTGGATCTGGTGCGCGCGAGCATCCGCGACTCGCTCAAGCGGTAACCTGCACGCCGGCTGGGAGCGTCCGGGTGCCGAATCGGCGCCCGGACCGGCTCGCATCGCTCGCGGAACTGCGCGCCCACCAGCCGGAACGGTCCTTACGCCCGATGGGCCCGCTGCTGCCAAAACGCCAGGCTGATCCTGTCAATCTGCCGACAACTTGACAGTGAGGTGCATCGGAGTAGTGTCATCCCTCGTGACACCAGAGGGGAACCCCCCAGCACCCGAAGCCCGATCACCGAAACGGTGGATAATCGGCGAACCGCTCGCCAGCGAACACCTGGACGGGCAGCTGCTTCCGAAGCACCTGGCGCTCCCGATTTTCGCCAGCGACCCGCTGTCGAGCGTCGCGTACGCTCCGCAGGAATTGCTGATGATCCTGACCCTCGGCGGGTTGGCCTTCCTGAGCTTCGCGCCCTGGGTGGCAGCCGTGGTCGTGCTGCTCCTGGTGGTCGTGGTGGCCTCGTACCGCCAGCTCATCAAGGCCTACCCGAACGGTGGCGGCGACTACGAAGTCGCCTCCAAGAACCTCGGCGAGAAGGCCGGCCTCGTCGTCGCATCCGCGCTGCTCGTTGACTACGTGATGACCGTCGTCGTCTCGGTGTCCAGTGGCGTGGACAACATCATCTCGGCGATACCCGGGCTGGCCCCGCTGCGGGTGGAACTGGCCGTCGTCTTCGTGATCGTGCTCGCCGCCGTCAACCTGCGCGGTGTCGCCGAGTCGAGTAAGGCCTTCGCCCTGCCCACCTACCTGTTCATCGGCAGCGTGCTGCTGATGATCGTCGTGGGCCTTGGCCGCGTGGCCCTGGGCGACGCGCCGGTAGCCGAATCGGCCGGTTTCGAGGTGGAGGCGCACAACCTCGCCCAGACGGCGTTCATCCTGCTGCTGCTGCGCTCCTTCGCCAGCGGCTGCAGCGCCCTGACCGGTGTGGAAGCCATCGCCAACGGCGTGCCCGCGTTCAAGCGGCCCAAGATCAGGAACGCCCAGATCACCCTGACGCTGATGGGCGGCATCGCCATTGTGCTCTTCGTCGGCCTCACCGCGCTGGCGCTGTTCTCCAAGGTGCACTACGCGGAGAACCCCTGCGACCTGATCGGTTGGGCGGAGTGCGCCACACAACCCCAGCGCAGCCTGATCGCCCAGATCGCCGCCGCCACCTTCGGCAACAACTCCTTGATGTTCTTCGTGCTGCAGGGCGCCACGGCCCTGATCCTGCTGCTGGCGGCGAACACGGCGTTCAACGGGTTCCCGCTGCTCGGCAGCGTCCTGGCCCGCGACTCCTACGCGCCCAAGTCGCTGAGCACCCGTGGCGACCGCCTGATCTACTCCAACGGCGTGGTGCTGCTCGCCCTGGCCGCCATCGTGATCATCGTGATCTACCAGGCCAACCTCACGGTGCTGATCCAGCTGTACATCATCGGCGTTTTCGTGTCGTTTACCATCGGGCAGACGGGCATGGTCAAGCACTGGCTGACCCTGCTCAAGACCAATCCACCCAACCGGGGTTCGATCATCCGCAGCCTCTCGATCAACGGCTTCGGCGCCCTGCTCACCGGAGTGGTGCTGATCGTCGTGACGATCACCAAGTTCACCCACGGTGCCTGGTTGGTGTTCCTGATGATGCCGATCCTGTTCGTGCTGATGATCGGTGTCAACAGGTATTACCGCGACGTGGCCAAGGAGATCGAGGTCGACCCGATCACGACGTTCGGCTCGCAGGGCGACCACGCCATCGTGCTCGTGGGCAAGATGCAGAAGCCCGTGCTCAAGGCCCTCGACTACGCCATCGCCGCGCGGCACGTGAGCCTGGAGGCCGTGCACGTGTCCATCGACGAGGAGGAGACCGAGAACCTCATCATCGACTGGGCCAAGCAGAACATCCAGGTGCCGCTGAACATCGTGGCCTCGCCGTACCGCGACATCAGCTGGCCGCTGATCTGTTACATCAAGGACCGCCGCGAAGAGTACGGCTCCGAGGTCGTCACCGTGTACACGCCGATCTACATCGTCGGGCACTGGTGGGAGTCGTTGCTGCACAACCACAAGGCCCGTCGCCTGCGCCAGAAGCTGATGCTCGTGCACGGTGTGACCATCGCCCTGGTGCCGTGGCTGCTGGACTCCTCCGAGCTGATCTACGGACGCCGGTCCCGACCGATCCCCGGGCAGGAGCGCCGTGGCGAGCCCGTGCGTTCGCACCCGATCCCGCGCCGGCCCCTCGCGCCGGTGACCGTGGACACGACGAGTGTTGCGGTGCAGACCGAGAATGTGGGACCCAAGTCGAGCCCGGCCAGCCCGCCGATGAAGCCGCGGGCACGACCGGTGAACCCGAACCGGCGGAAGCGCAAGTAGGTCTCGACAGGCTCGACCAGCGGTGGGCGGCCCGACCAGCGGTGTCGGGCCTGCCTCACTTAGAGCAGGGCCATGACCTGCCGGGCGATCACGCGGCCCGCCCGGCGGGCGCCGATGGTGCTGGCCTGCGGACCGTAGCCGGCCAGGAAGATCCGTGGGTCCGTCCAGGACGAGCCGGCACCGACAACGAGGCCGCCGGCCTTGTCACGCAGCTTGAGCGGGGCCAGGTGGCGCACCTCCGGCCGGAATCCGGTCGCCCAGATGATAGCGTCCGCTTCGCTGAACGTGCCGTCCGTCCAGCGCACACCGGTCTCCTCGAGAGCCTCGAACATCGGCCGGGCCACGAGGGTGCCCCGGTCGATTCCTGCCTGGATGCGGCGACTGACCGGCACACCGGTGCCGCTGACGATACTCGGCAGGGCCCGGCCGTTGCGGGCGGCTTCGTCCTGCATGGCCACCGCGGCCGACGCTCCCTCGAGATCGAGGCGCTCGGTGTGCACCCAGTCGATAGGGCGACGGGACGTCCAGGTCAGGTTCGCAGCGACCTGCTCCAGCTCGAGCATGAATCCGATGGCCGATGTGCCGCCGCCCACGACCACAACGCGCTGGCCGGCGAACTCAGCGGCATCCCGGAACCCATTGGTGTGCAGCTGACGGCCGGTGAACAACCCGGCGCCCGGATAATGCGGCACGAAGGGCGCACCCCACGTGCCCGTGGCGTTGACCAGCAGCCCGGCCAGGGTCTCGCGGTCGCCGTAGTGCTCCGAGCTGGTGCGCACGACCAGGTCGGCACGCCGGTTGAACACCGACCGCACGGTGACCGGTCGCACGACGTTCAACTCGAAGTGTTCCTCGAATCGTCGGTAGTACTCGCTTACCACGTCGCGGGCAGGGCGGGAGCGGTCGGCAGTTTCAAAGCTCAGGCCGAGCTCGGACAGGCCCGGCAGGTCGTTGACCCGGTGGGCCGCGCCGAGGCGGAGGGACTCCCAGCGGAACTGCCACGCGCCGCCGGCATCCGTGCCACGGTCGAAGATGACGAAGTCGCGCCCCGCACTGAGCCCGAACCGCTTGAGATGGTAGGCCACCGACAGCCCGGCCTGCCCGGAACCGATGATCACCACCGGCACGGCCGTGGCGTTCACCATTCGTCCTCATCCCTCGGGTTCCGACCGTGAACCGCGTCATCGGGGCGTCAGGCCCACCATGCTAAACTAGCGGCTAGATTTCACTATTCCGTTCGGCAACTCCCGGGTGACTCATCACTCACCCGGCCTGGCATCGTTAGGGGGTCACGCATGGGGCGCGGCCGTCAAAAAGCAAAGCACACCAAGGTTGCCCGCGAGCTGAAGTATTTCAGCCCGGACACCAACTACAACGCGCTTGAACGCGAGCTCACCGGGCATCCGGTGACCGACCCGCGTCTCGACGAGGACCTGGCCAAGTGGCCGGAGTACGAAGCGAACAAGACGACGGCTGACGAGCCGGACGACTACGTCGACCACTACGACACCGAAGACGAGAAGAAGCGCGCCTAGCTCGACTCGCTGACATCCGCGCACATCTCTGTGTGCGGATGTTCTTGTGGCGCGCCCATCGACCGGCTTCCGGGCAACTCCCAGCGTGCGCGGCCTCGGCCGTTCGCCGGCGGAATCCGCTCGCCCTGGCGGACCTGTCTCGCGGCGCGCGATAGACAAGTGTTCAACGCGCGCCGCGAGGTACTGCACGCGACGAGGACGACCGCGCCGGGATGCGGTGGCTACGCGGCGTAGCCGCCGACGAGGCGCACGGCGCCGCCGTTGACGCCCTTGGCACCCTGTTCGAAGCCGGTGAGGTCGTGCGGGGCCATCGACACGCGGCCGGCGACCCAGGACGGGACGCCCTCAGACTTGAGTCGGGCGATGACGGATGACGCGGCGTTGGCCGCGACGACGGCGAACATACCCACGCCGAGGTTCCAGGTGCCTTCGGCGCTTTCCAGCGTGGTGCCGGCCATGTCGCCGAGTACCCTGAAGACGGGGTCGGGCGACCAGGTGGACCGGTCGACCTCGACCCAGCTGCCGACGGGCAGCACCCGGGCCAGGTTGGCCGCGATGCCGCCGCCGGTGACGTGGCTGAGCGAGTGGACGACGCCGGCCAGTTCGGGGTCAGCCAGCACGCTGAGCAGGGGTCCGGTGTAGAGCCGGGTGGGCTCAAGGAGCGCTTCGCCGATGACGCCGCCGAGTTCGGCGGCGGTGTCTGTGTAGCCGACGCCACGCGCCGCCAGGATGTGCCGTACGAGCGAAAAACCGTTGGAGTGCAGCCCGGAGGAGGCCATCGCGATGACGACGTCGCCGGACTGGACCCGCTCAGCGCCGAGGACCTGGTCGGCCTCGACGACACCGGTCGCGGCTCCCGCGACGTCATAGTCGTCCGGCCCGAGCAGGCCGGGGTGCTCAGCGGTCTCGCCGCCGACGAGGGCGGTGCCGGTCGCGGCGCAGGCCGTGGCGATGCCCTCGACGATCGCCGCGATGCGTTCGGGAACGACCTTGCCGCAGGCGATGTAGTCGGTCATGAACAGCGGGCGCGCGCCGACGACGATGATGTCGTCGACGACCATGCCGACCAGGTCCTGGCCGATGGTGTCGTGCTTGTCGAGCGCCTGGGCGATGGCGACCTTGGTGCCCACGCCATCCGTGGAGGTAGCCAGCAGCGGGCGCTTGTAGGTGGTGAGGAAGGAGACGTCGTAGAGACCGGCGAACCCGCCGAAACCGCCGAGGACCTCCGGGCCGTGGGTGGCCGAGACGGCCTTTTTCATCAGGGACACCGCGAGGTCACCCGCGTGGGTGTCGACTCCGGCTGCGGCGTAGGTTGCGTTGCTCATTCTGGTCTTCCGGGATCGCCGAACGGGACCTGACTGTGTTCGACGAGCACGGTGGCCCGCTTCGAGTCAGGGGTGAGCACGCTCTCGAACTCGGCGTCCGGACCGGGGTCACAGCCGTTGGAGGAGACATCGCGCTCGAGGAGGTTCTTGCCCAGGTGCTGGGTCTCAGGCAGCTTGATGGGGTACACGCCGGTGAAGCAGGCGGTGCAGAGGCTCTCGCGGGGCTGCTCGGTGGACGCGATCATGCCGTCCTCGGAGAGATACCCGAGCGAGTCGGCACCGATGGCCTGCCTGACCTCGTCGACGCCGAGGCCGGTGGCGATCAGCTCGGCGCGGGAGGCGAAGTCGATGCCGTAGAAGCACGGCCAGGTGATCGGCGGGCTGGAGATGCGCACGTGCACCTCGGCGGCACCGGCCTCGCGGAGCATGCTGACCAGGGCGCGCTGGGTGTTGCCGCGCACGATCGAATCGTCGACGACGATCAGCCGCTTGCCCTTGATGACCTCTTTGAGCGGGTTCAGCTTGAGCTTGATACCGCGCTGGCGGATGGTCTCGGAGGGCTGGATGAAGGTGCGGCCCACATAGGTGTTTTTCACCAAGCCCTGGCCGAACGGGATGCCGGACGCCTGCGCGTAGCCGATCGCCGCCGGGGTGCCGGACTCTGGGGTGGGGATGACGAGGTCCGCTTCGACGGGGTACTCCGCGGCGAGCTGGCGGCCCATCTCGACCCGGGCTTCGTGCACGCCGCGGCCGGCGATGGTGGTGTCCGGCCGGGCGAGGTAGACGTACTCGAACACGCATCCGGCCCGCTTGACCTCGGCGAAACGCTGGGTTCGCAGACCGTTCTCGTCGATGGTGATGAGCTCGCCGGGTTCGACCTCGCGTACGAAGCTGGCGCCGACGATGTCGAGGGCGGCGGTCTCGGAGGCGACGACCCAGCCACGCTCGAGCCGGCCGAGCACCAGGGGTCGAACACCCTGCGGGTCGCGGGCGGCGTAGAGGGTGGTCTCGTCCATGAAGACCAGGCAGAAGGCGCCGCGCAGTCGCGGGAGCACCTCCATGGCGGTGGCTTCGAGACTGTGGTCGAGGTCGCCGGTGAGGAGGGCGGTGATCACGGCGGTGTCGGTGGTGTTGCCGCGGGCGAGTTCGCCGTCGACCTTGGGGTAGCGCTCGCGCACCAGCTCGAGCAGCTCGGCGGTGTTGGTGAGGTTGCCGTTGTGGCCGAGCGCGACGGTGCCAGTGGCGGTGCGGCCGAGGGTGGGCTGGGCGTTCTGCCAGCTCGACGACCCGGTGGTCGAGTAGCGGGTGTGACCCACCGCGAGGTGGCCGAGCAGGGTGCTCAGCGAGGCCTCGTTGAAGACCTGGGAGACCAGGCCCATGTCCTTGTAGATGAGGATCTTCGAGCCGTCGCTCGTGGCGATGCCCGCCGATTCCTGGCCGCGGTGCTGGAGGGCGTACAGCCCGAAGTAGCTGAGCTTGGCCACCTCTTCACCGGGAGCCCAGACGCCGAAGACTCCGCAGGCATCCTGCGGGCCCTTCTCGCCAGGAAGAAGATCGTGATTCAGTCGTCCGTCGCCACCGGCCAAGCCGCAGCCCCTTTACTAGGAATTCTCGTTGGAAGGTTGGGGGTCGGATCCAGGATCCGGAGCCTCGAAGGCGCGTGTGATGTTCGCGTCAAGTCTATCGACGACGACGGTGGTTGCCGAGCGCCCGACGATTCGATCGAGCACTATCGCGACGAGGCAGCTGACCGCGACGCCGATCGCGACGCCGCCCAGGAGAAGGAACCCGAAGACCTGGGCCGGGTCGAACTCGGGGTTCTGCGGGTAGCTCACCGTGAGCACCAGTGCCAGGAGGGCGCCGATGACGGCACCCACGATCATGAAGCTCATGTAGCGCGGCGAGCGACGCACGACGAGCGTTTGCTCCGCGACGACGGTCTCGGTGGGTTCGACGGGAATCGGGGTTGCCGCGGGGGCCACGTCCGCGCCGGGCCGGGCCTCGGCTGGCGAAGCATTGCCGGACGCTCGCGTCTCGGCGTCACCGTGCTGGTCTGCAGAGCTCACGCTCCTATTGTCGCACGGAGACATGTCGTATGGTTCGTGAGCGGCGGGGCCGGCGCCGCTGCCCGGGTGGCGCGCCACGGGCCCAGCGGCGCCTGGCCCGCACACCGGCATCCGTCAGACTGGGCGGGTGAACGATTCGAGCTCCACCTCCAGCCCCGCGACGACCATAACCAACCGGATCGCCGTGCTCGGCAGCGCCAACATGGACCTTGTGGTGCGGCAGCCCCGGCTGCCCAAGCCCGGCGAGACCATGTTCGGCAGTGGGTACAGCACCGTGCCGGGCGGCAAGGGGCTGAACCAGGCCGTGGCCGCGGCACGGCAGGGCGGAGCGGTGGACTTCATGGGCGCGGTCGGCAACGACGCCAACGGCACCGAGCTCCGCGGTGTCCTCGCCCTGCACGGGATCGGCGCGCGCGGCCTGGCCGACGTGCCGGAGCCCACCGGCACCGCGCACATCTCGGTGCTGGACTCCGGCGAGAACTCGATCGTCGTGGTCTCCGGGGCCAACGCGACCGTGACCGCGCTCGACGCTGAGCAGGAGGCCACCATCGCGCAGGCCAGGTTCCTGGTCATGCAGTGCGAGTTGCCGGTGTCGGCGCTTGTGGCCGGCATCCGCATCGCCCGGGCGAACAGAGTGTTCACCGTGCTCACCCCGGCTCCCGTACTGCCGTTGCCGGAGGGTTTCGTCGGGTCGGTAGACCTGGTGGTGCCCAACCAGATCGAAGCCACCGAGCTGACCGGCGAGGCCGACCCCGTTCGGGCCGCCGAGCTGCTCAGCGCCCACAGAACCTGGGCGATCGTGACGCTCGGCGCCGGGGGCTGTGTTCTCGCCTTTGACGGCACCGTCGTGGGTCTGGCACCCGCACGTCCGGTGAAGGCGGTGGACACTACCGCGGCCGGCGACACCTTCGTGGGAGCTTTGGTGGCTCGGCTGGCCGCCTTCGGATTGCCACTCGAGCTGTCCGCCGCCGCCATCTCCGAAGAACGGATGATCGACGCCGTGCGCTGGGCCACCGTCGCGTCGTCGATCTCGGTGACCCGTGCCGGCGCCACGAGTTCGATGCCGTCGCTGGCCGAGGTCGCGGCGATCCTGGCCTGAGCCGCCGCCGAGCCCAGATTTACGGGGGGTCTTGACACCGCTGAATTGCGGTCGCTAATGTTGTGTCACCGACTAACGCGCGTTAGTAACGCGAGATAGTCGCCGTTAGCACTTCAATGACGAAAGGCAGTGGGAGATGGCGATCAAGCGGGCCCGCAACGTGACGATGACGGATGTCGCGACCCGGTCCGGCGTCTCGCGCACCACGGTCTCCTTCGTGCTGAGCAATCGCGAGAACGCCAACATCCCCGACAGCACGCGGCAACGTGTCCTCGAGGCCGTCGACGCTCTCGGCTACCGGCCCAACGCCGGAGCGCAGGCCCTCGCCGCACAGAAGAGCGACTGGTACGGCCTCATCACGGAAATCGTCACCGCCCCGTTCGCCGTGGACATCATCAAGGGCGTGCAGGACAAGGCCTGGGACGAACGCAAGTTCGTGCTGATCGCCTCGAGCGAGGGCGACCAGGCCATGGAGACGGCCGCGATCGAGAAACTGCTCGAACAGCGCGTGGAAGGACTCATCTACGCCACCACCTGGCACCGCGCCGTCACGCTGCCGCCGGCAGCCCTCGAGGTTCCCACGGTGCTGATCAACTGCTTCGACCCCGAGGACCGGTTCCCGTGCGTGGTCCCGGACGAAGAGATCGGCGGCTACCGCGCCACCAAGCGCCTGCTCGACGCCGGGCATTCCCGGATTGCGTTCATCAACCTCGATCCCGCCATGCCCGCGGCCCTCGGTCGCCGCGCGGGCTTCGACCGCGCCCACGCCGAAGCCGGCATCACCGTCGACCCCGCACTGATCGTCTACGGGCACGCCCTGGCCGACGGCGGCTACGACGCCGCAGCCGCCCTGCTGGACTCTCCTGCGCCGCCCACGGCGTTCTTCTGCGGCAACGACCGCATGGCAATGGGCGCCTACGACGCCATCAAGGAGCGCGGCTTGCGCATCCCGCAGGACATCGCCGTGGTCGGCTTCGACAACCAGGAGATCATCTCCCAATTTCTTCGCCCCCGCCTCACGACGGTGGCGCTGCCCTTCGAGCAAATGGGCGCCATGGGCGTCACGATGCTCGCTGGGCTCATAGCCGGGGAACCGCTCAGCACCAACCGGATGCTGATCGACTGTCCGCTGCTTGAACGTGCGTCGGTCTGACTGCGAATCAGACCGACGCATTGCCACCCCACCACGCGCTCAGCGTCGATGAAAGGACACAATCATAATGCCACACTCCATACGAAAGAGCCGATCGGCCATGGCTTTGGCCGCGGTTCTCACCGGTGCCGTGCTGCTGGCCGGGTGCACTGCCGGCGGTAACGCCATCGACACCTCCGGCGACCAGCTGCTCACCATCCCGCGCGAGGACATGGGCACGTTCTCCCGCAACTTCAACCCGTTCACTCCCAACGCGGCACCGATGACGCAGCAGGCTGTCTACGAATCGATGCTCGTGTACAACCCGGCCGACGGCGGAACCACCCCGTGGCTGGCCACCGACTGGGTCGCGAGCGATGACGGGCTCGTGCTCACGTTCACCATGCGCGACGGCGTCACCTGGTCTGACGGTGAACCCATGATCGCCGGGGATGTCGCGTACACCTTCGAGCTGCAGAAGGAACTTCTCGGCGGCTTCGACTACCTCGACAGTGTCGAAGCAGACGGCGACCAGACGGTGCGGTTCATCCTGAACCGCCCCTACTCCCCCGCCCTGTACGAAATCGGCCAGCAGATCATCGTTCCCCAGCACATCTGGAAGGAGATCGACGACCCCGCCAAGGACACCAACGGCACCCCGGTGGGAACCGGGCCGTACACCGAGGTCACCAGCTTCCAGAGCCAGAGCTTCGACCTCGGCAAGAACCCGAACTACTGGCAGCCGGAGAAGCAGAAGATCGCGGGCATCCGCATGCTCGCCTTCGCCGGCAACGACGGTGCCAACCTCGCCGCGGTCAACGGCGAGGTCGACTGGGCCTATCAGTTCATGCCGGACATCGAGAAGTCCTTCGTCGCCAAAGACCCTGAACACCGCCAGTTCTGGTTCCCGTCCACGGGCTCGATGATCAACTGGCAGTTGAACACCACCAAGGCTCCCTTCGACGACGTCAACGTGCGCAAGGCGCTGAGCATGGCCGTGGATCGCGAGCAGGTCACCGACATCGCTATGAACGGCTACACGTCTCCGGCCGACTGCACGGGCCTCTCGGGCGCGTACACGACCTGGGTGGATGCCGACATCGCCGCATCCTGCGACTGGACGAATCACGATGTCGACGCAGCCAATGCGCTCTTCGACTCCGCCGGCTACCCTCTCGGCGCCGACGGCACCCGCACGCTTCCGGACGGGTCCCCGTTCACCCTGGACATCTCGGTGGGCTCCGCCTCGTCGGACTGGCTCTCCGCGGCCACCATCATTTCGCAGAACCTTGCCGAGGTCGGCATCACCGCGAAGGTCGATTCACCCGACTGGCCCACGGTCTCAGCGAGTTACGAGGACGGCAGCTTCGACACCGGAATCGTCTGGAGCAACAACGCCCCGACCCCGTACCAGTTCTACCGCGGTGTCATGTCAACCGACACGGTGAAACCGGTCGGCGAGAAGACCTTCGAGAACTACCACCGCTTTGCCAGCCCGGAAGCGGACGCCCTGCTCGCGACCTTCGCCGCCAGCTCCGACCCGGCGGCCCAGACCGAGGCCGTAAACGGACTCCAGGCCCAGTTCGACGCCGATGCGCCGGTCATCCCCCTGTTCGCCGGTCCGGAATGGGGGATGTTCACCGACACCCGCTTCACCGGATGGCCCACGGCCAGCGACCCGTACGCGACGCTCTCCACCAAGTCCCCCACGACGGTTCTCGTGCTGACCAGCCTGGAACCCGTCACGAAGTAGCGCTCGGCGGCACCCCCTCGCGGGGTGCCGCCCTCTGCGGCTGTCGGGCACCGGCATCCGCCCGATAGCCATGTCAAGAACGGAGCACAACCAGTGCGATTCATAGTGCGGCGGTTGGCTTTTTACCTCCTCGCCTTCTGGGTGTCGATCACCCTCAACTTCCTCCTGCCTCGGTTCATGCCCGGCGACCCCGTCACCCGCATGTTCGCCCAGGCGGCGAACAAGATGCAGCCCCACCAGATCGAGCAGCTGCGCCAGCTGTTCGGCCTGGACGAACGGCCGATCTGGCAGCAGTACCTCACCTACGTGCAGAACATCTTCACCGGTCAGATGGGCGTATCGATCTCCCGCTTTCCCACCCCCGTCTCGGAGGTCATCGGAAGCCAGATCGGCTGGACCCTCCTGCTCGGCGGCACCGCCCTGGTGATCGCCGTCCTGATCGGCAACCTCCTGGGCATCCTCGCGGCCTGGCGACGCGGCGGAGTCCTGGACTCAGTCTTCCCGCCGATTCTGGTCTTCGTGGGCTCGTTCCCCTACTTCTGGCTCGCCATGGCGGCGCTCTACCTGTTCGGGGTCGTGCTCGGCTGGTTCCCCATCCGGCACGCCTTCGACGCCGGAATGACGCCGGACCTGTCCTGGACCTTCGTCTCCAGCGTCGCCACACACCTGTTCCTGCCCGCACTGACCATCGTGCTGGTCTCGATCGGTGGCTGGATGCTCGGCATGCGCAACACCATGATCGCCACGACCGCCGAGGACTACATCCTCATGGCCGAGGCGAAGGGCCTGACGAACAACCGCATCATGTTCCGCTACGCCGCACGCAACGCCATGCTGCCCAGCGTCACCGCCTTCGGCATGTCCTTCGGCTTCATCGTGGGAGGCGCGCTACTCACCGAGGTGGTCTTCGCCTACCCGGGCGTGGGCTATCAGCTGCTCGCCGCCGTGCAGGGGCTGGACTACCCACTCATGCAGGGCATTTTCCTCACCATTACGGCCGCCGTGCTCGTTGCCAACTTCCTCGTTGACATCGTGTACGTGCGCCTCGACCCGCGCGTGCGGGTGAGCTGAGACGGAGAACATCATGTCTGTCACCAATCCCTCTGAAACCGTGGCGCTGGCCACACCGGATGCCCCCGCCAGCGCGCCGGCGTCCACCCGTCGGCCACGCCGGGGCTTGCTCCGCGGCATCCTGGGCAATCGCAAGGCGGCCTTCGGTGCCTGCGTGCTGCTGTTGTTCGGTGTGGTCGCGCTTGCGGCGCCGCTGCTGGCCCCCGGAAACCCGTCGCTCATCACGGCGATCGCCTCGCAGCCCCCGTCGCTGGAGCACCTGTTCGGCACTACCGCCAAGGGCCAGGACGTTCTCGCCCTGACCATGCACGGCGCAAGGACCTCGCTGCTGGTCGGCTTCGTCGTGGGAGCGGCGGCGACCCTGGTCGGTCTCCTGGTGGGCGTGGCCTCGGCCTATTTCGGGCGGGTCATCGACGACCTGCTCTCCCTGGTCACCAACGTCTTCCTGCTGATCCCCGGGCTGCCGCTGCTGGTGATCCTCGCCGCCTTCCTACCGCCGGGCATCGGAACCGTCGTCGTGGTGCTCATCATCACCGGCTGGGCCGGGTCGGCCCGGGTGCTGCGCTCACAGGCGCTGTCCATCCGCAGCAAGGACTTCGTCGCCGCCGCCGTCGTGACCGGCGAGCATCCGCTGCGCATCATGTTCCGCGAGATCTTGCCGAACATGGCCTCCATCGTGATGAGCACCTTCCTGGCCTGCGTCATCTTCGGCATCGGCGCCCAGGCGGGCCTCGAGTTCCTCGGGCTCGGCGACGCAAGCGTCGTGAGCTGGGGCACCAATCTGTACTGGGCAAGCAACGACGGAGCTCTGTTCACCGGGGCGTGGTGGGCCTTCGTACCGTCCGGCCTCTGCATCGCGCTGGTGGCATTCGCCCTGGCCATGGTCAACTACGCCGTCGACGAGGTCACGAACCCCCGGCTGCGCACGACGAAGAAGGGACGGACCCGCGCATGAGTACCACCCCGATCCTCGAGGTCACCAACCTGCGAGTGGAATACCACGGCGACAACCGCCAGGTGGTCGCCGTCAACGACGTATCGTTCAGCATCGGTGAGGGCGAGATCTTCGGCCTGGCCGGCGAATCCGGCTGCGGCAAGTCCACGGTCGCCAACGCCATCATGCGACTCCTGAAGGACCCCGCCGAGATCACGGGCGGGCAGATCAGGTTCAGGGGCCGAGACCTTCTGGCCATGCGCGGAGAAGAACTGCGCCGGTTCCGCTGGAAGGAGATCGCGATGATCTTCCAGAGCGCGATGAACTCGCTCAACCCTGTGATGACCATCGGGAGCCAGATGGTGGACATCTTCACCACCCACGAGGGGCTGTCAGTGAAGCAGGCCCGCAGCCGTTCGGCCGAGCTGCTGCGCCTGGTGAGCATCGATCCGGTGCGGTTGGACTCCTACCCGCATCAGCTCTCCGGGGGCATGCGCCAACGCGCCGTGATCGCTATGGCCCTCGCGCTGGAGCCCTCGCTGCTGATCATGGATGAACCGACGACCGCGCTCGACGTGGTCGTGCAACAGGAGATCATGGCGCAGATCAGCGATCTTCAGCGGCAGCTGGGGTTCTCGGTGCTCTTCATCACCCACGACATGTCCCTCATGGTGGAGCTGTCTCACCGCATGGCCGTCATGCACAGCGGCCGGCTCGTGGAGATGGCCGACGCGGAGCTGATGTTCGCCAGTCCCCTGCATCCGTACACGCTGTCGCTGATGAACGCGTTTCCGCCGTTGACCGGTCCGCGCGTTCGCCTGACCGGCCTGTCTGATTCAGTGCGCGCGACCGACGGCACCTCGGGGAGCTGCTCCTTCCACGTTGCCTGCCCACCCGACCGGGCCAACTGTTCCGGCAACATCCCCGACCTGCGCGAGGTCCAGCCCGGACGTTTTGTAGCCGAGCACCCGCGCACGAGCATCGAAGGAACCGCAGCATGACGACCGACACCGGCCAGCGCCGACCCAGCACGGCCCCGATCGACGACGTGAGCGTGCGGGTGCGCGGGCTCACGAAGGATTTCCCGCTCGGCGGGCTGTTCTCCAGACGAAGCATGCGCGCGGTGGACAACGTCGACTTCGATATCCCCCGCGGCACGATCGTTGCTCTGGTCGGGGAGTCCGGCAGCGGCAAGAGCACCGTGGCTCGAGCCCTCGCCCGCCTGGAACGGCCCACGGCCGGGTCGATCGTCGTCGGCGGCCGGGATGTGCTCAAGACCGAGAAGTCAGCGGCCTCCCGCCGGTACCGAGGCACGGTGCAGATGGTTTTCCAGGACCCGTTCGGCTCGCTGAACCCGGCGCACCGGGTGGAACACTTCCTGGAGCGGCCCCTGCGCATCCACGGCAAGGCACGAAGCCGCCAGGAGGTGCGGCGCCGATCCGCTGAGCTGATGCGCACGGTCGGGCTGACCGAAGACATGCTCGACAGCTACCCACACGAGCTGTCCGGTGGGCAGCGCCAACGGGTATCGATCGCGCGGGCGCTTGCCGTGGACCCCGAGATCATCCTCGCCGACGAGCCCACATCGATGCTCGACGTTTCGGTGCGCATCGGCATCCTCAACCTGATGGCCCGGCTGCGTGACGAGCGTGGCATCTCGATGCTGTTCATCACCCACGACCTGGCCTCGGCCCGGTATGTGGCCGACACCACGCTCGTGATGTTCGCCGGCGCCCTCGTGGAGGGCGGGGAGTCACTGGAACTGATGAAGAATCCATCCCATCCGTACACCCAGCTGCTGCTGTCGGCCGTTCCGGATCCGGCTCGGACCGTTCGCTACGACCCGCATCAGCGGGCGCTGCTACGGCGGGCGGTGCTGGCGCCGACCGCATGCCCGTGGCAGGGACCGGACTGCAGTGCCACCGTGCCGGTGCGGCACACCATAGGCCCCGATCACTGGGTGCGCTGCCACCTGTACGCGCCGCAGGTCTCCGCCGCAGCCAATCCGTTACTGACCGATTCCGACGCCCAACCCGACCTCGATTCTGCCCCCGACCTCGACGTCGCCCCGGCACCGACCAGAAAGGCCACCCGGTGAACCAGCTCCTCCCGCCCGTCCAGGAGCGTCCCGAACCGACGACCAGTCCAGACGCCCTTGTGACGCGCGCGGAGGGCGATTCGCACCGCCCACGCTTCCACTTCGTGTCCCCGGCCGGCTGGCTCAACGACCCGAACGGTCTGAGCCACTGGAACGGCGTCTACCATCTCTTCTACCAGTACAACCCACTCAAGGCCGTGCACAGCCGCATCCATTGGGGACATGCGACGAGCCCCGACCTGGTCACCTGGACCGATGCCCCGGTGGCCCTGGTCCCTGGCGACGACGCGGATGCCGCAGATGCCGACGGATGCTGGTCGGGGGTGCTCGTGAACGACAACGGGGTGCCGACGCTCATCTATTCGGGACGCCGCGACGAGCAGGAACTGCCCTGTGTCGCCGTGGGATCGAAGGATCTCACCGAGTGGGTCGTCGATGCGGCCAATCCGGTGATCTCCGCGCCGCCGGCGGCGCTGGAGCTGACGGCCTTTCGGGATCACTGCGTGTGGCCGCACCCTGGCGGTGGCTGGCGTCAACTCATCGGCTCCGGGATCCGTGGCCAGGGTGGCACTGCGCTGCTCTATGAATCGCCGGACCTGCGCAACTGGAGCTACCTCGGCCCGCTGATCGTGGGCGACAGCGGCGACCGGGACACCACCGCCGACGACTGGACCGGCACCATGTGGGAGTGCGTGGACCTGTTCCGGCTGGAAGCCGCGGGCGGGGACCACGAACCGGTCGACCCGGACGTTCTCGTGTTCTCGGCGTGGGACGACGGGGTGACCCGGCACACGCTGTACCTGACGGGTCGCTACAGCGGCACCCGTTTTGAGCGCACGGCCCTGCACCGGCTCGACTACGGCGGACGGTACTTCTACGCGCCGCAGTCCACCCTGGATGCGCGGGGCCGTCGGGTGATGTTCGGCTGGCTTCAGGAGGGCCGCTCCGACGCGGCGGCCGAGGCGGCGGGGTGGTCGGGCGTCATGTCGTTGCCGCGGCTAGTCAGCCGCTCCCCTGATGGCACCCTGTACCAGGAGCCGGTGCCGGAACTGGAAACGCTGCGGCGGGAGCATGTTCGCCTGGATGGATTTGTACTCACCAGAGGGGACCGCCGGGCCGGCCTGCTTCCGGGCGACCAGTTCGACATCGTGGCCGACCTGCACCTGGAGCCGGGATCCGAGTCCGAATTGGTTGTGCGGGCCACCGACGACGGCGCCGAACGCACCGTCATCCGGTTGTCCCGGCCCGACGACCCAGACGCCGACGTCACCCTGGAGCTGGTTCGCACGGCCAGCAGCCTTGACGCGACCGTGGATGCGACCTCGCGCAGCGGCCCGATCAGGCACGTCGACGGGCAGATCCATCTGCGGGTGCTCGCGGATCACTCTGCGCTGGAGATCTTCGCCAACGGACAACCGCTGGCTTGCCGCGTGTACCCGACCCGCGCGGACGCGCTGGGCGTCGAGTTCGTCGGCATCCGCGGCCGGGTGCACGTGAAGGAGGCCGCGTCGTGGCTCATGGCGGACATCTGGGACGCTCCGCGCCGGCTGTGGCCCGAACGCTAGAGATCCCGTTCAGCTCCCGCGGTGCGTCCGAACTGCGGCCCATCCGGAAGCGGCGCTTGGGTGCCGCTAGGGGAACAGGGGCAGCTCGGCGCTGAGGTCGGCGCGCTGCCCGGAGGCGTGGATGCGGCCGGAGCTGATGCCGTCGGGCCAGGCCAGGGTGCCGGTGGCCAGGGCCAGCCAGGTGGCGACATCCGTTTCGACCACGTTGGGCGGGGTGCCGCGGGTGTGCCGGGGGCCGGCTATGCACTGGGTGGCGCCGAACGGCGGCACGCGCACCTCGACGGTGTTGCCCTCGGCCTGCTCGGCGAGGATCTGCAGGGTGTACCGCACGGCGAGCGCCTTGGTGTCCCGGCTCGCGCCGGCCTCGTCGGCCAGGTAGGCCTTCACAGCGGTGCGGCCCAGTCCGTCGTCGATTCTTGCGCGTGCCATGCCTCCAGTCTGCCGTCTCCCGCACCGCGCCGTGACGCCGGGCGTCGGCCGAGGTGCGCGTCACCGTGTTGGCCGGGTAGCCTGATCCGGTGAGAATACTGGTCCTCGGTTCCGGCGCCCGCGAGCACGCCATCGTCACTGCCCTCCTGCGTGAGGAGCCGCGACCCCACGTGATCGCCGCACCCGGCAATGCCGGCATCGCCGCGGATGTGCCCGTGGTCGACCTCGACCCCACCGACTCCGATGTGGTGACCAACTTCGCCCAGGAGCACAACATCGACCTCGTCGTGGTGGGCCCCGAGGCTCCCCTGGTGGCCGGCGTCGCCGACGCCCTGCGCACCCGCGGCATCCCCGTGTTCGGACCGGGCCAGGCCGCCGCCGCCCTCGAGGGCAGCAAAACCTTCGCCAAGCGCATCATGGACGAGGCCGGCGTGCCCACCGGCCGGGCGGTGCGGGCCGGCAACCTCGCCGAGGCGCAGGGTGCGCTCGACGAGTACGGCGCCCCGTATGTGGTCAAGGCCGACGGCCTGGCCGCCGGCAAGGGTGTGCTCGTGACCACCGACCGCGACGACGCCCTCGCCCACGCTGTGCGCTGGCTGCAGCACGGTGCGGTACTCATCGAGGAATTCCTCGCCGGCCAGGAGGTCTCCCTCTTCCTGCTCAGCGACGGTCATTCCGTGCTGCCGCTCTCCCCCGCCCAGGACTACAAGCGCCTCGCCGACAACGACGAGGGCCCCAACACCGGCGGCATGGGCGCCTACTCGCCGCTGCCCTGGCTCGACGCCGGGTTCGGCAGCGAGGCCGCCTTCGTGGACGAGGTCATCGAGACCATCGCCCTGCCCACCGTGCGCCAGCTCGCCGCCGAAGACACCCCGTTCATCGGGCTGCTGTACTGCGGGCTGATCCTCACGGATGCCGGCATCCGGGTGATCGAATTCAACGCCCGCTTCGGCGACCCCGAGACCCAGGTCGTGCTGCCACGCCTGGTCACCCCGTTGAGCGGGCTGCTGCTGGCCGCGTCGACCGGCGAACTGGCCGGGCTGCCCCGCCCGGAATTCTCCGCCGACGCCGCCGTGACCGTGGTGATCGCCAGCGAGAATTACCCGGAGACCCCCGTGACCGGTCGTGCGATCACCGGGCTGGCCGACGCCGCCGCCGTGACCGGTGTGACCATCGCACACGCCGCGACCGCGCTGGAGGGCTCCACACTGGTCGCCACCGGCGGCCGGGTACTCAGCGTCGTTGCCGTGGGCACCGACTTCACCGAGGCCCGCGCCCGCGCCTACGAGGCGGTCGACCTGATCGGTCTCGAGGGCTCCCAGCACCGCGGCGACATCGCCGCCAAGGTCGCGAACTGATGGCCGCGCTGCAGCTGGACGGCTGGCAGCACGTCTACTCGGGCAAGGTGCGCGACCTCTACGTGCCGGATGGGGCCGCCGACCTGGCCGACGCCGACCGGGTGCTCGTTGTGGCCAGCGACCGGGTGAGCGCGTTCGACCATGTGCTCGAACCCGGAATCCCCGGCAAGGGCGAGCTGCTGACCACCCTGAGCCTGTGGTGGTTCGACCAGCTCGAGGGTGTGCCCAACCACCTCGTACCCGACCACGCCCTCGACGCATCGAGCCTGATTCCCGCTGCCGTCGCCGGCCGGGCCATGCTCTGCAAGACCCTGGACATGTACCCGATCGAGTGCGTGGTGCGCGGGTACCTCACCGGCTCCGGCTGGCTCGAGTACGTTGCCAGCCAGACGGTGTGCGGCATCCCGCTGCCCGCCGGCCTGCAGAACGGCGACCGGCTGCCCGAACCGATTTACACCCCTGCGTGGAAGGCGCCGATGGGCGAGCACGACGAGAACATCTCGTTCGAGCGCACCGTCGAGCTCGTGGGGGCCGACGTGGCGGCGGCGCTGCGGGATGCCTCGCTGGAGATCTTCCGCCGGGCATCCGTGATCGCGGAGACCGCCGGAGTGATTCTGGCCGACACCAAGTTCGAGTTCGGCGCCGACCGCGCCACCGGCCTGCTCACCCTCGGCGATGAGGTGCTCACCAGCGACTCCAGCCGGTATTGGGATGCGGCGCGCTGGCTGGCCGGGACCACGCCGGCGGAGCGCATGGCCAGCTTCGACAAGCAGATCGTGCGCGACTGGTTGGCCGCGCACTGGGACCAGACCGGCACCCCGCCGGAACTGCCCACCGAGATCGTGCAACAGACGGCGGCCCGGTACCGCGAGCTGCTCGGCCTGCTGACCGCCGCGTAGCCGAGTCAGCCGGCGACGAGTTGCCCCGCTCCGGACGAGTTGCTCCGGCCGAACGGGGCACCTCGTCCGGAGGTACGCAACTCGGTGTGAGCGCCCGCGGCGCGGTGGATCAGCGGGCGGCGCGGGAGCCGCGGGCGGCGCGCTTGGCGCGGCGGGTGAGGCCGTGCACCGTGGCCTGGAACTCCTTGACGCTCAGGGGCCGCCCTGGCAGCTTGGGCCGGGCCTTCTCGGGCATCCGCAGGCCGTCGAGCACCAGGGAAAGCTGCCGGCGCCACTGGCCGCTGTAGCCGCCGCCCAGGGTGCCAAGCGACCCGATCATGGTGACGAGAACGGCGAGGTCCATCGAGTCCACGTCCGGGCGCAGGTCGCCGTCTTTCTTCGCCTGCGACACGAGCGCGGCGATGAAGCTCTCGAACTCCACCGACGGCCGGGCCGTGGGGTCGATGGTGGCCATCCGCTTGAGGATCGGCGGCAACGACGGGTCGGCCACCAGCCATTCGGCGAGGCGTTCGGTGTACAGCACCACGCCTGCCCACGCGGTCGGCGCGGCCTCGATCTCGCCGCGGACCGCGAACAACTCGGCCAGTGCGATGTCGTAGAGGGCGCGCACAAGGTCGTCGCGGGTGGGGAAGTTGCGGTACAGGGTGGCCACGCCCACATCGGCGCGGCGGGCGATCTCTTCGAGCGAGGCGTCGACGCCGTGCTCGGCGATCAGGCTGCGCGCCTCGTCGATGAGACGTTCACGGTTCTGCCGGGCGTCGCGGCGCCGCGGTTGAGACGCGTCCTGCGGGGGCCGGGCAGAGGTAGTCATGGGGTCGATTCTAGATCCCCTTCCTGCGAGGTCACGGAGGGCGGCCTCCCCGGCCAACCAGGCCGTGGGTCGGCGTGCTCCGATGCCTGCACCGCCCCGGCGTGTCGGTTCGCTGCGGGGCCGCCCGTGTTGCGCCCGCGCCGAAGAGCCCACACAATTCAGGGAACAGAACCGGGCCGCACCGTGCCCGGCGGAATGGGAGCCATGCCAGTGGAGAACAACACCCGCGACCTCGAGGCGGACATCGTGACCGACTTCCGCGAGCGGATGAGCTACGGCGGATACCTGGATCTCGGTACTCTGCTCTCCGCGCAGACGCCCGTGAGCGACCCCGAGCACCACGACGAGCTGCTCTTCATCATCCAGCACCAGACCACGGAGCTCTGGCTCAAGCTGGTGCTGCACGAGCTGCGCGCGGCCGCCGAGCACCTGCGGAACGACCGCCTGCCACCAGCGCTCAAGGGCATCGCCAGGGTCAAGCACATCCAACGCACCCTCACCGAACAGTGGTCGGTGCTCGCGACGCTCACCCCCACCGAGTACGCCCAGTTCCGCGACTTCCTCGGCAGTTCCTCCGGATTCCAGTCCTACCAGTACCGGGCAGTGGAATTCGTGCTCGGCAACAAGCATCCGCGCATGCTCGAAGTGTTCGCCGACGACCCCGGGGCTCTCGCACTGCTGACCGAGGTGTACCGGGCGCCGAGCATCTACGACGAGTTCTTGCGCTACCTGCACCGGCAGGGCTTCGAGATCCCCGCGGCGGTTCTCGAGCGTGACGTGACCGAGGCCTGGGTGCTACACCCGGACCTGGTGCATACCTTCCGTGGCATATACGAGAACGAGACGGAGAACTGGAACGTCTACGAGGCCTGCGAGGAGCTCGTCGACCTCGAGGACAACTTCCAGCTCTGGCGGTTCCGGCACCTGAAGACCGTGCAGCGCATCATCGGCATGAAGCCGGGCACCGGGGGCTCCAGCGGGGCCGGCTTCCTGCAGAAGGCTCTCGAACTGACCTTCTTCCCCGAACTGTTCGCCGTGCGCACCGAGGTGGGCCGGTGACGGTCGTGCTGCCCGGGTTCCTGGACGCGCACGTGCACCTCGCGCTGTTCGACCCGGCGCGCCTCGCCGCCGGCGGCATCGGCCGGGTGCTCGACCTGGGCGGGTGGACCCCCGCCGCCGCCGAGTTGGGCGACCACGCGGGCGGGGATCGTCCAGAGGCCCGGTTCGCCGGCCAGTTCCTCGGTGCCCCCGGCGGCTACCCGAGCCGGCAGGCCTGGGCTCCAGCGGGCAGCTCCTGCCCGGTGGCCGCACCTGCCGACGCCGTCGAGGCGGTGCATCGCCAGGCCACGGCCGGCGCCTCGGTGATCAAGGTGACCCTCAACTCCGCGGCCGGGCCGGTGCTCACGGCCGACACCCTCGTGGCCATCGTGACGGCGGCGCACAAACGGATGCTGCCCGTCGCCGCCCATACCGAGGGCGCCGGCCAGGCCGAGGCCGCGTTCGACGCCGGGGTGGACCTGCTCGCGCACACGCCGTTTTCCGAGCGCCTGTCCGATGCGCTTCTCGGCTCGATGGCCGGCCGGATCACCTGGATCAGCACGCTGGACATCCATGGTTGGGGCGAGCCGACCGCGGCATTCCACCTGGCCAGCGACAACCTGGCCCGGTTCCACGCCGCGGGCGGCCGGGTGCTCTACGGCACCGACCTCGGCAACGGACCGCTGCCGGTGGGGCTCAACCGACGGGAGATCACGGCACTGCTGGCCTGCGGGCTCTCCCCCGACGACGTGCTCACCGCCCTGACCGCGGACTTCCCGGGTCGGCCGGACGCGGCATCCGTTGCCGCGGCATCCGGCGAGCGCCCCGACCGGGCCGGGCCAGTTACCGTTATACCCGGCGACCGTCCCGCCGACCCGCACGACCTGGCCGGTTTCACCGACTGGCTGCTCTCCGCCCATGCACTGCCCGCCCATGCACTGCCCGCCCGCGCACTCACCCGGCCCGACCTCGAGGACCTCCGATCATGACCCAGCACGACACCACCGTCGCCGACGGCCTTGATGCCCACCTCGCCTTCGCGCGGCGGATGGACCGCATCGACGGCCTCGCCCACTACCGCCGCCGGTTCGTGGGCCTGGACGACAGCACCGTGGACGCCGATCCGGATGCGCCGTCGATCGTATACCTGGACGGTAATTCGCTCGGCCGACCCACCATCGCCAGCGTGGAGCGCATCACCGAGTTCCTCGGCACCGCCTGGGGCACCCGGCTGATCCGCGGCTGGGACGACGAGTGGATGGAGTTGCCGCTGACCATCGGCGATGCCCTCGGCCGCGCCGCGCTCGGCGCAGCCCCCGGCCAGGTGTACATCGGCGACTCCACCACCGTCACCCTGTACAAGCTCGCCCGCGCCGCCGTGGACTCGCTGCCGGCCCGCAGCGAGATCGTGCTCGACACCGACAACTTCCCCACCGACCGGTATGTGCTGGCCGGCATCGCCGCCGAACGCGGCCTCACCCTGCGCTGGATCGAGTCGAGCACCACCGGCGGCGTCACCGTGGAGCAGGTGCGCGCCGTGGTGGGCCCGCAGACCGCGCTCGTGGTGCTCAGCCATGTGGCCTACCGCTCGGGGTTCCTCGCCGATGTGCCGTCGATCACCGCCGCCGTGCACGAGGCCGGCGCGCTCGTGCTCTGGGACCTCTGCCACTCGGCCGGCTCCGTGCCGGTCAACCTCGACCTCGACGGCGTGGACCTGGCCGTGGGCTGCAGCTACAAGTACCTCAACGGCGGCCCGGGAGCCCCCGCGTACGGCTATGTGCGTGCCGAACTGCAACCCGATCTGTCCCAGCCGATCCAGGGGTGGATGGGCGCCGCCGACGTGTTCGCGATGGGCCCGGAGTACGTGCCGGCCACGGGCATCCGTCGCTTCATGAGCGGCACCCCGGCGATCGTGGGCATGCTCGCCATGCAGGACACCATCGCTATGATCGACGAGGTGGGCATCAAAGCGGTGCGGGCCAAGTCGGTGGCGCTGACCGAGTTCGCGCTCGAACTGGTGGATGCCTGGCTGGCGCCGCTGGGCGTCACCGTGGCCTCCCCACGCGAGCACACCCACCGCGGCGGCCACATCACCGTGAACCACCCGGCCATGCGGCAGGTCACCCGGATCCTCTGGGAGCACGACGTGATCCCCGACTTCCGCGCGCCCGAGGGCCTGCGAATCGGGCTGTCGCCGCTGAGCACCAGCTTCGTGGAGACCTACCAGGGCGTCGCGGCCGTGCGGGACGTGCTGCGCGGCATCCTGCTCGGCCAGGCCGGTCTGGCCCCGGCTGGGGGCCTGTAGAATCGTCAGCATCCGCCCCCGACGTCTTACGGAGTGAGCCATGCCAACCATCGTCGTAGAAGTTATGCCCAAGGCAGAACTGCTCGATCCCCAGGGCAAGGCCGTCGCCGGCGCCCTCCGCCGCCTCGGCAAGACCGAGTTCACCGGCGTGCGCGTCGGCAAGCGATTCGAACTCACCGTGGAGGGCCCCGCGGACGCCGCACTGCTCGCCGAGGTGCAGGAACTCGCCGACACCGTGCTCTCCAACTCCGTGATCGAGGACGTGACCGACGTCTACGTGCTCGAGGTCGCCGCCGGGGAAACGCACTGATGCGCATCGGCGTCGTCACCTTCCCGGGCTCGCTCGACGACCGCGACGCCCAGCGCGCCATCCGCCTGGCCGGTGCAGAGCCCGTTGCCCTCTGGCACGGCGAGCACGACCTGCACGGCGTGGACGCGCTCGTGCTGCCCGGCGGGTTCAGCTACGGCGACTACCTGCGCGCCGGCGCCATCGCGAGCCTCTCGCCGATCATGGCCGAGGTCATCGACGCCGCCAACAAGGGGATGCCCGTGCTCGGCATCTGCAACGGCTTCCAGATGCTCACCGAGGCACACCTGCTCGAGGGCGGCCTCATTCGCAACGAGGCCGGCGCGTTCATCTGCCGCGACCAGCGCCTGCGCATCGAGAACAACTCCACGGACTGGACCGGCGGCTTCACCGACAAGCAGGAGATCACCATCCCGCTGAAGAACGGCGAGGGCGGCTTCATCGCCTCGACCGAGACCCTGGCCCGCCTCGAGGGTGAGGGCCGCGTGATCGCCCGCTACCTTGACGTGAACCCGAACGGTTCGCTCAACGACATTGCCGGCGTCACCAACGCACGCGGCAACGTCGTGGGCCTGATGCCGCACCCCGAGCATGCTGTGGAGCCCGGCTTCGGCCCGGATACCGCCGCCGCAATGCGGAGCGGCGTGGACGGTCTTGCGTTCTTCACCTCGGTGATCGAGCGCGCGCTGGTCAACGCGTAGGTTTTTCGGGGCCGAGTTGCCCTGGTTCGGACGAATTGCCCCGGTACGCCGGGGCAATTCGTCCGTCAAAGGGCAACTCGACGGACTAGACGGCGCTGGACGGCTCCCAGAGGTTGATGCCCAGGTCCACGGCGTGTGCGTCGATCGCGGTGACTTCCTCGTCGGTGAAGACAAGATTGTCGATCGCGGCGATGTTCGTCTCCAGCTGCGTGACCGAGGACGCGCCGACCAGCGCCGAGGTGACGGTGCTCCGCCGAAGCACCCACGACAGCGCGAGCTGGGCGAGCGACTGGCCGCGCGCATCCGCGATCTCGGTCAGGGCACGGATGCGCCCCACCGTCGCCTCGTTCACCATGTCACGGCTCATCGACCCGGCCTGCGACGCGCGCGAGCCCTCCGGCACCCCATTGAGGTAGCGGTCGGTGAGCAGCCCCTGGGCGAGCGGGGAGAACGCGATGCAGCCCACGCCGAGGTCGTCGAGGGTGTCGAGCAGGCCGCCCTCCACCCAGCGGTTGAACATCGAGTAAGAGGGCTGGTGGATCAGCAGCGGCGTGCCCATCTCGGCCAAGATTTCGGCGGCCTGCCGGGTGCGTTCGGGTGAGTAGGAGGAGATGCCGGCGTACAGCGCCCGGCCGCTCGTGACGGCCGTGTGCAGCGCGCCCATGGTTTCCTCGAGCGGGGTCTCCGGGTCGGCCCGGTGGGAGTAGAAGATGTCGACGTAGTCCAAGCCCATCCGGCCCAGCGACTGGTCGAGGCTGGACAGCAGGTACTTGCGCGAGCCGAAGTCACCGTACGGCCCCGGCCACATGTCGTAGCCGGCCTTGGTGGAGATGACGACCTCGTCGCGGTGGGCGGAGAAGTCCTCGCCGAAGATGCGGCCGAAGTTCGTTTCGGCGCTGCCGTAGGGCGGGCCGTAGTTGTTGGCCAGGTCGAAGTGGGTGATTCCGAGGTCGAAGGCCCGCCGCAGGATCGCGCGTTGCGTCTCCACGGGCACGGTGCCGCCAAAGTTCTGCCAGAGGCCCAGCGAGATCGCGGGCAGCTTGAGGCCGCTGCGCCCGGTGCGGCGGTACGGCATGGACTCGTAACGGGTGTCTGCGGGAAGGTACGTCATGATCTCATGCTGGCACAGTGGCCTGGCGAGGTTCCATCCTTCGACGGATGCTCCGCTCAGGCTGGGCTGACAGGCTGGGAGCAGACCTGCCCACCACCCACACCGTACGGAGTTCTCCCCGTGTCTCCCCGCCTGCTGTACCGCATCCTGTCCATCGCCGAGGCGATCACCTGGACTATCCTGATCACCGCGATGCTTCTCAAGTACGTGTTCGCGCCGGGCGACTTCGGGGACGGCGCGGTGCGGGTGGGCGGTTTCGTGCACGGGCTGGTGTTCCTGGCGTACGGGATCACCGCTGTGCTCGTGGGCGTCAACCAGCACTGGGGGCCCCGGCTGATGCTCCTCGCCGTGTCCACCGCCGTGGTGCCCTACGCCACGATTCCGTTCGACCGCTGGCTCGAGCGCCGCAACCTGCTCGACGGCGGCTGGCGCCGGGAGGCCACGGACGACCCCCGCGACCACACCATGGTGAGCCGGCTGCTCCGCGTCGGCCTGGCACGGCCGCTGCTGCTGGCATCCGTTCTGGTGGTCGGCCTGGTCGCCGTGTTCACGACCCTGCTCGTGATGGGCCCGCCCGGCGGCGGCGCCTGACCTAGTCGCCAACACCGCGGCCAGCGCTCGACGCGGGCTCGTGTTCGTCGAGCGCGGGTCACGCGCCGCTCCGCGGGTGGCGTGCCACGAGCGCAGCGGCGCGTGACCCGCGCATCACGCCTGACCTGGGGCGTCACGCTGGACGCGCGAACGTCGCGACCGTGTATGGTCGGTGCTGTACACGGGAGTCCGGTAAGCCGGGCTGAGAGGAAGCTTCCTAAGCTTCGACCGTTGAACCTGATCTGGATCATGCCAGCGCAGGGAGAACGCACTCAACACCATCCCGTGCCCTGTTCACCGACAGAAGGCGCGACATGACACATCCCACCCCCACCCTGCCCGACCCGGCGCCGGCGGCATTCACGCCGCTCGAATTCGGCGTGGGCGCCCGCATCACGCTCGCCGTGATGAGCGACCGCTACGCCGACATTATCCTGGACGCCATCCGGAGCACCGACACCGCCGGCCTCACCGTGGACACCGGTGTCGTCAGCACCTTCGTGGGCGGCGCCGAGGCCGACATCCTGCGCTACCTCACCGACCTCATCGGCGCGGCCGCGCGGAGCGGCCACCACGTGACCGCCACCGTGCACTTCTCCCGCGGATGCCCCGGCGAGGTCGTCTGCGCCCTGCCCGGCGGTGCCGGGCCGCTCGCGAGCGAGATCCCCGCGGCGACTCCCGTGGGCATCATCGCCGCGGGCGAGTGGGCGCTGTACCCGCTCGACGACGGCGGGCGCCCCGGAACGCAGCCCGACCACATGCGCGACATCTACGCGGCGATCGACTTCGCCAAAGCGAACGGCAGCTTCGTCGCGTCCGAGCACTTCGTGACGCGCCTGCAGGGCGACCTTGCCACCGTGCTGCAGACGGCCGCGGCCGGCTGGATCCTCGTGGGGCAGAGCGTGCAGCACGTCACCAGTCACCTCACGCTGTCGATCAACAGCCCCTCCGCGCGCTGACCAGGCCCCCGCCGGGCGCCGTCTGACCTGGCGGCAGAGCACCCCGCGGGCCTCCCGCCTCGGCTCGGCACGTCAGGTTCCGATTCCCTGTTCGGCCCCCGTGGCCGTTCCCCGCACGCGTCCGTGTAGATATCCAGGCCACCTCCTGGCCTCCCTCGCTTTCCCTCTCTCATGAAGGACACCACCATGTCTGCTGCACCCTCCACCACCACGCCCGCCGCCGCATCCGCCCGCCCCATCCACCGTTTCACCCTCAAAGACCTCGTGCTCATCGTCGTGCTCGGGGTGGTCTTCGGCTTTCTCTACTGGGCGCTCGTGCAGGCGTGGACGGGGCTGTCGATCCTGCTCGGACCGGCCGGCGATCTGGCGCAGCACGTGCTGCTGGGCGGGTGGCTGCTCGTGGCACCCATCGCCGTGGCCATCGTGCGCACCCGGTTCGCCGGGGTGATCGCCGAGATCCTCGCCTCCGTCATCGAGGTCGTGTTCCTCGGTTCGGCCGTCGGGCCGATGCTCTTCGTCGCCGCCGCGATCCAGGGCGCCGGCAGTGAGCTGCCCTTCGCGCTGCGCCGGTATTCGTCGTTCGGCTGGGGAAGTTACGCGCTGTCCGGGCTGCTCGGTTCGGGATTCGTGTTCATCTTCTCCGCCTTCCGCTCCGGCTGGTTCGGCCAGGACCTCTTCTTCCTCCGGTTGGGCATCCAGCTGGCCTCCGGCGTCATCCTGGGCGGTCTGCTGGCCAAGGTGATCGTGGAAGCGCTGGCCAAGACGGGCGTGGTGGACAACTACGCGATCGGCCGCGCGCTGAATGCCTAGGCGGGGCGTGTCTGACACTGAGATGCCCACCGCCGCTGCGCCTGCCGTCGCCTTCCGCGATGTCACCGTCACGTTTCCCCGGCAGGACCGCGCCGTGCTGCGCGGCGCCAGCTTCAGCATCGCCGCCGGGGAGCGTGTGGTGCTGTTCGGTCCGTCCGGCGCCGGCAAGTCCACCCTGCTGGCCACGATCACCGGAGTGGTGCCGCACTCGGTGATCGCCCGGGTCACCGGATCGGTCACCGTGGCGGGCCGGGACACCCTGGCCACCGAGGTGGTGGACCTCTCCCGGCACCTCGGCGTGCTGCCGCAGGATCCGGACTCGGCCGTGTGCCTGCCCGGGGTGGAACAGGAACTCGCCTTCGTTCTCGAGAACCGCGCCGTCTCGCCGGCGGATATCTCCGACCGCATCGACGCCGCCCTCGCCGTGGTGGGCGCGGGCGGGCTGCGCAAGCGGCAGACCGGCTCGCTGTCGGGAGGAGAAAGCCAGCGTGTGGCGCTCGCGGCGGCGCTGATTGGCGGGCCGGACATTCTGGTGCTCGACGAGCCGACCTCGATGCTGGATGCCGACGGGCTGCGGCAGGTGCGCGACGCGGTCGACGCCGCGACCCGGCACGGCACCGTGGCAGTGCTTCTGGTGGAACACCGACTCGACGAGTATGCGGGCAGCCGCGGGGTGGCCGGGCTGCCGGAGCGGTGCATCGTGCTGGGCGCCGACGGGGCGATCACGCACGACGGGCCCACCGCATCCGTGCTGCCGACGGCAGCGGTCGATCTGCACTGGGCCGGCTGCTGGCTGCCCGGCGACATCGAACTGCAGGCCGCGCTGGGCCTGGCTGCCGGGCTCGCGGCGCCGGAGGTACAGCGGGCGCTGCTGGCGCTGGCGGGCGAGGGGTGCGGTGCGCCTGAGGTGTTCGGTCCGGTCGTGTTGGCCGGACACGACCTGACGGTGAGCCAGGACGCGGCGCCGCGAGCCGTGCGGCGCCGGCCGTGGCCATTCCGCCGGGCCGCGCGGACCTCCAGTGACGGGCAGATGACACGCGACGGACAGAGCACTCGCGGCGGTCCCACCGGAAACGGCGGACACCTCGCACGGGACGGGCGAGCCGAGAAACGGCGGGTGCTCCTGAGCGGTGTCAACCTCGAGCTGCGCGCGGGCGAGATCGTGGCCGTGCTCGGTCGCAACGGCGCCGGCAAGTCCTCGCTGCTGCTCACCCTCGCGGGCCTGCTCGCTCCGGCCGGCGGCACCGTGACCGGTGCTCGGCCCGGCCTGGTCTTCCAGAACCCGGAGCACCAGTTCCTGGGCAACACAGTGCGGGAAGAGATCAACGTCGGGCTGCCGGCCGGCTCTGAGCGGGTGGACCGGGTGCTCACCGAGCACGGGCTCGGCCCGCTCGCCGACCGGAACCCCTACCGGCTCTCCGGCGGTCAGAAACGCAAGGTCAGCCTCGCCGCGATGCTCGTGCACGAGCGACCCAGCCTGCTCGCCGACGAGCCGACGCTCGGCCTCGACCGTTGGGCGACCATCGCCACGATCGCGGCGTTCCGCCGGGCCGCGCGGGCCGGGCGCGGCATCCTGCTCTGCAGCCACGATCTGCGCACGGTCGCGACCCTCGCCGACCGGGTGCTCGTCGTGGCGGACGGCCGAATCGTCGCGGACGGTTCGGTCGTCGAGGTGCTGCGCCAGGGCGACCTGCTCGCACGGGCCGGGATCACCGTGCCGCCGCTGCTTCGCTGGCTCATCGCCAGGCTGGACTCCGTCGCCCAGGTGCGGCGGGTGCTCGACGCCCTCGACGCGACGGTGGATGCGGGCGCTACCGTGCCCACTGTGGAGGCTCCATGAATGCGTCGAGCGCCCTCGGTGCCGTGGCCCCTTCACCCCTGGCCCGGCGGAACCCGACGGTGAAGCTCGCGATCCTGTTCATCGTGTCGCTCGTGCTGCTGGTCGTATTCGACCCGGTCACCCCGGCGCTGCTCTACCTGCTCGGCCTCGCCGCGGTACTGGGCTTCGCCCGGCTCCCAATGCGCACCATCGTGTTGGCCCACCTGCCATTCGTCGGCTTCGCCCTGGGGATCCTCGTCGTCAACGCCCTGAGCCGGCCCGGCGAGGTCCTGGTGGACCTGCCGCCGATCCGCGTCACGGTGGAGGGGCTGCTGGTGGGATCGGCGCTGGCGCTCCGCACGATGGCCATCGGCATCCTGTCTATCGGCTTCATCGGCACGACCGACCCGGTGGCGCTGATGACCAGCCTGCACCAGCACGCCCGGCTCAGCGCCCGGGTGACCTTCGCGGTGCTGGCCGGCTACCGGATGCTGCAGCAGCTGCCCCGAGAGTGGCAGGTCATCCGGCAGGCGCAGTCAGTGCGGACACCTTTCCGGGAGAACGGCGCCACCCGGTTCGGCATCAGCGAATTCGGGCGAGCGGCGTTCACCCTTCTCGTGGTGTCCCTGCGGCGCGGCGAACGGATGTCGCAGTCGCTGGAGTCGCGCGGGCTCGGCCTGGGCGCACGCACGGTGTGGCGGCCGGTGCCGCTCGGCCCGGCCGACTGGCTGCTGCTCGCCGGCACGCTGGGCCTTCTGGCGCTCGTGATCGCCGGCGTCGGCACCCTGGGATTGGGTCTCGGCCCGGGCATATTGTTCTGAGTCGAGCGTCGTGTCGGCACAGGCCGCACGGTCGCCGGAGCGCGTTGCAGTGCGGTCGCCCGCAGGGACGATCTCAGCTGTGGGCAGCAGCCGGCTCCGGCACCCATCGGGCTGCCACCACGCTCAGCGGCGCGGCGATGATCCAGCTGTACATCGCCGCATCCGGTGCACCGATCAGGGCCACGGGAATCGACGCGGCGAAGACCACCACCGTGACGAGCATGGTGCGCAAGACGTAGAAGAACATCGCTCGGTCGACCGCGGGATCGAGCAGACCAGATGCCCGGGCCGAGACCCAGACCAGACATTGGGCCCCGCTGATGGCGGCCACGGTGCCCGCGTAGAGCACCACCGCCGGGATTTCGCCACCGTATTCGCTGAGCACCGAAGTGGGGAACGGCAGGAACGCCACCAGGAGCAGCAGGAGCAGATTCAACTGGACGAGCCGCCGATCGTATCCGCTGACCAACCGGAACTTGCGGTGATGGGCCGCCCAGTTGACCGCGATCACGGCGAAGCTCAGGGCATACGCGAAATACTCCGGCGCGAGGGCAGCCAGGGCGGGTCCCAGGGCGCCCGAGTCGGTGTCAGGCAGGCGAATGTCGAGCACGAGCAGGGTCATCGCGATGGCGAACACCGCGTCGCTGAAGAACTCGACGCGCTCGGTGTTGCGCCCGGTGTCGAGGAGGCGCCGGTACCGAGCCCGCGCCGATTCCATGTCGCCACCGTACCCCGGAGCGGCCGCCCCATCGGCCGCATGCGGGTGGCGCGCCGCTATGCGGGTGGCGCGCCACCCGCATAGCGGCGCCTGACCCGCGCTTCGCCCGAGGCCCGCCGTGGCGCCCGCCAGGAGGCGCGCTGATGGCGACTCGACAGCGGTGCCGAGATCGCCGCCGCAGAGCAGGGCCGCCGGGTAGACTTACCCGGTCAAGCATCCGCTATCTCTGGGAGAACGCCACTCGTGACCGCTGTTTCCAACACATCCTCCCGCGGCGTCGCTGACACCGTGACCAACGCGATCAACACTCCCGAGAAGGAGCAGCCGTACGCTGCCCTCGGGTTGACGCCCGGCGAATACGCCGAGATCCGCACCATCCTGGGCCGCCGCCCCACCTCGGGTGAGCTCGCCATGTACTCGGTGATGTGGAGCGAGCACTGCTCCTACAAGAGCTCGAAGAAGTACCTGCGCCAGTTCGGCGACAAGGTCTCCCCCGCCATGAAGAAGAACCTGATGGTGGGCATGGGCGAGAACGCCGGCGTGCTCGACGTGGGCGAGGGCTGGGCCGTCACCTTCAAGATCGAATCGCACAACCACCCCTCCTACATCGAGCCGTTCCAGGGCGCCGCGACCGGCGTCGGCGGCATCGTGCGCGACATCATCTCGATGGGCGCCCGCCCGGTCGCCGTGATGGATGCGCTGCGCTTCGGCGACATCAACGACCCCGACACCGCCCGTGTTGTGCACGGCGTGGTCTCCGGCATCAGCTTTTACGGCAACTGCCTGGGCCTGCCCAACATCGGCGGTGAGACCTGGTTCGACAAGGTCTACCAGGGCAACCCGCTTGTCAACGCGCTGTCCGTGGGCGTGCTGCGCCACGAGGACCTGCACCTGGCCAACGCCTCGGGCGCCGGCAACAAGGTGGTGCTCTTCGGGGCCCGCACCGGCGGCGACGGCATCGGCGGCGCATCCATTCTGGCCTCGGACACCTTCAGCGAGGGCGGCCCGACCAAGCGCCCCGCCGTGCAGGTGGGCGACCCGTTCGCCGAGAAGGTGCTCATCGAGTGCTGCCTCGAGCTGTACCGCGAGAAGCTCGTCGAGGGCATCCAGGACCTGGGCGCCGCGGGCATCTCCTGCGCCACCAGCGAGCTGGCCTCCAACGGCGACGGCGGCATGTACATCCAGCTGGAGAAGGTGCTGCTGCGCGACCCCTCGCTCACCGCCGAAGAGATCCTGATGAGCGAGAGCCAGGAACGCATGATGGCCGTCGTCACGCCCGAGAAGCTCGCCGGCTTCCTCGCCGTGGTGGAGAAGTGGGACGTGGAGACCAGCGTTCTCGGCGAGGTCACCGACTCCGGACGCCTGATCATCGACTTCCACGGTGAAGAGATCGTCAACGTCGACCCGCGCACCGTCGCCGTCGACGGCCCCGTCTACGACCGCCCCGTGGCCTACCCCACCTGGATCGACGCGCTGCAGGCCGACACCGCCTCCGCCCTGCCGCGGGCGACGGATGCCCAGACGCTGCAGGAGCAGTTCCTCGCCCTGCTCGGCTCGCCCAACCTGGCCGACCCGAGCTGGATCACCGACCAGTACGACCGTTACGTGATGGGCAACACCGCCCTGTCGTTCCCGGACGACGCCGGTATGATCCGCATCGACGAGGAGTCGGGCCTCGGCTTCGTCATCTCCACCGACGCGAACGGCCGCTACTGCCAGCTCGACCCGTACCGCGGCGCCCAGCTGGCCCTCGCCGAGGCGTACCGCAACGTGGCCGTCACCGGCGCTGTTCCGGTGGGCATCAGCGACTGCCTCAACTTCGGCTCCCCCGAGAACCCCGAGGTCATGTGGCAGTTCTCCCAGGCCGTTGAGGGCCTGGCGGACGGCTGCCTCGAGCTGGAGATCCCGGTCACCGGCGGCAACGTGTCGTTCTACAACCAGACCGGCGACCAGCCGATCCACCCGACCCCGGTCGTGGCCGTGCTCGGCGTGATCGACGACGTGGCCCGCCGCGTGCCCAGCGGCTGGCAGGACGACGGACACAACATCTACCTGCTCGGCATCACCCGTGAGGAGCTCGACGGCTCCGCGTGGAGCGCCGTGGTGCACGACCACCTCGGTGGCGTACCGCCCATCGTCGACCTCGGCCGCGAAGCCGACCTCGCCGGTCTGCTGCACGCCGCGTCGATCGAGGCTTTGATCGACAGCGCGCACGACCTCTCCACGGGCGGCCTCGCGCAGGCCCTCGCCGAGGCCGTGCTCCGGTTCGGCGTGGGCGCCCGGGTCTGGCTCGGCGACATCCTCGAGCGCGACGGCATCGATGCATCCGTGGCCCTGTTCTCGGAGTCGACCGGCCGTGTGCTGGTCTCGGTTCCCCGTGAGGACGACGTGAAGTTCCTCGGCCTGTGCGAAGGCCGCGACTACCCGGTCCTGCGCATCGGCGTGACGGATGCCACCGCCCCGGTTCTGGAGATCCAGGACTACTTCACGGTGCCGCTGACCGAACTGCAGTCGCGTCACCGCAGCACGCTGCCGAACGCGTTCGCGTAACCGCGCGGCGTCTCTCGCGGGCTATGGCGCCTGTGCGAGTGAAGCTCCAAGGTCAGTCTGTGGTGCGGGCGAAAACATAGTGGTCGATCAGGTGATCGGCGATGGCCATCGACGAGGTGGCTGCCGGGGACGGGGCGTTGCGGAGCAACGTCACCGGGCCGACCTGGTCGACCGCGAAGTCGTCCAGGAGGGCTCCGTCGCGGCCCCAGGCCTGGGCTCGCACGCCGGCGGCGGTCTTGTGGGTGAGATCGCGCATCCGCAGTTCGGGGATGAACCGTCGGGCCTTGCGGAAGTACAGGGGCTTGACCAGCGAGCCGCTGATCTCGTCGATGCCCATCCGCCAGTGCTGCTTGGCCAGCCCGCCCGCTCCCGGCCAGCGCAACGACTCCCAGGTGTCCTTCGGCGAGACGGTGAGCCAGCTGTAGCCCTCCCGGGCCAGCGCCGGCACCGCGTTCGGCCCCACGTGTACGTCGTCGTGGACGCCGCGGGTGAAGTGCACGCCGAGGAACGGGAACCGCGGGTCGGGCACCGGGTAGATCATGCCGCGAACAAGGTCGGTGCGGGCGGGATCCAATGCCCAGTACTCGCCGCGGAACGGCAGGATCTTCGGGGACGGGTCCGCGCCCACCAGACGGGCGATCACGTCGGACTGCAGGCCGGCGCAGACGATGACCCGATCGAAGAGGTGTTCGGCGTCGGCCGTGCGCACCCGCACTCTGGACCCGTCGATGGTCATCGCGAGCACTTCGCGGCCGGTGCGGATGGTGCCGCCGTTGCCGCGGACATCCTCGGCCATCGCCTCGGTGATCGCCGTGTAGTCGACGGCCGCGGTGTGGGGCGAGTGCACCGCGGCGATGCCCGCCACGTGCGGTTCGATCTCGCGGAGCTGCGCTGTGCCATCCAGGCGCACGAGGTCGGGCACTCCGTTGGCGAGCGCCCGTCGCTCGATGTCGGCCAGGGCCGGCAGCTCGGACTCGTCGACGGCGACGACGAGCTTGCCCACCTCCCGGTACGGCAGGTTCTTCTCGGCGCAGTAGTCGCGGATGCTGATCCGGCCCGCGGCGCACAGTTGCGCCTTGAGGGTGCCCGGCTGGTAGTACAGCCCCGCATGCACCACCCCGGAGTTGCGCCCGGTCTGGTGCGCGGCGAGCCGGTCTTCCTTCTCGAAGACGGTCACCTCCCCACGGTCACGCAGCACCAGCGCTCGCGCGATGGCCACACCCACGATGCCGCCGCCGATGATCGCAATGCGCTCGCCCATAACCATCCGTTCTCATGTGCCCGTGACGGACCACCGGTTCGACGAACCCCCGCACGGTGGCATCCTGCCCCCGGAGCCGTGCCCGGGCAATGCCCGGTCCCGGAATGGGCAGTCGTATACACAGCTGACTCCCGCGAAAGCGGTGCAACGGCTACCTCACAGCGCTGAGGTAGCCACACGACCGCTCTCGCGAAACCCGTTCGGACCCACCTCCCGCGAAAGCGGTGAAACGGCTACCTCACAGCGCTGAGGCAGCCACACGACCGCTCTCGCGAAACTGCCTGGGCGCGGGCTGGGGATAAGTTCGGCGGGGCGGGGCGCCATGGCGCATCCTCTGGGGATGAAACGGCGCACCGAGATACCGTCAGCTCTACGAGGGCGCGCGTTCGGCCATCAGGAGGGGCTGGCCGAGGGCGTCACTCGGGCGCGGATGCGTGGCGACGACCTCGCCAGGCCGTATCGCGGCATCCGCTCTCAGCCCCTGGACCCGACCGACCCGCTCGCCCACGTGCGTGCCTACCTGCCCCACCTCGGAGAGGAACAGTTTTTCAGCCACACCAGTGCGGCGCTGATCCACGGTTTGCCGCTGCCGCCGCGCCTAGCCCAGGACCCGCGTGTGCACGTGTCGACGCACGATCCGGGCTTGCGGCACGGAGGTCGCGGGGTGGTGGGGCATCATGTGCAACGCGACCGGGTTCGTGTCGTCGCCGTGGGCGGAGTGACGGTGACAGCTCCAGTCGACACCTGGTGTCAGCTGTCCACCCTGTTGACGTTAGACGCCCTTATCGAGGTGGGAGATGCGCTGGTGCGGCGGAAGCAGCCGCTGGCAACGATGGATGAGCTGCGTGCTGGCGTGCTGCGCTACACCGGGCAACGGGGCGCGAAAAGGCTCCGTGAGGCTTTTGATTCGGTGCGGCCCCGCACGGATTCAGCCAGGGAGACAGCGACAAGGCTCGTGATCGTGCGGGCCGGGCTGCCCGAACCGGAGGTGAACGGCGAGATCTTCGATCGGCTCGGCCGCAAGATCGCGACCGGGGATCTGGTCTTTCGCGCATACCGGGTCTTGGTGGAGTATGACGGCGAGCAGCACCGTACGAATGAGGACCAGTATCACTGGGACGTGGACCGTCTCGATGCGATCATGGAGGCTGGCTGGCGCGTCATCCGCATCAACAAATCGCACCTGAGGATGTCGCCCTCTCCCGCTCTGCGGAAGATCACCACGGCCCTGACTGCCGCAGGGTGGCGAGCGTGAGGGTCGAGCTGCGGATGCCTCCGGTGCAGAAACCGCCACTGGGCCGCTCTCGTGGGGCCCGCTTTGCCGCGAGAGCGGGCGTGTGGCTGCCTCAGCACGCTGAGGCAGCCACAGGGCCGCTCTCGCGAGATGTCAGGCTGACGCGGGGGGTGGCTAGGCGGCCAGCGCGAACGGGGCGCCGACGAGGGCCTCGGTGCGGGCGAAGAGGCGGTCGGCGATGCCACGGTCGAGCGACGTGCGGGTGGGGTGCTGCACGGTCGGGACACCCCGGGTGAGGAAGCGGGGCCCGTAGTACTGGCCACCGGTGGCGGCGGGGTCGATCGCCGCGCGCACCGTCGACCAGGCGCCGGTATTTTTGCCCTGCGCGCCGACGAAGCCCTGCAGGGTGTCGACGAACCGCTTGGCCCTGCTCACCTCTTTGACCCCGCGGATGCCGGGGGTGAGCCCCGAGATCGAGTAGCCCGGGTGCGCCACCAGGCTCTGCACCCCGGCTGGGCCGTCGAGGCCCGCCGAACGCAGGCGCCGGTCGAGCTCGAAGCCGAAGACCTGCATCGCGATCTTGGACTGCGCGTAGGCCTTGCCCCCGTTGTACGTGGTCTCGAGTTGCAGGTCCTCCAGCGAGGAGTCCAGCAGCCGGGTGATCAGCGAACCGAGCGACACGACCCGGCTGCCGGGCGTCTGCTGCAACACGGGCAGAACCAGGCTGGTGAGCAGGAAGTGGCCGGTGTAGTTCGTGGCGAGCACGAGTTCGGTGCCGTCCAGGCTCACCGACCGGTCGGTGGGCGGGTGCACGATGCCGGCGTTGAGGATGAGGCCGTGCAGCTGCGGGAATTCGAGCATCCGCTCTGCTGCCCGGCGCACCGAGGTGAGATCGGCAAGGTCAACCTCGAGGGTCGAGACGGATGCGCCGGCCACGCGCCCACGGATGGCGACGGCCGCCGCGGCGGCCTTGGCCGGGTTGCGGCAGGCCAGCACCACGTGGGCGCCGGCACCGGCCAGCTGTTCACCGGTGAAGTAGCCCAGACCCGAGTTGGCGCCCGTGACCACGAAGGTGCGGCCGGACTGGTCCGGCAGCGAGCGCGGGTTCCAGCTCAAGGGGACGGGGCGGGGTGGGCCGGATCGACGGCCGGGTCACCCGTGACGGCGGCGGCGGCCTTGGCGGCATCCGAGGCGCCGCCGGCGATCTTCTCGTGGTGGTGGATGACCTCGGCGATGATGAAGTTGAGGAACTTCTCGGCGAACGCGGGGTCGAGTCTGGCGTCTTCGGCCAGGCCGCGCAGCCGCTGGATCTGCAGGAACTCCCGGGCCGGATCGGCCGGCGGCAGGCCGTGCTGGGCCTTCAGCCGCCCCACGCTCTGGGTGAACTTGAACCGCTCGGCGAGCAGGTGAATGAGCGCCGCATCGATGTTGTCGATGCTCTGGCGGATGCCCTGCAACTCGTTGATCGCTTCCTGCCCCGCGTCAGCGGGCAATTCCTCGTTTACAGCCATGGTCTTTACGATATTGCACCGAGCCGGATGCCCGCGCCGAGTTGCTCGGTTCCGGATGAGCTGCCCTGGCCCAGCGGAGCAACTCGTCCGCAGGTGAGCAACTCGCGGGTCAGGCCGTGCGGGGCACGGCGAACGGCAGGCGCACGCGCTTCTGGGTGAGCAGGATGCCGACCAGGACCAGCACTGCACCGGCCGGTTCGTGCCAGGAGAACGTCTCGGACAGGATGAGCACGCCGAGCAGAACACCGACGACGGGTGTGACGTAGGTGACCGTAGAGGTTGTGGTGGGTCCCCAGGCCCGCAGCACGTTGATGTGCCAGATGTACGCGAAGCCCGTGCCGAGGGCGCCCAGGGTCACCAGGCTCAGCACGATCGGGGTGGTCAGGGACACCGGCTGCCACGCCAGGACCGGCGTGAACAGCAGCATCGCCGCACCGGCCAGGCCGATGTTGAGAAACGCGAAGGTGGTGCCCGCGATGGGCCGCCCACTGAGGTGCTTGCGGGTGTACCCGAAGGTGAAGCCGTAGCAGAGCGCCGCACCCAGGCAGGCAAGTTGGCCCCAGAGGTCACCGGTGAGCGCGGTGTACTGCCAGGGCGCGATGATCACGATCACGCCGACGATGCCGACCAGCACGCCGACGATCTGGTCGCGGGCGAGCTTCTCGACCCGGAAGACCGCGGTGACCATGACAGCGGTCATGATGGGCGTCACGGCGTTGTAGATGCTGGCCAGGCTCGACGAGACGTACTGCTCGGCCCAGGCGAAGAGCAGGTGCGGGATGAAGCATCCGGTGAACGCGATGACCAGGAAGTGCAGCCACACCACGCCCTCCCGCGGCAGGACCGGACCGTTGTTGATGCGCGGGCGCGTGACCAGCACGATCAGGCCCAGGGTGAGGCCGCCGAGCACCAGGCGCGACCAAGCCACCTGGCCGAAACTCACACCCTCGAGGGCGATCTTCATGAACAGGAAGCTGGCACCCCAGACCACGCCCATGCCCAGGAATTGCAGGGCGACCAGGGGTCTACGGGGGCTGGAAATGTCACTCACCTGCCGACCCTAGCCCACCGGCCGAGCGGCCAGGCCGGGTGCAGGGCGCTGCCGACGGTGATGTCCGAAAATCGCGGGCGGATGGCCGGATTCAGCTGGGCGTGACCCGGCGGCGGGGCGCCCGCGGGTCGCGGTACTCGACGGCCTTGCCGCCGAACACGTCGAGCCGCTTGTGCAACCCGGCCTGCACCACGGGCCATTCGTCGGCGAGCACCGAGTAGACGGCGGTGTCCCGCCAGGAGCCGTCCGCCCGGCGCTGGACCCGCCGGTTGATGCCCTCGAACTGCGCGCCGATGCCCAGGATCGCCGCGCGGGACCGGGAGTTGAGAACATCGGCCTGGATCTTGACCCGGCCGAAGCCGCTGTCGAACGCGGCGCCGAGCATCAGCAGCTTCGTCTCGGGGTTCACCGCGGTGCCCCAGACCTGCGGGGCGTACGCGGTCCAGCCCAGGTGCAGCGCCTCGTTGGGCAGGTCGATGTCGCCGAGGGTCGAGGTGCCGACCAGGTCACCGGCGTGCGGACCGGAGACGACGCGCACGGCGTAGGGCTGGGCATCCCACTGATAGTACTGGAGCGCGAAGGCCACGAAGTCCTCCAGCGCGGCGGGCAGGCTGTGCGGGCCGCCGCCGTACCCTCCGGCGAACACCGCCGGATGCGCGATGGCGCGGTGCAACTCGGGCAGATGGGCCCGGCTGAGCGGCTCCAGGCACACGAAGCGCCCCGTCAGCAGTGTGGCGTCGGGTCGGTGCGCGGTCACGAGGGTTCTCCCTTCGCCGAACTGTGAGCTAAGCCCCGAAAACTCGAGGTTTTCGGGGCTTTACTCACGGTTCGCGGGCCGTGGGTCAGTCGATGAGGTCGTGGCGGGTGAGGATGGCCTCGCGGTCCGGTCCCACGCCGATCGCGGAGATGCGGGCGCCGCTCATGGCCTCGAGCGCCAGGACGTAGTCCTGGGCGTTCTTCGGGAGGTCTTCGAAGTGGCGCACCATGGTGATGTCCTCGGTCCAGCCGGGGTACTCCTCGTAGACGGGCTTGGCGTGGTGGAAGTCGGACTGCGACACGGGCACCTCGTCGTAGCGCACCCCGTCGACCTCGTAGGCGACGCAGACCGGGATGGTGTCGAGGCCCGTGAGCACGTCGAGCTTGGTGAGCACGAAGTCGGTGACGCCGTTGATGCGCGCCGTGTACCGGGCGATCGGGGCGTCGTACCAGCCACAGCGGCGCGGCCGGCCGGTGGTGGTACCGAACTCGAAGCCCTTGGCGCGCAGGAACTCACCGGACTCGTCGAACAGCTCGGTGGGGAACGGGCCGGCGCCGACGCGGGTGGTGTACGCCTTGACGACCGCGATGATGCGGTCGATGCGGTTCGGGCCGATGCCGGAACCGGTCACCGCGCCACCGGACGTGGCGTTGGACGAGGTGACGAACGGGTAGGTGCCGTGGTCGACATCCAGCATGGTGGCCTGGCCGCCCTCGAACAGCACGGTCTTGCCGTCGGTGAGCGCCTCGTGCAGCAGCAGTGCGGTGTCGGCGACCATCGGGCGCAGACGTTCGGCGTAGCTGAGCAGGTCGTCGACGATCTCGTCGACCGTGATGGCGCGGCGGTTGTAGACCTTGACCAGCATGTGGTTCTTCTGGCCCAGGGCACCCTCCACCTTCTGGCGCAGGATGTTCTCGTCGAACAGGTCCTGGATGCGGATGCCGACGCGGTTGATCTTGTCGGCGTAGGTCGGGCCGATCCCGCGGCCGGTCGTGCCGATCTGGCGCTTGCCCAGGAACCGCTCGGTGACCTTGTCCATGGTGCGGTGGTACTGGGTGATGACGTGCGCATTGGCGCTGACGCGCAACTTGGACACATCGACGCCGCGGGAGCTGAGCGCGTCGAGTTCCTCGAAGAGCACCTCGATGTCGACGACGACTCCGTTGGCGATCACCGGGGTGACGCCGGGGGTGAGGATGCCGGAGGGCAGCAGGTGCAGCGCGTACTTCTCGGTGCCGACGACCACGGTGTGGCCGGCGTTGTTGCCGCCGTTGAACTTGACGACGTAGTCGACCCGGCTGCCGAGGAGGTCGGTGGCCTTACCCTTACCTTCGTCGCCCCACTGGGCGCCGATCAGAACAATTGCTGGCATGGGTTAGTTCTCTCCTTGGATAAAGAAGGCGGCGGTCGGCGGGGCCGGGTCCTCGCCTGGTGAAACGGCGGGCGGGGCCGCCGGGAAGTTCTGGGCGTCGGTCGCCTCGGAGCGCAGCAGCGGGATGACGGTGGCGTCGGCCCCGTTCAGGAACTCGGTGAGACGTTCGAACTCGTCGGTCTCGCCGATCTCGGCCGCGGCGCGGCGGAGGGCGAACAGGGCGCGGAGCACCCCGCGGTTGGGTGCGTGCGACCACGGGATCGGTCCCTGGCCGCGCCAGCCGGCCTTGCGCAGCGCGTCGAGGCCGCGGTGGTAGCCCACCCGGGCATACGCGTAGGCCTCGAGCAGACGGCCCTGGGAGTGGGTCACGTCCGCGAGGGCTGCCCACGCCAGCGACGACTTCGGATGCGCCGCCACAACCGTGGATATATCTTGCGTTCCGGTTCGGCTGAGCGCCTCAGTCACCTCCGGTTCCGCGGGTAGGAGGGTCTCGGGCTGTTCGATCAGATTTGCGCCGGTCACACTGAATCCTACCAAGGCGGCGCCGAACCGTGAGTTAAGCCAAGCATCCGGGGCGGTTTTGGGTGCTTAGGTCACAGTTCGCGGGACGGGGACGCGGGGGCCAGGCGCCCCGAGAAAGTCAGCAGGATGGCGGCGACCACCTCGCTCTGCGGGCGTTCCTCGTCGAAGAGCAGCCACTGCAGCCCCGCCATGAGGGTGGCCCCGAAGACGCTGCTGGCCATCAGGGTGGCCGCTCCGGTGGCCGAGGCCTCGGGCAGAGCCTCGACGATGGCGGTCTCGAACTCGGCAAGAGCATCGTGCTTGAAGGCGAAGGAGGTCTCCCTCCAGGCCCGGTCGGTGCGGAAGATGTCGCCCGCAATGACCTTGGCCAGGGCGGTGTTGGCCGCGATGCTGCCGAGGAGAGTGGTGACGAGAACCTCGATGGCAGCCCAGCCCGCCGTGCCCGCGCGGGCCCCCCGCAGGGCTTCGGTGAGCGCCGCCATGCCCTCGCCGAGGAGGCCCTCGAAGAGCTTGTCCTTGGACGCGAAGTTGTAATAGAGGCTGCCCTTGGCCACGCCGGCACGCTCGGCGACGTCGTCCATGGTGGTGCCGCTGATGCCGCGCTCTGCGGCGATCTCGATCGCGGCGTCGAGAATCGCGCGCTTGGTGCCGGTCATCCGAACCATGGTTCCACCCCTTGCTGTTTGTACTGACTAGTCAGTATAGTGGAATTCGGCCCCGCTGCGATGGAGCATGCCGCCCGGACAGACATCCGGCTACCGGGTGCCGCCCCACCTCGAAGAAGGCTCCAGCATGCGCATCACCCTGACCAGTGTCACCAAGGGTCCGAAGGATTCGGCCCTCCCCCTCACCTCACTCGAGTTCGAGTCCGGCGCCGTCACACTCGCCCAGGCCGAAACCGAACGCCGCCCCACGGTGCTCGGGCTCATCGCCTCCGGGCGGATGCGACCGGATGCCGGCACCGTCACCCTCGACGGCCGCACCGACTATGCCGGTCTCCGCCGCCACATCGCCCTGATCGACGCGCTCGGCGTCTCCGAGCCCGCGCCGGACGTGACTGTGGCCGAGGTGGTGTCGGAGGAGCTGATGTTCGCCGGCCGGGTGGGCCACCGCCGTGCCGTGGCCCAGCTGCTGAGCGAACTCGGCCTCGCCGACCAGGCCAGGGCCAACATGGCCGACCTCGCCCCCGACTCCCGCATCCACCTGCTCACCGAACTGGCCGTGTTGCGGGACGACGTGCAGGGCATCGTGCTCACCTCGCCCGACCGGCATGGCGGCGATCCGCTCGGCTGGTGGCAGCTCGCCGGCGACCTCGCCGTGCGCGGCTACGCCGTGCTCGTCATCGCCGGCGACGCGTCGGCCCACGCCATCAACGCCCTCGAGGGATCCGGAGCCGAACTGTGAAGATCTTCGCCATGATCCGCGCCGAACTGGCGCGCCTGACCGCCACCACCATGTCCCGGGTCGCCCTCGTGGCGCTGATGCTCGTGCCCGTGCTCTACGGCGGCCTATACCTGTGGGCCAACCAGGACCCGTATGCCGGCCTTGACCGCGTTCCGGTCGCCCTGGTGGTGGCCGACACCGGCACCGAGTCGGACGGCACGACCACTGACTACGGGTCGGATGTCGCCGAGCAGCTCATCGACGACGGCACCTTCGACTGGCATGAAGTGACCGCCGACACCGCCCAGGCCGGCGTCGCCGATGCCACCTACGACTTCAGCGTCACGATCCCCGCCGACTTCTCCAGCTCGATCGCCTCCTCGTCGACCGACTCGCCGCACCAGGCCACCATCACCCTTACCACGAACGACACCAACAGCTACCTCGCCTCCACGATCGGCAGCCAGGCGGCGCAGAGCATCCGGGACGCCATCGTGGCCAGGGTGAACGAGCAGGCCGCCGACCAGCTGCTCATCGGGCTCTCCGACATCCGCTCGAGCCTGGTCGACGCCGCCGACGGCGCGGGCCAGCTGACGGATGGCGCCGGCACGGCCGCCGACGGCGGCTCCAGCCTGGCCGATGGCGCGAGCCAGCTCGCCGGCGGCACCGGCCAGCTGGCCACGGGCGCCGGCAGCCTCGCCGACGGTACCGGTCAGGTCGCCGACGGTGCCGGCAAGGTGGCCGACGGCACGGGCCAGGTGGCCTCGGGCGCCGATGCCCTGGCCTCGGGAGCGGGCAGCCTGAGCACTGGAGCCGGCAGCCTCGCCGACGGTACCGCACAGGTCGCCGCCGGAGCCGATTCGCTCGCGACCGCGACCGGCCAGGTGGCCGACGGCACCGCCGCGCTCTCGCAGGGCGCCACATCCCTCGCCGACGGCACGGGCAAGGTCTCGGCCGGCGCCGCCCAGGTGGCCGCCGCCGCCCAGAAGGTGGCCGACGGCACTGCGGCCCTGAACACGGCCGCGCAACAGGCGTCCGCCGGCGTCGCCGGGTCCGGAGCCGTCTACACCGCCGCGCAGACCGCCCTGGCCGACCAGCTCACCGCCGACGGCCTGAGCCCCACCCAGATCGACGCGGCCCTGGCGACCCTGACCCCGATCGGAAGCACCCTCACCCAGAGCGGCGCCGCCCTCACCCAGGCCGGAACCGCCATATCCACGCTGTCCACCGGCACCACCCAGCTGGCCGCCGGGGCTACCGCGACGGCCGCCGGAGCCCAGCAGAGCGCGGACGGGGCCACGACCCTGGCCACCGGCGCGGCCACCGCGTCGGCCGGAGCACGCAAGACGGCCGACGGTGCCGCCACCCTCGCCACCGGCGCCCACCAGAGCGCGGACGGCGCCAGCGCCCTCGCCACCGGCGCCGGCCAGGCCGCCAG
>NZ_SOHM01000022.1 GCF_004403945.1 Cryobacterium lactosi | reverse complement strand
GGGCGGACGCGATCCCGAGCCGGCGGGAACGGGGGCGGCTGAACCGGCGCCAACAGGGGCTGCCGCTGCGGGCGGGGCGGCCGCCTGGCTGCGCGACGCGACGGGGTCGGCGACGGCCGCCGCGGCATCCGTGCTGCCACCGTCGACGCCGATGCGACGCTCGAGGCGTTCGACGCGGGCGAGGGCGCCGCGGGTGGAGTCGTCGGCGGCGGGGATGAGCGCGCGGGCGATCATCAGCTCGAGGTGCAGACGCGGGGAGGTGGCGCCGGTCATCTCGGTGAGGGCGGCGTTGAGGATGTCGGCGGTGCGGCTCAGCTCGGCGGGGCCGAACTTCGAGGCCTGCACCTGCATGCGGTCGAGCTCGTCCTGCGGGACGCCGCGGAGCACCGCTGCGGCGCCCGCGGCGCTGGTCGCGGCCACGATGATGAGGTCGCGCATGCGCTCGAGCAGGTCTTCGACGAAGCGGCGCGGGTCCTGGCCGGTCTGGATGACCCGGTCGACGGCGTCGAACGCGGCGGAGGAGTTGCGGGCGGCGATGGCATCGACGGCGTCGTCGAGCAGGGTCGCGTGCGTGTAGCCGAGCAGGGCCACGGCGCGCTCGTACTCGATGGCGTCGGTCTCGGAGCCGGCCATCAGCTGGTCGAGCAGCGAGAGGGTGTCGCGGGGCGAACCGCCGCCGGCGCGCACCACGAGCGGCAGCACGCCGGGGGCCACGGTCATGTGTTCGCTGTCGCAGAGGGTCTGCACATAGTCGAGCATGGGCGCGGGCGGCACCAGGCGGAACGGGTAGTGGTGGGTGCGCGAGCGGATGGTGCCGATGACCTTTTCGGGCTCGGTCGTGGCGAAGATGAACTTCACGTGTTCCGGCGGTTCTTCCACGATCTTGAGCAGCGCGTTGAAGCCCTGCGGGGTGACCATGTGCGCCTCGTCGAGGATGAAGATCTTGTAGCGGTCACGGGCCGGCGCGAAGATGGCGCGCTCGCGGATGTCGCGGGCGTCGTCGACGCCGTTGTGGCTGGCCGCGTCGATCTCGACCACGTCGAGTGAGCCGCTGCCGTCGCGGGAGAGCTCGACGCAACTGGGGCAGACACCGCACGGGGTGTCGGTTGGGCCCTCGGCGCAGTTGAGGCAACGGGCGAGGATGCGAGCCGACGTGGTCTTGCCACAGCCGCGGGGTCCGCTGAAGAGATAGGCATGATTGACCCTGTTGGTGCGCAGGGCGGTCATGAGCGGATCGGTCACCTGGGACTGACCGATCATTTCGGCAAAAGTCTCTGGCCGGTAACGGCGATACAGGGCGGTAACCACGAGGTCAATCGTACTTGCTGCCACTGACAGCCCGGTCGGATGATGCACAAGGGGCGGATGCCCGCGGGGGCGCGGCCGGCGGGCGCGCAGGCATCCGCCGGGCGGCTGGTCTGCGGGGCGAGGGCAGCCCGCCGTAAAGGCGGACTTTTTCGCGACACACCGTGATTACGGGCCGCGAACGCGGCGAGTCACGAAAATCTCCGCCTTTGCTACCAGGGCCGCGCGCGCATCCGCCGCCGCATCCGACCCTCGAATAAGGCACAGAAACGTCATAGGGGGCAGCGGATGCGGTGTGTCGCGAAAAACTCCGCCTTTAGCTCGGGGCGCGCCCGCGCGGGACCTCGGCGCGAGGGTCTAGAAGTCGGTGTGGCCGAGGTCGGGGCGGGCCACGAAGCTGGCGCGGGTGCTCTCGGTGCCGTGCAGGCAGAGGATGACGAGTTCGTTCTCGGCGCCGAGGACCGGGCCGGGCACGTAGAGGGTGGTTTGCGGGCCACGGTCCCAGAACCGGCCGAGGTTGAACCCGTTGATCCAGGCCTGGCCCTTGCCCCAGCCGGCGGTGCTGAGGAACAGGTCCACCCCGGGCTCGGCGACGAACCGGCCACGCGCAAACGCTGGGCCGCTGAGCGACTCCGAGACGACGGTGGCGGGGGCCGCCGTGAGCGTGGGAGTCGGGGTGGGGGTGAGGTTCACGGACAGATCGAGATCCACGTCGAGGTCCAGATCCACAGGGCCGGTGTGCATCACGACGTCGCGGCGAGGCGGCCGTGGGGCGAAGAGGGCGCTGCCGGAGCGGACGAAGGCGTCGACGTCGAGCGGCAGCACCTGCCAGCCCCTCAACTCGGTGCCGTCGAGGGTGGCCGGGCCGATCAGGCCTTTGTCTTCGCCGATGCGCGGGCCGTAGTTGACCCGGCCCTGGTCCTCCACGAAGAGGTCGAGCCGCTCCCCCGCTGGCAGGCTGATCGAGCGGTCGTGGTGGTCGCGGTGCAGAACGCCCACGGGGTTGCCGTCGACGAACACCTGGGCGCGGTCGCGCACCTCGGCGAACGACAGCACCCGGGAGCCCGGAGCGAACCGGCTGCGGTACAGGGCGAACCCGGTGTATTGGCCGAGGGCATCCATGCTGGGCAGATGCGTCACGGCGGCGGCGGACACGTCGGCCAGTTCGGGCAGGGCGTCCCAGAGCGAGATCGAGTCGTTGAGGTCGACGGCGAAGGCGGGGGCGGGCGCGGCCGGTGCGGGCAGCGGGGGCAGCGCGTCCGACGGCGCGGCGGACCCGGCGGGCACCGGCACCGGCCCGTACTTCGCCAGCACCTCGCGGAAGGCGAGGTATTTGGCCGTGACCTCGCCGCTCTCGGAGAGCGGCGCGTCATAGTCGTAGGAGGTGACGGTGGGCTGGAACACGCCCTTGTCGTTGGCGCCGTTGGTGAAGCCGAAGTTGGTGCCGCCGGTGAACATGTACAGCGACACGCTCGCGCCGGTGGCGAGCAGGTCGTCCAGCTCACGGGCGGAATCCTCTGCCGAGGTGGTGTGGTGGTGCGCACCCCAGTGGTCGAACCAGCCGTTCCAGAACTCGGCGCACATCAGCGGCCCGGTGTTCTGGTGCCGGCGCAGCACCGCGAGGCGCTCGGTGGCGCGGGAGCCGAACGAGCCGGTCTTGTGCAGCTCGGGCAGGCTGCCGTCGTCGAGCATCTGGTCGGTGGGCTGGTCGATGGTGGTGAGCGGCACCGTGATGCCGCCGGCCCGGTTGAGCTCGACGAGCGCGCGCAGGTAGCTCTTGTCGTTGCCGTAGGCGCCGTACTCGTTTTCGATCTGCACCAGGATGACGGGCCCGCCGCGGTCGATCTGCCGGGACGCCACGATCGGCAGCAACTGCTCGAAGTACTCGGTGACGGCCGCCATGTAGAGCGGCTCGTTGCGGCGAACGCCCACGGCGGGGTCGCTGAACAGCCAGCCGGGGAGTCCCCCGTTGTCCCACTCCGCGCAGATGTACGGACCGGGCCGCACGATGGCGTACATGCCCTCGGCGGCGATCAGGTCGAGGAACCCGGCCAGGTCGAGCTGCCCGGCCGTGTCGAATGAGCCGCGCTGGGGCGAATGCGCGTTCCAGGCCACGTAGGTCTCGATGGTGTTCAGGCCCATCAGCCTGGCCTTGTGGATGCGATCGGCCCAGTGATCGGGGTGCACCCTGAAATAGTGGATGGCTCCGGCGAGCACCCGGAAGGGCCGGCCGTTCAGGAGGAAGTCGGTGTCGCCGATCGCGAAGGCGCCCGTGCTGCCGGTGCTGGCCACGCGCACGGGGCTGACGGTGTTGACGGCGCTGAGGTCGCTCAGGTCGCTGAGGTCGCTCAGGTCGCTCATGATCGCGCCGCCGTTCGGCTGCGGCCGAGCACGGCGACTCCGGTGGCAGGCAGGGTGAGCGAGCCGGCGGTGAGGGTGCTGCCACCGAGGTCGACGGCCACGAGGGCGCCGTCGGCCGTGGTGAGGTCCACGGTCACGACCTGGGCGGAGTGGTTGATATAGAAGAGGTACTCCTGTGAGTCGGTGTGGCGCACCGCGAGTTGCACGGTGCCGTGCACGGCATCCGGCAGCGGGGAGACGATGTCTGCGGCGGCGGCGAACCGGCCGACCAGGGCCACGAGGGCGTCGGGGTCGAGCATGGTGGCGACAAAGCTGGCGCGGCCGCCGGAGCCGGTGTTGACGACTCGGCTGGTGACGGCGGGCACGCCGGGGAACGGGCCGTCGGCGAACCGGGCGAGCACCTCGACGTCGGCGGACACGGTGATGTCGTGGGTGAGCAGCGACCCGGTGGAGCCGGCCGGCAGGTCGCCGGAGAGCTGCACCGTCTGCCCGGCCAGCAGTCCCCCGAACTCCTCGGCGCGCACACCGAGCAGCTCCCGGAACGCGCCGGGGTAACCGCCGGGGTGGATGTGGTCGTCGGCGTCGGCGATGCCGGAAAACACGCCGACCACCAGGTGTCCGCCCGACATCGCGTAGTCGGCCAGGGCATCCGCCAACGGCTGCGGCACGACGTAGAGCATCGGCGCGATGACGACGTCGTACCCGGCGAGGCCGTGGCCGGTCAGCACCGACCGGGCCGGCACGATGTCGGCCTGCAGGCCGTTGGCCAGCGCGGCGGTGTACCAGGCCATGGCCTCGGCCTTGTAGCGGAGCAGCTCGGTGGGGTGCGAGTCGAGTTCGGACGCCCACCAGGAGTCCCAGTCGAAGAGGATGCCGATGCGCGCCTGCTTCGTGCGGCTGCCCGCCACCTCGGCCAACCGCGCGAGCTCGCCGCCGAAGCGGGCGACACTGCGGAACACCGAGCTGTTTTCGCCGGCGTGCGGCAGCATCGCGGAGTGGAACTTCTCGGCGCCGGCCAGCGACTGGCGCCACTGGAAGAAGCAGATCGCGTCGGCGCCGTGCGCCAGGTGGGTGAGGCTGTCGCGGCGGAGCTGGCCGGGGGTCTTGGCCTGGTTCACCGGCTGCCAGTTGACGGCGCTGGTGGAGTGCTCCATGAGGAACCACGGCGCCCGGCCGGCGATCTGGCCGGTGAGGTTGGCCGAGAAGGACAGTTCTTCGAACGCGGCCGGGTCGGCCACGAGCAGGTAGTGGTCGTTGGAGACCAGGTCCACCTCGGCGGCCCAGTCGGCGTAGTCCATGCCGCGGGTCTCGCCCATCACCATGAAGTTCGTGGTGATCGGCACCTCCGGGGTCGTCCGGCGCAGGATCTCGCGCTCGGCGACGAGGTAGTCCTTGAGCGCGTCGCTGGAGAACCGGGCGAAGTCGAGCTGCTGGGTGGGGTTCGGATGCGTCGCGGCCAGGCGCGGCGGCAGGATCTGGCTCCACGAGGAGTAGTTCTGTGACCAGAACGCCGTGCCCCATGCCCGGTTGAGCTCGGCGAGGGTGCCGTAGCGGTGCTCGAGCCAGGTGCGGAACGCGGCGGCCGCGTCATCCGAGAAGTCGTAGACGTTGTGGCAACCGAGCTCGTTGCTGATGTGCCACATCGACAGGGCCGGGTGGTCGGCGTAGCGTTCGGCCATCTTCTCGACGAGGGCCAGCGCGTAGCGGCGGAACACCGGCGAGGTGGGGCGCCACTGCTGACGGCCGCCGGGCCAGATGGTCTCGCCGACCCGGTTCACCGGCAGCACCTCCGGGTGCAGCTCGGTGAGCCACGGCGGCGGGCTGGCGGTGGCGGTGGCCAGGTCCACGGCGATGCCGTTGGCGTGCAGCAGGTCGATGGCGCGGTCGAGCCAGCCGAAATCCCAGCTGTCGGGGGTGGGCTGCAGCAGCGCCCAGGAGAAGATGCCGACGCTGACGATGTTGACGCCGGCCTCGCGCATCAGGCGCATGTCCTCGGCCCAGACTTCTTCGGGCCACTGTTCGGGGTTGTAGTCGGCGCCGTAGCCGATGCGGGCGGCGTGGGCGGGCAGGCTCTGGCTGCCGTCGGCGAGGGTGTGCGCCTCGGGCCAACGCACCCAGCGGGGCGCGGTTGTCGAGGTCGGGTCACCGGGTCTCAAAAAGCTCGACCGACGTGTGGATGCGGTGGTCGACGCCGGGTCACCGGGTCTCGACGAGCTCGACCAACGATCGGTCACCGGCGCGCTCATGCTGCGGCCTTCGCGGCGAGGCGCACGATCGACCAGGACAGAGCCGGCAGCACCACGGTCGCGGCGGCGCCGTCGTCCGTGAGCGTCACATCCGTCAGCGGGCGCGGATGCACCGTGTCCTGATGGTCAACCGCGTTCGTGGCGAACCGGTCACCACCCTCCGGCGCGAACAGGCTCTCGGCCGAGAGCACCGAGGCGGCGGGGGCTCCGGCCAGGTCCACCTCGAGGGTGAGCGGCTCAGAGGAGGAGCGGTTGACCAGGAACAAGACGATCTCCTCGTCGGTAGCAGTCACGGCGGCATCCACCAGGTCGACGGTGCCGTGCTGAACGGTTTCGTAGCTGTCGGAATGGATGGTCGCGGCCAGCACCTCTCCGCGGGCGGCGCCGGCGGTGAGGGCGAAGGGGAAGAAGGTGGTTTGGCGCCAGGCGGGGCCGTTCGGTTCGGAACGGATGGGCGCGATCACGTTGACCAGCTGGGCCAGGTTGGCCATGGTGACGCGGTCGCTGTTGCGCAGCAGCGAGATCAGCAGGGAGCCGACGACGACGGCGTCGCTGACGTTGTACTCGTCTTCGATCAGCCGCGGATGCGTGTTCCACTCGCCGCTGAACAGGGGGTCCTTGTCGATCTCATTGAACCGGGTCTGGTACCAGACGTTCCATTCGTCCACGCTGATGCCGATGAACCTGTCGACGCCGGCCGCCACGGTGACCTCGTCGATGATCTGGGCGACGTCGCCGATGAAGCGGTCCAGGCCCACACCGGAGGCGAGAAAGCTGCCCAGGTCGCCGGGCTTCTCCTCGTAGTAGGCGTGCAGCGAGATGTGATCGACGAGCTCGAGGGTGTGCTCGAGCACGGTGCGTTCCCAGCTGCCGAAGGTGGGCATCTCGGCGTTGGAGCTGCCGGCGACGACGAGTTCGATGGTGGGGTCGACCCACTTCATCACCCGGGCGGTCTCGGCGGCGAGACGGCCGTATTCCTCGGCGGTCTTGTGACCGATCTGCCAGGGGCCGTCCATCTCGTTACCGAGGCACCAGACACGGATGCCGAACGGTTCGGTACGACCGTTGGCCTGGCGCTGGTCGCTGAACGCAGTACCGGCCGGGTGGTTGGAGTATTCGAGCAGGGCCGCGGCATCCGCGATGCCCCTGGTGCCCAGGTTGACGGCCTGCATGATCTCAACGCCGGCCTTCTCGGCCCAGTCGGCGAACTCGTGCAGGCCCACTTCGTTGGTCTCCACCGAGTGCCAGGCCAGGTCCAGCCGGGTGGGACGCTTGGGACCGACGCTGTCTTCCCAGCGGAAACCGGAGACGAAGTTGCCGCCCGGGTAGCGGATCAGGCTGGGGTTCAGCTCACGCACGAGGTCCAGCACGTCTTGGCGGAAGCCATCCGGTGTGGCGGTGGGGTGCCCGGGCTCGTAGATGCCGGTGTACACCGAGCGGCCCATGTGCTCGACGAACGAGCCGAAGAGCCGGGGGGAGACGGGGGCAACGACGTCGTCGCGCGTGATGCTGAGCCGGGCGTGGAACACGGGGAGATCCTTTGGGGGTCGTAGTACACAAGCAGGGTAGGCCTGGTCAACAGACCCACCCTGCTTACGTTGTCGTGCGAGTGGTGGAGCGTGCCGCTACTCGGTGACGGTGAAGCCCTGCTCGTTGCCGTAGGCAGCGATGGCCTTCTGCCAATCGGTCAGGCCCCCGTTGAGGTCGGACTTGTTGGCGTAGGACTGGCCGACGGTGTCGGAGAAGATGCTGTTCGAGTAGACCTGGAACGGCAGGTAGCTCCAGCCCTCGACGACGTCGCTGGCGGACTGCACCAGGACCTCGTTGATCTTCTGGCCGCCGAAGTACTCGCTCTCGTAGCCGAGGAACTCGTCGGACTCCAGGTCGGCGACGGTGGACGGGAATCCGCCAGCGTCGATGGAGATCTGGGTGCCTTCGCCGGAGTTCATGAACTCGACAAAACCGGCCGCGGCCAGCTTGTTCTTGCTCTGGGCGAGCACGGCGTCGCCGCCGCCACCGTTCTCGGCGCTGGCGGTGTCGCCGGCTTCGTAGACGGGCAGGGGGGCCACGCGCCAGTTGCCGGCGGCTTCCGGCACGCCGGATTCCAGGTTGCCGGGCATCCAGGCGCCGATGTTCAGCGTGGCGATGGTGCCGTCGCCCAGGCCCCGGTACCACTCGTCGCTCCAGCTGGCGGTCGGGGCGATGAGGTCGTTCTCGATGAGCTGGTTCCAGGTGTCGGCGAACTTCTTCGACCCCTCGTCCTGCAGGTTGAGCGCCACGTCGGTGGAGTCGGTGGTGGTGAACGGCTGGCCGCCGGCCTGCCAGATCATGCTGGTGGCGAAGCCCGCGTCGCCGGTGTCGTTGGTGATGTAGGCGTTGGGGTTGGCTGCATGCAGCTGCTCGGCCGTGGCGATGTACTCGTCCCAGGTGGTGGGAACGGTGAGGCCGTACTGGTCGAAGACGGCCTTGTTGTAGAACATGGCCATGGGGCCGGAGTCCTGCGGGAGGGCGTAGACGCCGCCGTCGAGGTTCACCGAACCCCAGGTGCTGGCGGTGTACTGGTCTTCGAGGGAGTCCATACCGAAGTCGCTCAGGTCGACGAGGGCATCCGACAGTGCGAACTGGGGCAGCGCGTAGTACTCGATCTGGGCAACGTCGGGGGCGCCCGATTTGGCCTTGATCGCGTTCTGCAGCTTGATGTACTGGTCGTTGCCGGTGCCGGCGTTGACCACGTCGACCGTGATCTTGGGGTACTTCTTTTCGAACGCGGTGGCGATGTCTTCCACGGCCGGGGCCCACGCCCAGACGGTGAGGGTGGTCTCCTCCTGCAGTGCTGCGGCGATGTCGTCGGCGGTGCCGGTCTCGGCGCCGCCGCCGTCTGCGGCGGAGCAGGCGGCGAGGGAGACGCTCAGGGCGAGTCCGGTGGCGACGGCGAGGGCGGTGCGACGCAGGCGCGTGTTGCTGTGTGGTGCTTTCATTGGGGTGCCTTTCACTTCCTTGTAAACGGATGTTCGGTGCTGCGGGTGACGGATGGTGCGGGTAAGGGTGCTGCGGGTAAGGCTCGGTGGATGGGTTTCGGGGGCTACGCCTTGACGCTTCCGGCGGCGAGGCCGGACTGCCAGTAGCGCTGCAGGAACAGGAACGCCACGACGATCGGCACGATCGTGAGCAGCGACCCGGTGATGACGAGGTTGTAGATGACGTCGCCGCCCACGGTCTGGGCCTGCATGTTCCACTGCTTCAGGCCCACGGTCAGCGGGTACCAGGTGGGTTCGCTGAGCATGATCAGGGGCAGGAAGTAGTTGTTCCAGGTGGCCACGAGGGTGAACAGCAGCACGGTGACGAGGCCGGGGGCCAGGAGCTTGAGCGAGATGGTGAAGAAGGTGCGGAACTCGCCCGAGCCATCCATCCGCGCGGCTTCGAGCACCTCGGTTGGCACCGCGTCCATGGCGTAGGTCCAGATCAGGTACAGGCCGAACGGGCTGATCAGCGACGGCAGGATGACCGCCCACGGCGTGTTGGTGAGGCCCATCTGGCTGAACATCAGGAAGGTCGGCACCGCCAGGGCCGTGCCAGGGATGGCGACGGCGCCGAGCACGACCGCGAAGACGGCCTTCTTGCCGGGGAAGTTGAACTTGGCCAGGCCGTAGCCGCCCAGAGCTGCGAGGAAGGTGGCGCCACCGGCGCCGACCACCACGTAGAGAACGGTGTTGCCGAACCAGCGCACGAAGACGCCGTCGTTGTAGGTGAGGGTGGCGACGATGTTGTCCCAGAGGGCGAAGTCACCCGAGAACCAGAGGCCGAACGAGTTGAGCAGCTCGGCCTGGGTCTTGGTGGAGTTCACGAACAGCCAGAACAGCGGCAGCAGGCTGTAGATCAGCAGGGCGCCCATCACGATGGTAAGGATGATGGACTTCTTGGTGTGCAGGCCCTGGTTGGACTTGCCGGCCTTCTTCTCGCTGGTGTAGCGGGACATCCGCGGGGCCTTGGCCTTTTCGGCGGTTGTCTGGGTCTGGTCAGTCGTCGACATGTCAGGCCTCCTTCCTGGAACCGGAGTTCTGCACGATGTAGGCGATGACGGCGGTGATGAGACCGACGATGATCGCGATGGTGGCCGAGTAGTTGTACTGCTGACCCGAGAACGACAGGTTGTAGGCGTACATGTTCGGCGAGAAGTAGGTAGAGATGGTGTTGGGCGCGAGCGACTGCAGGATGCTCGGCTCGTTGAAGAGCTGGAAGCTGCCGATCACGCTGAATATGCCGCCGATGACGATGGCGGGCCGCAGCGCCGGCATCTTGATGCTGCGGATGATGCGGAACGCGCCGGCGCCGTCGAGCGATGCGGCCTCGTAGAGGTCGGTGGGGATCACGCGGAGGGCGGCGTAGAACAGGATCATGTTGTAGCCGATGAACTCCCAGGTGACGATGTTGCCGATCGCGGCGAGCACCCAGGTGTTGCCCAGCGGGTTGGGGATCGCGATGGAGAAGAACTCGTTGAGGTTGCCGACTAGGCCGAACTTGGTGCCGTACATGAAGCCCCACATGAGGGTGGCGACCACGGCGGGCACCGCGTAGGGCAGGAAGATCGCGATGCGGAAGAAGCTGGACAGGTGCAGGCGCGCGCTGTCGATGGCGAGGGCGGCGAAGAGCGCGATGCCGAGCATGATCGGCACCTGCACGACGAAGAACAGGGTGACCCGGCCCATCGACTCCCAGAACTTCGGGTCGGTGAGCGCCTGGCCGTAGTTCTCGAAGCCGACGAAGGAGTTGCCGCCGACCAGCTGGTCCTTGAAGAAGCTGAGGTAGATCGAGTACAGCACCGGGGCGATCAGCACGAGGGCGAAGACGATCATGAACGGGCCGACGAACTTCCAGCCGGTCCAGTCGCGCTTTTGCACGTGCGGCTTGCGGGGCCTCGGCTGCGCTTGGGAACTGCGTGTCTGGCCACTAGGGGGGAGTGTTGACAGCGTCGTCATGCCTGTTTCTCTGGCTCTGTAGTGTGAAGCGATGGATGGTTAATCTTCAGCGTCATGTTTACGTAAACATGACGTGTAAGCACGCTAGCATGTTTACGTAAACATCCTGAAATCTTTTTTCTGGGACCCGGGAGGGCCACGTGGCACCGAACAGCCCGACCGATGGCGCACCGGCCGCTCCCCCGGCCCGCGCGCAACGCCAGCCGTCGATGGCGGATGTCGCCGCGCTCGCCGGGGTCTCGTCGCAGACCGTCTCCCGGGTGGTGAACGGTCGCAGCAACGTGGACACCCTCACCCGCGACCGGGTGCTCGCCGCTATGGACGAGATCGGCTACCGGCCCAACAGTGCCGCCCGGGCGTTGAAGTCCGGCCGGTTCAGCACCATCGGCGTGATCATGTTCGGCCTGTCCAGCTTCGGCAACATGCGCACCCTCGACGCCGTGGCCACCGCCTCCGCCCAGGCCGGCTACTCGATCACCCTGATCCCGGTGGCGCTGCCCACCCAGGGAGCTGTCGCCGGCGCCGTGAACCGGCTCGCCGAGCAGGCCGTTGACGGCATCGTGATCATCATGGAAGCGCACATCCTGGACCGGATCGACGTGACCGTGCCGACCGGGCTGCCCGTGGTGATCGTCGACTCCGACGCCGGCGCCCGGTACACGGTGGTCGACACCGACCAGACCGAGGGCGCCCGGCTGGCCACCCAGCATCTGCTCGACCTCGGGCACAAGACGGTGTGGCACATCGCCGGACCGGAGTCGTCGTTCTCGGCCGGGCGCCGCACGGCATCCTGGCGCGCCACCCTCAAGGCGGCCGGCGCCCCGGTGCCGCCCGTGCTCGAGGGCGACTGGAGCGCGCAGAGCGGCTACGTGCACGGGGTGGCGCTGGCCGCCGACCCAGCGGTGACCGCGATCTTCGCCTCGAACGACCAGATGGCCCTCGGCGTGATGCGCGCCATGCACGAGGCCGGCCGCTCGGTGCCGGCCTCCTGCAGCGTGGTGGGCTTCGACGATATGCGCGAGGCGGATGCCTTCTGGCCGCCGCTGACCACCGTGCACCAGGACTTCGGCCAGGTGGGCCGGCTCTGCATTGAGAAGCTGCTGCGCCAGATCGACTCGCCCGGCGCATCCGTGCCCGGCACCACCATCGTGCCCACGCACCTCGTGCTGCGCGCCAGCACCGCGCCGCCGCCCCGGTAGCCGGGTCGACGGCACCGCTCAGGCCCGCTGCCCCAACTCGGCCAGGAGCACGGGAAGCTCCGGCAGGAGTTCTCGCGCCAGGTACCCCGTCGGCCCCACTCGCGCGTTGAGCCGCTCTCCCGCGGCGGCGTGCAGGTAGGTGCCCCAGCACGCGGCTTGCTCGGGAGGGGCACCGCGGGCGAGGAGCCCGCCGATGGCCCCGGCCAGCACGTCACCGCTTCCCGAGGTTCCCAGACCACCCTGGCCGGTGCCCACCAGCCACCGCTGGCCGTCAGGTGCGGCGATCACCCCCTGGCAGCTCACCGTTGCCCCGAACCGGGCGGCGATGCTCAGCAGGTCCCGCTCGAGGTCCTCGATCTCGCGACCGAGCAGTATCGCCGCCTCCGCCGGATTGGGCGTGAGGACGAGTTTGTCGGCAGGGCTGAAGTCATCGCCCAGCCCCGGCAGGGCGCCGAGCGCGAAGGCGCCGAGCAGAAGCGACGTCGACGAGCCCAGTAGAGCGGGCAGCGCGGCCACCATGACCCCTGCCTGGTCGGCGTCGTCGAGGCCACTGCCGAGCACGACGGCATCGGCGTCGGCGAGTTCGCCGGCCAGCCTGTCGAGTTCGTCACCCCGCACGGCGCCTGCGGGCGTCTCGGCCAGCCCGACCACGCCGGCTTCCGGCACGGCAACGGCCAGCGGAACGGCCACCGACTCCCCCACGCCCATGGTGAGCCGCCCGGCCCCGACGCGCAGGGCCGCGGTTCCGGCCAGGAGGGCGCCGCCCGGTGCCAGGCGAGCGCCGCCGATCACGATGACCTGACCCCTGGCGTACTTGGAGTCTGCTCCGGAGGGAAGCGGCCACGCTCGCAGCTCTCCCGGAGTCAGGGTGATGGGGTCTCTACTCGGCTGCGGCATGGGGATCCTTCGCTGACGTGTGGGCGGTGACGCCGACTCCAGCCGAGACCAGATGGGACACGTCGTTATAGGTGTGCACCCGCCAGGGCGAGTGCCTGTCGTCCCGCACCAGGCGGGTGATCGAGGCGTTCAGCAGGGGCTCCGTGCCCGCCAGGCGCAGGGTCTCTGGCTCGGTGAGCCCCTCCGCGATCATTCGGAACAGCATGATCACCGCGTCGTGCGACACCACCAGAGCCGAGGGACCGACGCTGTCGGCGTCGAGTTCGGCCAAGAACGAGCGCAGGCGCAGGGCCACATCCGCCCAGGATTCGCCCCCAGGGGGGCGGTAGTAGAACTTGCCCAGGCGGTCGCGGCGGGCCGCCTCGCTCGGCAACCGGGCCCGGACTCCGCGGGTGGTCAGCAGGTCGAGGATGCCGAGTTCCCGGTCGCGCAGCCTCTCGTCGTGAACCTGGCGGGGACCGTTCGGCCGGCTCCCGAGCGCGATGCGGGCGGTCTCCGCCGCCCGCAGATAGGGCGACGCCCACACCGAGTCCGGGTAGGCCTGGTCCGGTTGGGCGTCGAGCCACCGACGGACGGCGTGTGCCTGCTCGGTCCCGGTCTCGGTGAGCGGAACATCCGCGTCGCGCAGAGGCATCACCACCACTTCGGCGGCGGCGGCCTCAGCCGCAGTGGCCGCAACGTTCGCCGCACTCTCCCCGTGGCGCACGAGAAGGATCGATATGACCCCTCCACCATGCCCCTGGCGCTGCTGCTGCCCGAGACCGGCCTCAGAAGCCACGGCCACCGGTGACGGGCACGACAGCGCCCGAGATGTACGACGCCTCCGGGGAGGCGAGGAACACGTACGCGGGCGCCAGCTCGGCCGGCTGACCCGCCCTGCCCAACGGTGTGTCCTGCCCGAAGGACGGCAGCTTGTCTGGCCACGAGGTCGCCGGGATCAGCGGAGTCCAGATGGGACCGGGCGCAACCGCGTTGACCCGCACGCCGGTGGAACCGAGCTGCTGGGCGAGCGCCTGCGTGAACGCCACCAGGGCGGCCTTGGTCATCGCGTAGTCGATGAGCTGCGGGGAGGGGCTTGAGGCCTGGATGGATGTGGTGGAGATGATCGACGATCCCGGTTGCAGGTGCGGGATGGCGGCCCTGGCAATCCAGAGCGTGGCATAGAGGTTGGTCTTGAAGACCCTGTCGAACTCCTTGGTGGAGACGTTCTCCAGGCCGTCGCGGTTCTCCTGGTAGGCCGCATTCAGTACCAGGATGTCCAGCCCGCCGAGTTCGCCGACGGTCTGGTTCACCAGCGAGATACAGTGTCCCTCCTCGGTGATGTCGCCCGGCAGCAGCAGAGCGGTGCGACCGGCGGCGCGCACCAGCGCCGCGGTCTCCTCGGCGTCCTCCTGCTCCTCGGACAGATACGAGAGTGCGACGTCTGCGCCCTCCCTGGCGTAGGCGATGGCGACTGCGCGGCCGATGCCGGAGTCGCCACCGGTGACGAGGGCGCGCTTGCCGGTGAGCTTGCCGCTGCCCTGGTAGGTGTCTTCGCCGTGGTCCGGGCGGGGCTCGGTGGCACCGGTGAGACCGGGCTGGTCCTGCTCCTGCTTGGGAAAGCCATCGGAGTGATACTTGGTCGTGGGGTCTTCGCTCTGGTTGCTCATGCGGGTTCTCCTTGAGGTTGTGGACCGTCGGATGCGGCTCTAAACGGAGTCGTCGCGCTCACGCGGGCGCTTTTCGTCGATTCCCGACTCGTCGAAGTCGATTTCTTCTTTGCGCACGTCTTCGGAGACCCGCTGGTCCTCGGTCACCGTCTCGGTTCCGAGGCGAACCCGCTCCACCGGAACTGTCTCCTTGTCCACCACGACGCGCTCCTCGGTGAGCTGGACTTCGTGCTCGTCCTCGGTGAGATCGGGGCCGGAGGTGGCGCTGCGGCGATTGGCGTCCGTGATGGGTTCGCGCTCGAGGGTGACCTCTTCGCGACTCACCGGCACCGTGACGGTCTGGTTCTCCGTCACCACGTGCTTGCGCAGCCGGGCGCGGCCGGCGGACACCCGCTCCGTGCCGACGTGCAGCTGCTCCTCGGAGCGGGTCATCGCGTCGTCCGTGCCGGCTCCGGCGGTGTCGTAGCCAGCGGTGCCGGTGCGGGCAGCGTCGGTTCCGGCAGTGTCGGTGCGGGCAGTGTCGGTGCTGGCAGTGTCGTACTCGTCCGAGCGACGGTCGCCGGCGCCGGTATCCATGCGGGTGTCAGCGGACGTGCCTGCGGAGCCGGCGCCTGGGCCGGCGTTCGACCCGGCGAGCCCGTAATACCTGTAGAGCGCGTCTTCATCGGCGCTCTCCAGCGAGCCGTCGGTGTCGATGCGGGGGGCATCCTTCACAAAATCCTTCTCGAAGCCGATGCGGAGTTCCTCGCCGGTCCAATCGGCGCTGTCGAGCGGAGCGAAGGATTCGCTGGTGCCGAACAGTCCGGTCTTGACCGTGACCCAGCTGGGCTGGTTGGTGGTCGAGTCCAGGTACACCTGGCCGACGGTGCCGACCTTGCGGCCTTCGGTGTCGACGACGTTGGCACCGATGAGGGAATCGATGTTGTTGGTGTTGATCATTGTCAGTTCTCTCTTCCTACTTCGCACGCCGAACGAGGTGCCCGGCGATGGTGGGGCGGTGGATCGAATTGAGGACCACGCTGGTGAGGGTCTGGTGAGGGTGCTGTGCGGGATCGCTAACGGCCGAGCCCGGCCTTGTCGACCTTGCGGTGGTAGCGCATGCCGGCGAGACCGCCGAGGATCGCGCCGCCGAGGCTGACGAGGGCGATCGCGATGGCGGTGATGATGCTTCCCAGGGCGAGATCGCCCTCGTTGATGGGAATGCGGGGGAAGCTGTTCAGGTCGGCCAGCGCGTTGAACTGGCTGCCCGCTATCGCGCCAACGATAGCCAGCACCACGGCGACGATCAATGCCCAGAGCCACACGGCGATCCCCTGCTTGGCACCGCTGAACCGGGCCATCCGGCCGGCGACGTAGCCGCCGCAGAAGTACGCCACGAAAACCACCACGCCCAGGGCGATCGCGCCGATCAGACCGACCGTCGCCGCGTTCTCGGCCGCGGCTTGGGTGGTCTGTTCAGGGTCGGCCTGATTTCCGAGTCCCACGGCAGCCCCGGCGCCGGCGACCAGCGCGGTGAGCAGCACCGCTGCCCCTGTGGCAGTGAGCCAGCCGAAGAAGGCTGTGAAGAACTGCATTCCGCCGAACTGGCTCTTCTCCCTGGCGACGACATCCTCGCGAACGGTGTGACCGCTGGTGGCCGCGTGGGCGACAGGTTCGGTGCCGTCCGCGACAGGGCGGGGGCTCTGAACTGGTTCGTTCTGCGCTGACGTCATGAGGTTCTCCTTCAAACGATGGTGCCGGGTTGGAACGATGGCGTGCAGCCGATCTGCGCGTCGGATACGACGTCCGGCCTACCTCGTAGACGAGGGAATCCGAGACAACGTCACGCTGTTCGTTGAACTTTTCTGCCGGAGTCGGCGGCGCAAAATACCCTCAATCCGGGGCTACCGCTACCCCCTCCGACGGCTCCGGGGCGATACCCCGAAAGCCTTAATAGACGGCGGAATCGCCTTTTCGTCACGAAAAAAAGCAATGTTCGCGGGTTCTCTCAGAGTGCTTGAAATTGGGCTATCGCCGCCAGAAGATATTTCCATCACGGCACAGACGTCGATGGTCGGCGTCTCACACACATCGATTTCTCAAGGAGAGTCATGTCGAACACCTATCCAACCTCCACACCCGGCACCCCAGATCTCGAGTCCGGCGCGTCGTCCGGCTCTGGCTCAGGCACCGCGTCCGGGACCGTGCCGTCGGAGCGCGCCGCCGAGGTCAAAGACACCTCCGTCGCCGCCGGCCAGCACGTTGCCGGCGTTGCCAAGGACGAGATTCACCGCGTGGGCAGCGAGACCAAGCAGCAAGCCAAGGATCTGTACCGGCAGACACAGGGCGAACTCGCCGACCAGGCGGCAACACAACAGAAGCGCGTCGCATCCGGCCTTCGCACACTCGGCGACGAGTTGGGCTCGATGGCAGATTCGTCCGAGACCCAGGGCGTGGCCAGCGATCTGGCCCACCAGGCGGCCTCTCGGGCCGCGGGAGTCGCAGACTGGCTCGACCAGCGCGATCCTGGATCACTCCTCGATGAGGTGAAGGGCTTCGCCCGTCGTCGTCCTGGCACGTTCATCGCCGTCGCGGCCGTTGCCGGGGTGCTGGCCGGGCGCCTGACCCGTTCAGTGGTCGCCGAGAGCAAGGAGTCCTCCGATGGCGGCGCATCCACGGGCAGCGGCGCTCCGACCGGGGTCGGTACCCCGACCGGCGGAGGCGCCCAGAGCGGCGTAGGCACTCCGACCGGCACCGGAATTCCGACGACCACCGGGATCCCGCCCGCTGCACCGACCGGCGTGGGGACCCCGCTCGCGGCGGACTACCCCGAATACCAGGAGAACCGCAATGAGTGACCTGCCCACCCCATCTGAACGCAAGGCGGCAGACACCTCGCTCGGCGACCTTCTCAGCGAGGTCACCCGCGATGTCTCCGTGCTGATGCGCCAGGAGGTCGAGCTGGCCAAGGCGGAGGTCAGGCAGTCAGCCACCCGCGCCGGCAAGGGCGCCGGGATGCTCGGCGGGGCCGGTTATGCCGGTCACCTCACCGTGCTCTTCCTGTCCTTCGCCGCGTGGTGGGGCCTCGGGCACGTCATCGACATCGCCTGGGCGGCCGTGATCGTCGCCGTCGTCTGGGGCATTGTTGCCGCGGTGCTCTTTGTTCTCGGCCGCAAGGAGATGAAGGCCATCAAGGGCGCGCCCGAGACCGTCGACTCCCTGAAGCACATTCCAGATGCACTGAAACGAAACGAGGAAAACCGATGAGCAACTACGACACCACAAGCTCCGACCCCGAGGTCCTGCGGGAGCAGATCGAACAGACTCGCCGTGGCCTGGGCGCCGACGTAGATGCCTTGGCCGACAAGGTGACGCCGGGCAAGATCATGGACCGCCAGAAAGACAAGGTCAAAGGCGTTTTCAACTCTGCGAAGGACAAGGTCATGGGCACAGCTTCAGACGTCGGCGACTCCATCGGCGGAGCGGCCGACGGCGTGTCGGGCAGCGCGCACAACGCGGTCTCCCAGGTCAAGGGCAACCCGCTTGCGGTGGGCCTGATCGCGTTCGGTGTCGGCTGGCTGGCGTCGTCGCTGCTCCCGGCCAGCACCGTCGAGAAGAAGGTCGCGGCCAACGTGAAGGAGGCCGCGGAGCCGCTGGTGAGCGAGGTCAAGGACGCCGCCAAGGACATGGGCGAGAACCTCAAGCAGCCCCTCGCCGACGCCGCCGACGCCGTCAAGGGCACCGCGACGGATGCCGCCGACACCGTGAAGTCCGAAACCACCTCGTCCGCCGACGAGGTGCGTGACGCGGCCAAGCACGCCGGCCAGGGCACCGTCTAACTGCGGAGCCTGCACCATCCGCACAACGAGAACGAGGAGATGTTCCGGTGGCCCGCAACGACACCCGTGAGAAGGACGCCCACGCTCCCTCGCCCGACGATCCCCGCAAGCCGGATTCGCCGGGCGAGGTGAGCAAGCCGTCCTGGAAGTACGCGCTGAAAAAGACTCAGCGCGAATTCACCGCTGACCAGTGCACCGATATCGCGGCGGCGCTGACCTACTACGCCGTGCTGGCGCTGTTCCCGGCGCTGATCGCGTTGATCTCGCTGCTGGGCGTTTTCGGCCAGGGCGAGCGGTCCGTGGACACCATTCTCAACCTCGTCAACCAGGTGGCTCCCGGCGGCACGGCCGACGTGCTGCGCGAACCACTCGAGCAGTTCAGTTCGTCGCCGTCCGCCGGGTTCGCCCTGATCTTCGGTATCGTGCTGGCCATCTGGTCGGCATCCGGCTACGTCGGCGCGTTCAGCCGGGCCATGAACCGGATCTACGAGATCGAAGAGGGCCGGCCGTTCTGGAAGCTGCGCCCGATGCAGCTGTTCGTGACGATCGTCACCATCCTCCTGATCTTGATCATGCTCGTGATCCTGATCGTGTCCGGTCCCGTCACGGATGCCGTGGGTAGCGCCCTCGGCCTCGGCGAGACCGTGCAGATCGTCTGGTCCATCGCGAAGTGGCCGATCCTGGCGCTGGCCGTAGTGCTGATCATCGCGATCCTCTATTACGCCACCCCGAACGCCAAGCAGCCCAAGTTCCGCTGGATCAGCCTGGGCGCGCTGCTCGCGCTGATCACCCTGGTGATCGCATCGTTCCTGTTCGGGCTCTACATCACCAACTTCTCCAACTACGACAGAACCTATGGGTCGTTGGCCGGCGTCATCGTATTCCTCCTCTGGCTCTGGATCGCCAATCTGGCCCTGCTCTTCGGCGCCGAGTTCGACGCTGAACTCGAGAGGGGCCGGCAGCTCCAGGCCGGCATCGCCGCGGAGGAGGACATCCAGCTGCCCCCGCGGGACACCCGCAAGAGCGACAAGGCCGCCGAAAAGGAACGGGCCGACGTGGCCGACGGACGACGGATCCGCACTCAAGCCGCCGAGAGCTCCACGAAGAAGCGCTAAGAAGCCGCTGAAGCAGCACCGCAATACCGCACAGCATCGACTCGCAACAACGACGAAGGGATCCCCTATGTATTTCCACGTGCAGCGACTCATCCATGACATCGCCCAGGACGAGCCGGACCCGGCAGCGGCCAACGCGTTGCAGGAAGGCCTCGGCGGACAATTCGGCGAGATGCGCACCATGATGCAGTACCTCTTCCAGTCGATGAACTTCCGCGGTCCCGCCGCGAAGCCGTACCGTGACCTGATCCAGGGGATCGGCACGGAGGAAATCAGCCACGTCGAACTCATCGGCACCACGATTTCCCGGCTCCTGGATGGGTCTCCGCGGTACAACGGCAAAGTCACCGATCCGCTCGACAAGGCCGGCTCCGGCGGGGCGATTCCGCTCGAGATCGCCCTCGACCACAGCAACATCCACCACTACCTCGTCGGTGCGCAGGGCGCTCTGCCTGTGGACGCCGTGGGCAACCCGTGGAGCGGCAGCTACGTCTACAATTCCGGCAATCTCGTGCTCGACCTGCTCTACAACCTGATGCTGGAGTCCACGGGCCGGCTGCAGAAGTGCCGCATCTACGAGATGACCGACAACAAGACCGCCCGCTCCACCCTGTCGTACCTGATCGTTCGCGACCAGGCCCACGAGAACGCCTACGCGAAGGCACTGGAGACCCTCGGCGTGCACTGGAACACCCTGCTGCCGATCCCCAAGACCAACGCGGAGAAGTTCCCGGAGGTGAAGAAGCTGCTCGATCTGAACCTGCACAGCAAGCAATACACCTTCGACCTCGCCGGCCAGTCCGAGGCAGGCAAGATCTACCAGGGCATGTCCCCCTCGAAGGACGGCACCAACCTCATCGCCGACGAACAGGCCCCAGAGGGTGTGCCCTCGACGATCGCCGGCGAGCGGATGGAGGAGTTCGCTCCCGGTCTGGACCCGGCCCTGATGGAACTGATCCAGGCCACCGCCGACATGGAGATGGCCGAGGTCGACGTGTCCTACGGGCCTGTCGCACCGAAATGAAGGCCCTCACCTGGCAGGGCAAACGGCGGGTGACCGTCGAGGAAGTGCCCGACCCCGTCATCCAGAAGCCGACCGACGTGGTCATCCGCATCACCTCGACGGCCATCTGCGGCTCCGACCTGCACCTGTACGAGATCTTCGGGCCGTTCCTGAAGCCCGGTGACATCCTCGGCCACGAGTCCATGGGCGTGGTCGAGGAGGTGGGATCTGCGGTGCAGACCCTGCAGCCCGGAGACAGGGTCGTCATCCCCTTCGTGATCGCGTGCGGCGAGTGCTACATGTGCGTGCGGGGCCTGACTACCCAGTGCGAGACCACGCAGAACCGCGCTCACGACAGCGGGGCTTCTCTCTATGGGTATACCGAGCTGTACGGCTCGGTGCCGGGTGGTCAGGCGGAGCGGTTGAGGGTGCCCCTGGCCGACTTCAACGCGCGAAAGGTCGGTCACGACCTGCCCGACGACCGCTACCTGTTCCTCAGCGACATCCTGCCCACTGCCTGGCAGGGAGTCGCCTATGCCAACCTGCCAGAAGACGGCGTTCTCGGCGTTCTCGGGCTGGGGCCCGTGGGTCAGTTCACCAGCAGGATCGGCCGGCACCTCGGCCACCGGGTGATCGCGGTCGACCCGGTCCCAGAGCGCCGCCTGATGGCCGAGCGCTACGGTGTTGAAACACTGGACCTCACGGAGGACGTGCTGGAGCAACTGCGGGAGCGTACCGACGGACGCGGTCCGGACTCCGTGGTGGATGCCGTCGGCCTGGAAGCCCACGGCTCCCCCGGTGCCGGGTTCGCCCAGGCGGCGGTCGGGCTGCTGCCGGATGCCGTGGCGCAGAAGGTCATGAACACCGGAGGGGTCGACCGCCTGAACGCCATGCACCTCGCCTTCGACGCGGTGCGCCGCGGCGGCACGGTGTCTCTGAGCGGCGTCTACGCCGGCGAGGCCGACCCCACACCGATGAAGTCGCTCTTCGACAAACAGGTGAGCATCCGGATGGGCCAGTGCAACGTGCAGCACTGGCTCGACGACCTGGTCCCCCTGGTCGAGGACCCGGCCGATCCGCTCGGCGTCGAGGACCTGGTGACCCACCGGGTGCCACTTCAGCGGGCTTCGGAGATGTACGACCTGTTCCAGAAGAAGGAGAAGGGATGCATCAAGGTGGTCCTGACCCCGTGAGGGAAGGACACCCAGGCGGATGAGTGCGTCGACCGAGGGCGCTCAGCTCCACCCCGGACCGCTTCGTCGGGTGAGCTCAGGAGTCCTTTTCCAGGAGAATGTCCTTGAGATGAGTCAGCGCGCGGAGGGCGCTGAGACCGACGACATCCTCGGGTGAACCTGAAAACGCGTAGGAGAATGTGCGCACAGTGCACCGGGAACCGACGCTGATGAAAACCGTCCCGGCAGGGTACCCCTCCTCGGGTCCCGGGCCACCGACACCGATCACCGACACGCTCACGTCCGCTCCGATGCTCTCCAGCACTCCCTTGGCCATCTGCTCCGCGCATTCACCCGAGATGACCGGCCCTGGATTGACGCCCAAGAGCCGGAACTTCGTGTTGTTCTGATACGCGATCACACCTCCGCCGAACCAGCCCGACGACGCCGGTGCTGCTCCGAGCGCCTGAGCGATCCGACCGGCCGTGAGAGACTCGGCCACGACAACCGTCGAACGATCGGCCGATGCAAGCTGCCCGATCCGTCGTGCCAGCTCGGTGATCTGGTCATCTCGTTCCTGTGCATCCGACATGGTCCGTGCCTCCCGTGTTCTCCACTGTGTTGCTGAGCCCTGACGGGTGGTGACCGAGAGTGTGTTCGTCGCGAACTGATTGGAATTCCCTGACAACCGGTCTCGCCCGGTTCTGTGCACGTCGGCCGCTAAGCGAGTCTCTTCGTTAAGTAAGACGCGTCTTTGCGGGAAACGTCATGGAGAACGGTGAACGATTCTTCTCCGCATCACTGGGAAGGCGTGCGGCGGCGAGCCAGGGTGTCGAGCGCGAAGATCGCTGCACCGACCGCGATGATGATCCCGCCCCGCAGCCATACCTCCGCGCTGAGCTGGGTGAACAGCACGATGCACGACAGCGCCCCGAGGACCGGGAGCACGGTCCACGCCGTGAAGTGTCGGTGTTGCACGCGTTCCCTGCGGAGCACCAGCACGGCGATGTTCGTGCTGAGGAACACGATCAGCAGCAACAGGACCACGGTCTCGGCCAGGGTTGCGATCGACCCGGTGACAGTGAGCACCATCGCGAGGGCGGTGGTCGCAACGATCGCCACCCAGGGAGTGCCGCGTTCGGGGAGGACTCGGCTGAAGACCGGGGGCAGCAGGCCCTGGTTGGCCATTCCGTAGGTCAGACGGCTGGACATGATCATGGTCAGCAGGGCACCGTTGGCCACGGCGACAAGCGCGATGGCGCTGAACAGCCAGTCCGGGATGGCCACCCCGGTGGCCTGGATGACGGTGAGCAGGGGTCCGCTCGAGTCCGCGAGCTCGTCGGCGGGTACCGCAATGGAGGCCGCGGTGCCGACCAACATGTACAGCACCCCAGCGGTGACGAGCGCGCCGAACAGGGCCCTCGGGTAGACCCGTGACGGATCCTTCACCTCTTCGATCACATTCGCACTGGTCTCGAATCCGACGAACGAATAGAACGCCAGCAACGCCGCTCCGAAGATGGCGACGACCGGGCTGTCGAGCTGGTCGAACCGGGCGGCACGGCCGACGTCGCCGCCGCCGTTGCTGAGGAGCACACCGACCGCGATGACCACGATGACGAGCCCGGTCGTCTCGATCATCGTCATCACCAGGTTCGCCCGCACCGACTCCTTGATGCCCCGCGCGTTCAAGGCTCCGATCAGCGCGAGGAAGATCACCGCTCCGAGCACAGGGGGAATGTCGATGAAGGTCCCCAGGTAGTCACCGGCGAATGCGAGGGAGAGGCCGGCGGCGCTCACCACGCCGGCGGAGAGCATGCAGAAGCCCACGAGGAACGAGATCGCCGGGCGCTTGTACGCTCGCTCCGCGAAGACGGCCGAGCCACCCGCCCGCGGATACTTGGTGACGAGCTCGGCGTACGACGCCGCCGTGAGTAGGGCGAGGCCCAGCGCCACGAGCATCGGCACCCAGGTGACACCGCCCACTTCTCCGGCGATCTGCCCCACGAGCGCATAGATTCCCGCGCCGAGCACGTCACCGAGGATGAAGAGAAAGAGCATCTTCCCGGTGATGTTGCGCTTCAGGTTTCCGGTCGTCGTGGCGCTGCCGGCCGGTTCCATCTCGGTGTCCACCTCACGTTTCATGCGACAAGCGTACAGAGTCGAGGCCTTCGTCGCAGGCGTCCAGGGGGATGAAAATAGGAGCCGTTCTGTCATAAAATATTCCTCCATTCTCCGAGGCGACCCGCCTCACGATCTCAGGGGGTAGACACGTGACCAGAGACAGCGACCAGACGAAAAAAGACACCAGCTACAGCCCGGCCAGCGAGGCCGAGACCGAGGCGAAACAGGACGATGCCGTGCCTTCGACGATCGATGCCGACGCCGCGGAACGCGTCAAGGTCGCCCCGGGAACCGGTGGCCCGGACGATTTCGGGGACATGGAGGTCAACGAGGAAGACATCACCCTGCCCCCGTTCGGCGACAACGAGACACCGGACTGAGCAACAGAGCGCCACTTCACCATCGGTCTCGAAGACGGAGGAACGACATGCCGAGCCCTACCGGCAACAGCCTGAAAAATCCCGAACTGTACGAAAAACTCCGCGAGCAGGGCGATTCGAAGCAGAAGGCCGCCCGAATCTCCAATGCCGCCGCCGCCCAAGGTGCCTCGGAGATCGGCCGGAAGGGCGGTGAATCGCCCTCCTACGAGGAGTGGACGGTGCCTGAGCTGAAGAAGCGTGCCAAGGAACTCGGTCTCACCGGGTACTCGTCGAAGACGAAACCGCAGCTGATCTCTGCGTTGCGCAATGGTTGACGGGCCTGCCCAGACCGTGTCGACGATGATGCCGAGTGACGTCGGCCAGCGCCAGCTCGAGGAAGAGAGCGACGGCGCGCTCGTCGACTTCGCCGTCGCGGGCAATCGCGCGGCGTTCGACGTCCTGGTTCGACGCCACAGATCCGCGATGCTCGCCCATGCCGCGCGCACGTTGGGCTCGTCTGCGGATTCCGACGATGTCGTGCAGGAGACACTCATCGTGGCCTGGGAAAAGCTCCCGACGGTCACGGACCCGGCACACGTGAAAGCGTGGTTGATGAGAGTCGTGCACAACAAGAGTGTGGATCGCCTGCGCAGGAGGGGCCCCCGGCCCGCCGTCCTGGACGAAGACACGCTGGCATCGGACGCATCCAGCCCGTTCGCCGTCGTCGAAACGCTGCTGCAGAACGAGGCGGTCGCACGCGCCCTCGCCGAGCTGCCCCATGATCAGCGCCGGGCCTGGCTCATGCGGGAGTTCTCCGGGAGCAGTTATGCGCTCATCGCGAGCGAACTCGGGGTGCCGGTCTCGACAGTTCGCGGCCTGCTCGCCCGGTCGCGCCGCACACTGGCCCAGGAGCTGATGGACTGGCGCTGACGGTGAGGCTGCCCGGGCGGAGCGGCACCACGGATTCGCTCAGGCGCGGCGCGCGCGGGCCTGGTCGAATTCGCCACCGCCCGTGGGAACGATCTCCTTGCCGAGCGGGGCGAGCGAGATGGGCACCATCTTGAAGTCGGCGATACCGAGCGGGATACCGATGATGGTGATGCACAGCGCGATGCCGGAGATGATGTGCGCGAGGGCCAGCCACCACCCGGCAAGGATGACCCAGATGACGTTGCCGAGGAACGAGAATGCGCCGCTGGAGGGCTTGTCGACGACGGTGCGGCCGAACGGCCAGAGCGCGTAGACGCCGATGCGGAACGACGCGATGCCCCAGGGAATGGTGATGATGAGGATGCAGAGTACGACGCCGGCAGCCACGTAGCCCAGGAAGAGCCAGAAGCCCGAGAGGACGAGCCAGATCAGGTTGAGGAGTGTGCGCACGCCAGGATTCTACTCGCGGCCGATGCTGGAGACCTGGGTACGGGGTCTCGACAAGCTCGACCAGCGGGGCTCGAGACCGGGTCGACCCGCTCCCGGACACTGAAATGCGGACATCCGGCCTTCGTTGTTGGGACGAAGGCTGGATGTCCGCAAATGAGCTGCTGCTGCGAGAGAGTCAGATGACCGCGCGGGTTTCGCGGGCGATCTCGAGCTCCTCGTTGGTGGGGATGACGAGCACGGTGACGCGCGAAGCATCCGTCGACACGACGCGGGCGACACGGGAGAACGGGTCGTTGCGAGCCGGGTCGATCTCGATGCCGAGACCCTCGAGGCCGCGCAGGGCGCCCTCGCGGATGATGCCGGAGTTCTCGCCGACACCGGCGGTGAAGACGATCACGTCGAGGCCGCCGAGCTGGGCCATGTAGTTGCCCACATAGCCGCGGATGCGGTGGTAGTAGACGTCGAGAGCGGCCTGCGCCACGGCGTCGCCGGCCACGGCGGCGTCTTCGACGTCGCGCATGTCACCGTTGCCGGTGAGGCCGAGCATGCCGCTCTTCTTGTTCAGCAGGGTGTCGAGCTCTTCGATCGACAGGCCGGCCTTGCGGTGCAGGTGGAACAGCACGGCGGGGTCAATGTCGCCGGAGCGGGTGCCCATGACGAGGCCCTGCAGCGGGGTGAGGCCCATCGAGGTGTCGATGGACTTGCCACCGTCGACGGCCGTGGCCGACGCACCGTTGCCGAGGTGCAGCACAATGGTCTTCAGTTCGGCCAGGGGGCGGCCGAGGAACTCGGCGGCGGCCTCGGAGACGTACTTGTGCGACGTGCCGTGGAAGCCGTACCGGCGGATGCTGTGCTTGGCGGCCAGCTCGGTGTTGATCGCGTAGGTGTACGCGGCCGGCTCCATGGTGAGGTGGAACGAGGTGTCGAACACCGCGACGTGGGGCACGTCGGGGAAGTTCGCGCGGGCGGCGACGATGGCCTGCACGTGGGCCGGGTTGTGCAGCGGGGCGAGGTCGGCGAGGTCGCTGATCTGCTGCTGCACGGCGTCGTCGATCACGGTCGGGCCGGTGAAGATGGCCCCGCCCTGCACGACACGGTGACCCACGGCGACGAGGTTGGCGTCACTGAGCTGCGGACCGTGCTCGGCGAATGCCGCGATCATCACCTCGAAGCCCGCGGTGTGGTCGGGGATCGGCAGGTTCGCCTCCTGGCGACCGGCGTCGGAGGCGGTGTTGGTGTGGCGGGCGTGGCCGCTGGCCTCACCGATGCGCTCGACGAGTCCGCCGGCCAGTTCGGTCTCGGTGTCGATGTCGATCAGCTGGTACTTGAACGACGAGGAACCGCTGTTGATGACGAGGATGGCGGTCATACCGCTGCCTCCACTGCTGCCAGCGATGCGGCCTGGATGGCGGTGATCGCCACGGTGTTCACGATGTCCTGCACGAGGGCTCCTCTGGAAAGGTCGTTGATGGGTTTGCGCAGGCCCTGCAGGACGGGGCCGATCGCCACGGCGCCAGCGCTGCGCTGGACCGCCTTGTAGGTGTTGTTGCCGGTGTTGAGGTCGGGGAAGATGAACACGTTCGCCTTGCCCGCAACGGCGGAGTCCGGCATCTTCGCGGCGGCCACGGCGGCATCCGCGGCGGCGTCGTACTGGATGGGGCCTTCGACGGCGAGGTCGGGGCGACGCTCACGCACGAGCGCGGTGGCCTCCCGCACCTTTTCGACATCCGCGCCGCTGCCGGAGCCGCCGGTGGAGTAGGAGAGCATCGCGATGCGCGGCTCGATGCCGAACTCGATCGCGGTCTCCGACGCCGAGATGGCGATGTCGGCGAGCTGGGCGGCGGTGGGGTCGGGGTTGACCGCGCAGTCGCCGTAGACGAGCACCCGGTCGGCCAGGGCCATCAGGAACACGCTGGAGACCACGGACACGCCGGGGCGGGTCTTGATGATCTCGAAGCTGGGTCGGATGGTGTGCGCGGTGGTGTGCGACGCGCCGGAGACCATGCCGTCGGCCAGGCCGAGCTGCACCATCATGGTGCCGAAGTACGAGACGTCGGTGACGACGTCGCGGGCCTGGTCGATGGTGACGCCCTTGTGGGCGCGGAGGCGGGCGTATTCCTCGGCGAAGCGCATCCGCAGCACGTCGTCGAACGGGCTGACGACGGAGGCCTTGGCGATGTCCAGGCCCAGGCCGATGGCGCGCGAACGCACCTCGAACTCCTCGCCGAGGATGATCAGGTCGGCCACGTCGCGGGCCAGCAGGGTGGCGGCGGCGCGGAGCACCCGGTCGTCGTCGCCCTCGGGCAGCACGATGCGCATGCGGTTCTGGCGGGCGCGCTCGAGCAGCGTGTACTCGAACATCAGCGGGGTTACCACGTCGGCGCGGCTCACCTTGAGCCGGTCGAGCAGGGCGGCACCGTCGACGTGCTGCTCGAACAGCGCCAGCGCGGTGTCGTGCTTGCGCTGCGAGTCGGCGGCCAGACGGCCTCGGGTGTGGGTGATGCGCAGCGCCGCCTCGTAGGAGGCCAGGTCGGTGCGGATGATCGGCACCGACGGGGCGAGGCCCTTCATGAGCTGCTCGATCGACTCGGGCAGCGCGAAGCCACCGACGAGAACGACACCGGCCAGCGACGGGAAGGTGGCTGACGAGTTGGCCATCAGGGCGGCCAGCAGCACCTCGGGGCGGTCGCTGGGGATGACGACGACGGAACCCTCGGTGAGGCGGGGCAGCACGTTGACCATCGACATGGCGGCCACGACCACGCTGAGCGCCTCGCGGGAGAGCAGTTCGGGGTCGCCCTGCACCAGGGTGCCGTGGGTGGCCTCGAGGATGGTCTTCATGCTCGGGGCCACGAGGAACGCGTCTTCGGGGATGGCCCAGACGGGCACGACGGCTGCGTGGGCATCCGACGGGTCGGGGGTGTTGTCGACGCCCTCGCGCACCGCGGCGATGAGGCCGTTGAGGTTGGCGGGGTCGGCGCGGTTGACCACGACGCCGAGCAGCGAGACGTGCTCGGAGGCGAGTTCGGTCAGGGCCACGTCGGTGAGCTGGCGGATGTCGTCACTCGAGCGCGGTTCGCTCTGGCCGAGCTGATCGCTCTGGTTGAGTCCCTCGCCCTGGCCGAAGGCAACCCGGCCGGCCAGCACCAGCAGCACCGGAACACCGAGGTTCGCGGCGATGCGGGCGTTGTAGGCCAGTTCGGTGGGGCTGCCCACGTCAGTGAAGTCACTGCCGATGACCACGACGGCGTCGCACTGCGCTTCGACGGCCTTGTAGCGGGCCACGATGCGGGCCAGTGCGGCATCCGGGTCGGCGTGCACGTCGTCGTAGGTGACGCCGACGCACTCGTCATAGCTGAGCGCGGGCTGGGCGACCGGGTGGTCGCCCACGGGCTTGCGCGCCTGCAGGTGGTTGAGCAGGAGTTCGAGCACATAGTCGGGCTTGTGCTTGGACCGAGCGATGGGGCGGAAGACGCCCACTCGCTCGATGGAGTGCAACAGGGTGTCGAGAACGCCGAGTGCGATAGTAGATTTGCCGGTATTTCCCTCGGCGGAGGTGATGTAAATGCTTCGAGCCACGGTTATACGTTATCCCCGCCGGTGGTGTCCAGTGTGCGCGCGGCGGCTGCCGCGGCATCGTTCCCAGCCCATACCCAGTCGGTCACCTCGGGAATGTCTTCCCCGTGATCGCGGGTGTACTGCCGGGCACGCAGGCGGGCATCCTGCATCTGCTGGCGAAGCAGTCCGGCACGGGCTCCGAGTCCGGGTACCCGGTCGATGACATCCATCACCAGGTGGTACCGGTCGAGGTCGTTGAGCATGACCATGTCGAACGGCGTCGTCGTCGTTCCGTTCTCCTTGTACCCGCGGGCGTGCAGGTTGGAGTGGCCGTGGCGCTTGTAGGTGAGCCGGTGGATCAGCCACGGGTAGCCGTGGTAGGCGAACACGATGGGCTTGTTGGCGGTGAAGTAGGCGTCGAACTCCCGGTCGGAGAGCCCGTGCGGGTGGTCGTCCTCGCTCTGCAGGCGCATCAGGTCGACCACGTTCACCACGCGCACGCTGAGGTCGGGCATGGCCTCGCGGAGGATCTTGGCGGCGGCGAGCACCTCGAGGGTGGGCACCTCGCCGGCGGCGGCGAGCACCACGTCGGGTTCGGTGCCGGGGGTCTCGGTGCCGGCCCACTCGAAGATGCCCAGGCCCCGCTCGCAGTGCGCGACGGCCTGGTCCATGGTGAGCCAGTTCGGTGCCGGCTGCTTGCCGGCGACGACCACGTTGACGTAGTCGACGCTGCGCAGGCAGTGGTCGTAGATGGAGAGCAGGGTGTTGGCGTCGAACGGCAGGTAGACGCGCACGACGTCGGCACTCTTGTTCACGACGTGGTCGATGAAGCCCGGGTCCTGGTGGCTGAAGCCGTTGTGGTCCTGGCGCCAGACGTGTGAGGAGAGCAGGTAGTTCAGGCTCGAGATGGAGCGGCGCCACGGGATCTCGCGGGTGACCTTGAGCCACTTGGCGTGCTGGTTGAACATCGAGTCGATGATGTGGATGAACGCTTCGTAGCAGTTGAATAGGCCGTGACGGCCGGTGAGCAGGTAGCCCTCCAGCCAGCCCTGGCACTGGTGCTCGCTGAGCATCTCCATGACCCGGCCGGCGCGGGCGAGGTTGGTGTCTTCGGGGACGTACTCGGCGTTCCACTGCTTGTCGGTGGCGGCGTAGACGGATGGCGCGAGCCGGTTGGACGCGGTCTCGTCGGGTCCGAAGATGCGGAAGTTGTCCGGGTTGTCGCGGATGACGTCGGCGAGCCAGATGCCGAGCACCTTGGTGGCCTCGTCGATGGTGGCGCCGGGGGACGGCACATCCACCGCGTAGTCGCGGAAGTTGGGCAGTTTGAGCTCGCGGCGCAGCAGGCCGCCGTTGGCGACTGGGTTGGCGCTCATCCGCAGGTCGCCGTGCGGGGCGAGCGCGGTGATGTTCGCGGCCGGGGCGCCGGCCTCGTCGAAGAGCTCCTCCGGACGGTACGAACGCAGCCAGGATTCGAGCACGTCGGTGTGCGACTGGGTGTCGCGGGCGTTGACCAGCGGCACCTGGTGTGAGCGCCAGGAGTCTTCCACCTGCACGCCGTCGATGACGGGCGGGCAGGTCCAGCCCTTGGGGGTCTTGAGGATGATCATCGGCCAGCGCGGCCGGCTGGTGTCGCCGGCGAGGGCGGCGCGCTTGATCGCGGCGATCTCGTTGAGCACCTCGTCCATGGTCTGCGCCATGCGCTGGTGCACGGCCAGGGGGTCTTCGCCGTCGAAGCCGCCGGAGACGATGTGCGGGTTGTGGCCGTAGCCGCGCATCAGCTCGAGCAGTTCGCTCTCGGGGATGCGGGCGAGAATGGTGGGGTTGGCGATCTTGTAGCCGTTGAGGTGCAGGATCGGCAGCACGACACCGTCTTCGAGCGGGTTGACGAACTTGTTGGAGTGCCAGCTGGTGGCCAACGGGCCGGTCTCGGCCTCGCCGTCGCCGATGACGGCCGCCACGAGCAGGTCGGGGTTGTCGAACGCGGCGCCGTAGGCGTGGCTGAGCGCGTAGCCGAGCTCGCCGCCCTCGTGGATCGAGCCGGGGGTCTCGGGTGAGGCGTGGCTGGGGATGCCGCCGGGGAAGGAGAACTGGCGGAACAGGCCCTTGACGCCGTCGACGGTCTGGTCGATGCCTGAGTAGATCTCGGAGTAGGTGCCGTCGAGGTAGGCGTTGGCGACCATGCCGGGCCCGCCGTGGCCGGGGCCGGTGATGTAGAGGGTACTGATCTCGCGTTCGCGGATGACCCGGTTCAGGTGCGCGTAGAGGAAGTTGAGGCCGGGCGTGGTGCCCCAGTGGCCGAGCAGGCGCGGCTTGATGTGCTCACGGGTGAGCGGCTCGCGCAGCAGAGGGTTGTCGAGCAGGTAGATCTGGCCGACCGAGAGATAGTTGGATGCGCGCCACCAGGCGTCGACGCTGGCGAGAGCTTCGGTGCTCAACGCGTGCGGCAGGCGGCTGGGCCAGGTGAATGCGGTGGGAGTTGCGGACGAGTCAGCCATGACCATCTCCAGGGTTTGAGGGCGGCAGTTGCGCCGTTCAAGCTTAGGAGCGGGGTGTGGGCCAGGAAGGGGACGTTAGTCCCTGTGAGCCTCCCGCGACAGGTCTAGGCTTCCGGGTTCGAGGTTTCGCCAGGATCCCCCCGTCAGCGGGGCGAGCGTGACCAGGGCGTACACGACGCCGACGGCCAGCAGAACCGGGACTAGGCCGGCCGCCGTCACCGCCAGTCCGGCGCCGAGACTGCCCAGCGGCAGGCCGAGCGACACCCCGGTGGTCATCGCGCCGAGCACCCGGGCGCGCAGCTGCCGCGGCACCCGCTCGTAGAGCACCGTTGTGATGAGCGGGTTGATCGACCCGGCCGCCAGACCGGCGACGGCGAGCACGGCCAGAAGCACCGGCACGGGTACGGCGGCGGCCATGGCGAGGTAGGGCGGGGCGCCGGCGAGCAGGAAGGAGACGACGAGCACCGGTCGGCGGGGCCACCGCTGGCCGAGCCAGGTGAACAGTCCGGCCCCGGCGAGCGCACCGCCGGAGAACACGGCGACCATGACCCCGAAGATCGCGCCGTCCGCGCCAACGGTGCTGGCGTAGGCGGGCATCAGCACGGTGATGCCCGCGGCGTCGAAGCAGTTGGTGACCACGATCATCAGCACGAGGTTGCGCAGCAGCGGGCGGTGGTAAAGGAACCGGACGCCGGCGGCGAGGTCGGTCCAGTAGGCGTGCCGGGTGGTGGACTCGGCGGGCCGGGTGGCGGACGGGTCGGCGAGATTGGAGGACGTGATCGGAGCGCCGTCCCCGTCAGGGCCCGGGCGGGCATCCGCGTGCCTGGGCACGCCCACCCAGAGCACCAGTGCGGACACCGCGAAGGTGGCCGCGTCGATGACCAGCGCGTTGAGCGGGCCCAGCCAGACCACGCAGACCGCGGCCACCGAGGCGCCGATCATTGCGGCGCTGCGCGACACGGCCGAGTGGATGCCGGTGGCCCTGGCGACGCTGAGACCGGCGCCCTCGGCCAGGTCGGGCACCAGCGCCGACTTGGCGGTGTTGCCGGGGGTGTCGAGCAGTCCGCTGAGGAAGACCAGGGTGAGCAGCACCGGGAACGGCAGACCGGTGGTGGCGGCGAGCACCGGGATGAGCAGGATCGTGGCCCCGCTGGCGAGGTCGGCCACGATGGCGGCGGCGCGGAAGCCGATGCGGTCCACGAGGACGCCGCCGAGGGCTCCCCCGACGATCACGGGCACCGTCGCGAACACCCCGGCGACCCCGGTGGCGAGCACCGAGCCGGTGTCGTGCAGCACATAAAGGGGGACGACGATGACGGTGATGACGTTGCCGAGCAGGGAGAGTCCGTGGCCGCCGAGCAGGGTGATCAGCGCCAGCAGCCCCCTGGTCGAGCGTGTCGAGATCCCGTTGGTCGAGCTCGTCGAGACCCCACTGGTCGCGCTCGTCGAGACCCCACTGGTCGCGCTCGTCGAGGCCCCACTGGTCGCGCTCGTCGAGGCCCCGTGACCCCGCTCGCCTGCGCTCACGGGCGCCGGCTCGCGTGCACGATGAACTGCACGGCCTCCGCGCCCGGCCTGCCGCGATCCCCCGCGGTGTGCCACTTGTGCAGCACGGCCTCGAGTTCGGCGCTGGCTTCGACGAGCTCGGCCACGGTGAGGTAGGCCACGGTGTCGCCGCCGGTGCTCGCGTCCACCCAGTCGCGGGGCTGCACCTGCTGCGCGTCGACCGCGGCGTGCAGCGCGGCCGCGTACACATCGGCCACCTGGTGCAACATCGCGGCGGAGGCCAGGCGCTCCTCGGCGGACGCATCCGCAGCACTCGGGGTGATGCGGGTGGCGTCGTGGGCGGCCCGCCACCAGTGCTCGCGGCGGTCCGTGGCGAGCTCGGGCGCCTCCTCGACGAAGCCGAATTCGGCGAGCTTGCCCAGGTGGTAGCTCAGGGTGCCCGGCGCCTCGTCCACGAGGTCGGCCAGGGCGCCCACGGTGCGCGGACCATTAATGCGCAGTTCGCCGAGAATCCGCAGCCGCAGCGGATGCGCGAGGGCGCGCATCTGCTTGGCGCTCGTGAGCGAGACGACCGAGGAGTCCGGCAGGGCATCGGGGGTGGGCATGCTCTGAGTGTAGATGCACAAGAACTCTTGTGCAATGACTCTTGTGGGATTGCGTCCGGGCAAAGTAAAACTCCTCGCGCACCCACCAGAGCCCAGTTACCCTTGCTACGTTTCCGTCCTGGGGGAGTTGGCTGAGATAGCGCCACGCGAGGAGCCATGTCCAGTTTAGGGCGTGCAGGCCTCGCGCCCAAACCCGGCTCCGGCACACCGTGTCACTTCGCACCCCCAGAAGCAGGTAAGATTTTCTCTGGTCGTTGTCTTCACGAATCGATCGGCTTAGGAGAATTCGCCTAGTGGCCTATGGCGCACGCTTGGAAAGCGTGTTGGGTGAAAGCCCTCGGGGGTTCGAATCCCCCATTCTCCGCCAGTTGTAAGCGTGTTGGGTGAAAGCACAATGCCCACGCGCGGGGTTCGAATCCCCCATTCTCCGCCACTGAAACGCCCGCTCTCATGCGGGCGTTTCCGAGTTAACTCAGTCGCCTGCCTCAGTCATCCCCCGCGTAAGGGCGGACTTTTTGGCGACACGCCGTGTGGGCGGGCCGCCGAGACGGCGTGTCGCGAAAAACTCCGCCTTTAGTCGGGCCGGCGGGAGGTTCTCGTTGACCTCAAGCGCGGTTGAGGTCCTACTATCGCTCTCGTGCCCCTCCCCTCCCCGCCGTCTTCGGCCCCGCCCCGCCCGGCCTCCATCTTCGGCCGGCAGTACGTCTGGGTCACCGTCGGCATCCTCGCGCTGATCTTCCTGGCCGCGTTCGAGGCGTTGGCCGTGACCACCGTGATGCCCATCATCAGCGCGGCGCTTGACGGCGACTCGCTCTACGCGCTCGCGTTCTCCGGTCCGCTCGCCGTGGGCGTGGTGGGGATGGTCGCCGCGGGCAACTGGTCGGACCGTTCCGGGCCGGTGCCGGTGGTGCTGACCGCGGTGGTGCTCTTCGTGGTGGGGCTGGTGATCGCCGGCACCGCCGCATCAATGCCCGCCCTCATCGTGGGCCGCCTGGTGCACGGTCTCGGCGGCGGGGCGCTGAGCGTGTCGCTGTACGTGGTGGTCGCGCGGGTGTACCCGCAGCGGATGCATCCGGCGATCTTCGGCGCCTTCGCCGGGGCCTGGGTGGTGCCGTCGTTGATCGGGCCGTTCATCGCGGGCCTGGTGGCCGAGTACACCAGCTGGCGGTGGGTGTTCCTCGGCGTGGTGGTGCTGGTGCTCGCCGCGATGGGGATGCTGCGGCCCGGGCTGGCGTCGATTGCGGCGGCGGAGCGGGAACGGCCGGTTGGGGTTCGGGAACCGTGGCGGCTGTCGCGCACACTGTGGTCGCTGGGCGCGGCGGCGGCGGTGCTCTGCGCGTCGATGGCGGCGCAGCTGCCGGGGGCCCTGTTGTGGGTGGGCACCGGGGCAGCGTTCGTGCTGGCCGGGGTGGCGCTGCGCCCGCTGTTGCCGGCGGGCACCCTGAGCGGCCGGCGGGGACTGCCCGTGGTGATGACCATTCGCGGGTTGGTCTCGGGGGCGTTCCTCTCCACCGAGGTGTACCTGCCGGCGTTGCTCACCGGCGAGTACCGGCTCTCCCCGGTGCTGGCCGGGCTGGCCTTGAGTTGTGCCGGCATCACCTGGGCTCTGGCGTCCTGGTTGCAGGGGCGCTATGCCACGGTGCTGAGCGATGCGGGAAGCATGCTGCTGGGCAGCGTGTTGCTGCTGATCGCGGTCGCCGCGTCGGCGGCGACCAGCGCGCTGGGGCTGCCGCCCGCGGTCGCGATCGCCGGCTGGGCCGTCGCCGGGGCGGGCATGGGCACTCTCGTGCCACGGCAGAGCGGCCGGGTGCTGCGGCTGTCGGCGCCGGAGCAGCAGGGCTTCAACTCGTCCGCGCTGCTGATCGCCGACTCCATCGGCGCGGCGCTGGCCCTGGCCGCCACGGCCGTGGTGTTCGTGGCTTTCGCGCCGCTGGGCGGCACCGCCACGTACACGGCCTCGTTCACGCTCTCGGCGCTGCTCGCCGTCGGCGGCCTGCTGCTGGTGGGCCGCGTCGGCCACGACGCCCCACCCGCGGCGGCGGCCTGAACCGCGTCACCCGCGGCGCTCAGGTCACCCGCCGACGAACTGTTCCCGAAGCGGACTTCTGCGCCCGGCACGCCGAGCTCAAGTGTGCACACGGGCAACAGTTGCGGCCACGGATGCAGCCGGGATGTCGATTTCGGACTGGCTGGGTCGTCATAGGGGTGTCAGTATCCGATAAACGTGGAAGGACAGATCATGCAATATTCACTTCTCGTCATCAGCCAGGAGTCCGGGGACGCCGGGATCACCGAAGAGGACATGGAATGGGGACGGGCCGCGTTCGACGCCTACGCCAAGTCGCTTGATGCGGCGGGCGTGCTCGTGTCCGCCGACATCCTGCAGCCCGTGGCCACCTCGACGACGGTGTCGCTGCGGGACGGTGCCCTGCAGATCCAGGACGGCCCGTTCGCCGACACCAAGGAACGCCTCAACGGCACCTTCGTGATCAATGTGCCCGACCTCGACGCCGCACTCGAGTGGGCCGGCAAATGCCCCGCCGCCCAGTACGGCGCGATCGAGGTGCGTCCATCGGCGATCATCTTCACCGACGGCCAGTGGCGCCAGGTGGCGTGAGCGCCCGGGCGCGGGCGGAGCTCGCCGCCCGCGCCTCCTACGGGCGCCTGGTCGCCGTGCTCGCCGCGCCCACCGGCGACATTGCAGCCGCCGAAGACTCCCTCTCGGATGCCTTCGAGCGCGCCCTGAGCACCTGGCCGCGCGACGGCGTTCCCGACAATCCGGAGGGATGGCTGCTCACCGTGGCACGCAACCGGCTGAAGGACCTGTGGAAGTCGGCGGCCGTTCGGCTGCGGGCCCCGCTGGACGACAGCAGGCTCACCGGCGACGCGGCCGACCGGCGGGGCAGCACCGACGGTAGCCGAGAGCCGGCGGCCGACGGATGGGACCGCGCCGCGGCCGCCGGCCCGGTGGGACTCGACCCACTGGACGCACTCGACGCCCTCGACGCCGAGGCCATTCCCGACAAGCGCATCGAGTTGCTCTGCGCGTGCGCGCACCCGGCTATCGACCCGGGCATCCGCACCCCGTTGATGTTGCAGACCGTGCTCGGCCTCACGGCGGCGGACATCGCGGCAGCCTATGCCGTGCCGGAGAGCGTCATGGCCCAACGCCTGGTGCGGGCCAAACGGCGCATCCGTGCCACGCGCATCCCGTTTGTAGTGCCATCGCTCGCCGACCTGCCTCAGCGATTGCCCGCGGTGCTCGAGGCCGTGTACGGCGCCTACGCGATCGATTGGGCCGGCGCCGACCCGGATGCCCGCGCCGCGCCGGACTCGCTGGCGGGCGAGGCGCTGTACCTGGCCGAGACCCTTGCCGCACTGCTGCCCGAGGAGCCGGAGGTGCTCGGCCTCGCCGCCCTGCTCGCCCTCTCCATCGCCCGACTGCCGGCCCGCACGAGCAGCGCGGGTGAGCTCGTCGCTCTCGACGACCAGGATCCGGCGCTCTGGGACGCCGTGCTCATCGCACGCGGGGAGCGTTACCTGCGGCGCGCCCGGTCGCTGGGCCGGATCGGCCGGTTCCAGCTGGAGGCGGCGATCCAGTCCGTGCACTGCGATCGGGCCCGCTCCGGTGTCACCGACTGGCGGGCCTTGCAGACCCTGCACACCGCGCTGGTGCGCCTCTGGCCCACCGTGGGCGCCCGGGTGGCGCTGGCGGCGGTCACCGGTGAGGTCGAGGGGCCGGTGGCGGGGCTTGACGCGCTCGATGCACTGGCCGGGGACCGGGCTGCGGCGTTCCAGCCGTACTGGGCCACCCGGGCGCACCTCTGTGCCGAGGCGGGGCGGGTGGCGGATGCCCGCGGCGCGTACGAGCGCGCAGTGGAGCTCGCCGGTGACGAGAGGCTGCGCGCCGCGTTGCGGCGCCAGGCCGGGGCCCTGCCACCCGGCTGAGCCTGGAGGAACCCGCTGGCCGCGCGGTTGAGCGCCAACTGGTGCCGAAGCGGACTTCTGCGCCCGGTACGCCGGACGCAATTGTCCGCACGGGCAACAGTCGCGGCTGGCGGGCCGGCGGACGGGCGAACGGGCGGGCCGGCGGGCCGGGCGCGGCTAGTCGCCGACGTGGCGGCGGGGGCGGGGGGCCGGGGCCGGCGGCACCTCTTTGGCGGCGACGACCTCGGCGAGCGCGAGCTGAACCGTGCCGCGCTTGGTTTCCACTGTGCAGTTCGCGGAGTCGCAGGAGCGCAGGTAGCCGAGGGCATCCGTGTAGCCGCCGGCGATGCGGGTGCGCACCACGACCCGGGTGCCCAGGGCGGCGCCGGTGAGGAACTCGACGGGGCCCGTCACGGCAGCCGGCTGAACGACTCGACGCGCTCGGTCTGGCCGGCGACCAGGACGATGTCGCCCTCGAGGATCACGGTCTCCATGGTGGCGTAGCTCCAGCCCTGGCCGGCCCGGTGATACGCGGTGACGGTGACCCCGTGCACGGTGCGCACCTTGGTCAGGCTCAGCGGCTTGTCCAGGATCTCCCGGGGCGGCGCGGTCTTCACCAGGGCGAAGTCCTCGCCGATGTCGATGTAGTCCTGCATCACGCCGCGCACCAGATGGGCGACACGGCGACCCATGTCCTTCTCCGGGTAGATGACGTGCTTGACGCCCAGCTGGCGCAGGATCTCGCCGTGCGGTTCGCTCACCGCCTTGGCCCAGATGTTGGGGATGCCCAGTTTGATCAGCAGCGACGCCGTGAGGATGTTGGCCTGGATGTCACCGCCGATCGCAACCACCACGCTGCTGAACTCCGGCACCGACAGCTGCCGCAGGGTGTCCTCCTTGGTGGAATCGGCCCGCACCACGTGGGTGAGCAGCCGGTTGTGCGCCTGCACGATCTCCTCGTCACCGTCGATGCCCAGCACCTCGGTGCCGCTCTCCATCAGCTCCAGGGCGAGGGCACTGCCGAAGCGGCCCAGGCCGATCACCACGACGGAGTCCTCCTCGGCCAGGCGGGCGGGCTGCCGTTGACCGAACAGGGAGAACGATGACGACCTGAATTTAGCCAATGATGGGCCTCTCCTTCGGGAGTTCGTACGCGACGGGGTGCTCGCGCAGGGCGAGGGCGGATGCGAAGGTGATCGGTCCGAGCCGGCCGATGAACATCAGCAGGATCAGGATGACCTGGCCGGCCGGCGGCAGGTCGGCCGTGATGCCGGTGGACAGCCCGACGGTGCCGAACGCGGAGATGGTCTCGAAGAGCAGCACATCGAGGGTGAGGTCGGTGAGCACCATCAGGATGGCCGTGGAGACAACGACCACAAAAACGGCCATGAGCACCACCGAGATGGCCTGCCGGTGCACAGCCCTGGACAGTCTCTTGCCGAACACGTTCACCACGCCGTCGCCGCGGACCTCGGCGACGAGGATGAAGTAGAGCACGGCGAAGGTGGTGATCTTGATGCCGCCGGCGGTGCCGGCCGGCCCACCGCCGATGAACATCAGCACATCCATGCCGAGCAGGCTCGCGGAGTCCATCGCCCCGATGTCGACGCTGTTGAAGCCCGCGGTGCGCGTCTGCACCGATTGGAAGAAGCCGGCCAGGATCTTCGCCGGCCAGTCCATCGGGCCCAGCGTGGCCGGGTTGGACCACTCGACGGCGGTGATGTAGACCGTGCCGGCCACCAGCAGGGTGACGGTGCCGGCCAGCACGATGCGGGTGTTCATGCTCCAGAGCAGCGGCGACCGCAGGTGCTTCCGCAGCTGCACGATCACCGGGAAGCCGAGCCCGCCCAGGATCACGGCGGCCGCGATCGGCAGGCAGATGAACGGGTCGACGGCGTAGCCCATCAGGTTGTCGCTGAACAGGGCGAACCCGGCGTTGTTGAATGACGACACCGAATGGAACACACCGAGCCAGATGGCCTGCCCGACCGGCTCGCCGTAGCCGAACAGGAACCGGAGGCTCAGCAGCACCGCCACGACGCCCTCCACGATCAGCGAGATGGTGACGACTCCGAGCACCAGGCCCTTGACGTCTTCCAGGCCCACACTGCGCACTTCGGATGCCGCTGTGACCCGGGAGCGCAAGGACAACCGGCGCACCACGGCCAGGCCGATCACCGACGCGAAGGTCATCACGCCGAACCCGCCGATCTGGATGAGAAGCAGGATGACCACCTGTCCGAACGGGGTCCAGAAGGTGGCCGTGTCGACCACGGTGAGACCAGTCACGCAGACCGCGGACGTGGCCGTGAAGATCGCCTCGGCGAAGGAGGCCCCGCCTGGGCCGACCTTCGCGATCGGCAGCGAGAGCAGCCCGGCACCGAGCAGCACGGTGACGGCGAATCCCGCGGCCACGGCTTGGGCGGGGTGCAGGCGGAATCGCCGCCGGCCCAGCCCCGGCCCCGTCGTTGCCCGCGAGTTCACTTTGACACTCTACGGCCGAGCGGCCCGGAGTCTGGAGTTTCCCGGCCTGTCATTTTGCGTAATGGCCCCCGAAAGGTGTCTACCGAGGGGACTGACCATGCGGCATACTCTGTAATACACCGGGTGAGGGGGACACAGGGGTGGCGAAAATCACGGGCACGGCTCTGCGTGCGCACGTGCTGAGACCGCACGGCCATTTGCTGCGCCAGTCGACGCTGTCGGTTCTGGCGTTCTTCGCGCCAGTCTTCGCTGTGCTCTACTGGCTCACCGTTCCCCTCGACGAGTGGGTTCCGGTGCTTATCGCCCAGCTGATCGTGATGCTCGCGGCCATCCTGGGTATCGTCGGGTTCCTCCGCACCTGCGTCTGGGTGGACGACACCGGCATCTCCGAACGCGGCTTCTTCGGCCAGGTCACCAGCTTCCCGGCCGAACAGGTCGCCAGCGTCGTGGTCCTCGAGCTGTACCAGAGCGGCGCGATCGACACGCATCCGCAGCTCTTCGTGACCGACGCCGACGGTCAGCTGCTGGTGCGGATGCGCGGCCAGTTCTATTCGCGCGGCGCGATGGAGACCGTCGCGGACGAGCTGGGCGCCCCCGTTGTGCGGGTGCCCGACCCGATGACCCTCACCGAGCTCAACCGGCTCCGTCCCGAACTGCTGTACTGGTTCGAACGCCGGATCACCGGCCGGGTCCAGCACGACCCCGAGGCGGACTCGGGCCTCGGTCGCTGACTGCGCCAGTCGCGCGGCCCTAAGACCCAACCTCGGTTAGTTGACGCGGTCGCTGGGGTCGGTCGTGAAAACGTAGTCGTTGCCAGCCGTCAGCTCCGGCCGGAGCCCCCGGCCCAGTGCCGCGGAAAAGACCAGCCGGGATTCCTCCCGGCGGCGGGCGGCGGCCACCGGATCGTCGGCCCGCAGCTGCTCGAAGTCCACATCCAGCGGCCAGCGTGCAAGGTCGGTCCAGGCCGGGGGCGGTTGCCCGGCGAGCGCCCGCAGCACCCGTGGGGACGTCAGGCTCCAGCGCACCTCGAACCTGTCGCTGCGGTCGCTGCCCGAGATCACGTCGTCGAGCCGGCCGTAGAAGTCCGGCAGGAACCCGGTCACTTCCGCACCGAGCTTGGCCAGGTTGAAGTGGGCGTTGCGGCGGATCAGCGGATCGAAGGTCCAGCGCATCTCGGTGATGCCCTGCTCGAGGCAGAGTGCGCGCTGGAAGAGCTTGAGGGCGTGGCCGACACCGCCGCCCCGGTGCCAGGGCACGACGGCCGCCATGTGCGAGTGCAGGTGCACGCCGTCGGTCCAGCCCAGGAACCCGAGCGTCGCGCCGACCGGCTTGCCGTTCTGGGTGGCTAACAGCACGGTGTTGCCCGCGTAGTCGAGCGCGAGCAGCATCGCGCGGTCGGGGCTGCGCCCCAGGCCCCAGGTGCGTTCGAAGAGCCCGATCACGCCGGCGAGGTCCCGCGGTTCCGCCGCCCGCACGGTCACCGCGGCCGACGCCGCGGCCACGGTTGCCAGCCGGTACGCCTCGGTCACGGTCTGCTCGTCAACGCCCATGCCACGAGTACACCACACGACACGGCCCGAATCGAGGGTGCGCCCCGGTTGGGCGCGGCGGGGCGGATGTGGCGGAGCGGGCGGGAACGTAAAGGCGGAGAAATTCGTGACACGCCGCGTTGCCGGGCCGGGCGCCCCGGCGTGTTCCGAGTTTCTCCGCCTTAACGCACGCGGCCAGGGCGCGCCGGGCTAGTGGCCGCGGCCGGAGACCTTGTCGGCGAGGGTGGCCAGGGGCGAGGTGGTGGTGCGGCGGGCGAGTTCGGCCCGGTCGGCGCGGGTATAGGCCTGGTACAGGGCCGTCACGGCCAGCCAGCGCAGCGGTTCCGGTTCCCAGTTGCGCACCCGGTGGTTCACCCAGGGCAGCACGGTGAGCGCACTCTCCCGGCCCAGGATCAGGTCGGTGAGGGTGCGGCCGGCCAGGTTCGTGGTGGCCACCCCTGTGCCCACGTAGCCGCCAGCCCAGGCCAGGCCGGTCCGCGGGTCGAGGCCCACGGTGGCGGCCCAGTCGCGGGGCACGCCCAGCACGCCGCTCCAGGCGTGCTCGATCGCGGCATCCGCCGTGCCGGGGAAGAAACGGTGCAGGATGCCGCGGAGCGCCTCGACGGTACTCGCCGGGGTGCGCCCGTCGGAGTCGGTCTGGGACCCGAACCGGTACGGCACCCCGCGCCCGCCGATCGCTATGCGGTCGTCGGCGGTGCGCTGCGCGTACATGTAGGCGTGCGCCATGTCGCCCAGAGTTGCCCTGCCCTGCCAGCCGATGCCGGCCCACACATCGGCGCCGAGCGGTTCGGTGACGATCAGCGACGAGTTCATCGGCAGCCAGGCCCGGTGCAACCCGGCCAGGCCCGCGGTGAAGCCCTCCGTGGCGCGCACGATGAACTCGGCCGACACGGTGCCGCGGGCGGTGAGCGCGGCGTGCGGGGTGATCTCGGTGACTCGGGTGTCGTCGTAGATCTCCACCCCGAGCGCCAGAACGGCCCGGGTGAGCCCGGCCACGAGTTTCGCGGGCTGGATGCGCGCGCAGTGCGGGTGCCACATCGCGCCGGTCGAGCCGGCCACGTTGATCTGCGCGGTGGCGTCGGCGGCGCTGAACAGCTGCACATCCGTGTGCGGCCAGGCCTGCTCGGCACGCACCGCGGCCTCGAGCCGGCGCTGCTGCGGCCTGTCGTAGGCCACGGTGAACTCGCCGCCCTTGACGATGTCGGCGTCGATGCCCTCCACCGCGGCCACCCGGATCACCTCGTCGACGGTGTCGTTCATGGCCAGCTGGAAGGCGGCGGCCGCATCCCGGCCGTGGCTCGGGAGGTACTGCTCACGGCCGCCGGTGACCGAATTGGTGAGCCAGCCGCCGTTCCGTCCGGAGGCGCCGTAGCCGGCGAAGCGTTGCTCCAGGATGAGGATGCGCAGCTCTGGGGCAGCCTTCTTGAGGTAGTACGCGGCCCAGAGGCCCGTGAAGCCGGCGCCGACGATGCAGACGTCCGCGTTGGTGGAGCCGGGCAGAGGGGCGCGCGGGGCGGGCCGGCCGATCTGGTTCCACCAGAAGGAGACGTCTCCGTTGATCATCGCTGCCCCGTCCGTCGTCACCATCGGTACGGCGAGCATAACTCCTGCAGAATCCTGGTCGCGCGGCTGCCGGCCGCGTGAATCCGGCATCCGCCCTGGTCGGCCTGGGGAAGTGCAGGAGTCATGCCGGGGCGACGGTGCCGGGCACGCGGCGAGCGATAGCGGCGAGCCCGGTTCGGTCCTTCGGCATGCCGAATGCCTTCACGGCCGCCTCGCCCATCGGCAGCCGGGACTCCTGGAGGATCCAGCCGGCCAGCGGGATCACTGCACTGTGCGGCTTGGCGTGTCCCCCTTGACTGAGCCGAACCCCGAGCCTGGCGAACCGCCTAGCGCAGGCCCGTTCCTTGGAAGGTGAGTCCAGGCGCCTGCCGGGCCACATCGAACCGGGCGCCGGCGGAATTGCTGGGCAGGAGCGTGAAGACCAGCAGGATGATCGCGCCCACGCCAGGGATCAGGCCGAGGAAGACGAACCAGCCGGAGAAGTTCGCGTCGTGCAGGCGTCGCACGAGCACCGCCAGGCTCGGGAGCAGTACGCCGATGGCCACGATCGGGGCCGCGAGCATGAAGACGACCTCGAAATTATGCGAGGGGTAGCCGTTGCGGTCGGTGCCGGTCGGGATCAGCTGGAGCAACGCGAGGGCCCCGAACACGGCCCAGATCAGCAGAGCGAACCACCAGTATTCGCTGCGTGGCGCCCGGCCGGTGAAGTCGGCGTACTTGCGAAAAACGGATGCGATCGCCGCGGCAGGTGTCAGCATGGGGTCTCTTTCGTCGGCTCTGGTGAGTCGGCGCAGGCCGACGGAGGCCTCGCCCCCTCGATCAGGGTACAGGGGGCGCGCACGCCTCCGGCCCAGCGAAGCCTACTGAAAGAGGAACAGGAGCGATGTGGCGCCGACCGTGATGGCGATCAGGGACAGGATCAGCACCCAGGTGAGCCCCTTGAGCCCGCCGCGCATCTTGCCCATGAAACCGACCGGGCGGCTGTCGTAGTCGTCGTAGTCATCCATGCTGCGACTCTAGCGCCGCCGGTCGGGAGCGGGCTGTGCGGGTGGCGGCGGCCGGCTACTCCGCCCAGGTCGACTGGGTGAGCACGGTGGTGCGGATGTCGAGCACGCTGGAGGCGGGTACCGTGAGTTCATACACCCCGGCGTCCACCTTGGTCAACCGCAGCCCCTCGGCGAGGTCGGCATTGTGGTCGAGGTAGGAGCCTCGGTAGAGCGTCGTGCCGTCGGTGTCAGTGAACTCGTCGACGATCCGCAGGTTCAGGCCGTTCCAGTTCGCCTCCATGTCGAGTTCGATGATCCCCTGGGCTTCCTCGAACGGGATCTCGAACTTCCACATGCCGCGGCCGGTGCGCACAAAACGCTCGTCATCTGGCTTCGTGTCCGTCGCGAGCACGATGCGGCGGCCGTGGTCGATCACGTCGGCGGTGAGGTGCATCCCGCTCCACTCGGCGAGTGTGCCGCTGTAGCGGGAGAACGGGGTCGACCGGCCCACGGATTTGCCGTCGACCATCCAACCGTCGGCGATGTTGGGGAACACGGCGAGGAGCTTCGAACTGCCGTCGGCGAACACCCGCACCAGCTCAGTGCCGGGAGCGAGCCGGGTGTGCCGCATCCACCAGACCGGCACGATGTGCCCGGGAGCCGGAGCGAAGCCGGTGCCGATGAACGGCGGCCGGTCCACGAACGGGCCGCCGGTGAGCGCCCGGGTGGCCTGGTCGGTGCCGCCGATCGCGTTCTCCAGCCGCATCGATGCCCTGGCCGGGAACCGGATCACGTCGACATACGGGTCGTCGCGGGAGAACGGCGACGCCGGGAAGCCCAGGGCGTGCACGTCGAAGAGCTGGGCGGGCGTGGTGGCGAACGCCGCGTCGGGCACCGTGACCACGAAGCCGTACACCCGGTCGAAACCGGCGGTGAGATAGGCGTTGCTGGTCTGCGGGGTGATCGCCTTCTGCAGAATTGTCATGAGAGTCCTTGGATGGTTGTGGTCCGACGAGGTCAGGAGAGGGTCTGGCTTGGCTTTTGGGCCGGCGTGGCACTGCCGGTGTACGGGACCGCGTCGAAACGGGCACCGGCCGGCTGGCTGGGCAGCAGGGCGAAGATCAGCACGACCAGGACACCGGCGTAGGGGATGCAGGCGAGAAAGTAGAGCCAGCCGGAGAAGTCGCCGTCGTGCAGACGGCGCACGTAGAGCGTGACGTTCGGGACGGCCAGACCCAGAGCCAGGAGCAGGATGACGCCGATGGCGATACCCATCGACACGGGCATCTCGCCGCGCGCTGGTGTGCCGATGCCCAGAGCGCCGAGCAGCAACACGACGGCGAACAGCACGACCTGGAACAGCGCGAACCACCAGAACTCGCTGCGCCGCGCCCGCCCGGACAGGGTGGCGTAGTTGCGGAATACCGACTTGATCGCCTCTTGCGGAGTCAGCATAGTGTTCTCAAATCCCCCATTTGATGGGCCGCCAAGAGCGCGACCGCAGGGGTTCACCCTAGCAGCGGGGTCATTCGGACCCATGGGCTTGAGCGCGGCCGGACGGCCTACCTGGTTAAAAAGAGTTATCCACAATCTGATATTTACTCACACACAGCTTCGAGATCGGGCTACTCTCACTGCATGGCAACCATCGTATATACATCCGCCCCCGCCGCCTCGCGTGGCGGCGGGCTGTCTGCTGATTCCTTGGCTGCCGCGGCCCACGCCGTGGAGGGGTTGGGGGCCTGCAGCACCGACTACGACGCGCTGACGGATGCCGAGCTTCTCGCCGGTCAGCGTAACCTCGCCCGGCTGCGTGGCCTGGTGGAAACCCGGTCGGTGTGGATGGCCAAGACGCTCGCACATCGCTCCCGGCCCGAGCTGGGCCAGAACGGGTTGGCCGCGCGGCAGGGGTTCACCTCGCCGGATGAGCTGATTCAGGACATGACCGGGTCGACCCGCAAAGACGCCCTCAAACTCGTGGATGTGGCCCGGATGCTGGGCGACGCCGAGGCCGCCCAGGCACACCAGGCAGAAGCAGACGCGGAGGGGGCGCTCAGGCTGCTCGAGGTGGCCGGCCGAGGGCTGCACGACTCCGACGGATCACACGAGACTGGCGAGACAGACTGGGCGGGCGGGGCGGGTGGCCTGTTCGACGACGAGAGCTTCGTCGAGCACCCCGCCGCACTGCCGTGGCATTCCCCGATCTCGTCGGCCGTGAATGCCGGCACTTTGTCGGTGGCCGCGGCACATGCGATCCGCACCGGCCTGGGTGATGTGGATTCGGTCGTCACCGGCAGGGCGCTCGCCGACGCTGTGAACACGCTCCTGGGCGAGGCGAAGCGGATGAACGTGGACCAGCTGCTCAGGCGGTCCCGGCGGATGCGGGACAGCCTCGACGAGGCCGGCATCGCCACGCGAGAGAAGAAGGCCTGGGACGACAGGTACCTGCGGGTCTGGAAGTCCGATGCCGGTCAGGTGCACATCCACGGGCTGTTCCCGCCGGAACAGGGCGAATTCATCCTGTCCGTCTATGACAGTCTCACCGGCCCGCGCCGCGGCGGAGTCCGCTTCGTCGACCCGGACCGGGCCGCGTGGGCTCGGGCCGTGCAGGACGACCCGCGCAGCACCGGGCAGATCGCCGCGGACACCTTCCTCGACCTGCTCAAGGCCGGCAGCGAGGTGAACCCTGGCCGGATGCTCGGCGGTCGCCTCCCCGCCGTGCGGGTGTTGGTCACCGAGCCCACCCGGCGCCCGGCCGGGAACCCCGACCGCGTCGGAACTCCCGCTCCGGAGGGGACCGAGGTGCTCGTGCCGATCCCCGATGGCACCGGGCACGGCTTCATCGAGGGCAACCTGGCACCGGTGTCCCGCGAGACCATTGGCAGGCTGATCTGCACGTCCGGCACTGTCGAGGTCGCCCTCGACGCAGACGGACAGCCGCTGAATCTCGGCCGGGAAGAGCGGATATTCAGCCAGGCTCAACGCATCGCCATGGCCGCTCGCGACGGTGGCTGTCGGTGGGGCGACTGCGACAGACCTCCGTCCCGTACCGAAGCGCATCACCTCGAGGAATGGGTACGCGACCACGGGCTGACCGACATTCGCCTGGGCATTCTGCTCTGCGGCCCGCACCACCGGTTGCTGCACAACCAGGGCTGGCAGATCTTCGAGAATCGAGGCCGGTACTGGCTGCGGCCACCGGCAGCCGTCGATCCAGGTCAAACCCTCATCGAGATGCGCGGCAAGAGCGCGGCCGCCGGCGAGCAGCATGCAGCGCACGGGGTCTCGACGGGCTGACCAACGGGGGGGGTCGACGAGCTCGACCAACGGGGGGTCTCGACAGGCTCGACCAACGGGGGGCTCAACGAGCTCGACCGGCGGGGTCTCGACAGGCTCGACCAACGGGGGCGGGGTGCGGGCGTAGTCCCGGCCGGGTCAGCTGGCGGCGGCGGGGGTGCGTTCGTCCAGGCCCCAGGGCTGGCCGTAACCGGCCGGCTCGGGGGCGGCCATCAGGTCGAGGTAGGGCTTCGCGTCGAAGGCCTCGGGGCCGAGCACCCCGGTGCCGGCCCACACTCCGGTCGCCAGGAGCTCCAGGGCGATCGCGGGGTTCAGCGCGGTCTGCCAGACCACGCACTGGGCGTCGTACTCCGCCATCGTCCACTCGTTGTCGCTCACGTGATAGAGGTAGACCTCCCGGGGCGCACCATCCGTACCGAGGCCGGTCACCCAGACACCCGCGCAGGTCTTGCCCGTCATGCGCGGCCCGATCGTGGCCGGGTCGGGCAGGCTCGCCGCCACCACGTCACGCGGTGCGACCATCGCCGGGCCGTCCGCCGTGCGCACCCGAACCGGGTTCACGCTGTCCAGGCCGAGCAAGTGCAGCGTCCGCAGCACCCCGATGAACTCCTCGCCGAGGCCGTACTTGAACGTGACCCGCTTCGCATCCAGCCAGCGCGGCATCAGCAGCACCTCTTCGTGCTCCACGTTCACGCACTCCACCGGGCCGATGCCCTCGGGAAAATCGAACACCTCAGGCTCGCTGAACGGAGCCGTGGTGAACCAGCCGCGGTCCTTCTCGAAGATCACCGGCGGGTTCAGGCACTCCTCGATGGTGGTCCAGATGCTGAACGACGGCGCGAAAATCTCGTTACCGGCCTCGTCGCGCACGACCAGATTGGCGCCATCCCGGGTGCCGAGCTCGTCGATCTCGCTGAACAGGTGATCGGACGCGTACCGGGCGAACACATCGCTGAGCCCCGGCTCCACACCCATTCCCACCAGGGCGAGGCGCCCACTGGTCTCCCAGTCGCCGGCCTGCTCGAACTGGTCGTCGCCGAGCTTGATGCCGGTCTCGGTGTGCGGCTCGGTCGGGTGCGGCTCGCTCAGGCTCATCGCCATATCGAGGTAGTCGGCGCCCGCGGCGAGCGCGCCCGCGAAGATGCTCTGCACGAACTTGGGTTCCACGGCGTTCATCACGTGCGTGACCGAGTGCTCGCGGGCGACTCGAGCCACGACCTCCGGGTCGGATGCGTCGATCTGCGCCGCTGTGAACCTGGCGGCGGTCTCCGCGCCGTGTCTGGTTGCGATCGACGCGATCGTGCGCTCTGCCCGGCCCAGGTCGTAGTCGCTCACCACCACATGCTCATAGAAGGAACGGCGGGCAATGATCTTCGCGAAGGCGTCACCGACGCCACCGGCACCAACGAGGAGGATTCTCATGACCCGACGCTAGCGCGCACCCGCCGCGAATGTCAGCCCCGCAGCCGACATCCGTGAACGGTGAGCCCCACGATTACCAATGAATGCTGTCCACGGGCAGCGCGTCCCGCTCGACCGGCCGCACCGAGTAGACGAGCGGGGTGGTCTCGTGCACGTCAACCGCGCTGCGATTGAGGTACACCTGCGCCGTCTTGTCGTTGACACCCTCGACGGCGTAGGTCTCGCCCTGCCAGGTGGTCGTCGCGGTGATCTGCCTGAGGTCGGTCACCTCGCTCTCGTCCACTGTCACCCGCCAGTCCCAGAAGTGCGGGCTCCGCTCGACGAGGACGAAATCATCGGTCACCGTGTCGCCCCTGGCCTTCTTGATGATGACCGCGCTGCCCGGGGCAGGCACCGGTTCCTCGCCGGCCACGTGCGGCCCCGCCACTCGCGCCATCAAGGCGGTGCGGCCTCGCAGCACGCCCACGCAGGTGGCCACCGCGCCGACGCCCAGCGGGCTCTCGGTGAAGGTCCACCCGCGCAGGCTCAGCTGCTCCAGCGGCACCACGGCGGACCAGCCGCTGGTGCGGCGGTCTCCACCGGGCACGACCTCGGGCGCGCCGAGCGGCGGCTCTCCTTTTCTCCCGGGGAAGATCACCGCCCGCCCGCCGCGGATCGTCGCGATCTGCACGGTGAAATCCCGCCAGATCGCCGTCCACTCCACCCGGCGCACCGCGGCGACAAGGCTGCGGTCCACGAGCTTCGTGAATGCCCCGTACCCATCCGGCACCCACCCCGTGCCGTCGGGCTCGGCCGCGCCCAGCCAGATCAGTTGCAGCTGGGGCACCCCGGCCGCGCTGACGGTGCCGCCGGTGTCGACCAGGCCCACCCTCAGCCCGTCGATCTCTGCCAGCAGCCCGGGCTGCGGTGTGCTGTCGTCGATCACCTCGAAGGTCGACGTGCGGGTCAGCCAGAACCGGCTCAGCCAACCGAAGTCCACCTGACCGAACACCCCATCTATTCGCGGGTCGTCGTGCCTGCCGTACACTCCGTGCGGCGGGAGGTCGCCGAACACCGAGACCCGGCCGTCCCTGCTTGCGCCGTCCACCCGTACCCGCACCGTCTGGAACGTTGCGAAGCCGCCGACCTGCACTCGGCCGCCGGGGATCGCGCGCTCCCGCAGGGCGTAGAGGCCGGGCGGATCGGTCAGAGCCGGGTCGTCCTCCGCCGAGTAGGATTCGGCATCGGTCACCGGTGTGGCCCACCGGCCATCTTCGACGCCGCTCGCCGTCTGGCTATGGTGTTCTCGCCGTCGAGTTTGGCCGCGAACGGTGCCCACAGCACGATGACCACGCCCGCACCCAGCAGCAGGCCGCCGATGGTGTCGGTGAGCCAGTGCGCACCGAGGTAGGTTCGGCTGACCATCATCGCCACCGTGTACACGGCGCCGGCGATCCACACCCAGAGCCACGGGAAGATGATGCCGAGCGCCACCGCCATGGTGGCGGCGTTGGCGACGTGACCGGAGGGGAACGAACCGAAGTCGGAGGTGATCAGCATGTCTTCGGGGCGGGCCCGGCCGAACAGGGTCTTCAGCACCTGCACGAGGCCGGCACTGACGACCGTGGCGATCACGAAGTAGAGCGCCGCCCACGGCCGGCGCAGCACCAGGAGGAGCACGACGATCGCGATCGGGATCACGAACACCCCGGCGATGCCCGCGCCGAGGAAGTTCATCACCAGCGCCGGGACCTCCCAGACCGGGGATCGGTGCTCGAGGATCTCCTCCATCCACTCGACGTCGGCCTCGATCGGGCGGCCATTGCCGCGCAGCAGGATCAAGGCGCCGAGCAGGAACGCCAGGAGAACGGCGACAGCGCCGCTGATCAACGGCCAGCGCCGGGCGATTCTCCTGGCGGGCGCATCCGCCGCCATGTTGGCGCGGCTGGTCTCGGGTGGAGTGGGCTCAGTCTCGGGGTCGCGGGAGGGGTCCATCAGCCCATGCTAGATCGACCGCCTCCGGACTTGCCCCGTGACTGGCCGGTGGGGCGAGGGGTCAGGCGGTGCGGAGGGTGTCGCGACCGGTCAGTGCGAGAGCGCCGCGACCGAGCGCGGCCGCACGATGAACCAGAGGCTGAGCAGCGAAATGATGGCGGCGACGCCCATGACCGAGGCCATCGGCACCGCAGTTCCGACGCCGAGCAGGCCCACGACCGGGGAGATCAGCCCGGCGATGCCGAAGTTGGCTGCGCCGAGCAGGGACGCGGCGGTGCCGGCCTCGCTGCCGTGAGCGTTCAATGCGATGACTTGCACGGTGGGGAAGGTGAACCCGCAGGACGCGATGAAGAACCACAGCGGGATCAGGGTGCCCCAGAGGCCGGCACCCAGCAGGTCGAGGGTGAAGATCGCCGCGGAGGTGAGCACGAGCATCGTGGTGGCACCGATCAGGATGTTCTGCGGTCCCACGTTGTAACGGTGCATCAGGCGTGAGCTGGTCTGCACACCCACGACGATGCCGAGGGAGTTGACCGCGAAGAGCAGGCCGTAGCCCTGGGCGCTGAAGTCGTAGACCTGCTGGAACAGGAACGGTGAGGAGGAGAGGTAGGAGAACAGACCGGTGAAGGTCATCGCGCCGATGATGAGCACACCCACGTAGGTGCGGTCACTGAGCACGGCGCGGTAGCGCTGGCCGAGGCTCGAGTGGCCGGGCACGGTGCGGCGGCTCTGCGGCAGGGTCTCGACAATCCAGATCGCGACGGCCACCATCACGACGACGCCGTATCCGGCGAGGACCCAGAAAATGCCGCGCCACGGCATCACGAGCAGGAGTTGGGAGCCGATGACCGGGGCGAGCACCGGCGCCAGGCCGCTCACCAGGGCCAGGCGGGAGAGCATCTTCACCAGCGGCTTGCCGCCGAAGAGGTCCCGAACCATGGCCATCGCCACGACGGCGCCGGCCGCGGCGCCGAAGCCCTGCAGCACCCGGAAGATCCCGAGCGTGACGATGTCGCTGGAGAGCGCCGCACCCACGCAGGCGAGCACGTGGAAGCCCGTGGCGAGCAACAGCGGCAGCCGGCGGCCGACCTTGTCACTCCACGGCCCCACGATCAGCTGGCCGAAGCCGAAGCCGATCATGGTGCCGGTGAGGGTGAGCTGGATGGCGGCGGCCGAGACGCCGAGTTCGCTCTCGAGGGTGGGGAACGCCGGCAGGTACAGGTCGATGGTGAACGGGCCGAGAGCCGTCAGCGCGCCGAGGATGATGATGTAGACCACACGCTGTCCACGGGACAGTGCGTCTCCGGGGTGCCGGGCGGTCGAGTGCAGTTGGGCCTCGGTGATGACGGGGATGACGGCGGTAGTCACGTAAAAGAGTCCTCGGTCGGGGTCGTGCTCAGGGGATGCGGGCGATCGCCCAATTGGAAAAAGCGTACGCTGGTCGGTTCTATTCCCCGGCCGGGGCATCCCGGCAAAGATTGCGCGGATCCGGCATTTTCTGCACGTTTCACACCAGCCACAACCCGGCGACAGGCCTGGCGGCGCTGGATGCCGGGGTGCTACGGAGCCGCACTGAGCCGCTTCTGGATGCTCTGCCGGCTCAGGTGCTGACGGCGCCCGGCCCGGCGGGTAGCTCGGCCGGATCGTCGAGCAGCCCCTCGAAGGCCAGCTCGGCCGCGCCGATCATCAGCAGGTTGGAGCCGAGCTCGGCGGCGCTGAGCCGCACGGTGCCGAACGCGGCGCCGAGCGAGTGTGAGGCGACGGCGGAGCGCAGCCGGTCGGCATCCACCGCCAGCAGCGCGGCGAGAAAACCGCCGAGCACCACCAGCTGCGGGTTGAGGATGTTGATCGCCCCGGCCAGCGCCACCGCGAGGTGGTCGATCTGCCGGTTGACCTCGGCACGCACCGCCGGAGAGGTGGACGCCAGTAGCGCCTGCTCGAGTTCGTCGGCATCCGCCCCGGCCAGGCCGAGCACCTCGAGGAGTTCGCGCCGGGTGACCTCGGCTTCGAGGGTGCCGCGGAGGCCGGCGGAGTCGACCCGGTTGCTGTCGCTGACCCTGGTGTGGCCGAACTCGCCCGCGTAGCCGGCGATGCCACCGGCCGCGGCTCCACCCACGATCATGCCGCCGCCGATGCCGCTGGCGCCACCGTTGAGGTAGATGAGGTCGGTGATGCCTTTGCCCGCGCCGAAGAACCGCTCGGCCATGGCACCGAGGCTGGCGTCGTTGGCGGCGAGCACCGGGTAGCCGGTGGCGGCTTCGAGCATCTCGGCGAGGGGTTCGTCGAGCCAGCCCAGGTGCGGCGCGTGCCGCACGAGGCCGTCGTGGGCGCGCACCAGCCCGGGCACGGCCACGCCGATGCCGACCACCTTGAACTTGGCCTCGAGCTCGCCGCGCATGCCGTCGATGACGGCGGCGGCGATGTTCACGGCCTCGAGCACGCTCGGGGACTGGTCGGTGGGGTAGCGCACCCGGCGGTGCACCTGGCCGTCGAGGCCGACGATGCCGATCGTGACGGCGTCGATCTCGGGGTTCACGGCGAGCGCCACGACCTGCTCGCTGACACTGACGATCGGGCTGGGCCGGCCGACCTGGTTGGTGGAGCTCGGTTCGCGCTCGACGACCAGCCCGCGGTCGACCAGTTCGGCGACGAGGGCGGCGATGGTGGACCGGTTCAGCCCGGTGGCCCTGGTGAGCTGGGAACGCGACGCCGCACCGCTGCGGTGCACGAGTCGCAGAACGACCGATAGGTTGTGTCGGCGCACGTCGTCATGGCTGCTGCCCTGCACGGTTCCTCCGTCTGGCTGACGCCCGTTCACTGAGCGCGAGTCACTCTGAACCCCAGAATACCCGGCAACGGTCCCACCCGTCCGTGATACGTTGCAGAACGCTACAAATCGAGTCGAACCCGGGCGCAGTCACGCCCCAGACAAGGATGTCCATGGAATTCCCCAGCATGAGAATCGCCCTCACCGGCGGCAGCGGCAAGCTCGGCAAGACCGTGCTCGCCCGGCTCCGCGCCGAGGGACATCAGGTGATCAACTTCGACCTGGCCGGCAGCCGGGAATCGGGTTTTGTTCGCATCGACCTCACCGACTACGGCCAGGTGGCGGACGCCTTCGCCGGTGTCAACGACCAGGCCGACGGCTTCGACGCCGTCGTGCACCTCGGCGCGATTCCCGCGCCGGGCCTGGTGCCCGACGTCGCCACCTTCCACAACAACATGCTCTCCAGCTACAACGTGTTCCAGGCAGCCCGGCGCAACGGCATCAAGCGCATCGTCTACGCATCCAGCGAGACCGTGCTCGGCCTGCCGTTCGACACCGACCCGCCCTACATCCCGGTCGATGAGGAGTACCCGGCGCGGCCGGAGAGCACCTACTCGCTGGTGAAGCACCTCGAGGAGCAGATGGCGATCGAGCTCGTGCGGTGGGACCCGGAGCTCTCGATCACGGCGCTGCGCTTCTCCAACGTGATGGACCCGGAGGACTACGACAGGTTCGAGAGCTTCCAGGCGGATGCGACGCTGCGCAAGTGGAACCTTTGGGGTTACATCGACGGCCGCGACGGCGCCCAGGCGGTGCTCAAGGCGCTGCAGAGCGCCCCGCCGGGCTTCGAGCGCTTCATCATCGCCGCCGCCGACACCGTGATGCGCCGCCCCAGCGCCGACCTCGCAGCCGAGGTCTTCCCCGGTGTGCGGCTCACCCGCGAGGTGCCCGGTACCGAGACGTTGCTCGGCATCGACAAGGCCCGCCGCCTCCTGGGCTACTCGCCCGAGCACTCCTGGCAAGACCCCCGCTGACCCCCTCGCGAACTGAGAGGAAAGCACCGAAAACTCGAGGTTTTGAGTGCTTAGCTCACGGTTCGCGGATGGGGGCGGGGCCCGTCGAGCCGCGCTCGACGTAGCGGGGCGGCAAGAGATCGACGTGCGGGGTGCGGTCGCCGTTGATCTGGCGGATGGTCAGTTCCACCGCGCGAGTGCCGGAATCCTCCGCGGACAACGGGATCTCGTCGAGCGGCGGGGTGAACTCGGACGTGTCGAAGACCGCGCAGGCCGAGATCACCGAGAGCTGGCCGGGTATCGAGATCCCCCGAGCGGCCAGGATCTCCAACACCGTGGTCTGCACCGATTCGCCGGCGTGCATGACCAGGGCCGTCATGTTCGGCAGGGTGCTGAAAAGTTCGTCGAGACCACGACGGATGCTGTCCATGTCCGACGCCGGCATCACCATCGCCGCATCGATGTCACGCTCCGCCACCGCGCCGAGAAAGCCGTCCCGGAACCGCAACGGGTAGTTCGCACCCCAGTCATAGGTGATTCGGGGCAGGCCGAGCAATCCGATTGAGCGGTGACCGAGGTCGGCGAGCCGGCTGACGGCCAGGTGCGCGGCCCGCTCGAAGTCCAGGTCGACGCAGACCAGCCCCTCGGTGTCTGCCGGTACGCCGATGACGGTGGCGGGGATGTTGAGCGCGCGCAGCAGCGACATCCGTTCGTCGTCCAGAGACACGTCCAGCGCGATGATGCCGTCGGCCAGCCGGCTCGAGGTCACCCGTTCCAGCCCGGTGGATGCCTCATCGGCGGTGAGCAGCAGCACGTCATAGTCGATTTTGCGGGCCGCCGTGGCCACCGCGAGCACGAACGACATCAGCACGCCGGCCTGGGTGTCCGGGCGCACCGGCGCGGTCAGGGCGAAGATGCGGGTGCGGGTGCCGGCAAGCATCCTGGCCCCGGCATTGGGCCGGTAGCCGAGCTCCTGGATGGCCGTGACCACCCGGTTCCTGGTCGACTCGGCAATGGAGCGGTTGCCGCTGAGCGTGTAGGACACCGTGCTGATCGACACCCCGGCGAGTCGTGCCACATCGTTGATAGTTGCCATGCGTCCTCTGATACCTGCGTGGAGCCGCCAGTGCGGGTCACCGCTAAGAATACCCAGCACCCGGCCGGGCATCGACCGGGTGCTGGTGCGTCCGGATCAGCCCTTGACGGCGCCGATCATGACCCCGGAACTGATGTGCTTTTGCAGGAACGGATAGATGATCAGCACCGGTACCAGCGCGATGATCACGACGGCCATCTGCACCGCCAGCGTGGCCACCTCGCCGCTGCCGACACTCACCTGTCCGGGCACCGACACCCCCTGCAGAACGTAGGAGCGCAGGATCACCTGAAGCGGGAGCTTCTCACTGTCGTTGATGTACAGGGTGGCGTTGAAGAACGCGTTCCAGTAACCGACGCCGTAGAACAGGCCGATCACGGTGATCACCGATTTTGACATCGGCAGCACCATCGTGCTCAGGATGCGCCAGTCGCCGGCGCCGTCGATGCGCGCGCTGTCGAGGATGGATTGATCGATCCCCATGAAGAAGCCGCGCAGCAGGAAGATGTTGAACACGCTGATGCAGCTGGGCAGGATCAGCGACCAGTAGGAGTTGATCAGGCCCAGGTTGCTCACCAGCAGGTAGCTGGGGATCATGCCCGCACCGAAGAACATTGTGATCAGCAGGAAGAACAGGATCGGCCGGTGGGCGAACGAACCGGGCCTGGAGAGGCCGTAGGCCGCCATCACCGACACCACGAGGCTGATTGCGGTTCCCACTGTGGTGATGCCGACGCTCACCAGCACGGCGCGGGTGACCACACCGCCGGAGAGGATCTGCTCGTAGGCTGCGAAGGTGAGTTCACCGGGCACGACGACCATGCCGCCGGCGGCCGTGATGGTGGCCTGCGACGAGAAGCTGGTGAGCACCACTATGTAGAGCGGCACGACGATCAGGGCGGCCATACCGAAGAGCACGATGGCGCGGGCGCCGGCCTCGAGTGGGGCGCGGGGCTCCTCCCAGGCGGGCCGCACGACCTTGGACGTGCGCGGGTGTGACGAATCGATGGGTCTGGTGGTGATACTCATGATTTCTGGTAAACCCCGGCTTCTCCGAATAGGTGCGCGAGTTTGTTGGCGCCGAGCACGAGGATCACGCTGATCACACCCTTGATCAGCCCGGCGGCGGCGGCGTAACTCCAGTCGCCGTTCTGGATACCCGAGTAGTAGACAAACGTGTCCAGCACCTCTGCGGCTCCGGCGCCGACGGCGTCGCGTTGCAGAAGGAGCTGCTCGAAGCCCACGCTGAGCGAGTCACCCAGACGCAGGATGAGCAGCAGGATGATGATCGGGCGCAGCGCCGGCAGGGTGATGTGCCACATCCGTTTGAGTCGCCCTGCGCCATCCATCGCCGCCGCCTCGTACTGGCTCGGGTCGATGGCGCTGAGCGCGGCGAGGAACACGATGATTCCCCAGCCGGCGTCCTTCCAGAGCGCCTGGGAGGTGACCAGGATCAGGAAGGTGTCGGGTTGGGTCATCAGGTTGACCGCTTCGATGCCGTTGTCACGCAGGAACTGGTTGAGCAGCCCTGCCCCGCCCAGGATCTGCTGGAAGATCGAGATCACGATCACCCAGGACAGGAAGTGCGGCAGGTACACGATCGACTGGAACAACGACCGGATGCGGGGGCTGAGCAGCCCCTGCAACAGGATCGCCATCATGATCGGTACCGGGAAGAAGAACACGAGCTGGAACGCCGTGATGGTCAAGGTGTTGCGCACCGCGGACCAGAAGGCCTCGTCGTTCAGGACGCGTTCGAAGTTGGCGAAGCCGACCCAGGGATTCTCGAAGGCGCCCACGTACGGCGAGTAGTCCTGGAAGGCGATGGCGTTGCCGATGATCGGCACGTAGGCGAACAGTGCGGTGAGCAGCAACGCGGGCAGCACCATGAGCAGCAGGGTGCGGTCCCGGCGGAACAGCGCCCGACGTTTGCGGTTTTTGCGCGCCGTGGCGGCTTTGTGGATGGCTGGGTCTGCGGGCGGCGCCTCCGGGGTGGGGCGCCGCTCGTCGAGTGCGGTCATCGGCCGGGCCTACGCGTCCAGGTACTTCTGGTAGAACTTGCGCAGTTCGTCGCCGCCATTGGATCTCCAGGTGGCGATGGCGCCGTCCAGCGCCGACAGTTCCTTGCGTCCGTTGGCCACGTCGGCCTTGAGGTCGTCGAAGGGGGTGGCGAGCGAACCGAACTTGGCCGGCTCCTGAATCTGCACGCCGTACAACACCGGGTCGGTGGCGAAGGCGCTCATCCGGGCGCTCCAGTTGCAGTAGTCGTTCACGAACTGCGGGTTCTCCACGTGCGCTTGCACGATCGGCGGGTGCACCAGGAACGAGTAGGTGGACGTGACCTCGGCCTGGCCTTTCTCGTTCAGCACCGGGGCACCGTTGGCATCCAGGTCGTAGTGGGTGTCTTTCACGCCGGAGTTGAGAAGCTGGTATTCCGCGGTGCCGAACGGCGCGGCGGCGAAGTTGGCGACGGCGAGCATCTCCTTGATGGCTGCTTCGTCGGCCTTCCGGTTGATGAAGCTGAAGATGCTGGCCGGGCTGCCCTTGTAGAGGACGGGGTCGCCGCCGTCAGCCGCGAAGTAGTCCATGGCCTGGGTGTTGTACATGGGGTTGGACGGCAGCACCCGGGCGAGCGACTCTGCCCAGCCACCCACTCCATCGCTCTTGACCAGGGTATTGCCGGCCTCGTAGCGACTGTTGGCCTGCTGGTTGTTTCCGGCCATCGCGTCCGGGTGCACCGCACCTGATTTGTACAGGCGGGTGAGCCAGTCCAGCGCCGCCCGAAACTGCTCGGTCTCGAACTTGTGCACAAGCTTGCCGTTGATTTCGGTCCACTTGTCCGGCACACCGAACATGATCTGGCCGGCGTTCCACAGGTCATCGGAACCCCAGCGGTTCTTGGACGGGTCCGTCGCCTCGGTGAGGATCTCGATCATGGTGTCGGCGCTGGTGGGGACCTCGAGGCCGAGCTCGTCGAAAATGTCCTTGCGGTAGAAGAACGCATTCTGGATGACCTCACCCGGGTAGGGCAGCCCGTAGAGCTTGCCCTGGAAGACCGAGTACTTCCACGAGTCGGTGGGGATGTTGGCGAGGTTGGGGTAGTCCTTCACCTTGTCGCCGGCGAGGAACGGGCTGAGGTCGGCGAACAGGGAACCGACGGCCTGGTCGAACTTGGGCGGGAGGTTCCAGGACGGGATGACGACCATGTCCGGCACGTTGTTGGGTGAGGCGAGAACGGCCTGGATCTTCTCCCCGTAGGTGTTGCCGTCGGACACCTGGAACTTGATGTCGGCGCCCAATTCCTTGTTCACGGCCTTGAAGTAGTCGTTGTTCGCGCTCGGAATCGTCCACCAGGCCGGGCTGAGCGCGGTGTAGGCCCCGCCGGACCCCGGCACCTTCGGCACCGACTTGCGCAGGGTGGCCGGCACGGTGAGGAAGCCGGCGGTGGAGCCGGCGACGCTGACCAGGTCGGGGACGGCGTAATCCACCGGATAGTAGTTGGGGATGACGCCGGCGATGTCCTTGGCGGTGAAGATGCCACCCGAGGTGGTGGCCGTTCCAGTGCTGCAGCCGGCGAGGGCGGCCGCGGCCGCTCCGGCGCCCACGAAGCCCAGGAAGGACCTCCGGTTCAGCGGCTTCTTGGCGAATGCTCTCAGATCAGAACTGGCCGTTTGGATGCTCATGCTGCCTCACTTCTTCGTAAGTTGCGTTGCTTGCCGAGGCCGTGAGCAGCACGATGCGCCCCCGAGTCCGGCTCCCTGCGGAAGCGCTTCGACAATCGGGAGTGTACAGGGCCGAATTACGCGGATGCAACCACAAATCGCAGAGTGTCACCTAGACTCGGCACGTCGACGTAGTTTTTACGACAACTATCGAAACGCTTCGATAGTTCTTCAATCGGGAAGTTTTTGATGACGCACGGCACCGACGCCGCAACGGCACTCCGCCTGCTCGACCAGCTCACGGTCGAGGAGAAGCTCAGCCTGCTGCATCAGGCCAATCCGGCCATCGAACGGCTAGGGCTCGCCGCCTTCCACACCGGCACCGAGGCCCTGCACGGACTGTCCTGGCTGGGCGAGGCCACCCAGTTCCCGCAGGCCGTCGGACTGGCCGCCTCCTGGGATCTCGATCTGATCCGCCGGGTCGGCGAGGCCGTGGGCACCGAGGTGCGCGGCAAGCACGCCGACTCCCCCGAGGTGAGCCTGAACGTGTGGGCGCCGGTGGTGAATCCGCTGCGGCATCCGCTCTGGGGACGCAACGAGGAGGGTTATTCCGAGGACTCCTTGCTCACCGGCCGGATGGGCTGCGCCTACTCCTGGGGTTTGCGCGGCACCGACCCGGTGCGCTGGCGCACGGTGCCCACCCTCAAGCATTTCCTCGGCTACAACAACGAGGTCGACCGCTCCACGACCAACTCCCAGCTGCGCCAGCGGGTGCTGCACGAGTATGAACTGCCGGCCTACCGCCCGGCCATCGAGGAGGGCGCGGCCGGCGCGGCCATGCTCTCCTACAACCTGGTCAACGGCCGCCCGGCCCATGTGTCCGACCTCGTGGCGACGCACCTGCGCAGCTGGGTCGCCGACAGCGCCGAGCTGCTCATCGTGAGCGATGCGGCCGCGCCCAGCAACCTGTTCGGGTCTGAGGAGTTCTTCGACGGGCCGGTGGCCGCCCACGCCGCGGCCCTCGCCGCCGGCGTGGACAGCTTCACCGACAACGACACCAATGCCGAGCCCACGATCTCCGCCCTGCGGCACGCCCTCGCCGACGGTCTCATCAACATCGGGCAGGTGGATGCCGCGGTGCTCCGCCTATTGACGGCGCGTGCGCGCACCGGTGAGTTCGACACGGAGCCGCATCCGTACGCCTCCGTCACGGCCGACGTCATCGGTTCACCGGCCCACATCGACCTGGCCAGGCAGGCCGTGGCCGCGGGCACCGTGCTCCTGAAGAACGATCCCACCCGGGGCCTTCCCCTCCTGCCGCTGGCGCCGGCCACGCGGGTAGCCGTGCTCGGCCCGCTCGCCGACCGGGTGCTCACCGACTGGTACAGCGGCAGCCTGATCGCCCCGGTGAGCCTCAGCGACGGCCTGGCGGATGCGCTCGGCGCATCCGGTGGCAGCGTCACCGTCGCCAGCGGCAGCGACCTCATCGCGCTCCGCGATCCGCGCACCGGCCGGTACCTCACCTCCGGCGGCGCGACCGGCGGGCGCGTGCACGCCGCGAGCGACACCGTCGGCGACGCACAGACCTTCGAGCTCACCGAGTGGGGCCACGGCCACGCCACGCTGCGCAACATCGCCAGCGACCGCCTGGTCACCCGCGGTCCGCACGGCTACCTCGAGGACACCGCCACCCGGGTGGGCGGCTGGGTGGCGCAGGAGGCTTTGCGTCTGCTGCGTCACGACGACGGCAGTGTGTCGGTGCAGCACCGCGGCTCCGGCCTGTGGCTGCACGCGGACCTCGGCAACGGGTCGATCCTGGCCGTACCGGCCACCGAGGCCACCGCCGACAGGTTCGGGCTGCGGGTCCTGCGATCCGGTCTCGCCCACGCGGCGGCGGTGGCAGCGGAGGCCGACACCGTGATCGTGACGGTGGGCAACGACCCCCACCTGGGCGGACGGGAGACCGAAGACCGGCCGGTGCTCGCCCTGCCGGGTCACCAGGCCGAACTGGTCAGCACCGTCGCCGACGCCAACAACAACGTGGTCCTGCTGGTCATCTCGTCGTATCCGTTCGCCCTCGGAGCGGCCATCGAGAAGGCGCCCGCCATCGTGTGGTCCTCACATGCCGGAGAACAACTGGGCCACGGCCTGGCCGACGTGCTCACCGGCGCGGTCGAACCCACCGGCCGGCTCGCCCAGACCTGGTGGGCCGGCGAAGCCGACCTCGCCGGCGTGCTCGACTACGACATCATCACCAGCCGCAGCACCTACCTCTACTCCACGGCCGAACCCGACTTCCCCTTCGGCCACGGACTCGGCTATGCGCGTGCCACGGTGCCGGCCGCGACCCTGGCCGAGTCCCGGCTGAGCTGGACGGGCGAAGCCGGGCCGGCGCATCCGGTCACCGTCACGGTCACCGTGGCCGGTGCCGCGGACCCCGGCAGGCCGGCTCGTGCGGCCGTCGCGACCGTGCAGCTCTACGTGAGCGCACCCGCGCACCGGCTTCCGTTCCCCCGCCGTCGCCTGGCCGGGTTCGGCCGGGTGCGAGTGGCCGCGGGCGAAAGCGCGGAATTGACCATCACCCTCGATCCGGCCGCCCTGACGGTCTGGGACGTGACCACGGGGCGCCTGATCGTGGAGTCCGGGGACTACGAGGTGCTCGTCGGGCAGTCGGCCGAGGCCATCGAACACACGCTGGTGCTGCACGTGGACGGCGCCACGGTCGCCCCGCGCGATCCGGTGGCGGGGTTCGGCGCCGACAGTTTCGACGAAACCGGCGCCAGCGCCTCGGTGGGCAGCGAACTGGTGGTCTACTCGCCGCTGGTCGGCACGGCGGTGGCCGTCGCGCCCACCGCACGGTGCGCCCGGCTGGTCTATCTCGACGTGGATCTCGGGGCACTGGCCGGCACGCTCCGGCTCGAGACCCGAGGCGCCGGCCGGATCGATCTTGAGTGCCGCCGGGGCGGTCTCTGGTCTGTACTGGGCAGCGCCGACGTCACGTCGCCGGCCTGGAGCGCCGTGCTGGTCCGGTTCGATGCCGCGGGGTCCCGCCCCGGCACGGCCGACCTCCGCGTGACGCTGCCCCGCGGGGTGCAGCTCGCCGTCATCGGCGGGGACTCCCCCACCGCCGTCCAGGCCTCCTCGTAACGACCGGCTCTGCGATTCGCACGGTTATCTTCCGCTCCATCGGCACCACCGACAAGACAGGACATCATGCTCAGCAACTTGACCGGATGGCATTTCCTCATCATCCTCTTCGTCGTGCTCCTGCTCTTCGGCGCGCCCAAGCTGCCCACCCTGGCGCGCAGCCTGGGGCAGTCGATGAAGATCCTGAAGACCGAGCTGTCCCCCTCCGACGACCACCCGGCCGATCCGGCGGATCCCGCGGGCACGGCCAAACCGCCGGCCTGATTTCCCCCCACCGCCACCCTTCCGCGAAAGCGGCCATGTGGCTGCTTCGGCACCAATGAAGCAGCCACTTCGCCGCTCTCGCGGGATGGGGATGGTCAGCGGCCGGGCCGGTCCACGCGGGTGGGCCGGCCCGGCCGCACGCGGATCTCGACGATGGTCGCGGCCCCGCCCGGCCGGGCCACACGCACCAGGCGACTGCCGGCCCGGGTGCCCGGCCGCGCGGTGAACACGGCCGTCACGACCTCGCCGTCTGCCCAGTCGAGGTCGACGAGCAGACCGCCGCGCACCGCCAGGCCGGTCACCCGGCCGTTCTCCAGCCCCGGCGGCAGCGCCGGCAGCAGGTCGATGACGTCGGTGTGGGACTGCACGAGGCATTCGGCAATCGCCGCGACGAAACCCAGGTTCCCGTCGATCTGAAACGGCGGATGCGCCGCGAAGAAGTTGGGATAGAGGCCGCCGGCGTGCGCGCCGGATTCGGTGCCGGCCGGCCTCAGCACGTAGCCGAGCAGGTCGCCCACCCTGCCGGCCTGGCCGAGCCTGGCGCGCAGGCAGAGCTTCCAGACCAGGGACCAGCCGGTCGAGTCGTCGCCGCGCCGGTCGAGGGTGGCGCCGACCGCGGCGTGTTGGGCTGCGGGCAGGCCGTCACCCGGGTACAGGCCGACGAGGTGGGAGAGGTGCCGGTGCCCAGGGTCGTCCTCCACCTCGTCGAGGCCCCACTCGGCCACCCGGCCGTCGGCGTCGATACGCACCCCGTCGATGCGGTCCAGGGCGGCGGCAACCTCGGCCAGGACCGGATCGTCGGCGTGCCCGGAGTCGGCGGCCAGCGCCGGCAGCAGGGTGAAGAGCTCGCGCAGCAGTGTCCGGTCCATGCCGGAGGCGGTTCCGACGGCGACGCCGGCCTGGCCGCGGCGGTAGCGGTTCTCCGGCGACGTCGACGGCCGGGTGCCCAGGCGACCGTCGGGCAGGGCGATGGCAAAATCGAGGCAGAAGCGCGCGCATCCGGCCGCGACCGGCCACAGCCGGGCCAGGTAGCCGGCGTCGGCCGTGCCGAAGCGGCGGGGCTCGTCGAGTTGACGCACCAGCCACGGTCCGGCCATCGGCCATTGGGCCCAGGAGGCGTCGCCGGTCACGGGTGAGCTGAACGCCCAGGCATCCGAGTTGTGGTGGGCCACCCAGCCCCGGCAGCCGTAGAGCCGCTCCGCCGTTTCCGCACCGCGGGCGGCCAGGGCCTCCACGAGGTCGAGCAGGGGCAGGGCCGTGTCGTCGAGTTGCACAACCTGGGCCGCCCAATAGTTCATCTCGGTGTTGATGTTCAGGGTGTAGTTGCTGCTCCACGGCGGCCGCATTGACGCGTTCCAGAGGCCCTGCAGCGTGGCCGGGAGGCCGGCGGGTCTGGAGGAGGCGATGAGCAGGTACCGGCCGTAGTCGAAGAGCAGCGCCACCAGTCCGGGGTCGGCTTCCGCGGCGGGAATCCGGGCGGCGGCGGCCTCGCTGAGACGCTCAGCGGTGGGCAGGCCGGCCCGGTCGGACGGCCCGGTCAGCTGCAGCGAGACCCGGTCGTAGAGGGCACCGTGGTCACGCCGGTGCCTGGCGGCCAGCTCGGCCACCGACAGCGGCGCGAGGCCGTCGATCCGGTTTCGGGAGCGCTCCGCCGCGTTGTCGGCGGTGCCCGCCGGCGCACACCCCAGGCCCACGAAGGTGGTGTCCGTGGCCACCAGGACCACGACCTCGCTCGCGCCGACCACCCTCAGGGCCCCATCACCGCCCGGTTCGAGCCGCCCGTCGTGCCGGATCGACACCGTCAGCGCGCCCTGCACCGGGGTGATGCCGTCGGAGTCCCACACGAGTGCGGCACGGTCGGGGCGGTGGCCGGGGGCGACATCCGCCGGCAGCCGCAACCGCACGGTCAGGCCGGTGTCGTCGATGGTCCTGGCCAGTTCGTGCAGCGGCGTGCTCACGGCGACCGTCACATCGACGCCGGCGGGGCCCGTGGCCGTGAGCCTGTGCACGAGCACCCCGTCGGCGGCACTGACGAAACTGGTCTGATCGATGCCCGTGCCGCGGATGTGGTGGGTGGCGGTGGCCAGGTCCAGCCACCGCTCGGAGACCGCGTGGCCGGCCGGCAGGGTGATCTGCAGCCGGCCGAACGGCAGGTAGGCCTGACTGTATTCGGCGGTGAGAGCGGCGAGTTCCCGTTCCGCCTCGACCGGTCGGTCATTCTCGATCAGGTCGCGGGCGGCGGCCAGGGCGGATGCGGCGGTGGCGGCATCCACCCGGCCGCCGTGGTGTTCACTTGCGACCGACCCCGACCAGGCGGTCTCGTCGTTCAGGTGCACCAGGGTGCACAGGTCCGTGGCTTCGACCATGGCACCGATGCGCCCATTGCCGAGCGGCAACGCGTCGAGCCAGCCGTCGCTTGCCGTGCGGTAGTGCAGTCTGCTCATGCTCAGAACCGCACCCCGCCGGGGCTGAGCAGTTTGAGGGCGATCGAGAAGACCGCGCGCCACTCGCTGGCCCCGTTGAGCCTGGCGGCCTCGAGCAGCTCCATCGGCATCGCCGACCGCGCGAAGGCCGTCATCGGCATCCTTTCTGGGTTGGCCACGGGGTACGGCAGTGCCGTGCGGTTCGGCTTGAGAACCGCGTCGGCCGGGTCAGGGGTGGAGCGGGACGGCCGGCAGGGCATCCTCGCGGAGAACGAACGAGGCGGCCGGAGCCAGCTCGATGTCGCCGGTGAGGTGCGCGCCGGTGAGCAGGTCATAGCCGTTCAGGGCGACCGTGCGTGGGCGCTCTCCGTGGTTGAAGACGAAGAGGTAGCTGCGGGTGCCGGCGTGACGGCGCACGATTTCGACCCCGTCACCGGCCTGTGGGTGTTCAGGGCCCACGCCGGCTTCGGCGAGGATGCGCGCCAGGTGTGCGCGCAACGCGTCGTGGTCGAGGCGGGTGGCGAAGTAGTGCACGGTGCCGGCGCCGAGCCGGTTGCGGGTGATCGCCGCTCCCCCGGTCAGCGGGGCGTGGGTGAAGGTGGCCAGCACCTCGGCGCCCCTGGCCTGCAGGTCCTCGGCCCAGGCCTCCGCCCGCGACCCGTCGGAGAGCTCGATGGTCTCGTCGGCGGCGAGCGGGTGGTGCTCTTCGACGCGGATGCCCGCCAGCGGCGCGAAGGCGCCGCTGAAGCCGCCGGGGCGCACGTTGAGGTTCTCGTCGGTGCTGCCGGCGAAGAACCAGACCGCCGCGTGGCCGCCGGCCTCCACGAAAGCGCGCAGGACATCGGCTTCGGCGTCGGAGGCGGCGATCTTGTTCGGCACCAGCACCAGGTCGTAGCCGGAGAGGTCCTGGTCCAGGCGCACCACATCGCAGGTGATGCCCTGCCACCAGAGCGCCCGGTGCACCGCCCGGATCGCGGGCAGGAAGGCCAGGTCGTCTGAGGGCATGGCGCGGGTCTCGGCGGCCCACCAGGCGGTGGAGTCCCAGACGATGGCGACCCGGGCATCGTTGACCCGGTGGCCGGCCGCGGGCGGTTCGGCGATCTCGGCGAGGGCGCTGAGAGTATGGCCGAGGGCGACGATCTCGCGGAAGACTCTGGAGTCCTCTCCCGCGTGCGGCACCATCGGCGAGTGGAAGAACTCCGCGCCGACCCGGGGCGAGCGCCACTGGAAGAACAGGCTCCCGGTGGAGCCCCTGGCCAGGTACTGCAGGGTGTTTCGCTCGAGCCTGCCGGGGTCCTTGGCGAACAGCCGGGCTGCGGAGTAGTCGTAGATCAGGCTGGTGGCCTGCTCCATCAGCACCCAGGGTCGGCCCCGGTTGAACGAGCGGGCCACGTCGGCGCCGAACGCCACGTGGGTCTCTCCCTCGATGTCACGGGCGCTGGGATAGTGGTCGATCGACACCTCGTCGATCTCCGCGGCGAAGTCCCATTGGTCGTAGTGGTTCCAGCTGGGCAGCATGAAGTTGGTCGTGACCGGCACCCCGGGACTGAGCTCGCGGATGACCGTGACCTGGTCGCGCAACGCATCGCGCAGGGTGTCGGCGGAGAACCGCTTGAAGTCGAGCACGTGCGCCGGGTTCGGCAGGTACTGCGTGGCCTGGGGCGCCAAGATGTGCTCGAAGGTGGAGTAGCTCTGCGACCAGAAGGCGCTGTTCCAGGTGTGGTTCAGCGTGGCCACGGTGCCGTAGCGCCCGGCCAGCCACAGTCTGAACGCCCGGTCCGTCTCTGCACCGTAGGACACCGTGCCGTATTCGTTGTGCACGTGCCACATGGTGAGCGCCGGATGCCGGCCGTACCGTTCGGCGAGGGCGCCGGCGATCCGCCGTGCGGCCGCGCGGTAGGCCGGAGCGGCCGGGTTGTAGGTGTCCCGGCTGCCGTGCACAAGCCGCACGCCATTCGCGGTGACCGGGAGCGCCTCGGGGTGGGCGAAGGTGAACCACGGCGGCGGCGACGCGGTGGGGGTGGCCAGCACCACCCCGATCCCGTTGGTGTGCATGAGGTCCATCACCCGGTCGAGCCAGCCGAAGTCGTACCGGCCTTCTTCGGGCTCGAGCGACGACCAGGAGAACACCCCGACGGTGACCCGGTTGACGTGCGCCTCACGCATCAGGCGCACGTCCTCCGCCCACACCGACTCATCCCATTGTTCGGGGTTGTAGTCCCCGCCGTATACGAACTCGTGCGCTTGCGCTTTCAAGGTAAATCCGTCCTACTTGCCGCGAACCGTGAGCTAAGCCCCGAAAAATCGGGATTTGAGGTGCTTAAGTCACAGTTCGCGGGCTGGTGCGTGGGTTAAGGGAGGGGGAGGGTGCGGGTGGCTACCAGGGCGGCATACCAGTGGGCGCTGTCCTTGAGAGTTCGCTCCAGGGATGCGTAGTCCACGTGGATGATGCCGAAGCGCTTGGAGTAGCCGTAGCCCCACTCGAAGTTGTCCATCAGCGACCACACCTGGTAGCCGCGGAGGTCGACCCCGCGGGCCATGGCCCGGTGCGCGGCGGTGAAGTGCCGGCGCAGGTAGTCGGTGCGCTCCACGTCGTGCACGCGGGGGCCGGCATCCGTCTGCACCACGGTGTCGGCGAACGCCGCACCGTTCTCGGTGACCATCAGCGGCTGCTCCGGGTATTCCTCGTGCAGGGCCACGAGCAGCTCCTCGAGACCGGCCGGTTCGATGTTCCAGCCCATCTCGGTGTACGGGCCGGGTTGGGGCAGGAACTCCACCCGGTCGGCGCCGGGCCAGGGTGAGGCTCCGACGTCTTTGTGACCGTCGGCGTTCTGCCTGGGCGCCGTGCCGTCCCACAACCGCACCAGCGTGGTGGAGTAGTAGTTGACGCCGAGTACGTCCAGCGGCTGGTGGATGATCTCGGTGTCGCCGGGCAGGATGAACGCCCAGTCGGTGACGTCCTTGGTGTCTTCGAAGACATCCGCCGGGTAGGCGCCGGTGAGCAGCGGTCCCAGGAACACCCGGTTGGCGAGGGCGTCGATCTGCCGCACGGCCTCCGGGCCGGTCTCGCCGTCGCCGCGCAGCACGTGAAGGTTGAGGGTGATCGAGAAGTCGGGGTCGTTGGTCACCAGCGGCTTCAGCGCCAGGATCGCCAGGCCGTGCGCCAGGTTGAGGTGGTGCACGGCTGTGAGCGCCTCGGCGCCGTCGGTGCGGCCGGGCGCGTGGGAGCCCGAACCGTAACCCAGGTAGGCGGAGCACCACGGTTCGTTCAGCGTGGTCCAGGTGTGCACCCGGTCGCCGAACTCGCGCCCCAGATTGGCGGCGTAGTCCGCGAACGCGTAGGCGGTGGCCCGGTTGGTCCAGCCGCCCTCGTCCTCGAGGGCCTGCGGCAGGTCCCAGTGGTAGAGGGTGACGATGGGGCGGATGCCCCGAGCGAGGAGCCCGTCGATCACGCGACCGTAGAAGTCCAGGCCCGCCCGGTTGGCCGGGCCCCGTCCGGTGGGCTGGATGCGCGACCAGGCGATCGAGAACCTGTAGGCCTGCAGGCCCAGGGTCACCATCAGGTCCAGGTCCTGCTCGAGCCGGTGGTAGTGACCGGAGGCGACGTCGCCGGTGTCGCCGTTCCAGATCTTGCCGGGGGTGTGGCTGAAGGTATCCCAGATCGAGGGGCCGCGGCCGTCCTCGTCGAAGGCGCCCTCGATCTGGTAACTGGCCGTTGCGGAGCCGAAGACGAACGATTCGGGGAAGACCAGGCCGGCGTCCCGGTAGTCGGCGGTGCCCGCGGTCACGACGGGCGTAGCGATGGAGGTGGTGCCGGTGGTCATCAGACTGTGGCCTTTCGGTCGGTGGAATCAACGGGTTCGGCACCGGCGAGACGGGCCCGGAAGGGCGCATCCGAATCGCTGGTCACGACGGTGTCGTCGCCGGAGACGGTGATGGTGACGGTGATGTGGCTGCCGTCGAGGGGGTTGGCGATGTCGACGGAACGCACCTCGCCGGTGCCGCCGGGGTAGACGGTGATGAGGGGCTCGTCGGTGTAGTCGTAGTCGGGTCGGTCGTCGCGGGATCCTGTGGCCAGCACCGCTCCCCCGCGCACCCACAGCGGGATGCTGTCGAAGGCGTGGGTCTCCCGGCGCCAGACGGGGCCGGTGACGACCTCGTCGGTCAGGTAGTTCGTCCAGGTTCCCGCCGGCAGGTAGTACTGCACGTCGCCGGCCTCGCTGAACACCGGGGCCACGAGCAGGTCGCTGCCGAGCAGGTACTGCCGGTCCAGGTAGTCCACCGCGGGGTCATCGGGGAACTCGAGCTGCATCGGCCGCATGAACGGGGCCCCGCTGGCGTGCGCCTCCAGGCCCACCTGGAAGAGATAGGGCATCAGCGCGAGCTTGAGCTTGGTGAAGACCCGGGTGACGTCCACGGCGCTCTGGCCGGGCTCTTCCCGGCCGTCGTCGAACAGCCACGGCACCCGGTAGCTGGTGGAGCCGTGCAGCCTGGAGTGGCTGGACAGCAGCCCGAACGCCAGCCAGCGCTTGAACACGGCCGGGTCCGGCATGCCCTCGAAGCCGCCGATGTCGTGGCTCCAGTAGCCGAAGCCGGAAAACGCCAGGCTGAGCCCGCCGCGCAGGGTCTCGGCCATCGACTCGTAGCTGGAGGAGTTGTCTCCGCCCCAGTGCACGGGTTGCATCTGGCCGCCGACAGTGGCGGACCGGGCGAACAGCACCGCGTCGCCCTCGCCGCGGTGTTCCTGCAGCACCTCGAAGACGGCCTTGTTGTAGAGCTGGCTGTAGAGGTTGTGCATCACGTCGGCCGATGATCCGTCGTGCCACACCACATCCGTGGGGATGCGTTCGCCGAAGTCGGTCTTGATGGCGTCGACGCCCTGGGCGAAGAGACCGCGCAGCTTGTTCTGGAACCAGGTGACGGCGGCCGGGTTGGTGAAATCGACCAGGCCCATGCCGGCCTGCCAGAAGTCCCACTGCCAGACGTCGCCGTTGGCCCTCTTGACCAGGTAACCGGCCGCGGCGGCCTCGGCGAAGATGCCGGCCCGCTGGGCGATGTACGGGTTGATCCAGGCGCTCACGTGCAGGTTCTTCTCGTGCAGGCGGGCGAGCATGCCCTCGGGGTCCGGGAACACCCGCGGGTCCCACTCGAAGTCGGTCCAGTTGAATTCGCGCATCCAGAAGCAGTCGAAGTGGAACACCGACAGCGGCAGATCACGCTCGGCCATGCCGTCGATGAAGCTGTTGACGGTGGCCTCGTCGTACTGGGTGGTGAACGAGGTCGACAGCCACAGGCCGTACGACCAGGCCGGCACCCGCGCCGGTCGGCCGGTGAGCCGGGTGTAGCGCTCGAGCACGTCCTTGGGGGTGGGGCCGTAGATCACCAGGTACTCGATGACCGGTCCGGCCACGGAGAACTGCACCCGCTCGACGGCCTCGGTGCCCACCTCGAACGAGACGTGCTCCGGGTGGTTGACCAGCACGCCGTAGCCGCGGTTGGTGAGGTAGAACGGCACGTTCTTGTAGGACTGCTCACTGGAGGTGCCGCCGTCGGCGTTCCAGATGTCGATCGTCTGGCCGTTCTTGATCAGCGGGCCGAAGCGCTCGCCGAGGCCGTAGACCAGTTCGCCCACACCGAGGGACAGCTGCGCGTGCGTGTAGGAGGCGGCCGGGGCGAGCCCAGTGGTCGTGACGCCGGACACCCCGGCCGGTTCGGCGGCGACGGGAGCGCCGGGGGCGAGCTGCATGTGCCCGATCGACTTGTGGCCGCTCTCGGTGAGGGTGCGGCCATCCGTCTCGAACGCGAGAGAGAACGGGGCGCCCAGCGCCACGCGGGCGGTGAGCGGGCCGGCCGTGAGGGTACCGCCGGTGTTGTCGATCACGATGGCGCCGGCATCCGGTTCGGCGCCGACCAGGTCGAAGCCCGGGCCTGCCGCGGTACCGGTGTGCTGTTCGACACGCACCTTGATGATGCCCTCCAGCGGGGAGGTGAGCGTGACGGTGAGCACCGCCCGGTTGAGCACGTCGCCGCGGCGTTCGATCACCTTCGTCGGCGCAGTCACCCGCAGTGCACTGCCGAGCTGTTCGACGTCGTACGCCTCCTGCGCGTAGAGCGCGGTGACGCCGGGGCGGGTGTGCCAGAAACCATCGGTGAATTTCATATCTACTTGACTGCTCCTGCGGTGATGCCCCTGGTGAGGGTGCGTTGGAAAATGAGGAAGAAGATCAGGGTGGGCAGCAGGCCCAGAAGCGCCGAGGCGCTGGTCGTGGTGACATCCATCAGCCGGTCGCCCTGCAGCACGGCGATCGAGACCGGCACGGTCTGGCTCGCGTTGCTGACCAGGAAGGTGAGCGGGATCAGGAACTCGTTCCAGGTCCAGATGAAGAAGAAGATCACCAGCACGCTCAGGGTGGGCTTGGTGATCGGGTAGACCACGCGGTACAGGATCGTCCAGCGGCTGGCGCCGTCCAGCGACGCCGCCTCGAGGATCTCCTTGGGGAACGTGCCCAGCACGCTGGCCAGCAGGTAGGTGCCGAAAGCGCTCTGGATGACCACGAAGATGATGATCACGGCCCACTGGTTGTCGTACAGCCCCACGGTCTTGAACATGAAGTAGAGCGGGTAGAGCAGCACCTCCTGCGGCAGCATGTTGGCCAGCAGGATCAGCAGCACGATCCAGGTGCGACCGCGCACCCGGCCGATGCCGAGCGCGAACGCGTTCAGCAGGGAGATGACCACGGCCAGGATCGCGACGACGCTGGAGATGAAGAAGCTGTTCCAGAGCTTGCCTGGGAAGTTCACCCGCTCCCAGAAGTTGATCATGCCGTCGAAGTACAGGCTGGTGGGCAGGGTGAGCGGGCCGGCCTGGTTGTAGTCGGCGGGCGATTTGAACGAGTTGATCAGGATGAGGAAGAACGGCACCGCGATGAGCAAGCCGATCAGGACCGCGACAAGCAGGATCATCCAGTCGCCGAGGGTCTTGCGGGTGGTGCTGCTGCGGCGTTTGCGGCTCTGCCGGGCCGGCGGGCCTGTGACGGTTGCCGGGGCCGGGTCGAGGATGGTGGAGGTCATTAGCGTTCCTCTTCCTGGCGCTCGAGTCGGGTCTGGGCGAGCAGGAAGACGACCGAAACGGCCGCGATGACGATGGTGAGTGCGGTGGCTATGGTGGCGCCGTAGCCCACCTGCTGGGACTGGAAGAACTCGCTGTAGGCGTAGTATGCGGGCACGATGGTGGAGGTGCCCGGACCGCCGCCGGTGAGGGTGTAGATCGGGCCGAACACCTTGAGGGCGGCGATGGTGCAGGTGAGGGTGACCACGAAGATCTCGGGGCGGATGATGCTCACCGTGATCGCCCGGAAGCGCTGGATCCAGTTGGCGCCGTCGAGCTCAGCGGCCTCGTAGAGTTCGGGGTCGACCCGCTGCAGGGCGGCCATGAAGATCACGATGGGGTAGCCGAGCTGCACCCAGATCATGATGACCATGATGCTGGGCAGCGCGGTGTCGGGATTGCCGAGCCAGTTCTGCGCCAGGCCGCCCAGTCCGATGCCCTCGAGCACCTGGTTGAGCGCGCCGTTCTGCGGGCGCAGGATCCAGCCGATCACGATCGCTGCGACAACGCCGGGCAGGATCTGCGGCAGGTAGTAGGTGGCGCGCAGGAAGCTGGCGATCTTGCCGCCGAACTTCTTGCCGATCAGGTCGAACAGCATGGCGGCGAGCACCAGGCCGAGGAGGGTGGGCACGACGACCATGGCCACGATCATCGCGATGGAGTTGCTGAACGAGGTCCAGAAGGTGGTGTCGCCTGCCAGCTTCACCCAGTTCTCCAGGCCCACCCACTCCGGCGGCTTGATGCCGCGGTAGTCGGTGAAGGTGAGGTAGATGTTCCACACCAGGGGAACCACGATGATCAGTGTGAGCAGCGCGAGGCCCGGGATCAGGTAGATCCAGAATGTCTTGGGATTGCTTCCCGGGATGAGGCTCTGCCGCACGGGCCTGTTGCCTGCCGCGGGAGCATCAACGGGGGCATCGGCTACGGATGCTGTCGTCATGCTGTTTCCTTCTCTTTCAGTGGTGGCCGGGGGCCGTGACAGCCCCCGGCCGGGTACTGCGAGGTGATGTTGGTGCGGCGGCGGAGTTAGCCGACGATGTCGTCTACGCCGGACGTGTACTGTCCGCCGAGCTGCTCGTTGATCTCAGCGGGCGACTTGCTGCCGTTGATGAGTTCCTGCAGGCCGGCGTTCAGCTCGTCGTAGAACGTCGCGGTGGGCCAGTCCGGGTAGAAGGCGATGCCGTCGCGCTCGGTCAGGGTGTTGAAGTTGCCGATCAGTTCCTGGCTCTTCGCATCCGTGATGTCGGAGGTGTCAGCGGCGACGGGGATGCCTCCGTTGTTACCGATCAGGGCCTGGATCTCCGGGCGCATGGTGATGTCGATGAACTGGGCGGCGAGGTCCTTGTTCTTGGCCTTCTCCGGGATGACCCACATGTTGCCGGCGGAACCTGGCGACATCTCGGCCTCGGGGAAGAGGAAGGTTCCCCACTCGAAGCCGGTGGCCTCGGTGGTGAACCGGTTGTGCCACCAGGAGCCCGAGTAGAAGATCGGGTAGGTGCCGTTGATGAACGCGGTGCCGGCATCCTCTGCCTTGAAGCCGCTGGCGTCGGTGGAGATGTAGCCGGCGTCGGTCCAGTCCTTGATGGTCTCGGTCGCGTAGGTCACCTCCGGGCCGCTCCAGTCGACGTCGCCGGTGTAGAGCTGGTAGTCGTCGACGAAGCTGCGGTCGGCCTTGGTGAGTGCGAGCTGGTACCAGAGCTGGCCCAGCGGGTACTCGGCGGCCGATTCGGCCAGCGGGGTGATGCCCTGGTCGGTGAACGCCTTCATGACGGTCTCGAGTTCGGCGACGGTGGTCGGCACCTCAAGGCCGGCGGCGGCGAACATGTCCTTGTTGTAGTACATCTCCACGAACTCGCCGTAGTTGGGCACACCGTAGAACGCGCCGGAGCCCATGATGCCGTCTTCGTCGTAGCGCGCCGTGGTCTGCAGCGACGGGGCGAGGGCGTCGTCCCAGCCGTACTCCGCGTAGTCGTCGTCCAGGTCGCTGAGCAGGCCCTGGCTGGCCAGGAGGCCGGCGGTGGCGTTGCCCTTGTTGTACTCGAGGATGTCGGGGGCCTCGTTGGAGTTGAGCACCTGGCTGGCCGTGGAGCGGATCTGTTCGAAGCTCTTCTCCTCGAATTCCACGGTCGCGCCGGTCTCTTCTTCGAAGACCTTGATGGCTTCCTCCCACGCGATGCCCATGGCACTGGTGTCGCTCTCGAAGTGCCAGAGCTTGAGGGTATTGCTGTCGGCTTCGCCGGCTCCGGCGGAGCAGCCGGAGAGCAGGAGGGCGCTGACGCCGAGCATGGCGATCCCGGCGAGGCTTCTCTTGGTTTTCTTCACTGTTCTACTTCCTTGTAGTGATGCGGATGATGCTGCGTGGTGGTGCTGAGGGAAACTATCGAAACGTTTCGATAGTGCAGATACCGAAATCCTTTCCGTGGCGGGGGGGGTGCTAGGGGCGGGTGGGAGTGGACGTCGAACCGAGTTCGACATACGTCGGTTCAATGAACTCGACGTGCGGCAGGGCGTCGCCGGCGAACTGGGCCATGGTGAGCTCGATTGCGCGAGTGCAGGACTGGTCGGCAGGCAGGGGGATGACGTCGAGCGGCGGGGTGAGATGGTCGGTGGAGAAGCTGGAGCAGGCCGAGACGACGGACAGGTCGGTCGGCACGTTGATTCCCCGCTGGTTGAGCAGCTCGAGCACCATGGACTGCACGGGCTCATTGCTGTGCATGACCAGACCGGTCATGCCCGGCAGGGCACCGGTCAGATCGTCGAAGGCCGCGCGCACGCCGGCGGACTCCTCGGGTGCCGGGGTGAAGGCCACGGTGGCGCCCAGCCGGGCGGCCTCGGCCAGGAACGCGTCGCGGAACCGCGGCGGGAAGTTCGAGCCGCGTTCGTAGACCGCGGGCGCCTGGCCGATCAGGCCGATCTCGCGATGGCCGAGGTCGACAAGGCGGCGCACCGCCATGACGGCGGCGCGTTCGAAGTCGAGGTCGACGCAGGTGAGCCCGTCGGTGTCGTTGGGAATGCCGATCACCGTGGCGGGCAGGCCGAGTTCGCGTACCAGGTCGGTGCGCGGGTCGGCGGTGGACACGTCCAAGAGAACGATCCCGTCGACGAGGGAGCTTCGCACCACCCGGCGCAGGCCACTGGTGGCCTCATCCTGGGTGAGCAGGAGCACGTCGTAGTCGTACTTGCGGGCGGCCGTGACCACCGAGAGTACGAAGGTCATGTGCGCAGGGGCGTGGGTGCCGGCGTGCAGCGGGGCGCTCAGCGCGAGGATCTGGGTGCGCGCGCCCTTGAGCATCCGCGCCCCGGCATTGGCCCGGTAGTCGAGTTCGAGAACGGCCTCGTCGATGCGCTGCTTGGTGGATGCCGCGATCGAGCGCTTGCCGCTGAGGGCGTAGGACACCGTGCTGATGGACACTCCGGCGGCGCGTGCCACGTCGTGAATGTTGGCCATCAGGACTCCATCGTCTGTCGGAACTACGGCACCGGGAGCGGTTTCGCGGCCGGGCGGCAGCCGTTGTGCTAAACGTTTCGACTGCCTCGAAAGGGAGCCTACGACACACATCCTCAGTTACGCAAGCCATTTGTGGTGATTGCCGACAAATGCCAGATCAGCGAGTTGCCCACCTGCGGACGAGTTGCCCCGCTGCGCCGGGGCAACTGGTCCGGAACGGGGCAGGTCAGCGGGTCGGCGGGTCGGCGGGTCAGCGGGTGGCGGCGCGGCCGCGCACGAAGCCGGCCGGGTCGTCGAGCAGGCCGGCGAAGGCCAGCTCGGCGGCGCCCACCATCATCAGGTGCGAGCCGAGGCTGGCCCGCTCGATGGCCACGGTATGGCCGATGCTGCTCATCGAGCGCACGATCATCGCCGCGGTGAGCTGCTCGCGGCCCACCGAGAGCAGCGAGCCCAGGAACCCGCCGAGCACCACCATCTCGGGGTCGAACAGGTTCACGAAGTTGGAGATCGCCTCGGACAGGAGCTCGATCTGCCGGCGCACCTCGGCCAGCACGGCCGGGTCGCGGGAGACCCCCAGTGCGATGTCGAGGTCGTCCTGGTCGGCGCGCGGGAGCTTCAGCACCGCCAGCAGCCTGGCCATGCTGACCTCGGTCTCCAGGCAGCCGATCCTGCCGCAGTAGCAGCGCACGCCCGCACTGTTCACCAGGGTGTGACCGAGCTCCCCCGCGTAGCCGCTGGTGCCGCGGAGCGGTGTGCCGCCGATGATCAGGCCGCCGCCGATGCCGCTGGCACTGCCGTTGAGGTAGACCAGGTCGTCGATGCCGCGGGCGGCTCCGAACTTGCTCTCGGCGATCGCACCGAGGCTGGCGTCGTTGCCGGCGAAGACCGGGTAGTCCAGCACCCGGGCGAGGTCCCTGGCCAGGTTGGCGTCGCGCCAGCCCAGGTGCGGGGCGATCAGCACCCGGCCGTCCTCGGAATTCACCAGTGCCGGCACCGCCACGCCCACCCCGGCGATGCTGTAACTCTGGTCGATCTCGCCGCGCATGCCGTCGACGATGGCCTTGACCGCGTTGATGGCCTCGGCCACCGTGGGCACCCGGGTGGTGTCGAAGCGGATGCGCCGGATCACCTCGCCGCCCAAGCCCACCAGCCCGACCGTGACGGCGTCCACATCGGGGTTCACCGCGATCGCGGCCAGCCCCGGGTTCGGCACCACCTGGGGGCTGGGCCGGCCCACCCGGCCCACCACGCTCTCCGGTTCCACCTCGAACGCCATGCCCAGGTCCACGAGCTCGGCCACCAGGGCCGCGATCGTGGACCGGTTCAGCCCGGTGCGCTTGGTGAGCTCGGCCCTGGAGCTGCCGCCGGCGTGGTGCAGCATCGTCATGACCATCGACAGGTTGTACCGCCGGAGTTGGTCATTGCTGGTGCCGCCCCGAACGCCCAGGGTGGGTGGCGCTTGGCTCACGGGTGGGTCACGGTCCTCTCGGGTGCGGTGCCCGACAGGTCGTCGGGTGGCGTCGTTCTATCGTCCCCCAGCGCGCCGCTTGTTGAAGATATCAAACGCCACGGCCAGCAGCAGCACCAGTCCCTTGATGGTCATCTGCCAGGCGGCATCCACCGAGAGAATGGACAGGCCCATGTTGAGCACGCCCATCACGAGGCCACCCACCACGGCGCCGACGACCGTGCCCACACCGCCCTGCACCGCGGCGCCGCCGATGAAGACGGCAGCGATGGCGTCGAGCTCGTAGTTCTGGCCCGCCGAGGCGACGGCGCCGCCGGCCCTGGCCGTGGAGACCACACCGGCCAGGCCCGCGAGCACACCCATGTTCACGAAGATGTAGAAGTTGACCCACTTGGTCTTCACACCGCTCATCACGGCGGCGAAGAGGTTGCCACCCATGGCGTACACGTGGCGGCCGAACACCGTGCGGTTGAGCACGAAGTTGTAGATCAGGATGAGCGCGGCGAGCACGATCAGGATGATCGGGGTGCCGCTGTAGTCACTGAGCAGCCAGGCGAACCAGATGATCGCGATGGCGGCGATGCCGTTCTTGGTCCACATCGACGCGGCGGGTTCCCGCGGCAGGTCGAGCCTGGCCAGGGTGGCGCGGTTGCGCAGCTGGAACACGATCAAGGCGACGGCGGTGAGGATGCCGAGCGCCAGGGTGAGCACGTCGCGCCCGCCCAGTTCACCCAGGTACGACGGCAGCCAGCCGGCACCGATCGCGGTGAATTCCGCCGGCAGCCCGCTGATGGTGCCACCGGTGAGCAGCACAAGGGTGAGCCCGCGGAAGATGAGCATGCCGGCCAGGGTGACGATGAACGCCGGGATGCCGACGAACGCCACCCAGTAGCCCTGCCAGGCGCCGACGGCGGCACCGACCAGCAGCGACACGATGACCGCGCCCCACCAGGGCAGGCCCCAGTTGTTCATGCTGATCGCGGCGACCGCGCCCACCATGGCCACGACCGAGCCGACCGACAGGTCGATGTGGCCGGCGATGATCACGATGACCATGCCGATCGCGAGGATCAGTACGTAGGCGTTCTGCTGGATGAGGTTGTTCACATTGCCGGGCAGCAGTAGGCGCCCGTCGGTGAGGATCTGGAACAGGATGACGATCACGGCCAGGGCGGCCACGATGCCGTACTGGCGGAGGTTGATCGAGAGCTTGGGGATGCGGCGCCTCACGGGGGGTTCGGTGGGCGCTTTGCTCGCTGGCGTGGTGGTGGTCATCGCGCTCAGTCCTTTCCTGCGGTCATGTAGTGCATGAGGGTTTCCTGGGAGGCGTCGGCCTTGGCGACCTCGCCGGTGAGTTTTCCTTCCGAGATCGCGTAGATGCGATCGCAGATGCCGATCAGTTCGGGCAGCTCGGAGGAGATCACGATGACCGCCTTGCCCTGCGCCGCGAGTTCGTTGATGATGCCGTAGATCTCGTACTTGGCGCCCACGTCGATGCCGCGGGTGGGCTCGTCGAGGATCAGCACGTCGGGGCCGGAGAAGATCCACTTCGACAGCACCACCTTCTGCTGGTTTCCGCCGGAGAGCTTGCCGGTGATCGATCCGACCGACGGCGCCTTGATGTTCATCTTCTGGCGGTACGAGTCGGCGACCTTGTATTCGCGGTGCCGGTCGATCACGCCGTACTTGGCGAGCTTGGCCAGGGCCGCGGCCGACACGTTCACGGTGATGTCGCCGATGAGGTTGAGGCCGTAGCGCTTGCGGTCCTCGGTGGCGTAGGCGAAGCCGTGCTCGATGGCCTCCCCCACCGTGCGCATCTGGATCTCCTTGCCGTCCTTGTAGACCTGGCCGGAGATATTGGTGCCGTAGGAGTGGCCGAACAGGCTCATCGCCAGTTCGGTGCGCCCGGCGCCCATGAGGCCGGCGAAACCGACGATCTCGCCGGCGTTGACGGTGAAGGATGCGCCGTCGACGACCTTGCGGGCCACGTCGACCGGGTGGTGCACGGTCCAGTTCTCCACCCGCAGCACCTCGGCACCGATGGCGGGTTCCCGCGGCGGGAACAGGTTGTTCAGGTCGCGGCCGACCATGGCGCGGATGATGTGGGCCTCCGTCGCATCCGGACCGTTCATGTCGATGGTCTCGATGGTCTTGCCGTCGCGGATCACCGTGACGGTGTCGGCGATGCGTTTGATCTCCTTGAGCTTGTGGGAAATGATGATGCAGGTGATGCCCTGCGTGCGCAGGTGATCGATCAGGCCCAGCAGGTGGGCGGAATCTTCGTCGTTGAGCGCCGCGGTGGGCTCGTCCAGGATGAGCAGCTTGACCCGCTTGGAGAGCGCCTTGGCGATCTCCACGAGTTGCTGCTTGCCCACGCCGAGCTCGAGGATCTTGGTGGCCGGGTTCTCGTCCAGGCCCACCCGGGCCAGCAGCAGGGCGGCCTCGCGATTGGTCTTGTTCCAGTCGATCACCCCGCGGGTGGCGTTCTCGTTGCCGAGGAAGATGTTCTCGGCGATCGACAGGTACGGGCTCAGCGCCAGTTCCTGGTGAATGATGACGATGCCGTCGTGCTCGCTGTCGTTGATCGACTTGTAGGCCACCTCGTGGTCCTCGAACTCGATGCTCCCGTCGAAGCTGCCGACCGGGTACACCCCGCTGAGGACCTTCATCAGCGTGGACTTTCCCGCGCCGTTCTCCCCGCAGATGCCGTGCACCTGCCCCCTCGTGACCTCGAGGGACACACCGTCGAGGGCCTTCACCCCATTGAAGTCCTTCACGATGTTGTTCATCCTGAGGATGATCGAATGCTCCACTGCGCTCTCCTGTTTTGCTGATGGGCCGGGCACCCGGTTGCCCGGGTGCCCGTCGAGGAGGCCGGCCCGCTCACCCGAGCAGGCCGGCCAGGGTCGGCTGGTTAGAGGCCGACATCCGATGCCTTGATGAAGCCGGAGTCGATGAGCTTGGTCTGCACATCGTCCTTGACGACGACCTCGGGGTCGAGCAGGAACGACGGCACGACCTTCTCTCCGTTGTCGTAGGTCTCGGTGTCGTTGACGGTGACCTCGTCGCCGGCCACGATCTCCTGGATCATGTCGAAGACCTGCTTGCCGAGCGTGCGGGTGTCCTTCCACACGGTCATGGACTGCTCACCGTCGAGGATCGCCTTGACGTTGGCCTTGTCGGCGTCCTGTCCGGTGATGACCGGGTAGTCGGCGCCCGGGGCGTATCCGGCGGACTTCAGCGAGGCCTCGATGCCGATGGCCAGGCTGTCGTTCGGGGAGAGCACCACGTCGACCTTGTCGCCGCCGGTGTAGAACGACGACAGGCGGTTGTCCATCTCGGACTGTGCCTTGTCGCTGGCCCAGCCCTGGATGCCGATCGAGGCCCAGTCGTCGTTCGAGGCGGGCGACTGGCCACTCGGAACGACGAGGACGCCGCTCTCGACGTAGGGCAGCAGAACATCCCAGGCGCCGGAGAAGAAGAACTTGGCGTTGTTGTCGTCGGGGCTGCCGGCGAACGGTTCGATCGAGATCGGCCCGGTCGCGTTGGCCAGGTCGAGTTCGGTCTCGATGAACTCGCCCTGCAGCTGGCCCACCTTGTAGTTGTCGAAGGTGGCGTAGTAGTCGACATCCGGGGTGCCGTTGATCAGGCGGTCGTAGGCGATGACGGTGGCATCCTGCTTCTTGGCCTCGGCGAGCACCGGTGCGAGCACCTTGCCGTCGACGGCGGCCACGACGAGGATCTTCGATCCGCCGGCGACCTGGTTCTGGATCTGGCTGATCTGCTGGTCGGTCTTGTTGTCTGCGTACTGCAGGTCGACCGTGCAGCCGGCGTCTTCGAGCAGCTTCTTGAGCTGGTCGCCGTCGTTGATCCAGCGTTCGAGTGACCGGGTGGGCATGGAGATACCGACGTTGCAGTCGGCACCGGAGGCCGCGGCCCCGTCGGAGCTGCCCGACGTGGATCCGCTGCTGGCGCAGGATGCGAGCGTCAGCGCGAAGACGCCGGCCGCCGCGAGGGCGAGAATTTTCTTAGGTGTGGACATTGTTGGAGCTTTCCTCTCTGAGAGCTGCCAGTCACCGCAGTCCCCGATGACCGGGTGGACTGCCAGAGGAGGAAATCCTGTCGCCCGCTCCCCCGACCTTGGGAAAGCGCGTGTCAGGGTTACCTCCTTGTAACGGGACATCGCTGTGATGGACCCACCGCCAAAAGCGGCCTTTTGTTGACGGACAGAACTTATCTCAGGGTCCAGCGTTTTCACAAGGGCGAAATCCGAAATGCCCGCGTTTGGGGGGTTGGAACGGCGGGAAACCAGCGTTCGCGTGGTATTTGTGGGGAGAATCGTCGAAATGATTCGATGAGGCTTTTGTCGCTCGGGTCGACAGAAGGCTCGATCGGTGGAATATGTTGTGGCCGGGCATTTTTTACTGACGTAGACGACGAACTGTACGAACCGGCCCGGCACGTGTAATATGTTGGTAATTGCAACAAATCGCCAATGAAGCTGAATCGGAGCACCGAACATGTCCCTCACCCCCACCCCCGCCGACAAGTTCTCGTTCGGCCTGTGGACCATCGGCTACAACGGGGCTGACCCGTTCGGCGGACCGACCCGCCCCCAGCTCGACACCGTCGAAGCCGTCACCCGCCTGGCCGAGCTCGGTGCCTACGGCCTGACCTTCCACGACGACGACCTCTTCGCCTTCGGCTCCACGGATGCCGCCCGCCAGAAAGAGATCGACCGTCTCAAGCAGGTCCTCGCCGACACCGGCGTGATCGTTCCGATGATCACCACCAACCTCTTCAGCGCTCCCGTCTTCAAGGACGGCGGCTTCACCTCGAACGACCGTGCCGTGCGCCGGTTCGCCCTGCGCAAGGTTCTGCGCAACCTCGACCTCGCCGCCGAGCTCGGCGCCAAGACCTTCGTGATGTGGGGCGGCCGCGAGGGCGCAGAGTACGACGCGGCCAAGGACATCCGTTCGGCCCTCGACCGCTACCGCGAGGCCGTCAACCTGCTCGGTGACTACGTCACCGACAAGGGTTACGACATCCGCTTCGCCATCGAGCCCAAGCCCAACGAACCCCGCGGTGACATCCTGCTGCCCACGGTCGGCCACGCCATGGCGTTCATCACCACCCTCGAGCGCCCCGAACTCGTCGGCGTGAACCCCGAGGTCGGCCACGAGCAGATGGCCGGGCTGAACTTCACGGCCGGCATCGCCCAGGCGCTCTACCAGGGCAAGCTGTTCCACATCGACCTCAACGGTCAGCGCGGCATCAAGTACGACCAGGACCTGGTCTTCGGCCACGGCGACCTGCAGAACGCGTTCTCGCTGGTGGACCTGCTCGAGAACGGCGGCCCGAACGGCGGCCCGTCCTACGACGGCCCGCGCCACTTCGACTACAAGCCGAGCCGCACCGAGGACATCACGGGCGTCTGGGACTCCGCGGCCGCGAACATGCGCACCTACCTGCTGCTCAAGGAGCGCGCCGCGGCCTTCCGCGCCGACCCCGAGGTGCAGGAGCAGCTCGCTGCCTCGCGCGTTCCGGAACTGTCGGTGCCGACCCTCGCCGCCGGCGAGAGCTACGACGACTTCCTCGCCGACACCAGCGCCTACGAGGACTTCGCCCCCGAGGAGTACTTCGGCGGCAAGGGCTTCGGCTTCGTGCGTCTGCAGCAGCTGGCCCTCGAGCACCTGCTCGGCGCCCGCTAACCCGCGACAGCCTTCGACCCGCACCTCTCGCTCCATCCGCCCCGGCCAGGTCCTCCTGGCCGGGGCTTTTGCGTGCCCCTGCTGGGCGCACTCGGAGGTGCGCGGGGGTGCGCGGGGCACACGCCGCTGCGCGGGGTACGCGCCATCCGGACCAGAGTGGAGACGGCCGCGCAAGGAGGCTCGCGGAGGTACGCGGGTGCCGCGCCGCCACGCGGGTGGCGCGCCACAGGCATAGCGGCGCCTGACCCGCCCGCCGGGGCTACGCGGGGTACGCGCCGTTGCGCGGGGCACACGCCGCTGCGCGGGGTACGCGCCGCAAAGCGCGGGCATACCCGCGACCGGGGCCAGGCGCCAGCGGGAGCGGAGCCCCCAGCGCCGGTCAGGCGGTGCGCACCAGGCTGTAGGCGAAGGGGGCGAGCGACACCGTGCCGACCGGATGCCCGTCGGCGACGGCGGTGCCGGGCAGGGCCACCTCGACGGCGTCGGGTCCGTGGTTGATGACGGTCAGCACGTCGCCGCGGCGGATGGCCTCCACGGTGTCGGGCAGGCCGGCCAGGACCGGGTCGACACCCGCGCCGGCGAGCAGGTAGCGCACGATGGCGGCGGTGCCGGCCGCATCCGGGATGGTGGCCAGGTAGTAGGCCAGCCCGGCCTCGACGGCATTCACCGTGAACGCGGGCAGGCCGAGGGTGCGGCCGGCCGTGTAGGAGCTCAGGACTGTGGCGGCACCGCCGGTGACACCGTGGCCGCTGGTGTCGGATGCCGTGGAAGACCCGACGTCGGAGGCAGTGTCGGACTCACTGCCCCGACCGCCCGGCGCACCGCCGAGGCTGTTCCCGCCCACCCAGAGCTCCTCGGCGAGCAAGGTGCCGGTCAGCGGCCCTCCCCCGCCGGGCGCCTCGAACGGAGCCTGCTGCTGGCCGGGCTCGGCCGAGCCGGGCGGCATCAGCGCGCCGAACTCTTCGACCCGCACACCGAGCAGCGCGCTCAGTTGGGTGAGAAAGCCCCCGTCGCGGAACCGGTCGCACTCGTCGACAACGTCGCTGAACGCGGTGACCAGCAGGTGCCCGCCCGCCCGCACGAACGCGGTCAGGTTCGCCGCCGCATCCGCCCGCAGCAGGTAGAGCTGCGGGGCGATCACCAGCGCGTAACCGGCCAGGTCACCGGATGCCGGCACCAGGTCCACCTGCACGTGCTGCCGGTGCAGCGCGGCATACCAGCGCTGCACGAGCTCGAGGTAGTCCAGCACCACGGGGTGGTCGGGGTTCTCGAGCGCCCACCAGTTCTCCCAGTCGAAGACGATCGCCACCCGGGCGTCGCGGGCGCCCGCGGGCAGGGCCGGCAGTGCGGCCAGCTCGGCGCCGAGGCCCACGATCTCGCGCCAGGTGCGGGTGCCGGTGCCGGCGTGCGGCAGCATCGCGGAGTGGAACTTCTCGGCGCCGGCCCGGGACTGACGCCACTGGAAGAACAGCACCGCGTCGGCGCCGCGCGCCACGGCCTGCATGCTCAGCGCGGCCATCTGACCGGGTGCCTTGGGCGCGTTTGAGCGGCGCCAGTTCAGCGCGTTACTGGACTGCTCCATCAACAGCCACGGCACGTCGGGCTTGAGCGAGCGCATCAGGTCGCGCTGGAACGCCGCCGCCCGGAAACTCTCCGGGTCGTTCGGGTCGGGGTAGCAGTCGTCCGAGATGACGTCCACCTCGGCCGCCCACGCCCAGTAGTCCGCCGGCTTGAACGCGCCCATGAAGTTGGTCGTCACCGGCTGGGTCGCCCCGGCCGCGCGGATGATCGCCTTCTCGGCGCGGTAGCACTCGAGCAGCATGTCGGAGGAGAACCGGCGGAAGTCCAGCAGCTGGGCCGGGTTGTGGCTGTACGGGGCCTTCCGCGGCGGGAAGACCTCGGCGAACGTGCCGTACGCCTGCGCCCAGAACATGGTTCCCCAGGCGTCGTTGAGCGCCCCGATCGTGCCGTACCGGTCGGCGAGCCAGCGGCGGAACGCGTCACGGGCGGCATCCGAGTAATCCTGGTGCAGGTGGCAGCCGTATTCGTTGTTGACGTGCCAGAGCACGACCGCCGGATGCGCGGCGTAGCGTGCGGCGAGCCGGGTCACCAGCGCGGCGGCGAGGCGGCGGTACTGCGGCGACGACGGCGCGTAGTGCTGGCGGCTGCCCGGCCAGTACACCGCCCCGGTCTCGTCCTGGGCGAGCAGCTCGGGGTAGGCCAGCGACGCCCAGGGCGGTGGCGAGGCGGTGGCCGTGGCCAGGTCCACCGCGATGCCGCCCGCGTGCAGCAGGTCGATCACCCGGTCGAGCCAGTCGAAGTCGAAGACGTCTTCGGCGGGCTGGATGCGCGCCCACGCGAACACGCCCAGGCTCACCATCGTGACGCCCGCCTCGCGCATCCGGGCGATGTCGTCCGGCCAGGTCTCCTCCGGCCACTGCTCGGGGTTGTAGTCGCCGCCGAAGTGGATCATTGTTGTGCCTTTCTGAGAGTGGAGCGGTCGAAACCAGCCGTCTGGGCCGAGGTTAGCGCTGCAGTTCGGCGGGACGCGGCACGCCGTGCACAAGCGTCGTCGGCCAGCTCGGGTCGACGGTGAGCACCTCGAGGGGATCGTCGCCGGCACCGACCAGAACGGTGTCCTCCACCTTCGCGCCGGGCGCGCTCGGGTTCCAGGCGAATGCCTGGCCGGCCTGCACCCGGTCGGGCAGGCCGGCAACGGCCCGCGGGTCGCGGCCGTTGTAGCCGGCCGGACCACCCTGGTGGTGCCGGCGCCATTCTTCGGGGTCGAAGCCGTGTGCGCCGTAGGCCGCGCTGCCGCGGGCCAGCACCGCCGACACCTCGGCGCCCGGCCGGGTGGCCGCGAAAAACGCGGCCTCGACCTCGAGAATACGAGCGGTCGCATCCGTCTCGGCGCCGTCGGTCCGGCTGAAGCGCACCCAGCGGGTGAGGTTGACGATCAGGCCGTGCCGGCGGGCGCAGACCACGACCATGGCCCGGTCGCCCAGCGCCGCACCGGTGGGCAGCGGATGCCGGTGGGCGAGCCGGGCTCGGCCGGCGGCCAGGAGCACCACCGGGTCGATTCCCCGCTCGAGCAGGCGCGCGCCGACCGCCGCGGTGACCGCTCGTTCGCTCCGGGCGGGATCCGCGGCGGCGAGCACCTCGGTGAGCACGGCAGCCGTCTCGCGGCCGAGGGCTCGGTAGCGGCCGAGTTCGGCGGGCAGCAACCGGGCGCGGGCTGCCCGCAGCTCGGCGGCGACGTCGGCCTCGGTGAGGACACCGGCGGCATCGGCCCAGGCCGAGGGCAGCGGCGTCTGCCAGTCGACCTCGTGCACGCGGATACCGGCGGGGAGCTCCTCGGCCTCCAGCCGGGCCCGCTCGGAGCCCGTCGTGATCACGGTGTCGCCGTCGGCACCGACCAGCACCGCCAGCACCGGGTCGCCGGCCAGGCTGACGTGGGTGCGGGCGCCGTCGAGGTACCAGGACACGGCGGCGTGGCTGGTGAGCGCCAGGCGGTCGGCCGACCGCGTCGCCAGGATGCCGAGTACCCGCTCCCGCTTGATGGCGAGGTCGGCCCCGCTCATGTGTGGCCGCCCACGCATCCGCCCCCGCACCATCGGGACCCCCGACAGCGGTAGGTGGTGGTCACGCGGACACCGGGTGGGGTGCGTCGGGGACGACCACGGCGGCGGTGCCGGGAGTGCCGGCCGGCACAGGCGTGGTCCGCGCCCAGGGCGCCCCGAGCTCCGCGAAGGTCTTGTGCTCGGCGCCGGCCCGGGCGATCCAGGTGCCGACGTCCTGTACAACGGGGTGGGCATCCGGGCCGTCGCCGACCCAGTCGACGTAGGCAGCGGGGATCGGCACGGGGTCGGATGCCCGGCGCACCGCGTCGAGCACCAGTGTGAACCCCTCGGTGTCGGCGAAGTCGGCGAGCAGCCCGGCGGATGCCCCGCTTCGCAGCATCAGCAGGTCGTCCAGCAGCGGCCGACGGCCGTGGCTGGTGGTGACCGGGTCGGGCGAGCCGTCCTGGAACACCTGCACGAGGTCGAGCGTGTAGAACACCACGATCCGCCCGCTGCTGCCCTGCACGGTGATGAAGGGTTCGCTCCGCTGGGGCGCGCAGACGGTGAGGCCCAGGGTGATAGGCAGGCCGGCCACCGTGCGCACCCGCACCACCGAGGTGTCGTCGCAGGCGATGTCGTTGGCCCGGTACTGGTCCAGGTCGATGCTGGCGATCTGGTCGGCCCGCTGGGCGCCGGCCAGGCACAGGGCCGTGGCCACGGCGTGCGCGAGCGGGTTGGTGACCACGCCGTCCACAACCTCGATGCCGTTCAGCACCCGCTTGCCCGCCCACGCGGCGCGGGTCCAATAGCTGCGGGTGCGCAGCCACGCTCCGCTGGCGGACACCCCGGTCACGGTGCCGATGGCACCGGCGGCGATCCGGTCGCGCACGACGCCGATGGTTTCGGAGCCGAGACTCTGAAAGCCCACCTGGCAGCGCCGGCCGGTGGCCTCGATCACGGCGGCGAGGGCCGCGAAGTCGGCGACCGAGGTCACCGGCGGCTTCTCCAGGAGAACGTCGACGCCGGCCTCCATCGCCAGTTTGGTCAGGGCGAAGTGGGTGTGGATGGGCGTGCACAGCACGACGACGTCCACGGTGACGGCGTCGAGGAGTTCGGGCAGGGAGGCGAAGTGACGCACCTCGGCGCCGAGCTCGCCGTCGCCGGCCGGCCGGGGATCGGCGACGGCCACGAGCAGAGCGTCGCCGCGGCGCACGAGCTCCTGCGCGTGCCGCACGTGGCTGGAGCCGTGGCCGTGGATTCCGACGATCGCCAGCCGGGTGAGGCCCGCGGCCGCTCCGGTCACAGCTGCGCCGGACGGGCCTGGGCCGCTCGCGCCCGCCCCGGACCCGCCTGCGCCCCTCATGCCTGCGCCGCTCATGCCTGACCCGCCAAGTCCGTTGCCAGGTCCGCGGCCCGCAGGATGCCCTCGGCATCGGCCGCGTCGGCGACCCACCGGTCCAGCACCACCCCCACCAGGCTCGTGCTGAGGCTGTCGCCGGGCTCGACGGTCACGGCCGATTCCGCGGCGAGCATCGGTCCGGCGCCGGTGTACTCGGTGGCCCGCACGAACCACGGCCGTGCCAGGCTCGCCGGCTGGGTGAGCAGCAGCCCCACCCGCCGGGCACCGTCGAGCTGGTTCAGCGCCAGCCAGGGGGAGGCCGAGCCATGTGCGACGGCCTCACCGGGGCCGCCGGCGCTGAGCACCGCGGTGTCCGGCCGGTTCGGCAGCCGCCAAAAGATGCCGCCGTACCCCGCGCCGGGTCGGCCGTTGACGGCCGGCGAGGCGATCCGCACGGCGCCGTATGATGCGGTCAGCACACTGGTCCAGCCGAGCACCCACCCGGTGCCGTCTGGCAGCGGGCTGGCCCGGATCGTGCGGGTTTCGCTCAGTTGCGCCTCGCCGTTGCTGTCGCGCCAGAGCAGCGACTCCTCGATGGACTGCCCGGTCGGCAGCGTCCTGCTGGTGCGCCCGAGGGACTCCTGGCTGCCGTGGTTGGCGAGCATGGTCGACCCGGTGCCCGCCACGAAAGTGCGGCCTCCCCAGTGCGACGTGCCGTCGACATCCGCCACCGCCATCGACACGCCGTAGTGGTGCGGGTGGTCGGCGGGGGCCACCTCGGTGAGCCCCACGCCGGCGAGCGAGCGGAGCGGATGCAGGTACGGCCGGGGCGAGTGATCCACGGGTAGGTCGGCGCCCAGACTGTAGTCGGCCAGCCGGATGCCACCGATCGCGAGGCCGTCAGAATCGGCGCTGGACGCGGCGGGCACGGCGGCGGCGAGCGTCCTGGTCCCATCGGAGTGAGAGGTCATGAGAGTCCCGTCGTCGTCGTTGTCGGCACCCCAAGGCTAGGGGAAAACGGTTCCCCGTGCTAGCCGCAATGTGTTCGAGCACTGGTAATTCAGGCCGGGCCAACCTAGGCTAACTGCAGGCAAACGTTTTCCCAATGGAGGGTGAGCATGAGAATTATCGTGACCGGCGGCTCAGGCCGCCTCGGCCAAAGTGTCGTACGGGGGTTGGGCGAGCTCGGCCACGAGGTGCTCAGTATCGACCGGATCGAGGTTGACGGGCTCCCCGCCCGGCAGCTGACCATCGACCTGCTCGACCACTCGGCCACGACAGCGCTGATGGCCGCCGAACGGCCGGATGCGGTCGTGCACCTGGCCGCGATCGCGGTACCGTTCAGCGCCCCGGAGGCCACGATCCTGGCCACGAACTCCGCGCTCACGTTCAACGTGCTCGATGCGGCGAGCGCGGCCGGCGCCGGCCGGGTGCTCGCGGCATCCAGCCCCACCGTGATCGGCTACGGCTCCCCCACCACCTGGGAGCCGCGCTACCTGCCGCTGGACGAGGCGCATCCGGTGCGGCCCTGGAATGCCTACGCCCTGTCCAAACTCGGTATCGAGAACACCGCCGCCATGTTCGCCAGGCAGCGCGGCGAGAGCACAGTGTTCGGCAGCTTCCGGCCGTGTTTTGTGATCTCGCCCGAGGAATGGGACGGAGCGATCACCCAGCAGGGCCACACCGTCGTCGAACGGCTGAACGATCCGGCGCTGGCCGCGGTCTCACTGTTCAACTACCTGGATGCCAGGGACGCGGCCGCCTTCGTGGCCTGCTGGCTCGAGAACGCGCACCTGGCCGACAACGGCGAGGTCTTCTTCGTCGGCGCCGCCGACGCGCTGGCCACCCGCCCGGTCGCGGAGCTGCTGCCCGACTACCTGCCCGGCTGTGATGCCTGCGGGCTCACCGGCACGCTGCCCGCGTTCAGTTCGGCACACGCCGAACGGGTGCTCGGCTGGCGGCCCACCCGGTCCTGGCGCACCGAACTCTCCCCGAGCCAGGCCGCCCTGCTGCACTCGCCCGGCACCGCCGCGCCAACTGCCGCGCCGGACGTCGGCGCACCCCACTCCTCCACAGCAGCATCCGCCGCATCCGTTTCGACCGAAGTGAGAGCATCATGACCACCGCCCCCGCCTTCACCGGCATCCTGTTCTTCCCGGTCACGCCGTTCACCCCCGGCGACGAGGTCGACCTGGGCCTGCTGCGCCGGCACGTCGCCACCGGCCTCGAGCAGGGTGCCGGTGGCATCTTCCCGGCCTGCGGCACCGGCGAACTGCACGCGCTCAGCGCCGACGAGTCCACCGCGGTGGTGCGCGAGACCGTGACCGTCGTCTCCGGCGCCGTGCCCGTGATCGCCGGCACCGGCGGCAGCCTCGGCAACGCCCGCGCCCAGGCCCGAGCCGCGGCTGATGCCGGCGCGGACGGCCTCCTGGTGCTGCCGCCCTATCTGGTCGGCGGCCCGGTCGCCGGCCTGGTCGACTACGTGGAGCAGGTCGCTGCGGCGAGTCCGCTGCCGGTGATCGTCTACCACCGCGGCAACGCCCAGTTCACCGCGGCGGCCATGCGCACCCTGGCGCAGAACCCGAAGGTGATCGGGTTCAAGGACGGCACCGGCGACATCGGCCTGGCCCAGGAGATCGTGCTCGCCGTCACGGCCGAGCGTGACGACTTCCTCTTCTTCAACGGCCTGCTCACCGCCGAACTCAGCCAGGGCGCCTACCGGGGCCTGGGCATCCCGCTCTACTCCTCCGCCGCGTTCGCGATGGCCCCGGCCGTGGCGCGCGGCTACTACGACGCCTACATCGCCGGAGACGAGGCGGTGCGGCTGCGCTACCTGCGCGAGTTCTACCAGCCGCTGGTGCGGCTGCGCGACGAGACGCCCGGCTTCGGCGTGTCGCTGATCAAGGCCGGGCTGCGGCTCGGCGGTCTGCCGGTCGGTTCGGTGCGTGCACCGCTCGTCGATCCCAGCCCCGAGCAGACCGGGCGGCTCGCCGACATCCTGGCGGCCGGCCACCGGCTCGTCGCCGAGCTCGGCTCGGAACCCGCCTCGAACGTGAGCGCGGAGCTCGCCCGGTGACCGACCCGGCCACCGACCCCGCTACCGGCCCGGTGATCGTGCGACTGAGCACCCGCCTGCTCACCGCCCCGATGCCGCGCCCGTGGGTGCCGTCGGCGCCGCAACTGCACGTCATCGTCGTCGACGTCGAGGACTCCGACGGCGCCACCGGCACCGGCTTCTCCTGGACGCCCACGATCGGCGCGAGCACCGTGCGCGCGCTGCTCGACGACGACATCCGCTCGTTCGCGCTCGGTCGCCCGGCGGATGCCCGCACCCTGTGGCCGCTGCTCTGGGCGCACCTGCACGAGGCGGGCGGCGGCGGCATCACGACCATCGCCCTGGCCGGCCTCGACACCGCGCTCTGGGACCTGGCCGGCCAGCGCGCCGGCCTGTCGCTTTCCCGCCTGCTCGGCCGGCGCCGCGACAGCGTGGCCGCCTACGGCAGCGGCGTCAACCTGCACTATCCGATCGACGAGCTCGTCGCCCAGGCCGAACGGTGGGTGGCCACCGGCTACACGGCCGTCAAGATCAAGGTGGGCAAGCCCGACGCGCGGGAAGACGCCGACCGGGTCGCCGCCGTTCGTGCGGTCATCGGCCCGGACCGGCTGCTGATGCTCGACGCCAACCAGCGCTGGGACCTGCCCACCGCGATCACCCGCATCCGGGCGCTGACCGGGTTCGACCCGCACTGGATCGAGGAGCCGCTGCGCTCCGACGACACCGCGGGCTACCGGGCCCTGCGTGCCGCTGTCGACGTGCCGATCGCGCTAGGCGAGAACGTGCACACCATCCACCGGTTCCGCGACCTGCTGGATGCCGGTGCGGCGGACATCCTGCAACCCAACGTGGTGCGGGTGGGCGGCATCACCCCGTTCCTCGAGATCGCCGAACTCATCGAGGCCTCCGATGCCAGGCTGGCCCCGCACCTGCTGATGGAACTGAGCGGACAGCTCGCCCTCACCCTCGCCGCCGAGACCGCGGTCGAGGACGTCGAGGACGCGGACTTCGCCAGCCTGGGCCTCATCACCGGCAGCGGCCCGCTCGAGCAGGCCGGCGCCGTGCTGCGGATGCGGGACACCCCCGGACTCGGCCTCGATTTCGTGCAGTCCTTGCCGTCCACCACAGACCTTTCCCGACCGTCCATCCGACTGGAGAACGCATGAGCACCACGACGACAGCACCCACCACCACGACCGTGCCCGACCTGACCGCCCTCACCACGGCGGCCGCGCGGGCCGCGCGCATCCTGGCCCGCAGCAGCGCCGAGACCCGGGCCGGCTGGCTCGAAGCCATCGCCGACAGCCTCGATGCGCACCGCGACGAGCTGGTGGCGATCGCCGACACCGAGACCCATCTGGGTGTGCCCCGGCTCACCGGCGAGGTCGGCCGCACCACCGGCCAGCTGCGCCTGTTCGCCCGGGTGCTGCGCGACGGCGGCTACCTCGAGGCCACCATCGACCACGCCAACCCCGCCAGCACCCCGCCGGCGCCCGACCTCCGCCGCCTGCTGGTGCCGCTGGGCCCGGTCGCGGTGTTCAGCGCGTCGAACTTCCCGTTTGCCTTCTCCGTCGCCGGCGGCGACACCGCCTCGGCCCTCGCGGTGGGTTGCCCGGTGATCGTCAAGGCGCACTCCGGCCACATCCGGCTGTCGCACCGCACCGCCGAGCTCGTCACAGCGGCGCTGCGCGAGGCGGGCGCGCCCGACGGCAGCTTCGCGCTGATCGAGGGGCGCCAGGCGGGCATCGCCCTGGTGCAGGATCCCCGCATCACCGCCGTGAGCTTCACCGGCTCGGTCGCCGGCGGCCGCGCGCTCTTCGACCTGGCCTCCGCCCGCCCCGAGCCGATCCCGTTCTACGGCGAGCTGGGCAGCATCAACCCCGTCGTGATCACGGCGGCCGCGGCTGCCGCGCGCGGCGGCGACCTCGCCACCGGCCTGGCCGGCTCGTTCACCCTCGGCGCCGGCCAGTTCTGCACCAAGCCGGGCGTGGTCTTCGTCCCCGCCGGGGCCGGCTTCGAGGCCGCCCTGGTCACGGCGGTGGGCGACCGCGCACCGCAGTCGATGCTCACCGACCGCATCACGGACGCGTTCAGGGCCGGCATCAGCACCCTGGGCGAGCACACCGGCGTCGAGGTGCTGCTCTCCCCCGACACCGGCACCGGCACGGATGCCCCGGCGGGCGCCCGCCCCGCGGTGATCGCCACCACCGCCGCGGCCGTGATCGCCGACCCGCGCACCCTGCTCGAGGAGGTCTTCGGACCCACCACCCTGCTGGTGCGCTACGCCGGTGCCGCCGAACTCGACGAGGCGCTGCGGCTGCTGCCCGGCAGCCTCACCGCCACCCTGCACGCCGTGCCCGGCGACGACACCGAGCTGATCGTGGAGCGCCTGGCGCACCGGGCGGGGCGGGTGCTCTTCGCCGGCTGGCCCACCGGTGTGGCCGTCAACTGGGCGCAGCAGCACGGCGGCCCCTGGCCGGCCACGACCACCCCGCACACCTCGGTCGGTGCCACGGCCGTGCGCCGGTTCCTGCGCCCGCTCGCGTTCCAGGACGCCCCGGAGTCGAGCCTGCCCGCGGCGCTGCACGACGCCAACCCGCTGGGCATCCCCCGCCGGGTGGACGGCGTGCTGGAGCTGTAGCGACGCCTCGGGCTCGGGCTCGGGCACGCGGTGTTGCCCGGCTGGGTGGCCCCAGCGGTGTTTCAGCCGGCGTCGATGCCGGTTCCGGCCGGCGGCTGGATGCTCTCGAGTTCGGCCCACACCGCATCCGGCACCTCGAGGGTGGCGTGCGCGACCGCCTCGTCGAAGCGCTCGCGGGTGCGCACGCCCACCACGGTGGTGTCGACGAGCGGATGCCGCAGGCTGAATTGCAGGGCCAGCGCGGCCAGCGGGATGCCGGCCTCGGCCGCGATGCGGGTGGCCGCGTCGACGGCGGCCTGGGTCGCCGGCCGGATCGGGCCGTACGCGTAGCTGCCCGCGAACCGGGGGTCGCCGGTGAGGATCCCCGCGCCGAACGGGGCGGCGTTCTGCACGATCATGTTCCGGTCCCGCGCCGCCTGGTAGAGGCTCGTCGCCGAACGGTCAGCGAGAGTGAACCGGTTGTGGTTGATCACGGCGTCGAAGATGCCGGTCTCCACGAAGCGCCGCATCATCGCCACCGGGCCGCCGGAAATGCCGATCGCGCGGGTCACGCCGCGGTCCCGCATGGCCACGAGGGCGTCCACGGCGCCGCCCTGCTCCATCACGCTGTCGAAGCCGACGTTCTCCGGATCGTGCAGGAACAACACGTCCACCGAATCCAGGCCGAGCCGGTCGAGCGACTGCCGCAACGAGCGCTCCATCTGCGCCGCGGAGAAGTCGTTGCGCTCCAGGTCCCGGTCGAGCTTGGTCTGCACGACCAGTCCGGGGCCGACGGTGCCGGCCAGTGCCCGGCCGATGACCTCCTCGGAGTGCGAATCGCCGTAGATGTTGGAGGTGTCGATGACATTCGTGGCGAGTCGGCCGGCCGCCCAGGATGCGGCAAGGGCGTCGGTGGCTTCGTTCTCGGCGGCGCTCCGGGGTGACCAGCCCGAGGTGCCGAGGGTGAGCGGGGACAGGGGAAGGGCCAGCGCGCCGACGGGCCGGGGATCAAGGGAGACCATGGGACGAGGCTATTGCCTCCCCCGGCATCCGGCTAGCGGGGGTACGCACCGCCACCCGATGGTGTCAGCCCGGTCCGGCTGGCACAGCTGGCACGTGCCCCGCGTAGCGGCGCCTAGCCCGCATAGCCCGGCGGGCGGGGTAGGCGCCGCTACGCCGGTGGCGCGCCACGCGCCTAACGGCGCCTAGCCCGCACAACGCCCAAGAAGTGCCGGATGGCCCTGGCGCTAAACCTCGGGGTGCCCGCTGCGGTCGAGGGAGGAGGTCACGGCGGTGAGCAGCACGACGACACGCTTGGATTCCCGAGTGGACAGCCCCGACACCAGCAGGCTGAGGTCGGACTGGCTGTCGTCGAGGGAATGCCTGACCGTGGTGGTCGCCTCCTCGGTGAGGTGCAGCAGCTTTCCGCGGCCGTCACGGGGGTTGGCCGTGCGGGTGAGGTAGCCGCGCGCGATCAGGTGGCCGAGAATCACGGATGTCGCGCCGCTGGTCACGCCCAGGCTGCGGGAGATATCGAGGGCCCTGGCGTCCAGACCGAGGGTGGCCAGCCGCGAGATCACCAGCATCGCGCCGAGTTCGTTGGCGCCCAGCTGCAGACGGTCCCGCAACCTGGACTGGTAGAGCGCCTCGGCGTTCTGCAGCAAGTAGAACGCGTCGACGACACCGTTGTTCACGGGCAGGACACCCGGGGGCGAGATGCCGTCTGCTTCGACCGAGGGTTGCGCGGGGCTCATGAGGACCTTTCGAGTGGGTCCGCGAGCATCCGCTATAAACGGTGAACATCCGCAGGGTACTCATAGAAGCACACCGGGGGGCGATCCGTTGCATACCGAAGCGGCATTGTGTCGGCCGGAGTCGGTCGGGCGCCGGCGTGTGGGCCGCCCGCGTCGGCGGGGGCCCACATCACGACCGGGTCGGTTACTCGTTTCCGGGGCGCTGGCGGCGGCGGCGGATGCCCACAACGGTGACCAGCGCGGCGCCGGCGAGGAGCACCAGGGAGCCGAACACGATGATCGGGGTGGCGTCGGTCCCGGTCTCGGCCAGCATGGTTCCGGGGCCGGATCCGGCGCCGGTGCCGCCGCCGCCGCCCGGTTGCCGGACGGCCGGCGTGGTCGGCGCCGGCGTGCTGGGGGTCGGCGTGGCTGTCGGCGTCTGGCTCGGAGTCACCACAACGGCCGGCGCCGTGGTCACGGTGTAGCTGACCGTCGCATCCGGCACGGTGCCGTTGCTGGCCGTGACACCGAAGGTGCTGGAGCCGGGGGTGAGGGGGGTGCCGGAGATCGTGCCGGAGGTGGCGTCCAGGGTGAGCCCGGCGGGCAGGGTGCCGGAGCTGACCGCGTAGCCCGGCGACGGGGTGCCCGTGGCGGTGACGGTGTGGGAGTACGGGGTGCCGGCCGTGGGGTTGGCGGGCGCCGTTGAGGTGATGGTCGGGGCGACGGTCACGACCGGCTCGGCCGGCGGCGTGCAGCCCGTGGGGGCGGTGATCGTGTTGGTGTCCAGGGTCACCGCGGCGTTGCTGGCTAGGAGCCGGCCGACGATGGTGGCGCTCGTGGTTGCGGTGATCGACTGATCCGCCAGGACGGTGCCCTGGAACTGGGCCGCGGTGCCGATGGTCGCTGAGCTGCCGACCTGCCAGAACACGTTGCACGCGCTGGCACCGCCGGTGATGGTGATCCGGGTGGCCGACCCGATGGTGAGGGTGGATGCGGCCTGGAAGACCCAGACCGAATTGGCGCTGCCGGCGAGGGTGAGGGCGCCGTTGTCGGAGAGCGCGAGCGCCCCGCCGGTGTACACGCCGGGGGTCAGGGAGAGGCCGCTGAGCTCGCTGATCCCGGTGGTGGTGGGCGTCAGCGATGCGGCGACGTTGTAGGCGGTGGTGGTGTCGCTCTGCGCCTGGGTCGCGGCGGCGTCGGTGGCGTGCACGGTTCCGTTGACGACTCCGCTCGGTGCGCCGCCGAACCCGGTGATCGACGTGCCGGGGTACAACCCGAGATCGCCGTTGACGATGGTGGGACCGGTGTTCGTGACGGTGCTGGCGCCGAGGACGCCGTAGGTGGCCGCGGTGCCGAGGTTGACCGGGCCGTCGAGCACCGTCGCGGCCGACGCCGCCGACAGCGTTCCGAGCGTGAGGGTGCTGGCGAGCCCGAGGGCGGCAAGCGCCATGATCGTTGAACGGCGAGTAGCGGTACTGACCATGCGAGGCCCCTGCCTGAGAGCGAGAGGCACAGATTGGAACGTGTACAACGCCCCCGCGACCCCCGGTACCTCACGCTACCCCAGATGGGGGGTATTTCACCTCAACTAGCTCATAAATTAAACGACATTGGGGCACACGCGGGTCTGCCGCTGGCGCCTCGGTGCAGCCGGGCGTCATCCCAAACGATGCTGGCCAACTTGTACGACAAGTTTCACACTTATGCGATAAGCTGGAGGCACCGGCCCTCCAACGAAGGATGTTCCCATGTCGCTCGGCACCAGTTCCCCCGACCCCCTCGCGGCCCTGTCCGGGGGTGCGGCCACCTCCGATCGCATCCGCCAGGTGACGTTGTCGACGCTGACGCTGCCGCTGGCCACCCCGATCAGCGACGCCAAGGTGCTCACCGGCCGGCAGAAGCCGATGACCGAGATCGTGTTCCTGTTCGCCGAGGTCCGCACCGACGACGGGCACCACGGCATCGGCTTCAGCTACTCCAAACGGGCCGGCGGGCCGGCGCAGTACGCGCACGCCAAGGAGATCGCGGGCAACCTGATCGGCGAGGATCCCAGCGACATCGGCCGGATCTACCAGAAGCTGCTCTGGGCCGGAGCCTCGGTGGGCCGCAGCGGCGTCGCCACTCAGGCCATCGCCGCGATCGACATCGCCCTCTACGACCTCAAGGCCAAGCGCGCCGAGTTGCCGCTGGCCAAGCTGCTCGGCGCCTACCGCGACTCGGTGCGCACCTACAACACCTCGGGCGGCTTCCTGCAGGCGCCGATCGAGGAGGTCAAGGAGCGCGCGACGCTGTCGCTGGCCGATGGCATCGGCGGCATCAAGATCAAGGTCGGCCACCCCGATTCCCGGGTGGACCTTGCCCGCGTCGCCGCCGTGCGCGAGCACCTCGGACCGGATGTGCCGCTGATGGTGGACGCGAACCAGCAGTGGGACCGGCCGACGGCCATGCGGATGGGCCGGATCCTCGAGCAGTACGGCCTGGTCTGGATCGAAGAGCCGCTGGACGCCTACGACGCCGAGGGCCACGCCCAGCTGGCCGCGGCACTGGACACGTCCATCGCCACCGGCGAGATGCTCTCCAGCGTTGCCGAACACGTCAGCCTGATCGAGCACCGTTCGGTCGACATCATCCAGCCCGACGCTCCGCGCATCGGCGGCATCACCCCGTTCCTCCGCCTGGCCCATCTGGCCGACCAGGCCGGCCTGCAGCTCGCGCCGCACTTCGCCATGGAGATCCACGTGCACCTGGCGGCCGCCTACCCGCGGGAACCCTGGGTGGAGCACTTCGAATGGCTGAACCCGCTCTTCAACGAACGGCTCGAAACCGAGGGCGGGCGGATGCTGGTGCCCGCCAGGCCCGGCCTCGGCTTCACCTTGAGCGAGCAGGCGTTGGCCTGGGTCTCTGAGAGCATTGAATTCAGCTGAGCGTTCAGCTCCACACCCGCCAACCAAAGGACACCCGTGACCTCCCTCGAAGACCCGATCGACCGGGACGGTTCGGCGAGCCTGAGCCACGGTGTCGCCGACCGGCTCACGGCCCTGATCGTGGCCGGCACGGTGCGCCCCGGCGACAAGCTGCCGGCCGAGAGCGCCCTGATGGAGCGGTACGGCGTCAGCCGCACGGTCATCCGCGAGGCCGTCTCTCGCCTGCAGGTCGCCGGCCTGGTCGAGACCTACCGCGGCAAGGGTTCGTTCGTGTTGACCCGGCCCGCGCAGTCACCGTTCGTCGCCGATCCCGGTGAGCTGCGCACGACGGATGACGTGGTGGCCCTGATCGATTTCCGGCTGGGCATCGAGGTGGAGGCGGCCGCACTGGCCGCCCAGCGCCGCACTCCGACCCAGCTGCGCCGGCTCGACGAGGCGCTGGGGCATTTCTCGGCCGGGGCCGGCAAACCCAGCATCGCCATCGAGGCGGACTACACCCTGCACCTGCGCATCGCGGAAGCGGCGAACAACCGCTACTTCGTCGACCTGCTGCGCTCGCTCGGGCCCACCATGATCGCCATGCCGCACACCCGCCTGGCCGCTGCCGACGAGACCGCCCAGGCGGTGCACTTCGCCCGGGTGGCGCAGGAGCACAGTGACATCGTCGCGGCCATCCGCCGCCGCGACGCTCTGGGTGCCGCCGCGGCCACCCGTACCCACCTGGCAAACTCCCGGGCGCGCCTTCGCCCCTGAGCAGCCCTCCAGTCGGTCAGGCTCCGGCGGTGGCCTTGGTCACCGGCATGCCCAGGTTGAGGTCGCGGATGCGCACCGGCGCATCCGTCGCCAGTGACCGGTTGCCGGCAATGCCCACCGACACCGCGCGCACCCCGCCCTGGAAGTCGGCCGGCCGGTCGAGCTCGTCCTCGGTGGTGCGGGCGAAGATGTCGGCCAGCATCTGGTCGTCGCCGCCGCCGTGCCCGCCGCTGCCGTTCTCGATCGGCACCTCCACGGCTCGCTGCCAATGCCGCTGAACGATCAGCCGGTCGCCGGACGGACGCACCCCATCGTTGGTGTTGCCGTCGGGCTGGGCGCTCGGGTCGAGAATGACGCTGCCGTCCTCGCCGACCAGGGTGGCGCCGCGCTCGACCACGTCGAGTTCGGCGCGGCCCTGGGTGCCGTTCACCACCACCCGGTAGCCCTCCCAGGGGCTGTGGGCGTTCAGGGAGTAGCTCATGGTGGCGCCGGAGTCATAGTCCACCAGCACGGCCAGGTTGTCTTCGATGGTGATGCCCGGGTCGAAGACGTCGCGGTCACGCAGGTAGCCGTCGAGGTGTTCGGCGTCCAGGTACAGCGCTTTCAACCGCGCATCCAGGCCCAGGTCCAGCGCGAACGGGTCCGTGCGCCCATGGCCGGTGCCGCGCTCCGGCCGGTCGGTGAGGCCGCGGTCTGCGGCGTTGTCGGCACCGTAGAAACGCAGCGCCCCACTGGCGAACACCCGCACGGGTGCGGCGGCGATCCACCAGTTGACCAGGTCGAAATGGTGGCTGGCCTTGTGGATGAGCAGCCCGCCGGAGTTCTCCTTGTTGCGGTGCCAGCGGCGGAAATAGTCGGCGCCGTGCACGGTGTCCAGCGCCCACTCGAAGTGCACGCTCGTGACCGCGCCGATCTGGCCGGAGGCGATCACCCGTTTCAGGGCACTGTTGCGCGGGCTGTAGCGGTAGTTGAACGTGGTCAGCACATTCTTGCCACTGGCCTCGATCGCCGCTCTGATCTGCTGCACACCGGCTGCGTCGATGGTCAGCGGTTTCTCGACCACCACGTCGGCGCCGGCGGTGAGGGCCCTGGCCACGAGGTCGGCGTGGGTGTAGTCGGGGGTGGTCACGATGATCCGGTCGATCCGTTCGGCCCGGATCATCTCCTCGAGGGTGTCGGCCGGGTATCGGGCCGGCACCGGATGCCCCGCGGCGGCGAGCTCCCGTTCGTAGTAGTCGATCCGCACTGCGTTCGAGTCCGCCCAGGCCACCAGCTCGGCCGTGCCGGCGTGCGGCCCCACCAGGGCGTCGACGTACATCTTCGCCCGGTTGCCGAGTCCGATAATTCCGTAGCGTTCGCGGGGGGTGCTGTCAGTCATTCGGGGGCTCCTGTGGTCAACAGACGTGGTCGGTACGGATCAGCGGTGAGGCCGAGCGCGGAGGGCCCGCCGGGAGGCGGGCCTTCCGGTGGATCAGCCGGCCGCGATGGCGGCCTTGAGGTCCTTGATGAACCCCTCGGCGGCCTGCTCCGGTGTGGCCTGCTTGAACAGCACCTGTTCGGTGTACTGCTTCACGATCGCCTCGATGGCGCTGCCGCCGGCCGGGGTGAGCGCCGGGGCGTCTCCGACGTCCTCGGTGAGGCCGTCGAGGAATTCCACGACCTGCTTGCCCGATTCGGGCAGGTTGGGCGTGAGGTAGGCGCGGATGTCGTCGTTGGCCGGCACGCCGCGGTCGGTGCCGAGCAGGTCGGCGGCTTCCTCGGAGTTGACCAGGTAGTCCAGGAACACCGCAGCCTCGGCCGGGTGCTCGGTGCGGGCGGAGACCGACCAGTACATCGACGGCTTGTAGTACGCGCTTCCGGTGCTGGCGTCATCCGTGATGGGGATGCGCAGCAGCTCCAGCGGCGCTCCGCTGGCCTCCTGCAGGGCCGTGAGCTGGCTGGCCCAGCCGGTGGCGAAGCCGGCCGTGTTGGTGGCCAGGAACGACTCGGCGAGCCCGGCGGCCTGGCGCTCGGTCGTTGCCGATGCCGACGGGCTCACGCCGGCCTCCGTCAGGCTCAGCATGTACTCCCACCAGCTGGTCAGGGTCTCGGCCTTGATGACCACCTCACCGGCGTCGTTGTAGAGCGCGTCGTCGTGCTGGCGGGCCCAGTTGTTCAGGCCGCCCTCCTCGAAGCCCCAGGACTGCACGCCGAAAACGTTGCCGCCGCCGGCCGCGGTCACGGCAGCACCGGCCTCTTCGAGTTCGTCCCAGGTCCAGGCCTTGTCGTCGGGAATCTCGATCCCGGCCGTTTCGAGAATGGTGGGGTTCACCATCACGGCGTAGGTCGTCAGGCCCACCGGAATCCCGTAGAGGGCGTCCTCGGAGGTGCCGAGGTCGAGCGAGGCCTTCGAGAACCCGGACAGGTCGAGATTGTCGCCTGTGGTGGTGAGGTCGAGCAGGGCGCCGCGGCCGCTGTAGGTGCTGAGGTACTTCTCGTCCATCTGGATGATGTCCGGCGAGTCGTTGGCCGCTGTTTCGGTGGCCAGTTTGTCCCAGTACCCGTTCCAGTCCGCGAACTGCGGCTCGATGGTGATGTTGGGATTCTCCGCCTCGAAGGCGTCGATGACCGCCTGGGTGTTGGCGGTGCGCACGTCGTTGCCCCACCAGGTGAAGCGCAGGGTGACCGGTTCGTCGGAGAGCTCGGCAGCCGGGGCGGCCGCGCCGCCGCCGCCGGAGCAGGCGGACAGGGCGAGGGCTGCGGTCGCGACGATGGCGACGAAACCGGCGGCTCTGCCGGTGGGTCGCATTCCGGTGGGTCGCTTGCCGGTGGGTCGGATGGACGTCATGGGGGTGGATCCTTTCGATGGTGCGGCGCCGGCGGTTTTCTGCTGCCGGCGCCGCGGTACTTCAGGTGGGGAAACTGTTGCCCGTGCGGACTGGTGCGCCCGGCGCACCGGGCGCAGAAGTCCGCATCGGCAACAGTTGGGGAGTTGTGCCGGGCTAGGCGGCGTCGATGGAGGCGGTGAGGTCCTTGATGAACCCGGCCGCGGCCTCGGAAGGTGTGGCCTGACCGAACAGCACCTGCTCGGTGTACTGCTTCACCAGGGCTTCGATGGCGCTGCCGCCCGGAGGGGTGATCGGCGGGGCTTCGCCCACCACATCGGCCAGCTCGTCGAGGAACGCGACGACTTCCTGGTCGGTCTCCGAGAGTTTCGGCGTGAGGTACGCACGGATCTTCTCGTTGGCGGGCACTCCCCGCTCGGTCAGGAGCAGGTCGGCGGCTTCCTCGGTGTTGAGCATGAAGTCGAGGAACAACGCGGCCTCGGCGGGGTGCTCGGTACGGGCGGAGACCGACCAGTACATGGAGGACTTGTAGAACGCCGAACCCTCCTCTGCGTCATCGATGGTGGGGATGCGGAGCAGCTGAAGCGGGGAACCGCTGGCCTCGGTCAGCGCCGTCAGCTGGCTGTTCCACCAGGTGCCGAACGCGGCGGTGTTGGTAGCGGTAAAGGACTCGGCCAGGCCACCGGCCTGCTTCTCGATCGTGGCCGTGACCGGCGGGGTGACGCCTTCCTCGGTGATGGCGAGCAGGTACTCCCACCAGCTGGTGAGGGTCTCCGGCTTGATGACGACCTCGCCCTTGTCGTTGTAGAGGGCATCGCCATGCTGGCGCGCCCAGTTGTTCAGGCCGCCGTCCTCGAAACCCCAGGACTGCGCGCCGTAGACGGAGCCGCCGCCAGCCGCGCTGACGGCCGCGCCGGCCTTCTGGAAGTCGTCCCAGGTCCAGGTCTCGTCGTCGGGCAGTTCGACACCGGCCGCGGCGAGCAGGGTGGGGTTGGCCAGGATTGAATAGCTGGTCAGGCCGACGGGGATGCCGTAGAGCGCGTCGTCCAGAGTGCCGGAATCCAGGGCGGACTCCGGGAAGTCGGCTAGGTCGACACCGGCGTCGTTCAGGTCGAGCAGGGCGCCGCGACCGCCGTAGGTGCTGATGTATTTCTCGTCCATCTGGATGATGTCAGGGGTGTCGTTCGCTGCCGTCTCGGTGGCGAGCTTGTCCCAGTAGCCGGCCCAGTCGGTGAACTGCGGCTCGATGGTGATATTCGGGTTCTCGGCCTCGAAGGCGGCGATGACGGCCTCGGTGTTCGCCGTGCGGGCATCGTTGCCCCACCAGGTGAACCGCAGGGTGACCGGTTCGTCCGAGAGCTCTGGGGCATCGCCGGCGGGGGCTGCCGTGCCGCCCGCACAACTGGACAGCACCAGAGCGGCGGAGGCCGCGATGGCGATGAACCCGGCGGCGCGTCGGGAGCGTCGAGCGCCTCGTGTCGTGATTCTCTTCATTGTGAATCCTCTCAATAGCTGTGGAGTCGCTCCACTGGCGTGATTGGTGCGGTGCGTGTGCTGGTGCTGATGAGGTGAAGCCGCGTTGCGGTCAAGCAGCGGTGCGGTGCTGCGTTTGGAAGATCTATTTGCCGCCGGTGGTGGAGATGCCGGCGATCAGGAAGCGCTGGCCGAACAGGAAGACCAGGAAGATCGGGACCAGGGAGACCACACTCATGGCGAACAACGGCCCCCACGACGTCGACGAGGTCGCGTCCATGAACGCCCGCAGCGCCAGCGGCACCGTGTACATCTCGGGCTTGGTCAGGTAGAGCAGCTGGCTGAAGAAGTCGTTCCAGGTCCAGATAAAGGTGAAGATCGCGGTGGTCGCCAGGGCCGGCACCATCAGGGGCAGGATGACCTGGGCGAAGATGCGCGGGTGCCCGCAGCCGTCGAGACGGGCGGCCTCATCGAGCTCCCGGGGGATGCCGCGGATGAACTGCACCATCAGGAACACGAAGAACGCGTCGGTCGCGAGGATCTTGGGCAGGATCAGCGGGATGAAGGTATTCACCCAGCCCAGCTGGGAGAACAGGATGTACTGCGGCACGATGATCACGTGGATCGGAAGCATGATCGTGGTCAGCATGATCACGAACCACCACTTCTTGCCGGAGAAGTTGAGCCTGGCGAAGGCGTAGGCGGCCATCGAACACGACACCAGGTTGCCGACGATGCAGCCCAGCACCACGAGCACCGAGTTGAGCAGGAACACGCTGAACGGGCTGGACAGGGTGGTCCAGCCATCCGTGTAGTTGCTGAACTCGAGGTTGCTGATCACCAGGCCCGGGTTGCGGAAGATCTCGTCGGTGGGGCGCAGCGAGCTGACCACCAGCCAGAGCACCGGGTAGAGCATCAGCAGACCGGTGACGATCAGGAGTGCGTGCTTGAGCAGCGCCTTGGGCCGGCTGCGGCCGCGGGCCCGTCTGGCGGCGAGTTTGCGCCAGTTCGGGTCCACCGCGCGGCGGGAGACGAGGATCGCTTCGGTTGCCGCGCTGGTGCGCGTCTGCGTGTCAGTCATCGTAGAACACCCAATACTTTGAGGCCCAGAAGTTGATCGCGGTGAAGATACCGATGATCACCAAGAGGAACCAGGCCATCGCAGCTGCGTAGCCCATGTCGAAATTCGCGAACCCCCGGTTATAGAGGTACAGCGTGTAGAAGAGGGTGGAGTCGGCGGGGCCGCCGGTTCCGCCGGAGATGATGAAGGCCTGCGTGAACGACTGGAACGCGTGGATGATCTGCAGCACCAGGTTGAAGAAGATGATCGGGGTGAGCAACGGCAGCACCACGCGGAAGAACCGTTGCCACTTGGTCGCTCCGTCGACCTCGGCCGCTTCCAGGTACATCTGCGGGATTTGCCGCAGACCCGCCAGGAAGATCACCATCGGGGCGCCGAAGGTCCAGACATTCAGGATGATCAAGGTGGACAGCGCCGTGGACGGGTCGGAGATCCAGCCGCGACCCTCGATGCCGAAGAAGCCCAGCAGTACGTTCACCAGGCCCTGGCCGCCGAAGACCTGCTTCCAGAGCACCGCGATGGCGACGCTGGAGCCGAGCAGGGACGGCAGGTAGAACACCGACCGGTAGAAGGAGAGGCCGGACAGGCCCCGGTTCAGCACCACCGCGAGGGCGAGCGCCAGGCCGAGTTGAACGGGCACCGAGACGAAGACGTACATGAACGTGACGCCGAGCGAGTTGTGCAGCCGCTCGTCGCCGATCATCCGGATGAAGTTGTCGATGCCGATGAACTCCGGCGGCGACAGCAGGGTGTATTTGGTGAAGGAGAGATAGAGGGAGGCGAGCATCGGGCCGACCGTGATGACCCCGAGCCCGAGGAACCAGGGCAACAGGAAGAGGTACGCCGCTTTGTTCTCGGTTTTGGCTTTTGAGCCGCCCTTGACCTTCTTGGTGCCGATCGAGCGGAGCTCGCCGAGCGCGCTCACCCCGCGTCTCCCGGCAGAACTCGCTGCGGGTATCCGCTGGCGGCTTGGGCTTCTGTGCAACGCACAGGCGCACCTCCTTGGCAATCGTCATTGATGTCAATATGTGGGAAAACGCATTCCGCACTGCGACTTGTCTATCACCTGGGCTGGTGAGGTGCAATCAATTTGCGAAATATGGCCGGAAATCGGGCCGCAAGCGGGCTGAGATTCCTAGAAAGGACACGGCAAACCGCCCACAGGGCGCCCGATTCGGAATAGGCTTTCCCTGTTGCCGCTCCCCCGGCATCCTGACCCGAGAGGACACGTGCCGTGGCAGCTTCTCCCACCGCGTCGCCGGCCACCCTGCACGACGTCGCGCGCGAGGCCGGCGTGTCCCTCGCCACGGCCTCCCGCTCGCTGAACGGCAGCACGCGCAAGGTCAACGACGAGTACCGGCAGCGGGTGCTCGCCGCCGCCGCCCGGCTGAACTACAGCCCGAACTTTTCCGCCCAGGCGGTGGCGAAGGGGTCCACGTCCACTGTCGCCCTTCTGGTCAGCGACATCGCCGACCCGTACTTCTCCTCCATCGCCGCCGGAGTGATCCGGGCCGCCGAGACCCAGGGCCTGATCGTGACGATGGCCGTCACCGAGCGCAGCACCGAGCGCGAACTCGAGCTCGTGCGCGCGCTCCGCGGCCAGCGGCCCCGGGTGATGATCCTCACCGGCAGCCGCTCCGACGGCTCCGAGTCCCAGGCCGCACTGGTCGCCGAGCTCAAGGCGTTCGCCGCCACCGGCGGCCGGGTCGTACTGATCAGCCAGGAGGGCCTGCCGTTCAGCACCGTGGTGGTGGACAACTACCTGGGCGCCAGGGCCTTGGCCAACAGCCTGGTCGGCCAGGGTTACCGGCGGTTCGCTGCGATCGGCGGAGCCCGCACCCTCGTCACCTCCCGGGACAGGTTGGCCGGCTTCGCCGACGGCCTGGCCGAGCACGGTATCGCCATCCACCCCGACCACATCGTGCGGGGCGAGTTCACCCGCGACGGAGGCTTCGCGGCGGCCACCGAGCTGCTCGCCGACGGCATCGGCCAGATCGACCTGGTCTTCGCCGTGAGCGACGTGATGGCGATCGGCGCCATGTCCGCATTCCGCGAGGCGGGTATCGTCGTGCCGCGGGACATCGCCGTGGCCGGCTTCGACGACATCGACACCGCCCGGGACGTCACCCCGGCGCTGACCACTGTGCACATCCCGCTGGCCGACCTGGGCCAGCAGGCCGTCGAACTGGCGCTCTCGGATGCCGCGCTCTCCTCCGACGAGGTCATCCGGGTGGAGACCCGCGTCGTCCTGCGCGCGAGCAGCCCCCAGCTCTAGCCGTCCGACCGCCGCCGCCCGTCCGTCCGCCGCCCCGTCGAGAAGACAGTTCAGGGCAGTGAGAGGGCGTCCCCACTGCCCGCAACTGCCCTCTCGCGCACCCATCACCCGCCGCAACTGCCCTCTCGCGGGAGGGCCACGACCGGCGCTTCGGCCGGCCTGGCGGCATCCCACCGTTTGATCAAGCGCCCCGAACCGAATATGTTTAGACCCAGAACATTTTATGTGTGAACCACCCCGGACACACGACGGCGAGGATGCCGCCCCGCCCTGGGTGGTGGCATAACTCCTGCAGTTTTCAGTTTTGGGTGGCAGCAGCCCCGGAATCCCGGGGTCGGCATCCGGCTCTGACCAAATTGCAGGAGTTGTGCCCACCCACCGCGGTTTTCGAGCTTGGAGCAGGTCATGACATTGGTTGCCGGAGTCGACTCGTCGACACAGAGTTGCAAGGTAGTTGTGCGGGATGCCGCGACCGGAGCGCTCGTGCGCTCCGGCAAGGCCACGCATCCGGTGGGCACCGAGGTCGACCCCGCCGCCTGGTGGGATGCCCTGCTCGCCGCGATCCAGGCGGCCGGCGGACTCGACGACGTCGCCGCCGTGTCGGTGGCCGCTCAGCAGCACGGCATGGTCGTGCTCGATGAGGACGGCCGGGTCATCCGCCCGGCCCTGCTCTGGAACGACACCCGCAGCGCGCAGGCCGCCGCGGACCTGATCGACGAGGTCGGCGCCGCCGAGTACGCCCGCCGCACGGGCGTCGTGCCGGTGGCCTCGTTCACCGTCACCAAGCTGCGCTGGCTGCGGGATGCCGAACCGGCCAATGCCGCGAGGGTCGCCGCTGTCGCACTCCCGCACGACTGGCTCAGCTGGCGCCTGCGCGGCTACGGCCCGACCGGCGAGAGCGAACTCGGCCCGGTGCTCACCGAGCTGACCACCGACCGCTCGGACGCCAGCGGCACCGGCTACTTCTCGGCCGCCGCCGACGGCTACGACCGCGAACTGCTCGTGCGGGGGCTCGGCCACGACGCCGTGCTACCCCGGGTCCTCGGCCCCGGCGACACCGCCGGCAGCACGGTGGCCCTGCCCGGTGTGCCCGCCGGCCTCGTCGTGGGAGTGGGCGCCGGCGACAACGCGGGCGCCGCCCTGGGCCTGGGGGCAGCGGCCGGCGACGTGATCGTGTCGATCGGCACCAGCGGCACGGTCTTCGCCGTCACCGCGGTGCCGAGCGAGGATGCCTCAGGCACCGTCGCCGGGTTCGCCGACGCCAGCGGCCTGCACCTGCCGTTGATCGCCACCCTTAACGCCGCCCGGATCCTCGACTCCATCGCGGGCCTGCTCGGCGTGGACCACACCGAGCTCGGCCGCCTGGCGCTTGAGGCCGAACCGGGCGCGGGCGGCTTGGTTCTGCAGCCCTACTTCGAGGGCGAGCGCACGCCCAACCTGCCCGACGCCACGGCCAGCCTGTTCGGCATGACCCTGGCCTCGACCACCCGGCCGAACCTGGCCAGGGCCGCGATCGAAGGCCTGCTCTGCGGGCTCGCCGACGGGTTGGATGCCGTGCGGGCGCAGGGTGTCACCGTGGAGCGCATCCTGATGATCGGCGGTGCGGCGCAGAACCCCGCCGTGCAGTTCATCGCAGCGCAGGTGTTCGACGCCCCGGTGGCCGTGCCCACCCCCGGCGAGTACGTCGCCGACGGCGGTGCCGCCCAGGCGGCGTGGTCGCTCACGGGAACCCGCCCGGCCTGGTCCGTGGCGATCCAGGCGACCCCCACCCCGGACCACCGCCCCGTCATCCGCGCCCAGTACGCCGCCCACCGCGGCTGACCGCACCGCGGCTGAGCGCAGCGCGGCTGACCGCACCGCGGCTCGCGGCTCAGGTCAGCTGTCGCGGCACAGGAAAAAGCTCGCGGCGCAGGTTATGAGCTTGCGGCGCAGGTTATGTGTGTACATATCCTGCGCCGCGAGCGCCAACCTGTGCCGCCCCCAGCGGCCGCGACGGCTAGGCCAGCGCCAGCGCCGACCAGGAGACCGGCGGCAGCGTCACGGTGAGCGTGCCGTCGGCCAGTATCGCACCGGCCAGCGGCGACAGGCCCACCCGGGTCTGCTCGGCGAAGGTGTTCTTGGCGTACGGGTCGGCGTCGTGCAGGGTCACGGCCTCCGTGATGGAAGTGGCGCCGAGGCCGGCGACGTCGATCGTCACCTCGATCGACTCGGTCTGACTGCGGTTGACCAGGAACACGGCCGAGGTACCGGTCTCGGCATCCGCGGTGACGACCGAGTCGACCAGCGGAGCCGCGCCGTAGACCGCGGTGTCGTAGCTGCCCACATCGATCCGCGGCCGCAGCACCTCGCCGCGGGCCAGCCTGGACGTCACCGAGAACGGGAAGAACGTGGTCTGGCGCCAGGATGCGCCGCCCGGTTCGGTCATGATCGGCGCGATCACGTTCACCAGCTGCGCCAGTGACGCGGAGGTGACCCTGTCGTGGTTCTGCAGCAGGGTGATCAGCAGGTTGCCCAGCACCACGGCATCCGCCACGGAGTAGACGTCTTCGAGCTGGCGGGGCGCGATGCGCCACTCGTCGTTGACCTCTTCGGAGGCCTGGTGCTCGTCCAGGTACCAGATGTTCCACTCGTCGAAGGAGAGCTGGATCGTCTTCTGGCTGCGCAGCCGGTGCTTGACGTGGTCGGCCGTGGCGACGACGGTGTCGATGAAGTACTTCATCTCCATGGACGAGGCGAGATACGAACCGAGGTCGCCCTTCCGCTCCTGGTAGTAGGCGTGGCAGGAGATGTAGTCGACGTGGTCGTAGCTCTCCTCGAGCACCACCCGCTCCCACTCGCCGAAGGTGGGCATCGCCGATCCGGAGGAGCCGCAGACCACGAGCTCGAGGTTCTTGTCGGCGGTTTTCATCGCGGAGGCGGTTCGGGCGGCGATCTTGCCGTAGTCGGCCGAGGTCATGTGGCCGATCTGCCAGGGGCCGTCCATCTCATTGCCCAGGCACCACATCCGGATGTCGTATGGCTCGGTCCTTCCGTTGGCGATGCGCTGGTCGGCTAGGGCCGTGCCGGCCTCTCCGTTGGCGTATTCGAGCAGGTCGAGGGCCTCGGCGATGCCCCGGGTACCGAGGTTGACGGCCATCATCAGCTCGGACCCGGTGAGCTCGCACCACCGGCCGAACTCCTCCAGGCCCACCTGGTTGGTCTCCAGGGAGTGCCAGGCCAGGTCGCGGCGCACCGGGCGGGACTGGCGGGGGCCGACGCCGTCCTCCCACTTGTAGCCGGAGACGAAGTTGCCGCCGGGGTACCGGATGGTGGTGGTGCCCAGTTCCTTGACCAGCTCGACCACGTCGAGGCGGAAGCCGTCCTCGTTGGCGGTGGGGTGGCCGGGTTCGTAGATGCCGTCGTAGACGCAGCGGCCGAGGTGCTCCACGAAGGAGCCGAAGATGCGCCGGTTGAGGGGGGCGACCACGTTCGTGCGGTCGATCGAGATGCGTGCGGTGGTCATGGGTGTCTTTCTTTCTATCGAGCAGATGGAGACAGCTGGGGACAGCTGCAGAACAGTTACTTCAGGGCGCCGAGCGACAGGCCGCCCTGCCAGTACTTCTGCAGGGAGAGGAACGCGATGATCAGCGGGAGCACTGAGACGAAGGCCCCGGTGACGATGAGATTCCAGACCTGCTCACCGCCGGCGCCGGCGTTGGAGAGGGCTTGCCAGTTGTTCAGGCCCACCGTGACGGGCAGCAGGTTCGGGTCGCTCAGCACGGCCAGCGGCAGGAAGAAGTTGTTCCAGGTGCCCACCACCGACAACAGCAGCACGGTGACGATGGCCGGGCGAAGCAGCGGCAGCGATACCTGGAAGAAGGTGCGCAGTTCGCCGGCTCCGTCGACCCTGGCGGCGTCGAGCAGTTCGTCCGGCACGGCATCCTGCGTGTAGACCCGCATCAGATAGACGCCGAACGGGCTCAGCAGCGACGGCAGGATGACCGCCCAGATGGTGTTGACCAGGCCCATGTTGCTCAGCAGCACGAACGTGGGGATCACCAGGGCCGTCATCGGCACCATGACCGCACCCAGCAGCACCGAGAAGAAGGCGTTGCGGCCGCGGAAACGGTACTTGGCGAAGCCGTAGCCGGCGAGCACGGCCAGGATGGTCGCGCCGACGCCGCCGGACAGGGCGTAGAAGAAGGAGTTGCCCAACCACCGCCAGTAGATGCCGCCCTGGTGTTCGAAGAGCCCGGCGATGTTGTTGAACAGGTTGAATTCGCTGTCGAACCAGAGCGGGCCGCCGCTGCCGGTGAACAGACCGGCGGTGTCCTTGGTCGCGGCGACGGTGAGCCACCAGAGCGGGGTGATGAAGTAGATCACCAGGATGATCAGCAGTACGTGTGAGCCGATCTTGCGGCCGCCATCGCGGCCGGCATTGCCGCGGCGAGCGGAGCCACGGCTGCGGGAACCGGTGTCGGTGTCGGTGACGTCGGCCGGGGCCGTGGCACCGGGAGTGAGAATGGCCATTACTTGAGTCCGCTCTGCTTGCGGGTGAGGAAGAGGAACAGGTACGACCCGGCGAAGACCACGATGCCCAGCGCGAACGATATGGCCGAGGCGTAGTTGAACTGGCTGTACGAGAAGGCCAGCGAGTAGGCATACATGTTCGGGGTGTACGAGACGGGGATGGCGCCCTGCGCCACAGCTCGGAGCACCTGCGGTTCGGTGAAGAACTGCAGGGTGCCGATGAGGGCGAAGATCAGCACCATCACCATCGACGAGGAGATCATCGGCACCTTGACCCGCAGGGCGATCTGTCGCCCGTTGGCGCCGTCCAGGCGGGCGGCCTCGTAGATGGCGGGGTCGATGCCGCGGAGGGCCGCGTAGATGATGATCATGTAGTAGCCGGCCCACTGCCAGGTGACGATGTTGACCAGGCTGGCGAAGATGGTGCCCTGCGAGAGGAAGTCGGGGGCGGTGAGGCCGACGAGGCCGAATATGTCGGTGGCCGGGCCGAACCTGGGGCTGTAGAGGAAGCCCCACATCAGAGCGCCGATAACGACCGGGATCGCGTACGGCACGAAGATCATCAGCCGGGAGAACTTGGACAGGGCGGTGGAGAGGTTGTCGAGCACCAGGGCGGCGACCAGCGCGACGAGCATCTGCGCCGGGATCATGATCAGCGCGAACGACGCGACCCGGCCGAGCCCCTCGAGGAAGATCGGGTCGGTGAAGGCCTTGCCGTAGTTTGCGAACCAGGTGAACGACGTGCCGGTGGCCAGCGTGCTGGTCTGCATGCTCATCCAGAAGGCGTAGCCGAGGGGAGCGACCAGGAAGGTGACGAAGACGATGGCGAACGGGGCCACGAACAGCCAGCCCCAGCGCTGACGCTTGCGGTCCATCCGGTCGATCTGCGTGCGCGGCCGGCGGGCGGGCCGGGCCACCGCCGGATTCGGCGCCGGCTTCGGCGCCGCTTCGGTGAGTGCCATAACTGTGTCCTTCGTACGGTTCTTACGTGGCTGGCTCTGCGCTGGCGCGGAACGAGCTGAGTGATGGGGCGCCGCCGGCCGGTGATGGCCGGCGGCGCTGGCGGATGCCGCACTGCGGCGACCGCGCTATCCAACGATGGTGCGGGGCCGCGACCTACTTGGCGACGGTGAAGCCCTGCTCGGTGGCGTATGTTTCCAGGCTGGCCTGCAGGTCGTCAAGCGCCTGGCTGCCGTCCTGTTCGCCCTGCACCATGGAGTAGAGCTCCTCGGTCAGCTGGTCGTAGGCGTAGTTCTGGAACGGGCTGAACGTGGCACCGGTGTAGCCGGCCGCCGCGTTGAGGAACACCTCTTTGTTGATCTGCTGGCCGCCGAAGAACGGGTACTCCAGGTTGACGAAGTAGTCCGAGTCCAGCATCGGCGTGTAGCTCGGGAAGAGCGCGCCCTTCTCGACGCCGACCTTCCAGGCCTCATCGGTGCCGAAGATCTCGATGGCGACCTGTGCGGCGAGCGCCTTGTCGGTGGCCTGGCTGGTCACGGCGAAGGTCGAGCCGCCCCAGTTCACCTGCACGGGGTTGGCGGCGTCCCACTGGGGCAGCGGTGCGACGGCCCAGACGGCGTTCTCATCGGCATCCGAGAGGCCCTGCAGGTAGCCGGGGCCCCAAGCCGCGGCGAGGTACACGGCGTAGGTACCGTCCACGAGGCTGGTGTTGTAGTCGGCGGTGAAGGCGTCGTCGGTGGTGACGAGGCCGTCCTGCACGAGAGAGTTCCAGTAGTCCAGCACGTCCTTGGCGCCCTGGTCGTTCACGTCGATACCGATGTCGGTGGGGCTGGTCGAGTCGTAGACGAACGGCACCGAGCCGGCCTGGGCGAACAGCGCCTGGTTGAAGGCACGGCCGTTGGTCGGGAAGTTGACCAGCACGCCGTCGGAGCCGGACGTCTTCAGTGCCGCGGCGGCGGTTTCGAATTCTGCCCAGGTGGTGGGAACGGCGATCCCGGCCGCCTCGAAGAGGTCCTTTCGGTAGAGCATGCCCATCGGGCCACCGTCGACCGGGATGGCGTAGACGGCGTCGCCGCTGGAGGCGTCCTTCCAGGAGCCCTCGGTGTACTTGTCCTTCACGTCGTTCGCGCCGAACTCGGTGAGGTCGACGAGGGCGTTCCGGATGCTGAAGCTGGAGAGCACCTCGGATTCGAGCTGGATGACGTCGGGGGCGCCGGACTTCGATTCGATCGAGGTGGAGAACTTGGTGTACTCGTCGTTGCCCTGGCCGGCGTTGGTCCAGCAGACCTGCACGTCGTCGTGGCTGTTGTTGAACAGGTCGACGACCTCTTCGAACGCGGGGTACCAGGCCCACACGCTCACCTGGGGCGCGTTGGCGTTGACGATCTTGTTGGTGCAGGATGCTTCGGTGCTGTTGGATGTCTCGGCCGAGGCCGCGCATCCGGTGAGCGCGGCGGCGGCTACGGCGATGACGCCGACCGAGGCCAGGAATTTGGTCTTCATTGAAATGTTTCCTCTCGCAGGTGTGGGGACACCGTTGTCATCAATGCACCCCCGGGCGGACGCGACCGGGTGGATGCGAGTGCTGTGGGTGGTGCGGTGCGAGAAGGATCGCGACGCGGCCGGTGTCCAGTTTCGGACGGGCCCTCACGAATCCTCCTTGATTCGAATCGTCATCGTTGTCGGGCCCTGGATCCGGGGGAATTCGCTCGAGGCGAGAGCATCCGGGAAGAGCCGATTCCGACATTTACAACGTTGGAAGTAAACGTTGTAAATGCATCATGCCGAGCCGTGCGCGTGTCTGTCAAGTGCGAATTCCGAAGTCTTCGGTAACGATCCGCCCCGTCGCACCCGGCTCGGCGCACCGGTCGGGCCGGCAATCCCGCAGTCAGACGACAGGGCTGTCGGCCGGGACGAGATCGGTGGATTCCCGCTGGACCAGCCGAAATCCCGCCTCGATTTCCCGCGGCGCCACGTCGGCGGCCTCGCCGGAGATGCGCTCGAGCAGGATGCGCACCGCGGTATCGGCGATCTCGTCCCTGCCCGGATCGATCGTGGTGAGGGCAGGCAGGCAGTAACTGGATTCGTCGAGGTCGTCGAATCCCACCACCGCGACATCCAGCGGGATGCGCCGCCCGGACTCCTGCAGCACCCGCATGGCGCCAAGGGCCAGGGTGTCGTTCAGGGCGAACACGGCGTCGAACTGCACACCGGTGGCCAGCAGCTCCCGCATGGCCGTGGCGCCGTTCGCACGATGCCACAGCGTGGTGTGCGCGATCAGCGCCGGGTCGAACTCGATCCCGGCCTCGGCGAGCGCCTCCCGGTAGCCGCGCAACCGCAGTCCGGCGGAGCCGATCACCTCGTCCTGGTGCGCCCCGATCACGGCGATCCGGCGGCGGCCGGTGGCCAGCAGATGCCGGGTCGCCGCATGGGCGGCGGCAACGTTGTGCATGGTGACGTGGTCGGTGGGCCCGGCGAAGATGCGCTCGCCGAGCAGCACCAGCGGGTAGTCCACGTTCAGGTAGCTCGCGTCGTCGTTGCCCATGCCCAGCGGGCTGAAGATCAGACCGTCGGTGAACTGCCGGTGCGGGCTGGCCAGCAGCTGGATCTCGCGGTCACGATCGCCGCCGGTCTGCTCGATGATCACGGAGGTGCCACGGCGTTCGGCGGCCTGGATGATCGCATCCGCCAACTCGGCGAAGTAGCTCAGGCTGAGCTCGGGCAGGGCCAGGCCGATCACACCGGTGCGGCCGGAGCGCAGGCTGCGCGCCGAGATGTTGGGCTTGTAGCCGAGTTCGTCGATGGCTGCGCGCACCCGCTCCCTGGTCGCGGGTCGGATGTGCTCGAAGTCGTGGACGACGTTGGAGACGGTCTTGATCGACACCCCGGCGAGCGCCGCCACATCGCGCAGTGTTGCTGCCATTTCGCTCCCCTGGTTCGGTCCGTGTCGCGAACAGCCGGGCCGCCCGTCGCGGGCGCGGCCCTCGGCCGCCGCCGCACCGGTTCCGGTGCGCTCTACTGTTCACGTCCGAACTTACCGCCTGAATTACAACGTTGCAGCCGCCTCGCGGTCACGGCCCGGCTAATCGGCGGCGGGCGGCGGGGCAGGCGGCACTCACGCGTGCCACGAGCGCGGCCGCAGCGCCGTACGGCTCAGAGCGAGGCGGCCAGACGGGACCCCGCGGCCTCCAGCCACTCGAGCGTGTCGGCCATGGCAGCAGCGGAGCCCCCGGCCAGGTCGGTGAGGGACACCGCGTCGGCGAACTGCCCCGGCACCGCCGCCAGCGCACCGGCATCGATCGCGCCGGCAACGAGCAGGGCGCGCGCCCCGGCATCCGCGGCCAGGCCGGCCAGGTACGACGGCACCTTGCCCGCCGCGGATTGCGCGTCGAACCGGCCCTCCCCGGTGATCACCACGGATGCGCCCCGCACGGCAGCAGGCACGCCCAGCGCCCGGCCCACGGCAGCCGATCCCGCCGCGAGCCTGGCACCCCAGGCCAGCAACCCGAACGCGGTGCCCCCGGCCGCCCCCGCGCCCGGGGTCGCCGGGTCGACGGCGAGCAGACCGGCCAGCCGGGCCAGGCCGGCCTCCAGCCCGGCGACCTGCGCCGGCTCTGCACCCTTCTGCGGGCCGAACACCGCCGCCGCGCCGTGCGCCCCGAGTAGCGGATTGGTGACATCGCTCAGGATCAGCGCACCCCCCACCGGCAGCGCCGGCAGAGCACTGAGGTCGACAGTCGCGAGCGCGGCCAGGCCGGCACCGCCGGCGGCAACCGGCCGTCCGGCCACGTCCTGGAACACCGCACCCAGCGCGGCCAGGGCCCCCGCCCCGCCGTCGGTGGAGGAACTACCGCCGAGCGCCAGGTACAGCCGTGACACCCCGTGCGCCAGGGCTGCCGCAATCGCCTCACCGAAGCCCGAGCTGTGCGCCTCCATCGGCCGGAGCGGATCGAGCAGGGTGATGCCACTGGTGCTGGCCAGTTCCACCACCCCGGTGCCGTCGGGCAACAGCAGCCAGTGGGTCGCCACCGGCTGGTCATCGGGGCCCGTCACCGTCACGGGCATCCGCCTGGCGCCGGCCACGGCCAGCTCGAACGCGTCGAGGGTGCCCTCGCCGCCGTCGGCCATCGGCATCAGCACCAGGTCGTCGTCCGGACGCACCGCGGCCCAGCCCGCGGCCAGCGCCCGGGCCACCTGGGTGGCCTCGGCCGTGCCCTTGAAGGAGTCCGGGGCGATCAGCACGCGTTCGACGCTCGTCATCCGGCCACCCTCGTCCCGTCCAGTTCGCACCCCCGGGCACAGCAAGGCGCCCGCTCAGAGGAAAACGTTTCCCCAGCTTGATCGCCCCGGGCGTCCCGTGTCAAGCGGCAGGCCCGGCAAATTCCACCGCCACCCATTGCGCCGGGCGGAACTCCTGTCCTACACTCTGGGTAAACGCTTTCCACCACGGAGCACCCTCAACGAAGAAGGACAACCTCGTGTCACACACTCTCGGCATCATCGTGAACGGCGCCTCCGGGCGCATGGGCTACCGGCAGCACCTCGTACGCTCGATCCTCGCCATCCGCGAGCAGGGCGGCGTGCTGCTCAGCGACGGCAGCCGGGTGCAGGTCGAACCGATGCTCGTGGGCCGCAACGCGGCCAAGCTCAAGGAGCTCGCCGAGAAGCACGGCATCGAGCACTACACGACAGACCTCGACGCGGCGCTAATGGATGACCGCTGGCAGGTCTACGCGGATTTCCTCGTCACCAAGGCCCGCGTCGGCGCCCTCACCAAGGCCATCGCGGCCGGCAAGGCCATCTACACCGAGAAGCCCACCGCCGAGACCTTCGAGGAGGCCCTCGAACTGGCCCGCCTGGCTACGGCCGCCGGCGTCAAGAACGGTGTGGTGCACGACAAGCTCTACCTGCCCGGGCTGCAGAAGCTCAAGCGGCTGATCGACTCCGGCTTCTTCGGCCGGATCCTCTCGGTGCGCGGCGAGTTCGGTTACTGGGTGTTCGAGGGCGACTGGCAGCCGGCCCAACGGCCCAGCTGGAACTACCGCGCCGAGGACGGCGGCGGCATCATCGTGGACATGTTCCCGCACTGGAACTACGTGCTGGAGAACCTGTTCGGCCGGGTCGAATCGGTCTACGCCCAGGCCGCCACGCACATCCCGGTGCGGATCGGCGAGGACGGCGAGGCCTACCCCGCCACGGCCGAGGACGCCGCCTACGCGGTCTTCCAGCTCGAGGGCGGCATCGTCGCGCAGCTCAACTCCAGCTGGACCGTGCGGGTCAACCGTGATGAGCTCGTCGAGTTCCAGGTGGACGGCACCCACGGCAGCGCCGTGGTCGGCCTGTTCAGCTGCAAGATCCAGCCCCGCAACGCCACCCCCAAACCGGTCTGGAACCCCGACCTGGCCGAGGAACACGACTACACCAAGGACTGGCTCGAGGTACCCGTCAACGACGTGTTCGAGAACGGCTTCAAGACCCAGTGGGAGGACTTCATCCGCCACGTGGTCGAGGACGGCCCCAACGAGTTCGACCTGCTCGCCGGCGCCCGCGGCGTGCAGCTGGCCGAGCAGGGCCTCCTCAGCTCTGCCACCGGCCGCCGCATCGACCTGCCGGTCGTGAGCCTGCCCATCGCCGCGCCCACCAGTGCCCCCGCCGCCGGCTCAGCGGATTCGGCAGCGCCGGCCGAACCGGCATCCGTCACGTCATGACCGACCTCACCCTGCTCGATCCGGCGGGCCGCACCCGCCGCGTCGGGCTGAATCCGGCGCCGGCCTTCACCCGGCCCACCGGCCCGCTCACCTCCCGGGTCGCCTACGCGGCCGCGCACGTGATCCCCCGGCCCTTCGCCGAGAACGTGCCCGGTGCTCCGGCCGACATCGACTGGGACGCCACCCTGGCGTTCCGGCACCACGTCTGGTCGTGGGGCCTCGGCGTCGCCGACGCCATGGACACCGCCCAGCGCAACATGGGCCTGGGCGCCGCGGCCACCCGCGAACTCATCACCCGCAGCGCCGCCGAGGCCCGCTCGGTGGGCGGCGCGCTGGTCGTGGGCGTCAACACCGACCACATTCACGACGAGCAGATCTCCCTCGACGCGGTCATCGACGCCTACCTCGAGCAGCTGCACTTCACCGAGGATGCCGGCGCCGGGGTGGTCCTGATGGCCAGCCGCCACCTGGCCCGCGCCGCGGAGTCCGCCGAAGACTACCGCCGGGTCTACGGTGCGGTGCTCGCCGCCGCCACGACGCCCGTGGTGTTGCACTGGCTCGGCGCCGCGTTCGACCCCGTCCTGGCCGCCTACTTCGGCTCCACCGACAGCACCATCGCCTCCGACACCGTGCTGGCGATCATCGAGGAGAGCCTCGACTCCGTCAGCGGCATCAAGATGAGCCTTCTCGACGCCGGCGCCGAGATCGCGCTGCGCTCCCGGCTGCCCGCATCGGTCACGATGTTCACCGGCGACGACTTCAACTACGTCGGCCTGATCGCGGGCGATGAGCCCGGCGGCACGGATGCGTCCCCGGCCGTGGCCGCCCGACACTCCGACGCGCTGCTGGGCGCCTTCGCGGCCGTCGCCCCCCACGCCTCCGCGGCCATCCAGGCCCTCGACGCCGGCGACCTGCCCGGCTACCACCTGATCCTCGGCCCCACCGAGGCCCTGTCCCGGCAGGTGTTCGCCGCCCCCACCTTCTACTACAAGACCGGCGTCGCCTTCCTGTCCTGGCTGAACGGCCACCAGGCCGCCTTCAGCATGGTCGGCGGACTGCACGCCGCCCGCAGCCTGCCGCACCTGTCCGAGATCGTTCGCCTGGCCAACGACTCCGGCGCCCTCGAACGGCCCGAGCTCGCCTCCGCCCGCTGGAACAGCCTCCTCACCCTGAACGGACTGACCGCATGACCGACACCCTTCCGGCCGCCGCGGCCGTGACGACGGCGCCGCATCCGCGTCTCTCGCTCAACCAGGCCACCATCAAGTACGCCGACCTGGCCACGGCCCTCCGCCTCACGGCCGACGCCGGCGTGTCCAGCATCGGCCTGTGGCGCGAACCCGTCGCCGAGGTGGGCCTGGAGACCGCGGTGCGTCTGGTCGCCGACTCCGGGCTGCGGGTGTCGAGCCTCTGCCGTGGCGGCTTCATCACCGTTCCGGAGGGCCCCGCCCGCCGGGCAGCGATCGACGACAACCGCCGTGCCATCAACGAGACCGCCGCGCTCGGCGCCCCCACCCTGGTGCTCGTGGCCGGCGGTCTGCCCGCGGGATCCCGTGACCTCATCGGCGCCCGCGACCGGGTGCGCGACGCCATCGGCGAGCTGGCCGGCGAGGCCCGCGCCGCCGGCGTCACCCTCGCGATCGAGCCGCTGCACCCGATGTACGCCTCCGATCGCGCCGTGATCTCCACCCTCGGCCAGGCTCTCGACATCGCCGAGCAGTTCGGGGCGGATGTCGTCGGCGTGGTGGTGGACACCTTCCACGTCTGGTGGGACCCGGCCCTGGCCGCCCAGGTCGCCCGGGCCGGCGCCGGCGGTTACATCGCCAGCTATCAGGTCTGCGACTGGGCCACCCCGCTGCCGACTGACGTGCTGCTCGCCCGGCACTACCCGGGCGACGGGGTCATCGACTTCGCCGCCGTCTCCGCCCTGGTGCAGGCAGCCGGCTACACCGGCGACGTGGAGGTCGAGATCTTCAACCAGGCGATCTGGGACACCCCGGCGGCAGACGTCGTGGCGCGCACCGTGGCATCCTTCACCGCCACGGTGGCCCCGCACCTCTAGCCCGCCTCGCAAGCATTTCCCGGGGTGGCCGCGAGAGCCCGCGTGAGTAGGCTGGGTGAGTGAACGCCTATGCCTCCTGGCCCGTCGACCCCGAATCCACCGCGACCCTCGCCGAACGCGGCCTGAGACTGGCCGTGCTCGACGCCGCCGACGAGGCAGGCCTCAAGCGCTGGCTGCTGGCGGATGCCCGCGGCTTCCACGAGGTCACCCCCACCGAGGGCACCCTCGAGGTACAGGTCGAGGACATCGCCACCGACAGGGTCACCGGCGTCTGGGATTCCTCGCAGGCCGACCCGGACACCCCGGTCGCCACGGTGCGCTCCTGGGAGATGGGCCTGACCGTTCCCGGCGGCGCCGCTCTGGCCAGCTGGGCGATCAGCTCGGTCACCGTCTCCCCCACCCACCGCCGCCAGGGCATCGCCAGGGCCATGCTCACCGGCGAGCTCCGCACCGCGGTGCAGCTCGGCCTGCCGATCGCGATGCTCACGGTCTCCGAGGCAACCATCTACGGCCGCTACGGCTTCGGCCCGTCGGCCCGGCAGTCCTCCTACCTCGTCGACACGCAGCGCGCCCACTGGACCGGGCCCGCCCCAGCCGGCCGGGTGCAGTTCGTCAGCCCTGAATCGTTGCTCGCCGACGGTCCCGCCGTCTTCGAACGCACCCGGGACCGCTCCCCCGGCGAGGTCGACCGCCGCGAGATCTGGTGGAAGCGCACGCTGGGCCTGCTGCCGAACGAACCCGACGCCCACAAGCGCGGCATCCGCACGGTGCGCTACGACGATGCCGATGGCGCCATCGCCGGATTCGCCCTCTACGAGATCGCGTTGCAGAACGTGAGCCAGCCCGGCCGGCTCAAGCTCGTGGACCTGGTCGCCGCCACCGATGACGCCTATGCCGCGCTGTGGCGGTTCGTGATCGAAATGGACATGGTCAGCGAGATCGAGGCCCCGCTGCGCAGTGTCTCCGAGCCGGTGGCCTGGCAGGTCTCCGACCACCGCGCCGTGCGCAAGACCAGCGAACGCGACCACCTCTGGCTGCGCATCCTCGACGTGCCGGCGGCGCTCGGCGCCCGCAGTTACGCGGCAGCGGGCGAGTACCTGCTCGACGTCACGGACGACCTCGGCTTCGCGGCGGGCCGGTTCCTGCTCACAGTGGCCGCCGACGGATCGGGGCGGGCGCATCCGCTCACCGGCGCAGCCCCCGCCGACGCCGTCGAGGTGGCCCTCTTGGCGGCGGACCTCGCGTCGCTGTATCTCGGCGGCACCAGCGCCGTCGACCTCGCCCGTGCGGGACGTCTCACCGAGGCGTCCCCGGATGCCGCCATCCGGCTGGACACGGCGCTGCACTCCGCCTACGCCCCACACCTGAGCACCTGGTTCTAGGCGCTCGTTCCCGGCCCACCCGATCTAGTCCTAGGCTCGACGTGGGCGCCCGGCCACGGTGGCCTTCCCAGCTTGCTCACAGCATCCGGCTATCGACCTCATAGGCTCGGTCGATAGCGTCAAGGCATCAGCAGTCCCGACGAAACGGCACAGATAGTCCATGAACGCTAAAACCCCCGGCCAGTCGCTCCCCCCGAAGAAGGACCGCCGTGAGGTGGCCCGCGAAACGGCCCGCATCCAGCGGGAAGAGCAGAAGAAGCGCGACACGCGCAACCGCTGGTTCCTGCGCGGCGGCATCGGCCTGGCCCTGGTGGCCGTGGCCGCTATCGTCGCTGTCCTGATCGTCGGCAGCATCAAGCCGCCGTCGCCCGGTCCGCTGAACATGGCCAGCGACGGCATCCTGATGCAGGGAGACGGCACCACCATCAGTGCCGTGCCGACCGCGGCCACCGCGGCCGACGCCGAGCCGGTGCCCACCGACGTGAGCGCGCTGACCGACACCGTGAACATCGCCGTCTACGTCGACTACCTGTGCCCGTACTGCGGCCAGTTCGAGACCACGAACGGCGCCCAGCTCGCCAGTTGGCTCACCGCGGGCAACATCACGCTCGAGACCCACCCGATCTCGATCCTCGACCAGTCCTCGAGCGGCAGCAAGTACTCCACCCGATCCGCCAACACCGCCGCCTGCGTGGCCAACTACCAGCCGGACAGTTTCCTCGACGTGAATGCCGCCCTGTTCGCCAACCAGCCCACCGAGGGCACGACCGGCCTCAGCAACGCCGAGCTGGTCAGCCTGGTCGAGGAGGCCGGCGTGACCGACGAGGCCGTGGCCACTTGCATCACCGACCAGGAGTTCAGCGGCTGGGTGGGCGACGCCACCGACCGGGCCCTGGACAACCCGCTGCCCAACACCGACATCGGCGCGCTCACCGGCACCCCGACCGTGCTCGTGCAGGGCGTGCAGTACACCGGAGACCTCGGTGACGCCGCGGCCTTCGAGGCGTTCGTCATGGAGCAGGCCACCGCGACGACCGACACCAGCGGTACCGACACGGGCGAGTAGACCACCCCTCTTCGCTACTGTGGCCGGTGCGGACAATTGCGCCCCGCGTACCGGGCGCAGAAGTCCGCATCGGCCACAGTTGTCTGTGGATGCGGCGGCGAAACCCTTCAGGAGGCAGCATGCTGCACGACGACCCGGCCGAACGGCCGGCCCGACCCCGCGTCTACGGTGCCACCGTCGACGACAACACCCGGTGCGAGCACTACGCGGGGCCCGCCGACATCGTCGCGATCAAGTTCCGCTGCTGCGACAGGTTCTACCCGTGCTTCCAGTGCCACGCGGATGCCGAATCGCATCCGGCCGCGCAGTGGGCGCCGGCGGAGTGGTCCGAACGGGCCATCCTCTGCGGCGCCTGCGGGCAGACCCTCACGATCGAGGCATACCGGTCAGTGTCAGCCTGCCCCGCCTGCGGGTCACCGTTCAACGACGGATGCCGCCTGCACGCCCACCTGTACTTCCAGGTGCCGCCCACCCGCTGACCCGTCCGCGGCGGAGTGCCGCCGGCTGGGTTGGGCTACATGGGCCCCGCGTGCTCGGTGAGCCAGCCATAGGGGTCGATGGCTGTGACGCCGTCGAGGTGCAGCTCGAGGTGCAGGTGCGGCCCGGTGCTCTGGCCGGTGCTGCCCACGCTGCCGATGACCTGGCCGGCCACGACCGACTGGCCCACGCTCACAGCGGCGGACCCGGCTCGCATGTGGCCGTAGGTACTGGTGACGTTCTGGCCGTCCACGACGTGGTCGATCATGACGTGCACGCCCAGGCCGCCGTCGTCGAACGAGGTGACCGAGCTCACGACGCCGTCGGCGATCGCGCCGATCGGGGTGCCCTCACCGGGGTTCATGTCGAGGCCGTCGTGGAAGGTGGAGCAGCCGGCGCAGGGTGCGGAGCGCGGTCCGTAACCGTCGGAGATGCGCACCGCGCCGGGGAACGGCCAGCGCACGCTCGCCCCGGCGGGCGCGGCGGCCACGGCCGCAGGTGCGGCCGCGGCGGCCG
>NZ_SOHM01000041.1 GCF_004403945.1 Cryobacterium lactosi | reverse complement strand
TAGCGGAACGGCCGCCGGGCCGAACGGTGCGAACGGCACGCCGCCGGCCGCACCGGCCCCGGCACGGCCCGCCCGGGCTGCGCGTCCCGCCCGGGCCGGGTCATCTGCGCCGCCCGGTGGGCCGATCGATGACCCGACCTGGCTGACCCGCACGGGCGACTCGCGCAGCAGCCCCGCCACCCGGGCCGCCACAAGCAGTCCGAACGCCGAGGACTGGGCGCCGAGTATCCCGGCACCCTCGTCGCCCACCACCGCGGCCACCGGGTACGGCACGCCCAGCCGGCTAAGCGCCGCCTCATCGGTCGACGACACCACAGTGCGCACCAGCGCGACGGTCGCCGGGTTGGTGAGCAGCCGCGGGTTCTCCCGCAGCCAGTCGGTCAGCCAGGGCGGCACCACCGACGGTGTGCGACCCAGGGCGGCACTGGACAGCAGCGATCCGAGAGCCAGATAGGCCAACGGAGTCGCCACCAACAGCGCCAGAACCGGCGCCAGAACCCCCAGGGCGTGCGCCATCCAGGCGCCCGTGCCCCGAAGCGCAATGTCCAACCCGTTCTCGAGGCGGCCGTACTCCTCGGCGGCCTGCTCGAGTGCCTCGGCCAGCTGCCCGCTCCGGTCGGCGACGGCGTCGATCGCCACCGACGCGCCGAACACGCAGGCGCCGAGGTCATCCGGCTGCCAAGCCGGCGCGGGGCCGACACCCAACGACCGGACCCGGCCGATCTGCCCCTGCCACTGCTCCGCCTCACCCTGCAGCAGGCGCAGCGCGGCCATCTCGGCGAACACAGTGTCGGTGGCCACCCGGATGCCGCCGCCGGACACCGTGAGCGCGCCGTCGTTCCCGCCAGGGCCGCTGTCACCGACCGGGCCCGTCACGGCGCCGCCTTCACCCGGCCGATGGCCTCGTCCACGGCCCACAGCGCGTCGTCCAGGGCTCGCCAGGCGCCGTGCAGGTTGGCGCTCAGCTCACCCAAACCGGCGCCATAGGCCCGCTGGGCCGGTGACCGCCACGCCGGCCCCGCCTCCTGGCCGGCCAGCCGTCGCCCCGAGACCTCCACCGCGTCCCGCACCCCGCGCAGGAGCCACCGCTGTTCACGGAGGCGGGCCAGAGTCTCGGCATCCGGCCCTCCGCTCACATCCGGCAGGATGCTGCCGCCCGCTGATTCCATCGCGCCTCCTCGTTCCGGCCAGACTGCGCCGGTCGGCCGGGAGGGTGGCGGCCCGCGCTGGATCCGGGGGAAAGTTGCCTCCGGGGGCGGATGTGGAGGAGGGGAATGTGGAACACAATGGACACATGAATTTCGCGGCGCTCAGTCCAGATGAGTCGACGCCATTCCGGATCATTTTCGTCTGCACCGGCAACATCTGCCGGTCGCCCATGGCCGAGGTGATGTTGCGCGACCTGGTCACGCGCTCCGGACTGGGTCGGCTCATCACGACGAGCTCGGCGGGCACCGGCGACTGGCACGTCGGCGAGCAGGCCGACGCCCGCACGGTCTCCGCCCTGGCCAAGCGCGGCTACGACGGCAGCCACCATCGGGCGCGGCAATTCGACGCCGGCTGGTTCGACGACCTCGACCTCGTCGTCGTGCTGGACAGGTCGCAGGAGCGCATCCTGCGGAATTGGGCGCCCACCGAACGGGACCGTAACAAGGTGCGCCTGCTGCTCAGCTTCGACAGGGACCAGGCGGCCCTGCGGGACGTGCCCGACCCGTACTATTCCGACGATGCGCTGTTTGACTCCGTTTTAGGCATGATTGAGAGAGCCAATTTTGCGCTCTTCGCGCAGCTCGCACCCGCAATCAGACAGGGAGTCCGATGAGTCCTCTACCCCCGCAGGTCCTCAGTCCACTCGACGGCCGGTATCAAGCCGCCGTCACCGAACTGGGCGAGCACCTGTCTGAGGCCGGACTGAACCGCGCCAGGGTCAAGGTCGAGGTGGAGTGGCTGATCGCCCTCACCGACCGCAGCCTGTTCGGCTCCTCGCCGCTCAGCGTCGAGCAGAAGAACGGCCTGAAGGCCCTCGTCACCGACTTCGGCCAGGCCGAAATCGATGAACTGGCCACCCTCGAGGCCGTCACCCGGCACGACGTCAAGGCCGTGGAGTACCTTGTGCGCCGCCGCCTGGTGCCGCTGGGCCTTGAGTCGATCAGCGAGCTGACCCACTTCGCCGCCACCAGCGAGGACATCAACAACCTCGCTTACGCCCTTACCGTCTCAGCGGCGGTGCGCGAGGTCTGGCTGCCCAAGCTCCGCGCCCTGATCGGGGCCCTCCGCCGCCTGGCCGCCGAGTACCGCGCCGACGCCATGCTCGCCCGCACGCACGGTCAGCCCGCCACGCCCACCACCATGGGCAAGGAACTGGCGGTGTTCGTCTACAGGCTCGAGCGCATCCAGAAGCAGATCGAGGCCAACGAATACCTCGGCAAGTTCAGCGGCGCCACCGGCACCTTCGCCGCGCACGTCGCCGCGGATCCGTCCGTGGACTGGCCCGCGGTGTCCCGCGAGTTCGTCGAGGGCCTCGGCCTGGGCTGGAACCCGTTGACCACCCAGATCGAGTCGCACGACTGGCAGGCCGAGCTGTACGGCAAGGTGTCGCACGCCAACCGGGTGCTGCACAATCTCGCCACCGACATCTGGACCTACATCTCCATCGGCTACTTCCGCCAGGTGCCCCAGGCCGGCGCGACCGGGTCGTCGACCATGCCGCACAAGATCAACCCGATCCGGTTCGAGAACGCCGAGGCCAACCTCGAGCTCTCCAGCGCCCTGCTGGATTCCCTGGCCGCCACCCTGGTCACCTCCAGGCTGCAGCGCGACCTCACCGACTCCACCACCCAGCGCAACATCGGGGTCGGCTTCGGCCACTCGCTGCTCGCGCTGGACAACCTGGTGCGGGGCCTGGGCGAGATCGACCTCGACCGTGACCTGCTCGCGCACGACCTGGACACCAACTGGGAGATCCTCGGCGAGGCCATCCAGACCGTCATCCGCGCCGAGGTCAGCGCCGGCCGGTCCACGATCGCCGACCCGTACGCGCTGCTCAAAGAGCTCACCCGCGGCAAGCGGATCAACCGGGCCGACCTGGTGGCGTTCGTGCAAGACCTCGAGATCGGCGACGCCGCCAAGGCCCGGCTGCTCGAGCTCACCCCGGCGGGCTATGTCGGCCTGGCCGACCCGCTGGTGGACTATTTGGGCTGAGCAAGCATCGGCCGGCGGCGAGCCCGGCGCCGGCCGATCAGCTTGTTCACTTCGACAAGAACGAAGATCACCAGAGCAAGGCCCAGCGTGTAGGCCCACTCGCGCAGGCCGATCGGCGTGGAACTGAACCACACGTTCATCACCGGGGTGTAGACGAAGATCAGCTGCAGCACGAGCATCGTGCCCACCGACATCCACACGGCCCGGTTGCCGCGCAGCACGCCCAGCGTGAGGCTCGACGCGCGCAGGAACCGGCAGTTGAACAGGAACACCAGCTGGCTGAGCACCAGCATGGTCACCGCCGTGGTCTGCGCCACCGCTCGGGACGACCCGATCGCCTGCTCGTAGAAGAACACCCCGATGGTCGCCGTCGTGATCAGCACAGACACCCAGACCAGTCGGCCGAGGTATTCGGAGTCGAGGACCGACCCGCCCGGCGGGCGCGGTCGGCGCAGCATGATGCCGGGTTCGGCGGGCTCGGTGGCCAGGGCCAGTGACAGGGTCACCGCGGTGATCAGGTTGACCCAGAGGATCTGGGTGGGCTGCAACGGCAGCGCAAAGCCGAACAGCACCGCCAGCAGCACCACCAGGGACTGCGCAGCGGTGGTCGGCAAAATGAAGATGATGGACTTCTGCAGATTGTCCCGAATGCGCCTGCCCTCTTCGACGGCCTTCTGGATGGTGGCGAAGTTGTCATCGGCCAGCACGATGTCGGCCGCCTCCTTAGTCGCCTCCGTGCCCTTGATCCCCATCGCCACACCCACATCCGCCCTGCGGAGCGCCGGGGCGTCGTTGACGCCGTCGCCGGTCATCGCCACGACCTCGCCGTGCGATTGCAGCGCCTTCACGATACGCAACTTGTGCTCAGGGCTGGTGTGGGCGAACACGTCCACGTCCCGCACGACCCGGGCCAGCTGGTCCTGGGAGAGTTTCTGCAGCTCGCCGCCGGTGAGCACCCGGGCGACCCCCGTCACAATCCCCATTTCCCTGGCGATCGCCACGGCTGTGCCGTGATGGTCGCCGGTGATCATCTTCACCCGGATGCCGGCGTCGTGCATGACCCGGATCGCCGCGATGGCCTCCGGCCGGGGTGGGTCCACGATGCCCACCACGCCGAGGAACACCAGGCCGTCGTCTATGTCGCCCAGGTGCAGGGAGCTCAGGCCGGCCGGAGCGTCGCCCATGGCCGCGCCGAGGACGCGGAGCCCGGTGGAGCTGAGCTCGTCGACCCGCCGCTCCCAGAGCGCCTCGTCGAGGGGTTCGGGGATGCCTGCGGCATTCAGCTGCAGACTGCACCGCTCCAGCAGCCGGGCTGGCGCCCCCTTGACCAGGATCCGGGCGGGCTCGTCATCGAACCGGTTGAGGGTGGCCATGAACTTGTTGGCTGACTCGAACGGGATCACGGCCAGCCTCTGGACGCCGGCCGCGTCGAAGCCGGCCTTGTACCCGAGGGTGCAGAGCGCCCCCTCCGTCGGTTCGCCGACCACTTTCCAGACGCCGTCGTCGGCACTGACCCTGGCGTCGTTGCAGACCACCATGACCTCTACCAGCCGGGCCAGGTCATCCTGGTCGGCGACCGTCACCAGCCGGCCGTCCAGCAGGACGGCGCCGGCCGGGTCGTAGCCGATCCCCCGCACCTCGTACCGGGCCGCGCCGGTGATGACGGCGCGCACCGTCATCTCGTTGCGGGTGAGGGTGCCGGTCTTGTCGGTACAGACCGTGGTCACCGAGCCGAGAGTCTCCACGGCGGTGAGCTTTCGCACGATGGCGTTGTGGGCGGCCATCTGCCGCACACCCAGGGCCAGCGTGATCGTCACCAGGGCCGGGAGCCCCTCCGGCACCGCTGCCACCGCGAAGCCGATCGTGGCGGCGAAGAGGTCGGCGAAGCCGCGGTCGTGCACGAGACGGCCGATCACGAGCATCAGCCCAGAGATGGCGAGGATGCCCAGCGAGATCCGGGTGCTGAAGACGTCCAGCTGGCGGGTCAACGGGGTGGCCAGGGCCTCGGTGTCGGTGACCAGGGTCTGGATACGTCCGATCTCGGTGGCCGGTCCGGTGGCCGTCACCACACCCCGGCCGCTGCCGACAGCCACGATGGTGCCGGAGAACAACATGCAGTGCCGGTCGCCGAGTCCGGCGTCCGCGGCGACGGCCGCGACATCTTTGCCGGCCGGAACGGATTCCCCGGTGAGCGCGGATTCCTCGACCCTGAGGTTGGTGCCCTCGATCAGGCGCAGGTCGGCGGGCACCTTGTCGCCGGATTTCACCCGCACGATGTCGCCAGGCACCAGGCTGGACGCGTCGGTGTTCACCCAGTGGCCGCCCCGGCGGGTCTTCGCGTTCAGCGACAGCATCCGGCGGATGCCGTCGAGCGCCTTTTCCGCCCGGCCCTCCTGCAGGAACCCGATCACGGCGTTGATCACGGCCACGGCCAGGATCACCGACGCGTCGACCCAGTCGCCGAACACCACCGTGAGCACGGCCGAACCGAGCAGCACGTAGATGAGCACGTCGTTGAAGTGGCTAAGGAAGCGCAGCACCGGATTCTGCTTGGCCACGACGGGCAGGGCGTTCGCCCCGTACCTGGCCAGCCGTTCGGCCGCCTCCGACTCGTCGAGGCCGTGCCGGCTGGTCTGCAGGTCGGCGCACACCTCATCGACGGTGCGGGCGTACGGCTGGGCCGGGATCGCCGGCACGACGGCCGACGCGCGGCCATCGGTGGTCATAGCTGCCCCCTCAGGGGAAGCAACACCGGGAACAGGACCACGATGGGTCCATTAAAGCACCGGGCTGGCGCAAGACTGGGGGCTAATGGCCCTTGTGGTCGCCGTTCTGGTTCTGTTCGTCCAGGTCGCTCTTCTCGGCCGCGTTCGGCTTCATGCCCAGGGCGAGCATCGCGATGACGACCAGGGCGATGATGAAGGTGATGCCCAACGCGATCGATGACAGCGCCCAGTTTCGGGTGGCCAGCAGGATGGTGAGCCCGACGAAGAGGCCCATCACGGCGGAGATGGCGACCAGCTCAACGGGCTTGAGAATCTCGCTCCTGGTGGGCTTGTGCGGGGTGTTCTGGGTCACGGGGTGTCCGAATCTGTGGGGGAGGAAGCCAGGTCGCGCCGCGCATCCGCGGGCGCTGAGGAAAGGGAGACGCCGGCGATGACCAGGTACACCCCGATGATCACCAGGTAGGCGCCGAGCAGGCCCACCGCGACGACGGCGTTCGGCGGCAGGAGCAGGAACACCAGGGCGAGCACCGCAGTGAGAGCTCCGACGACCAGCCAGTCGCGGGCGACCTGGCCGCGTCCGCGCACCCGGATGCCCGGGTACAGCTCGAGGAAACCGGTGATCGCCGCCCACACCGAGACTATGTAGAGGAAGAAACCCAGCCCGCCGGCGTTGAGGGCGAGCGCGATCACGCCGGCGAGAACGCCGACGGCGCCCTGGATGGCAAAAATGCTGCGGTCTCTCCGGTCGGTCACGGTCAGCCAGCTGAGCAGCCCGGTGACCAGACCGTTGACCAGCGCGAAGGCACCGAACACCACCAGCCCGAACTCGGCGGAGTGGTCGGCGTTGAACGTGATCACGGCCGCCGGCACGAACGCCACAACGGCGCGCGCGACGGGCACGGTCCAGTACCGGGCACCGATGACGGCTCCTACCGGGGCATGCGCCACGCGGGCACCTCTTTCGTCGCAGGGAGTCCTCCCAGTCTACGCGGCGCATCTGACCGGGTTCGGTGCCCGCACGTAGCGGGCTCGGGCAACCGCGACTACCGTCAGGCTCGACAAGGGGGTTCATGGTGGTCACATCGAATGTTCCGGCCGGCAGCGTGCGGGTCAGTCCCGGCGAGGACGCGGACGCGTTGGCGGACCTGCTCGCGCGGGCGCCCGGTGACGTGCCCGGCTTTCTCACCAGCCGCTCCGGCCTGCCGGGCCCGCGGGCCAACCTGCCCCTTGCCGACGCCTTCGCCGAAGCGGCACCGGCCGAGCTGATCTGGAGCCTGGCCGACTCCCCCGATGAGTACCTGGCCTTCTGCGGCGCCGAGGGGCTCGGCCGGCTCGCTCTCTCTGCCCCGGACCGGCCCGAGGCTCTCACGGCACTCCGCCGCGCCGCCGCCGACGATCGCTGGCGGGTGCGGGAGGGCGCCGCCCGGGCATTGCAGCTGATCGGCGACGCCGACCCGGCCCTGATGCACACCATTGTCGAGGACTGGTCGAGCACGCCGGATGCATGGCTGGCCCGGGCCGCCGTGGCCGCGATCTGCGAGCCCAGGCTGCTGGCCGACGCCGACGCCCAGACCTTGGCCCTGCGGGTCTGCGACCGGGCAACGACCCTGCTGCTCGGCGGTGAACCGCCAGAGGCCGACCCGGTCCGCGCCCGCGAGGCGCACCGGGTGTTGCGCCAGGCCCTGGGTTACGGCTGGAGCGTGGCGATCGCGGCGAGTCCGGAGGCCGGCCTCGCCACGTTCCACGGACTGAGCGCCAGCGAGAACCCGGATGCCCGGTGGATCGTGCGGTCGAACCTCACCAAGGCGCGACTACGGTCGGTGCTCGCCGAGCGCAACCTCTGGGGCACGCTCGGCTGAGCCGCTCCGTCAGAGGGCGTTGACCGCGCCGAGCACCTTGGTGAGCGAGTCCTTAGCGTCGCCGAACAGCAGCGTGGTCTTCGGGTCGAAGAGCAGCTCGTTCTCGATACCGGCGAACCCGGGGCGCATCGACCGCTTGAGGAAGACGATCTGGCGGCCGTCCTCGACCTCCAGGATCGGCATCCCGTAGATCGGCGAACCCGGCGAGGTCTTCGCGGCCGGGTTGACAACGTCGTTCGCGCCGACCACGAGCACCACGTCGGTGTTCTTGAACTCGGGGTTGACCTCGGCCATCTCCTTGAGCGATTCGTAGGGCACGTTCGCCTCGGCGAGCAGCACATTCATGTGCCCGGGCATCCGGCCGGCGACGGGATGGATGGCGAAGTCCACGTCGACGCCGCGCGCCTCGAGGGTCGTGGCGAGTTCGGCGATGGTGTGCTGGCCCTGGGCGACGGCCAGGCCGTAGCCGGGAACGATGACGACCCGCTGTGCGTAGGCGAGCATCACGGCCACGTCCTCGGCGTTGGAGGACCGCACCGGGCGGTCGCTCTGCACCGTGGAGCCGGCCGTCGAGCCGCCGCGGAAGGCGCCGAACATGATGCCGCTGACACCGCGACCCATGGCGGAGGCCATGGCGCGGGTGAGGATGGTGCCGCTGGCGCCGACGAGGGTGCCGGCGACCACGAGCAGCACGTTGTCCAGCACCACACCGGATGCGGCGACCGCGAGACCGGTGAAGGCGTTGAGCAGTGAGATCACGATCGGCACGTCAGCGCCGCCGACGGGCAGCACCAGCAGCAGTCCGAGGGCCAGGCCGAGCACGAGCAGCAGCACCGCCCAGCCGGCCGAACCGGTGGCAACGACGAAACCGCCCACGACGAGCGCGGCCACGGCGGCCAGCGTCATTACCCACTTCATGCCGGGGAACACCACGGGCCTGGTGGTGATCAGTTCCTGGAGCTTGGCGACGGTGATCGCGGAACCGGCGAACGAGACCGCGCCGACGAGCATGGTGAACACCACGGCGACGAGCATCCAGGGGCCGTCGCTGTGGCCGAGTTCGAGCATCGCGACCAGCGCCGCTGCGCCACCGCCGACGCCGTTGAACAGGGCGACCAGTTGGGGCATCTGGGTCATCTGCACCCGGCGGGAGATGGGCGCCGCGATCGCGGAACCCACTGCGATCGCGAGCAGGATCAGCGGGATGTTGTCGAGCTTGGCCGACAGGAACACCGTGATCACGGCGAGTGTCGCACCGGCGGCGCCGATCAGGTTGCCGCGCCTGGCGGTCTTGGGCGAGCTCAGGCCCTTGAGGGCGAGGATGAAGCAGACGGCCGCGACCAGGTACAGCAGTGCGGTCCACTCGGCGCTCAGGATGCTCATTTGGTGGTGTCCTTCGGGGTGGCGGCGGGCTTGCGTCCGCGGAACATGCCCAGCATCCGGTCGGTGACGACGAAGCCGCCGACGAGGTTGGCGGTGGCGAGAGCGACGGCGAGCAGGGCGAGCGCGATCAACCACGGGTCGTCAAGCTGGCCGGCGACGATGATCGCGCCGATCAGGATGATGCCGTGGATGGCGTTGGCGCCGCTCATCAATGGGGTGTGCAGGGTGCTGGACACCTTGGAGACCACCTCGAAGCCGACGAAGACAGTCAGCACGATGACCGTCAGGAGGGTAATCGGATCCATCAGTTTGTTCCTTCCAGCGCGGCAGCGGTCGGTGCGTGACGCACCACACCGTCGGCGGTGAGACAGGCGCCGGCGATGACCTCGTCGGTGAAGTCGGGGACGACCTGGCCGTCGTTCGTCATCAGGGCGAGCAGGTTGGCCACGTTCTTGGCATAGAGGCGCGACGCGTCCGAGGCCATCGCAGAGGCGGCGTCCTGCATGCCGACCAGGGTGACAAAGCCGTCACCGGCCGTGGTGGGCACCAGCTGGTCGACGCCGGGCTGCACGCCCTCGACGTTGCCGCCGGTTTCGGCGGCGAGGTCGATGACCACGGAGCCGGCCGGCATGGCCGCGACCATCTGGCGGGTCACCAGGAGTGGGGCGGGGCGGCCGGGGATCGCGGCGGTGGTGATGAGCACATCCGCTTTGGCCACGTGCGGAGCCAGGAGTTCGCGTTGGCGCACGGCACGGTCCTCGGCCAGTTCGCTGGCGTAACCACCGGCGCCCTCGACGGCGGCGAGGTCGAGCGTGATGAACGTGCCGCCCATCGAGGTGACCTCGTCGGCTGAGGCCGGGCGCACGTCATAGGCGGACACTCGGGCGCCGAGCCGTTTGGCGGTGCCGATGGCCTGCAGCCCGGCGACACCGGCGCCGAGCACGAGCACCCGGGCCGGCGGGATGGTGCCGGCCGCGGTCATGTAGAGCGGGAAGAACCGGGGGAATCGGATGGTGGCCTCGAGCACGGCGCGGTAGCCGGCCACCAGGGCCTGAGAGGTGAGCGCGTCCATCGATTGGGCCCGGGAGATGCGCGGGACCAGCTCGAGGGCGAAGGAGGTCACCTTCGCGGCGGCCAGGGCTGCCACGGTGGGCAGTTCGGAGGCCGGCGAGGCCAGGCCCACCGTGATGACTCCGGTCGGCAGCGTGGCGGCCAGCTCCGGGCTCAGCGGTCGCACGTGGCAGAGCACATCGAACGCGGTGGCGTCGAAGTCCGGGGCGATCTGCGCGCCGGCCTTCTGGTAGGCCGCGTCCGAGTACCCGGAGGCCAGTCCGGCGCCGGCTTCGACGGTGACGTCGACCCCGAGACCGATGAGCTGAGTCACCGTTTCCGGTGTTGCAGCGACACGTTTTTCGCCGTCTCGGCGTTCACGCCCAATGCCAACTTTCACGAGCAACCACTCCTTTGACGCATCTGCCACCGGACAAGCGCAAACGGGGTCGTTCGCGCGTCCCAGGGCGATCTCACTTCGTAGCGTACCGTCGGGCTCCCCCGGCCCCCGGCGATTTTCAGGGCCCAAAGACCCTGCCCAGTTGGCCAAGGGTGGCTCGCACGTCCTAGGCTGGAGGGTTGCCTGGGCCGTTTAACTGCGCCGGCCCAGTCGTGACGAACACAGAATTCCCGCACCGCCGCCGGCATCCGCGCCTGTTTGCGCTCGGCGAAGCGGATGCCCTCACCTGATTGGTTGCCGTTATCAGCTCCACCGAACCCGACAACGCAGTACGCGCTCGCAGCGCTGCTGCTTCTCAGCCCACACCACCCGCCTCAGCCGCCCGGCGCCGCCGATTCGGGGTGCACGTGCCGGCCCCACGCATCTTCTACCCGGCACTGGGCATCATCGTGGCCGTGGTCCTCATCAGCATCTTCTTCCCGGTGCGCACCGGGGCTGTGCTCGCCCAGCTACAGACTCTCGTCGTGGCGGGCCTCGGCCCGTACTACGTCGTCCTGGTCGCATTCTTCGTCATTTTCGCGGTGTGGATGGGTCTGAGCCGGTTCGGCGACATCAAGCTCGGCCAGGACGACGATGCGCCGGAGTTCGGGCTGATGTCCTGGTTCGCGATGCTCTTCGCCGCCGGAATGGGTATCGGCCTGGTGTTCTGGGGCGCCGCGGAGCCGCTCACGTACTTCCTCGAACCCAAGCCCGGCGTGCACGGCAGCAAGCCGGAACTGGCGGCAGCAGCCATGTCGCAGACGTTCCTGCACTGGGGTTTCCACGCCTGGGCGGTCTACGCCGTTGTCGGTCTCTCGCTGGCCTATGCGATTCACCGCAAGGGCCGGCCGGTGTCGATCCGGTGGGCCCTCGAGCCGTTGCTCGGTGACAAGGTCAAGGGTCGTCTCGGCGACGCGATCGACGTCACCGCGATCGTGGGCACCCTGTTCGGTGTGGCCACCTCGCTCGGGCTCGGTGTGAAGCAGATTGCCGCGGGGCTGCGCCACCTGGGCGTCGTCGACTCGGTCAGCAACACCCTGCTGGTGGTCCTGATCGTGATCATCACCCTGATCGCCATCGCCAGCGTCGTCAGCGGCGTCGGCAAGGGCATCAAGTGGCTCTCCAACATCAATCTCGGTGGGGCGGCGTTGTTCCTCGTCGCCGTTCTGCTGCTCGGGCCCACGATGTACCTGCTGCGCGTCTTTGTGCAGTCCCTCGGCGGGTACTTCCAGAACATCGTGGGTCTCACCTTCGATGCGAGCGCCTTCACCGGTTCGGCCGGCCTGGACTGGCAGGGTAGCTGGACCGTCTTCTACTGGGGCTGGTGGATCTCCTGGGCACCGTTCGTCGGGGTCTTCATCGCCCGCATCTCCCGTGGCCGCACGGTGCGCGAGTTCGTCGCCGGTGTGCTCCTGGTTCCCACGCTCGTCACCTTCCTCTGGTTCGCCGTCATGGGCGGCAGCGTCATCAAGCAGGTCTGGGAGAACCCCGCCGCCCTCGTCGACCCCGAGGTGGGGATCGTTCCGGAGAACGTGCTCTTCGATTTCCTGGCACAGCTTCCCCTGGGGCCGGTTCTGGCCGTGCTCGCCGTCGTGATCGTGGCGATCTTCTTCATCACCTCGGCCGACTCCGGCTCCCTCGTCATCGACATGCTCGCCTCCGGCGGCGAGACGGATCCGCCCAAGTGGAGCCGCATCCTGTGGGCGAGCCTGGTTGGCGTCGTCGCGATCGCCCTGCTGCTGGCCGGCGGCCTGTCCGCGCTGCAGACCGGTGCCATCCTCACGGCGATCCCCGTCAGTGTGGTGATGATCGGTATGTGCATCGCCACGTATCGCGCCTTCCGCGCCGAACACCAGGTGCTGGTGCAGGTCGAACGCCGGGTGCGCCGGGAAGAGATGGCCCGCCGAATCAGCAAGAGCGTCACCAACCACTTGGAGAACAACTTCGACGAGCACTTCGGCGACCAGATGGACGGCCGCATCACCGCCGCGATCACGGATGCCGCCGGCAACGTGTCCGTCCAGACGCGAGAACGGCGCTCCTTCTGGCCGCGCCGGCCGCGCGCAGCAACACCCCTCGAAGACCGGCCTGACCTGGGCGACCCGACGTCGGAGGAGATGCAGGACCTCGGTGACCTGATGCCGCAGGCCCCGCAGCCCACGGCAGACACGTCCTCGGCGGCAGACCACGCCGAACCCGACGCCGAGACGCCGGATGCCGCTCTCGCGCCGGACGCCGACCCGGAGGACCCGCGCACCTCGTGAGTCGTCTGGCGCACCGGCCCGGCCGGGCCTGACGCGCCGGACACCGAAAAGGCCTGACCGGTGGGATCATCCCACCGGTCAGGCCTTCATCGACGGTTGCCGGAGCGGGCCACTGGCTCGCTGAGGCAAGTCACGTGGGCCCAGAGTCGAGGCTCGGTACCTGCGACAGGTGAGCACACACCCCCCAAACGCGACAGACTGAGGACGTGACCCGTCTTCCGTTCGATCCGTCGAGACTCGGTCGCGGGCTCGCATTCGCCTCGGCGATCGATGATCTGACTGCTGCGCTTGATCGGAGCCGCACCGTGGTCGTCAGCGCGCCGCCGGGCACGGGAAAGACCACACTCGTGCCGCCCATCCTCGCCGATCGGGTTCTGGGTCGTGTGATCGTCACTCAGCCACGCCGGGTCGCTGCCCGCGCTGCCGCCCGACGACTCGCGGAGTTGGACGGATCCGCTCTGGGCTCTCGCGTCGGATACACCGTCCGTGGCGAACGTCAGGTGAGTCCAACCACCGTGATCGAGTTCGTGACCGCCGGCGTGCTTCTGCGCCGACTGCTCGATGACCCTGGTCTCGACGGGATCGATGCGGTCATCATCGACGAAGTGCACGAACGGTCTTTGGAGACGGACCTGCTGATCGGGTTGCTCGGCGAGGTCCGCGAGCTGCGCGACGACCTCGTGCTCATCGCGATGTCCGCCACCCTCGACGCCGAGAGGTTCGCGACAATTCTCGGTACGGATGAGTGCCCGGCCCCGATCGTGAGCCAGAGCGTACCGGCCCATCCGCTCGAGGTGCGCTGGGCGCCCTCTCCCACACCTCGGCTGGATGAGCGGGGCGTCACCCGGGCTTTCCTCGACCACGTCGCGAGCACCGCGGTTGCCGCACACCGCACCCTCGTGCGCACCGATCCGGCCGCCGATGCTCTCGTCTTCGCTCCGGGTGCGCGTGAGGTCTCCGAGATCGCCGGACGCATCCGTTCTCTCGCCGCGGAGTTCGACGTACGGGAACTGCACGGCCAGATCCCCGCCGCAGAGCAGGATACGGTGATCAGTGGGCGGAGCCCCGATGCTGCGGCACGGATCATCGTCACCACGTCACTGGCCGAATCATCTCTGACCGTGCCCGGCGTACGCCTGGTCGTCGACACCTGCCTGTCTCGTGCTCCGCAGCGGGATGCTGTGCGCGGCATGAGCGGTCTCGTCACCGGCCCGACGCCCAAGGCCTCCGCCGTCCAGCGCTCGGGGCGCGCCACCCGGCAGGGGCCTGGCGTTGTGGTCCGCTGCGTCGACGAGCGCACCTTCGCCACGGCGCCGTCGCACGCTGCCCCCGAGATCCAGGCGGCAGATCTCACCGATGCAGCCCTGCTCCTCGCCTGCTCGGGCGCCCCACGTGGCGTGGGCCTGCGGCTGGTCGATCCGCTCCCGGCTGGCAGCCTGGACGAGGCCCTCGCCGCGCTGCGTGGGCTCGGCGCGATCGATGCCGCTGAACGCGCCACCGACGAAGGGCGAGCGCTCGCCCGCATCCCGACAGCTCCGCGCCTCGCCCACGCACTGCGCGCCGGGAGTGACCTGGTCGGCGGGCGCACAGCGGCCGAGGTCATCGCGCTGCTCACAGGTGACCTCCGCGTTCACGACGGAGACGCCCAGGCCACTCTCAACGCGCTGCGCACCGGACGAAGCCCGGATGCCCGCCGATGGGAGCAGGATGTCCGCCGTCTCGAGCGCTTCGCCGGGGCGAGTGACACGGCGCGAGGAGGCGCTGATCAGACCGGACTGATCATCGCGCTCGCCTTTCCCGAGTGGATCGCCCGCCGCGTCGATCAGTCGCCCAACGGTGCAACCTTTCTTCTCGCCTCCGGCACCCGTGCAGGGATCACCGGTCCGCTCGCGAGTGCCGACTGGTTGGCGGTGGCGGACGTCACTCGCGCACAGGGACGAGCGGCCGCGGGAACCGGAGCACTCATCCGCTCTGCCGCCGTCATCTCCGAGAACGAGGCGGAGCAGGTGGCGCCCCATCTCTGCACAGACCGGGTCGAAGCACGGTTCGTGGACGGGCGCGTCGTGGCCCGCCGCGAACGTCGGATCGGTGCGATCACTCGCTCGTCCGTGCCGGTGCGCGTACCGGCGGACGATGGCGGACGGGATGCCGTCCGCCGTGCCGTCACAGCGCACGGCCTCGGAGTGTTCATCTGGTCAGACGCCGCGGACGCTCTGCGGCGTCGCCTCGCGCTGCTGCATCGCGAGCTCGGATCGCCCTGGCCGGATGTCTCAGACACTGCTCTGCTCGCTACGCTCGATGCCTGGCTCGGCCCCGAGCTGAGCGATCTGGCCGCCGGCACTCCGGCCGCGCGCATCGACCTTGCCCCTGCACTCCGCCGTACCCTGCCCTGGCCCGCCGCGGTCGACCTTGACGCTCTGGTTCCGGAGCGGCTCCGGGTTCCCAGCGGTTCGCATGTCCGTCTCAGCTACCCACCCGCCGATGATTCGTCGGCTCGTCCCGTTGTGGCTGTCAAACTCCAGGAATGCTTCGGATGGGCAGAGACCCCACGAATCTGCAGAGGACGCGTGCCGGTGTTGTTCCACTTGCTTTCCCCCGCCGGGCATCCCCTTGCCGTGACCGACGACCTCGCATCCTTCTGGGCAGGTCCGTACTCGCAGGTGCGAGCGGAGATGCGCGGACGCTACCCGAAGCACCCCTGGCCTGAGGACCCCTGGTCCGCCGTACCCACCCGGCACACGACGCGCCGCGCTGCCCTGGGCTAGGGCCGCGACACACCCTGCGGTCAGCTGAGCGCTATGCGCCGGGCACCATGTCCGCGAAGCGGGAGTAGTGGCCGTGGAATGCCACGGTGACGGTGCGGGTGGGGCCGTTTCGGTGCTTGGCCACGATCAGGTCGGCCTCGCCCGCGCGCGGGTTGTCCTTCTCGTAGGCGCTCTCGCGGTGCAGCAGGATGACCATGTCGGCGTCCTGCTCGAGCGAACCGGATTCTCGGAGGTCGGAGATGGCGGGCATCTTGTCGGCACGCTGCTCCGGGCCACGGTTCAGCTGGGACAGGGCGATCACCGGCACTTGCAGCTCCTTGGCGAGAAGCTTGAGCGCGCGGGAGAACTCACTGACCTCCTGCTGGCGGGATTCGACCTTCTTGCCCGAGGTCATCAGCTGCAGGTAGTCGATCACGACGAGCTTGAGGCCGACCCGCTGCTTGAGCCGCCGGCACTTGGCGCGGATCTCGACGAGCGTCATGTTGGGGCTGTCGTCGATGTAGAGCGGGGCGTCGTTGATACGGCCGCGGGTGGCCGCGATGGTGGTCCAGTCGCGCGCCTCGACGTTGCCCTTGCGCATGCTCTGCAGGGGCACGGATGCCTCGGCGGCGAGCAGACGCATGGCGATCTCGCTACGGCCCATTTCGAGCGAGAAGAAGATGCTCGGCATGTCGTGGTGGATGGACGCGGCGCGGGCGAAGTCCAGCGCGAGGGTGGACTTACCGAGGGCGGGCCGGGCGGCCACGATGATCAGCTGGCCGCCGTGGAAACCGTTGGTGAGCTCATCGAGGTCGGCGAACCCGGTGGGGACACCGGTGAACTGGCCGTCCTTGAGCTTGGCCGCCTCGATGTCCTCGATCGCCGCGGTGACGGCGTCGGTGAGCGGGACGTAGTCTTCCGTCTCGGTGCTGCCGGTGATGGAGTAGATCTCGGCCTGCGCGTTGTTGACCAGGTCGAGCACCTCACCCTCGCCCGCGTAGCCCATCTGGGCGATCCGGGTGCCCGCATCCACGAGCTTTCGCAGCATGGACCGTTCGGCGACGATGGTCGCGTAGAAACCCGCGTTCGCAGCCGTTGGCACGAGGCTGGTGAGCGTGTGCAGGTAGTCGGCGCCGCCGGCCCGGGAGATCTCGCCGAGCTTGGTCAGCTCGTCGGTGACCGTGATGACATCGGTGGGTTCACCCTGCGCGTAGAGGGAGAGGATCGCGTCGAAGATGATCTCGTGCTTGGGTACGTAGAAGTCGGCGGCGCGCACGGTCTCCACGACGTCCGCGACGGCATCCTTGCTCAGCATCATGCCGCCGAGCGCGCTCTGCTCGGCCAGCAGGTCGTGCGGCGGGGTGCGCTCGGAGTGACGGGGTTCGGAGTTGCTTCGGTACTCGGAGCCTCGTTGATCCGAGCCGCGTTGATCGGCGTAACCCAGGTGAGCTATCGACACGCCGAGCCTCCTCGTGTTGGTGTGGTTCTGGTGTATCAGGAGCCGCTGACAGCGATCATCCGGCACGCGGGCGCACTGGTGCGACTACCTGCTTGCCCACCCTAGAGAGACTCTTCTACGCTGCCAAACCACCCTGTGGATAACTATGTGAGTAATCTGCGCGAAACGCCGCGTGACTTGTGCACAACCTGTGCACTCGGCTGTGGACAACTCACGAGTTTTAAACTGAAAACGACCTTTGATCAGCTAATTAATCTATTCACATGTGTGTGGAAAAACTAGTTTCAATACTCGATTGAATGTTGATGAAATAGGTGGTCGCCTGTGCACAAAGAGGTGCAAAACCGGCGAATATTGTGCCGAGAATGGGGGTTACGCGCTTGCGTTAAAAAGGAGTAGCGGCGGCTCCTTTCGGAAACCGCCGCTACTTCTGTGATACGAGACTACTTGGCGGCTACAACCTGCAGGTTGATGGTCGCGCTGACCTCGTCGCGCAGACGAACGGTAGCATTGTGCTCACCGGTCGCCTTGATCGGGCTGAGCTCGATCTTGCGCTTGTCAATGGCACCGAGACCGGCAGCGGCAACCGCGTCGGCCACGTCTGCGGTCTTGACGGAGCCGAAGAGGCGTCCGCCGGCGCCGGCCTTGACGACCAGCTTGACCTTGGTGTTCTCAAGGGTGACCTTGAGAGCCTGGGCCTCTTCGAGGGTGGCGTGCTCGCGGGCTACGCGGGCGGCCTTGATCTGCTCGATCTGCTTTTCGCCACCGCGGGTCCACGCAACAGCGAAGCCCTGGGGGAGAAGGTAGTTGCGAGCGAACCCGTTCTTGACATCAACGATGTCACCGGGGGTACCGAGGCCGGAGACCTCGTGCGTCAGAATCAGTTTCGACATGTGAGGGCTCCTTACCGGCCTGAGCCGGCGTAGGGCAGCAAGGCCATTTCGCGGGCGTTCTTGACGGCGCGCGCGATCAGACGCTGCTCCTGGACGGAGACGCCGGTGATGCGGCGGGCGCGAATCTTTCCACGCTCTGAGATGAACTTCCGAAGAGTGGGGACATCTTTGTAATCGATGACACCAACCCGGATCGACTTCGCGGGAGCGGCGTTCTTGCCACCCTTAGCACCGCGGAGCGGCTTGCGGCGGTCGCCGCTCGACTTTCCAGCCATGATTTCCTAACTTTCTAAAACGTGTGAGTGCAGCCGTCAACCGTGAGGTTCGGCTTAGAAGGGGGTCTCGTCGCTGAAGTTGCCCGGGGTGTTCCAAACGTCTCCGCCGCCAGTGTTGGCTGCGGGGGCGCTGGGTGCCCAGGGCTCGTCGTTACCCTGCTGCTGCGCGACGGGCGCGCCGCCGCGAGGTGCAGAGGATGACTGCGCGCGCGTGAGGGAGGCGGTGGCGTAGCGCAGCGAAGGACCGATTTCGTCGATCTCGAGCTCCATGCTCGTGCGCTTTTCACCTTCCTTGGTCTCATACGAACGCTGCTTGAGACGCCCGGAAGCGATGACACGGGAACCCTTGGTCAGTGAACCGGCCACGTGCTCGGCGAATTCACGCCAAACGCTCGCGCGCAGGAACAGTGCCTCGCCATCTTTCCACTCACTCGTTGCGCGATCGAAATTGCGCGGAGTGGAGGCAATGGTGAAGTTGGCTACCGCCAGCCCGTTCTGCGTGTAACGCAGTTCCGGATCGCTGGTGAGGTTGCCCACCACGGTGATTACGGTCTCGCCGGCCATGGGCTACTTGTCGCTTGCCTTGTCGGCGTCTGCCTCGGCAGGAGCGTCCACGGCGACCGGAGCTGCCGGGGCAGCTGCAGGCTTCGCGGATGCGGCGACCTTGGCAGCGGGAGCTGCGGCAGGAGCGTCGGCCTTGACCGGAGCAGCAGCAGCCTTCGGGTTGGCTGCCTTGCGGGCGGCCTTCTCGGCGGCAAGCTTGCTTGCGACGGCAACCTGGGCGATGCCCTCTTCTGCGCGAAGCACCTTGGTGCGCATGACGGCTTCCGACAGCTTCAGCTGACGGTCGAGCTCGGCAGTTGCTGCGGCGTTTGCGGTGAAGTCGACGACGGCATAGATGCCCTCGGCCTTCTTGTTGATCTCGTATGCGAGACGGCGGCGACCCCAAACATCAACCTTGTCAATGGTTCCACCATCGTTGCGAACAACGTTGAGGAACTTGTCAAGGCTGGGAGCTACGGTGCGCTCATCGATCTCGGGATCGAGGATTACCATCAATTCGTACTGATGCATGACTAACCCACCTCCTTCGGACTAAACGGCTGCAGTATTTCTGCAACAGGAGGGTTGTGCATGTGTTGAACGTGGAGGCCGGGAATCCGGCACACAGACAGCCTGCCAAGACTACCGGAACCGCGGCCGTAACGCCACCATCCCGTCCGATGCCCTCCGCACCGAAAGATCTGCCGCGAGTTGCCCTCCTGCGGACCGGTTGCTCCGTTACGCCGGGGCAGCTCGTCCGTTCGCGGGCAAGTCGCGTGGCGCACCCGTCGGGCGCGGTCATTGGTCGGGTCGCAGGCCGGCGTTGAGGAGCAACGCTCGGAGACGCTCGGGCCTGAGGGCATCCGCCCACAGCCAGCGGGCCATCCCCCGGCCGGGAGCGCGCAACCGGTCTTCCCGCCGTTTCTCCGCCCAGACGACCTCGCTGATGGTGCGTCCGTCCATGAATTCGCCCCTGGTGTACTTGAGCTCCCCGTCGAACTCACCGAGAAGAGGCATCCGTTTCACGTGGAACCTTCTCTTCCACCGGAAATCCACCTGGTCTTCACCGAAGGCGTGGGAGTAGACCACCTGCAGGTCCGGCATCGGCATGGCGGCGAGGAAGATCCCCGTTCGACTCAGTGACTCCCCCACCGATCCCGACCGCGCGTCGGCGAAGGCCACGGACTGGCGAGCACGCCGAGTGCCCCGCGCCGAACCCAGCTGCAGTACCCGGTCCAGCACCTCGTCGCGCGTGATGGCCGGGAGCCGTGCATCTCCCGGCCCCGCGAAGTTCTCCTGCAGGCCCGCATCCAGGCTGATCACCGCAGAACGGAACGGCTGACTGCGGGCAAGGTCGACCAGGGTGCGGAGTCTCGTCGTCACCAGCAGCCCGTCGATCTGGGTGACATCCTCATCCGGCAGCGGGTCGTGATGCCAGGCGATCCAGTTCTTCGAACTCCGCGTCTGCCCGCTGCCGCCCTGCAGATGCACGTCGGTGGGCCACTGCCCGAGGATCGGCAGACCCCAGACCCGCGCCGCCGACAGATGACTCACCACCGGGCGGGACTGCCTGGAGAGCACAGCCGCGTGGATCCGCATCAGGTAGCGGGCGTTTGCGTCGGCATTCGACCAGATGTTCTGCGGCACATAGATTCCGCGGCGCAGACGCTCGGTGCCACCGTTCGCGCGGTCGCGGCGGATGGCGCGACCGTCGTGGCCGAGCTGATCGCGGGTGAGCTGCAGCTGAGGCAGCCGGGAGGAGTGTTGGTCCATGCCGACAAGGGTCGTCCGGCGGCCTGCCCTCGCGTCGACCGTCATCACGACAGTGCAGAACTCGCGCACTCCCAGCCTGTGGAGGACGGGCGCCTGCCCGCGAGTTGCCCTGCCGCGGACGAGTTGCCCCGCCGTGCCGGGGCAACTCGTCCGCAGGTGGGCAACTCGGTGAAGGGGCAGGCAGAGGGGGGAAGGCGGAGGCGGTCAGGCGGTGCGGGTCGCCCACCAGGACTGCAGACGGCGGGTGGCTTCCTCGGCGCCGAGCGGGCCGTCGTCAAGGCGTTGCTCGAGGAGGTACCTGTAGGCCTCGCCCACCTCGCGGCCCGGGGTCAGCCCCAGGATCGCCATGATCTGTTCGCCGTCGAGGTCCGGTCGAACCGAGTCCATCTCCTCCTGGGCTGCGAGCTCGCCGATGCGCTGCTCGAGGTCGTCGTAGGCGAAGCCCAGACGGTCGGCCTTGCGCCGGTTGCGCGTGGTGACGTCGGCGCGGGTGAGGATGTGCAGCCGCTCGAGCTGGTCGCCGGCGTCGCGCACGTACCGACGCACGGCGGAGTCGGTCCAGGCACCCTCGGTGTACCCGAAGAACCGCAGGTGCAGCTCCACCAGCTTGCCGACAGCGGCGATCGTGTCGTTGTCGAACCGCAATGCCCGCAACCGCTTCTTGGCCAGCTTGGCCCCGACCACATCGTGGTGGTAGAAACTCACCACGCCGCCGGACTCGAGTCGCCTGGTGGCCGGCTTGCCGATATCGTGCATGAGCGCTGCCAGGCGCACCACGAGGTCGGGTTCGGTGAGGTTCTTGCGGCTGCGCTCATAGCCGATCGCCTGGTCGAGCACGGTCAGGGTGTGCTGGTAGACGTCCTTGTGATGGTGGTGCTCGTCGATCTCCAGCCGCAGCGCCGGAATCTCCGGCAGCACGATGGCGGCCAGTCCGGACTCGACCAGCAATTCGACGCCGGCCCGCGGGTTGGCTGCGCGCAGCAGCTTGCCGAGCTCGTCGCCGACCCGTTCGGCGGAGATGATGTTGATGCTCCCGGCCATGGCGGACATCGCGACCGCGGTGTCAATGTCGAGGGTGAAGCCCAGCTGGGCGGTGAACCGGGCGGCCCGCATCATCCGCAGCGGATCATCCCCGAAGGAGATCTCGGGTGCGGTGGGGGTGCGCAGGACCCCGTTGAGCAGGTCGTCGATGCCGTTGGACGGATCTACGAGAGTGATCTGCGGCAACCGCAGGGCGAGAGCGTTCACCGTGAAATCGCGCCGGAGCAGGTCGTCGTCCAGGCTGCTGCCGAAGACCACGTCGGGGCGACGGGTCTGACCGTCGTAGGAGTCGGCCCGGTAGGTGGTGATCTCGACCTTCTCCCCCGCGATCTGGGCGCCGATCGTGCCGAAGGCCCGCCCGATGTCCCAGTGCGCCTCGGCGATCGGCTTGACGATGCTGAGGATCTGATCCGGGGTGGCGTTGGTGGTGAAGTCGAGGTCGTTGGTGACGCGATCCAGGAATGCGTCCCGGACCGGGCCACCGACGAGGGCCAGTTCAAAACCGGCCTGGGCGAATGAGTTCGCCAGACGGGACACCGTGGGGGACGCAGCCAGGTCGCCCAGTCTTGCGAGGGCTGCCGTGACGCTCTGCATGCCCCAATGGTAGTTGCTCGCTCGCTGTGCCCGCGCGCCGCCCAGCCAGCGCGGAGGGTTCTCCATCAGGTACGCCGTAGAATCCCGTACATGCTGGCCGATCACAATCACGCGCGTCGGCCTGCGCTCTCTGGAACCCGACGTCGCATTGTGGCAGCACTACTGTGCGCCCCTCTACTAGTCTGGCCGGCGCTGGCCACGGCAAATCCGGCGACCGCCGCAACGGCTGCGGCCGTCGGCCCTGCCGTCGCAGCGACCAACGACGACACGGTCGCGTTGCATGTGACACCGAGCAATTCCTCCGCCCTGCGCCTCAACGAGGATCTCGCGCTGTCAGTGACCATCACCAACGACTCGGCCAGCGCGGTGTCCGCCGGCAACCTCGACGTCTACCTGGCGGAGCGCGCCCTGACCAGCTCGACGGCCCTCGACAACTGGCTCACCCCCGACGAGGACGACGCCGCCGGCGATCTGATGACCAGCGTCCCGCTCACGGCGCCGGTGCAGCCGCACAGCACTGTCACGATCGCCGTCACGGTACCCAGCGCCGCGCTGGGTCTCTTCGAATGGAGCCCGTGGGGACCGCGCGGCATCGCGGCGTCCCTCAGCTCCGATGGCTCGGTGCGCGCATCAGGCCAGTCCACCTTCGTCTGGTATCCGGATGCCTCGGTCGTCCAGCCTCCCGTGGTCACTCCGGTCAACCTCGCGGTGGCAATGCCCATCACCACCCCCGCGAACAGCACCGGCCTCATCAGCGCCGAGGACCTCGCCGCCTACACGGCCGATTCCGGAATCCTCACCCGCCAGCTGGACGGGGTGGTCAACCGGCCCGTGGCCATCGCGATCGACCCGATGATCATCGCCTCCATCCGGGTCCTCGGAACCAGCGCACCGGAATCCGCTGTGGCATGGCTGAGCCGGCTGGCTCTGGCGGAAAATGACATATTCCCACTCGGGTATGCAGACTCCGACCCGTCCCTGGCCGTTCAGGCGGGGGCGCCAGGCCCGCTGTCACCGACCTCGCTCGCCTTCGCTATGGACCCCGCACTATTCGTCCCGACGGCGCCCAGCCCGGCCGCCGAGCCCGGCGAGAGCACCGTCGACCCTAATATTCCCGCACCGACATCTACCGAGGGCGATCCACTGCCCGAGCAGACCGAGGACGGCGGCACGGTGCCGACCCTTGAGCAGATACTCGCCTGGGACTACACCGCGACGAACATCGCGTGGCCCGCCGACAACGCAGTCGCCCAGGCCGACTTGGCCGCATTCGCGGCCGCGGGTCTCACCACCACGATTCTCCAGTCGGGCAATGTGGCGCAGGAAGACGCCGATGCCAGCACGAGCACGATGCTGGATCTGGGCTCCAATGAACTCGGCCTCGTCGCCGATTCCGGCATTTCGGATGCTATGCGGAAGGCCGTCATGGCCACCACCGACAACAGCTGGCGCGGATACATGGCCGAGCTGTCATCACAGATCGCGGTCGTCGCATCCGCGAACCCCGGCGAGGCACGGACCCTTCTTGCCTCCCTCGATCGCGGCTGGCCGCCGACCGCGCCACGACTGTCGCAAACCATCGACGGCCTGGCGGCTCTGCCCTGGTACTCCGCAACCACCCTCACCGAGGCCGCCGCGACCCCTGTCGCCACCGACGTCACCTTCGTGCCGCAATCGGAACCGCCCGGCAGCGTCGACCAGGCGAGCCGACTGGTCGACCAGGAAGCCGAGGTCATCGCCTTCTCCGGAGCCCTCGCCGACCCGGCCGCCGTCACCGCACCGTACCGACTCTCCGTGCTGGCCCTGCTGGGGACGTCCTGGCAAAAGACTCCCGACGAGTGGCGCAGCTCCGTCGGTGACACCCTGGCGAGCTCACACGAGGTACTGCGCTCGGTGACCGTGAGCACCAAGGGACCGATCAACGTCGTCGGAAGCAAGGTAGACATCCCCGTCACCTTGAACAACTCGCTCGGCCAGGCCGTCTCCGTTCGGGTGCAGGCCCTTCCCTCCAACGGTCGCCTGGTGGTGGGGAATGACGTCGAAGCCGTCATCGACGCGAATTCGGCCAAGACCGTCTCGATCCCCGTGACCGCTGCGGTCGGCAACGGCGCCGTCAGCCTGCGCGTGACGCTCTACACCCCCTCCGGCGCCGAGGTGGGCCAGCCCTCCTTGATCTCAGTCAACGTGCGCGCGGACTGGGAAGGCATCGGATCCCGCATCTTCGCGGCGCTGGTCGTCCTGTTCTTCGGCTTCGGGGTCTGGCGCAACATCGTTCACCGCCGCCGCGATCGGGCAGGCGCCGCCGCCGCCGCGGCCGATCCCACAGCAGACCTGGAGTCCGGCGCCGACGCCGCACCGGTCACATCGTCCGACCCGCCGCCCATCACTCCCCCTGCGGCACCCGACAGCCTGCCCCCGGCACCCCGTGGCTAGCCAGGGCGGGGTCGGCCGCGCCAGCGCGATTCTGGCATCCGGCACCATGGTCTCCCGGCTTCTCGGGTTCCTCAAGGTCATTGTCTTCGCCAACATCGTCGGCCAGATCGGAAATGTACCCGACGCGTTCACCGTCGCCAACCAACTGCCCAACACCGTCTACACGATCGTGGCCGGCGGGGTGCTCACCGCGGTGCTGGTGCCACAGATCGTGCGAGCGAGCCTGCACGACGACGGCGGCACCGCGTACATCAACAAGCTCGTCACCCTGGCCCTGAGCATCCTCGCGGTCACAACTCTGGCCGCGACTCTGCTCGCCCCGCTGATCACCCGGTTCATCGGCCTGGGCTTCTCCCCCGACCAGCTTGCCCTTGCCGTGGGTTTCGCCTACTGGTGTCTGCCGCAGATCTTCTTCTACGGCCTCTACACGGTGCTGGGCGAAGTACTCAACGCCCGCAAGTCCTTCGGGCCGTTCACCTGGGTCCCCGTGATCAACAACGTCATCTCCATCGGCGGACTTCTGCTCTTCGGCCTCCTGTTCGGCGTCGACCCGAACGGCCTGCGCCCGCCGGCCGATTTCACCCCGGGCATGACCGCCCTGCTGGCCGGCAGCGCCACCCTCGGCGTCGTGCTGCAGGGTGTTGTGCTCTATTTCTTCTGGCGCCGGATCGGCCTGCGCTACCGGCCCGACTTCGCCTTCCGGGGTGTGGGCCTCGGCGCAGCCGGGAAGATGGCCAGCTGGACGTTCGGCATGCTCATCCTGACCACTGTCGCCGGCATCGTCGAAACGCAGGTGGTGACCCTCGCCTCTGGAGAGGGTGCCTCGTCCACGGTCATGAGCACGGCCTGGCTGATCTTCATGCTGCCGCACTCGATCATCACGGTGTCGGTGGCCACCGCGTATTTCACCCGGATGAGCGAGCATGCCTCCCGCGACGACACCGACAAGCTCCGCACGGACGCCTCCTCGGCCATCCGCGGCACCACCCTGCTGATCGTGCTCGCCAGCGCGGTCATCATGGTCTGCGCCTACCCGTTCGCCAGGGTCTTCGGTGAAGCCGGATTCACGCAGGTGCAGGCCATCGGAAACGTGATCATCGCCTTCCTGCTTGGCCTGGTGGCATTCTGTGTGCTCTTCGTCGTGCAGCGCACCTTCTATGCCCTCGGCGACACGCGCACCCCGTTCTTCTTCACCCTGTTTCAGGTCGTCCTCGTCATCACGGGTGTGCTCGGATGCGCTTTGCTTCCGCCCGAGTGGATCGCGTTCGGCATCGCCCTCGTCGTCACCGTCTCAGGGACCCTCCAGGCGATCCTGGCCGCTTGGTTGCTGCGCAAGCGGCTCGGCGGCATCGACGGGCGACGCATCCTGCGCAGCCTGGTGAAGTACTTCGTCGCCGTCCTCATCCCTGTGGCCGCGGGCGTGGGTGTCCTGGTCGCGCTGGGCGGCACCACTGACGGTGGCTTCGCCGTGTCGGCCGTGGCCCCGGCAATCCTGTCCATGATCCTGATCGGCACGGTGATGGCCGCGCTGTACTTCGGGCTCCTGCTCCTGATGCGCAGCAGCGAACTGCACGGCTTCCTGGCTCCGCTGAAGGCCCGGCTCCGCCGCTGACCGCGGACCCTGGCCGGTGACGGGCAGGTGACCGCTTGCTGAACGGCGGCTGTGCACACCGGCCTGGGACCGGACAGGGCGGAATAGCATCCGATTAGGATGTGTTGTACCCGAATGTGAGGCGCCGAAGGGCGTCTCTCCCACTGATTTCAAGGAGTCTACGCGTGCGTCAGATCATCATCATCGGTTCGGGCCCTGCCGGGTTCACGGCCGCCATCTATGCCGCGCGCGCCAACATGAAGCCGCTTCTGATCGCCAGCTCGGTCGAGGCCGGCGGCGAACTAATGAACACCACAGACGTGGAGAACTTCCCGGGCTTCGCCGATGGCATCCAGGGACCTGATCTGATGGCCAAGATGCAGGAGCAGGCCGAGAAGTTCGGCACCGAGGTCGTCTACGACGACGTCACCAAGCTCGAGTTCGGCGACACCGTCAAGTCGGTGACGCTGGGCAATGGCGAGAAGCACGAAGCCCTCTCGGTGATCTTCGCCACCGGCTCCGCCTACCGCAAGCTCGGCATCCACGACGAAGAGCGTCTGAGCGGTCGGGGCGTGTCCTGGTGCGCGACCTGCGACGGGTTCTTCTTCAAGGAGAAGGTCATCGCCGTCGTCGGTGGTGGCGACTCCGCCATGGAAGAGGCCACCTTCCTGACCCGGTTCGCGAGCAAGGTCTACATCATCCACCGCAAGGACACCTTGCGTGCCTCGAAGATCATGCAGGAGCGCGCGTTGTCGCACCCGAAGATCGAATTCGTCTGGAACACCGAGGTCATCGGCATCGACGGCGAAGAGGCCGTAGAGGGTCTGCGCCTGCGCGACACCGTCACGGGCACCGAAAGCAGCCTCCCGGTCGGCGGCCTGTTCGTCGCGATCGGCAACGACCCGCGCACGCATCTCGTGCACAACCTGCTCGACCTCACCAGCGAGGGCACCATCGCCGTCGCCGGGCGGTCCTCCAAGACCAGCCAGGCGGGCGTGTTCGCCGCCGGAGACGTCATCGACCCCACCTACCGTCAGGCCGTCACCGCGGCCGCCAGCGGCACTGTGGCGGCCCTGGACGCCGAGCACTACCTGGCTACCCTTCCCGAGGACCTGCTGGCTGCTGCCGGCGACCCCGAATTTGCAAGCGTCACCAACTAAGGAGCACTACATGTCAGCACGCGCCGTCACCGACGCCACCTTCGAGTCGGAAGTCATCAACAACGAGAAGACCGTCCTGGTGGACTTCTGGGCGGAGTGGTGTGGCCCGTGTCGCGCCGTCAGCCCGATCCTTGACCAGATCGCCGCGGAGAACTCCGACAAGATCGACATCGTCAAGCTCAATGTCGACGACCACCCGGCCCTGGCCGCGAAGTACATGATCACCTCCATTCCCGCGATGAAGGTTTTCCAGAAGGGAGAGGTCGTCAAGACCGTCATCGGCGCCAAGCCGAAGCCTGCCCTCGAAGCCGACCTGGCCGCCTACCTCAAGTAGCCGCCGGAAGGTTCGACCGAACCCAACACCCGCCCGGCAGACGCCGGGCGGGTGTTTTCGCATATTCCGGGCAATGCGTACACTGCGGGACGCACCCCATACGATTAAGGCCTCACCAGAACGGACATGACGTGACAGCGATAGGCACTTCCCAGGCCGGTAACAACCTCGACCCGTGGTACCACCACTACGCCGAGCGAGCCGCCGCCCTGCGCGCCTCGGAGGTGCGCGCCTTGTTCGCTGTCGCCTCCCGTCCCGAGGTTGTGTCCCTGGCCGGTGGAATGCCGTATGTTGCGGCCCTGCCGCAGGACCTCGTCATGAACGCCCTGGAGAACGTGATGCGCAAACAGGGCCCGGTAGCCCTGCAATATGGCTCTGGTCAGGGAGTTCCCCAATTCCGGGAGCAGATTCTCGAGGTCATGGCCCTCGAAGGCATCCGGGCGAACGCCGACGACGTTGTCGTCACCACCGGGTCCCAGCACGCCCTGGAACTGGTCAGCAAGCTCTTCCTCGACCCCGGCGACGTGGTCATCTCGGAGGGACCGAGCTACGTCACCGCCATGGTGATCTTCAAGTCCTACCAGGCGGATGTTGACCACGTTCCCATGGACGAGCACGGCATGATCCCCGAGGCGCTGCGCGAGCACATCGCCCGGCTCAAGGCCGCTGGTCGCAAGATCAAGTTCCTCTATACGATCCCGAGCTTCCACAACCCGGCCGGGGTCACCCTCAGCTGGGCCCGCCGTCTGGAGATCCTGGAGATCGCCAAGTCCAATGAGATCCTGGTCCTCGAGGACAACCCTTACGGGCTGTTGTACTTCGACCAGAAGGCGCCGGATGCGATGCGGTCCGTCGAGCGGGATGGCGTCGTCTACCTGGGCACCTTCTCGAAGACCCTTGCCCCCGGGTTCCGGGTGGGTTGGGCGCTGGCACCGCACGCCATCCGCGAGAAGCTCGTGCTGGCCAACGAAGCCGCTATCCTTTCCCCCAGCTCGTTCAGTCAACTGGTCATCTCCGAGTACCTGTCCACTGCGGATTGGAAGGGTCAGATCAATACCTTCCGAGGCGTCTATCGTGAACGCAAGAACGCCATGCTTTCAGCATTGACGGAGTACCTGCCCGAGCTCACCTGGACCAATCCCAACGGCGGGTTCTACGTCTGGCTCAACCTGCCGGACACCCTGGACTCCAAGGCCATGCTGCCCCGCGCGGTCAAGGAACTCGTGGCCTACACCCCGGGCACGGCCTTCTTCGCAGACGGGCAGGGGCGTCAGAACATCCGGCTCTCGTTCTGCTACCCCACCCCGGACCACATCCGGCTGGGCATTCGCCGGCTCGCCACCGTGATCCGGGACGAGCTCGAGCTGCTCGATACCTTCGCCGGGACCGGTTCGCTGTTTCCCGCCCATGACGGCCGGCGCTTCGGTGCCCCGCCGCCCGACATCAACTGACCCCGCGTTTCTCTCCGGCCCTAGCTAAGGAAAACCCCAGATCATGAGCGAATCAGAGTTTCTTGACATTGTGGTGCTCGCTGGTGGCATCTCGCACGAGCGCGACGTCTCCATGCGCAGCGGACGCCGCGTCGCGGACGAGCTGACCGGCCTCGGGCACACCGTGACAGTACTCGACCCGCAGGCCGGGCTCCTCACCGAGTTGGCCGCACGCCGGCCGGACGTCATCTGGCCCGTGCTGCACGGCGCCACCGGCGAAGACGGCGCCCTGCTCTCCCTGCTCGAAACAACCGGGATCCCGCACGTGGGCCCACGAGGAACCGCAGCCGGCCTGGCCTGGTCGAAGCCGACCGCGAAGGAGCTCGTACGTCGCGCCGGATTCGCCACGCCGACGTGGATCGCCCTCTCCCGAGAGACTTTCCGCGACCTGGGAGCCGCCAGCGTGCTTGAACATCTGGTTCGTGCGCTCGGCACGCCCCTCGTGGTCAAGCCCGCCCAGGGTGGATCCGCCCAGGGTGTCACCATCGTTGACACCCCGGCCGGACTCCCCCGCGCCATGGTGGACGCCTACACCTATGACGAGACGGCCCTCGTCGAGACGAAGATCGAAGGCACCGAGCTCGCCGTCACGGTTATCGACACCGGGGCCGGGCCCGTCGCCCTCCCCGCGGTCGAGATCGTTCCCGTCAGCGGCGTGTTCAGCTTCGACGCCCGCTACAACGCCGGGGAGACCCTGTTCTTCACACCCGCGCGCATCGCACCGGAGGTGGCTCAGCGGGTCGCTGACACGGCCGTCGCTATCCACAGCCTGCTTGGCCTGGCACAACTCTCCCGCATCGACCTGATCGTGGATGCGGAGGGTGTTGCCTGGTTCCTCGAGGCCAACGTGTTGCCCGGCCTGACGGAGACCTCCCTCGCCCCGCAGTCCATCGAAGCCTCGGGCGAATCCCTCGGGACCGTCTACGCGGCTCTGGCGCGCGCGGCCTCCACCAGCCTGCGGTAGTTTTGTGGCCATGTTTCACGTGAAACATGGCGTCATGAGGACCAATGAGGCCTCCACTCCCCCGATATGGCGACAGTCGGCGCGCAGGACTGCCCACAGAATGGCGCACAGCAAGCAGAAAACGGCTGAATCGACGCCGATTTCGTGTTCGAGAGCTGGTGCGTGAGCCCGCCCATGGCGGTAAACCGGCCCGATTGTCCCGGCCGTCACGTTTCACGTGAAACATCCGGCCCGCAGGTTGGGCGTCGCTCTCCCCCAGCGACGGTTCCCCCCCTCTCGCTGCGACTCGCGCTGCCCGTGACATCAGATGACCTCGACGGGCTCAATCAGCGGCCTGCCCCCGGGCTCCCCGCACCCGCACCCGCCAACCGGCCGAGGGTGTCGAGACTCTACCCACCTGATTTCGACAAGCTCAATCAGCGAGACGGGCACGAACCCTGTGCACCTCACCACAACGCCGGTCGAGCTTGTCGAGACCAAGCCACCGGATCTCGACAAGGGCAATCTTCGGGATGGCGATGATGCTCGTTCCTCAGGCCATCGTCGCTTCCAGCAAATCGCTGATGCCGTATACGCCGCTCTGGCTCGCGCGGTGTTCATCAGTATTCGTGAGTTTTGGGCCGTGTTTCACGTGAAACATGACGTTGGGAGCGTCAACATGCCGAACACTGCGCCATTCCGGCTTCGCCCGGCGCGCCCACATGCCCGGAGAATGGCGTACAACGAACCGAAAATAGCGATTTCGGCGCCGTTTCGGACTGCTCGGGGCGCGCTTTGCGCCCCCACAGCGCTCATGAGGCACCGAGTACTCTCGGTCTATGTCCTTCACGTAAGACCTGGAACTATCAGGAGGGCCGACTGTCTCTGTCGACATCGGTGCCCAAGCTGGTCGCGACTCTGGACATACCGAGGGCAGCTGATTCGACGGGCTCAATCAGCAGGGATGGGTGCGAACTCGTCGGACCCACACCGCCTCGCCGGTTGAACTTGTCAAGAACCACGGCGCACTGGTTTTCGACAAACCGAATCAGGTGCACAGGGGCGGTGCTCCGCACACGCAACAAGAACAGTCGAACGCACTGGCAGTCGGGCACAGTACGGCAGGCTCTTCTGTTGCGTAACCACGCCGCCAGTGCGGCGATGTTTCACGTGAAACAGTGAGTTCTAGTTGGCTCCGAAGCCGGGCTCACCGAGCACGCCGAGGATTCGATTCAGATCACCAATCGTGGCGAAATCTACCGTGATCTGGCCTTTTCTTGCACCAAGGCTGATCTTCACGCGGGTATCCAGACGATCCCCCAGGTGTTCGGCGATCTCATTGAGGTGTCCCTGGCGCTTGCCGGCCGCCGGTTTGACAACTGCCGGCTTGGGTCCGGCCGCGGCCGCGGCCTCAGCAGCACGCACCGAAAGATCCTCGTTCACGATCTTGTCGGCCAAGCGAAGCATGCCCTCGTAGTCGCCCACCGAGAGCACCGCGCGTGCGTGGCCGGCAGATAGGACACCAGCCGCTACCCGAAGCTGTACGGCCTCCGGCAGCTTCAACAGGCGCAGCGTATTCGTGATCTGCGGACGCGACCGACCGATCCGGCTGGCCAGCTCTTCCTGCGTGATCCCGAAGTCGCTCAGCAGCTGCTGGTACGCCGACGCCTCTTCGAGCGGGTTCAGCTGGGCGCGGTGCAGGTTTTCCAGCAACGCATCGCGCAACATATCGATGTCGGCGGTATCCCGAACGATCGCCGGGATGCTGTCGAGGCCGACTTCCTTGGTCGCCCGCAGTCGCCGCTCCCCCATGACAAGTTCATATTTGCCGGGCTGTTCGGCCAGGGGCCGAACCACGATGGGCTGCAGCACACCGACTTCCCGGATGCTGTGAACGAGCTCGGCCAGGTCATCCTCGTCGAACACGCTCCGGGGCTGCACGGCGTTCGGAACGATATCGGCAGGATTCAGATGGGCAAGGCGCGCACCGGGAACCGGAAGCAACTCAAGCGCATCGTCGGCCGCGGGCGCCACAGCGATCTCCGCCGCTGCGGACTGTGCCGAGCCGACCACCGGAGAGGCGCCGGCGGTGCCCTCGGCATGCGGCACCTCGTTGTAGGGGAAGAACACGTCGACGGGCCGCGCCTGCAACGGGTTGTCCTGAACTGGAATCAGCGAGCCGATACCGCGACCGAGCCCTGTACGTTTCGCCATTACTGCGTATCTCCTGTTCGTGGAACGCCCCGACGGGCGATTTCGGCCGCTGCTTCGAGGTAGGAGAGCGATCCTGCGGAGTTCAGGTCGTAACTGATAACGCTCTGACCATAGCTGGGCGCCTCAGAAACCCGCACAGAGCGCGGAATCAGCGTATCCAGGACCTGCTTCGGGAAGTGATCGCGTACATCCTGCGCCACTTGGTTGGCCAGATTGGTGCGGCTGTCGTACATCGTGAGCAGAATCGTCGAAACCACCAACTCGGGGTTCAGGTGCTTCTCGATCAGCTCGATGTTCTTGAGCAGCTGACTGAGCCCCTCGAGCGCGTAGTACTCGCACTGGATCGGGATGAGGACCTCACGCGCGGCGACAAAGGCGTTGATGGTGAGGAGCCCGAGCGACGGTGGGCAGTCAATGAAGACGTAGTCGTACGGGTCCGCCATCTCCTTGATGTGCAGATCCAGTGCCCGGCGAAGGCGTTGCTCGCGAGCAACCAGGGAGACCAGTTCGATCTCGGCCCCGGCCAGGTGAATGGTGGCCGGCACGCAATACAGGGCCCCGAACTCCGGGCTCTTCTGCACCACATCCACCATCGGTAGGTCGTTGATGATGACGTCATAGACGCTCGAGGTCTCGGCGCGGTGTTCCACACCGAGGGCTGTGGACGCATTGCCCTGGGGGTCTAGGTCGATCACCAGCACCCGCGCGCCCTGACGAGCCAAGGCCGCGGCCAGGTTGACGGCGGTGGTGGTCTTACCCACCCCGCCCTTCTGGTTGGAGATAGTGATGACGCGAGTGCTGTCCGGTTTCGGCAGACGTTCCGCGGCGATCACCTGACGGCGGCGGGTCAGATCTGAGATCTCCCGCGCCAACGGGGTGCTGTTGTCAACGCTGGAACCGGTGGAGCCGGCCTGCTGGTCTTCACCAGGATGTTTCACGTGAAACCTTTGCGTTCGACGGTTGATGAGCCACCCGTGAGGGCGCCCCGGTGTTGTCCTCTCGAACCGAGCGGACGTTGCCGGGGGTTAGTCCACTGTAGCCCTTATGACCCGGGTGACGTCCTGCAGCACGCCCTCGCCGAGGGTGAGAACTTCCACATTGCGCAGGTGGTACCGCGCGATGGGCTTGGCAGCATTGGCGATCTCGCCCGCAGCGCCCGCGCCCTTCATCAGCACGAGTTCACCACCGCCGCGAAGCAGCGGTGCCGTCAACGGGATGAGGGTCTTGAAAGCGCTTACAGCGCGCGCGGTGACCTGGTCCAGCGGCGTGTCCAGCCGGATGTCTTCGGCGCGCGCGCGCAACACGCGCGTGTTGGTCAGGCCCAGAGCGGCGACCTGTCCGGTGAGCCAGGCCACCCTGCGCTCCATCGGCTCGATCAGCACGAAGGACACATCGGGACGCGCGATGGCCAGCACCAGGCCGGGTAGACCGGCACCCGATCCGACGTCGCCGACCAGCCCAGGCCTCAGGAGCGGCGCAACGACGGCGCAGTTGAGGATATGTCGGCTCCACAGCCGGGGAAGTTCGAGCGGGCCGATCAGCCCGAGCTCCTCCCCCTGCTCAGCGAGGTGCCGGGTGAACTCCCTGGCGACCTCGATGCGGTCACCGAAGAGGTCGGCGGCGACGGCCGGTTCGGCCTCGAGGGTCTCAGTCATGCGGGGCGTGGTTACGCTGCCGTGATGACGGTGTGCCGGTCGCGGCCCTCGCCCAGAGACTCGGACACGTAGCCGCGCTCCGACACGATGTCATGCACGAGCTTGCGCTCGTAGGACGACATCGGGGGGAGGGAAGCCTCCGTTGCGCCGCCTTCGATGCGCTCGATGGCGTGGCCGACCAGGTCGGTCAGTTCGGCCTGACGTGCCTCGCGGGAGCCGCCGATGTCGAGGATCAGCCGAGAGAACGATCCGGTCTTGTTCTGCACGGCCAGACGGGTGAGCTCCTGAAGGGCGTTCACTGTGTCGGGCTTGGACAGCAGGCGGAGGTTCTCCGGTTCGGCCGAGTTCACCGAGAGGTACGCGCGACCGTTCCGGGCGTCGATGTCGATGTCGCCGTCCAGGTCGCAGATGTCGAGGAATTCCTCGATGTAGTCGGCGGCGATGTCGCCTTCCTGCTCCAGCTGGCCGATGGTGGGCGCAGCGTCGGACGCGGCATCCGCATTGATCACGTCGGTGTTCTCAGTCACGTTGTCCATCCCTCTTACTTCTTGGGGCCGGTCTGCTTCTTGGCACGGTTCTTACCGACAGGCTGCTGGCGCTGGGCCGGCTTCTTGGGCTCCTCGACAACGATGATGTCGCCATCCGTTGCGATGAGCTTGCCCTTGCGGGCGAGCCGCTCTTCGCGGGCCTTGGCGGCCTCACTGCCGGGCGTCGGCATGTTGCGGATGACGAGGAACTGCTGGGCCATGGTCCAGATGTTCGAGGTGAGCCAGTAGAACATGACGCCGAGAGGGAAGGCCACGCCGGAGAAGGCGAAGACCAGCGGCAGCAGGTACAACATGATCTTCTGCTGGCGGAACATCGGGCTGGCCTTGGTCTCCGGTGACATGTTCTTGGAGACGATCTGCAGCTGGGTGATGAACTGCGAGGCGGTCATCAGGACGACCATGGTGGCCGCGATGATCATGACGGAGAGATTGAAGTCCGAGCCGCCGGTCCAGAGGGCCCACTGCTGGGCGAAGGTGTCGTGCAGGGGCGCGACGCCGAACAGGTTGGCGTTTCCGAAGCTCGTCGCCAGGGCCTGGTTGAGCGGGCCGACACCGGCGTTGGACCGCTGGGCGTCGTTGAGCACCGAGAAGAGGGCGAAGAAGATCGGCATCTGGAGCAGCAGGGGCAGGCAGGAGGCGAGCGGGTTGGTCCCGGTGCGCTTGTACAGCTCCATGGTCTCGCGGGACATGGCCTCGCGGGAGAACTGGTCCTTCTTGCCCTTGTACTTGTCCTGGATCTTCTTGAGCTGCGGCGCGACCTCGAGCATCTTGCGCTGGCTCTTGATCTGCCGAACGAAGATGGGGATCAGCGCGGCACGCACGACGAGGACGAGGCCGACGATGGACAGCACCCAGGTGAGGCCGTCGTTGTAGCCCATGCCCAGGTTGGAGAAGAGCCAGTGGAAGGCGACGAGCAGAAGTTCAACGGCCCATTTCAGCGGCCAGAGGATAGTACCTATGAGGTCCATACGTGCGGGTCAGCCCTTTCCGTGGCTAAAGGAACTACAAATCCAAACGACGTCACGGCAAAGCGACGGTGTCGTTTCAGGGGAACATCATCGATTCCGCCCTCAGCCCAAGGATGACAACGCAAGACCCGGCGTGCGGCGAAAAAAGAGCCGACGATCAGGCCATATTCTTGAACGGCGCCAAGGGCGTACGCCGAACACGACGGGTAGTACCGGCAAACATCGCCGTACAACGGTGAGATCACTGCGCGATACAGACGAAGCAGCAGCACCCCGAGATTCCGGGGAAGCAACCACAGAGTGAGTATCGCCCTGTTCATCGTGCGCGCTGCCCTTTGGTGAGGGCATTCGACAACTCGGCCAGAAGATCGGGCCAGCTGGCGTCCACCGCTTGGGGCAGGGCGCGAAAAACGACCTCCGTCCCGGCGGGAACGCCAGGAAGGAGATCGAAACTTGCCGCTTTCATGCGACGCCGCACGCGGTTGCGAACAACCGCGCCGCCGACGTTCTTGGCGACGATGAAACCGAACCGCACCGGAGTGGGGTCAGGGTTACGGCGCAAGTACGCCACGGTGTGTGGGCCAACGACCCGCACACCCCGTCGAACGACAGCTTTATAGTCGCTCCCGCTCGTGATGCGATTGGCGTGAGCGAGCACGGGAGGTCTTACGCGGAGAGTTCGGTGCGACCCTTGCGACGACGAGCACCGAGGATGGCGCGTCCGGCGCGGGTGCGCATGCGAAGACGGAAACCGTGCACCTTCGCGCGACGACGGTTGTTCGGCTGGAACGTTCTCTTGCTCATTGTTCAATCTCCACGTATTGGATCTCCGCAGGCCTAAACGAGCGGCCGGGAAAGAGTGAGGTAGCCCACGGGCTGGGGTCAACTGATTAAAACTACGGCTTCGCTCGCCCGCGGTCAAACTGACGAGGCCCAAAGTCTCGATTCTGCCCATTGAATTCCCATTTCCGGTACAGACACGCTGGCATTCTGCAAGCTAATTTGGCCTGACCGCCGGTCATTGACTACCGTGAGGACAAGTTATCCACAGGTTGTGGGTAAACCCTGGGAATCCAGTCGTTATTTGCCCACAGGCGGTGGATAACGTTGTGGATGAATCGCCCGACAGGCCATCCTGTGTGCACAAAATGGATGACCACGCCGCGGCAACCGGTGGATGAGAAAAAAGAATGTGGGGAACCATGCCAGACGGGGAACAGCCCATCAGCGAAACCTGGCGGTCAGTCCTGACCCTGCTGGAGTCCGACGACACCGTCACTCCCATGTTGTACGGCTTTCTGAACCTGGTCGAGCCGAAGGGCATCGCCGCCGGCACGTTCTACCTCGAGGTGCCCAACGAGTTCACCGCGAGCATGCTCAACGTGCGCATGCGGGTGCCGCTGCTCACCGCAATGGGCCAGCTCAGCGAGTCCATCGCCGTCACCACCTTCTACGTCGTGGTCAATCCAGAACTCGAACAGGAATCCCTGCGCCCGGTGCAGGAACCCATCGAGCGCCAGCCCGACATCGAAACACCGGCTACCCCGCAGTCAGTCTTCGAGAGCGCCTCCCCCGAGCGCCCGCACGACACTCGGTTGAATTCCAAGTACAGCTTCGACAACTTCGTGATCGGCCAGTCCAACCGGTTCGCGCACGCCGCTGCCGTCGCCGTCGCCGAAGCTCCGGCCAAGGCGTACAACCCGCTCTTCATCTACGGTTCCTCCGGACTGGGCAAGACCCACCTCCTGCACGCCATCGGCCACTACGCCATGAGCCTGTACCCCGGCATCCGGGTGCGCTACGTCAGTAGCGAGGAGTTCACCAACGACTTCATCAACTCGATCGCCAACAACCGCGGTTCCGCATTCCAGAACCGCTACCGCAACATCGACATCCTGATGATCGACGACATCCAGTTCCTGCAGGGCAAGGCGGAGACCCAGGAAGCCTTCTTCCACACCTTCAACACCCTGCACGACCACAACAAGCAGGTCGTCATCACCAGCGATCTGCCGCCCAAGGCCCTCACCGGGTTCGAAGACCGGATGCGGTCCCGCTTCGAGTGGGGCCTCATCACGGATGTGCAGGCCCCCGACTTGGAGACTCGCATCGCGATCCTCCGCAAGAAGGCGCAGAGTGAGAAACTGCAGGTGCCGCACGACATCCTCGAATTCATGGCGTCCAAGGTGTCCTCCAACATCCGCGAACTTGAAGGCACCCTGATCCGGGTCACCGCGTTCGCGAGCCTGAACCGCACACCGGTGGATATGAACCTGGTGCAAACGGTGCTCAAGGACGTGATCACCCTTGATGAAGACAACGTCATCGCGCCGGTGGACATCATCACGAACACCGCTGATTACTTCAAACTCACCGTCGACGACCTGTACGGCTCGTCCCGATCGCAGGCCGTGGCCACCGCACGGCAGATCGCGATGTACCTGTGCCGCGAGCTGACCAATCTGTCCCTGCCCAAGATCGGGCAGCTGTTCGGCAACCGTGACCACACCACGGTCATGTACGCGAACAAGAAGATCAGCGAACTGATGAAAGAACGCCGGTCCATCTACAACCAGGTCACGGAGCTCACAAACCGGATCAAACAGGATCACCGCTACAAGTAAGAGAAAATTTTTTTGTGTTTCATACCTGTGGATAACCCTGTGGAAACTGCTCGGACAACTGGGGTCAACCTGTAGAAACGCACGCGCCGCTTGTGAAAACTCCGAATTGCAGAAAGTAGTTCCTGTCATTCATTGGGCTTAATGCTCACAGGACGTCCACAAGTTACAACCTTGTAGTTCCCAGTCGCTGAGCGCTATCCACCGAGTTATCCACAGTTTCCACACCGGTTAAGAAGATTAACGATTAACTTCATTAGCTCCAGGTCCAACAACCTTTACTCGCCGCCGGCTCACAAGAAATGGGCCGTCGGCAAACCCGACTAGCATTGAGGCCGTATCCAGGTCTCCACCGACAGGAGTGACTTCGTGAGATTTCAGGCCAATCGGGATGTCTTCAGCGAAGCCGTTTCTTTCGCTGTCAAGCTCCTTCCCCAACGCACCACCCTGCCCATTTTGAGCGGAGTCTTGATCGAGGCGACAGAGACCGGCCTGATCCTGTCGTCCTTCGACTACGAAGTCTCGGCACAGACCGAGATCGCAGCCGATGTCGAAGAGACCGGCAAGGTCCTGGTCTCCGGTCGCCTTCTGGCCGAGATCGCCAGCCGGATGCCTAACGCTCCGGTGCGTTTCTCCACCAACGAGTCGCGGATCACCGTGAGCTGTGGCACCGCGAACTTCACCCTGCTGTCTATGCCGGTAGAGGAATATCCGAGCATTCCCCAGGTCAGCGCCCAATCCGGGCTTGTGCCCGCCGAGGAATTCGCCGCGGCCGTCTCCCAGGTCGCCGTCGCCGCCTCCCGCGACGATGTCACCCCTGTGATCACCGGGGTGCAGCTGCAGATCACCGAGAACAGCATCAGCCTCGTCGCCACCGACCGGTACCGCGTTGCCGTGCGGGAGATCGACTGGGACCCGGGAGCCAACCAGGCCCAGGAACCGATCACCGCGCTGGTGCCGGCCCGCACCCTGCAGGAGGTCGGCAAGACCTTCGGCCACAGCGGCACCATCTCGGTCGCCATCACCAACACCGACGACCGGGAACTGATCGCCTTCACCGCCGACAAGAAGACCGTCACATCGCTGTTGATCAAGGGCAACTACCCGCCCGTCCGTCGCCTGTTCCCCGAGAACGTCGACAACTACGCCGTGATGAACACAGCCGAACTGATCGAGGCCACCCGCCGCGTGCAGCTGGTGCTCGAACGTGAAGCCGCACTCCGGTTCAGCTTCACGGCCGACGGCCTCACGCTCGAAGCGATCGGCTCCGAGCAGGCCCAGGCCTCAGAGACCATCGATGCGATCCTCGCCGGCGGCGACACCGTGGTCTCGCTCAAGCCGCAGTTCCTGCTGGACGGGCTAGGCGCTGTGCACTCCGAGTTCGTGCGAATCTCGTTCACCAAGACCGAAAACCCCAACAAGCCGGGACCGGTGCTCATCACGAGCCAGACCTCCCGTGAACAGCCGGGCGCCGACAGCTACCGGTACCTGCTGCAGCCGAACCTGCTGCTGCGCTAGACACACCAGTTCCACCAGCACGACACGGACCACGAAGGACAGCCATGCACATCGGAATCGTCGGCCTCGGCAAAATGGGCGCCAACATGCGGGACCGGCTGCGGGCAGCCGGCCTGACCGTCACCGGATACGACCGCAATGCCGATGTGACCGATGTGGCCGGTACCGCCGAGCTGGTGGCGGCGCTGCCGGCTCCCCGGCTGGTCTGGGTCATGGTTCCGGCCGGGGCGATCACGACCTCGGTGATTGCCGACCTGGCCACCAAGCTCTCCCCCGGTGACCTGGTCATCGACGGCGGCAACTCCAGGTTCACAGACGACTTCACCCACGAGGCGCTGCTCGCCGAGCAGGGCATCCACTACCTGGACGCCGGTGTTTCCGGCGGAGTCTGGGGTCTCACCAACGGTTTCGGACTCATGGTCGGCGGGTCGGCTGCCGACGTCGAGCGGGCGATGCCGGTGTTCGACGCGTTGCGCCCCGAGGGCCCGCGCGAAGAAGGCTTCGTGCACGCCGGCAAGGTGGGCGCCGGCCACTACGCCAAGATGGTGCACAACGGCATCGAATATGCCCTGATGCAGGCCTACGCCGAGGGTTACGAACTGCTCGAGAAGCGCGACGACCTGATCCAGGACGTCCCCGGCATCTTCACCGCCTGGCAGCGCGGCACTGTTGTGCGGTCCTGGCTGCTCGAACTGCTGGTGCTCGCGCTCAAGGACGACCCGCAGCTGGGTGATATCGAAGGCTACGTCGAGGATTCCGGCGAGGGCCGCTGGACCATCGAAGAGGCCATCAACAACGCCGTTCCGGTACCTGCGATCAGCGCGTCGATCTTTGCGCGCTTCGCTTCCCGTCAAGACGATTCCCCGGCCATGAAGGCCGTGGCCGCGCTGCGCAACCAGTTCGGCGGCCATGCCATAAAGAAGGCAGACTGATCCCGCGTGCGGGTCGCACACCTCTCCCTCACTGACTTCCGCAACTATGCCCAGGCGGAGGTCCCGTTCGGCGCCGGACCCAATCTGATCGTCGGCCGCAACGGCCAGGGCAAGACCAACCTGGTCGAGGCACTCGGTTTCCTCAGCACCCTGAGCTCGCACCGGGTGTCCCAGACCGGTGCGATGGTGCGCTCAGGGCAGGATGCCGCGATCATCCGGGCCCGGCTGGAGTACAACGGCCGCGACCTGCTCGCCGAGGTGCAGATCAACCGGTCCGGACTCAACCGGGCCCAGATCAACCGGTCGGTCATCAAAACCCGCGAACTGCCCCGCTATTTTTCCAGCGTGCTCTTCGCGCCGGAAGACCTGGCTTTGGTGCGCGGCGATCCTTCCGGCCGCCGACGGTTCCTCGACCAATTGTTGGTGCTGCGCAACCCCCGGTTCTCCGGGGTTCTGACCGACTACGACCGGGTGCTCAAACAGCGCAACACCCTGCTCAAGTCGGCCAGGGCATCCGGCTTGAAGACCACCCAGCTGGGCACCCTTGATATCTGGGATGAGCGGTTGGTTGCCCTCGGCTCCGAACTGATCGACGCGCGCGCCGATCTCGTCGCTCAGCTGCTGCCGCCGCTGCACAGCGCGTACAAGTCGGTGGCCGGCGCCGATCACGGGCCTAACCTGGTGGCGTCTCTGAGTATTCTGGGCGCTGACGAAGACGAGGCCGCACCCTCCCCTGCCGCCTGGCAGCCCGGCGGCACCGGCTCGGAGACCGCGGAAACCTTCCGTACCGCGCTCGCGGGCCTCCGGCGCAAGGAACTGGACCGTGGCATGACCCTGGCCGGGCCGCACCGCGACGACCTCGTGTTCGAACTGAACAACCTTCCCGCCAAGGGATACGCCAGCCACGGCGAATCCTGGTCGTTCGCCCTCGCCCTCAAACTGGCCTCGGCCGAGTTACTCAGGCGCGATTCAACCAGCGGCGACCCGGTACTGATCCTCGACGACGTTTTCGCCGAACTCGACCAGTCCCGCCGCCGACGCCTCGCCGAGGCCGTGACCGGCTACGAACAGGTTCTGATCACGGCGGCCGTCTTCGAAGATGTGCCAGCGGTGCTCGCCGCCCACGCCATCCACATCCACGCCGGCGCCGTCGTCGACGGCCCCGCCGCGGAACAGGGAGCCGAGCATGGCTGAACACAGTGAGGCCGCCAAGGTGTACCTGCGGTTCAAGGACGTCTTCGGCGACCCCAATGCCAAACGAATCCGCGCCAGGCGCAAGGCCAGTCCCCAGATCGGGTCGAGCGTTCCGTTCGGTGCCGGTCGTGACCCGCGCGGACTGGGTGAGACCATCAGCTCACTGACCGCCCAACTGGGCTGGAACTCCCCAATGGCCCAGTCCGACCTGCTCGCGTCCTGGATCGAACTCGCCGGTGAGGAAACCGCGAAGCATTCCACCCCGGCCGGCATCGACGAGGGCATCCTGACCGTGCACTGCGAGTCGACGGCCTGGGCCACACAGCTGCGAATGATGCGCGTCGAAATCATGACTCAGATCATGCAGAAGTTCCCGGATGCCGGCATCGCCGCAATTCGATTTCAGGGACCCAACGCCCCCTCCTGGAAAAAGGGTCCCAGATCAATCCCAGGGCGTGGTCCACGCGATACCTACGGCTAGGTAGCCAAAACAGGTCAACCCCACGAATAAAACGCGTCAAACGGCGGTTTTGGCCGATGGGGCTTGGGGGGTTTGGTAGGCTGAGGGGTCGCCTGTGCGACGGTCAGGAGCCCAATTTCACATGACAATTGAACCGAAAACTGAGCCGGAGCAGCACGCTTACGGTGCAGAAGACATCCAGGTTCTCGAAGGCCTTGAAGCTGTTCGCAAACGACCCGGAATGTACATCGGTTCAACCGGTCCACGCGGTCTGCACCACCTGGTCTACGAGATCGTCGACAACTCCGTCGACGAGGCCCTCGCCGGGTACTGCGACACCATCGACATCCGCATCCTGGCTGACGGTGCCGTCCGCGTGCAGGACAACGGTCGTGGCATCCCCGTCGACATCCACAAGGCCGAAGGCAAGTCCACCGTCGAGGTGGTGCTCACCGTGCTGCACGCCGGCGGCAAGTTCGGCGGCGGCGGTTACGCCGTCTCCGGTGGACTCCACGGCGTCGGCAGCTCCGTCGTCAACGCGCTCTCCAGCCGCCTCGAGGTCGAGGTACGCCGGCAGGGCAACGCCTGGCGGCAGAGTTTCCACAACGGTGTGCCGAATGAGTCACTGCACAAGGACGAGGTCTCGGACGAGACCGGAACCACGATCACCTTCTGGCCCAGCGCCGAGACCTTCGAGACGATCGTCTTCGATTACGAGACCCTGCGTGCGCGTTTCCAGCAGATGGCCTTCCTCAATAAGGGCCTGAGCCTCACCCTCACCGATGAGCGCCCGGACAACCTCGATGCCGAGGGCAAGCCGCTCAGCAACACGTTCATGTACGAGCAGGGCCTGATGGACTACGTGGCCTACCTCAACCGGGCCAAGAAGGCCGAACTGGTCAACGAGGAGATCATCTCCTTCGAATTCGAGGACACCGAGAAGAAGATCGCCCTCGAGGTGGCCATGCAGTGGACCACCGCATACACCGAGAGTGTGCACACCTACGCGAACACGATCAACACCCACGAGGGCGGTACCCACGAAGAGGGCTTCCGCGCGGCGCTGACCACCTTGGTGAACAAGTACGCCCGCGAAAAGGGCATTCTGAAGGAGAAGGACGACAACCTCTCCGGCGACGACGTGCGCGAGGGCCTGACCGCGGTCGTGTCGATCAAGCTCGCCGAACCGCAGTTCGAAGGCCAGACCAAGACCAAGCTGGGCAACACCGAGGCCAAGGCCTTTGTGCAGCGCGTCGTCGGCGACCAGCTCACCGACTGGTTCAACCGCAACCCGGTTCAGGCTCGCGAGATCATCCGCAAGTCCCTGCAGGCCGCGACCGCCCGCATGGCAGCCCGCAAGGCGCGCGAAACCGCCCGCCGCAAGGGCCTGCTCGAGGGCGGCGGCATGCCCGGCAAGCTCAAGGACTGCCAGAGCAAGGACCCCGCGGCATCCGAGATCTTCATCGTCGAGGGTGACTCGGCCGGCGGCTCCGCCGTGCAGGGCCGCAACCCGGAGACCCAGGCGATCCTGCCGCTGCGCGGCAAGATCCTCAACGTGGAGAAGGCTCGGCTCGACCGTGCCCTCGGCAACGCCGAAGTCCAGGCCATGATCACGGCGTTCGGCGCCGGCATCGGCGAGGACTTCAACCAGGACAAGGTGCGGTACCACAAGATCGTGCTGATGGCCGATGCCGACGTCGACGGCCAGCACATCACCACCCTGCTGCTCACCCTGCTGTTCCGCTACATGCGCCCGCTGATCGACCTGGGCTATGTCTACCTCGCCCAGCCGCCGCTGTACCGGCTCAAGTGGGCGAACTCGGCCCACGAGTACGTGTACTCCGACGCGGAGCGGGACGCCCTGCTCGCCGACGGCGCCGCCGCCGGCAAGCGGATCCCGAAGGACAACGGCATCCAGCGCTACAAGGGTCTGGGCGAGATGGACTACAAGGAGCTGTGGGAAACCACGATGGCCCCCGAGTCCCGCACCCTGCTCCAGGTGACCCTGGATGACGCGGCAGCCGCCGACGAAATTTTCTCCACCCTGATGGGCGAAGACGTCGAATCCCGACGCAACTTCATCCAGAAGAACGCGAAGGACGTGCGTTTCCTTGACATCTGACGACACCACCGGCATCACGCCGGACGCCCCCGACGCCGCCGGGCTCGCTGCGGCAGCGGCGCACCTGACCCAGCACGGCAAGATCGACCAGGTCGACCTGCAGCTGGAAATGCAGCGTTCCTACCTCGATTACGCCATGAGCGTCATCGTCGGGCGCGCGCTGCCCGACGTGCGTGACGGCATGAAGCCCGTGCACCGCCGGGTGATCTACGCCATGTACGACGGTGGCTACCGTCCGGACAAGGCGTTCTCCAAGTGCGCCCGCGTCGTCGGCGACGTGATGGGCCAGTTCCACCCGCACGGTGACTCCTCCATCTACGACGCCCTCGTGCGCCTCGTGCAGCCGTGGAGCCTCCGCTACCCGCTGGCCCTCGGCCAGGGCAACTTCGGCTCCCCCGGCAACGACGGCGCCGCCGCCCCCCGATACACCGAGACCAAGATGGCCCCGCTTGCCCTCGAGATGGTCCGCGACATCGACGAAGACACCGTCGACTTCCAGGACAACTACGACGGCCGCACCCTCGAACCCACCGTGCTGCCGGCCCGGTTCCCCAACCTGTTGGTGAACGGTTCCGTCGGCATCGCCGTGGGCATGGCCACCAACATCCCGCCGCACAACCTGCGCGAGGTGTCCGCCGGTGCCCTCTGGTACCTGGAGAACCCCGACGCCACCCGCGAGGAGCTGCTCGAAGCTCTGATCCAGCGCATCAAGGGCCCCGACTTCCCCACCGGTGCGCAGATCCTGGGCATCAAGGGCATCCAGGATGCCTACCGCACCGGCCGCGGTTCCATCACGATGCGCGCCGTGGTGAACATCGAAGAGCTGCAGGGCCGCACCTGCCTGGTGATCACCGAGCTGCCTTACCAGGTCAACCCGGACAACCTGGCGATCAAGATCGCCGACCTGGTCAAGGACGCCAAGATCACCGGCATCGCCGACATCCGCGACGAGACCAGCGGCCGCACCGGCCAGCGCCTCGTGATCGTGCTCAAGCGCGACGCCGTGGCCAAGGTCGTACTGAACAACCTCTACAAGCACACCTCGCTGCAGGAGAACTTCGGCGCGAACATGCTCGCGATCGTCGACGGCATCCCGCGCACCCTGGCCCTGGACGGCTTCATCAGCGCCTGGGTCGCCCACCAGATCGACGTCATCGTGCGTCGCACCCAGTTCCGGTTGAACAAGGCCGAGGCGGATGCCCACATCCTGCGCGGTTACCTCAAGGCGCTCGACGCCCTGGACGAGGTCATCGCCCTGATCCGCCGCTCCCCCACCGTGGACGACGCCCGCGAGGGCCTGATGGACCTGCTCACGGTCGACAAGCTGCAGGCGGATGCCATCCTCACCATGCAGCTGCGCCGCCTGGCCGCCCTGGAGCGTCAGAAGATCATCGACCAGGCCGCCGAACTCGAGTTGCAGATCGTCGAGTTCAAGTCGATTCTGGCCAGCCCCGAGCGTCAGCGCAGCATTGTCAGTGACGAACTCACCGAGATCACCGCGAAGTTCGGCGACGACCGCCGTACCGAGATCATGTTCGGCTTCGACGGTGACATGTCGATCGAGGACCTCATCCCCGAAGAGGAGATGGTGGTCACCGTCACCCGCGGCGGCTACATCAAGCGCACCCGCAGCGACAACTACCGCAACCAGCACCGCGGCGGCAAGGGCGTCAAGGGCGCCCAGCTGCGCGCGGACGACGTGGTCGAGCACTTCTTCGTCACGACGACCCACCACTGGCTGCTCTTCTTCACCAACACCGGCCGGGTCTACCGGGCCAAGGCCTACGAGGCGCAGGAATCCGGCCGCGACGCCAAGGGCCAGCACGTGGCGAACCTGCTGGCGTTGCAGCCCGGTGAGGAAATCGCCCAGATCCTGGACATCCGGGATTACGGCGTGGCCCAGTACCTGACCCTGGCCACCCGCGAGGGCCTGATCAAGAAGACCGCGCTGAGCGAATACGACACCAACCGCACCGGCGGCATCATCGCCATCAAGCTGCGCGAGGGCGACGAACTCGTCTCCGCGCTGCTCGTCGATGAGGACTCCGACCTGCTGCTGGTATCGAAGAAGGGCATGTCGATCCGGTTCACCGCCTCCGACGAGGCGCTGCGCCCGATGGGCCGCAGCACGTCCGGCGTGATCGGAATGCACTTCCGCGGCGAGGACACCCTGCTGGACGCCTCGGTGGTCTCGGACGACGGATTCGTCTTCGTGGTCACAGAGGGCGGCTACGCCAAGCGCACCTCCGCCGACCAGTACCGCCTGCAGAACCGCGGTGGTCTGGGCATCAAGGTGGCCAAGTTGAACGATGACCGCGGCGACCTGGTCGGCGCGCTCATCGTCGACGAGGAGGACGAAGTGCTTGTGGTTCTTGCCAGCGGCAAGGTGGTACGCTCTGACGTCGCCGAAGTGCCGGCCAAGGGCCGGGACACCATGGGCGTTGTTTTTGCAAAGTTCGCGACCGAAGACAGGATCATTGCGATCGCGAAGAACACCGAGCGCAATCTGGTAGTCGAACTTGAGGCTGCAGCCGAGAGCGATCCGGGGAAAGTAGAATCAGCAGATGAGTAGTGTTGCCGAGAAACTGGCCAAAAAGTCGAGTCGAGGTGCAATGTCGTCCAAGCAGGTACGTCTGAAGCTCGTCTACATCGACTTCTGGTCGGCCGTCAAACTGTCCTTCCTGATCGCCGTGTGCCTGGCCGTGGTCACCATCGTCGCCACGTTCCTCACCTTCACGGTGCTGAACGGAACCGGCATCTTCACCCAGATCGACGCGCTGTACACGGATATCGCCGGGAGTGCCTCTGAGCTCACGACGATCCTGTCGATCGGCAATGTGATGGGTTTCGCCGTGGTTGTCGCGGTCATCAACACCGTCGTCGTGACCGCCCTTGGCGCGATCTTCGCCGTTTTGTACAACCTGAGCGTCAAGGTCACCGGAGGCCTGCTCGTCGGATTCACCAACAACTGACCGTCGGATGCCCGATCGAGGTCGCCTGCCGGCCTCGATTGGGACTTTCCGCCAGTTTCCGGTAGTCTCAAATCTGCCCAATGGGGGGATATAGCTCAGTTGGTTAGAGCGCTTCGCTGATAACGAAGAGGTCCCAGGTTCAAATCCCGGTATCCCCACGTATGACATAAACACTGTGTACTGAATAGCCTTACATCTCCACCAGATCCTCACCTCGTGAGGAACCGGTTCGGGGCCATAGCTCAATTGGTAGAGCGCCTGCTTTGCAAGCAGGAGGTCCGGGGTTCGATTCTTATCTTCAGGTTCGAGCGTGAGATCCATATAAATACAGCGATAAGCTGTCAAAGAATTTTCCATGACACGGGGCCATAGCTCAATTGGTAGAGCGCCTGCTTTGCAAGCAGGAGGTCCGGGGTTCGATTCCCCGTGGCTCCACAAATCCCTGATCAGAACCGATTTCGATTGATTCTACGGCTTGTTCATCAGCCGAGACAATAGGCTTCTATTCTCTCGTTGCAGTTGGGCGTTTTCTGCCTCCAGCTGGGCGACGCGTTGAGCTGCGGCATTCAGCTTGGTCAACAGGCTCTTGTCGCTCGACGGCGCCTCTGCATGTGACCGAGTCGCTCGCCGGCTCCCGCGAAGCTCTCTGATGCGATCTGCGAGTACTTCGGTCTTGTAGAGGTAGCTCAGCGAGACCTTTGCTTCGGTTGCCACCGTCGTGAAGGTCACCTGCTTTCCGCGAGCGTCGAGGGATGTGATCGCGCGCTGAGCCGCAGCGAACGATGTGTCGGATCTTTCCTTGGCAGCGTGGCTGAGCCTCGAAACTCGGTCGAGTCGATCTTCACTCATGAACAGCTCCGGTCGATTGCGTGCCAGAGCCATCAAGGGCAGACAGAATCCGAGTGTTGATCTCCTCGATCGCATGGTGTCCAGAAGCTGCGGCCTCAGCGATCCGGCGTTCCAGCTGTGCGCGGTAAGTGCTCCGTGACGCGTCAAATTCGCCGTCGCCTGGCACATGGAACGAACAGGTGAGACAAGGGTTCTCTCGGACGACGCATGTCTTGCTGGCGGGGAGAGCGCAGTACCCAGCCGGCAGCACGGCGGTCAGCATTTCTCTCAGGCGCTCTACTCGTGGATCAGTGTGAGAGATCCCTGCAGCGGCGCGGTCGGCCTGGACCATTCGGTGGAACTCGTCAGCCTTCCTGTTGAGCGTCTCGTCGAGGATCTTGGCGTATGCCGCCGTCATTGTCGGTGAGACGTGGCCCAAGAACTCCATGACCTGCTGCTGGGTCCACCCAGCGTTCAGTAGCTCCGTGCCTATGTTGTGACGGAATCTGTGGATGTCGGCGCCGGATATGAGCTCGCCGGTTATGGCTGAGCTCAGGATTCCGTTTTCAGTGAAGAGCGATTGGACTCTGGTCCGAAACCCTGCGGCGGACCAAGGTCGAGCGATTCCGGCGCTCAAGTTGGAGCGACCGAGACTCGGGAAAAGTAGCGTTGTCGCGGACCCGAACTGAGCTCGGACGGCCAATGCTTCTGCCGCGAGGTCACGGCCCAGCTCCGGGACGATCGGGAACCGGCGAAAGCGGCTGACTTTGGGCATCCAGTACTCCACCCAGTAGCCGCCCTTGCCGTTCTCAACAAGAGAATCGATTGGCAGCGAAACGAGCTCGCTCACTCGTGGCCCAGCCCAGCGGCAGAAACGGAGCATGAGCCGAATCTGCGGGTCCACGCGATCGCTGTCCAAGATGCGCGACTCAATCTGCGTGATTGTGTCCTTGGGCCACGGCCTCGGGTTACGTATACGGATCGCGGGGTTCTCACCGCTTCTCAAGTAGATCTCACTTGCGAGCCGCGGCTGGAATTCTTCGAGCTTCAAGTTCATGAGCACGTGCGCGGTCGTATTGATGCGCTGCCGCATGTTGCCTGTGTCGCCGTAACGCGCGCGCTGCTCCTCTAAGAAGCCGAGGAAGACCTTCCGGGTCAGTTGCTCCGGTTCAGTGAGTCTGATCAACGAAAGGTGGCCGGACAATCTGAAGAAGCTATCGGACCAAGTGTGGATGGTGGCCCAGGTTCTGGTCGACCCCTGCAGGCATTGGCGTGCATAGGCCTTCAGGGGCTCGCGTAGCCAGTCCTGCTCGATCCGGGACCAGTTGATGTTCGGCTGGCTCGCGTACGCGCCAGCGCCCATCACACGGTCAAACATGCCCTTCCAGAGCCAGACGTTCTCGGCCCAAGGATCGGAAATCAGCCCTCGGTTCAGCGTCGAGAAGAAGGTGCGCAGGTATGGCGCAATGCTTCGTTCAAAGGTGACGTCGGCACCGCGATACAGCTGGCGAGCGAACAGGATCCAGTCCTCGAAGCGCCGGTCCGTGAATGACCACGCGCCCTTGGTCAGGACTAGTTCGAAAAGGAGCTCGAGGCATTGTCGGAGCGCCGGTGTCGGGGTCCAGTCGCCATTTGTGAGTTTGAACCCGAAGACGTAGCGGATCTCTTCCGCGGCCGCCGGAGGGAGGTCGCTGAACTTCACCGAACGGACAGAGAGAGGAAGGTTCTTCTTCATTACCGGCCGGTGGGGGCGAGCGGCCCACTTGGCGATCGAGGGTTCATCGTCTCGCTTCCATCGCCAGTAGTGGCCATGGCAGAGCGATACTTCCTCAGAGCCGTCAAAGCGCGGACTCAAACAATCAACGACAGCACAGACGCCGCTGGACATTCGGAGCCGGCGCCCGGGGATGTCGAGGATTGCCCATTCGTCCTGTGACCAGGCACCGTCAATGAGCGGAAGCGCGGGTGGCCCGTCTGAGCCTGGTTCAGGAAGTTCTCGCGATGGCACCTCGGGAATGTGGCTACTCGGCATCGGGTCGCTCCTCGCTTCCGTTCCAGATCAGGTGAGACGTCTCTGCGAGCTTTTGGTCGAGGTCGTCTGCGGCAATGTGGATATATACGTCCGCGCTAGCGGCATGCCGCTGGCCGAGCCGTGCGGCGATCTCGGCACTGGTCCAGCCCATCTTCGCCAGATAGGTCGCGTGCGTGTGGCGTAACACGTGCGGGGTCAGTGACGGAATACCAGCCCGGGCACCGATGGACACGACCTGTTGGTAGATGTTCGAGTAGCTGCACGGAATGCCGAGCGGCTCCTGGTTGATGTTGATGAACAGGTAATCGCTGTCGAGCCGGCGAGGCATAAGTTCCTTCAGGAGGTAGTCCGCGTAGAGGTCGAAAAAGCGCCGTGGCATGGAAAGATCCAGAAGGTCGGGCGTCTTCGACGTCGCGCCGTTGAGGTTGTTGTCCCGACGCTCAACCAAGACGTGCTTCCGAGGGATCAGCAGGTCGCCGTGACGCAGCCCAAGAGCCTGCCCGACCCGCATCCCACCGTCGTACATGGCGGAGAGGAGAAGCCGGTCCCTGAACGTGTCACACGCCGTCAGGAGCTTCTCGAAATCGCTCTCGAAATCGATTGTTGAAGGAGGGCGGCCAGCATCCTTGAATCCCTCCACGAGACGATTGCGCGTGGCTGGAGCTCGTTGTTCGATGTGGGCGAGAAAGGCATTGGATGTGCGCACGGAGTAGCGCGACGCCCGGGTGAGAATGAGCTGACTGGGCCCGCGCCCCTCTGCCCTCTGGAAGTCGATGAACTCCTTCACGGCCGCTGCGACAGCCTTGGTAGATGACTGGCTTCGTTCACGGCCATCTGCGCGTTCCAGAGGGTAGACACCCCGGCGATACACGTGAAGAAAATCCGTCAGCTGGGGGAACGTCAGCTTCTCCCAGTCGACCTTCGCAGCGTCGAGCCAACGCCAGAACAGGCTTAGATGGCGGGCATACGACTTGACGGTGTTGGTGGCCCGTCCCGTCGATCGAATCGTGCCCAAGTAGGCCTCGAGCTCATCAATGGGGATTCCGTCTGCGCCCACGACGGTCCAGCTTCGCCGCCCGGATAGGGTGTCGAACTCTACTGCCTTGGCCACCATCGGCATCACGTCGTAGAACTCCTCACGGATAACGTTCTACGACGGAGAGTAGACCTCAATCAGGTTTCTGTCACGCATGTCGTACAAGGGTCTTACCAACCTAGAGATAACGATTCCCCGTGGCTCCACAGAATCACCCGCAGTACCCGCCCTCATCCGGTTCACCGGCTGAGGGTTTTGTGTTTCCCCACCGGACGGGCACCACGGGCTCATCGCCCTCCAGGCGCGCTCTGCACGCCCCGGAGCGAGCTACCGCCCTCCGCCACCTGCCGGGGCTCCGCATCCGCTCACGCGGCACACAGGGCCTCGGGGACAGGGTGCGCCCGTTGTTGCCCAGGGCGGGGTCGCCGTCAGGACACGCAACAAGGCCCCCGTCAGAGACGAGGGCCTTGTCGGCAAGCTGCGGACTAGATGTCCGTGGACTTCTCAATCGGAGAATCGAGCAGTGACTCGTCTTCGGAGACCCACAGCTCATCGTCGGCACGGAAGGTCTGCCAGATGGCGTACGCCACACCGGCTGCGGCAGCGATGCCCACACCGATGGCGATGTACGTTCCCGCACCCAGGCCCTGCTTCTGAACCACGACGGGCTTCTGGAAGCGAACGCGGTTGAGCGCGGCGACGCGTGCGTCCTTGGCGATATCCCCCACCGACATGACAGTGCCAAGTGCGGTTCCGATCCCCGGCAGAACCTTGTCCGTGACCTGGTGGCGAACGCCACCGGCAAAATCTTGGGTCGCGTGCACACCGGGGAGGAGATAGTGCTCATATCCCTGGCGAACGCGGGGTACTACTTCTTCACGAGTGAGCACACTGGCCTGACGGCCGGCTTCACGTGCAATCTCGTTGGCGCGGTCGAGAACTTCCTGCTGATTACTCCACAGTTCGTCCGCGCTCTTGCGCAGACGAGTGAGTTCCTTTCGGCGCTTGCGTGACAGGCTCATCTGGACCCTCCATCGTTTCTTGTGGTTAACACAGCCCATCTTGCCACTGAATAGCCTGTGAGCGCTCTGAATGCCTGACAAGCAGACGGATTCATGCAATCTTCGCTGTGCAAGAATTATCCCTATGTCTAAGCACACTGCAGTCGCAACGCTCAATACAACCCTCGGACCGATCAAGGTCAACCTCTTCGGGAACCACGCTCCCAAGACCGTCAAGAACTTCGTCGGCCTCGCCACCGGCGAGATCGAGTGGAAGCACCCGGCCACGGGCAAGACCTCCAACGACCCGCTGTACAACGGCACCGTCTTTCACCGCATCATCAAGGACTTCATGATCCAGGCCGGCGACCCGCTGGGCCAGGGCACCGGCGGACCCGGCTTCCAGTTCGATGACGAGATCAGCCCTGAGCTCGACTTCACCCAGCCCTACGTCCTGGCCATGGCCAACGCCGGCATCCAGGGCGGCCGCGGCACCAACGGTTCGCAGTTCTTCATCACCGTCGTGCCGACCACCTGGCTTCAGGGCAAGCACTCGATCTTCGGCGCCGTCGAAGATGAAGAGTCCCGCAAGATCGTCGACCAGCTCGCCGTCGTCCCCACCGACGGCCGTGACCGTCCGCTCACCGATGTCGTCATCGAGAGCATCACCGTCGAGCAGGTCTAGGACCTCCCGAGATGACCAGCCTGCCCGGAACCGCCGCCAACTTCTGTTACCGGCATCCGGGCAGGCAGAGTTTCATCCTCTGCCAGCGCTGCGGTCGCACCATCTGCCCCGAGTGCCAGACCCAAGCCGCCGTGGGCGTCATCTGCCCCGAGTGCATGCGCGAGCAGCGCCAGAGCGCACCACGCACCAAGTCGGCCGCCCGCACCAGGCTCGGCCGCATGACCGCAGCCGGCGAGCCGGTGGTCACCTACTCGATCATCGCGCTGACGCTGGTCATCTTCGTTCTGCAGCTCATCCCCGGACTGGGCGTGACGAACGCGCTGCTCTACGCCGGCGCGTTCTCCTACCCGGGCAACTTCGAACCGTGGCGCATGCTGACCAGCGTCTTCGTGCACTCCACCGGGTTCATCTTCCACGTACTGCTGAACATGTACACCCTGTGGATCTTCGGCCAGATCCTCGAGCGGATGCTCGGACGCGGCCGGTTCCTCACCCTGTACCTGCTCAGCGGCCTGGCCGGTTCACTCGGTGTGCTGTTCCTGGCCGACCCGTATGTGGCGGTCGTCGGCGCCTCCGGGGCCATCTTCGGTCTGATGGGCGCGTTCCTCGTCATCCAGCGCAAGCTCGGCGGTAACGCCACCCAACTGCTGATCCTGGTGGGCATCAACCTCGTGATCGGCTTCCTGCCCGGACTCAACGTGGCCTGGCAGGCACATGTCGGCGGCCTCGTCGGCGGTGCCGTCATCGGCCTGATCTACGTGCAGACCCGCCAGCGCAGCAAGCGCACCCAGCAGTTCCTGCTCCTGGGCGGTTTTGCTGCCCTGCTCGTGGCCTTGAGCCTGAGCAAGTTCTTCGTCTAGACCGCTCGGCGACTAGGTTTCCCCAGGGTTATCCACACCCAGGGAGAAAGTTATCCACAGGAGTTTCCACATTGGGGATAATTACACGGCTGTAATTGACTACCCGAACGGGTGGTTAAACCACGCGGAACAGGTGGTGAACAGTTGGGTCTCAGCGCCAGCGGGTGGTCATCAGGAAGCCGATGAAGGCGATCCCGAATCCGACCAGGATGTTCCACGAGCCGAAGGCCGGAACGGGCAGTGCGCCCTGGCTCACATAGAAGACGATGATCCAGGCGAGCCCGATCAGCATGAAACCGAACATCACCGGCTTGAACCAGACGGCATTCGGGGCCTCTTCGCCCGCGCGGGCCTCGGGACGGGCGGGCTTGGTTCGGGGATTTGTGCGTGCCATGCCTGAGATTCTAGCGTCCCCGCCTGCGTTGCCCTGCCGGAAGCACTCGGCGGATCAGTAGGTTCGCCCCGATTAGAATCGACTGCATGACCGAGCCGGCCAAGTCCGAAGTTCCGGCCCAGCGTGGGCGGAGAGCCCAACGCGGGCCGAAGAAGCGGGTGCGCCCCCGGGTGAGCGTCTTCGGAGTCGTCGGCGAGGTGCTGATGACCGGGGGCGTGCTCGTGTTCCTCTTCCTCGGTTGGCAGCTGTGGTGGAACGACGCCGTGATGGCCGCCTCCCAGTCCCGGGCCGCCGAGTCGATCAGTCAGGGTTGGCTCGAGGAGGCCAAGCCGGACCCGGCCCCGGCCCCCGCCGTCGAGGAGGGATATGGCGACCCCGTAGTGGCCGCCGCTCCCGGTGATGCGACACCGTTCGCCGTACTCTATGTGCCGCGGTTCGGCGACACCTACAAGCGCACCATCGCCGAGGGCACCGGCACCAACGTGTTGAACAGCCCCGACATGGGCATCGGCCACTACCCGGGCACGCAGATGCCCGGCGAGGTCGGCAACTTCGCCATCGCCTCGCACCGCAGCGCCAACGGCGGCGGGATGCACCTGATCAACGAACTGCAGCTGGGCGACGCGATCTACGTGCAGACCGCCGACGGGTACTACACCTACAGGTTCCGCGACTTCGAGTACGTGCCGCCGAGCGCCGTGGAGGCCATCGCACCCGTGCCGCACGACCCGGACGGTGTTCCCGTCGACCGGCTGATCGCCCTCACCACCTGTAACCCGCTTCTCTCCACCGCGGAACGGATCATCGCCTACGGTGTGTTCGAATCGTGGCAACCGACCGGCGCAGGGCCTCCCGCCGAGCTGGCGGCCCTGCTCCCCGCCGCCTAATACCCACCCAGCCGTCACACAGAAGAGCTAAGGACCAACCGATGTACGCAGCACTCTGGCGTCTCCTGCCCGGACCGGTCTGGGTGCGTGTCCTGCTCGTTCTCGTGCTGCTCGCGGCTATTCTCTATTGCCTCGTCACCTGGGTTTTCCCCTGGGTCGACACCGTGGTCAACAATCAGGAAGTGACGGTGGGCGCCCCATGACCCGCATCCTTGTAATCGACAACTACGACAGCTTCGTCTATACCCTCAACGGCTACCTGCGTGAACTGGGCGCGGAGACCGAAGTTGTGCGCAACGACTCCTTCGCCAAGACGGATGTCGCCGCCCGCCTCGCCGAGTTCGATGGGGTGCTGGTCTCCCCCGGGCCCGGTAAGCCGTCCGACGCCGGTGTGTCGATTGCGGCCGTGGAAGCGGCCCTGGCCGCCAACCAGCCGTTGTTCGGCGTGTGCCTGGGTCACCAGGCGATCGCCGAGGCCTTCGGCGCGACGGTGACGAACGCCGAAGAACTCATGCACGGCAAGACCTCACAGATCACCCACGACGGCAGCGAGTTCTACGACGGAGTCCCCCAGCCCTTCACGGCTACCCGCTATCACTCGCTGGCCGTTGTGAACGGTACAGTCCCCAGCGACCTGGTCGTGACCTCCCGCACCCAGGGCGGCGTGATCATGGGCCTGCGGCACGTGTCGGCGCCGATCCTCGGAGTGCAGTTCCACCCGGAGTCGGTCCTGACGGAGGGCGGCTACCTGATGGTGGCGAACTGGTTGGCTTTGGCCGGACTGCCGGACGCGCGCGAGAAGGCCAAGCACCTCACCCCCATGCTCAAGCTGAGCTAGAGAACTAGCCGGCGCAGTAGGTGAGTTCGACTTCGGACTTCTGTGGCGCGTCGCCCGGAGGCAGGGACTGCTTGGTGACCGGCGAGCCGGCTTCGCTGTCACACGCGTAGTCGGGCTCGAGGATCGGCACCAGTTGCGTATCCTCGGCCTGCAGGAGCGTGTTGGCGGCCGCAAGGGCCTGTCCGACCACGTCCGGCATCGTCACCTGGCCGCTGGACACTGTGAAGTCGACGATCGTGCCCACTGCGGTCTGTTCGCCGCCCGCCGGGGTGGTGCCGGTCACGATGCCCTCGGCGACCGACGCGGAGTTCTCAGTGGTCACCGCGCCGGAAACGAAACCCTGTTCCACCAGGGCCGGTTCGGCGTCGGCGAAAGGCTGGCCGGTGACGTTGGGCATCGCCACGAGTTCGGCGCCGGTGGAGACATAGACCTTGATGACGGTGGCCGGCGGCGCGATGGTGCCGGATGGCGGATCGGTGCGGATGACCTCGTCCTTGGCGACCGTTGGACTACTCTCCTCGGCCTTGGTGGCCGCGAGGTCCAACTCGAGGAGCGCATCCTGAGCGTCGTCGTAGGTGAAACCGGTGAGCACCGGAACCCGTCGTGACGAGTCGGGCAGGTCGTTGTTGGGGGTGAGGCTGAGCGCCCAGAACATCACCGCGATGACGATGACGATGACGCTGACGATGCCGGCCCAGATCCAGATCACCGGTGGGCGGCGCTGGGTGCGGTCCATGGTCTGGTCTTCGGCCAGCTGCTTGAGGGCGAGCTCCGAGGTGGACTCCACCTCCGGCGGGGCACCGAACAGGCCTCCGGCGATGTCGTCGGCGGTGCGCTTGACGGGAATATGACCGGCACCGGCCGTCTCGACGTCGTTGCGGAACTCCACAGCGCTCTGGTACCTGGCGAACCGGTCCTTGGCCAGGGCGTGCACGACGACGACGTCCAGCGCCGGCGACACCTTGGGGTTGATGGAACTGGGCTTGACCGGGGCTTCGCTGACGTGCTGGTACGCCACGGCTACGGGCGTGTCGCCACGGAAAGGCGGACGGCCTGTGAGCATCTCGAAGAGCACCACGCCGCTGGAGTACAGGTCGGTGCGCGCATCCACCGACTCGCCCTTGGCCTGCTCGGGGGAGAAGTAGGAGGCGGTGCCGAGGATGGCCGTGGTCTGGGCGACCGTCGTGGCCGAGTCGGAGATGGCCCTGGCGATGCCGAAGTCCATCACCTTCACCTGGCCGGCCTTGGTGATCATGATGTTGCCCGGCTTGATGTCCCGGTGCACCACGCCGGCGCGGTGCGAGTACTCCAGAGCGGTCAGAACACCGTCGATGATGCGAACGGCCTCGACGGAATCGATCGGGCCCTCACGGATGATGTCCTTGAGCAGGCGCCCGTCGACGAACTCCATGATGATGAACGGGATCTGCGATTCGCTGCCGTCGGCTTCGGAGATGGTTTCTTCGCCGGCGTCGAACACCCGCACAATCGTGGGGTGCGCCATCCGCGCGGCCGCCTGGGCCTCCTGGCGGAACCGGGTGCGGAAGGCGGGGTCGGCGGCGAGGGAGGACTTGAGCAGCTTGATGGCCACCGTGCGGCCGAGCCTGGAGTCGGTGCCGATGTGCACGTCGGACATGCCGCCGCGGCCGATGGACGCTCCCACGCGGTATCGACCAGCAAGCAGACGGCCCTCATCAGTCAATGCAAAACTCCCTGCTCGCGGACAATGTTGATTATTTTAGCCAAGATCCGGTGGGCACCCTGCAGGCACCCACCGGGGGAACGCCTACCCTGCCGGCGGTGTGGCCGGGGTGGTGGGCACGACAGGCGCTGTGACGGTGACGGTGGTGGAAGCCGAGTAGTCGGAGGCGACGTCGCCGCAGAGGTACCGGAACTTCACGGTGAAGTTGCCGGTGCCCGCCGTGACGGTGGCCGTGGTCGTGTCCGCACCGGTGGGCGGCGGGGAGGAGACCCCGTTGCCCTCGGCGAGGAGCTCGTAGCCCGAGAGTTCCTGCCCGGCAGGGCAGGTCTGGGCCGGCCAGGTGACCGTGACGGTTCCGGCCGGTGCGACCGTGGCCGGGGTGGCCGTCGGCGTGCCAGAGGGCGCGTCGGGGAGAGGCGGAACGAATTCGGAATAGACCCGCACCGTGATCTCGGTACCCTCGGCGACCCGCCCGGTGGGGTTGATGGCGTAGACCCTGTCGGCCTGGTCCTCGGCCGGTGCCGCCTTGTCGGCGACGACGTTGGCGCTGAGGCCGAGCTCACTGAGCTTGTCCCGTGCTTCGGTACTCGTCAGCCCGAGGAATTCGTTCTGATCGAGCTCCACCATGGTGGACGACGGCGTGGGCGTCGGCGTCGGCGTGGTCTTCGGGGGAGACGGGGCCTGTGAGGACGGTGTCGGGTCTGGTTCCGGCGTCGAGGTCGGCTGCATGAACAGCGTGACCAAGGTGCCCACCAGTACCAGGCCGAGGATGGAGATGAGCGCGACCAGGGGCCAGGTCCAGGGGCTGCGCTTCTTCTTTTTCTTCGGGTCGGCGGCTGCAGCTGCTGCGGCCGCTTCGGCACGGGTGCCCGGTTGCGGCGCTCCGCCGGCGGCGGGCATCAGCTGGGTGGTCTGGTCGTTGCCGGCACCAGGCATCAGCATGGTGGCGGCCGTGGGCGTGAGGCCGGTCATGACAGCGGGCACGGATGCGGCCGCTGCCGCGATGTCGCCGCGGCGCAGGGCGATCGCGGCGCGCGCGAGGTGCGCCGCCGAGGCTGGACGCTCGGCCGGGTTCTTGGCCAGGCAGGAGATCACCAGGTTGCGCACCGGTTCGGAGACGGTGTCGGGCAGCGGCGGCGGCTGTTCGTTGATCTGCGCCATGGCGATCGCCACCTGGGACTCGCCGGTGAACGGCCGTCGGCCGGCGAGGCTCTCGTAGGCGACGATGCCCAGCGAGTAGATGTCCGTGGTCGGCGACGCCGAGCGTCCGCTCGCCTGTTCGGGCGAGAGGTACTGCACGGTGCCCATGACCTGGCCGGTCGCGGTGAGCGGAACCTGGTCGGCGATGCGTGCGATACCGAAGTCGGTGATCTTGACGCGACCCTCGGGGGTGATCAGCAGGTTACCCGGCTTGATGTCGCGGTGCACCAGGCCGGCCGCGTGGGCGGCGTGCAGGGCTGCGGCGGTCTGAGCGACGATGTCGAGGACCTTGTCGGCCGGCAGTGTGTGCTCGCGCTCGAGGATCGTGGAGAGCGCCTCACCGGGCACCAGCTCCATCACCAGGAAGGCACTGCCGTCTTCTTCGCCGTAGTCGAACACGTTGGCGATGCCCTCGTGGTTCACCAGGGCGGCGTGCCGGGCCTCAGCGCGGAAGCGCTCGAGGAACCCGGGGTCGCCGAGGTATTCGTCCTTGAGGATCTTGATGGCGACAGTGCGCCCGATCACCAGGTCGACGGATTGCCAAACCTCGCCCATACCGCCGATGGCGATGCGGGATTGCAGTTCGTATCGTCCCCCGAAGGTGAGCCCTGCTGTGGGTCTCATTTATTCAGCACCGCCTCTAGTACCTGTTTCGCTATCGGTGCGGCAAGCAAGTTGCCGTACCCGGTCTGACCGAGTCCCCCACCATCTTCGATGAGAACGGTGATCGCGTATTGCGGGTCTGCTGCAGGCGCGAATCCGGTGAACCACAGGGTGTATGGATCGTCGGCGCCGTTCTCCGCAGTCCCCGTTTTTCCCGCCACGTCGACTCCGTCTATTCTTGCATTGCTCGCGGCCCCGTCCTGGACCCCGTTGACCATCATCTGGGTCATCGTGGCCGCGGTTTCGGCACTGAGCACGCGGTCGGCGGCCACGGGTTCGAAGGTCTGCAGCGGGCTGAGGTCCGGTGCCAGGATCTGGTCGACGAGGTTGGGTTGCATCTCGATACCTCCATTGGCGATCGTGGCCGAGACCAGGGCCATCTGCAGCGGCGTGGCACGCACGCTGGTCTGTCCGAATGCCGACAACGCCGTCTGGGCGTCGTCGGGGTCCTCGGGGTACTCGCTGGCGGTGACCGACAGCGGGATGGTGAACTCGGAGTTGAAGCCGAACTTCTCGGCCATGGCGCGGATGGCGTCATCGCCCAGCTGCAGGCCCAGCTCGGCCATCGGGATGTTGCAGGAGAGCCGCAGGGCCGTGGCGATGGTGACGGTATCGCCTGGGCCGCAGGTGCCGCCACCGGAGTTGATCACGACGGAGCTGGAATTGGGCAGCGTCCAGGTGGCCGGGTTGGGGAAGGTGCTGTCGGGGGTGAACTGGCCAGACTCGAGGGCCGCGGCCACGACGACGAGCTTGAAGACCGAGCCGGGCGGGTTGAGCGAGTTGATGGCCCGGTTGATCAGGGGGTCGCCGGGGGCGTTGACGAGGGCATCGTAGGTGTCGTTCACCGCGGCGCTGTCGTGCACGGCGAGGGTGTTCGGGTCGTAGCTCGGCTTGGAGACCATGGCGAGCACCCGGCCGGTCTTGGGCTCGGTGACGACCACGGAGCCGGTGTTGTCGCCGAGGGCATCCCAGGCGGCCTGCTGCGCGATCGGGTCGATGCTGGTCTCCACGGCGGCGCCCTTGGGGTCCTGGCCGGTGACCAGGCTGGAGATCTGGTCGAAGAACTGCGCGTTCGAGGTGCCGCTGAGCTCCCCGTTCAGGGCCTGTTCCAGCCCGGTCGGGGCGCCGTTGACCGGGATGAAGCCGGTGATCGGGGCGTAGAGCAGGCCGTTGCTGTAGGTGCGCTGGAACTTGTAGTTGTCATCGGTCGGCATCGACTGGGCAATGGGCTCGCCACCGGCGAGGATGGCGCCGCGCTCGACGGAGTAGCTGTCGAGCAGCGTGCGGGTGTTGCGGTCATCCGCCGACAGGTTGTCGGACTGGAAAACCTGCACGATGGACGTCGACGCGAGGAGGGCAACGAACATGAGCATCACGACGAGGCTCACGCGCTTGAGTTCACGATTCAACTAGACCACCAGCCGAGGTTGGTTGCGCACTGTGTCACTCAGTCGCAGCAGCAGCGCGACGATGATCCAGTTGGCGACGAGGGAGGAGCCACCGGCGGCCAGGAACGGGGTGGTGAGGCCGGTGAGCGGGATGACGCGGGTGACACCGCCGATGACGATGAAGCACTGCAGCGCGATGACGAAGGAGAGGCCGACGCCGAGCAGCTTGCCGAAGTCGTCCTGACCGGCGAAACCGATGCGGAAGCCGCGGGCGACCAGGAGCAGGTACAGGGCCAGGATTGCGAAGATGCCGGCCAGGCCGAGCTCCTCGCCGAGGCTGGCGATGATGTAGTCGCTCTGGGGGACCGGGGTGAGCTCGGGGCGGCCCTGGCCCAGGCCGGTGCCGATCAACCCGCCCTTGGCCAGACCGAACAGACCCTGCACCAGCTGGTAGCTGCCGCCGGCGGCGTCGTACACGGCCGGGTTGAGCGCATCCAGCCAGTTGGTGAACCGGCCGTTGACGTAGTCGAGGGTCTGGCTGGCGATGAGGGCGCCGCCGAGGAACAGCGCCATGCCCAGAAGCACCCAGCTGAGCCGGCCGGTGGCCAGGTAGAGCATCACCAGGAACAGGCCGAAGTACAACAGGGCGGTGCCGAGGTCGCGCTGGAAGATGATGACCGACATCGATAGGGCCCACACCACGAGGATCGGGCCGAGGTCGCGCAGGCGTGGGAAACGCATCCCCAGGAACTTCTTGCCGACCATGGAGAGGCTGTCGCGGTTGCGCACGAGGTAGCCGGCGAAGAACACGGCCAGGGCGATCTTCGCGATCTCACCGGGCTGGAAGGTGGCGAACGAGCCGAAACCGATCCAGACCCTGGCGCCGCTGACCTCACGGCCCAGGCCCGGCACCAGCGGCAGCAGCAACAGCAGCACACCGACGAAACCGGCCACGTAGGTGTACCGGAACAGCACCCTGTGGTTGCGGATGATGAGGATCACGGCGATGGCGCAGGCGATGGCCAGGCCGCTCCAGACGGTCTGCCGCACGGCGGCGCTGGCCCAGCCGGACTCGTTGTTGGCGATGTCGATGCGGTAGATCATCGCGATACCGATGCCGTTGAGCAGGGTGGCGATGGGCAGGATGAACGGATCGGCTTCTCTGGCGACGAAACGCAGCACGATGTGCATCGCGAAGACCAGGCCGGACAGGCTCGCGCCCAGGAGCACCAGGGTGGTGTCGATCTGTCCGAGCGCGCCCAGCTGCACGAGCACGACGGCGCCCAGGTTGATGCCGCAGGCGATGATCAGCAGGAACAACTCGAGGTTGCGCAGCTTCTGCGGCAGGTGCAGCCGACGGACCTTGCCGGTCTGGGGGGCGGCCTCGCGGGCATCCGTGGAGGGATTACTCTGCCGGGGCATTGCTCAACCGTTCCACGATGAGTTTGGCGTCCTCCAGGGAGGACGCGCTGATGGTGCGCTCCACCTGCTGGCGGTCGTAGACACGCAACTGATTCAGCTCCAGGTCGGTGTCTTCGTAGACGCTGGAGAGCTTGATGGGGCCCAGATCTTGCTGGATGCCCTGATAGATCGCGACGGTGCTGCCTTCGACGCCGACGAAGTATCGGCTCTGGGTCCACTGATAGCCGAGCAACCCGGCACCGACTATGGCGACGATGAGCAGCACGATGGCGGCCAGCCAGGTGACCTTGCGGCGGATGGCACGGCGGGCGTCTTCCTCGATCAGCTCGGACAGGTAGTCCTGCGAGTCTGGCTCGAAGTGGGTTTCCCGCACCGGGTGCAGGCGCAGCGACGGGATGCGGGGGGCGCGGGTGCGCACCGGCTCCTCACCGAAGGCGAGCGGGGCGGCGGCGGAACCGACCACAACGGGCTCACCGAGGCGTTCGCCGCCTGAGCCGATGTCGACGACAACAATGGTCACATTGTCGGGCGCGCCGCCGTCCAGGCTCTCCTTGACCAGGCGGTCGGCGACGGCCTGGGCGTCGAGCGAGGATTTCAGGGCATTGGCGATGCCGGTGTTCGACACCACGCCGCTCAGCCCATCGGAGCAGATCAGCCACCGGTCACCCGCCCGGGTGGCCAGGATCGACGTGTCGATCTCCGGCGAGGACTCGACGTCACCGAGCACCCGCATCAGCACGGAGCGGCGCGGGTGCACCATGGCTTCGGCCTCGGTGATGCGGCCGCTGTCGACGAGCCGCTGCACGAAGGTGTGGTCCGTGGTGATCTGGGACAGTTCGCCGTCGCGGAACAGGTAGATGCGGGAGTCGCCGATGTGCGCGATGGCGACCTGGTCGTCGAGCACCACCAGGGCGCTGACGGTGGTGCCCATTCCCGTGAGCTCGGCGTGTTCGAAGACGGTCTCGGCCAGCTGCGAGTTGGCGGCGATCAGGGCGGCCTGCAGCGCGAACTCGGCATCCTGGGCGGACAGGTAGGTCTTGTCGGCCTCGATGATGCGCTTGGTGGCGATGGCGGAGGCGACGTCGCCGCCGGCGTGCCCGCCCATGCCGTCGGCCACGACGAACAGGGTGTGTCCCGCGTATCCGGAGTCCTGATTGTTGGAACGAATCTTGCCAACGTTGGACGCGGCTGCGCTGTGACTAACCGAGGCCATGCATTACCGCCGAAGCTCGAAGCTGGTCGCGCCGATTTTCACGGTGGTGTTCAACGGCACCGACGTCGGCACGGCAACACGTTTGCCGTCGAGGAAGGTGCCATTGGTGGAATCGAGGTCCTGAACCATCCAGTCGTCGTGCCAGAGCATCAGACGCGCATGGTGCGTGGAGGTGTAGTCGTCGCGGATGACCAGGCTGGAATCGCTCGAGCGGCCGATGGTGACGGGTTCGGAGCCGAGCGGGAACTCGGTGCCGGCCTTGGGCCCTGAGGTGATGACCAGGCGGGTGGCGGTCTGGGTGGTGGCCTTCTCCGGGCCGGCTGGCGGCAACGGTGCGGCCTTCTGGCGGGAGAACTGCTCGGTGGGAGCCGAGGCCGCGGCTGCCGGCGCCTGGGCGAACGCTCCGGCGGGTACCGGGGCGGGCGGCGGGGTGGCGAACGGGACTGGGGCCGCTGCTGGGGCATCCGTGGACATCTTGCGTACCCGTTGGCCGAACAGGTCGCTGCGCAGGGCGTAGACGATGCCGAAGATGAACAGCCACAGCACCAGCAGGAAGGCCAGACGCAGGACGAGCAGGGTCAGTTCACTGGGATTCATGTGTTCGGCCCCCAGAACCCGCCCATGTCGTGCCGTTGGGTGGATTCGTCGACCCGGCGCGCCTCGGAGCGTTCGGTACCGGCCTGGGCGACGACCCTGAAGACGATGCTGGTGCGCCCGATGGTGATGACCGAGTCGGGCTCGAGGATGGCCTGCTTGACGGGGGAGCCGTTCAGCTGCGAGCCATTGGTCGAGCCGAGGTCGCGCACCTGGGCGCGGGCTCCGTCCCAGATGATCTCGACGTGCCGGCGGGAGGTGCCCGTGTCGTCGATGGTGATGTCGGCGTCCGAGCCGCGGCCGATGACCGTGCGGGACTTGACGAGTTGGTGGCGATGACCGTTGATGTCCACGACCGGGGTCCAGGCGACGGAGCCGTTCACCGAACTGGAGTCGATCTGCACCATGCCCTCGCTGAGACCGGGGTCGTTGGCGAGGGTGATCGAGACGACGCCGGTGAACTGGTACCCCTGCGAGGAGGCGTGCTGCTGCACGAGCTGGCCGAGTTCATCGATGAGGGCAGGGCCCAGATCGGACATGCGCCGGAAGTCGGGCTGGGCGAGTCGCACGGTGAAGCGATTGGGCGCGAGGATGCGGTCGCGCGACACGACCGCGGCTTTGGTGTCGAGCTCACGACGCAGCGCTGAGGTGATTTCCACCGGCTGCACGCCCGACTTGAAGGTCTTGGCGAAAGCACCGTTTACGGCGCGCTCAAGACCTTTCTCAAAGTTGTCCAGTATGCCCACAGGTCTCCCGATCCGGTCCGTTTGGCTATGAGCATGTTACTTGCCTCACGTGTTAACTCGCCCAATGGGCGGGTCAGGGCACGGGAAGTCATCCTACGGGTGTACTAGGGCCGGACCACTAATCGGGGTAGTGTTACGGCCCCCTCCGGCAGCGGGACCGACCCGCAAACGCTCGAATGGCGTTTCAGCCCTGCGGAATGCTAGGATTTCAAAGTTCGCGCGAGTGGCGGAATTGGCAGACGCGCTGGCTTCAGGTGCCAGTGTTCGAAAGGACGTGGGGGTTCAAGTCCCCCCTCGCGCACAGTTGGTAAGTGCACGATGGATGAATAATCTGCGCGAACAGGAAAGGCCCCCGGTAACCCGGGGGCCTTTCGTCATGTGCGGGGCTGTCGGGGCGCACTGGACCCCCGAGAGGTCGATCGAGGGATTGACCGCTCTCGCTTCTAAATAGCATCGATATGTGTTGTTTTACTTCTACGGTGTCCGTCCGTACGGTGGGAAACACGCCATGGCGGCGCGAGATGCTCGATCGTGCAGCACCGCCGCCGGCGGATCACCCGAGAGGACCACTGTGAAGCGTTTCACCATGCCCGGTACCGAGATCGTCGCGCCGAACGTTGTGCTCGGCCTGATGCGGATCCAGGAGAAGACCGACGACGAGGTGCGCGAACTGGTGCGCACCGCCCGTGACTCCGGTATCGACTTCCTCGACCACGCCGACGTCTACGGCAGCGAGCTGCACGGCTGTGAGCGCCGGTTCGCCGAGGCGATGCAGCTGACGCCGTCCCAGCGCGACGAGCTGACCATCCAGACCAAGACCGGGATCGTGGGGGAGGGGCCGTACTTCGACTTCTCCTATGAGCACATCATCGAATCGGTGGACGGCTCCCTGGCCGCGCTGGGCACGGACCACATCGACATCCTGCTGCTACACCGCCCGGATGCGCTCGTTGAGCCCGAAGAGGTCGCGCGGGCCTTCGACGAGCTCGAGGCCGCCGGCAAGGTGCGCGCCTTCGGTGTCTCCAACCACACCCCGCGCCAGATCGACCTGCTCAAGAAGTACGTGCGCCAGCCGCTGGTGGCCAACCAGCTGCAGCTGTCGATCACGCACGCGCCGATCGTGGCGCAGGGCGTGGCCGCGAACATGGCCGGCGAGCAGCAGTCCCTCACCCTCGACGGCGGCGGGATCCTGGACTACTGCCGGCTGAACGACATCACCGTGCAGGCCTGGTCGCCGTTCCAGGCCGGCTTCTTCACCGGGGTCTTCCTGGGCTCCCCGGAGTACCCCGAGCTGAACGCGGTCATCGACCGCCTCGCGGCGGCCTACGACGTGCCCGCGATCGCCATCGCCACGGCGTGGATCACCCGGCACCCCGCCCAGATGCAGGTCGTGCTCGGCACCACCAGTCCCGAGCGGGTCGCCGGGGCCGCGTTGGGCTCGGAGATCCCGCTCACCCGCGCCGAGTGGTACGAACTGTTCCGCGCCGCGGGCTACCGAGTGCCCTGAGCCTGCGGAACCGTCCCCTGTGTCCGGAGATCACCCGGAAAGCACGCATCGAGTGGCGACGCTGATCGAGATGCCCTCTGTTCCGCCCCGGATCGAGAGGGTGTCGAGGCTCTTATCGGCCGCTGAGTAGAAATCCGTTCCCATGGCGCGGTCGGACTTCCGGATTCCCTGGCGCTCCCAGCCGGTGGTGATGGCGTCGAAGGCCTCGTCGGCGCTGTCCGCGATCTCGAAGATGGGAATGACGACCGAGCCCTGCACCTGCTGGTCGGCGCCGGTGGCGCAGGGCCCGATCGTGACCGTCGCGGGCCCGCGGATGCCCGCGGCGTCGCCGGCGGCATCCAGCAGGGCGGTCACCACGGCGCGGTCGCGCTGAAGCTGGTCGGCCGCGGCGACCGGGTCGAAGTCGTCGGCGGCGGCGGGGTTCGGGGTGCTGAAGAAGCGGTCGTCGGGCTCCGCGGACCCGGGCGGCAGGCCCAGGTAGCCGGTTTCTCTGCGCGCGGAGTCGCTGCGGGTGGAGACCGTGAAGGAGGCGCGCGGCACGCCGGCGACCGTGGTCTGCGAGACATCGAGGGCGGTGAGCATCCCGGCGACGGTGTCGACGTCGCCGGCGGTGGCCACCTCCACCCAGAGGTCCGGCCGTTGCGCGGCCAGGTCCCGCCTGATGTCGACGCCGGTGAACAGCACCGACTCGACGGCTTTGTCAGCGCTGAGCTCGCCGAGGAACCGCACGAAATCAACGGTCGGCGACGACGCATCGATGGTGAGCCAGGCCGCCCCGCCCTCGTTCCCATCCGCCTCGGCGCGCAGGGTGATGGCCGACAGGGCGTTGAGGCCGAAGTCGGGCAGGGCCCGCACCGAGGCCGTGAGGTCGGCCCAGCGGTCGGTGTCGGCGGTGATGGTGGCCGGGTCGCCGTGGTCGAACACGGCGACCGACCGGGCTCCCGCCAACTCGCGCAGGGCGAGCACAGCGTCGGCCATCTCGTCGGGTTCGGTGATGATATTGGTGGCGTCGGGGAGAGGCGTGAAGTTGAGCTGCGCATCGGCGGCGCCGTCCTCGCCCGGGATCCGCAGCAGAGCCGTCGTGGACACGATGCCGATGGTGGCGTTCCGCCCGACCGATTCGGCCAGGGCGCGCACATCCACACCGGATTCGTCGGCGTCGACGGTGATGGTGGCCGTCCACGCGCCCGGATTCGACAACGGCCCGCCGTCCTTGAGGTCGCGGGGTCGGATCTCAGAGGTCGCGCCGGCCACGCCGGCGCTTTGACGGATCGCCTGCGTCGCCCTATCGATCGCGGCCGTGACCTCGGCCGGCGGGTGTGTCAGCAGGCTGCACCCGGACAGGGCCGCGGCGAGGGTGAGCAGCACCGCGCCCGCGACCGCCCGGTGGCGCCTGGGCGTCAGCATCGGCTCGAGTGGGTGTGCATGGCTTCCCCCGAATCCCCCCGGCTACTCGCCAAGGGTGCCAGTATGACGCATCCTGTTACTGTCGATTGGTCGCCCGGAACCGGGCCGGCACCATCCTGCAGGGAGCTCACGTGAACCAGCCACGCATGAACGTCGAGTCGTTCAACCTCGACCACCGCACCGTCGTCGCACCCTACGTGCGCCTGGCCGACACCAAGGTTCTGCCGTTGGGCGACGTCATCGTCAAGTACGACGTGCGGTTCACCCAGCCCAATGTGGCGCATCTGGAGATGCCGGCCGTGCACTCGATCGAGCACCTGTTCGCCGAGCACTCCCGCAACCACTCGGCCCGGGTCGTCGACTTCTCGCCGATGGGCTGCCAGACCGGCTTCTACCTGATTCTGCAGGGCCAGCCTGAATTCGCCGAGGTTCTCGAGTTGATCGAGGCCACCATGACCGACATCCTCGGCGCCACCGAGGTGCCCGCGGCCAACGAGGTGCAGTGCGGCTGGGGCGCGAACCACTCGCTCAGCGCCGCCCAGGAGGCCGTGACGGTGTTCCTGGCCGGCCGCGCGGGCTGGGAGAACGTCACCGCATGAGCCCCGTCGACACCAGGGCAGCCGGCACCGGCGGCCCCGGCCCGACCAGCCCCGCCGCGATCATCCTGGTCGCGATGGCGGAGGAGGCCGCGCCGTTCCTGGCCGCGGCCGGCGTCTCGGCAGCGCCGGTCACCGTGGGCAAGGCCCTGCAGTACCGGCTCACCCTGGCGGGGCGCGAGGTGCTGCTCGTGCAGGGCGGCATCGGCCTGGTCAACGCGGCCGGGGCGACAACATCCGCGATTCTCACCGCCCGGGCGACGGACCCCGGGGCCGCGCCGCTGGTGATCAGCGCCGGGTCGGCCGGCGGTGTGGGCGTCGACGTGCGGGTCGGCGAGGTCGTGATCGGCAGCGAGTGCCTGAACAGCGACGCGGATGCGCAAGCGTTCGGCTACGCGCTCGGCCAGGTGCCCGGCATGCCGGCCCGGTACGCCGGTGCGGCCGCGGCCCTGGACGCCGCCGAAACGCCGACCCGGATGCCCGACGGGTCGCCCCTGGCCGTGCAGCGCGGCCTGATGGTCTCCAACGACAAGTTCGTCGGCGCCGAGCTGGCCGAGAGCCTCCGCGAGCTGTTCCCCGGAGTGCTCTGCACCGACATGGAATCCGTGGGCATCGCGCAGACCTGCTTCGTGTACGGGGTGCCGTTCGTCGCCATCCGCGGCATCTCGGATCTGTGCGGACCGGTGGGTGATCACCTCACCCACGTGGACGACGCGGCAGAGCGCTCGGCCGTGGTGGTGCTGGAGACCCTGCGGCACCTCTAGCGGCGGCCCGGCTCAGTCGAACAGGATGATCTGGCGCACGGCGTTGCCGTCGGCGAGAGTGTCCATGCCCTCGTTGATGTCCTCGAGCCGGATGCGGCTGGAGATCAGGCTCTCCACGGGCAGCCTGCCCGCCCGCCAGAGCTCCGCGTAGAACGGGATGTCCCTGGCAGGCACGGCGGAGCCCAGATAGCTGCCGATGATCGTGCGTGCCTCGGCGGTGATCGTGAGCGGGGACACCGACGCGAGCTGATCGGGTGCGGGCAGCCCCACCGTGACCGTGGTCCCGCCTGCCGCGGTGATGCGCACAGCGGTCTCGAAGGCGCGAGGATGCCCGGCCGCCTCGATGACCACGTTCGCCCGGATGCCCTGCTCGAGCGCCTCCGCCGGGGTGTACACCGCGCCGGCGCCGAGTCTGCGGGCCTGGTCGAGCTTCGCGGGCACTGAATCGATGCCGATGACCCCGGCGACGTCGAGGGAGAGCGCGGTGATCAGCGCGGCCATGCCGACACCACCGAGACCGACGATCGCGACGGTGTCACCGGGGCGTGGCCGGCCGGCGTTGATGACGGCGCCGCCGCCCGTGAGCACCGCGCAGCCGAGCACGGCGGCGATGTCCGGCGGCACGTCGTCGCCGACCGGCACCACCGAGAACCGGTTGACGACGGCATGGTCGGCGAACGCCGAGACGCCGAGGTGGTGGTTCACCCGGCTGCCGTCATGCTCGAGCCGCCCGGTGCCGCCGAGCAGGGTGCCCGCGTTGTTCGCCGCGCTGCCGGGGACGCAGGGCAGCTTGCCGTCGGTGTGGCAGCCGGCGCAGTCACCGCAGCGGGGCAGGAACGCCATCACGACGCGTTGGCCCACCCGGAGGTCGTCGACCCCGGCGCCCAGCTCCACGACCCGGCCGGCCGCCTCGTGGCCGAGCAACATCGGTGTGGGACGCACCCGGCTGCCGTTGACCACCGAGAGATCCGAGTGGCAGAGGCCGGCGGCCTCGATCTTGACGAGGATCTCGCCTGAACCCGGGTGTTCGAGCTGCAGGTCGAGGATCTCCAGGGGCCGCGACTCCCGGTAGGGCCTGGCGGATCCGGTGGTCCTCAGGACGGCCCCGCGGATGGAGAGCGGCGGTCGGGCCTGTTCGGCGGGCGGGACAGCTGCGACGACGGTGTCGGAATCCACGGTGATCTCCTCGGTGACGGGTACCCCCAGTATCCCCGAGCCCGCCCGGCGCGTCCGGTATCGACGCCGGCAGACTGCCCCGGCGGCGCATCCGTTCTAGGGTGTGCACATGGACACCACACTCGAGCTTCTGCACATCGTCGCCGCCGTCTTCATCGTGGGACCGATGGCCATCCTGCCGATGACCGGGCTCCGGGCCCTACGCGCCCGGGAGGCCGGACCGATCACGGTGCTGGCGAAATCGGTGAACGTCTTCACGCTGCTCTCCCTGCTGGTGGCGCTGTTCGGTTTCGGCGCGCTGGGGATGAGTGAGCGGGCGTCCTTCGCATCGACCTGGATCTGGCTGTCCATCGTGCTCTACGCGGTCGCGCTCGGGATCAACCTGTTTCTCGTCGTGCCGGCGCTCCGCGCCGCGGCCGACGAGGTGACGGCGAACCCGTCCGGCACGGCCCGGCTGGCCGGCTACCCGCGGATCGCCGCCGGGTCCGGCATCGTGACCCTGCTGCTGGTCGCCGTGACCGTGTTGATGGTGCTGAAGCCCTAGGGGTCAGGTCACGCGGTGTCGTATGCCCGGCCCAGCCAGGTGAGCACATCGGGGCTGAGGTCGGCAGGGTCGGCCAGGCGGAGCCGGTGGGTGACCATGCTGTTCCAACTGCCGGATGCTTCCAACGCCTCGGTGCCGTCGATGCCGGGCAGCTTGAGGCCCAGGTCGAGCCGGCCGGCGGTGACCTGCACGATGGCGAACTTCCCGGAGCCCTTGAGCAGGCTGATGTAGCTGTTCGTGGGCGCCAGGGTGACCGGACCGAGCTTGCGGGCGTGGGCGAGCAGCGTGTCGAAGGTGGGGCGCCAGTGCGCCTTCGCCCCGCTGAACTGGGCGTTCACCTTTTCGCCGGCGGGCAGACGCTGGCCGGGCACCTGCCCCAAGGCCGAGACGAGGGCCATGGCATGGCCGGTGCCCAGGCCGTAGTCCTCTTTCAACCAGGCCACGATGTCGGCGGTCTTGACGGTGGGCCCGAGGAGGCCTTTGGCGGCGGCCGCGGCACGGAAATCGTCCGGGCCGAGGCCGGTCTTGGCCTTGATGGTGTCCAAATACGCCTGAGAGGTCAAGGTGCTCCTCGTGCTGGGTGGCCTCGGCCACCAGGATCGGTGACCCCAACGTAACAGGGCCGCGCCTCCGCTCGCTAGGCGAGAGGAGGCGCGGCCCTGACGAACGCGAACGCTAGTCGAGCGTGGGCATCTGCTCGGTGATGTGCGCGATCGTGGGGATCGACGAGGTGATGACGGTGCCGTCGGCACGTCGGCTGCTCTCGATGAGCGCCGCCGTGGGAGCCCCGGGGTCGCGGGCGCCCTGGTGCGACAGCGGAATCGTTTCCGGCTGTCCGGCCGTCACGACGACCTGCAGGCCGCGAACGGTCAGGCGAGCCTCCGTGCCCTCCTCGATGCTGAGGTGCACGCTGGTCTGGGTGACCGCCACGCGCAGGCGGCTGCCCTTGAGCGTGACCCTGAAGATCAGCTCATCCCAATCCTCCGGCAGACGCGGGTCGAGCGTGATGCGTCCGCTGTGGTCGCGCAGGCCACCGAACCCCATGACCAGAGCGCTCCACACACCACCGGCGGATGCGACGTGCACACCGTCGGCCGCATTGTGGTGCAGGTCGGCGAGGTCGACGAACAGCCCGGAGGTGAAGTAGTTCAGCGCCAGCTCGTGGTAACCCACCTCGGCGGCGATGATCGACTGCACGACATCCGACAGCGTCGAGTCGCCCGTGGTCAGCGGGTCGTAGTAGTCGAAGTCGGCCCGTTTCTCTTCCGGAGTGAACTGGTCGCCCTGCAACAGGAGGGCCAGCACCACGTCGGCCTGCTTGAGCACCTGGAAGCGGTAGATCACCAGCGGGTGGTAGTGCAGCAGCAGTGGCCGGTTCTCCGGCGGCGTCGCCGCGAGGTCCCACCGTTCCTTCTCGAGGAACTGCGCGTCCTGCGGGTGGATGCCGAGGTTGCGGTCGAAGGGGATGTGCATCGCCTCGGCGGCGAAGGACCACTCCATCACCTCGGCCTCGTCGAGCTTGAGGCGGGCGGCCATCGAGTCGAACGAGGCCCGGTCCGTCGACAGCAGCCGGCGCACGCTCTTCACCGCGGCGCGCAGATTGGAGCGCGCCATGATGTTCGTGTACAGGTTGTCGTTGACGACGGTGGTGTACTCGTCGGGCCCGGTGACGCCGTGGATGTGGAAGACGTCGTTGCCGTTGCCGCGCCAGAAGCCCAGGTCGGCCCACATCCGTGCGGTTTCCACCAGGATGTCGATGGCTTCACGGGCGAGGAAGTCCTCGTCGCCGGTGGCCGCGACGTACTGGCTGAGCGCATAAGAGATGTCGGCGTCGATGTGGTACTGCGCCGTGCCGGCCGCGTAATAGGCACTGGATTCGAGGCCGTTGATGGTGCGCCACGGGAACAGGGCGCCGAGCTGGTTGAGCTCGGTGGCGCGGGCGCGGGCGTGGTCGAGCAGGCCGTGCCGGAACCGCAGGGCGTTACGCGCCGCGTTCGGCGACGTGTACGTGAGGAACGGCAGCACGTAGACCTCGGTGTCCCAGAAGTAGTGCCCGCCGTATCCGGAGCCGGACACCCCCTTGGCCGAGACACCCTGGCCGTCGGCGCGCATGGACGCCTGGGCGAGCTGGAAGAAGTTCCACCTGGTGGCCTGCTGCAGGGCGGGCTGGCCGGGCAGCTCGACATCCGTGCGGGCCCAGAACGCGTCAAGCCAGTCGCGCTGCTCCTGGATGAGGTCGGCGACGCCGGTCTCCTTGGCACGGTCCAGGGTGCGGTCGCACCGGTCGGCGAGCTCGTGCGTGGGCACGCCGGCGGAGGTGTGGTAGCTGATCAGCTTGGTGATGCGGATGGGGTTGCCCATCTTGGCCTTCACCTTGTACACGTGCTTGGCGAGGTCGTCGCCCAGCTGCGACGACTCGTCGAAGTCGTTGATCGTGTCGATCGAGTGGTCAGACGCCGTGGCGATGGTCATGCCCGAGTTGGTGCAGCGGAAGCCGAGGATGTAGCGGCCGTTGTTGGCGCGCTTGAACCGTGGCTGCAGCACCCGGTCGGTGAACGTCTCGGCGCGGCGGGGATCCCAGTCGTTCGCGGACCCGGACTTGGGCCGGTCGTACTCGCCGATGCCGTCCTGCCGGTTGAGGGTTTGGCTGGAGATGACGACGGAGGCGTCCGCGTCGAGCATGGTGACCTCGTACTCGAGCACGGCCAGGTGGCGTTCGGTGAACGAGACCATACGGCGCGAGCGGATGAGCACCTGCTTGCCCGACGGCGTGCGCCAGACCAGCGAGCGCGACAGGATGCCGTCGGCGAAGTCGAGCCGGCGCTCGTAGCTGAGCAGCTCGGCCAGGGTGAGCACCAACGGCTCGTCGTCGACGTAGATGCGGATGATCTTCGCATCCGGGGCGTTGACGATGGTCTGGCCGACGCGGGCGAAACCGAACGCCTCTTCGGCGTGCCGGATCGGCCAGGTCTCGTGGAACCCGTTGATGAAGGTACCGTGCACGTGGCCGTCGCGGCCCTCGTCGACGTTGCCGCGGAGGCCGAGGTAGCCGTTGCCGACGGCGAAGATGGTCTCGGTGCGGCCCATGTCGTCACCGGAGAACTCGGTTTCGACCAGGGCCCACTCGTCCAGCGGGAACCGGCTGCGGTCCAGCGGGTCGGCGAGGTTCTGGATGGCGGCGTCGAGGGTCATGCGTGAACTCCGCTCTCGGGGGACAGGACGGTGCTGCCGATCAACGGCAGCAGCTCATCGAGGTCGGCCACGACGGTGTCGGCGCCGGCCTCGAGCAGAATGTGGGATCCGACGCCGCGGTCGACGCCGAGCACCAGGCCGAAGTCGCCGGCCCGACCGGACTGGATGCCGGATTCGGCGTCTTCGACGACGATGCACTCGGCGGCGGTGAGGCCGAGCAGCCGGGCGGCGAAGGCGTAGGTGTCAGGCGCGGGCTTGCCGGCCAGTTTCTCGGCGCGGGCACGCACGCCGTCGACGACGATCTCGAACCTGTCGCGCAGGCCCGCCGCAGTGAGGACCATCTCGCCGTTGAGGGAGCTGGTGACCACGGCCACCTGCAGGCCGGCAGCGACGACGGCATCGAGGAACCGGAGCGAACCGGGGTACGGGCTGACGCCGTCCTCGGCGAGAGTTTCGTTGAACGCCTTGTTCTTGCGGTTGCCGAGACCGCAGACGGTCTCCAGTTCCGGAGCGTCCGACGGGTCACCGTCGGGCAGCGAGAGGCCGCGGGAAGCGAGCAGCGATCGCACGCCGTCGTAACGGGGCTTGCCGTCGATATAGCCGAAGTAATCGGCATCCGTATACGGTTTGACGCCGTGGGAGTCGAGGAACGGGGTGAACAGCCGCGACCAGGCGCTCATGTGCACCTCGGCGGTGGGGGTGAGCACGCCGTCGAGGTCGAAAAGCACGCCGCGCGCGCTGAGGACCCGGTCTCGGGTTTCAGCTGGCGAAAGGGGGGAGTGGGGGGAGGTCAATATGGTGCCCTGCTTGGTAGTTGCGTGAAGAGATGGCTAAAAACCGGGTAGTCGAGCTTGTCACTTGCCCCGGCGATCACGAAATTTTCCGGAGCCGCCGCCGGCTCGGGGCAGGGAGCCGTCGTGCGGTGCACATCGATCCTAGAACTTCGATCTGCCCGGCGTGGTGTCCGAGTGTTAACGTTCTGTTGCCAATTCGCCGCCGATCGGGCGCCGGGCCGGTGCCGGCCGTCGTTGACTTCGGCCGATGCCCCGAATATGTTCGCGAGAACGAGTCGAGGATGCGCGTCAGCGCCACGTGCGAACACCGGGAGATGCCTGCCATGCAGAGGAGTACCCGTGCCGATCTATGAATTCAGGTGCGAGATCTGCGCCCGATTCGAGCAGAACCACCCGATGGACCTGGTTCCCGACCTCGTCGACTGTCCAACCTGCCTGGCACCCGCTCGGCGGGTCATGAGCGCACCGCACCTGTCGGCGGCGGGGTCGGCCGCCTTCCGCCTGGTCGAGAAGACATCACGCAGCGCCGCGGAGCCGGAGGTCGTGCAGTCCACCCACCCTGGGCGACGGTCCGGCAGGGGAACGCCGGTCACCGCCAATCCGCTGCACAGGAAACTACCGCGCCCGTAGACCGTCTGCCGGCGCCTCGCGAAGAAGAGAGGTTCCACATGCCAGAGCAACTGTTCCCGTTGGACTCGAGCCGGAAGTTCGAAGACCAGGAGAAGGTGGGGCACAACCGGTGGCATCCGGAGATTCCACCGGTGGCGACGGTCAAACCCGGCAGTTCCTTCCGGGTGGACTGCCGGGAGTGGTTCGACGGCGCGATTCGCAACGACGACTCGGCCGACGACATCCTCAACGCCCCGCTGCTCACCGTGCACAAGCTCAGCGGACCGTTCGCGGTGGAAGGCGCCAAGCCCGGTGACCTCCTGATCGTGGACATCCTGGACGTGGGCCCCATTCCGCAGGAGGACACAGGGCCCCTGGCCGGTCAGGGCTGGGGTTACACCGGCATCTTCTCGCGCAACAACGGCGGCGGCTTCCTCACCGAACAGTTCCCGGACGCCTACAAGGCCATCTGGGATTTCACCGGTCAGACCGCCACGTCCCGCCACATTCCCGGGGTCTCGTTCGCCGGTCTGATCCACCCGGGCCTGATGGGAACGGCGCCGTCGGCCAAGCTGCTCGCCACCTGGAACAAGCGGGAGGGGGACCTCATCGCCACGGATCCGGGCCGGGTGCCGCCGCTCGCGCTGCCTCCGGAGGCCGAACACGCCGTGCTGGGCAGCCTGCCGGCGACGGAGTTCGCCCGCGTGGCCGGCGAAGCGGCCCGCACCGCCCCGCCCCGGGAGAACGGCGGCAACCAGGACATCAAGAACCTCTCGAAGGGCAGCAGGGTCTTCTATCCGGTCTTCGTCGACGGAGCCAACCTGTCGCTGGGTGACCTGCACTTCTCCCAGGGCGACGGCGAGATCACCTTCTGTGGCGCCATCGAGATGGGCGGGTTCATTGACCTCCGCGTCGACCTCATCCGCGGCGGCATGGAGACCTACGGTGTCGGCGAGAACGCGATCTTCCTGCCGGGCACCGTCGACCCGAGGTTCAGCCAGTGGCTGGCCTTCTCGGGCACCTCGGTCACCCTGGGCGGCGAGCAGCGTTACCTCGACTCGCACCTGTCGTACCAACGCGCCTGCCTGCACGCGATCGACTACCTGACCAAGTTCGGCTACAGCCCGGAGCAGGCCTATCTGCTGCTCGGCGCCGCACCGATCGAGGGCAGGCTGTCGGGTGTCGTGGACATCCCCAACTCCTGTTCGACCGTGTATATCCCGACGGCCATCTTCGATTTCGATGTGCGACCGTCCGCGGCCGGGCCGTTCCAGATTGAACGGGGGATCGGGGCGCCCCGGGCGGCCAACCGCTGACGCGCGAGCGGTTCGGTGCGCGGCGGGCGGCTCAGGCCGTTCGCCGCGCACAGTGAGTTCGCGCTCAGTGCGCCATTGCCGGTGCGTCGTGTGTGCCGGTGACCGACACGGCCGGCCGGCGGATGAAGAAGGCCAGTGGAATCGCGAAGAGCGAGATGATCGCGCCGTAGAGGAACGCGCTCTGGGTGCCCGCCGCGGTGGCGGCGACCTCGCCGGCGCCGTTGGCGATCTGCGTGGCCGCGGCCCCGGACATCACCGTGATGAACAGCGCCGTGCCCGCCGCGCCGGCCAGCTGCTGGGCGGTGCCGACAATAGCGCTGCCGTGCGAGTACAGCGTGGGCTTGAGGGAGCCGAGCGCCGACGTGAACAGCGGGGTGAACAGGAACGCCAGCCCGAAGCTCAAGGCCACGTGGGCCACAAGCACCCACCAGACCGGGGTCGTCGCGGTGAGCATGGTGAGGAACCAGAACGCACCACTGACGATGATCGACCCGGGAACGAGCAGGACGGTCGGGCCGAACCTGTCGAAGAAGCGGCCGACGAACGGGGAGAGCAGGCCCATCGTGAGGCCACCGGGCAGCAGCAGCAGGCCGGTGGTGAGCGCATCCAGGCCCAACACCGTCTGCATGTAGATGGGCAGCAGGATCAGCGTGCCGAACAGGGCCATCATGCTCACGGCGAGCATGATGATGGCGAAGGTGAAGGTGCGCGAGGTGAAGGTGCGCAGGTCCAGCAGGGCCCGGTCGGTGCGCTGCAGGGCGACCTGGCGCCAGACGAACAGGGCGATCGCCAGGGCGCCGATACCCAGCGGGACCAGGCCGGCCGCGGCGCTGCCTGTGGCGGATTCGCCGAGGTTGCTCAGGCCGTAGACCAGGCCGCCGAAACCGAACGCGGAGAGGATCACCGAGACGACGTCGAGGGGCACCTTGGAGGGCTGGGTGACGTTCTTGATGCGCGCGGCGCCGAGCGTGAGGGAGCCGAGGGCGATCGGCAGCACCAAGATGAACATCCAGCGCCAATCGAGCACGCTGAGGATCAGGCCGGAGATGGTGGGGCCGATCGCCGGGGCGACCGAGATCACGATGGAGATGTTGCCCATGGTCTTGCCTCGGGCGGCGGGCGCGACGAGGGTCATCACGGTGGTCATCAGCAGCGGCATCATGATGGCCGTGCCCATGGCCTGCACCACCCGGCCCACGATCAGAACCTCGAAGCCCGGCGCGATCGCGGCGATGAACGTGCCGGTGCTGAACAGGGTCATCGCGGCCAGGAAGACCGGGCGGGTGTTGAACCGCTGCAGCAGGAAACCGGTGATCGGGATCACGACGGCCATGGTGAGCATGAACGCGGTGGTCAGCCACTGGGCGGCGCCGGCGGTGATGTTCAGGTCCTTCATCAGGTGCGGCAGTGCCACACCCATGATGGTCTCGTTGAGGATCACAACGAACGCGGACACCAGCAGCAGCGAGATGACGAGCTTGGTGCCGGCGGCATCCGGGGCGTTGCCGGGAACGACCGGGGCGGGGCTGGGGGCGGCGCTGGTGGCGACGGTGGAGTCTGTCAACGGGGTCCTAACGAAACGGGCACGAGTGCGACCCCGGTACGAGGTACCCATGCTTCAACCAGAATGCGCCGGATATGTTCCCGAATCGGACATTTACGTCCGGCGCACCGGACGCACAGGTCCGCACGGGGAACAGTTGTGGCCGGCCTGGGTTGGCAGCAGATCGCCGAGGATTGGCAGTCGCCACCGCCCACCGCCCTCAGAGACCTCTTTACGCTGGGGGAATGCCGATCACCCCCGACACCAAAGACTGGACCTGGGTGCTCGAGCGCCCCTGCACCGAGTGCGGATTCTCCGCAGCCGACCTTGACTACGACGACGTTCCCGCCCTCGTGCGGGCGAACGCGGCCGCCTGGGCGCCGGTGCTGGCCCGACCGGATGCGGCGGTGCGGCCCGACGACGCGACCTGGTCGGCGCTGGAGTACGCGGCCCACGTGCGCGATGTGTTCCGCATCTTCAACACCCGGCTCGGCCTGATCCTCGGCGAGGACGACCCGCTGTTCGCGAACTGGGACCAGGACGCCACGGCCGTGGCCGAGCGCTACAACGAGCAGGACCCGCAGGCCGTGGCGGCCGAGCTGGCTGCGGCCGCGGCATCCGTCGCCGACGCGTTCGCCGCGGTGCCGCCCGCCGACCGGCAGCGCACGGGCCGGCGCAGCGACGGCGCAAGGTTTACCGTGACCACGCTGGCCCAGTACTTCATCCACGACCCTACCCACCACCTGCACGACGTCGCCGGCTGAAAGCGGCTGGCATAACTGGTGCCGAAGCGGACGGTTGCGCCCGGCACACCGCGACCTTTTGGCCGCACCGGAAGCAGTTGCGCGCGGCGCCGACGGGACCTAGGACATGGCCCCGGAAATCCCAAGCTGTAAACTTCCGCCATGACGACGGACCGCAGCGTGGCGCGCACCCCCGCAGCGCGCACGGCGGCGCCCACCCCCGCGGTGGTGGCGCACAAGGTGCTCAACAACAACGTCGTGATCTCCGTCGATTCGAGCGGTCAGGAGCGGGTCCTGATGGGGCGGGGGCTGGGCTTCCAGCTGCAGCCCACCGACAGCATCGACCCCGCCAAGGTGGAGAAGACCTTCATCCTGGAGCAGGGCAGCGGAGCCGACCACGCCAGGCAGCTGCTCGCCTCCGTGCCGTACCCGGTCATCGAGGCCGTCACCTCCGCGGTCGACGAGGCCGAACGGACCCTGGGTCGCAGCCTCGGCCGGCGCCTGCCGCTGGCCATCATCGACCACGTGCAATACGTACTGGAGCGGATGCAGAAGGGCATCCGCATCCCGGGCGCGGCGATGCCCGAACTGCGGGTGCTGCACCCGCAGGAATTCGATGCGGCGACGGCCATGGCCCGATCGGTCAGCGCCAGTCTGCAGACCGAACTGCCCGAGGAAGAAGCCGTATTCCTCACGATGCATATTCTGAACGCGACCCGGGATGAGCCCAACGGCACCGCGGCGCTGCTCTTCCGGCGGGTACAGCACGTGGTCACGACGGTCGAGCGGGGCCTGGGTGTGCAGCTGGATGCGGCCAGCCCCGACTACGCGCGGTTCATCCTGCACGTGCAGTTCCTCCTGCAACGGCTCGTGGCGCAGTCGATGTTGCGCGGCTCGGACACGTCGTTCTTCGAGTTCGCCAAACACAGCTACCCGCGGTCGTACGCCATCGCCGCCGACGTCAAGCTGTACGTCAGCGAAGCCACCGGCTCCGACCTGACCGATGAAGAACTGCTCTATGTGATCGTGCACGTCGAGCGTCTGGCCAACCAGGTCGTCGATCGTGAATCGCCCCGTTGATGTGATAGCGTGAGCGACGCAGGGCGAAGACGCCCTGTGGTAACTTTCCGGATTGTTACTGCGCAAGCAGGCAAAACCTGAACTCGAACCGCCATTGAGCGGCGACGGGTTCAGGTCTTTTTTTTGCCCAAAATCCGGATCGATGACCTGAGAAGGAGAAGCCGCGATGTCGCGGCGGAAGGTGAATCAGAACGATGGATTACTCCAAAACCGCTGCTGCGGTTCTCACAGCCGTGGGCGGCGAGGAAAACGTCTCCTCGCTCGTGCACTGCGCGACCCGGCTGCGTTTTGTCATCAAGGATGACGCCAAGGTCAACAAGGCCGCCGTCAAGGCCGCCCCCGGCGTCATCGCCACGGCCGAGGCCGGCGGCCAGTACCAGGTCGTCATCGGCAACGAGGTGCCAGAGGTCTTCGCCGAGATCGCCAAGATCTCCACGCTCGCTGGCCCGTCCGCCAACGAGAAGGCCGCCTCTGACGGACCCAAGGGCAACCTGCTCAACCGCTTTATCGCGATGATCTCGGCGATTTTCACCCCGCTGCTCTGGGCCCTGGCCGGAACCGGCCTGCTCAAGGCGTTCCTCGCCGCGGCGGTCACCTTCGGTTGGCTGGACAACACCACGACCACCTACGTGATCCTCAACGCGCTCTCCGACGCGTTCATCAACTTCCTGCCGCTCGCACTCGCGATCACCGCCGCGAAGTACTTCAAGGCCGATCAGTTCACCTCCCTCGCCATCGCGGGCGCGTTCGTCTACCCGTCAATCGTTGCGCTGAACGGCGTACCGGACATCACCTTCTTCGGCATTCCGGTCACCATGGTGAGCTACGTCTCGAGCGTCATCCCGATCATCGTCATCGTCTGGATGCAGAGCCACGCCGAGCGGGTTCTCTACGCCAAGCTGCCCTCCGCGATCCGCCGCTTCGTCACACCGATGCTTCTCGTTTTGATCCTCGTGCCGCTGACCTTCCTGGCCATCGGACCGCTCTCCAACCTGATCAGCAGCGGGCTCGCCGGCGGCATCGGCTGGATCTTCGACGTCGTGCCGTGGCTCGGTGGCGCCATCATGGGCGGCCTCTGGCAGGTCTTCGTGATCTTCGGCCTGCACTGGGGCTTCGTCCCGCTGATGACCGCAGAACTCCAGACCGGCGGCCTGATCTACCTCGTCGCCCCGCTGTTCGCCGCCGTACTGGCGCAGGCCGCCGCCGTCACCGGCGTCTGGGTACGCACCAAAGACAAGAACCTCAAATCCCTCGCCGCCCCAGCCGCGCTGTCCGGGTTTCTCGCCGGGGTCACCGAACCCGCCATCTACGGTGTCAACCTGCCGCTGAAGCGCCCGTTCGTGTACGGCGTCATCGGCGGTGTCATCGGTGGTGGCCTGATCTCGGCCGGCGGCATCGCCGCCAACGCCTTCGTGCTCCCCTCGGGCCTTGCCCTGCCCGCACTACTCAGCCAAGGCAACCTGGTCCTGCTGTTCCTCGGCCTGGCCGTCGCCGTCCTGGTTCCGTTCCTCCTCACGGTCATCGTCGGCTTCAAGGACCCGGTCGTCGAGACCGCCGCCCCTGTGGACGGCACCGACCTTGCTGTCCTCAGCCCGCTGGACGGCACCGCGGTCCCGCTCACCGAGGTGCCGGATGCCGTCTTCGCCGGCGGCGCCCTGGGCAAGGGAGTCGCGATCATTCCCCGCGTCGGCGCCCTGTACGCCCCGTTCGACGCCCTCGTCGTCGCCGCGTTCCCCACCGGGCACGCGATCGGCCTGCAGCACGCCGACGGCGCAGAAGCGCTGATCCACATCGGCATCGACACCGTCAAGCTCGGCGGCAAGCACTTCTCCCTCAAGGTCGAAAAGGGCCAGCAGGTCAAGGCCGGCGACCTCCTGGTGGAGTTCGACATCCCCGCGATCACCGCGGCCGGCTATGACATCACCACGCCGGTCATCATCACCAACCCGAAGAAGTACCCGACCATCGGTTCGCCCGCCTCGGGCCCGGTGGCCCACGGTGACGCCCTCTTCCTCGCCATCGCCGAAGAAGAACTGGCCCTCGCCTAACCAGCACACCCAGCACGTCCCGGTGGAGGAGCGGCCTGGCCGCTCCTCCACCCCATGCACTGCAGCACATCTGCATTGCGTAATAAAAGGAGTACAAGAATGACCGATTCAACAACGTTCCCCACCGACTTCCTCTGGGGCGGTGCCACGGCCGCGAACCAGATCGAAGGCGCATACAACGAGGGCGGTAAGGGCCTGTCGATCCAGGACGTCATGCCCCAGGGCATCACGACGCCGCGTGCGGACGGCCCGACCGACGACAACCTCAAGCAGGTGGCCATCGACTTCTACCACCGCTACGCCGAAGACATCGCCCTGTTCGCCGAGATGGGCTTCAAGACCTTCCGCTTCTCCATCGCCTGGAGCCGGATCTTCCCGCTCGGCGACGAGACGCTCCCCAACGAAGAGGGCCTCGCCTTCTATGACCGGGTGATCGACGAGTGCGAGAAGCACGGTATCGAACCGCTCGTCACCATCTCGCACTACGAGACCCCGCTGCACCTCGCCGACACCTACGACGGCTGGGTCAACCGCGACATGATCGGTTTCTACGAGCGCTACGCCCGCGTACTGTTCGCCCGCTATGGCGCCCGGGTGAAGTACTGGCTCACCTTCAACGAGATCAACTCGGTGCTGCACGCCCCGCTGATGTCCGGCGGCATCAACACGCCCAAGGACCAGCTCTCCAAGACCGACCTGTACCAGGCCATCCACAACGAACTGGTCGCCAGCGCCCTGGCCACCAAGGCCGCCAGGGAACTCGCCCCCAGCGCCCAGATCGGTTGCATGGTGCTGGCGATGCCGGCCTACCCGCTGTCGCCCGACCCCGACGACGTGATGGCCTCGATGACCACCGAGCGCACCAACCTCGCCTTCGGCGACATCCACGTGCGCGGTGAATACCCGGGCTATTACCTGCGGAGCCTGCGCGACCAGGGCGTCGAACTCGTCATCACCGACGAGGACCGCGCGCTGCTGAAGGAGAACACCGTCGACTTCGTCTCCTTCAGCTACTACATGAGCGTGGCCGAGACCGCCGACGAGTCCAAGCGCGTCATCGGCAAGGGCAACATCATGGGCGGAGTGCGCAACCCCACCCTCAAGGAATCCGAGTGGGGCTGGCAGATCGACCCGGTGGGCTTGCGCATCGTGCTCAACCAGTTCTGGGACCGCTGGCAGAAGCCGCTCTTCATCGTGGAGAACGGCCTCGGCGCCAAGGACCAGCTTGTGGAGATCGACGGCACGAAGACGGTCATCGACGACTACCGCATCGACTACCTCAACGACCACCTCGTGCAGGTCGGCGAGGCCATCACCGACGGCGTCGACGTCATGGGCTACACGTCCTGGGGCTGCATCGACCTGGTCAGTGCCAGCACCGCCCAGCTGAGCAAGCGCTACGGATTCATCTACGTCGACCGCAACGACGACGGCTCCGGCACCCTGGACCGGTACAAGAAGAAGTCCTTCCACTGGTACGCCGAAGTCATCAGGTCGAACGGCGCCAGCCTCACCCGCTAGCGTCGATGTAGACGTTTAAACCCCTTGGGTGGTCTCCGGGATGCAGTTCGCCCGGAGACCGCCTCGTTTGGAGCTCCACATGATTTCGCCCCGCATAGCCTTCCTCGACGTAGACGGCACCCTTATCGACTCGGGCGAGGTGATCGCCGATTCCACCATCGAGGCGGTGCAGACCGCCAGGGCCAACGGGCACCTGGTCTACCTGAGCACCGGCAGGGCGAGCGTGGAGATCTACCCCCGGATCCGGGACATCGGCTTCGACGGGGCCATCAGCGCCGGCGGCGGCTTCGCCGAGATCGGCAACGAACTGGTCATCAAGCGCACGATGCCCGAAGCGGCGGTGGAGCGGATGGTCGGCTTCTACGAGGAGTCCGGGTACGACTTCTACCTGCAGGCTTTTGACGAGCTGTACCCGAGCCCCGGGGTGCGGAACCGTTTCGCGAAGTACCTCGACGACGACAGCGAGCGCAAGGGCGAAACCCGCACCGACCTCGCGTCGGTGACCGACGCCGACGAGCACCCCGCACTGAAGGCCTTCGCCGACGTGCGCCCACTCAGCTTCACCGGGATTGCGAAGTCGGTGTTCCTGGCCGGCGACCTCACCGCGTTCGACCGGGTCAGCGCGGCGCTCAGCGGCGACTTCCACGTGATCACCGGCACCATCCCGCACATGGGCAAGGGCAGCGGCGAAGTCACCCTCGGCGGGGTCAACAAGGGCTCGACGCTGCTGCGGTTGCTCGACAAGCTCGGCCTCGACGCTTCAAGCGCCATTGGAATCGGCGACAGCAACAACGACATCGAGATGTTGCAGGTCTGCGGCATGGGCATCGCCATGGGCAACGCCACGGATGCGGTGAAGGCGCACGCTGACGAGGTCACCACGAGCGTGCTCGACGACGGGGTCTGGAACGCGTTCCGCCGCCACGGCCTGATCTAGATTCCTGCACCACTCCACCTGTTGCCAGAACGGACTTCTGCGCCCGGCGTTCCGGGCGCAGAAGTCCGCTTGGGGAACAGTTGATGAGAGGGCGGCTAGACGGCCTCGAGGATGCTCACGTAGTTGGCCACGCCGACGCCTCCCATGTTCTGCACCAGGGCGCGGCGGGCGGCGGGCAATTGCATGTCGCCGGCGGTGCCGGTGAGCTGCATGGCCGAGACGACGTGCTGCGACACCCCGGTGGCGCCCACCGGGTGCCCCTTGGCCTTGAGGCCGCCGGACAGGTTCACCGGCAGGCGTCCGTCCGGCCGCACCCAGCCCTCGTCGATGGCCCGGCGGCCCTGACCTGGCATGGTGAGGCCCATGGCCTCGTAGAGCACGAGCTCGGCGATGGTGAAGCAGTCGTGCAGCTCGGCGAAGTCGATGTCGTCAAGGCCTACCCCGGCCATCGAGAGCGCCCGCTCGAACGAGACCCGGGTGGCCGCGAACGCCGTGGGATCGCGGCGCGCGGCCGGCAGGAAGTCGTTGGCCTGGCCGAAGCCGGCCAGGCGCACCGGGTCGGTGGCCGCGCCGGAGCCGCGGCGGGCATCCGTGCTGAGGATCACCGCTGCGGCGCCGTCGGAGACCGGCGAGCAGTCGGTGCGGCGCAGCTGCCCGGCCACGATCGGGTTCTTCTCCGACACGGTGCGGCAGAACTCCTCGCCGAGGTCCTTGCGCAGCTGTGCGTACGGGTTGGCCACGCCGTTGCGGTGGTTCTTCGCCGCGATCGAGCCGAGAACGTCGCCGATCGCGCCGTACCGCTCGGCGTAGGCGTCGGCCACGACGGCGAACAGGCCAGCGAACCCGGTGCTGGATGGTGTGCCGGCCAGGTCGTAGTCCGCGCCGAGCAGCGCCGAGCCGACCTGGTCGGCCGAGGCATGGGTCATCTTCTCGGCACCGATCACCAGGACGGTCTTGGCCGTGCCGGCCAGCAGTGACTTCACGCCCTGCTGGAGGGCGGCCGAGCCTGACGCGCAGGCGTTCTCGACCCGGGTGGCCGGCACGTTCGCCAGCACCGGGTCGGCCTGCAACACCAGCGAGGACGGGAACGCCAACGGAACCAGGGCGGAGTTGAACTGGCCCAGGTAGACCTCGTCGATCTCGGCGGCGTCGATGCCGGCGCCGGCGATGGCCTCCCGGGTGACCTGCACGATGAGGGACTCGAGGGTGTCATCGGTGAGCTTGCCGAACCGGCTGTGCCCCCAGCCGGTGAGCAGCACGTCGGTGCCGAACTGCGTGGCGAGGCTCATGCGATCGCCTCCGCCGCGGCATCCACCGTGAAGGCGGCCTCAGTGCAGTCGCGCAGCTGCTCGACGGTGACGCCGGGGGCGAGACGGACCAGCTGGAGGCCGGCATCCGTGATGTCGAAGACGGCGAGGTCGGAGATGATGCGGTCGACCACGGCCACCCCGGTGAGCGGCAGGGTGCACTCGGTGACGATCTTGGCGGAGCCGTCGCGGGCGACGTGTTCGGTGAGCACCACCACGCGGGGGGTGCCGGCGACGAGGTCCATCGCGCCGCCCATGCCCTTGACCATCTTGCCCGGGATGGTCCAGTTGGCCAGGTCGCCGGCGCCGGAGACCTGCATGGCGCCGAGGATGGCCACCTTGACGTGGCCGCCGCGGATCATGCCGAACGAGGTGGCCGAGTCGAACACCGACCCGCCCGGCAGGATCGTGACGGTCTGCTTGCCGGCGTTGATCAGGTCGGCGTCTTCCTCGCCGTCGAAGGGGAACGGGCCCATGCCCAGCAGCCCGTTCTCACTCTGCAGGGTGACCTGCACGCCGGTGGGCAGGTTGTTGGCCACCAGGGTGGGGATGCCGATGCCGAGGTTGACGTAGTCGCCGTCCTCCAGTTCGGCGGCCGCGATCGCGGCCATCTCGTCGCGGGTCCAGCTCATCGCAGTGCTCCTTCGGTGCTGAAAGTGGTGTCGACGGTGTCGCGCTGGCGCACGGTGCGCTGCTCGATCGGCTTCTCGCGGGTCGTGGCCGGCACGAGGCGCTGCACATAGACACCGGGGGTGATCACCCGGTTGGGGTCGAGTTCGCCGGCCACCACGATGTGCTCGGCCTCGGCGATGGTGAGGCGGCCGGCCGTGGCGACCACCGGGTTGAAGTTGCGGGCGGTGTGACGGTAGGTGAGGTTGCCGGCGGTGTCGGCGGTGTGCGCTCGTACCAGGGACACATCGGCGATGATCGCGCGTTCCTGCACGTAGCGCTGACCGTCGAAGTCGGCGTGCGGTTTGCCGTCGGCCACCTGGGTGCCCACCCCGGTCTTGGTGTAGAACGCGGGAATGCCTGAACCGCCGGCCCGCAGCCGCTCGGCTAGGGTGCCCTGCGGGCTGAACTCCACCTCGAGGCGGCCGTCGAGGAACTGCTCGGCGAAGAGCCTGTTCTCGCCCACGTAGGAGGCGATGACCTTGCGCACCTGACCGGCCTCGAGCAGGAGGCCGAGGCCCAGGCCGTCGACGCCCATGTTGTTCGAGACCACGGTGAGGCCTCTCACGCCGGAGTCGCGCACGGCCTCGATGAGGTCGGCGGGGATGCCGCTGAGGCCGAAGCCGCCGACCGCGAGCACGCAGCCGTCGGTGAGGGTGCCGGCCAGGGCCTCGGCGGCGCTGAGGTGCAGTGTTGTCATCGGAGTCTCCTCTGGTTCACGGTGGGTCAGGATGGGCGGGATCGCTCAGGCGGTCCAGCCGCCGTCCATCAGATACGACGAGCCGGTGACCATGGCCGCCTCACGGGAAGCGAGGAATGCCACCAGGGCGGCGACCTCGGCAGGTTCGACGAGGCGTTTGATCGCGTTCTTGGCCAGGATCACCTCGTGCATCACCTCATCGGCGGGGATGCCGTGCGCCGCGGCCTGCGCCGAGATCTGGCTCTCGAGCAGGGGCGTGCGCACATAGCCCGGGTTGACACAATTGCTCGTGACCCCGTGGTCGCCGCCCTCGAGCGCGGTCACCTTGGACAGACCCTCGAGGCCGTGCTTGGCGGTGACATATGCGGACTTGAACGCGGAGGCGCGCAGGCCGTGCACCGAAGAGACGTTGATGATGCGGCCGTGCCCGTTCTTGTACATGTGCGGAAGGGCGGCGCGGATGAGCAGGAACGGCACCTCGACCATGAGCGTCTGCATCCGGCGGAACTCCGCCGGGTCGAACGCCTCGATGGGGTTGATGGTCTGGTAGCCGGCGTTGTTGACCAGGATGTCGGCGGATAATGTCAGCGTTTCGAGCGCCGCGGTGTCGAGCAGGTCGACGGCCCAGGCCTCGCCGCGGACCTGGCCGGCCACCCGCTCGGCGGCCTCGGCATCCCGGTCGGCGACGATCACATGCGCGCCCTGGGCGGCCAGGGCCGCCGCGCAGGCGGCCCCGATGCCGCCGGCGCCGCCGGTGATGAGGGCGCTCTGGCCGGAGAGGTCGCTGACCATCAGAGGCTGCCGACGGGGGTCAGACCGTGCTTCTCGGCATCCACCTTGTCGACCTCGCGCAGGGAGATGCCGCGGGTCTCCTTGAGGGTCACGACTGCCACCAGTGTGACGGCGCACGCCGCGGCCACGTAGAGGGCCACCGGCAGCCAGGAGTCGTATTCCTTGAGCAGGGCCGTGGCGATGATCGGTGCCATCGAGCCGGCAAGGATCGAGGTGACCTGGTAGCCGAGCGAGACGCCGGAGTAGCGCATCCGGGTGGGGAACATCTCGGCCATGATCGCGGGCTGGCCCGCGTACATCAGGGCGTGGAAGCACAGGCCGATGGTGATGGCCAGCACGATCAGCGCCGGGTTCTGGGTGTCGAACATCGGGAAGGCGAAGAACGCCCACGTGGCGCCGAGGACGGCGCCGGCGAAGTAGACGGGCTTGCGGCCGACGCGGTCGGAGAGCCGGCCGACCTGCGGGATCACCAGGAAGTGCACGACGTGGGCGATCAGCAGGGCCAGCAGCAGGCTGCTGGTGTTGTACTCCCACACCGTGACCAGGTAGACGATCGAGAAGCTCACGATGATGTAGTAGAGGATGTTCTCGGCGAAGCGCAGGCCCATGGCGCCCAGGATGCCCTTCGGGTACTTGCGCACCACCTCGAGCACACCGTAGTTGGCGGCCTTGTCGGCCTCCACCTGGGCGCGGGCCTCGAGGAAGATCGGCGCCTCGCTCACGTGGGTGCGGATGTAGTACCCGACCACGACGATGATCGCGGAGAGCCAGAACGCCACGCGCCATCCCCAGCTGAGGAACTGGTCGGCGGGCAGGGTCCAGGACATGGTCAGCAACACCAGCGTGGCGAGCAGGTTGCCCACCGGTACGGCGGACTGCGGCCAGCTGGACCAGAACCCGCGGGACTGGTTCGGGCTGTGCTCGGCCACGAGCAGCACGGCGCCGCCCCACTCCCCGCCGACCGCGAAGCCCTGGATGAATCGCAGGGCCACCAGCAGGGCGGGCGCCCAGTAGCCGATGGTGTCGAAGCCGGGCAGGCAGCCCATCAGGAAGGTCGCGACACCGACCAGCACGATGGTGAGCTGCAGGGTGTGCTTGCGACCGAGCCGGTCGCCGATCTGGCCGAAGACGATGCCGCCGAGCGGCCGGGCGATGAAGCCCACCGCATAGGTGAGGAACGCGGCGATGATGCCGTCGAGCTGGCTGCCCGCGTTGGGGAAGAAGACCGTGGCGAAGACCAGGCTCGCCGCCGTGGCGTAGAGGAAGAATTCGTACCACTCGACGACGGTGCCGACCATGGAGGCGGCGACGACCTTCTTCAGGCCGGAGGTTTCGCTGGTGGAGGGTGGGCCGCTCGTGGCGGCGGTGACACGCGAGTTCGCGCTCATGGGGATCTCCTTGAGTATCGGCATTGACACTGGATGGGGGAAGGACTCGACAGGCGCACGCAGGGGCGGCGACGGCTCCCCTGAGTATTCCGTCTCCGTTCGGCTGCGGCAATGACCACTTCAACACTCCGGATGTGCATAATTGCAGATATGACCGACTCTCGTGTCACCACCCCGGCCAATCCCGACGACCTGCTGGTGCTGCTTGCCGTCGCGAGGACCGGCCGCTTCACCACCGCCGCCGAATCCCTCGGCCTCAACCACACCACAATCTCCCGGCGCATCGCGGCCCTGGAGACGGCGCTGGCCGGCCGGGTGCTCTCGCGCACGGCGGGCGGCTGGGAGCTCACCGACCTCGGCACCCGCGCGGTGCGCGCGGCCGAGAACGTGGAAGCGGCCCTGGACCTGTTGGGCGGGCAGACGGACGGCCGGGAGCTCTCCGGGGTGGTGCGGCTGAGCGCGACGGATGGCTTCAGCGCCTTCATCGCGGCCCCGGCGGTGGCCGAGTTGCAGCAGACGCATCCGCTGCTCCGGGTGGAAATCGTCACGGTGACCCGGCAGGCGCTTCAGCACCGCTCGGGCCTGGACATCGAGGTTGTGGTCGGCCGGCCGACGGCGCACCGGGCCGAGGCGTTCGAACTCGGCCGTTACACCCTGGGCATGTACGCGTCGAGGGACTACCTGGCCCGGAACGGCACGCCGGCCGGCGTGGCCGAGCTGGTGGAGCATCCGCTGGTCTACTTCGTCGACTCGATGTTGCAGGTGGACGATCTGGATGCGCCCCGCCGGCGAGTGCCCAGCATGCGGGGCTCGCTGAGTTCGACGAATGTGTTCGTGCAGATCGAGGCAACCCGGGTGGGCGGCGGCATCGGGCTGCTGCCCTGCTTCATGGCCGACAGGCACGACGACCTGGTGCGGGTGCTGCCGGCGGAGTTCGCCGAGGAACTGCCGTATTGGCTGGTGCTCCGGCCCGAGGCGCAACGCCAGCCGGTGATCGCGGCCGTGGTGGAAGCGCTGCGCGCGCAAATGGTGACGATGTCGCCCGCACTCGGCGGTCGGGGCTGACCGTGGAGGAGCCCTCGATTCGGATGCGCCGACGGCTGGCCGCGTGGGGCGTGACACCCAGCGGGCCGGGATGGAGGACGCCGTCGAGTGAGCTGATGCCCGGTACGCGTCAGGGGCTGCCGGTGATGCTGAAGATCGCGCTGGTCGAGGAGGAGGTCCGCGGCGCGGCGCTGCTCCAGTGGTGGGGCGGCCGCGGTGCCGCCCGCGTTCTCCTGCGTGATGAAGCCGCCACACTGATGGAGCGGGCCACAGGCCCCCGAGAGCTGGCGGCGCTGGCCGCCTCCGGGCAGGACGCGACCGCTACCGACATCCTCGTGCGCACCACCCTGGCACTGCACGACCATCCGGCACCCTCCAGCCGGGACGATGTGCAGCTTGTTCCCCTCCGCGACTGGTTCCGCGACCTGCTGGCAACGAACTCCGACGATCCGCTCCTTCAACGCACGGCCGAACTGGCCGAACGCCTGCTGTCCGGCACGACGGCCCCAGAGATCGTTGTGCTGCACGGCGACATCCATCACGGCAATGTGCTCGACTTCGGCGATCGCTGGGCCGCCATCGACCCGAAAGCCCTGCTCGGACATCGCGGCTTCGACTTTGCCAACATCCTCTGCAACCCCACCGAGACGGCCGCGCTCGACAACCTTGCTGCGCGGCTGCACGCCATCAGCCGCCAGGCCGACATCGACCCGGTGATACTCGCCGAGTGGACCATCGCCTGGTGCGGCCTGTCCCTGGCCTGGGCGCAGGGCGATGCCACGCCCACCTGGCACTCCCGGACCGCCCGGGCCGTGGCGGAACTCCTGTGGGCACGCCTGGACGCCGGTGAAAAGTCGAGTGGAACTTTCAGCATCGAAGCGTAGTGTCGGGCATACGCATTGCGTTGTTCTATGTGGTCACACTGGAGGTTGCACGTCATGTCCCGAACCTGGCTGAAGTGGATGCCCGCCGTGGCGGTTCCCGCCGTGATCGTCGCCGGGGTCCTCGCGGTTCCCCTGCAGGCCGGCGCGGCCGTCGACCTGCCGGACAAGAGCCCGCAGGACGTTCTCGAACTGGCCGCAGGCAGCACCGTCGACACCTTCTCCGGCACCATCGAGCAGTCCTCGGAGCTTGGGCTGCCCGAGATCCCCAGCACCGGGGACGCCGCCACCGCCGAGTTCGCCGACGCCCTCGACCTGCTCACCGGCAGTCGCACCGTGCGGGTCTACCAGAACGGCGCCGACCAGAGCCGGGTGCAGGTGCAGGACACCATGTCCGAGCGCAACCTGATCCGGAACGGCTCCGACGTATGGCTCTACGACTCCGCCGACAACACCGCCGTGCACACCACCCTGCCCGCCGATGCCGCCCCGACCGACGGCGCAGAGAAGGACGGCGCGAGCTACACGCCGAGCGAACTGGCTCAGACATTCCTCGACGAGGTGACTCCGAGCACCGACGTGAGCCTGGCCGAGAACACCCAGGTCGCCGGCCGCACCGCCTACGAGCTCGTGCTCACCCCCGACAGCTCCGACACCCTGGTGGGCTCGGTGTCGATCGCGGTGGACTCCGAGACCGGACTGCCGCTCCGGGTGCAGGTCGCCGCGCAGGACGCCACCGACCCGGCCATCAGCGTGGCCTTCACAGCGCTCACCCTCGAGGCCCCACCGGGCGACCTCTTCGCCTTCACCCCGCCGGCCGGCGCAACCGTCTCGGAAGAGACGCTGCCCACGAAGGATGGCGTCGGCCACTCCGAGGCCGACCCGAGCGGTGTGACCGTGATCGGCACCGGCTGGGACGCCGTCGTGGCCCTGCCGGCCGGCGAGGATGCCGCGGCCCTGGCCGAACTCACCGCCTCACCCCTGTACACCCAGGTCACCGACGCCGTCGATGGCGGCCGGGCCCTGAGCACCACGCTCGTGTCGGTGCTGATCACCGACGACGGCCGGGTCTTCGCCGGGTCCGTTCCCGTTGAGCGGCTGCTGGCCGCCGCAACCCAGGAGTGAGCGCCGCCGCCCGGGTCGCCGACCTGGCGATCGAGACCCGGGCCCTCACCAAACGCTTCGGCCAGCAGGCCGCCGTCGACGCCATTGACCTCGCCGTGCCGACGGGCTCGGTGTTCGGTTTCCTCGGTCCGAACGGCTCGGGCAAGACCACCAGCATCCGGGTGATGCTCGGCCTCGCCGCCGCCACCAGCGGTGAGGTGAGAGTGCTCGGGGAGCCGATGCCGGCCAGGCTCGGCCGGGTGCTGCCGCAGGTGGGCGCCCTCGTGGAGGGCCCGGCGTTCTACCCGTTCCTCTCCGGCGCGGCCAATCTGCGGCGCCTCGATTCCGCCGACCGTGCGGCCCCCACGGGAAGCCGCCGGGCCCGGGTGGACCGGGCGCTCGAACGGGTCGGCCTGTCCAACGCGGCAGGCAAGAAGGTGGCGGCGTACTCGTTGGGCATGAAGCAACGGCTGGGCATCGCGAACGCCCTGCTGATGCCGCGCCGGCTGCTGGTGCTCGACGAACCCACCAACGGACTCGACCCGCAGGGCACCCGCGAGGTACGCGCCCTGGTGCGGTCGCTGGCCGACGAGGGCACGACGGTTTTCGTCTCCAGCCACCTGCTCGCCGAGGTCGAGCACATGTGCACGCACGCTGCGATCATGAGCGCCGGACGCCTGGTGGCCCAGGGCACCCTCGACGAGCTGCGCGCCGGTGAGTCCCGGGTGCGGGTGCGCACCCCGGATGCCGCGGCCGCCATCCGCGTGCTGGCAGGCGCCGGCCTGGCGGCAGGGCTGGAGCCCGCGCCGAACGATCGCGGCACCGAGAGTTTCCCGGGCGCCTCCGCATCCCCGGACCGATCCGCCGACCACTGGGTGAGCGCCCCCATCGAGTTGCCCCGCAGCGGACGAGTTGCCCCCGCAGACCCGGGCAGCTGGTCCGCAGGTGGGCAGCTCGAGGAGGAGGACCTCGTCGCCGCGCTCGTCGCCGGCGGGGTGCGGGTGCGCGGGTTCGAGGTGCAGGAGACCAGCCTCGAGGACCGCTTCGTGGCGCTCACCGGAGAGGGGTTCGACGTTGTCCGATAAGCCTGCCGCGACCGTCGCGCCCCAGACTGCACAGGCCAGGACACCCCGGTCCGGCGGCGCCTGGGCGCTGCTGGTCTCCGAACTGACCGTGCTCTTCCGCCGCCGCCGCACCTGGGCGCTGTTGCTGGCGCTCGCCGCGGTGCCGGTGCTGATCGCCGTCGCCGTGCGGCTCTCCTCGCAGGAGCCCACCCCCGGCCGCGGCCCGCCGTTCCTCGACCAGGTCACCCAGAACGGCCTGTTCGTCGCGGTGACCGGCCTCATCGTGTCGATCCCCCTGTTCCTGCCCCTGACCGTCGGTGTGGTCGCGGGAGACACCATCGCCGGCGAGGCCGGGCTGGGGACCCTGCGCTACCTGCTCGTGGCCCCGGCCGGCCGGGTCCGGTTGCTCGTGGTGAAGTACGTCGGCGCTGCGGTCTTCTGCCTGGCCGCCACGCTCACCGTCGTCACCGCCGGGGTTCTTGCCGGGCTGGCGCTGTTCCCGGTGGGCCCGCTCACCCTGCTCTCCGGCGACACCATCAGCCTGGGCGAGTCGTTCCTGCGCGCCCTGCTCATCGCCGGCTACGTCACCGTGTCGCTGCTCGGCCTCTCGGCCATCGGCCTGTTCTTCTCCACCCTCACCGTGGTGCCCGTCGGGGCAATGGCCGCCACCATCGTCCTCTCGGTGGTCGCGCAGGTGCTCGACTCGCTGCCGCAACTGGACTGGCTGCATCCGTGGCTCTTCAGCCACTACTGGCTCGACTTCGCCGACCTGCTGCGCCAGCCCGTCGACCTCAGCTCCTTCGGCGCGAACGCGCTGCTGCAGGGCGGCTATCTGCTGGTCTTCGGGGCACTGGCGTACGGGCGGTTCGTCACCAAGGACATCCTGAGCTGAGCCTTGCGCGGGCAGGCCGGGCCGCCGCGCTGCAACCGGCTCCGGGTCGGTTTCTATGCAGTTCATATGAGTGTGCCCGAACGGAGGGCTATCGCAGATCCCTTGCAGGAGGGGCGCTTACGGTAATATTGTGCCCTCATTCGGGGGGTGAATCCGGAGGCGTCTGTTTTGGCAATCGAAAGTACCCCACCCGTTGTGCGGCCGAGCACCCCGCCGCAGATTCGCCTGGAGGACATCGCCGGCCGGGCTGACACATCGAGCACCCCCGCCGAGGCCGGCACGATCGTCACCGGCATCGCACTCTCCACCCAGTCCGTGCAGCCGGGCGATCTCTTCGTGGCGCTGCCCGGCAAGAACGGCCACGGAGCCGCCTATACCGACAGCGCCGTGCAGGCCGGTGCGGTGGCGGTGCTCACGGATGCCGACGGCGAGGCCGAGGCCCGCGCGGCCGGCGTTCCCGTCATCGTGAGTGACAATCTGCGCGCCAGGCTGGGCGAGCTCAGTGCCTTCATCTACGGCACGGCCGACGGCGCCCCCACAATCTTCGGCATCACCGGTACCAACGGCAAGACCACCACCGCCTACGTGCTCGAGGCCGTGCTGCGCCAGATGGGCCTGGTCACCGGGCTGTCCACCACGGCCGAACGCCACATCGCCGGTGAGGTCTTCGTCTCCCGCCTGACCACCCCCGAGGCCACCGACGTGCACGCGCTCCTGGCACGCATGAAGGAACAGCACGTGGAGGCCGTGGTGCTCGAAGTGAGCGCCCAGGGCCTCACCCACGGCCGGGTCGACGGCATCCTCTTCGACGTCGCCGGCTTCACCAACCTCTCGATCGACCACCTCGACGATTACGGCACCATGGAGAACTACTTCGACGCCAAGGAACTCCTGTTCCGGCCGGACCGCTCCCGCACCGCCGTCGTGAGCCTGGAAACCACCTGGGGCCAGAAGCTGCTGGCCGAGCCGAAGATCCCGGTGGCATCGATTTCCGCGGATGCCGCGACCGACCCCGACTGGCGCCTGGAGATCCTCGAGGCGCTCCCGGAGGGCACCCGCTTCCGCGTGCAGAACCGGGCCGGCGACTCGGTCGAGACGACTGTCGCGCTGCTGGGTGACCACCTCGTCGCCGACGCCGGGCTCGCCGTTGCGATGACCATCGAGGCCGGCTACGCCGCCGACCGCGTTCAGGCCGCGCTGCAGGACGGCATCGAGGTGTACATCCCGGGCCGCACCGAGAGCGTCTCCGGGCCGACCGGACCGCGCGTCTACGTGGACTTCGGCCACAGCTCTGACGCATTCGAGAAGACCCTGCGGGCGGTCAAGGCCGTGACCCCCGGCCGGGTCATCATGCTCTTCGGAGCCGACGGCGACCGTGACCCGGTCAAGCGCCCCGAAATGGCCCGCGTCGCCGCGGCCGGCTCCGACATTGTGGTGATCACCGACCACCACCCCCGCTTCGAAGACCCGGCCAGCATCCGCCGGATGCTCGTGGACGCCGCCAGGGAGGCCTTCCCCGCCAAGCAGATCGTGGAGGTCTCCCCGCCGGAGGCCGCTATCGACTACGCGGTCGACCTGGCCAGGGACGGCGACGCCATCCTCTGGGCCGGACCCGGCCACCAGGACTACCGCGACATCCGCGGTGTGCGCACGCCGTACTCGGCCCGCGAGCTGGCCCGGGACGCCCTCGCCCGCCACGGCTGGCCCACGTCCTAGCCCGCGAACTGTGAGCTGAGCACCAGACTTTCGCGTTTTTAGGTGCTTAGGTCACGGTTCGCGAGGGGGCGGGCACGCACTCCCTCGGTCCAGGTGGCGACGCAGAGCTGCATGCCCGGCCGGTAGGCCAGATGCGCCACCGAGGGGGCGTCGAGCACCTGCAGGTCGGCCCGGCCGCCGATCCGGAGGGAGCCGACGGCATCCGGCCCGTGCTCGCGGCCGACCGCCCGCGCCGCGCCGCGGGTGGCCGCCCAGACCGCCTCCCGCACGGTCAGGCCCATCTGCAGCACCGCCGTCGCCACGCAGAAGGGCATCGACGTGGTGTACGAGGTGCCGGGGTTGCAGTTGCTGGCCAGGGCGATGTGAGCGCCGGCGTCGAGCAACCGGCGGGCGGGCGGGAACGGCTCCCTGGTGGACAGGTCGCAGGCCGGCAGCAGGGTGGCCACGGTGTTCGAGCCGGCCAGGGCGTCGATGTCGGCGTCGTCCAGGTGGTTGCAATGGTCCACGCTGGCGCAGCCCAACTCCACGGCGAGGCGCACACCACCACTGGAGCCGAGCTGGTTGCCGTGCAGACGCAGGCCCAGCCCGGCGGCCCGGCCGGCCAGCAGCACCTCCCGGCACTCCTCGACGTCGAACGCTCCGGTCTCGCAGAAGGCGTCGATGAAGTCCACGTGCGGGGTCACGGCAGTCAGCATCGGGCCGGTCACCAGGTCGAGGTAGTCCCGACGGTCGATCCCCGGCGGCACCACGTGGGCACCGAGGAAGCTGACCACGTCGGCCACCTCCGCGGCCGCTTTGGCGCTGCGGAGTTCACTGGCCAGGTCGAGGCCGTAGCCGGTCTTGGTCTCCAGGAATGTGGTGCCCTGGGCCTCGGCGTCCCGGCGAAGGCGTCGGGCATTGGCGATGAGGTGGGCTTCGCTCGCGGCCCGGGTCGCCATCATCGTGCTGACTATGCCGCCGGCGGTATATCTCTGCCCGGCCATCCGGGCCTCGAACTCGGCGGCCCGGTCGCCCGCGAAAACCAGGTGGCTGTGGGTGTCGACCCAGCCCGGCAGTACCGCCCGACCGTGCACATCCACGACGCTGTCGGCGGCGGGCGCCTCGGCGGCCGGCCCGATCCAGGCGATGCGGCCGTTCTCGATCACGAGCGCGGCATCCCGGAGCCGGTCGTCGTCGTGGCTGAACTCGGCGGCCTGCGTGGTGAGCTCGGCGATCCCGGTGAGCAGTTCGGCGGTCATCGTGAGGCCTTCCGGTCGGGGAGGTGAACGGGGGGAGTCGGGTGGGGAAGAGCGTGACCCGATGCGACTGTGTCCGTTGCGGACAATTGTGCCCGGTGCGCCGGCCACAAGTGTCCGCACGGGGAACAGTAGGGCCGGGCGGGGGAGGTCACGCGGGGCTCGGGGCTTCGGCGGACGGGCGGGCGTCGAGGGTGTCGAGCGCGTCCCGGAGTAGCGCGGCGGGGGAGCCGGCGGGCGCGGATGCGGCCGCGGGGGTGCCCACGAGCCGGCCGCTGTCGGCCACGAGCCGGCCGGCCACGATCACCCGCCGTACGTCGGCCGCCGTGGCGGCGAGCACCAGTTGGCCGGGCCGGGCGCCCAGGGTGCGGATGCTGTGGGCGTCGACCTCGACGAGGTCGGCCGGGTCACCCGTGGCCAGGCGTGCCGGGCCGAGGCCCAGCGCGGCGTACCCGTCGGCGCCGGCGGCCCGCAGCAGCGCCGCGGGGGTGAACCGGCCCCGGCTGCCCGCGGCCAGGCGCTCGCCCATCTCCAGGCCGCGCATCTCCAGGAACGGGTCGATGACGGCGTTCTGGTCGGAGCCCAGGGCGATCGGGCTGCCCGCGGCGGCCAGCTCCCTGGCGCGGCCGATACCGTCGCCGAGGTCGGCCTCGGTGCTCGGGCACATCACCACGGAGACACCGGTGCGGCCGAGCATCCGGAGGTCGTCGTCGCTGAGGTGGGTGGCGTGCACGACGCTCAGCCGCGGGGTGAGCGCCCCGAGGCCGTCGAGGAGCGCCGTCGGGGTAACGCCGTGGACGGCCAGGCAGTCGGAGTTCTCCTGCGGCTGCTCGGAGAGGTGGATGTGCAGTGGCACCTCGGCCGGCAGCCCGGCCAGGATCTGCCGCATGGCGTCACGCGGCACCGCCCGCACCGAGTGCAGTGCGGCGCCGAGGGTGACCAGAGCCGGCTCGTTCGGCCGGCCCGCGGCATCCGCTGCGAGAGTCTCGCGCAGCCGCGCCCACCGTTCCAGCCAGCCGGCAGCAGACCCGTCGCTGAAGCCCTGTTGCTCGGGGCGCAGCGGGGTCTCGAGGCCGCCGGCCAGGTAGCTGGTGTCCAGCAGCACCAGGCGGATGCCCACCTCGCGGGCGGCCGTCGCCAGAGCGAGCTCCATGGCGTGCGCCTGCGGATAGGGGGTGCCGTCGGCCTGGTGGTGCAGGTAGTGGAACTCGCCCACGGCGGTGTAGCCGCTGACGAGCATCTCGGCGAAGACCGCCCGGGCCAGCTGCAGGTAGCGTTCGGGGGTGAGCGCCAGGGCGACGGCGTACATGGACTCCCGCCAGCGCCAGAAGTCGCCGCCCTGGTCGTGGGTGCGGCCGCGGAGCGCCCGGTGGAACGCGTGCGAATGTGCGTTGGCGAGGCCGGGCAGCACGGTGCCGAGGCGGATGTCGCCGGGCTCGGCGGGAAGATCGTCGACACGGCTGGAGATCCGGCCGTCGGCGCCGATGCTCAGGCGGACGCCGGCGGTGACAACGCCGTCGACCAGCAGCGACTCGCACCAGTAGGTCGCAACCGGCGGCGCGGTCACAGCAGCTCCCGCAGCAGGGTGTCCAGGGCTTCGACGCCGGCGAGGCAGTCTTCGAGGGTGGCGAACTCGTCGGGCGCGTGCGAGATGCCGGTGGGGTTGCGCACGAACAGCATCGCGGTGGGCACGCGGGCGGCGAGCACCCCGGCATCGTGGCCGGCGCCCGTGGCCAGCGCGGGCAGCCCGCCGAGCGTGAGGGCGAGCCGGGCGGCCAACTCGGGGTCGAAGGTGACGGTGCTCGTCCAGGACTCCTCCACCACGGAGGTGGAACATCCGTGGTGCGGCGCCTGGACGCGGGCGGCGATCTCGGCCACCACGGCGCGGGCCTGGGCGTCGGTGTCGGCGCGCGCATCCAGCCAGGCGTGCACGACGGAGGGGATCACGTTGGTGCCGCCGGGCACGGCTTCGATGCGGCCGACGGTGGCGCGGGATCCGGGGTTGGCCAGGGCCGCCTCCTGCACGGCCACTATGGCGTGCGCGGCCGCGACCATCGGGTCACGCCGGTCGGCCATCGGGGTGGCACCGGCGTGGTTGCCCTGCCCGGTGAAGCTCAGCCGCCAGCGGCCGTGCGCGAGGATCGACGAAGCCACCGCGAGGGGCTCACCCAGGTCGATCAGTCCCCGGCCCTGCTCCACATGCAGTTCAAGGAATATGCCGATGCGGTCCAGGGCCTCCTGGTCCCGGCCCAGGTGCGCGGGGTCGAGTCCGGCCGTCGCAGCGGCCTCGCCGAGGGTGATGCCGGCCCGGTCGGTGAGGGCGCGGGCCCGGTTGGGGTCGATGGCGCCGGAGAGCAACCGGGAGCCCAGGCAGGCCACGCCGAAGCGGGAACCCTCCTCCTCGGCGAAGACCAGGACCGCGCAGGGCCGGCTGGGCGTGAAGCCGGCGGCCTGCAGTCGGGCGACGGCCTCGAGCGCGGAGACCACGCCGAGCGGCCCGTCGTAGGCGCCGCCGCCGGGCACGGAGTCGAGGTGGCTGCCGACCACCACGGCATCCGGACCCGGTGCGCCCCACCAGGCCCAGGTGTTGCCGTTGCGGTCCACCTCCACGCCGAGGCCCAGCCGCTCGGCACGTTCGGTGAACCAGGCCCGCAGCTCGAGGTCGGCGCTCTGCCAGAGGTGCCGTGAGTAGCCGCCGGCCCGGAGGTCGCGACCGGTGCCGGCGATTTCGTCGAGCCCGGCCAGCACGCCGTGGGCGACGAGGTCAGGCATCGGGCACATCCGTGGCACCGACGGGCGCTCCGGTCGGTGCATCGCCCTCCCACATCGGCACCCGCAGGCCGCGTTCACGGGCGACCTCTTCGGCGCGCTCGTAGCCGGCGTCGACGTGGCGCATCACGCCGGTGCCGGGGTCGTTCACGAGCACTCGGGAGATCTTCTCGGCGGCCAGTGGGGTGCCGTCGGCCACGATGACCTGGCCGGCATGGATGCTGCGGCCGATGCCGACCCCGCCGCCGTGGTGGATCGAGACCCAGGTGGCGCCCGAGGCGGTATTGAGCAGCGCGTTCAGCAGCGGCCAGTCGGCGATCGCATCCGAGCCATCCAACATGCCCTCGGTCTCGCGGTACGGCGACGCGACGGAGCCGGAGTCGAGGTGGTCGCGGCCGATCACGATCGGGGCGCTGAGTTCGCCCGAGGCGACCATCTCGTTGAACTTGAGGCCGGCGAGGTGCCGCTCCTGATAGCCGAGCCAGCAGATGCGGGCGGGCAGGCCCTCGAAGCGCACCTTCTCGCCGGCCGCGGTGATCCAGCGGCGCAGGTGTTCGTCGTGCGGGAACAGCTCGACGATGGCCTTGTCGGTGGCCGCGATGTCGGCCGGGTCGCCGGAGAGCGCGGCCCAGCGGAACGGGCCCTTACCCTCGGCGAAGAGCGGCCGGATGTAGGCGGGCACGAAGCCGGGGAAATCGAACGCCCGCTCGCAGCCGCCGAGCAGCGCCTCGGCGCGGATGGAGTTGCCGTAGTCGAAGACCTCGGCGCCGGCCTCCTGGAAATCGACCATGGCCTGTACCTGCTTGGCCATCGAGGCGCGGGCCCGCTCGGTGAACTCCTCAGGCTTCTCGGCTGCGTAGGCGTGCCACTCGGCCACCGTGACGCCCTCCGGCAGGTAGGCCAGCGGATCGTGCGCGCTGGTCTGGTCGGTCACGATGTCGATGGGCACCTCGCGGGCGCGGAGCTCGGCGAACACCGTGGCAGCGTTGCCGACCAGGCCCACCGAGAGCGGCCGGCGTTCGGCCTTGGCGGCGAGCACCCGGGTGATCGCGTCGTCGATGTCGTCGGTCATCTCGTCGAGGTAGCCGTGTTCGACCCGGCGGGCCAGGCGGGACGGGTCCACGTCGACGATGAGCACCACGCCCTCGTTGAGGGTGACCGCCATGGGCTGGGCGCCGCCCATGCCGCCGGCGCCGCCGGTGAGGGTGAGGGTGCCGGCCAGGGTTCCGTTGAACCGCTTCGCGGCCACGGCGGCGAAGGTCTCATAGGTGCCCTGCAGGATGCCCTGCGTGCCGATGTAGATCCACGATCCGGCGGTCATCTGCCCGTACATGGTGAGGCCGAGAGCCTCGAGCTTGCGGAACTCGGGCCAGGTGGCCCAGTCGCCGACGAGGTTGGAGTTGGCGATCAGCACGCGCGGCGCCCACTCGTGGGTGCGGAACACGCCGACGGGCTTCCCGGACTGCACGAGCAGGGTCTCGTCCTTCTCGAGCGTGGTGAGGGTTCGCACGATCGCGTCGTAGGCCGCCCAGTTGCGGGCGGCCTTGCCGGTGCCGCCGTAGACCACGAGCTTCTCGGGGTGCTCGGCCACCTCGGGGTCGAGGTTGTTCATCAGCATCCGCAGCGGGCCCTCGGTCTGCCAGGACTTGGCGGTGAGGGTGGTGCCGCGGGCGGCGCGCACGACGCGGGGTGCGTGCGGGTCGGTGGGCGTCGCATCCGTGGCTGCGGCCGTGGTGTCGGTCAGGTCGGTCATGAGCGGTTCTGCTTTCTCGAGAGCTGAGCGTGCGGATGCGTGGGGATGCGGGCGGACTAGTAGAGCGGGCCGGTCGTGGTCTGCGCGGCGGCGAGCACGGCACCGCTCCTCACGGAGGCGGCGACGGATTCGATGTCGGGGGAGAGGAACCGGTCGGGGCCGGGGCCGGCGACCTCGCGGCGCACCTCGGCGACCACGGCGCCGGTGGCGGGGCCGGGCGTGAGGGGTGCGCGCAGGTCGAGGGCGCGGCTCGCGGTCACGACCTCGATGCCGAGCACCCTGGCGAGCCCGTCGATGCCGGTGCGCAGCTTGCGGGCGGCGTGCCAGCCCATCGAGACGTGGTCCTCCTGCATGGCCGAGGACGGGATCGAGTCGACCGAGGCCGGCACGGCGAGGCGCTTGAGCTCGGAGACGATGCCAGCGGCGGTGTATTGGGCGATCATCAGGCCCGAGTCGACCCCCACGTCGTGGGCGAGGAACGCGGGCAGGCCGTTGCTGCGGGCCGGGTCGAGCATCCGGTCGGTGCGCCGCTCGGACATGCTCGCGACGTCGGCCACGGCGATGGCGAGGAAGTCGAGCACGTAGGCGACCGGGGCGCCGTGGAAGTTGCCGTTGGATTCGACGCGGCCGTCGATCGTGACGACGGGATTGTCGATGGCGCTGGCCAGTTCGCGCTCGGCGATGCGGCTCGCGTGGTCGATCGTGTCGCGGGCGGCGCCGTGCACCTGCGGGGCGCAGCGCAGCGAGTAGGCATCCTGCACCCGGGTGCACTCCGGGCCCTTGTGGCTGGCCACGATGGGGGAGCCGGCGAGCAGCTGGCGGAGGTTGGCGGCGGAGGCCTGCTGGCCAAGCTGCGGGCGGAGGCCGGCCAGGTCGGCGGCGAAGGTGGCATCCGTGCCGAGCAGTGCCTCGATGCTCATCGCCGCGGCCACATCGGCGGTGGCGAGCAGGGTGTGCAGGTCGTGCAGGGCCAGGCTGAGCTGGCCGAGCATGCCGTCGGTGCCGTTGATGAGGGCCAGGCCCTCCTTCTCGGCCAGCAGCACAGGCTCGAGGCCGGCGGCGGCGAGGGCGTCGGCGGCGGGCAGCTCGGTGCCGGCGGCATCGCGCACGGTGCCCTCGCCCATGAGCGCCAGCGCGCAGTGCGCCAGCGGGGCCAGATCGCCCGAGCAGCCGAGCGAGCCGTACTCGCGCACGATCGGGGTGATGCCGGCGTTGAGCAGACCGGCGTACGCCTCGGCCGTCGACAGGCGGATGCCCGTGCGGCCGGTGAGCAGGGTCGACAGGCGCAGCAGCATCAGCGCGCGCACGGTCTCCCGTTCCACCTCGGCGCCGGACCCGGCCGCGTGCGAGCGCACCAGGCTCTGCTGCAGCCGGGTGCGGTCGGCCGCGGTGATGAAGGTCGTGGCCAGGGCGCCGAACCCGGTGGAGATGCCGTAGTGCGGTTGCACGTCGGTGGCGAGCACCTCGATGGTGGCCCGGCTGGCGGCCACGGCGGCGCGGGCGTCATCGCCGAGGAGCACCGGGGCGTCGCGGCGGGCGACGGCCACGACATCCGCCACCGAGACCGGGCCGGTGCCCACGGTGACGGGGGCCGGAGCGGTACTGGCGGCGGGCAGGACGGTGTCGACGGTGTGCATGCTCCTATCTGACTCCTGCACGGCCGTCGGCGCAGCGGCTTTCGCCCGGTTCGTGTCTCGTATACGAGACAGTGACGGCTCGGCCGGCCGGATGCGCTCCGGCGTCGGACGACGCGCGGGAGCGGCGCCGGTACGCGCGTGGCGCGCCGCCCACGCACCGGCGCTGTACCCGCGCAGCTCCGATCAGCCCTCGTCGGACTAGGGTGGGCATCAAACCCCTGGAGGTACCGAATGCTGTCGACCGACCTGATGACGGATGCCTTCGGCCGGGTGCAGGAGGCGGTGCATGCCGTGCTCGTGGGCGCCGGGTCCGATCTGCTCGAGTTCCGCGCCGACCCCGAGGCGAACACCATCGCCTGGCTGGTCTGGCATCTCACCCGGGTGCAGGACGACCACGTCGCCGACCTCATGGGCGAGCCCCAGCTCTGGACGACCGAGGGCTGGCAGAAGCGCTTCAATCTGCCCTTCGCCGTCGGTGCCACCGGGTACCGCCAGAGCGCGGGCGAGGTCGCGGCCGTGCGGGCCGGGTCCGACCTGCTGCGCGGCTACTTCGACGCGGTGCACGAGCGCACCATCGCCTACCTGGGCACCCTGCGCGAAGACGACTTCAGCCGCGTGGTCGACACCCGCTGGACGCCGCCGGTGACCGTGGCCGTGCGGCTGGTCAGCGTGATCGGCGACGACCTCGAGCACGCCGGCCAGGCCGCGTTCGTGCGCGGGCTGGCGCACCGGGCCGGCCTGCACTGAGCCGTGCCGGCCGCCCGGCTAGGCTCGGGGCAGCACCTCGACCCTGGAGAGCCTGTGGCCCACTCGTATCCGTTGTATGTCAATGTGCTGGCACAGTGCTTCTGCTGCCAGTCACTGCAACCGTTCCACTTCGGCTCGGCGACCGACCAGGTGGTGTGCACGCACTGCCTGCGCCACCTCGGCGCGGAGAAGGCCGAGCAGCGCGACGCCGACCACATCCAGCTGTGGCTGGGACAGTTCGCCGCGCAGCAGCAGACTCTGCACGATGTCGAAACCACGACGACCGCCACGATCGCCGAACGTGACGCCGAGATCGCCGCGCTCGCCGCCCAGGTCGCCGAGCTCACCGGCATCGTGGCCGGCCGCTTCGACCGCGGCCCGGACGCCGGGCTGCGCGGCCTGCTCGAGACCGAGGTGCTCAAGCGTGCCGAGCGCAAGGCAGAGCTGGGCCAGCGCCGCACGGATGCCGCGATGGCCGTGCTCTGGCAGATCGACCAGCTACACCGGGCGACCCCGGCAGACCCGCAGCGTTGCGGATGCGGCAAATCGGTCGCAGCCTGCCCCGAGACCCGTGCCCTGGGTCCGGTACGCCAGGCGCTGGGGGACTGGGAAGCGAAGAACCTCAAGCTCCACGCCGCCGGCCAGCGCCACGCGCTGCCCGCCGGGCATCCAGCCCTGGCCTGACGGGAGCCGGCCGCGCCCGCGAGCGCCACGCGCTGCCCGCCGGGCATCCAGCCCTGGCCTGACGGGAGCCGGCCGCGCCCGCGAGCG
>NZ_SOHM01000003.1 GCF_004403945.1 Cryobacterium lactosi | reverse complement strand
GCGGCCGGGGCACGCGGCGGGGGCGTGCGGCCGGGGCGTGCGGGGTAGGCGCCGGTAGGCGGGGCACGCGCCGCTACGCGGGTGGCGCGCCAGGCGCAGAGCGGCGCGTACCCCGCCTAACTCCGAACCACGGCCCCTCTGGCCCGCGCTGCGGCCAACCGGCATCCGTCCCGCATTACCGGCGGCACACATCCGACAGCACCGGCAGGTGGTCCGTCGGGGTCGGTGGCCGGGGTTAGGGTCGAAGTATGAACACCACCGTTGTTGTTCGGCCCGTCACTGAGACGGATGCCGACAGCCTGGGCCGCGTCCACGCGGCTTGCTGGCACGAATCCTATGACCACATCCTGAGCCGGGCTGCACTGTCGCAGCTGCACCCGGAGCGCCTCGCCCAAATGTGGCGCCGTTTCTCGGTGCAGGGCCCCGGCTACCGCCATGTGGTGGCCGAGCTTGACGGCGAGATCGTCGGTTTCGCCGGCAGCGGTCCCGGCCGCGACGCCGGCAAGCCCACCGAGCACGAGCTCTACTTCATCTACCTGCTGCAGGCCCATCAGGGCAGTGGCATCGGCCAGGCCCTGTTCGATGCCGTTGTCGACCCGGGTCCCACCTACCTATGGGTCGCCGCGGACAATCCCCGCGCGCACCGTTTCTACACCCGCAACGGTTATCTGCCCGACGGCCAGGAGCGCACCGAAGAGGTGCTCGGCGAACCGTTCCGCGAGGTGCGCCTGGAGCGGTAACGCCACCGAGCCACCCGGCCTCAAGCCGGCCGAGAGCCCGATCCCGCCACCCAGCGGGGTCGGGCTTCTGCGTCCTGGCCCTGCAGCGACGCGCACCCGGTCCCATAAACTTTGGGGATGCCCACGATTCCCGTCATCCTCGACGTCGACACCGGCGTCGATGACGCCCTCGCCATCCTGTTCGCCGTCGCCCACCCAGACATCGAGGTGCTCGGCATCAGCTGCGTGGCCGGCAACGCGTCGCTGGAGCGGGTCGTGGAGAACACCCTGCGGATCCTCGACGTCGCCGGAGCGCCCGACATCCCCGTGGCCGCCGGTGCGCGCCGCCCGCTGATCTCGCCCGCCCGCACCGCGTCGCACGTGCACGGCGAGGGCGGCCTGGGCACCGTGCACCTGCCGTCGGGCGACCGCACCCCGGTACCGGTGAACGCCGTCGAGCTGATGCGCCAGCTGATCACCGACAGCCCCCGCCCGGTGACCCTGGTGGCCCTGGCCCCGCAGACCAACCTGGCGCTGCTGCTGCGCCAGTACCCGGATCTGGCCGAGAAGATCGAACGGATCGTGTTCATGGGAGGCTCGGCCAGTGTGGGCAACGCCACCGCCGTGGCCGAGTTCAATGTCTGGCATGACCCAGAGGCGGCGGCGATCGTGCTCGATGCGGGCATCCCCACGTTCATGTACGGGCTGGATGTCTTCAACCAGGTGCTCGTCGAGCGCGAACTCGCGGCCGCGCTCGAGGCCGGCGACTCCGCCTATGGCCGGGTGGTGGGCGCGCTGCTGGCCAACCGGGTGGCCCGCAGCGAGAACAGTGCGGCCGAATACACCGGGCTGATCGGCGACGCCGGGGCGCTGTGCGCCCTCGTCGACCCGGATGCGCTGACCACCCGGCTGTTGCCCGTGCGGGTGGAACTCACCGGGTACGGCCGCGGCCAGACCATCGTGGACCAGCGCCGCCGGGTGGGCGAAGACATCCTGCACGGCACCGCCGGCACCTGGGAGGTCGTGGAGGTGGCTCTCGACGTGGACGCCCCACGATTCGCACGCCTGTTCCTCGACACCCTCGGCCTGTCCACCCCCGCGAACTGAGAGAAAAGCACCGAAAAACTGCGCACGAAGGTGCTTAAGTCACAGTTCGCGGATGGGCGCGGGGCTTAGCGCAGGGCGCCGACCGAGGCCAGGGCCATGCGCAGCAGGCCGCCGCGGCCGCCTTCCATCTCGGCCGAGACCGCGTCGGTGGCGGCCTCCTCCGGGGTCATCCAGGTGAGTTCGAGGGCATCCTGGCGGGGATCGCAGGTGCCGGTGACGGGCACGACGTAGGCCAGCGAGACGGCGTGCTGGCGGTCATCCGTGAACGCGGTGATGCCGGGCATCGGGAAGTACTCGGCGACGGAGTATGGCACCGGGCTGGGCGGCAGCTGCGGGAACGCCATCGGACCGAGGTCCTTCTCCAGGTGACGGAACAGAGCGTCGCGCAGGGTCTCGCCGTAGAGCACCCGGCCGGAGACCAGGGTGCGGGTCATCTTGCCCTCCGGGGTGGCGCGCAGCAGCACGCCGACCTCGACGACCTGGCCCAGGCCATCCACGCGCACCGGCACCGCCTCGACGTACAGCAGCGGCAGCCGCTGGCGGATCTCGGCGAGCTCGACATCGCTCAGCCAGCCGGGATTGCTGCTGGGCGGCGGCGCGTCATCCCCGCCATTCGTCCAGTCCGGGTCGGGGTCAGGGGTGCGCACGCTCATAGTTCATTCTCACCCACCCGGGCGACGGATGCACCACCAGCGACTACGAGCACCCCGCGACCTGTGAGAAAAGCACCTCTCCCGGCGCGTTTTCAGTGCTTAACTCACAGTTCGCGGAATCGGCGGGAGGGGGCGTGGAAGGATGGGAGACGTTCAAGACGCGCGACTGAGTGTGAGGATCGAATAGATGGCCGACAGCATCCGCCCCGAGCCGATCGACCCGGCCGCCGTGCTCTGGTCGGCCGCAGCCGCCGACCGGGAGGGACGCCCGCTGCTGCTCGTGTTGCACGGCTACGGCTCCACCGAGGGCGACCTGTTCTCGCTCGCCCCGCATCTGCCGCTGCAACCGACGATCGCGGCGCTGCGCGCACCGCTGCCGGTCGGTCAGGGCTGGTCCTGGTTTCCCATCGGCGTGCCCGGCGAGCCCGTGGGCGACGCCCTCGACGCGGCCGCCCTCGGCATTATCGAGTGGCTCGACGCCCTGCCGGAGCAACCCACCTCGATCGGCCTGCTGGGTTTCTCGCAGGGCGGCGCCATGACGCTGCAGCTGATGCGGCACGCGCCGGAACGGTTCGCGTTCGCGGTGCAGTTGTCCGGGTTCATCGCCAGCGGAACGCATCCGGGCGACGCACGGCTCGCCGAACTCAAGCCGCCGGTGTTCTGGGGCCGCGGCACCCTCGACCCGGTTATCCCCGAGGCGGCGGTCGCCCGCACCCAGGCGTGGCTGCCGGGGCGCTCCACGCTCACCGAGCGCATCTACGAGGGGCTCGGCCACTCCATCTCGCAGGCCGAACTCGGCGAGATCGTCACGTTCCTGCGCGAGCAGTACGCGGCACCGACCGCGCAGACCGCCTAGACCGCCTGACCGGCTCTCCCGGGCGCGGATGCCCCGACGCCGAGCTGCCCCCGAACGGACGAATTGCCCCGTCCCAACGGAGCAACTCGTCCGGGGCGGGGCAACTCGATGAAAACGGCGAGCTAGGAGCGCTTCTGGGCGGCCTTCTCGTTCTGGGCGGCGAAGCGTTCGGCGTGCGCCTTCTTGCGGGCCTTCTCGGCGTCGCGGTCCTTGACGCGGATCTGCTCCTCGCGCACCTCGAACTGGGTGGCGCGCTCGGTGACGAGCCAGGCCGGCGGCTGCTGCAGCAGGGCGAGGATCTCGGCGCTGGTGAGCGGCTCGGTCACTTCACCGCGGGCCAGGCCCGAGATCGAGACGCCGAGCTTGGCGGCGACGACCTGCTTGGGGTGCGGGCCGTTGGCGCGCAGCTCGGTGAGCCACTCCGGCGGGTTCGCCTCGAGGGCGGCCAACTCGGTGCGTGACACCGGGCTGGACTGGAACTCCTCGGGTGCTGCTTCGAGCAGAATCCCGAGCTTCTGGGCAGCCGTGGCCGGCTTCATGGTCTGGGGCTTCTTCTCGCTCATAGTTCCAGCGTATAGCCTGAGAGCACTATGGTTTCGGTGTCCTGCGCCCGGACGCCGCCAAAACGGCCGCTCGCGGGCCCACCGCAGCCGCCACCCACACACTGACACACGTTAAACGAGAGGATGCCGGTGACCTTTTCCATTGCCTTCGTCGCCGGGGTCACCCCCACCAAGTGGACCCGGATCTGGGCCGACCGCCGCCCTGAGGTCGAGCTCGAGGTCTTCCGCACCGCCATCGCCGACCAGGAGGTCGTGCTGCGCGACGGCCGCGCCGACGTGAGCCTGGTGCGCCTGCCCATCAATGTCGAGGGCCTGAGCCTGATCAACCTCTACAACGAGATCCCCGTCGTGGTCGTCGCCAAGGACCACTTCCTGGCCGACGCCGACAGCGTGGTCGTGGCCGACCTGGTCGACGAGCACCTGCTGCAGGACCCCGACGAGGTCCCCGAGTGGCGCGACGCCGCCGCCGAGGTGCGCAACGGCAGCCGCCGCCCGCTGCCGCCGATGCGCGACATGGACGAGACCATGGAGCTGGTCGCCGCAGGGGTGGGCATCGTCATCCTGCCGCACTCGGTGGCCCGCCTGCACAGTCGCAAGGATGTCGTTTCCAAGCCTGTGGAGGACACCGCCGAGAGCCGCATCGCGTTGGCCTGGCGCACCGTGGACACCACCCCCGACGTGGAGGAGTTCATCGGCATCGTGCGCGGCCGCACCCCCGACAGCTCCCGGAAGAACGCGGCGCTGCCCACCGACGAGCCGGTGAAGAAGGAAAAGAAGACCGCGAAGGCCAAGGCCGCCGCCAAGGCCGTGCGCGCCGCCGCGGCCGCCGCGAAGCCGGCCACCGCCCGCAAGACCCAGAGTGCCGGCCGCACCCGCAACTCCCCCAGCCCCCAGGCCGGAAAGCGCCGCGGCGGTCGCTGACCCGACCCACGGCATCCGCCCGCCCGGAGCACGCCCCCGAGTTGCTCCGATCCGGACGAGTTGCCCCGGCGCACCGGGGCAACTGGTCCGCAGGTGGGCAACTCGCGGATTCCGGCGCCGGGGTCAGGCGGGCGAGACGGGCTGGCGCACCACGGTCTTGAGTTTCTCCGGGGCGACCCGGCGCGGGTCGCCGAGGTAGACCTCGTGGTGCCGACCCCGCTCGCGAAGGCCCGCCGCAGGCAACACCTCACCGTGCAGGCGGGCCAGCGCGGGTGCCTCGTCGTCGTAGGAGCCCACGTGCAGTACCTGCACGCAGAGCCCTTCATCGAGCCCCTCGATCCGCACCAGATCGAGCGCGGGCATGGCCTTCTTCTTGGCGGCCGCCTTGGCACGCGCCGCCACGATGGCCTCGCCGATCTGCGCATCACTCACCCAGTCGGGCTGGCTGATCAGCATGGTCCAGTTCCAGGCGTCCTTATCCCTGGCGCTGAAAACGGATGCGTCGTCCGCGTACCAGAGCCCCTCAAGCGGCCCCACCACCAGGTCGCGCCCGTTCCGCTTGGACGCGAACTTCACCGTGTACGCCACCGCGTAGAGCGCCTCCACGGCCTCGGTATAGGCCGGGGACGTGTTCGGGTCGCCGTGCCCGTCGACCGCGAGGAACCGTTGCGGCGGCACCGTCAGCGTCTCCCAGTCCCGGTTCTTCGGGGCGTACAGCGCCCGCAACTCGCGCTTCACGTCGTAGGGAGCGGCGACGGCGTCGGGCCCGTCGACAATCTCAGACACCTTCACCGCACCAGGCCTCTCGCGTCATGGCAGCCGTCTGCGCATCAAGCACCACCGGGTCAGTTCTGCAGAACTGACAGGATGTTGCCGGCCGGGTCGGTGAACCAGGCGATCCGCGGGTCTCCGTTCGCGATGCCACGCTCGTCCTGATCGAACCCGTCGTAGCGGAGGAACTCCACGCCGCGTTCGGCGAGCACATCGACGGACTGGTTGATGTCGGCAACGGCGAGGTTGAGGATGGTGAAAGTGGCCGGCTGGTGGTCGGGCTTGGGGTAGATGATCACCTCGGCGCCGCCCGGCAGGGTTAGACGCAGCAGGCCCATGCCGCCGTCCGCCACGTCGAGGCCGAGCACGTCGCCGTAGAAAGTGCGGGCCGCCTCGATGTCGGGCACCGCGAATCCGCTGAAACCGTGCAGGTACTCCGGGTCGATGGTGGGCATGTCCGCTCCTTCTGGTCAGGCGGGGGTCTTCAGGTCAGCGGGAGCTGATCTGGGCGAACTTACGGATGCACAATGGCACGAACACCACGAGGAGCACAACGACCCCGATCAGCACGGTGGCCACAGGGTTCTGCAGCGTCCAGACATCCGGCACCGGCGCACTGCCCTCGTTGCCGAACAATTCGCGGGCGGCCTGCACCAGCGCGGACACCGGGTTGAGTTCGGCGAAGATGCGCAAGGGGTCTGGCAGGGTCTCGATCGGTACGAACGCGTTGGAGATGAACGTGATCGGGAACAGGATGATGAACGACGCATTGTTGATCACCTCTGGCGAACGCACGCTCATGCCCAGCAGGGCCATCACCCAGCTGAACGCGTAGCTGAACAGCAGCAGCAGGCCGACGCCGGCGAAGAACTCCCCCATCGACGAGTTCACCCGCCAGCCCACCAGGAACCCCGTGCACATCATGATGATCATCGAGATGGTGTTGAGCACCAGGTCGCCGTTGGTGCGGCCGATCAGCACAGCCGAGGAACTCATCGGCAGGCTGCGGAACCTGTCGATGATGCCGTCTTTGAGGTCCTGCGCCATGGCGGCGCCGGAGAACGTGGAGCCGAACACCACGGTCTGGGCGAAGATGCCCGCCATCAGGAACTGCACGTAGTCGGTGCCCTGCACCGCGATCGCGCCGGCGTAGACCTGGCTGAACAGCAGCACGAACATGATCGGCTGGATGACGGCGAAGACCAGCATGTCCGGCGTGCGCTTGATCTTGATGAGGTTGCGCTTGGTCGTGGTCCAGCCGTCGGAGTACCACAGGGACAGCGGGTTCCAGGTGGGCTGGGTCGGGGCCGGACGGGTGGCGGTGGCGGTCATTTCACCTTCTCCATCTTCTCGTCTTCGTTGTCGGTCGCTGCCTTGTCGGCCTTGTGCCCGGTGAGCTTGAGGAATACGTCATCGAGGGTGGGCCGGCGCATGCCGGCGTCGTGGAGTTCGATTCCGGCCGAACGCAGGTCGGCGAGTACGTGCTGCAGTGCCGGCGGGCCGTCGGTGACGGCCACATCGACGCCGCGGCCGTCGCTGGAGACCTGCGGCTCCCCCGCACCGTACCGGGCCAACACCTCGCGGGCGGCGGCGCCGTCGGCCGCGTCGACCAGGGCGATCACCACCCGGTGGCCGCCGATCTGCGCCTTGAGCTCGTCGGAGGTGCCCTCGGCGATCACTCGGCCGTCATCGATGACCGCGATGCTGTCGGCCAGCTGGTCGGCCTCTTCGAGGTACTGCGTGGTGAGCAGCACGGTGGTGCCGTCGTCGACGAGCTTGTTGATCACGCCCCACAGCGCCATCCGGCTGCGTGGGTCGAGCCCCGTGGTCGGTTCGTCCAGGAAGAGGATCTTGGGATTGAACACCAGCGCGCCGGCCAGGTCGATACGGCGGCGCATGCCGCCGGAGAACCCCTTCACCGGCCGGTTGCCGGCCGCGGTGAGTTCGAACAGGTCGATGAGCTCCTGCGCCCGACGCCGGGAGGCCGCGCCGCCGAGGTGGTAGAGCCTGCCGACCATCTCGAGGTTCTCGAAGCCGGTGAGGTTCTCGTCGACGGCCGCGTACTGGCCGGACACCCCGATGATGCTGCGCACCGCCTTGGGGTCATCGAGCACATTGATGCCGTCCACGATCGCGGTGCCGGCGTCGGGCCGGATGAGGGTGGTCAGGATCTTGACCACGGTGGTCTTGCCGGCGCCGTTGGGCCCCAGGATCGCCTTGACGGTGCCGCGCGGCACGGTGAGGTCGAGTCCGGCGAGAGCATGTACCGGACCGGTCTTGGATTTGTAGGTCTTGGTGAGCCCGGAGGCTTCGATAATCGTCATGCCATGCCCCTGCCGAATCGGATGGGTATGCTGGTATGTGTACATCGTACACATGTGAGCTTTTATCGTAACGAAACGGATGCGAGATGACAACGGGTCTCGGCGATTCTCCGGCGCGAACTTCGTACCGGCACGGCGACCTGCGCCGAGCCCTCATCGACGCCGGCGTCGACCTCGCCCAGGAGGGCGGGCCGGCCGCCGTCGTGCTGCGGGAGGCCACCCGACGCGCCGGAGTGGCCCCCTCCGCCGCCTACCGGCACTTCGCCGACCGGCAGGCGCTGCTGGACGCCGTGTGCTCGAGCTGCCAGGCCCTGGTGGCCCGGGCGATCGAGGCCGACCAGGCAGGCATCCGGTCGACGGATGCGGCCGAAGCGGCCCGGCTGCGTTTTCGCGCGGTGGGCACCGGGTACCTGCGGTTCGCCCTGGAGCAACCCGGCCAGTTCCAGACCGCGTTCTCGGCGTCGTCCGATCTGGACAGCGCCACCAGTTCGGCGCGCGCCGGCGACAGCGGTCTCACTCCGTTCCAGCTGCTCACCGTCGCGCTCGACGACCTGGTGGCGCAGGGGCTGTTGGCGGCCGAGCGCCGGCCGGCAGCGGAGTTCCTGGCCTGGTCGGCCGTGCACGGGCTGGCGGAGCTGTTCATCGACGGACCGTTGCGGGCCCTTCCGGATCCGGTGAAACAGACCCTGATCGCCCGGGTGATCAACATGGTGGAACAGGGGCTGTAACCCGCTCAGCCGGCCGCACCCACCGCGCCCACCTCGACGCTCCCGTCCGGACGCCAGGTGAGGAAGGTGTTGACCGGGCCGGTCGCCGCGCCGGTGTCGGCGAAGATCCCCTGCGCCTGCCAGTACAGTCGCAACCCCGTCGACGGGAAGTCCTGCTCCAGGGTGCAGGTGGACAGGTAACTCGCGGCCGGCGGCAGCACGATCAGGCAGACCATGGTCGAGGTCGTGCGCGCGGTGTAGTAATAAGTGGTCCAGGCGGGGTCCGCGTCGACCGCACCCATCGAGCCCAGCGCCCGCACGGTCGTCGTGTCGAACTCGGCGGGGAGGGGCACCGCTGGCACGTCTTCGGGCATCTGCTCGCGCTGGAAGATCGTCAGGGCGATCGGTGGTGGTGTGCCGGCGGCCGAGGCGGTGGCCGATGGCGCCGGGGCGGCGCCGAGCAGGGTGGTGGAGGACAGCTGGCTGCCGCCGAGGGCGCCCAGCAGCACCGCGGCGGTGAGGCCGGCGGCGAGCAGAACCCGGCGGCGCCCGGTGCCGGCCGGTGCCGGCCGGTGCCGGGGCGTCGAGCCCGGTGTCGGACCCCACCCCGGTGGCATCCGCCGGCTCGCCGGCATCCGCGTCGTCTGCGCCGGCGGCGTCGAGGTTCACGGCGAGCGCCGCACCGGCGACCGTGTGCGCGGCGAGCACGGCCGCGTCGATCGCGCCGGTCTCCCGGGTGACCTCGGCCTGGAGCCTCTGCAGCTCACCGTGCACGTCGTGATCGCCGGCGGCATCGGCGTCGGCGGCGAACACCCGGCGTTGCAGCGCCTGCACCTGGGCGAGGGGTGCGGCCGCGCCGCTCGGTGACGCGTCGAGCGGATGCGCCGCCCACCACAGCGCGTCGAAAACGTCCCAGCTCCCGGCGTGCTCGGTGCGCACGGTCTCGAGGAAGTCGGGATCTCTCAGCGCCCGTTCGTACAGGTCGTCATGCTGTCGATTCATCGAAGCCCCCCTCGCCGCTGGGCACAGCCTGACACACCAACGCGGCCGCCCGCGCGGTTCGCCGGGCCGGCGCCCGTGATCAGGGTACGGTCGGCGAGCGGAGCGTCAACTGCGTGGATACCTCACCGGTGCGGCCCCAGATCACGGAGACATCGCCGATCATGTCACCGACCCCCTCCTCCACGAAGAAGTCCGGCCCCATGTCCGCCACGAAGTCGGCGCTCTCCCAATACAGGCGCAGCCCGGCCGCCGGGTACGCGGACTCGACCGCGCAGGTGGACAGGAAGCCGCTGCCCTCGGGCACGGCCACGAGGCAGAGCAGGTTGCCGACCGCCCGGGCCGCGTAGAAGGGCGAAGGACCGGCCAGATTCGCGTCTTCCGGCCAGCCGGCCGAGCCGAGATAGCGGAAGGAGTCCGGCTCGAAGATGGCAGACACCGCCACCGCCGGGATGTCCTTCGGGAGTTGGGCATTTGCGAACAGCGCCGCCGGGTTGGCGAGTGGGTCGATCGTGGCGCCGGCGGAGGGTGGCGGGGACTCGGCGCCGAGGCCCGTGACCGTGAGCCGGTTGCCCAGAAGCCCGCCGAGGACGGCGGCCGCGATCAGGGCCGCAACGAGGATCAGCGCCGGCAGGAGCCGGCGGCGGGTCGGCCGAACCGCCGAACTCCCGGCGGCATCCTCCGCATCGGCCGGGCGGATGCCGGGGTCGTCGGCCGTACTGCCGTCCTGGGTGCCGTCTGGGTCGCCGAGCGCCGGGTCGAGGTGCGGCCGCACGGCCGTGCGGCGCTCGAGGTCGGCGCGCGCGGCCACGATCGTCTCCGTGATGGCCGCCCGTTCGGCGGCGATCTCGGCCTCGAGCTCCCGCACCTCCTGGGCCACGTCGTGGTCGCCGGCGGCGTCGCCATCCGCCGCGAAGACCCGACGTTGCAGCGCCCGCAGCCGGAAGATGGGCGACGGGCTGCCGCTCGGGGCCGGCTCCTCCGGATGCCACTCCCACCAGAGCGCATCGAGCAGGCTCCACCGGCCGGTATGCGCCGCGGCGGCCGCGGCCAGGAACAGCGGGTCGGTCAACGCCAGGTCGTACGGATCGTCGTACAGGTTCTCGGCCAATGAAACCCCCATCATTGTTCTCCCCAGCCTGACACAGGCTCCCGGCTCAGGGAATCAGCGACCGCCCAGAGCCCCGCGTCTCAATCGTCGAGTCGCTCAACCACGCCACCGTGATGTCCATCACCATCGCCTGGCCGTCCTGTTCCATGGGCAGGAAGTCGGTGCTCTCCCAGGACAGCCGCAGGCCGGTCGAGGGGAAGTCATCCTCGGGGGTGCAGGTGGTCAGGTAGCCGGCGCCCTCCGGAACCACCACGAGACAGACCATGTTCTCCGCGCCCCTGGCCGCGTAGTACGGCGAGTCCGTCACCCCGTTGGCGTCGGAGTCCCGCCACCCCGCCGCGCCCAGATACCTGAACGAGGCCGGGTCGTATGCCGCGGGCAGCGGCACCCGCGGGATGTCCTGGCCGGTCTGCACACGCGCGAACACCTGCGCGGCGATCACCGGCACGGCCGACGGGGTGGCCGATCCGGTACTGCTCGCCGTGGCCGGCGGTGACTGGCCGCCCGGCCGGTTCGCGGCCGTGACCTGACTGCCCACGAGGGCGCCCACCACCAGCGCCCCGGCCAGTCCGGCGCCCAGCAGCACCCGGCGCCGCGGTGGGGCGGGATTGCCGGTCGGGCTGTCGGACGACAGGTCGGCTGCCTCGTCGGGGTCGGCGGGCCCGGCCGCGTCGTCACCGCCGACGTCGGCGGGGTCTGCGCCGGGAGTCAGCGGCGGCGGTCCGATCCTTGGCGCCGTCGCCCGGGTGTCAGCAGGGGCCTCCCCCGCTGCGGCGAGGGCCGCGCCGATCGCCGCCCGCTCGGCCGCGATCTCGGTGTCCAATTCGCGAGCAGCCTGAGCCACGGCGCCGTCGCCGGCCGCGTCGCCATCCGCGCCGAACAGCCGTCGTTGCAGGGCGCTCAACCGGGCCGCGGGCGACGGGCTGCCGCTCGGGGCGGTCTCGGCCGGATGCGACCACCACCAGAGCGCGTCGAGCACCGGCCACCGGCCCCGGTGCGCCGCCCTCACGGCGATCAGGAAGTCCGCGTCGGTCAGGGCGCGCTCGTAGGGGTCATCGTCACGCCGCGCCTGTGCCACGGGACTCCCCTCATTGGTGCGCACATCCTGCCACCATCCGGCCGATCCGTCCCGGCCGTGCCCCGGCCTGGCCCGCACCCTTGCCCGGTCTGCGCCACGGCTGCCACACTGACCTCATGGCCGAGCAACCCGAGAGCGTGCAGGCGTACATCGCGACCTTTCCGGTGGAGGCGCAGCCGGTGCTGGCGGGCATCCGCGCCGCCATTCTCGCGGCCGCGCCCGGCGCCACCGAGACCATCAGCTACGGGATGCCCACCGTGGCGCTCGACGGCCGCCGGCTCATCTATTTCGCCGGCTGGAAGCGACACGTCGCCCTGTACGCGATCGGCCGGCAGCACGCGGAGCTCGAAACCGAACTCGCGCCGTTTCGCGCTGAGAAGGACACCGTGCGGTTTCCACTGAACCGCCCGGTGCCGTACGACCTGGTCGAACGGCTCACCCGGGCCCTGATCGCGGCACGGTCGGCCTAGCCGGTCGCCATTGGCGGCGCCCCCGGCCGGTGGCAGGATGCCCCCATGACGGCGACCGAGATCCGCACGGACCGCTGGGGCGGGCCGCGCCAGGCCCGGTGGCAGCAGGCTGCCGACTGGCCTCTCACGATCGCCGCCATTCTCTTCCTGGTCGCCTATTCGGTGACGGTGATCGCGTCGGTCGATGTCGCCACCGCCGACGTACTGCGGATGGTCATCGTCATCAGCTGGGCGCTCTTCCCGGTGAGCTACGTCGTGGAGATCATCCTCGCCACGCATCCGTGGCAGTGGATGCTGCACCATCCGGTGAACCTGATCTTCGTGTTGCTGCCGCTGCTGCGCCCACTGCGCCTGCTGCGGGTCGTGGCGCGCAGCAAGCTCTTCCAGCAGTCCGCGGGCACGGCCTTCCGGGCCCGGGTGCTGGTCTACCTCGCGGGCGCGGCCATCCTGGTCACCTACATCGCCGCCCTCGCGGTGCTCGAGGCCGAACGGGCCTCTCCGGACGCCAACATCACTTCGTTCGGCGACTCGCTGTGGTGGGCGGCCGTGACCATCACCACCGTCGGCTACGGGGATTTCACGCCGGTCACCCTGCGCGGGCGCAGCATCGCCTCCGGCCTGATGCTGGGCGGTGTGGCGGTGCTGGGCGTGCTCACGGCCACGCTCTCGTCGTGGATCGTGCAGCGCGTGTCGACCCTCGAGGAACACCACGAGCAGCGGGAGGAGCAGCCCGAAGGGCGCGACCAACCCGAATAGGGCCAGCGAGGCGGGAATGATACACTCTCTGAATACCCTTAACGAACCGCTGTGCCATTTTCAGTCGTGCTGTATCCAGTGAGTTGCCCTGGGTGCGTCGAATCGGCTGTCGCAGCACTGCGGCGGAGCACGACCGGCGCCCCGCGCCGTCGTCCGGGTGATACGTCAACCACGCTCAACGAATTATGAGGCTGCATCAGATGATTTTCGAAGTCGGCGAGACCGTCGTCTATCCCCACCACGGCGCGGCAACCATCACCGCAGTCGAGACCCGCACGATCAAGGGCGTCGAGAAGCGTTACATCACGCTCACCGTGCACCAGAGTGACCTGGCCATCAACCTGCCCATCGACAACGCCGAGCTCGTCGGTGTGCGCGACGTCATCGACGCCGCCGGTGTCGAGGCCGTCTTCGACGTGCTTCGCAGCGATGTCGAGGAAGAGCCCAGCAACTGGTCGCGTCGCTACAAGGCCAACACCGAGAAGATGGGCAGCGGCAGCGTTTACCGCGTCAGCGAGGTCGTTCGCGACCTGTGGCGCCGCGACCGCATCTCCGGCGTCTCCGCCGGCGAGAAGCGGATGCTCATCAAGGCCCGCCAGGTTCTCGTGTCCGAGCTCGCGCTCGCGCAGAAGTCCACCGAGGAAGAGGCCTTCGTCACCCTCGACGACGTGCTGAACGCCAGCGTCGCCGAAGTCGCCTAGTTCACCACCTTTGTAGTTCATCACAGTGAAGCGTCGCCGGATGAGCAGCCTGTCGGTTGCCGTCCGGCGGCGTTTTTGTGTTCTCGGGGTACTGGTGGGCCTGGCACTGACCGGCTGCGCGGCCGGCTCGGCGAGCGCGTCCGGCCCGGTGCCGCCCCCGGTCGGCGGCGGCCTCGACTACCAGCTCGGCGGCGCCTACGACCCGCCCGCCGGGGTGGATATCGTGGTGCGCGACAGCACCGACGAGCCCGCCGACGGCCTCTACTCGGTGTGTTACCTGAACGGTTTCCAAACCCAGCCGGCCGACTCGGAGCGGATGCTCGAGGAGTCCCCCGAGCTGATCCTCACCGACGGCGGCGTGCCAGTGCGCGACGAGAACTGGCCGGACGAGCTGTTGTTCGACACCGGCAGCGCGAGCACGCGCACCGCCCTGGCCGCTCAGTTGCTCCCTCAGGTGACGGCCTGCGCGACGGCCGGCTTCGACGCCGTGGAGATCGACAACCTCGACTCGTTCACCCGGTCGGCCGGCCTGCTCACGGCCGAGGACAATGTTGCGTTCGCCCGCATCCTGGTCGCCGGCGCGCACGAGGACGGCCTGGCGATCGGCCAGAAGAACGCCGCCGAACTCGCCGGGCCGCTCTCCGACCTGTTCGACTTCGCCGTGGCCGAGGAGTGTGACCGCTGGCAGGAGTGCGGGCTCTACCGGGCGGCCTACGGCGACCGGGTGCTGGCTATCGAGTACGCCGACGACCTGCGCGAGGACTTCGCCGCGGCCTGCGCGGTTCCCGACCGACCACGGTCGATGATCCTGCGCGACCGGGACCTCGCCGTGGTGGGCACGGCCGACTACGTGTACGAGCGCTGCTGAGCCGGCGATCCCGGTGCGCGACCAATCCATCCGGGCGAGGGCAGCGAATCAGTGTCGTGAGGCGATCCGGCCTCCGGTCAAACACCAGGAGTTCGTCATGCGTTTCATTCCCACCAAGGTCCACGCGGTTCTCGACTACGTCGTCGCGGTCGCCCTCATCCTCGCCCCGACCATCTTCATGTTCGAAGAGGTCGGCGGCGCCGCCGTCATCATCCCCCGCGTCCTCGGCGTCGGCCTGATCCTCTACAGCCTGTTCACCCGCTACGAGCTGGGCCTGATCAAGGTCATCGGCATGCCGGTGCACCTCGTCTTCGACATTCTCGCCTCGGTCTTCCTGATTGCGTCGCCGTTCCTGTTCGGCTTTGCCGATGAGGCGCCGAACGCCTGGCTGCCGCACATTGCCGTCGGTGTCGCCGTGATCCTCGTCGTGCTGTGCTCGAAGAGCCAGCCCGGCGCGAGCGTCTCCGGCACGAAGGCGCACGCCAGCAGCGTCGCCTGACCCGAGCCTCGCAGACTGCGGCAGGCGCCCCCGGCACTGGGGGCGCCTGCCGTCTGTGCGTGCCCCATCACGCGGGTGTGTCATCCCCACGAGCCGACGCGTTGCGCGAAAGGACACTTGTGGCCACTCCACGGCAGCCCAACTGGCCCCAACTGCCATCTCGCCGCAGGCTCACTCCGCGAAAGGACACTTGAGGCCAGTCCACGCCAGCCCAACTGGCCTCAACTGTCATCTCGCGGGAGGCGCGCCGCTCGCGACTTGCGGGCGGGAACCTCACCCGCACAACCGGCTAGCGGGCTAGCGGCAAGCGGGCCACGACCGCGGCGCCGGCGGGGCCGGATGACTCGATGGCGACGGTGCCGCCGTGGCGCCGGGTGATCTCGGCCACGATCGCCAGGCCCAGACCGTAGTGCCGGGTGCCGCCCGGCTCGGTCGCCGCGGCCCGGCCGCTGTTGAAACGTTCGAAGGCGGTACCCACCATCTCCGGGGCGAAGCCGGCGCCGTCGTCGGCGACGCGCACGGTGGCGAATCTGCCGTCGACGTCGATACTCACCACGACCGATGCCTTGGCATGGTCGAGCGCGTTCGTCACCAAGGCCACGATCAGCCGCAGCAGCGCGGCCGGGGATCCGGGCACCACCACCGGCCCGGCGGCACCGGCCCGGCCGAGCGTGATCCCGCGGGCCGCTGCGTCGCCCCGCAGCATGTCGACCGCGTGCTCGGCTGTCGCGGTGAGGTCCACCGGTTCGGGGTCGGCGACGCTTCGGGGGTCCGCCGCGATCAGGAGGTCCTCGAGGATCCCGGTGAGCGCGCGGGTATCCGTCACGATCTCGTCAACGGCATCGGTGACATCCGGCGGCACCCCGGTCTGGTCGCGTCGCCGCAGCAACTGCGCTCGGGTGCTCAGCAAAGTGAGCGGGGTGCGCAGTTCGTGGCTGGCGTCTGCGACGAAGCGGCGCTGCAGCGCGAGGGCCTCGGCGAGCGGACGGATCGCCCGCCTGGCCATCCAGTAGGCCGCGACCCCGGAGAACGCCAACGCGACGACCCCGGCGGCGAGCAGCGCCACGGACAGCCGGTTGAGTTCTTCGGAGCTCTCGTGCAGGTCGAGGGCGACCTGCACAACCCTGGCACCTTCCCGGCCGTCCCTGACCGCCGTGGTGAGCAACCGGTACTCCTGCCCGTCGACCTCGCGCGTGCTGCGAACGTCACCGCCGCCCGCGGCGACCGTGGTCATCGCGTCGGTGTCGAGCAGACCGGCGGGCATCTCGGGCGACGACATCACCCGTCCCTCGTCGACGATCGACAAGTAGGTGCCCTCGGGTGCGTCCTGGGGAGAATCGATGCGGGTCGCCGCGTTCAGCGTCTGGGTGACGGATTCCGCGACGCTCGCCTGCACGATGACGAAGACCACGCCGCCTACAAGGACGAGCACCACGAGCATCAGCGCCGTGAACTGCAGGGTCAGCCGGAGCGAAGCGCCGCGCAGGTCGTCGCTGCGGCCGGGCGGGCCGGATGTGCGGTCGGGCCTGCGGCCGGGGGCGCCGGTCACGAGAGGGTCCCCAGCCGGTAGCCGATGCCCCGTACCGTGTGGATGGCTGCACGGCCGAGCTTCTTGCGCAGGTAGTGCACGTAGGTGTCGACCACTCCCACGTCGTCGGCGTCGGGGAACACGTTGGCGAGGAGGTCGGAGCGTTCGAAGACCTGCTGAGGGCGACGGGCCAGGCGTTCGAGCAGGTGGGCCTCGCGGTCAGAGAGGGTCACGACGGCACCGGCGGTCGTGGTGACGGTGCGGCTCTCGGTGTCCAGGGATCCGCCAGGAACCCCCAGGACCGGCACGGTGCTGGTGTGCCGGCGCAGCAGCGCCCGGATGCGGGCGAGCAGTTCGTCGATGTCGAAGGGTTTGGCCAGGTAGTCCTCCGCGCCGCGGTCCAGCCCCTCCACCCGGTCGGCCGGGTTGCCGAGCGCCGAGAGCACCAGGGCCGGCGTGAGGATGCCGCGGCCGCGCAGCCGGGTGAGCACGTCGAGGCCCTCCATCACCGGCAGACCCCGGTCGAGCACGATCACGTCGAACGGCTGGGTGAGCCCTTCGTGCAGGGCACGCTGGCCGTCGCGGGCGATCACGGTGTCGTAGCCTTCGTTCTGCAGCAGCTGGTCGAGCATCTGCACCAGGCGCGCATCGTCTTCGACAAGCAGCACTCTCGGACGATCGGCCATGTTCGAAGTATAGGGATCGGTGTCGTGCACCCGGCCCGGGTCGGTCATGCCGGCGAGAGCCCGCGCGCGTGTTGCAGGCGCGGGGTCGCCGTCAGGGCGCCGTCGGCGGCCACCGTCAGCACGTCGATGGCGAAGCGGGCTGTCGCGTCGTCGAGTTGCTCGCGGCCGCCGGCGAGAATCGCGGTGGCGAGGACGTCGGCCGTGATGATGTCGGTGGCGCGCACGGTGACCTGCCGGTAGACGGATGCCCCGCCGGCGGGCTGCGGGCCGCGTCGCCAGATGTGCTCGCCGCGTTCGGCGGTGCCTGAGGTCGCGAGGGCGCACCGGTCGCCGTCAAGCGTCAGCGTGGCGAGCAGCCCCGCCCGGTCGGCGGGGTCGGCGATGCCGATCGACCATGGGGCCCCGGCGAGCGTGCCGCGGCCCAGGATGTCGCCGCCCACGTTGAGCAGCCAGTCGGCTTCGCCGGCTGTGTCGAGCAGATCGGCCGCGGCCGCCATGGCGCTGGCCTTGACGATGCCGTTGAGGTCGATGACCCCGTCGGGGCGGTGCGGGGTGAAGGCCCCGGCGGTGCGGCTGCGCCACTCCAACGCGTCGGCGTAGCGCTCCCGCAGCTCGGCGGAGGCGTGGCGCAGTGCCAGGTCGCCGCGCGCGACGCGGGAGAGTTCCGAATCGGGCCGGTACAGGCTGAACCGGCGGTCGTAGTCGTCGAAACCGGCCTCGACGGCGTGCAGCACCGCGGCGCCGGGCAGAGCGCCGGCGAAGCGGAGGCTGACGGTGGTGCCCATGGTGTCGAACACGTGCACGGTCATCTCAGAGCCCGGCCTGGTCGAGGGCGGACTGCAGCGAGGTGAGGTAGCCGTCGCTGGTGTAGGTGGCCCCGGAGACGTTCTGCACGTTCGCCGACTGGGCGGTCAGCACCTCCTGCCGCAACACCGGTGCGGCGCGGTTGCTGATCTGCACCGACCTCTGGTCGTGGTCGGTGAGTTGCAACGCGGCGACGTCGGTGATGGTGCCGTCGGCGACGGTGATCTGCACCTGCACGGCGCCGAACCGGGTCTGGGCGGCGGCGCCGGTGAAGGTGCCCGAGGCACCGGCCGCCTGCTGCGGGGTCGCGGCGGCGGCACTGGACGGGGTCGGCGTCGCCGCGGTGGCCCCACCGGTGGTCGAGCCGGAGGTGGACCCGGTAGCCGGCGCCGCGGCATCCAACGATTGGGACACCGACTGCGGGTGGGTCACCACACCCACCTGCCATCCGGCGGCCAGCACGGCCGACGACGAGAGGATGCTCAGGACGATCGCGCGGCGTCTCACCAGTCGAACCTTTCTACGTGGATCTGGCTGTCGGGCAACCCGGCGGCCCTGGCGTCCCGGATCACGAGGTCGGCCCAGGATTGCGGGCCGCAGACGTAGAGGTCGGACTGCAACAGGTCGGGGAACACCGAGGTGATGGTGACGCCGCGAGAAAGCGCCTCGGCCGACATCCAGGTGGCGAGTCCGCGGGGGCGAGCGCCCATCATGGAGAAGATCGGGTTGCCGCGCATGCTCGGCAGGGCACCGATCTCGTTCCAGAGGTAGCTCTGTGTGGCGTCGGTGGCGCGCAGCAGCACCGTCGCCTCACCCGGGCGCAGGGCGGCGTGTTCCAGCATCGAGCGCACCGGGGTGATTCCGATGCCGGCGGCGACGACGCTGACCTTCGAGGTGCTGCGGTGCTCGTCGGTGAAGATGCCGTACGGGCCTTCGATCGAGACCCGGGTGCCCGGTCGCACCCGGCCGAGGGCGTCGCTGCCTCGGCCCAGGGAACGCACGGTGATGCGGGCCGAACGGTCGGTGGGCACCGCGGAGAAGGAGATCGGGTGGGCGTGCCACCAGGTGGCTCCGGTCCAGAACCGCCAGATCGCGTACTGCCCGCCCTGTGTCTGCAGCCGGTCCAGCTGGTGCCCGGTCAGGTGCAACGACACCACCCCGGGGGCGATCGGTTCGACAGCGGCCACCCGGATGTCGTGCCTGGCGCTGCGGACGATCGGCACGAGGAAGCGGAACACGGCGATCGAGCCGAACGCGAGCACGTACAGCGCGATCCAGTAGACACGCTGCAGGGTGCCCTCGGCCAGCACCGCACCGGCGCTGAGCTGGTGCGGCAGCGCCACGAGCACGGCCGCGTAGCTGAGCAGGTGGATGGCGTGCCAGACCTCGTAGGGGAACCGACGGCGCACCGCGACCACCGAGGAGACCACCACGGCCACGAGCAGGCCGAGGCCCAGGTAGGCCAGCGCCATGTCGGGGCCCTGGAAGAGTGCGATGGTCTCGGTGACCACGTTCGACCCATCTGCCAGCGCGTAGCCGATGGTCAGCAGCAGGCCGTGCGCGAGGATCAGGTAGAGCGCGGGCTTGCCCAGCCGCCGGTGGAAGGCCATCGCCGTGTCCTGACCCACGATCCGGTCGATCACGGGGAGGCGAGCGGCGAGCACCAGCATCACCAGGATCAGATCGGTGCCGACCAGCCCGGTCACGATGCCCGCGGCGGTGAGGCCGGAGGCGAGGTCGGTGACCTGGGCCAGGCCGCCGTAGGCCAGATACAGCGCCACGGCCATCGCCACCGACGACCAGCACAGCGCCACCATCAGGTCGGCAGCACGCAGCCGCCGGCGTGACCGGATGCGGCGGCCCGGGTCGGCGACAACCCGGGCGACGGGTGAAGGTGCCGTGCGAAGCGACATCGGTGCTCGATTCTGCTGGAGAGGCTTGTTCTGACCCTTCCTACGGTCCTCCCGATTTCTTCCAGGATTCTTAGTGCAGACGACTCAGCGGGCGGGGCGCAGAATCCGCCAGAGCAGGGCCCGCTCGGTGACGCCCCAGACCGCGCTCACCGTGAGGTAGATCGCCGCGGCCAGCGGCACGAAGGCCGCGAAGACCACGCTGATCAGCGGCAGCCAGCTGAGCACGCCGGTCATGGTGGCTTGCGCGGCGGGCGAGAGCGCACCGGGCGCCGTCGGCGCGACGACCGCCGGGCCCGGGGTCGACGCGGCGGATGCGGCGGATGCTGCGCCCTGGGCGAGCATCAGCCGGCGGCTGAGAAGCTGGGCCACCAGCAGTACGACGAGCAGCAGCCCGCCGACCAGGAGCACCGTCGGGGTGGGCCCGGCGCCCCACCCGGTGAGGATGCTGCTGCCCAGCGGGCTGCCGAACAGGCCGCCGGCGAGCAGCGCGTTGTCGTGCCCGTTGATGGTGCCCAGCACGAACAGGCCGTAGACGATCGAGAGGATCGGTGCCTGCACCATGAGCGGCAGGCAGCCGGCCAGGGGCGAGGCATTCTCGGCCGCGTAGAGCGCGGCCGTCTCGCGTTGCAGCCGTTCGGCGTTGCCGCCGTGCAACCGGCGGAGCTCCGTGAGGCGCGGAGCGAGCCGCTGTCGTTGCTGTTGTGCCCGTGCCTGCGACACCCCCACCGGAATGAGCACCAGGCGCAGGAGAAGGGTGAGCACGATCACGGCCAGGGCCGCCGCGTTCGCCGCGGCGAACGGTGTGAGGAACAGGGTCAGGTTGTGCAGCACTGCATAGGCAGCGTCAAGCACGGCCGCGATGGGGCCGAAGTCATAGATGTTCAAGGGAAACTCCCGGTCGGAATACGGAAAATGGGAACCGTATGGTCGCGACAGGGTTGCGGGCACCCGGCGGGTGCTGCGCGCAAGAAAGGGTCCCTAGGCGACCGGGAGGGCGCGGCCCGGAGCGCGCGGCTGGGGCTTGCCCGGCGCATCCGGAACGCCTTGGCCGACCTGGGAGGCCAGCTCGGGGTACGGCCTGGCCACCGGGGTGGGCGCGCCGGTGAGCAGCATGACCAGGATGGCGAGCACCTGCTGGGCCGCACCGGTGACGGCCACCGCCGAGGCGGCCAGGGTGAACAGGGCCGCAAGGGCGAGCACCTCGCCGAAGCCGCGGCCGCCGAGGATCAGCGCGCCAAGGCCGAACCCGGCACCCAGGCTCAGGCCCAGTGCCACCGACAGGCGGGCGGTCGGGGAGGCCAGCGGCGGCAGCAGCAGGCGAGCACGCATCCGGGTCCCCTTTCGTCGGTCGGTCGGTTCGGCCAGCCTAGCCGGACTGTGCCCGGTCAGGGTCGGAGTATCGGTCGAGCGCGGGTCGGACTCAGAGCGCGCGCATCGAGTTGTTGCGCTTCTCGTGGGTGAGCTCGGCCAGGCCCAACTGCTCGAGCAGCGGCGGCAGGTACATGCCGAACCGGCCACGGTAGCCGTTGCGGAGGCCGTACCAGCCGCCGACCGGGTTGTCAGCCGAGCGGCCCCACGCCTCGACGCTGCCCTCCGGTGCGGGCTTCTTTTCGTCGCTGGCACCGAGCGGCACCCAGTCACCCTGCTCGACGAGCCAGGCGTGCAGGTCGTCGATGGCCCTGGCCTGGTACTTCAGCGTGGTGGCGCCCACCTGGCAGATGAGTTCGTCGCCCTCGCGGTACATCGAGTAAGTCGAGGTGCCGGGTGCCGTCGTGAGCTGCCACGGGTCTGCGGCCGTTCCGTCATTCATGGGGTCTCCGCTCATCGGCGCTTTTCGGCGCTCATCTGCACTCATCGGCGAGGGCCGGACACCCGGCGGCTCGGTCAGCGCCAGCCTAGGCACTGTCGGCACAAAACTCTACGGCGCCCGCCGCGCCACCGGGTACGCTGAGCGCACGTGAACCAGGAAGGACCGCGCATGGCGAAGAAGGCTGCAACCGGCACTCCCCGCATGAACAAGAAACTCTACGAGGTCGAGCTTCGCCGATTACAGGCCGAGCTCGTGACCATGCAGGAGTGGGTGCGCGAGTCCGGCGCCCGGATCGTGGTGATCTTCGAGGGTCGCGATGCCGCGGGCAAGGGATCGGCGATCAAGCGGGTCACCGAGTACCTCAATCCCCGCATCGCCCGGATCGTGGCGTTGCCGGTGCCCACCGACCGTCAGCGCGGTCAGTGGTACTTCCAGCGCTACATCGAACACCTGCCCACCGCTGGTGAGATCGTGCTGATGGACCGGTCCTGGTACAACCGTGCGGGAGTCGAGAAGGTGATGGGCTACTGCACACCCGACGAGTACCGACGTTTTCTGCACCAGGCGCCGTTGTTCGAACGGATGCTGGTCGAGGACGGCATCATCCTGCTCAAGTACTGGTTCTCGGTGTCCGACCACGAGCAGGAACTTCGCTTCAGGTCCCGGCTCAAGGACCCGATGCGACGCTGGAAGCTCTCCGAGACCGACGTGCTCTCGATCACCAAATGGGTGGACTACTCCAAGGCCAAGGACGAGATGTTCGTGCACACCGACATCGCCGAGGCACCCTGGTGGGTTGTCGAGAGCGAAGACAAGCGCGCCGCGCGCCTCAACATGATCAGCCATTTCCTGTCGATGGTGCCCTACGAGCACATGGAGCCGCCGCTGGTGCGCATCCCGCATCGGCCGCCGGCCTCGGACTACGAACGGCCGCCGCGGGAACTCAACCGGCCGGTGCCTGACCACGCGGCCCGCATCACCGAACTGGCCGCGGAGGCCAAAGCCAAGAAGAAGGGCTGAGCCAGGCTGACGTTGGCGCCGGTCAGTGGTTGGCGCCGGCGGCGGACTGGCGCAACCGCGCCTTGGCGCCGTGTTCGATCAGCACGGGCACGTAATCGCGGATCGGTTTGCCGTCAAGCAGGTGGCGTTCCTCGGTGACGACGTCCTCGATCAGTGACCGAGGTCGATCGGGAAACTTCTCGGCGAGCCTGTCGACGACCTGCGACACGGCCTGATCTTCATGGTCTTGACGTTCGACGTTGTCCACGGGATCAGTCTGCGACCGATGGAGCGCCCGGTCAACTTCGGCGGCACGCGGCGGCGGCGGATCGTGCACGGACGTGCAGCCGCGTCGGCCGCGCAACTGTTGCCCGAGCGGACAATCGCGCCCGGCGTACCGGGCGAAATTGTCCGCAGCGGGAACAGTTAGGGCTGGGCAGCGGAAGCGGCCGGGGCGGCGGCGGGGGCGGCCTCGGCCAGGAGGGTGCGGGCGGCGAGGCCGATGATGGCGCTGTAGGTGGGGTAGGCGAACCGCACGTGGGCGAGGGTGGCCACGTCCACGCCGGCGGCGATGGCTGTGGTCACCGATTGCACCACCTCGATCGCGTTCTCGCCCACCGCGTGGGCGCCGAGGATCAGTTCCCGGCGCCGGTCGGAGATCAGCATCAGGAAGCCGCGTTCCCGGTCGTCGATCACGGCCCGGTCCAGGCTCGCGTACGGCACCGTCGCGACGACGCAGAGCGGGTCCCTGGCGCGCGCCTGCTCCTCGGTGAGCCCCACCCCGGCGTAGTCGGGGTCGGTGAACCCGCCGGCGGGCAGCAGGTGGTGCGGGGTGCGGCGGTTGGTGCCGAGCACCGCGTTCTCGGCCGCTGCCTCGCCCTCGAACTGGGCAGCCTGCACGAGCATGTCCCGGCCGTTCGCGTCGCCCACGGCGAAGATGTGCGACACCTCGCTGCGGAAGTACTGGTCGACGGGGATCGCGGAGCGCTCGGTGGTCACGCCGGCGCTGGCCAAGCCCAGGTCGTCGACATCCGCCGGCCATCCCGTGGCCATGATCACGGCGTCGAACTGCCCGGCCACCGGCTCACCGGCGACACGCCAGGTGAGGGTAATCGAGCCATCCGGCTGCTTCTCGAGCGATTCGACGGTGTCGATGCCGGTGTGCACCCGGGTGCCCTGCTCGCGGAAGGCGGTGGTCACGCCCGCAGAGACGGCGGCGTCCGACGCCATCAGGATCCGCGGCGCCACATCGAGCAGGGTCACCCGCGAGCCGAAGGAGCTGAAGATCGTCACCAGCTGCGCGCCGGTGTTGCCGCCGCCGATCACAGCGAGGCGTTCGGGCAGGGCGGGCAGGTTCAGCACGTGCTCCGGCACCGTGGCCAGGTCGGCTCCGGGGATCGGCAGCCGGCGAGAGTGACCGCCGACGCAGATCAGGATGTTGTCGGCGCTGATGCGGCGTCCGCTCTCCAGCAGCACCGTGTGCGGGTCGACGAACCGGGCGCGGCCCTCGAGCACCAGGTCGACCCCGGCGTCGCTGAACCGCTCGGCCTCCCGCTTGATCGCCCGTACCCGATCGACGGACTCGGTGACCCGGGCGGCCGTGGTGCGCCAGTCGAACCGGGTCACGGCGGCCTCGATACCGTAGGTTTCGGCCGTGCGCACCTCGCGCATCAACCGGGCCGCTTTGGCGAGCGCCCGGGTGGGCACGCAGCCGGTGTTCACGCAGGTGCCGCCGGTGCGATCGGCCTCGACCACCACAACCCCGGCGCCCAGCTCGGCCGCGCGGAGGGCCGCGGCGGTGCCGGCCGGGCCGGCGCCGATCACGAGCACGTCGTAGTGCGCACGCGGCTCGGTCGAGAGGTCGGGGCGAGCGGTCATGGGAGCCTCCTGGCAGCAGATCGGATCACCGATCCTGCCAGCGGGTCCTGGGAAATGGCCCTGACCAGCACCGGCCAGTGCTACTCCTCAGCTTTCTTGGCCGCCCGGCCGGATCCGGACTTGGCCGCCCGGCCGGCCTTGCGCAGTGCCCGCTGCCTGGCGTCCTCCACCTTCATCAGTGTGCGGGTTTCGTCCAGGTCGCCGATCAACGGCCGCCACCAGGCGGCGGCGGGGTCGGCATCCACCAGGATCGTGCGCACCAGCAGGGTGAGCGGGATGGCGAGGATCGCCCCGATGGCGCCCAGCACGATCGCCCAGAACAGCACGGAGGCGAAGGTGAGCGACTGGCTCAGCGCCACTGCGTTGCCGACCACCCTCGGTTGCACGATCGATTGCACGACCGCGTTGACGATCGCGTAGATCACGATCACGGGCAGCGCGAGCTCCCAGCCTCCGGTGAGGAATGCGAAGACCGTGGGCGGGATGATGGCGATGAAGTAGCCCACGTTGGGGATGAAGCTGCACAGGAACGAGAGCAACCCCCAGAGGAACGCGCCCGGCACCCCGAGCAGGACCAGCGCCAACGCGTTCAGCGCGCCCTGCGCGATGCCCAGCAGCGTGGTGGCCACCATGTACCGGCGCACGCTGGAGGCGAAGTTGGTCAGGGCCTCCACCAGGGTCGGCCGGGCCGGCCGCAGCTGCGTGAGCAGGGTGGGCAGGTAGCCCGCATCCGCCGCCATCAGGATCAGCATGGTGAGCACGATCACCAGCGCGACAGTGATGTTGGTGATGCTGCCGAAGAGCCCGGAGACCACCGGAACCAGGTTGCTGGGGTCGAAGCTCGCTTCAACGGCCTGCACCTGCGCAGTGCCGAAGCCGATGCCGTCCAGCCAGGTGGCCACGGAGGCGCCGATGTCACTGAGCTGGCTGGAGAACTGGGGCAGCAGGGCCGCGAACTGGCCGAGGGCGAGCCCGAACGCGGCCACGAATGCGGCGAGCACGATGAAAACAGTCGCCACGACCGACCCTGTGGCCAGGCCCCGTGGAACACCACGCCGCTCGAGGCCGCGTCGCACCGGGTGAGCGCAGATGGTGAGCACCAGGGCCAGGAGGATCGGCGCCGCGATGCCGGCGATCGCGGCCACACCGAACACCGTGACGGTGGCACCGCCGAGCCCGATGAGGATCGCGGTGTTGCGGTACGAGATCACCGGCGGGGCGGGGATCACCACAGACTCCGTACCCATGTCGGCTGGAGGCGATTGCGGGGCGTCCTGGGCACGTGATCGGGTTCTGGATCGGCGTCGCCACATGAGGACTCCCTGCTCTGCGTCGGTCAGCGTCAGGCACAGTGTCCTCCCCCGCAGCCCGCCGCGGCGTCACCCGTTTCGGGTGAGGCGTGCGTCTGCCGTCAGAGCCCGGGCAGGTGACGGATGTTCGAGCGCGCCATCTGCACGGCCTCGCCGACCCCGCCGTTCAGCACGGTCTTCGACAATGCAAGGGCGAAGCCCTTCACCTGCTTGGCGGTCACGTTCGGCGGCAGCGAGAGGGCCAGCGGGTCGGTGACGATGTCCACCAGGGCCGGCCCCTCATGGGCCAAGGCCTCCGAGAGGGCCGCCCGGAGCGCACCGGGGTCCTCGACCCGCACCGCGAAGAACCCGAGAGCCTTCGCCACGGCGGCGTAGTCGACGGCGGGCACGTCCACGCCGAAGTCGGGGTAGCCGTCGACGAACATCTCCAGCTTCACCAGCCCCAGGGTGGAGTTATTGAACACCACCACCTTCACCGGCAGTTTCTGCGCGGCTATGGTGATGAGCTCGCCGAGCAGCATGGCCAGGCCGCCGTCGCCGCTGATGGTGACGACCTGGCGGTCGGGGTAGGCGCTCTGGGCGCCGATCGCCTGCGGCACAGCGTTCGCCATCGAGCCATGCAGGAACGAGCCGATCAGGCGGCGGCGGCCGTTGGGGGTGAGGTACCTGGCCTGCCAGACGTTGCCCATCCCGGTGTCCGCGGTGACGATCGCGTCGTCGGCGACGAGTTCGTCGAGCATCGCGGCGGCGAACTCCGGGTGGATCGGCCGACCGTGGTCGACATCCGTGTAGGTGCCCACAACCGAGGTGAGCAGCTTGTCGTGCTTCTTGAGGGTGCGCTCGAGAAATGACCGGTCGGTCTTCTTCGTCACCAGTTCGGTGAGGGCCCCGAGAGTGGCCGCCACGTCGCCGTGCACCGGATGCGTGACGCTGGCCCGACGGCCCAGGTGCGATGGGTCTGTATCGACCTGCGCGATGATCACCTTGTCGCCGTCTGGCAGGAACTGCTCATAGGGGAAGTCGGTGCCGAGCAGCAGCACCAGGTCGGCGTCGTGGATGCCGGCGTGCGCGGCACCGTAGCCGAGGAGCCCGGTCATTCCCACGTCGAACGGGTTGTCGTACTGGATCCATTCCTTGCCACGCAGGCTGTGTCCCACGGGAGCAGCGACGAGGTCGGCGAAGGCGACGACGTCATCGTGGGCGCCGGCCACCCCGGCCCCGGCGAAGATCGCGACGGTCTTCGCCCGGTTGATCGCGTCGGCCAGGGCGCGCACATCGGCCGGGGCGGGCAGCACGGTGGGCCGGCCCGGCAGCACGAACCTGGGCACCGGGCCCGCGGCGTCGAGTTCGGCGACGTCGCCGGGCAGGGTGACCACCGCGACACCGCCGAGGGCGACGGCGTGCCGCATGGCGGCGTTGACCACCTTGGGCGACTGCTCGGCGGAGGAGATCAGCTCCCGGTAGTTGGAACACTCCACAAAGAGCCGGTCGGGGTGGGTCTCCTGGAAGAAGCTGCTGCCGATCTGCCCGGTCGGGATGTGGCTGGCGATGGCCAGCACCGGCGCTCCGCTGCGGTGCGCGTCGTAGAGCCCGTTGATCAGGTGCAGGTTGCCCGGACCGCAGCTGCCCGCACACACCGCCAGGCGCCCGGTGAGCTGGGCCTCGGCGCCGGCCGCGAAAGCCGCGGCCTCCTCGTTGCGCACGTGCACCCAATCGATGCCGCCCTTGGCGGCCCCGCCGGTACGACGTACGGCGTCGACGACGGGGTTGAGGCTGTCCCCCACGATGCCGTAGATGCGACGCACCCCGGCGTCGATGAGTTGGGCGATGAGCTGGTCTGCGACGGTCTGAGCCATCGGTCCAGTAAACCTCGCCGACCCGAGGCCGACATATCGCGATTGCGCACAATCAGGGAACTCACAGGGCCCCGTAGCCGGGCGTGTTCCTACTCGGGTCCCTAAGCTTCAGGCATGAACCTTCGCGATATCCCCTTGACCACCGCAGCCGGTCGCACCGTGACCCTCGCCGACTACGCCGACCAGGTTGTACTCATCGTGAACGTGGCCTCGAAGTGCGGTCTCACCCTGCAATACGCGGCTCTCGAGGAGCTGCAGAAGACCTACGGCGACCGCGGCTTCACCGTGCTCGGTTTTCCCTGCAACCAGTTCAAGGGCCAGGAGCCGGGCAGCATGGAGGCGATCCTTGACTTCTGTTCCACCACGTACGGCGTCACCTTCCCGCTGTTCGACAAGATCGAGGTCAACGGCGCCGACCGGCATCCGCTCTACGCAGCGTTGACCGAGACGGCGGATGCGGACGGTGTCGCCGGCGATGTCGGCTGGAACTTCGAGAAGTTCGTGGTCACCCCCGCCGGAGCCGTGCACAGGTTCCGCCCGGCGACGGTGCCCGATGCGCCGGAGATCATCAGTGTGATCGAGTCGGGGCTGCCCGTTTCGGCTCCGGCGTAGCCTCCCGCTCAGACCCCCACGTCACGCTGCCGCAGGGTGAGCGCCGCCAGAGCGCCCAGCACGAGCGCGGCGAGGTAGAACAGGGCCAGCGTCCAGCCATCCGTGCCGTTGGTCAGCGGGTTGTTGCCGAACGCCGCGTAGTAGGGCGAGAGATCGTGCAGCCATTCGAGGTCGGCGCTCTGGTTTGCGATGGCGTTGAACACGTAGCCGAGCACGGCCACGGCCGCGCCGCCGCCGATTCCCCAGATCCGGCGCCCGGTGATGGCCCCGCAGAGCAGGGCGGTGCTGCCGCAGACGAGTGCGAGGCCGCCGAAGAGCAGGCAGGTTTCGACCAGATTGGCCACGTCGATGTCGAGTTCGGCCGGGCCGTTCCAGAGCAGGATCACCACGAACGCGACGAGCGCCAGCACCAGGATCTTGACCGTCAGCGCGGCGAAGCGTTGGGCGACAACCTCCACCCGGGTCACGGCGTGCGCGAGGGTGAGCTCCAGCTGGCCCGATTCCTCGTCACCGCCGATCGCGGCCGCGCCCCAGCTGATGGCGGCGATGCTGATGAGCAGGAATCCCATCAGGCCGAAGAAGGTGGATTGGGTGTATCCGGCGCCGGTGTCGATCTGCTGATAGTTGAGGGTGCTGGTCAACTCGCTCGGCAGGCTGTCGATCAGGTCCTGCATCTGCGAGTTGCCGCTCATGCTCGGGAAGATCGGCAGGTACAGGCTCAAGGCCGCGGTGAAGCCGACCGACCAGCCGACCAGGGAGCGCCAGCCGTCGACGAGGGACTTGGTGAAGATCGGCAGTGCGGTGCGCCGCACCAGCGGGAGCCGGTCCACGGCGAGCCGGACCCGGGTCGCGGTCATGACCGGGCCTCCGGCGCCGAGTACAGGCGCAACACCGCTTCCTCGAGATCCGGTTCCTCGATCACCAGGTCGATGAGGCTGAGGGTGGCGATGGCCTGCACGAACGGGGTGATCGCACCGCTGAAGACGGCGGTGGCCTCGGCGCCGGTCTCCGTCGGGCGGCAGTCCAGCTCGTCCATGCCGGCCAGGTTGGCCAGCCGGCCCTCCAGGTCGGCACTGGTCAGGTCGGTTGCGCTCAGCCGGAGGTGACGGATGGCCGTGTCCCGCAGCGCTTCGACCCCCGCCACCGTGATGATGCGGCCGTCGCGCAGAATCGCGACCTCGTCGGCGGCCTGCTGGATCTCGCTGACCACATGCGAGGAGAGGAACACGGTCTGGCCGGCAGCCCTGGCCTCGCTCACCAGCGCCAAGAACTCCTGTTGCATGAGCGGGTCCAGGCCGCTGGTCGGCTCGTCGAGCACCAGCAGGTCCGGCTGGTGCATGAACGCCTGCACGATGCCCAGTTTCTGTTTGTTGCCTTTGGAGAGGGTGCGCACCGTGCGGTCCAGGTCGAGGCCGAACCTCTCGGCTAGCTCGTCGACCCGGCCGCTACGCACCGGACCGGAGATGTTGGCGTAGTGGCGGAGGAGCCGCCGGCCGGTGACCCGGCCCTTGAGGTTCAACTCACCGGGCAGGAAGCCGATTCTCCGGCGGAGCTCGGGGCCTGCGTTGCGGGAATCGGTGCCGAGCAGGGTCGCCCGGCCGGAGGTAAGCCGGATCAGGTCGAGCAGCGCCCGCATGATGGTGGTCTTACCGGCACCGTTGGGCCCGATCACTCCGAAGACGCTGCCGCGGGGCACGGTGAAACTCACCCCGTCGAGGGCGAGTGTGCTGCCGAAGCTCTTGGCCAGCTGGATTGCCTCGATGGCGTTATCGGAGGACGTTCGCATTGTCGTCACAGTGCTGAGCCTAGGCAGGCCGGTGCCGGGCCACAAGCGGTCCGGATGCGGCCTGCACCGGTGTGCAGGGGCGGGCCCGAGCCGGGCTTGACCGCGGGGCAGACGTCAGTCGTGTGGCCGCGGGGCGCTGGTGCTGCCGCGCACGATCAAGCCGGGTGCGATGGCTGGAATCATTTCCGCCGGCTCGCCGCCGATCAGCTGGAGCAGGTGGTCGACGGCGAGGCGGCCGACCTGGTCGAAGTCCAGCCGGACGGTGGTGAGCCCCGGCTGGAAGTACGCGGCCTCGCTCATGTCGTCGAAACCCACGACGCTCACGTCGCCGGGCACCGACCGGCCCCGCTCGGAGAGGGCCTTCATGATGCCGAGGGCCATGGAGTCGTTCGCGGCGAGCACCGCGGTGATGGACGGGTCGTCGTTGATGTGCAGGCCGGCGCGGTAACCGGATTCGACCGTCCAGTCCGTTGTGGTGAACTCGGGGTGGGCAGGGCGCTGGGCTGCAGCCAGTTCGGCCAACCAGCCGGCGCGACGCGCGTCCGAGGCCATCCAGCCGCGCGGGCCGGCCACGTGCCAGACGGTCCGGTGGCCGAGATCGAGCAGGTGCCGGGTGGCCAGCCGGGCGCCGAGCCCGTCATCCATCGTCACCGCGTGCGAACTGGCCGGGGCACCCTGTTCGAAGCATACGATGGGCACCGCCAGGTCCAGCCCGTTGAGCACCGGGGCGGCTGCGGACATGGGCGCCAGCACCACGATGCCGTCGACCGAGTCGCCCAGCAGGGTGTCGAGGGCTGCCCGGATACTGCCGGGGTCGACGTCCGAGATGCTGACGAGGCTGGTGGCGTAGCCGTTTCGGCGCGCCTCTTCAGCCACTCCGAACAGCACCATGGTCGAGCCGTGCACCGGCAGGGAGTAGCTGAGCACACCGAGGTTCATCGACCGGTTTGTCGCGAGTGCGCGCGCCGCCGAGTTCCGGTTGTAACGCAGCTGGCTGATCGCCCGCTCCACCCGCTCCCGCACATCGGGGCCCACGTTGCTGTGGCCGTTCACGACCCGCGACACGGTCTGCTGGGACACTCCGGCGAGCCTGGCCACGTCGATCATCCGCACGTTGCGGCCGGCCGGCTTGAGGCTTTCGCCCGCCGGGAGCACAGGAGGAGTCGACATTGGTCCAATCTACTCCACCGTGGTCGCGGGAGCGCACTATCAGGGGCCGTTCTTGACCCCACGCGAAGGGCGCAAACCGGGCAATATTGACCCTCTTATCGGGCAAAACAGCACTCCGAGAGCCTAGTCACCCCTGCCGAGCATCGTGATAGTGCGCTAACATTTCCGGTTGATAGTGCGCTAACATTCAACCGCGTGCTCGGAATCTGGAAGCGCAACACAACGAAGGTGGAATGCCGAATGAGTTCTTTCGAACCCGAGCTCGAGGTGGCGATCGCGCGAGTGCGCGCGGTTATTGCCCGGTTGCACGGTGAGTTGACCGCGAATGGCCTGGTGGTGTGGACCGGTGGGAATGTGTCTGGTCGGGTGCCGGGTGCTGACTTGTTCGTGATCAAGCCGTCCGGGGTGGATTACGCGGATCTGGCGCCGGAGAACATGATCCTGTGCGATCTGGACGGCAACGTTATCCCGGAGACGCCGGGTTCGGACCGTTCGCCGTCGTCCGATACGGCTGCGCACGCGTATGTCTACCGGCACATGAGCGAGGTCGGCGGGGTCGTGCACACGCACTCCACCTATGCCACCGCCTGGGCGGCTCGTGGTGAGGAGATCCCGTGTGTGATCACGGCGATGGCCGATGAGTTCGGCGGTCCCATTCCGGTGGGCCGGTTCGCGATCATCGGGGACGACACCATCGGCCAGGGCATTGTCGAGGCGTTGACCGGGCACCGGTCCCGGGCCGTGTTGATGCAGAACCATGGCCCGTTCACGATCGGTAAGGATGCCCGCGACGCGGTCAAGGCCGCCGTGATGGTCGAAGACGTCGCCCGCACCGTCCACCTCGCCCGCCAGGGCGGCCCGCTCATCCCGATCCCGCAGGACGCGATCGATTCCCTCTTCAACCGCTACCAGAACGTCTACGGACAAGCACCGCAAGGAGCACTCAAATAATGACATCACCCGCGAACACCCTCTCCACGAGCCTCGACGGCTACGAGGTCTGGTTCCTCACCGGCAGCCAGAACCTCTACGGCGAAGAGACCCTGCGTCAGGTCGCCGAGCAGTCCAAGGCGATCTCCGACGCGTTGAACGCGTCCAGTGACGTACCGGTCACAGTGGTGTGGAAGCCGGTGCTCAAGGATGCCGAGTCCATCCGTCGGGCCGCGCTGGATGCGAACAGTGACGACACCGTCATCGGTTTGATCGCGTGGATGCACACGTTCTCGCCGGCGAAGATGTGGATCGGTGGCCTGAACGCGCTGACGAAGCCGTTGCTGCACCTGCACACCCAAGCCAACGTCGAACTGCCCTGGGCGGAGATCGACTTCGACTTCATGAACCTGAACCAGGCCGCCCACGGCGACCGCGAGTTCGGCTACATCCAGACCCGCCTGGGCGTCTCCCGGAAGACCGTCGTGGGCCACGTCTCCAACCCCGTCGTCTCCCAGTCGATCGGCACGTGGACTCGTGCTGCGGCCGGTTGGGCGGCCTCGAACAGCATGAAACTGGCCCGGTTCGGCGACAACATGCGTTACGTGGCCGTGACCGAGGGCGATAAGACCGAAGCCGAATTGCGTTTCGGCGTGCAGGTGAACACCTGGTCGGTCAACGAGCTCGCCGACGCCGTGCACGCCCAAACCGATGCCGACATCGACGCTCTCGTGGCCGAATACGAGGAGCTCTACGACGTGGTCCCCGAACTGCGCGTGGGCGGCGCCCGGCACGAGTCGCTGCGCTACGGCGCCGCGATCGAGCTGGGCCTCAAGTCGTTCCTCGAAGCCGGCGGTTTCAGTGCTTTCACGACCAACTTCGAAGACCTCGGTGCGCTCAAGCAACTGCCCGGCCTGGCCGTGCAACGCCTGATGGCCCAAGGCTACGGCTTCGGTGCCGAGGGCGACTGGAAGACGTCGATCCTGGTGCGGGTGGCCAACGTGATGGGATCGGGCCTGCCCGGCGGGGCGAGCCTGATGGAGGACTACACCTACGACCTCACCCCCGGCTCCGAACTCATCCTCGGCGCCCACATGCTCGAGGTCAGCCCGTCACTAGCGACCACCAAGCCGACCCTGGAGATCCACCCGTTGGGCATCGGCGGCAAGGACGACCCGGTGCGCCTGGTCTTCAACGCCGCGCCCGGCCCGGCCGTGGTCGTCGCGATGAGCGACATGCGCGACAGGTTCCGCCTGGTCGCCAACGTCGTCGAGGTCGTCGAACCCTCCGAAGCACTGCCGAAGCTCCCGGTCGGCCGCGCCGTCTGGAAGCCCGCACCCGACTTCGCCACCTCCGCCGCAGCCTGGCTCACCGCCGGCGCCGCCCACCACACCGTCATGTCGACAGCCGTCGGCATCGAGGTGTTCCACGATTTCGCCGAGATCGCTCAGACCGAGCTTCTCGTCATCGACGACAGCACCACCCTGCGGGATTTCACCCGCGAGGTGCGATGGAACCAGGCGTACTACCGTCTGGCGCAGGGCCTGTAGCGCGCCGACAGCCGGCCACCTGCCCCCTTCCGGACGAGTTGCCCCCGCACACCGGGGCAACCGGTCCGTGAGGGGGCAGACGGTGTTAGGGCTCAGTCGCCGGCGTGGACGACCCGGTTGCGGCCGTCGCGCTTGGCCACATACATGCGCACATCCGCGGCCCGCAGCAGCGCGGAACTGGTGTCGGCGTCGTCGGGCGCCCGGGCGACACCCAGGCTGGCGGTCACCCGCAGCCCGGGAGCGACCGGTGACCAATCGTGCTCCATGACAGCACGCCGCACGGTCTCGCAGAGCACCCGCACGGCGTTCGCATCCAGGCCCGGCATGATCAGGAGGAACTCCTCACCGCCCAGACGCGCCGCGACGGCACCCGGAACGAGCGCCATCGCCTCGGCCAGGATCCGGCCGAGCTCCCGGAGCGCCTGGTCGCCGACCTCGTGCGAGAGGGTGTCGTTGATGCGCTTGAAGTGGTCAACGTCGAGCATCGCGATGGCAACGGGTGCGCCGCCCTCACGGAGCAGGGCCAGCAGCACGTTGAGGTGCTCGTCGACGAACCGCCGGTTCGGCAGCTCCGTCAACGGGTCGCGTTCGGCCATCTCGCGGTAGTGCTCGCTCTCCCGCCGGGATTCCGCGGTCTGGAACATGGCCTCGAGGATGCGCCCCCGCGCCTCGTTCTCGCTGGCACCGAGCGCGATGGACTGTTCGTGGTAGCTGCGGTAGGCCTCGAACGCGGCCTTGTAATCGTCAGTCTCGGCGTGGATCTCGGCCTGTTCTCTCGTCGCCTCCGTCGCCCAGCGCACCAGGGTGTGCTCCGTGGTGAGCTCCTTGCACCGGTCGATCACGGCCTGGGCCGCATCGAAGCGGCCCTGCCGCCGGTAGGTCTCTGCCAGCGTCACCAGGGCGCACGCGATGCTGTCCGGGTGGTAGTCGACGGGCTTGGCCTCCAACGCCGCCACCAGGGTGGCCGCGGCATCGTCCAGGCGTCCCGCGGTGAGGTACACCCTGGCGATGGTGTCGCGGGCGTACATCCCGATCGGACGCTCGTTGAGCGCGGACAACGAGATGAGGCTCTCGACGGCGGCCAGGGCTTCCTCGTGGTTCCCGGCCAGGTACTCGGTGTAGGCGAGGTTGTTCAGTATCTGGTAGCGGATGCTGGTTTCCGGGTCGTCGATCACCATCCGCAGCGCCTCGTTGTACCGGCGGCGCGCCTCATCGAACGACCCTGCCGAGCCGAGGGCGTCGGCCAGGGTCAGCCGGGCGGCGGATCGCATCAGCGGCAGCTCGGACTCGTCGATCAGGTCGTTCGTGGCGACGGCGTGCTCGAGCGAGAGCGCGCGATCACCGACGAGTTCGAAGATCGAGCCGAGCACGTCGTGGGCGCGGGACTGCAGGGCGAGTTCGCCGTGCCGCTCGGCCCAGCGGAGGATGTGCTGCACCTCGGCCGCGCCCTGCCGCGGGTCGCCCCTGCGGGTCATGATCGAAGCCACCTGCACCTCGAGGCGGCGGCTCAGTGCGCCGTGCTCGCCGGGCCCCAGCTCCACCAACCAGTCCTGGGCTGCAGCGAGTGCGACATCCTTGTCAATCCAGTACTGACGCTCGACCCAGGCCAGGCGCTCATCGACCGTCTGCTGCTCGACCACCATCGCTGCGCCCCACTCCCCCCGGTCGGTTCCAGCGTCGGCTTCCTTCCGGAGGCCTTCTCATCCTTCCGGAGGCCGTCTCATGAGAGAGGACGCACTGTTGCGCTCAGCCTAGTGTCCGCCCACTCTTTTCTCACCCGATTCGGGTGATCCAGAACTGCCCTGGGTGATTACCGTGAATACCAGCCAAGGACTGTGACACGCTGCCCTCACTGCGGCGGCAGGGCCTCGGCCAGACGTTACAGAGAAAGGTGCCGACCATGAGCTTCTGGTCAAGTTTCTGGGATTTCATTGGATTCTTCTTTTGGACATTCGTGTTCGTGTCCTACCTGTTCGCACTCTTCGCTGTGATCATCGACGTATTCCGGGATCGCACCATGAACGGCTGGGCGAAGGCGGCATGGCTGCTCTTCATGGTCTTCGTACCCATCCTGACGGTGCTGGTCTACGTCATTGCACGCGGACGGGGCATGGCAGAGCGCCAGGTCAACGCCGGCATGCAGGAGAAGGCGAGCACCGACGAGTACATCCGGTCGGTCGCCGGCAGCACTCCGGCGCAGGACATCGCCCAGGCCAAGCAACTCCTCGATTCCGGAGCGATCAGTCAGGGCGAGTACGCGGTTCTCAAGGACCGCGCGCTGGGCAACACCCAGGCCCGTTCCGACGTGGTCTGACCCGAACATCAGCGGGCGGCGCATCCCGGATGCCGCCGCCCGCTGCTGCTGTGCGCCGGTGTGATTGTGTTCGCTACATGGCAACCGTCCGACGTGACGGGAAGGCCTGCTTGCGGCCGAGGATGACGGTCACCAGGGCGACCGCGGAGAGTGCGATCATCGCGAGGGGAAGCGCTGCCGGCCCGCTGCCGTCAACGAGGAGCGCGCCGAACGCCCCGCCGCCGAAGATGGCGAGGTTGAAGGCCGTCGTGAGCATCGCGTTGGCAACGTCGACGCTCTCCCCGGCCGCATCGCCGATCGCTTTCTGCAGTTGTGTGGCGGCGCCGCCGAAGGCTACGCCCCACAGTGCGATCGCCACGATCGTCACCGGCAGGGAAGCCGGGAAGGCGAGCAACAGTGCGCCGGCGATGATGAAGGCCGCCGTGCTCGCGAGAGCAAGGCGTCGCAGCGATCGGTCGATGAGGGTGCCCGTGATCCAGATACCGACGAGCGCGGCGACACCGAAGGCGAACAGGGCAACGTCGGGGCGCAGCCCCACTCCCGCGCCGTCAAGGTACGGCGCGATGTACGAGTAGAGCAGATTGTGCGCGAGCATCCAGGCGAACACCACGCCGAGCACGACGGCCACGCCCGGGATCAAAACGACCCGGCCGAGGGAAAGTCGGGTGTCTGATCGCTGCCCTGGGGCGTTGGGCACACACGCAAGCACCAACAGCACGACGACCACGGTCAGCACGGAGACTCCGGCGAAGGACCATCGCCAGCCCACCATCGAGCCGAGCCACGCGCCAAGCGGCGTGCCGATCGAGAGCGCGACCGGAGTGCCGGCCATCGCGATCGCCAGGGCGCGGCCCGCATGCTCGGGGGCGGCGATGCGACGCGCATAGCCCGCGAGCATGCCCCAAATGAGGCCGGAAAATGCCCCGGCGATGAACCGCACCACGAGCGCGATCACGAGTGTCGGCGCCATCGCTGTGAGGGTGTTCGCGACGAGAAAGCCAAGCAGCCCGATGACAAGCAACGGCTTGCGGGACGCGCCCCGCGTCATCGCGATCGTGGGGATCGCGGCGACGACGGTGCCGAGGGCGTAGACGGTTATGAGTTGGCCGACGGTGCCGTCGCTGACCTGGAAATCGGCGGCGAGTTGGGGAAGCAGCCCGGCCGGTAGCGTCTCGGTCATGATGATGATGAACCCGCTGAGAGCCATCAGGACAAGGGCGAGGACGGGCAGGCGGCGCTCGCTCTCCCGCGGCTTCGTGGCGGTGGTTTCGGATGCTGGTGAGGACACTGATGACCCTTCTCGATTTATGGAACGAACGTTCCCATAGTGACGAACTCCCCGCGGTGTGTCAAACTGGAACGAACGATCCGAAAGGAATGAGATGGCACAGCAGGGACGACCGAGGACCTTCGTCGAGCACGAGGTTCTCGATGCCGCGATGCAGGTGTTCTGGCGGCACGGGTACGAGGCGTCGTCGATCGCGCAGCTGCGTGCGGCGACCGGGCTCTCGTCGGCGAGCCTCTACGGCGCCTTCGGGTCGAAGGAAGGCCTGTTCGAGAGTGCGATCTCGCACTACATCGCCGGTCCGGGACGGGTGAGCGAACTCGTCGGCGACCTGACGCTCGGCCCGGTCGACGCGCTCGGCCTGATGATTCACGGGACGATCGAGATGCAGTCCGACCCCGCGCATCCGGGCGGGTGTCTCGTGACGCTCTCAGCGACCGTCGGTGCGGGCGGCGACGATGACGTCGCGGCGCGTAGTGTCGTCGCCGCACGTCGGGCGGAGGATCGCGCCGGCATCGAGGCGTGCATCCGTCGAGGTGTTGATGCCGGCGCGATCCCTGCCGACCTTGATCCTGCGGTCTCGGCGATCCTGGTGCACTCCTTTGTGCTGGGCATCTCCACGCAACTGCTCGACGGCGTGCCGCCCGCCGGGCTGCACGCCGCTGCCGACCTCCTCCTCGACGGCCTGCGTCGTCCGTCCTGAGCCCCTGTGCGGGTGGTCTAGAAGCCGCGCCCGCCCGTGACCGGCAGCACGGCGCCCGAGGTGTACGACGAGTCCGTCGAAGCCAAGTAGACGTAGGCAGACGCCAGTTCGGCGGGCTGACCCGCCCGGCCCAACGGGGTGTCCTGACCGAAGGTGGGCAGCTTGTCCGGCCACGATGTCGCGGGGATCAGCGGCGTCCAGATCGGTCCGGGAGCGACGGCGTTGACCCGCACCCCGGTGGATCCCAGCTGCTGGGCGAGCGCCTGGGTGAACGCCACCAGCGCAGCCTTGGTCATCGCGTAGTCGATCAGTTCCGGTGACGGGCTGGACGCCTGGATCGAGGTGGTGGTGATGATCGAGGAGCCCGGCGTGAGATGCGGGATCGCGGCCCGGGCGATCCACAACGTCGCATAGAGGTTGGTCTTGAAGACCCTGTCGAATTCCTTGGTCTCGAGCGTCTCCAGACCGTTCCGGTTCTCCTGGTAGGCCGCGTTCAGCACCAGGATGTCCAGGCCGCCCAGCTGGGCCGTCGTGTGCTCGACAATGTCGATGCAGTGCTGTTCGCTGCGGATGTCGCCGGCCAACAGCACGGCGCTCCGCCCGGCGGCGCGCACCAGGGCCGCGGTGTCTTCAGCGTCGTCATGCTCTTCGGGCAGGTACGAGATGGCCACGTCGGCGCCCTCCCGCGCGAAGGCGATGGCGACGGCACGGCCGATTCCGGAATCGCCGCCGGTGACCAGCGCCCGCTTGCCCTGGAGCTTGCCGGTGCCGACATAGGTGTCTTCGCCGTGGTCGGGGCGAGGCACTGTGGCCCCGGTCAGGCCGGGCTGCTCCTGCTGCTGCAGGGGGAAACCGCCGGTATGGAAGGCGGTGGTGGGGTTCTGGAGGTCAGTCATGTGGCTCCTAGCCGGAACGAGGGGTCGACGGCCGCTAGACGGCCTGCCGGGTTCAGTACTGAGACGTGAACCGGGACCCAAACGTCACGGCAGCAGCCGGATTTCGTCCGCTGACCCCGGTTCCAGAGCGTGGCGAGCCGCCAACCATCGCTCCAGCTCCAGGGCCGGAATCGGCTGCGACATGAAGAAGCCCTGCGCGTGATCGCAGCCGTACCGGGCCAGCTCGTCGTAGGCGACACTGCTTTCCACACCCTCGGCGACCATCCGCAGGCCCAGGCTGTGCGCTAGGTCGATGGTGGACGCCACCAGGGACGCGGCGCGGGCATCGTCGGCCATTGGCGAGACGAAAGAGCGGTCCAGCTTGAGTTCGTCGATGGGGAGGTCCCGCAGGTAGGACAGCGAGCTGTAGCCGGTGCCGAAGTCGTCGACGGCGATCTGGATCCCGGCTTCCCTCAGCCGGCTGAGCACGTCCCTGGCCCGGTCCCTGTCGCTCATCAGGAAGTCTTCGGTGATCTCCAGCATCAGCGCCGACGCCGGCAGCCTGCGTGCGGTGACCATCCGCACGATCTCCTCGGGGAACTCGACGTTCACCAGCGAGCTGGCCGACATGTTGACCGCGATGGTCAGGGCGTGCCCGGCGTGCTGCCAGAGCACGGCCTGATCGAGTGCCTTGCCCAGCACGATCCGGGTGAGCGCGTGCATCAGCCCCGATTCCTCGACAAGGTCGAGGAAGTCCTCCGGCAGCAACAGGCCGCGGGTGGGGTGCTGCCAGCGCACCAGAGCCTCGACCCCGGTCACCTCGCCGGTTCGCAGGTTGATCTTGGGTTGGTAGTACACCACGAGCTGGTCGTCGGTCACGGCCAGGCGCAGTTCTTGCAGGGTGCGCAACCTGGTGTCGCCGTGGCTGTCATCTTCGGACCGGTACACGTGGTGACCACCCCGGCTGGACTTGGCCTTGTACATCGCCATATCGGCCCGGCGCAGCAGGTCGCTGAGGTCGTGGCCCTGCTCGGGGAAGAGGGCTATGCCGATACTGGCGCTGGTCTGCACGGCCAGCCCCTCGAGGCTGAAGGTCTGCGCGAGGGCGTCTCGCAGACTCAGCGCCACGGTGGTCGCCTCTGCCTCGCCGGCATTCACCAGCAGGATGGCGAACTCGTCGCCACCGAGACGAGCCAGCCTCGCGTCTGGCGGCAGGGCCGTAGCCAGACGGCCGCTCACCTGCACCAACAGTCTGTCGCCGACGTCGTGGCCGAGGCTGTCGTTGACCTCCTTGAACCTGTCGAGGTCGAGCAGTAGGAGAGCACTGTGTTGTTGCCGCGCTGCGGCCCGGCTGATCGTGAGCAGTGCCGGCGCATCCGCGTAGAGCGCCCGCCGGTTGGGCAGGCCGGTGAGGTCGTCGGTTCGGGCTTGCCGGCGCAGCAGTCGCTGCCGGAACACCAGCGGGATCGCGGCCAGGGACACGGTGAGGCTGGCCAGGATGACCGCGGTGGCGGGTTGGACGATCTGCGTGCCGACGATCAGCACGCCCAGTGCGGCGGCAACGGACACGGCGGGAACAAAGAGGGCCGGGGTCTTGCGGTCGCCGGAATAGGGGCCGCGGTGCGGCCGGCCGGCGGCGTCGACCCAGACGACCATCAGGGCGAGACCGAGCGCCCACGCCGCGTCGAGCGGCAGGCCGACGATGTAGGTGCCGCTCACCTCGAGCAGCGCATAGACCACGTCGGCCGCGGCGAAGACCACGAGGCCGCCGACCAGGAAGGCCCAGCGCTCTCCGATGCGCAGGCCAGGCGCGGCGGCGATGCCCGCGATCACGGCGACCAGGAGCAGGTCGAAGACGGGGTAGGCCACGGCGACGACCGTGGCCAGGACCGCGGACTCGTCAACGGCCACGGTGAGCACCGGGGCGAGGACGGCGGCGAGGACCGCGGCGGCGCCCAAGGCGCCGACGGCGCTGTCGAGCAGGACCGACCAGGCCAGTCCGCGCATCTGGCTGCGCACCAGGGCCACCAGGGCGGCGAGCATCAGCGGGTAGAAGAGCAGATAGCCGACATCGGCCGGGGACGGGAACGGCAACTCGCCCCCGGCATCCATCGCGGTCACGTAGTAGGTGTCAGCGGCGGCGTTGAACGTCACTGCGAGCGTGGCGAACAGCACGTCGCCGCGCGTGAAGCGGGTGCGCACGGCGGCCAGCCAGAAGACCGCGACGGGAACCCACTGGGTGAGTTCGCCCAGCCAGATGTCCACGAGGGGGTTCGGCCCCGCACCGTGCAGCAGCAGGCCGACCGTGTACGCCGCCACGAGGGCGAAAACCGTCCACATCAGCCAGCGATCTCCGGCTCCACGGATCGTCCTGTCACGCCAGTTCACCCACACGTGACTCTCCCTCAGGTCTCGGCTCAGCCTAGCGCCCAGGCGGTGGTGCCTTTGGTCCTAGACCGACCGGACGGGGCCCGCAACCGTGCGGTCGCAGGGCCCGGCGATGCGGGTTGTCACCCGCGGGCGCCGATGATCAGGGCGCGCACCAGATCGAGCTGCGCGTCGTCGGCGAAGGCGCCGGAGAGACCGACCACACTGGTGCCCGCGGCCAGGAATTCCGGCGCGTTCAGGGCGGTGACGCCGCCGGTGGCGATGAAGTTGGTGTTCGGGTACGGCCCCTTCTGGGCCTTGACCCAGGCGGCGCCGAGCAGGGACGCGGGGAATGCCTTGACCCAGGTGAGGCCGAGGGCGCGGGCCTGCAGGATTTCGGTGGCAGTGGCGATGCCCGGCAGGTGCGGGATGCCGCGGCGCACGCTCTCGGCCACGATGGCCGGATCGAGGCCGGGCGAGACCGTGAACGCCACGCCCACGTTCGTCGCGGCGTCGAGCTGCTCGATCGTGGTCACGGTGCCGGCACCGATGACGAGGCCGCGTTCGGCGGCAGCGTCGGCGACGGCCTGCAGCACGGGGACGGCGTCGAGGGTCTGGATCGGGATTTCGACGTGTTCGACCCCGGCGTCCCAGGCGCGCGTCGACAGGCGAACGGCCTCGGCGGCCGACAGGCCGCGGAAGACCGCGATGACGGGGACTCGGAAGAAGTCGCCGGGGAACCACTGCGTGGCGGAAAGCGGCTGGGCGGTGGTGCTGGTGGTCGTGGTCATGCGGGTTCTCTCCTGAGCTCGAGCGTGCGGTCGTGGATCTCGGTCGCGGACGGTTCGTCGGCCGACATACGCTGGCCGAGTCCCGGGCGGAAGTCCTGCCGGCTGCCCAGCGCCCAGGCGGCGCGGGAATGGCCTCGTTCGAGGCGCTCGGCGGAGGTCTCCGCGGCGAGCAGGCTGGACAGGTAGCCGGCGGCGAAGGCGTCGCCGGCGCCGACGGGCTCGACGACGTCGACCTTGCGGGCCGGCACCACGGTAACGGTGTCGGTGCCGTCGGCGGCGAGGGCGAATTCGGTGGCGTCGATCGAGGAGTCCTTGACCACCAGGTACGGGAGCCGAGGCAGCAGGGCGCGCACGTCGTCGGCGGTGACACAGCCCCAGAGGGTGGCCGCTTCGTCGAGTCCGACGAGCACCACGGTGGCCTTCTGGGCCAGCGCGAGCAACCGCGGCGCGGCATCCTGCACCGACCAGATGCCGGGTCGGAAGTTGATGTCGAACGAGACCGACGCCCCCCACTCCGCGGCGTGGTCGAGTACGTGTTCCACGAGGGCGGAGCAGGTGCCCGACAATGCGGGGGTGATCCCGGTGGTGTGGATCCACCGGGCGCCGGCCAGGGGCCAGCCGGCGGCATCCGCGATCTTCAGCGTGGATGCCGCCGAGCCTTGGCGGTAGTAGAACACGTGTGCTCCACTACCGGTGTCGGGTTCTTTGAGGTAGAGCCCGGTCGGTGCGTCGGCGGACCGTCCGACCCACCGGGTGTCGACACCGGCTGCGCCGAGGGCGTCGATGATCTTGGTGCCGACCGGGTCGGTGCCCACGGCGCTGGCCCAGGCCACGGCGTGGCCGAGTTCGGCCAGGTGCATGGCCACGTTCGACTCGGCGCCGCCGGTGCCCAGGGTGAAACCGGTCGCGGTGTTCAACGGCACCGAACTGGTGGGCGTGAACATGCCCATCGTCTCGCCGAAGCACACCACGGTGGGTTGCTCGCGTGTGCTGTGCTGGCCGCCCATCAGGTCACGGCCCCGATGTGCCACGGCACGAACTCTTCCTGGCCCACGTCGAATTCTTCGCTCACGGTCTGGGTGCCGCTGGCGACGGCGATGATCATGTCGAGGATCTCGGCGCCGACCTCGTCGACGGTGGCGGTGCCGTCGGCGATCCGGCCGGCGTCGATGTCGATGTCGTCACCCTGGCGCAGGAACAGCTCGGTGTTGGTACCCACCTTGATGCTCGGGGTGGGCTTGCAGCCGAAGACGGAGCCGCGGCCGGTGGTGAAGACCACGACAGTGGCGCCGCCGGCGACCAAGCCGGTGACCGACACCGGGTCGTAGCCGGGGGTGTCCATGAAGCCGAGGCCCCGGGTATCGATCGGTTCGGCGTATTCGTAGACCGCGGCGAGGTCGGCGTGGCCGGCCTTGGCCACTGCGCCCAGCGACTTCTCCAGGATGGTGCTGATGCCGCCGGCCTTGTTACCGGGGGAGGGATTGTTGTCCATGGTGCCGCCGTTGGCGTGGATGTAGGTCTCCCACCAGTCGATCCGGTCGATCAGCTTGTGGCCGACCGCGGGGGTGGTGGCGCGGGCGGTGAGCAGGTGTTCGGCGCCGTAGATCTCGGGGGTTTCGGCGAGAACGGATGTTCCGCCGTGCGCCACGAGCACATCCGACGCCCAGCCCAGCGCCGGGTTGGCGGTGATGCCGGAGTAACCGTCGGAGCCGCCGCAGTTCAGGCCCAGGACGAGTTCGGAGATGTCGATCGGTTCGCGGTGGCGGGTGTTGATCGCCTCGGCCAGGGCGAGGATCTTCTCCACGCCGGCGGCGACGGTGCTGCGCATGCCGCCGGTCTCCTGGATCGACAGGCTTTCCACGACGGTGTCGCTGGGCACGCTGCCCTCGGCCAGGACCAGGCTGGTGGGGGTCATTTCGCAGCCGAGGCTGAGCATCAGCACACCGGCGATGTTGGGGTGCCTGGCGTAGCCGTTGAGGGTGCGCAGCAGCACCTGGGCGCCTTCGCTCTCCAGGACCAGGCCGCAGCCGCTCTGGTGGGTGAGGGCGATGACCCCGTCGACGTTCTCGAACGCATCCAGCGCCCCGCCGCGGAATCTGTCGGCGATGAGCTTCGCGGTGGTGCCGGAGCAGTTCACCGTGGTGAGGATGGCGATGTAGTTCCTGGTGCCGGCCCGGCCGTCGGCACGTCGGTAGCCGTCGAAGGTGCGGCGTTCGGTCGGGACGGGCAGGTCGGTGTGCACGGTGCCGAATTCGTGGCTGCGGGCGGCGAGGTCCATTCCGATGTTGTGGCTGTGCACCTGCTCGCCCCGCCTGATCGGGGCCGTGGCGACGCCGATCGACTGGCCATACTTGTGCACGGTGGCGCCGACGTCCAGGTCGGTGAGGGCCACTTTGTGACCACTCGGGATCAGCGTGGTGACGGTGAGGACGCCGTCGCCGACGGGGAGGGTCTCCCCCGGCGCCAGGTCGCGGAGGGCGACGGCGACGTCGTCGCCCGCGGCCATGACCAGCACGGAGGTGCCGGCGGTGATGCTGTCAACGTGTGACATGAGAATCGATTCCTTGGCTGCTGAGGGAGGGGCTGACCGAGAGGCCGAAATAGTGGTGAGCGTTGTTGAAGGAGATGTCTTCGACCATCCGGCCGAGGACGGCCTCGTCGTCGGGGACCTCGCCGAGTACGGCCCACTCGCCGACGAGCTCGCAGAGGATGCGACGGAAATACTCGTGCCGCGGGTAGGAGAGGAAGCTGCGGGAGTCCGTGAGCATCCCCACGAAGTTCGAGAGCAGGCTCTCGTCTGCGAAGGTCTGCAATTGCAGGCGCATCCCGGTGCGGGTGTCGTTGTGCCACCACGCGCTGCCCAGCTGCATCTTCTGCACGGTGCCCTTCTGGTAGGACCCCATCAGCGTGACCAACGGCAGGTAGTCGTTCGGGTTCAGCGAGTACAGCATCGTGCGGGGAATCGAGTCCTCGGACTCCATCGAGTCGAAGAGCGCGGCGAGCGGCTCCGCGACGGGGCGATCATTCATGCCGTCGTAGCCGGTGTCGGGGCCAAGCTTGCCGAGCATCACCTGGTTGGTGTTCCGCAGGGCGTGCAGGTGCAGCTGCATGGTCCAGTTCTTGGCCGCGTACATGCGCATCAGCGCCTTGAGCACCGCGGTGCGGTACTGGGCGTTCTCCAGTGCGGTGAGGGCGCCGCCGCCGATGGCCGAGGCCACGATGGCGTCGAGTTCGGCCTCGGTCGACTCCGCGTAGACCACGGTGTCGAGGGCGTGATCGGAAAGCCGGGCGCCCATCGAGTGGAAGAAGTCCACCCGGGCGCTCAACGCGGAGACGATGTCGGCGAAGGTGCCGATCTTCACGCCGGCGGCGGTGCCGAGGGTGAGAAGGTACTCGGCGTAGCCGGCGGCGTGGATGTTGATGGCCTTGTCTGGCCGGAAGGCCGGGACCACGCTGAACGACTTCTCGCTCTGCAGTAGTTCGTGGAAGCGCAGGTCGTCGGCCGGGTCATCCGTCGTGCAGATGGCGGTGACGTTGCTGGAGCGGATGAGGCTGCGGCGGGAGAACTCGGGGGTGGCCAGCAGGGCGTTGGCCCGGTCGTAGACCTCGCGGGCGGTCTCGCGGCTGAGCACCAGGTCGATGTTGAAGAACCGGCGAAGCTCCAAGTGCGTCCAGACGTAGAGCGGGTTGCCGAGGGCCTTCTCCACGGTGCCCGCCCAGGCGTAGAACTTGTCGAAGTCGTCGCCGTCGCCGGTGATCAGGGCCTCCGGCACGCCGTTGGCGCGCATCAGGCGCCACTTGTAGTGGTCGCCCTTCAGCCACACCTCGGTGAGGCTGGTGAAGTTCTCGTCTTCGTAGATCTCCTGCGGGTTCAGGTGGCAGTGGAAGTCGATGATCGGCATCTTCTTGGCATGGTTGTGGAAGAGTCTCTTGGCCATGTCGGTGCCGAGCAGGAAGTCGTCGTTCAGGAGCATGAGGTGGCGTCCTTCTGGTCGTCGGTGGGTGAGCGCGGGCTACGCGAGAACGGTGAGGTCGGCGAGGGTGGCGCGCACGCCGTTGTCCCGCAGGCTGACCAACCCGGCGGTGACCTGATCGACCAGGCCGTCCAGGGCGGTGAGGTCGGTGCCCCAGAGGCTGGTGTCGGCCAGGATTTTGGCGACGTAGCGCGCCGGCCGAGCGGCATCCGAGGTGTAGGCGGCGTGGAAAGTCGAGATGGTCTCTGTGCTGTCGACCGGGGTGATCGACACGGCAGGGTCGCCGCTGTAGGTGAGCAGGATCGCCGAGAGGGCGAGGGTGACCCGCGGTGGGAAGGTGCCGTTGGCGGCATGGCAGCCGGTGAGGACCGGCAGCAGACGGCTGGTGAACTTGGAGACGCTGTTGAGGGCGATCGCGGCGAGCTCGTGGTGCATGAACGGGTTCTCGAAGCGCTCCTTGACCGACTCGGCGTAGGCGGCGAGCTCGTCGTGCGGCAGGTCGAGCACCGGCATGATCTCGTCATACATGACGGAGTGCACGAGCGGGCCGAAGTCGTCGTCGAGCATCACGTCGCGCACCGTCTCGACGCCGGCGAGGCGGGCCAGGGAGGCCAGGGTGGTGTGCGGCGCGTTGAGCAGGAACACCTTGCGCTCACGGTACGGGGTCATGTCGTCGGTCACCGTGACGTTCAGGCCGGCCTGGGCCAGCGGCAGGGTCTCGGTGAGTGACTGCGGGCCTTCGATGACCCAAAGCAGGAACGGCTCGGCCTTGACGATCAGGCGGTCGTCGTAGCCGAACTGGGCACACAGTTCCTCGGCGCGGTCCTTGGGGTAGCCCGGCACGATCCGGTCGACCAGGCTCGAGCAGAAGGTGTTGTCGGTGGTGATCCAGGAGCTGAAGGCGGCGCCGAGGTTCCAGTTCGCGGCGGTGGCGAGCACGGTGTCCTTGAGCTTCGCACCATTGTGTTCGATGAGCTCGCACGGGATGAGGGTGAAGCCCTTCTTGCCGAGCTCGAAGCGGCGGTAGAGCAGGGCCGTGAGCTTGCCGGGGAAGCTGGCGTGTGGACGGTCGGCCAGCTGGTCGTCTGCGTTGAAGACGATGCCGGATTCCGTGGTGTTGGAGAAGATGAACTCGATGTCGTCGTCGGCGGCGAGGTCGAGGAACGCCTCGTAGTCGGTGTACGGATTGACGGTTCCGTTCACCAGGGTGAGGACCTCGTGGCTCTGCACCTCTTCGCCGTTCTGCTTGCCCTCCAGCAGCACCGTGTAGAGGTTGTCCTGTTCCTCGAGCATGGCGACGAGGCCGCCGGCCAGAGGTTGCACGATTTTCACGCCGCCGTTGAACAGGCCCTGCGTGTTCATCTGCTGCAGCTGCCAGTCCACGAATGCGCGCAGGAAGTTGCCCTCGCCGAACTGGATGGCCCGGGTGGGCAGGTCCGCGGTCGGGTGGATGGCGCGGGTGAGTCGTTCCATTTTGTTCGGTCCTTCGGTGTGCTTCTCGATGGGGTGCGGGTGGGGTGCGACGTCGATGTCCACGACGGTGATGCCGACGCTCATGCTGTGGCTCTGGCCGGGGGCGAGGATGACCGCCTGATCGCGGACGTTGCAGGCCTCGACGCAGACCGTCTCGGTCCACTCGTCGTCGCCGTAGTCGCTCATCGCGGCGGCCTTGATCGTGCCGGGGTTCCAGACGACGGTCTGGGCGGCATCCGTGTCACCGATCGTGATGGTGCGGGAGTTCGTGACGTCGTCGATGGTGACGGTGCGGGGCATCGGGTAGACTCGGTCGATTTCGGTTCCGGTGATGCCGACGGGCAGGTCCGAGCTCACGGTGACGGGCGGGCTGACGCTGCGGTCGAGGTAGGGCAGGCCGGCCAGGCCGAGGATCCGGGTGGTGCGGGCGTCGCCGACGGCGAAGTAGGTGTGCAGGGCGGTCTCCACCGAGACCGCGGTGGTGCCGTCGTTGTGCGCGACCAGGTTGAGGGTGAGGCGGGCGCCGATGGTCACGGTGTACCGCAGCGACACCGGCTGGGCCACGCCGGCCGCGTCGTGGTGCGCGCCGGTCAACTCGAAGGTGAGCACGGCGTTGGCGCCGACGAGTGCTGCCGCGGTGAGGGTCCAGGGTGATATACGGGCCCAGCCGTGGTTGGGCGCACTGTCGTCGGTGAGGTTCGGCCCGAACCAAGGGAAGCAGACCGGGATGCCGCCGCGGAGGGCCGCGACGGGTGAGAAGGCGCCGTGTTCGCTCATCCACAGCACCGGTTTCTGGCCGGTGGGGGTCCACCGGGCAACGTGGGCGCCGTGCAGATAGACCAGCGCGGTGGCGGTGGGAAGGGAGACTTCGACGGCCGGCAGCGAACCCGCACCGGTCACCATCCGGATGCCGGCGGGAAGGCTGGGAGCGCTCTCGAACGCCGAGCCGAGTTCGTGCACCGTGTCCTGCATCAGTTCCTCCACTGTGAGAATCAGCTGGATTGACCTGCTGACGTTCCGTGTGACAGAACATAAGTCCGTCACATGAACTCAACCTATCCCCGAGGGAATCCTTTTGGCAACTCGACGGGTTCAGTGCAGGGCGTCAGACCCGCACCGACAGCCACAACCAGCCCATTGTGAGTTTGTCAAGGGTCCGACGACATCGAATCGACGGGCGCGGGCCGATTAGGGCCCTTGCGGTTCCACAGCCGTGGTTGAATGGTCCATAGGACAGAACTTCACGACAGAGGTAGGACACATGACGATGGCGAGCGAGATCGAAGCCACGAACGCGCCCGAGCCGGAGGGCCTGGGCACCCCGGGCAAAGATAATGCGGCGCAGAAGCTGCTGCGGGTGCTCGAGGCCGTGTCGAACCCCGGCGACGCGCACCGACTCAGCGACCTGGTGAAAGAAACCGGCCTGGCCAAGACCAGTGTGTTCCGCCTGCTCAGCGAGCTGATCGACAGCGGCTACGTCACCCGCCGCTCCGACGGCAGCTACGCGCCGGGTCGCTCACTGCGCTTGCTCGCACTCAAGCTCACCGCGGGACCCAACGACTCCGACCTGGTGGGCGCCAGGTTGCGGCGGTTGCAGGCTGACGTGCACAGCACCATCCACTTCGCTCTGCGCACCGGGGACTTCGCCACCTACGTGGAGAAGATCGAGGACACCGCGCAGCCGATCCAGATCGCGTCGCGAGTCGGCGGCCAGATTCCGCTGCATTCGACGGCGATCGGCAAGGCGATCCTGGCGCATCTCACCGAGAGCGAGGTGCGCAGTTACGCAAGCCGCACGGGCCTGGGCACCCGCACCGAGTACACCATCACCTCTGTCGCCGATCTGCTCGCCGACGGTGCACTGGTGCGCAACCGCGGCTTCTCCATCGACGACCAGGAGAACGAGGAGCACATCCGCTGCATGGCGGTTCCGGTTTTCGATGCCCAGCAGCACCTCATCGGCGGCATCGGCATCACGACGATCGCGCCGCTGGTGCCCAGGGAGAAGCTCGAGTCCTACGCGCCGCTGCTCATGACGGCTGCCCGCGACGTGATGACGCTGCTGTAGTCCGACACGGCCGACACTCTCGGCCTGCCTGACACGCTCGACCTGCCCGAAACGCAGAATGACCCCGGCAACCGCCGGGGTCATTCTCTTTGGGCTGGAAATGCCAACTCGTTTATCGAGCGGCGGCGGATCGGCCGGACCCGCGTGCCGCATTTCGACGGGATTAACCCTGGCGAGCCTTGAATCGGGGATTCAGCTTGTTGATGACGAATGTGCGCCCGTGGCGCCGCACCGTCTGTGAACCCTGCATCTTCTTCATCGAACCCAGTGAATTGCGTACCTTCATCCTGGCTCCCTTCCGTCGGTTACTCAGAACAACGTTGGGCGGCCGGATTTATTCCGCGCCGGCAGCCTCCGGCACGTCGAGCACCCGGCGAGGGCCGGCGCCGTCGGTGCGCAGCCGGTCGTCGGAGTTCACCACGGCGCAGCGGGTCTGGGACAGGCAGCCGCAGCCGATGCAGCCGGTCAGCTCGGCCTGCATCCGCTCGAGCACCGCCTGCTGCCGGGCGAGGTGCTCGCCCCAGCTGGCGGAGATGGTGCTCCACTCGGCCCGGCTGGGCGGGCGGCTGTCCGGCAGGTCTTTCAGCATCTCGGCGACCTCGGCGAGCGAGATCCCGTAGCGCACCGAGACCTGGATGAGGGCGATGCGCCGCAGGACGTGGCGGGGGAAGAGTCGCGCGTTGCCGTTCGAGCGTGTCGCCGGGATTAGGCCCTGCGTCTCGTAGTAGCGCACGGTGGAGACGGGCACCCCGGCGCGGGCGGCAATCTGCCCGATCGGCAGGAGGTCGTTGCTGGACAAGTGCTCTGACAGTGGGCCGTCTCCTTGATCTCAAGTGCACTTGAGACGATATCGTAAACAAATGACCGCATATACGCTTCCTCAGCTGACCTATGACTACGCCGCCCTTGAGCCCGCCATCAGCGGGCGCATTATGGAGCTCCACCACAGCAAGCACCACCAGGCCTATGTGACCGGCGCCAACGCCGCCCTCGACCAGCTTGCTGAGGCCCGCGAATCCGGCAACCTCACCTTCGTCAACAAGCTGCAGAAGGACCTCTCCTTCAACCTCGGCGGCCACATCAACCACTCCATCTTCTGGACCAACATGTCCCCGAACGGTGGCGACAAGCCCACCGGCGAGCTCGCTGCCGCGATCGACGATACCTTCGGTTCGTTCGAGAAGTTCCAGGCGCACTTTACCGCCGTCGCCATGGGCGTCCAGGGCTCCGGCTGGTCGATCCTCGCGTGGGACACCCTGGGCCAGCAGCCCATCATCGTGCAGCTCTACGACCAGCAGGGCAACCTCCCCGCCGGCATCGTACCGCTGCTCATGCTCGACGTCTGGGAGCACGCCTACTACCTCGACTACCAGAACGTGCGCGCCGACTACGTCAAGGCGTTCTGGACCGTCACCGACTGGGCCAACGTCTCCGCTCGCTTCGAGAAGGCGCGCGCCACCACCTCGGGCCTGATCACGCTCTAACCACGTCAAGCGAGAGGGGTGCCCGGGCTTCGGCCCGGGCACCCCTCTCGCGTTTCGCGATCTGTGAGCTAAGCACCCAAAAACTCGAGTTTTCGGGGCTTAACTCACGGTTCGCGAACCTGGATGCGGTGGCGGATGTGGTTGCGGTCGGCTCGCGCCTGCCAGAACTCCAGTTCGGTCGGGCGCAGCGCGTAGAGCTGCCAGGCCGGATTCGGGGTGCCGTCGGCAGCGGGGCGTTCGGCCCAATCCCGGGCGGAGGCCTCTGCCGAGAGCTCGACGACCGGGCCCACCAGCCGCACCTGACGGCCGAGCTCCGACCAATAGAAGTTCATCGCGGCCTGCGGGTTGGCCGTCAGCTCACGGCCCTTGCGCGAGGTACGCGCACTGGCGAACTGCCAGCCGTCGTCGTCGACGTCCTTGAGGATGAGCATCCGCGACGACGGCGCCCCGCCCGTCTCGCCGGGCGCGGCAGCGGCGGATGCGCCGACGGTCGCGAGGCTGAACGCGTGCGGCTGCCGCACCCCGGCGGCGAGCGCCACCTCGAGCCAGTCGAGGAACAGTTCCACCGGGTCGGCCGGGGCGGTCGCCGGGTCGAACGAGGGCAGGTCGGCTGGAAAGTCGGGCAGGGCGCGGAGCCGTGCTCTCAAGGTGTCACTCACGTTCGCGAGCCTACCCATCCGCCCCGCGAACCGTGAGTAAAGCACCTAAAACTCGAGATTTTCAGTGCTTAACTCACGGTTCGCGAGATGGGCGGGGCGCTAGACCCAGGCGCCCTCGAGGAGGGTCGCGTGCACGTGCAGGTCGGCGTCGAGGAGGACCAGGTCGGCCCGGAGGCCCGGCTGGATGCGGCCGCGGTCGGTGATGGTGAGCAGATCGGCCGGATTCTGGGTGGCGGCCCGGATCGCGAGCGGCAACGGCACCCCGGCGGTGAGCACGGCGTACTGCAACGCGTGGCTGAGCGTGAGAACGCTGCCGGCGATCGTGCCATCCTCCAGTCGCGCCTGGCCGTCGACCACCCGCACATCCAGGGCGCCCAGTTTGTAGTCGCCGTCGGCGGCGCCGGCCGCAGCCATGGCATCCGTCACGAACACAGGGCGGGCCGGGCTCTCGGTGATCAGGCGGACCACGGCCGGATGTAGGTGCACCCCGTCGGCCACGAGTTCGGCGAACACCGTCGGATCGTCCAATAGGGCCAAGGCGGCGCCCGGCGCCCGGTGGTGCATCGGCCGCATGGCGTTGAAGACATGGGTGCCCGCGGTGGCGCCGGCCGCGATCGCCGCCTGGGTGAGGTCGTAGTCTGCGTCGGTGTGACCGACGGCGGCCACGGCGCCGTACTCCGCGATGCGTGCCACGGCAGCCAGGCCACCGTCCAGCTCCGGAGCGATGGTGACCATGCGAACAGCACCACCACCGGCACCCATCAGCCGGTCGACACAGTCCGGGTCGGGCAGCAGCAGCAGGTCCTCGTCGTGCGCGCCCCGGTGCGCGGGGCTCAGCCACGGGCCCTCCAGGTGGATGCCGGCCAGCAGGCCGCCGTGCACAAGTTCGGCCAGCGCCCGCACCAGCCGTTCCATCTCATCGATGGGCGCGGTCACCAGGCTGGCCATCATGGTGGTGGTGCCGTGGGCCAGGTGCGTCTGGATGATGCGCGAAGCCACGGCGACGGTGTCGGCGTCGTTGAAGCTGACCCCGCCGCCGCCGTGGTTGTGGGCGTCGATGAACCCGGGGGCGAGAATCCCGGCCGGGAGGCTGAGGTCCGCCGGCCGAGGTGGTTCGCCGGCCCCGCAGGCGACGATCAGACCGCCGCTCACCTCGACCCAGCCGGGCGAGTACTCACGATCGGGCAGGATCACCGTGCCTGCGGCGAGCAGCAGCGGCGTCTCGGTGCCCGGCCCGGCATCGCCCGGCAGCGCCGGTGCGTGCCCGGGTTCCGTGTCAGGTCGGGTGATGAGCGGTGTCATGACGGGGTCTCCAGGATTCGAGAGGGCGGCGGGTCAGCCGCGGACGGTGAGGAAGGTGTCGGCGGCGGCGAGCTGCAGGCCGGCGGCCACGGCGTCGGCCAGGGTGATGTCCTCGGCCTGGCGTTCCAGAATGATCACGGGCACGATCGGGTCGCGGCCGCTGGCCACGATGGCGGGAACGTCAAAGCTGACGATCACATCACCGGCGGTGACGGTGTCGCCCTGCTGGGCGCGCAGGGTGAACCCAGCACCCTTGAGCTGCACGGTGTCGATACCGAGGTGCACGAGCACCCCGACACCCTCCGGCGCCACGATCACATAGGCGTGCGGGAACACCTTGAGCAGCTTCCCGCTGATCGGCGCGATCGCGTCGACGACCTCGCGGGGAGGATCGATCGCCCCACCGGGCCCGACGATCGCCTGGGCGAAGGTGGGGTCGGGCACCAGGCCGAGCGCTACGGCCCGGCCGGGTACTGGCGCGAGCACGATCAGTGCGGTGCCCGTCACCTGAGGTCCTCGATGTCGTCGGCGAGGTTCTCGGCCTCGGGGCCGACGATGACCTGCACGATGGTGCCGGACCTGAACACACCGTGCGCGCCGGCGGCCTTGAGGGCGGGCTCGTTGACCAACGCGGGGTCGGTCACTTCGGTGCGCAGCCGGGTGATGCACGCCTCGATGTCGACGACGTTGCCGGCGCCGCCGAGGCCGGCCAGGATCTGCTCTGCCTTGCTACTCATCAGTTACTCCTCGGAAGTTGGTAGGGATCAATGTGGTGAAACGGTCGAGGGAGACCCTCGTCGACGAGGGCCCTGTGCGGGCCAGCCCTTGACAAACCGACCGCCGCACCTCCATTATCGAGTAATTGGACCGTACCAGTACGGACCACAAAGCGGAAGTGGTCCGAACTGTTGTCAGCTGGATCACAGAAAACCCGGCTTCCGAAAGCCAATACCCCGGAAAGGTAGTGCCGTCGTGACACAGCTCGACAGCCCGGTCCTCGCCAACGGCGCCGTGCCCAAGCACGTGCAGTTGCGGTCCATCCTGCTCGAACGAGTCGAGACCACCCTGGCGCCGCACGCCGCGATCCCGCCGGAGCGCAAGCTCATGACCAAGTACGGCGTGAGCCGGTCGACGGTGCGGGAGGCGATCCGCCAGCTGGTCGACGAGGGCGTGCTCTATCGCATCCAGGGCAAAGGCACCTTCGTCGCCGGGGAGCGGGTGCAGAGCGACCTGCACCTGGCTTCGTTCACCGAAGACATGCGCAGGCGCGGCCTCGTGCCCGCCACCGTCGTGATGGCGTCCACGTTGATCGAGGCACCCCTCGATGTGCGTGCGGCGTTGGGCCTGAAGGCCGGCGCGCAGGTGCAGCGGGTCGACCGTCTGCGGCTCGCCGGCGGCATCCCGATGGCCTTCGAACGCGGCTACTACCCCGCCGGACTGCTGCCCGACCTCGGCAGCCAGGACCTCACCCGGTCGCTCTACGCCACCTTCGCCACCGAGTACGGCCTGCGCATCGACCGCGCCGAGCAGACCGCCTGGGCCGAGACCGCGGATGCCGACCTCGCCGAAACTCTCGGAATCACCCCGGGTGGCCCCCTTCTCGTTTTCCTCCGCACCTCGTCGGCGGGGTCCACCCCCGTTGAGCACGTCACCTCCTGGTACCGGGGCGACCGCTACCAGATCCACATGACCCTCGACCTCAACCACGACCTGTAAGACAGCCCGCCCAGCCCCACAAGGGTGGCCGCCGGACCCACCGGCAGCGCCAGCATGCCGTCTTCCAGCCGAATACCCCTCAACCTGCACCAGACACGTTCACCCGTCCACAAGACAACCGAGCACCATCACAGGAGGAATCCATGTCCAGCACCACCGTAGATGCCGGAACGGGACGAAAAATCCCGGGCCTCGCCCAGCTCCAACGCATCGGTCGCAGCCTCATGCTGCCGATCGCCGCACTCCCCGCCGCCGGGCTCCTCCTGCGCCTGGGCCAGCCCGACCTGCTGGGCGCCATCCCGGGCTTTGAGACCGGGGCGGCGGTGATCGCATCCGCCGGTGGTGCGCTGTTCGACAACCTCGCGCTGCTCTTCGCCGTCGGAGTCGCGATCGGCTTCGCCAAGAAGGCCGACGGGTCGACCGCCCTGGCCGCCGTGGTCGGCTACCTGGTGTTCAGCAACGTCGGCAAAGCCATGTCCCCGCTCGTGATGGGGCTGCCGGAAAAGGGCGCCGAGCAGGTGCTGGTGAACTACAACGTTCTCGCCGGCGTGCTCATGGGCGTCGTCTCCGCCGTGCTGTGGCAGAAGTACCACCGGATCAAACTGCCCAGCTATCTGGCCTTCTTCGGCGGCCGTCGCTTCGTGCCGATCGTCACCGCCGTCGTCGCCCTGGTCCTGGGCGTCCTGCTCAGCTTCGTCTACCCTGCGTTCAGCAGCGGCCTCACCTCGTTCGGCTCGTTCGTCAGCTCCAACGACATCTGGGGCGGCTTCCTGTATGGCACCGCCAACCGGCTGCTCATCCCCGTGGGGCTGCACCACATCCTCAACTCGATGATGTGGTTCGTGATCGGTGACTACAACGGCGCCACCGGCGACCTGCACCGCTTCTTCGCCGGGGACCCCACCGCCGGCTCGTTCATGACCGGCTTCTTCCCGATCATGATGTTCGCCCTCCCGGCCGGCGCCCTGGCCATCTGGCAGGAAGCCAAGAAGTCGCAGAAGAAGATCGTCGGCGGCATCATGCTCACCGGCGCCCTCACCGCGATGCTCACCGGCGTCACCGAGCCGCTCGAGTTCTCCTTCATGTTCGTGGCCTTCCCGCTCTACGCCATCCACGCTGTGCTCACCGGCACCTCGCTCGCCCTGGTGAACTTCCTGGGCATCCGGGACGGCTTCAGCTTCAGCGCCGGCGCCTTCGACTACATCCTCAACTTCGGCCTGGCCGAAAAGCCCCTGCTGCTGATCCCCATCGGACTGGCTTACGGGGTCGTCTATTACTTCCTGTTCCGGTTCGTCATCCGCCGCTGGAACCTGAAGACCCCGGGCCGCGGCGACGACGAGATCGCGGAGGCCGGCGCACCCGACGTGCCCTCGACCACCACCGTTTAGCCTGACCCGCGCCATCCGCTCGCCGGTGGTCGTGGACCCGTTCCCCGACCACCGGCTCACCGGCTCACCCGCAAGATCACCCGCACCATCCCACCAATCGCACCTGGAGCATCCCTTGGCTGAAGTAGTCGTCCTCGAATCCGAGACCGACGCCGGCGTCCTCGCCGCCGCATCGATCAGAAGATTGATCAGCCAGAAACCGGAGGCAGTGCTCGGCTTGGCCACCGGCTCAACCCCGATGCCGCTCTACCGGGCCCTCGCCGAATCGTTTCGCACCGACCCGCTCGACGTCTCCGCGGTGCGCGGTTTCGCCCTCGACGAATACGTCGGCCTGCCCAGCGGGCACCCGGAGAGCTACCGGGCCGTCATCACCCGCGACGCGGTCCTGCCCCTCGGCCTGACCCCCGGCAACATCCGGGTGCCCAACGGCGACCTGGCCACCCTCGAAACCGCGGGCACCGACTACGAGGCCGCCATTCGCGCAGCCGGCGGTGTCGACGTGCAGATTCTCGGCATCGGCCGTACCGGCCACGTCGGCTTCAACGAGCCCGGCTCCTCATTCGCGTCGCTGACCAGGGTGAAGACCCTCACCGAGAAGACCAGGGCCGACAACGCCAGGTTCTTCGACTCCCCCGACGACGTTCCCATCCACTGCATCACCCAGGGACTGGGCACCATCCGCCGGGCCCGCCACCTGATCCTGCTGGCCTTCGGCGAAGAGAAGGCCGAAGCGATCGCCGCGGCGGTCGAGGGACCGGTCACCTCCAGCAGCCCCGGCTCCGTCATCCAGTTGCACCCGCACGTCACGGTGCTCGTCGACGAGGCGGCCGCCTCCCGCCTGGCCAACCTGGCCTACTACCGGTACGCGTACGCGAACAAGCCGGCCTGGCAGATCGTCTAGACCAGCGCCCGCAGGGCGGCGATCACCGCGGCCGCTCCGAGAACAACGACCAGGCCGTAACCACAGGCGCTCAGGATCGCCTCGCCGCGCACCCCGATCCGGCCGCCCCCGACCGTTCCGAGCGCAACCAGGACCAGTTGCCAGGAGATGGAGGCGGCCACGGCGCCGGCCACGAAGACGAGCGGCGCCGTCTCGAGGCCGAGAGACGGCGGGAGTGCCGCGGTCAGCGCCGCGAAGTAGAGCAGCGTCGCCGGGTTCACAAGGGTGAGCCCGGCGAACGTCGCGAAGACCCGGCCGGATGCCGGCGGGCGGCGCACCCGGTCGGACGGCGCGGCAGGGGCCGTCCGGCGCATCAGCCCGCGGACGCCCAGCGCCACGAGGACCAGCCCCGCACACAGCGCCGGCGCCGCTCCCCACGAGGCGATCACCGGAGCGACCGCTGCGCCGAGCAGCACCGCGGCGGCGCAGTAGAGCCCGTCGACCATCGCCACGGCCAGCGCGGCTGAGGCCCCGGCCCGGAATCCGCCGGTCATGGCCTCCCGCACCACGAGCAGGCCGATCGCGCCGAGCGGCACGGCCACGCCCCAGCCCGCCAGCAGCCCGCCGACGAACAACGGTCCCCAGGTGATCTCCATGAGCACGATCCTGCCCCGCCGCTGCAGCCCCACCTAGTATTTCTCGGCGGCACGGTTACAATCGCGGCATGGACGATCTGGACGGCGAAATCATCGGCATCTTGCGCACCGACGGGCGCATTTCCTTCAGTGCGCTCGGGGCCGCGGTGGGGCTCAGCACGAATGCCGCAGCCGCCAGGGTGCGGAAGCTCGAGGCCTCCGGGGTCATCGTGGGCTACCGGGCCGTGCTGGCCGATGATTCCCCGTTGGGACCGCTCGGGCTGGAGGCGTTCATCGACGTGCGGCTCCGCGCCGACGCGGACTCCGACACCTTCCTCCTCGCCGCGCTGGCTGAGCCCGAGGTGCGCGATGCCGCGCACGTGACCGGTCCCTACGACTACCTGCTGCACGTGTGGGTCAGCGACACCACCCACCTGAACGAGCTGTTGCACCGCCTGAAGAAGCAGGCCGGAGCCGGCCAGACCCAGACCCGTCTCGCGTTGCGCCCGCCCGCCACCGCGAGGGAGTGACACGCGCCGATAGGATCGTGCGGTGCACACGTCCCTCGCCCAGTCCCCCGGTGCCCGGGTCGGCTTGTCCATCGCCGTGGCGACCGGGTTGTACGGCGTCTCGTTCGGCGCCCTGTCCGTGGCGTCCGGCTTGACCGTTTGGCAGACCCAGGCGCTCAGCCTGCTGTTGTTCTCCGGCGGGTCACAGTTCGCGTTCATCGGGGTCATCGCGGGCGGCGGCACACCGGTGGCCGCCGCGAGCGCGGCAGCGCTGCTGGGCATCCGCAATGCGGTGTACGGGATGCAGATGAACGTGTTGCTGCACCCGCGCGGCTGGCGGCGCTTCGCCGCCGCCCACGTGACCATCGACGAGTCGTTGGCCACCAGCACCGGCCAGAGCGACCCCGTCGAGCAGAAACGCGGCTTCTGGGTCGCCGGGGTGGGCATCTTCGTGCTGTGGAACCTGTTCACCCTGGTCGGGTCGTTGGCCGGCGACGCACTGGGCGACCCGAAGCGCTGGGGCCTGGACGGCGCCGCCGTCGCCGCATTCCTGGCGCTGCTCTGGCCCCGGCTGCGGTCGCGGGAGGCCGGCGCGATCGCCGTGGCCTGCGCCCTCGCCACCGTGCTCACAGTGCCGTTCGTGCCGCCCGGCATTCCGATCCTCGTGGCCGCGGTCGTCGCGGGCCTGATCGGCTGGTTCGGTTATCGCAGCGGGCCGGATGGCGAGGGCCTGGAGCCTGACATCGATCCGTACCCGGGCGAGCCCGGTCGAGCGGCAAGCTCGTGAGCCTGTGGGGATGGATCCTCGTGGCCTGTGCCGTGGGTTTCCTCACGAAACTGCTCGGCTACCTGGTGCCCAAGAAGTGGCTCACGAACCCCCGGGTGGCCCGCGTGGCCGGTACCCTCACCATCGGCCTGCTGGCCTCGCTCACGATCGCGAACACCATGGCGTCCGGGCAAACTCTCGCCGTCGACGCCAGGCTCGGCGCCCTCGCGGCGGCCGCCGTGGCGCTGTGGTTGAAGGCACCGTTCCTCGTCGTGGTCATCGTGGGCGCGGCCGCGGCCGCCGGCCTGCGGTTGCTTGGCCTGCCGTAACCTCCGGCTTTTCCATCGTCTGGCGCAGAAGCGCCGGATCGACGTGGCGGTCACTGCCGGATATTCCGCCCAAGGGTGCCCTGTTTGTACCTGCTTCGTAGCGCCCGGCACCTTCGGCGCATGCTTGGATTGTTCGACCCATCCGAGATCCCCGGGAGAACCATGCTCACAGTCAACGCCTACGCCGCCCCCTCTGCCACCGAACCCCTGGTCAAGACCACCATCCAGCGACGGGACCTCGGCCCGGCCGATGTCCTGATCGAGATCAGGTACTCCGGCATCTGCCACTCCGACATCCACACCGTGCGTGGCGAATGGGGACCGATCCAGTACCCGCAGGTTGTCGGTCATGAGATCGTCGGCATCGTCGCCGAGGTCGGCTCAGAGGTCAGCCTGCACCACGTGGGCGACCGCGTCGGTGTGGGATGCATGGTCAACTCCTGCCGCGAGTGCGAGAACTGCCTCGCCGGCGAGGAGCAGTACTGCCTGAAGGGCAACACCGGCACCTACGCCGCCGTCGACCTGGACGGCACCATCACGCAGGGCGGCTACGCGACCCACATCGTCGTGGTGGAGGACTTCGTGCTCAAGGTGCCCGAGAGCATCCCCTTCGAGGCCGCCGCTCCCCTGCTGTGCGCCGGCATCACCACGTACTCGCCGCTCTCACACTGGAACGCCGGCCCAGGCAAGAAGGTCGCCGTGGTCGGTATGGGCGGCCTCGGCCACATGGCCGTGAAGATCGCCCACGCCATGGGCGCCGAGGTCACGGTGCTCTCGCAGAGCCTGAGCAAGCAGGAAGACGGCCTGCGCCTGGGCGCCGACCATTACTACGCCACGAGCGACCCGGCCACCTTCGAGACGCTCGCGAACACCTTCGACCTCATCATCAACTCCGTCAGCGCACTCATCGACATCAACGCCTACCTGTCGCTGCTGCGCCTGGACGGCACCCTGGTGAGCGTCGGCGCTCCCGCCGAGCCGCTGCCGGTGCAGGTGTTCAGCCTGTTCGGCAACCGCCGGTCGTTCGCCGGTTCCGGTATCGGCAGCATCCGCGAGACCCAGGAGATGCTCGAATTCTGCGCCGAGCATGGCATCGCCCCCGAGACCGAGCTGGTTGCCGCTGACTACATCAACCAGGCCTACGAGCGGGTGCTGGCATCGGATGTGCGGTACCGCTTCGTGATCGACGTGGCCACCATGGCCTGAGGGTCTCATTCCCCCGCGGGGCACCCCTGACTCCTCGGAGTCGCGGGTGCCCCGACGCCGTGGGACGTGATGTGTTAGTGTGGATAGTTGCGCGTCGATCTTTATCACGATCCGACCCCTCCGCTGCCCCAATCCATGGCCGGAGCCGCACACCGCTCGACCGGGTCACTACCCGGCCGGACACACTCGACCGGGACTTTCGGTCGATCATCTACGCTGTTCGAATTCCGGCGCACGCGATGCTGCGCGCCGCCTTCACACGTCCATACGAAAAGTACGATTTACATGTTCACTCCCACCATCAACCTCGACAACGCCACGGAAGCCATCGAGACCCTGGCTCCCGAACACCGCCAGGCGATCCACCTCGCCTACTACGCGGGCTTCAACAACGACCAGGTCGCCGATCTCCTCGGCGTCACCCCCGCCGTCGCCGACAGCCGCCTCAGCGAGGGCCTCACGCACCTGCGCGAAGCCCTCCGCGTCGCCGCCTGAGCGCCGCCCCCTTAGATCGCGGCGATGACCGCGCTCATCGTGTGCGCCGCACCCGGCGCCAGGGTGATCTCGTCGTCCAGGACGTTGGCTGCCTCGACACACACCATGCCGGTCCACTCGTCGTTGCCGAAGTCGGCCATCGCCGCGGCCTTGGCGTGCCAGGGATTCCAGATCACCCGGCTCTGTGAGCCCTCTGTGCTGATCCCCACCGTGCGCCCGGTGCCGTCGGCGACTCGCACCGCGACAGTGGTCCTCTGGTAGATACGGTCGGTTTCGCCGCTGAACCGCACCGGCCGAGCCTCACTGCTTCGCGCCTGCGGGTCGCCGAGACGGTCGAGAAACTCCTGATCTTCGAATCCCGAGATCGCAACGGCACGGATGTCGGGGACGCTCAGATAGGTGTGGAACGCTTCCGCGAATCTGACCGGGGTCACGTCGAGGTTGCGCACCTGCAGGGACAGACCCAGCTGGGCGCCGACCGACACCGTGTAGAGCGCCTCGAAACGATGCGGCCACGCGGAATTCCGGCTGCCGTCGGTGTCGCTGAGACGGAAGACCAGCACGGTGTTTCCGCCCGCCTCCCCCGCCTCAACCAGCTGCCACTCGGCCAGCCGGGCGAAGCCGTGCGCCGGCGCGGTCGGATCGGCCGGCAGCGCCCCGAACCAGGGGAAGCAGAGCGGCACCCCGCCGCGGATCGGCCGGTCGGGTGCGAACTCGCTGAGTGCGCTCATCCACAGCACCGGCGGTCGACCCGTCGGTGCCCAGCTGGTCACGTGCGCACCGTGCAGGTACACCTCGGCCGTGCCGGCGGCACCGTCGACCCTGACGACGGGCAGGCCACCCTGGCCGATTCCGATCGTCACGGATGCGGGCAGCGCCGGTGCGGCCAGACGCGCCACGGATTCCGCGACAACGTTGAGCACCGGCTGGTCGATGTCGACGGCGAAGCCCGGCTCATCGTCGTGCAGTTCCTCCAGGGTCGCCAGTTGCGACCGGAGGAGAGCCGGCGGCATGAAGTGCTCGCTGCGGCCCTCGAGCCGGGTGCCGAGCACCTCGAGCGAGCCGTCCAGGTGCACGAACCGCACGTGGGGTGCGGCGCTGAGGATCGCGTCGCGGTAGACCCGTTTGAGTGCTGAACAGGCGATGACCAGCCCCGTCCCGGCAGCCCCAGCCTCGGCGAGGGCCTCCCCCACCAGCGCCAGCCACGGCCACCTGTCGTCATCCGTCAGCGGCACCCCACCGGCCATCTTGACGATGTTCGCCTGCGGGTGCAGCCCGTCGGCGTCGGTGAACGGGACCCCCAGGGAGTGCGCCAGGAGCGCGCCGATGGTGCTCTTGCCCGACCCGGACACCCCCATGACGACGACCTGGAGCGGGACCGTCGCCCCGGTCCTGGTCCCCCTCTGGTCGGCAGCGGGGCGCTGCAGCGTCGCGCTCACCAGTCGTGGACCGTTCCGTCGGCCAGCCGGTTGTAGGGCAGGTAGGCGGTCGCGTACGGGTACTTGCCCGCCTCGTCGACGTTCAGCTCCACCCCGAGTCCGGGCTTGTTGCCGGGGTGCAGCATGCCGTTGTTCCAGCTGTAGGACTGCTCGAAGACCGCGTTGGTCTTGTCGCCGTGCTTCATGTATTCCTGGATGCCGAAGTTGTGGATGGCCAGGCCGAGGTGCATCGCCGCGGCCATGCCCACGGGCGAGATGTCGGTCGGTCCGTGCATGCCCGACTTGATCTGGTACTGCGCCGCGAACTCGAGGATCTTCTTGAGGTGCGTGATGCCACCGGTGTGGGTCACAGCGCTGCGCACGTAGTCGATGAGCTGCTCGCGGATGATCTGCTGGTAGTCCCAGATCGAGTTGAAGATCTCACCGATCGCCAGCGGCGTCGTGGTGTGCTGACGCACCAGGCGCAGTGCCTCCTGGTTCTCGGCCGGCGTGCAGTCCTCGAGCCAGAACAGGTCGTACGGCTCGAGCGACTTGCCGAGCTTGGCGGCCTGGATTGGCGTCATCCGGTGGTGGCCGTCGTGCAGAAGCGGCAGCTCAGGGCCGAACTCGTTGCGCACGGCCTCGAACACGGTGGGCACGTGGCGGAGGTACGAACGGGTGTCCCAGTCCTCCTCGGCGGGCAGGGCCCCGCGCTGGGCGGGCTCATGGTCGTAACGCACGCCCTCGTTGCCGGGCAGGCCCTTGTTCGAGGCGATGCCGTAAATCGATTCGAGTCCGGGAACCCCGGTCTGCACCCGGATGGCCTTGAAGCCCTGCTCCAGGTGGGAGTTGACGCTGTCGAAAACCTCGTTGAGAGATTTGCCCGAGGCGTGACCGTAGGCGAGCAGGCCGGTGCGCGAGGCGCCGCCGAGCAGCTGGTAGAGCGGCATCCCGGCGGCCTTGGCCTTGATGTCCCACAGCGCCACGTCCACTGCAGAGATCGCGGCCATGGTGACAGGGCCCCGGCGCCAGTAGGCGCTGCGGTAGAGGAACTGCCAGGTGTCCTCGATGTTGTGCGCGTCGCGGCCGAGCAGCAGCGGCACGATGTGCTCGGTGAGATAGGCCACCACGGACAGCTCGCGACCGTTGAGGGTGGCATCGCCGAGGCCGGTGAGGCCGTCGTCGGTGGTGAGCTTGAGGGTGACGAAGTTGCGGTCGGGGCTGGTGACGATTACTTCAGCCTTGTCGATCTTCACGAGTGCTTCCTTCTGTTGGAACTACGGGGTGATGGGTTAGTTGGGGGGAGGTCAGTCGACCGATGGCGGGGTACTTCCCGGCCGGTACGCCCGGAAGGACGCCGTCGAGAGCGACGGGTCGATGGGCGGTTCACCGTCTTCGGTGCCGGCGCGGCGTGCGGCGATCTCGGCGACGATGATCGCGTGACGTTTGTCGGTCAGCGGGTAGAAGATCATCACGGCGACGGCGATCAGTGACGCCACGAGCGGGACCAATCCGGCGCCGGCGCGGATGCCGAGTTCTGCAGAGGCCGACTGCACGGTTTCGCCGGCGGCGTAGCCACCCCAGGCGAGGGAGAACGCCGCCAGGGCGCCACCCACAGCCTGTCCGGTCTTGCGGGTGAAGGAGAACAGCGCGTAGGTCATGCCTTCGGCACGGATCCCGGTCTTCCACTCGCCGTATTCCACGGTGTCGGCTTCCAGCGCCCACACCAGCATGTTCACGAGGATGATGCCGACCATGCAGACGGCGAGTCCGGAGAAGCCCAACCAGGCCATGGTTGCGGGGGCGAAGAAGACGACGAGACCGCCGGCGGCCATGATTCCGCAGCCGGCCATGTAGGCCGCGCGCTTGCCGAACTTGCGCACGATGGCCGGAATGAAGACGGCCAGGCCGAAGGTGGCCACGATCTGGAAAATAGAGAGTGCGGCGTAGAGGGGCAGGGCGTTCAGCACGTCGCGCAGGTAATAGAGCTGCACAGTGGTGAGCGCGAGGTAGCCGGTGAGGAAGACGAACGAGCTGATGCAGAGCATGAACAGGGGCTTGTTGCCCTTGAGGGTGGACAGGCTCTGCTTCAGGGACAGCTGGTTGACGGTGCGAACGACCTGTTCCTTGGCGGTGAAAACCGTGAACATGTACAGCGCCGTTCCGATGACCACGAAGCTCAGCGTCATGATGGTGAACGTGGCCTGCAGGTCGGCGCCGGGAACGATAAGCGGCGCCACGAAGATGCCGAGTCCGGCACCGACGACCATGCCACCGATGGTGCGCGCGCTGGCCAGTTTCGCCCGGCCGGTGGGGCTCTGGGTCATCGCGCCGGCCATCGAGCCGAACGGGATGTTCACCAGGCTGTAGGCCAGCCCGAGCGCGGCGTAGGTGCAGTAGGCGTAGATGAGCATTCCGCTCTCGCCGATCTGGGGCACCGAGAAGGTGGCCGCGGAGAGCAGAAGCAGCGGGATGGACCCGAACATGATGAACGGGCGGAACTTGCCGAACCGCTTGCTATAGGCCCGGTCCACGATGCGGCCGGCGAACACATCGGCGAAGGCGTCGAAGATGCGCACCACGAGGAGGAGGGTGCCGGCCGCGGCGGCGGAGATTCCCGCGACATCCGTGTAGTAGACCAACAGGAACATGGTCGCTGTGGTGAAGGCCAGATTGTTCGCGGCGTCGCCGGCGCCGTAGCCGACGATGCTGAGCCTGCTCAACGTGGCGGGGGCGGTCGTGCGTGCGGGGGTGTCCGCGTTCACGATGACTGAGGTTGACATGGGGCTCCTTTACCCGTTGTACGGCCCATTCGCGACTGTGCGAGACCGTTGGCACCTCGGTGCCGTGCATTCAGTAGAACACGCTCGACTCTTATTGGCAAGCGGTTGCCAATATCCGGCTTCGGACCCTCGCGACCTCACTGTTGCCGCCGCGGGCATCTGGGCCCGGTGCGCCGGACGCAGTTGTCCGAAACGGCAACAGAAGACCCCCGCGGCAGCGCCACGGGGGTCTTCTGTTTCGCCAGAGCTTGGGCCGGTTTCAGCCGGCGTGGGGCTCCGTGGCGACGGCGCGGATGGCGGCGAGCACTGTTGCATCCGTCGCCAGGCGCGGGTCGACCAGGGTGACGAGTCTCTCGATGAGGCCGTCCTCCCCCGCCGCCACGGCAGCGGCCACGGCCGCGGAGTCCTGGTCCACGAGCGGATACCCCGACCGGACCAGCGCCACCCAGGAGCCGATGGCCCGGATGCCGGCACTCGACTGCCGGCCGGCGGCACGCTCGGCGAGCACCGTCGGCACGATTCGCACGCGCAGCTTGGTCACGGCTTCGCCGGAAATCTGGCCGAGCCGATGCTCGATGCGGGCGTTGTCGAAGCGCGTGAGCAGGGCGGCCCGGTAGGCGTCGAGCTCGAGGCCCTCGGCGGCCAGGTGCCGAACGACACTGTCCCACCAGTCGTTCACCCAGCGGCGGCAGTCCGGGTCGGCCATGGCCTGGGCCACAGTCTCGTGACCGCGCACCAGGCCGGCGTAGGCCAGCAGGCTGTGGGCGCCGTTGAGCAGCCACAGTTTGCGCTGCTCGAATGGCTCGATGTGGTCGACGAACCGGGCACCGGCTCGTTCCCAGGCCGGGCGTCCGGCCGGGAAGGATCCGCTGAGCACCCAGTCCCGGAAGGGCTCGGTGACCACGGCCGCAGCGTCGTGCCAGCCCGTGAGGGTGGCGGCAGCGGCAAGGTCGGCCGGGGTCGTGCGCGGGGTGATCCGGTCCACCGACGTCGAGACGAACGACAGCTCGGTGTCGATCCAGTCGGCCAGGGCGGGGCTGGTCAGGCGGGCCAGGTCACCGAGCCCGCCGGCGAGGAAGTCCCCGTTGTCGGGGATGTTGTCGCAGGACACGATCGCCAGTGGGCCGGAGTCGGAGCGGCGTCTGGCATCGAGCCCGAGCAGCAACCGCCCCAGGGTGGTGGTCGGGCCGTCCCGCACCGTCTCCGGCACGGCATCCGCAGCCAGTGCTTCGCGCAGCCAGGCCACGTCGGCCGCCACGGCGGGGTCGGCCAGGTTGAGCCGGCCGTCGGACGTCAGCCGGTAACCGGCCTCGGTGATCGTCAGGGTCACGATGCTCGTGGCGGGCGCTGCGAGAAGCTCGCGCAGCCGGGTGAGGTCGGCTCCGTCAACGGCCTCCACGATGCTGGTCACGATGGTCGCCGAGTCCCCGGCCTCCGAGCGCTCGATGAGAGTGAAGAGGCCGTCCTGCGGCGCGAGCTCCCGGGCGGCCTGGGAATTGCGGCCGGTGAAGGCGGCGATGCCCCATTCGGCGTCCTCATCGACCTGGGCGGTGAACCAGGCCTGGTGCGCCCGGTGGAACGCGCCCAGGCCGAGGTGCACGATGCGCACCGGGGCGGTCTTCTGCGGCTGTCGGGTGCGTGCCGCGTAGGCGGCGCGGCCCAGCGCGTGCATGGTGTCGACCTCGGCGGCGTCGGTGGTGGCGGTACTCACAGTTTGAAGACCTTTCGCGGGATGGTGTCGACGAGGTCGACGATGATGCGTTCGGCCGAGCGGATGTCGGTGCGCCCCTCCCGCACGAGACGGGCCAGGAAGGCCGCATCCAGGCGCCGGGCCATTTCGTGCCGCGCCGGGATAGAAAGGAAGGCGCGGGTGTCGTCGATGAACCCGGAACCTCGGTAGAATCCCGCGGTCTCGGTCACTGACGCCCGGAACCGCAACACGGCGTCCGGGGCATCCAGGAACCACCACGGCGCGCCGATGTAGACGCTCGGGTAGAAGCCGGCGAGCGGGGCGATTTCCCTCGAGTAAGCCGTCTCGTCGACGGCGAAGAGCACGAGGTGGAAGTCGGGCAGGTTGCCGTACTTCTCCAGCAGGGGGCGGAGCGGGTCGACGTAGGTCGTCGTGACCGGGATGTCGTGGCCCGTGTCGGCTCCGAACCGGGTGAAGGTGTCGGTGTTGTGGTTGCGGAAGACGCCGGGGTGCACGGTCATGACGAGGCCGTCGGCCACGCTCATGCGCGCCATCTCGAGCAGCATGTGCCCGCCGAAGGCCCGCGACTCTGCGGCCGACAGCGTGCCGGCCCGAGCGCCTTCGAAGAGGCTCGCTGCTTCAGAGGTGGACAGGTCGACCGCGAGCGGCTGGAGGACGCCGTGATCTGCGGACACGGCTCCGTGGTCCGCGAAGTAGCGCCGGCGCCCGGCGAGCGCGTCGATGTAGCCCTGGTAGCTGGACGGCTCCGTACCGTTCCAGTCGGCCAGGCGGTCCACGTTCCCGGCGAAACCGGCCGCGGCGGGGTTCAGGTAGGCGTCGGGGCGGAAGGTGGGCAGCACCCGGCCCGAGAAGGTGGGGTCGTCGGCCAGCGCCCGGTGCACGGCGAGGTCGTCCATCGGATCATCGGTGGTGGCGAGGACCTCGATGCCGAACTGGTCGAACAGCGCACGCGGCCGGAAGGAATCCGTGGCCAGGGCGGCCTGAATCGTGTCGAAGAGCGCATCCGCGTTCTGCGCATCCGGATGCTGGTCGATGCCGAAGAGTTCGCTGAACTCGTGCTGCAGCCAGTAGCCGGATGCCGTGCCCGCGTAGAGGTGCCAGTGCGCGCAGAAGGTGCGCCACACCTCGCGGGGCGGGGCCACCGGCGTGCCCGAGACCCGGTCGGGGATGCCCAGGTCGCAAAGCCGCACCCCGGCGGCGTGCATCAGGCGGGTGACGTAGTGGTCGTACCGGATGAGCAGCTCTGCAGGGTCGGGGAACGGGACGTTGCCGAGCAGGATGGCGGGATCGACATGTCCGTGCGGCGAGAGGATGGGGAGCGCGGCCACTTCTGTGTAGAGCGCTCTGGCCACCTCGCGCGTCGCAGGATCGACGGGGAACAGTCGGTCTGGATCGAGGTCAAGTTTCATGGTCACTCCTTCATGGAACACGGAGATGCTGATTTTGTCAACCGGTTGCCAAAACCGGTGTGAACAGTCTGAACCCGGATGGGCCGGGAACGACTCGGACCTAGTGGGCGGCAGGACCGGTCGAGCCGCGCACCACGAGTTCGGTGACCAGGGCCACCTCTGCGTCGCGGTGCGGCGGTGCGCCGGCGTCCTCGTCGAGGAGCTGCATCATCAGCCGCACGGCGCGGTCGCCGATCGCGCCCAGCGGGGTGCGCACAGTGCTCAGCTGCGGCGAGGTGAAGTCGGAGCCGAAGATGTCGTCGAAGCCGATGATGCTCAACTTCCCCGGCACGTCGATGCCGCTCTCCTGCGCGGCCCGCATCAGGCCGATGGCCATGAGGTCGTTGTAGGCCAGCACTGCGGTCACACCGGAGGCCACGACGCGTGCCAGGGTGGCGGCGCCACCGTCGAGGGTGGGTTTGCCCGGCCCGATCTCGACGATGGTCATGCCGAGGGCCGGAGCTCGCTCGAGAAGTTCCGCCCAGCGGGCCCGGTTCATCCAGGAGTTCACCGGCCCGGACACGAAGCCGATCGCGGTGTGCCCCAGAGCACCGAGGTGCGCCAGGGCCTGCTCGATGCCGGGTCCGATCTCGGGCACGATGCCCGGGATACCGTGCACCTTGCGGTTGATCACCACGAGCGGGCGCTGGTCGGCGAGCTCAACGATCTCCTCGTCGGACAACCGCGACGTCACCAGCACCAGGCCGTCGACGGAGGGTGACAACCGCTCCGCCGCCGCGGCCTCCCGCTCGGACGACTCCTGCGACTCCGCGAGCAACAGGGTGTACCCGCGCTTCGAGGCTGCGGACTCCGCGCCACGGACCACGTTGAAGAACATCGGGTTCGTGATGTCGGCCAGCAGCAGGCCGAGCGAGTTGGTGCGACCGGTCGGCAGCGCCCTGGCCATCGGGTTCAGGCGGTAGTTGAGCTCCTTGGCCGCAGCATGGATGCGCTCCTCGGTCTTGACGTTGATCCGACCGGGCTTGCTCAGAGCGCGCGACACCGTGGACGGGTTCACGCCGGCGAGCTTGGCAATGTCGTAGATCGTCGCCGCCGGTCGTCCCCGGCGGGCACCACGGGTCGACACCGGCAGGGTGGACTCCGCGTCCGGTGTGGAGTCGGCTTCAATCACGATCTACTCATCCCTGGAGCAACCGGTTGCGTGGATGCCGCGCGTCGCTCCGAGTTCATGGTGCCACAGGTCCAGCCGCAACGCGTGCGTGCCCGCTCACACCGCGACGCCGGCCTGGACATCCTGTTCCCTCTGAGTTTCGACCAGGCGCAGCCGGTTGGCCCGGCGCACCTCCTGGCGGTCCGGGTCCGGCACCGGGGAGGCCAGCAGCAGTCGTTGGGTGTACGGGTGTTCCGGCTCGCTCGTCACCACGGCGGCCGGTCCTTGCTCCACGATCTCGCCCCGGTACATCACGGCCACGCGGTGGCTGATGTGGCGTACGACGTCGAGGTCGTGCGAGACGAAGAGGTAGGAGACGCCGGTGTCGCGCTGGATCTGAAGGAACAGGTCGAGCACCCGCGCCTGCGTGGTCAGGTCCAGGGCGCTCACCGGCTCGTCGCAGACGATGAGCTTGGGCGACAGCGCCAGTGCCCGGGCGATCGCCACCCGTTGCCGCTGTCCGCCGCTGAACTCCCGGGGCAGCCGGCCGATGGCATCCCCGGGCAGGCCGACCTGGTCGAGCAGTTCCTTCACCCGCACCCGGGATGCCTTCTGCCCGATCCCCTGGATGCCGAGCGGCTCCGCCAGGATGTCGCCGACCTGCATGGCCGGGTTGAGCGAGGTGTAGGGGTCCTGGAAGACGACCTGCAGGTGGCGGCTGAGCCGCTGGCGCTCCCGGCGGCTGGCGTGGGAGATGTCATCACCCTCGAAGGTGATGGTGCCCTTCGTCACCGGGGCCAGGCCCAGGACCGCCCGCCCCAGGGTGGTCTTGCCCGATCCCGACTCGCCCACCAGGCCGAGAGTCTCCCCGGCGGCAATGCTGATGTTGATGTCGGTCAGGGCGCGGAACGGCTTGGCGCGGAAGCCCTTGCCCGGGTACTCGACGATGAGGTCGTTCACGGAGAGCAGGGTGGGGGCGGCTGAATCGATCATGCTGAGGCACTTCCCTTGGCGCTTGAAACGAGCATCGTCATCGGTTCCTTGTCTTCGAGCATCGACGACAACAGGGTGATCGTGTACGGGTCCCGCGGCGTACGCAGGATCTCGCGGACCGGCCCTTCCTCGACCAGCCGGCCGTTCTTCATGACGACGACCCGGTCGCAGAGGTCCGCGACAACGCCGAAGTTGTGGGTGACGAGGATGACGCCCACGCCGAGGCGTTGTTGCAGATCGCGCAGCAGGTCGAGCACCTCGGCCTGCACCGTGACGTCGAGGGCCGTTGTCGGCTCGTCGGCGATGATGAGGTCGGGCTCGCAGCTGATCGCGCCGGCGATGAGCACCCGCTGGGCCATGCCGCCGGACACCTCGTGGGGGTAGGCCGCGAAGGTGCGGGTCGGGGTGACGATGCCCACGTCGGCGAGCAGCTTGAGCGCCCGAGCCGTGGCCTCCTTCTTGGAGATGCCCAGCACCTTGACCATGGGCGCCACGAGCTGGGATCCGATGGTGAAGGCCGGGTCGAGGTTGCTCATCGGTTCCTGCGGGATGTAGGAGATCCGGGCGCCGCGAAGCGGGGTGAGGCGGCTCTGGACGACGGTGTCGTCGCCCGGTGCCACGGTGTATTTGCCGTCGAACTGGATGCTGCCGGCCACGATACGGGCGTTGTCGGGCAACAGCCCGAGGATCGAGAAGGCGGTCTGGGACTTGCCCGAGCCGGACTCCCCCACGATGCCGAGGACCTCACCGCGGTCGACGTGGAAGGACACGTCGTCGACGACCTTCTTGATGCTGCCGTCCGCCTGCGGGTAGCCGACCCCGAGATGGTTCACGCGCAGCAGGTGGTGTTCGGTGCCGGCGGCAACGGCGGCCGGGGTCTTGCGGCTCTCCCTGGACTCCCGCGCCGGCGCATCCGCTTCGACATTCTTCTTGACCGGCTTGATGGTCTCGGCGTCCTCCAGCGCGTCCCGCACGGCGTTGCCGAGCAGCACGAGCGCGCCGATGGCCAGACCGATGGCCAGGCCGGGCCAGAGCAGCAGGGTGGGGGTCAGGTAGACGTTCTTGAACCCCTCGCTGAGCATCACTCCCCAGGTGGCCGTGGTGGGATCGCCCAGGCCGAGGAACTCCAGTCCGGACTGGATGCTGATCGCCACACCGCAGACCATGGCGGTCTGGATGATGATCGGCGCTCGCACCACCGAGAAGATGTGCCTGGCGATGATCCGGCTGTCGCTCAGGCCGGACACCCTGGCGGCATCCACGTACAGTTCATTGCGCACCGAGCGCACCGCGGTTCGGGTGAGCCTGAAATAGCCGGGGCTGATCAGGATTCCGAACGCGATCATGGACACCCAGACCGACGGACCGAATGCGGCCCGGATGGTGAGGAGCACGATGATGCCGGGCAGTGCCATGAGCACGTTGGTGACCCAGTTGGCCACCGAATCGAACTTGCCCGCGTAGTAGCCGCCGATCAGGCCGGCCGGCAGCCCGATGGCGATGGCCACCGCGGCACAGAGGATCGCGGAGAGCAGCGTGATCCGGGTGCCGAAGACGAGCCGGCTGAAGGTGTCACGGCCGGCACTGTCGGTGCCCAGGAGGTTGACCGCGTCCGGCGCGGCCAGGGTCTTGGCGATGTTGGCGAAGTTCTCCCCGAAAGGCGCGATCGCGTCGGCGAAGATCGCGACCACCGCCATGATCGTCAGGATGACGACCGCGATGATGCCCATCGGGTTGGTCAGAATGCGCTTGACGGTGTTGGCCCGCACGACAACGCCGCTCTGGCCGGTAGGGGCGATGGAGGCAATGGGGAGGGTCATGAGACACGCACCTTGGGGTTGAGCCACCCGTTGGCGAGGTCCACGAGCAGGTTGACGATGATGACGATGACGACGGTGTAGAGCACGACGCCCATGACCAGCGGGATGTCACCGAGGGTTGTGGAGCTGACCGCGAGGGCGCCCATGCCGGGAAGCGCGAAGATCTGCTCGATGATGACGACGCCACCGAGCATGCCGATGAATTGCAGGCTGAGCACGGTCAAGCCGGCGGGGGCGGCGCTGCGGAGCACGTGTTTGAACAGGATGACCCGTTCGCTGATCCCCCGGCTGCGCAGGGTGCGCACGTAGTCCTTTTCGAGCTGCTTGATGACGGCGCTGCGCACCTGCTGGGCGGCACCGGTGACGCCGTTGATGACGAGGGCGATCACGGGCAGGGTCAGCGACGCTGTCCAGGCCGATGAGGGCGAGTCCGGTGAGATCGAGGAGGTGGCGGGGAACAACCTGAGCTGGATGGCCAGGAAGGTGACCAGCACGATGGCCAGGACGAAGCCGGGGATGGCGTCGCCGACGACCGCGGCCGTCTGCACGACCCGGTCGATCCAGCCGCGCTTGACCGCTGCGGCCATGCCGAGCAGGGTGGCGACGATGGCGATGACGATGATCGCGGTGACGATCAGAGCCAGGGTCACCGGGAGCCGGGTGACCAGTGCGCCGGCCACCGACTGGCCGGTGAACCAGGAGCTGCCGAGGTCACCGGTCAGGGCCTGACCCAGCCAGCCGAGGAATCGGACGATGAGGGGCTGGTCGAGGCCGAGCTCGGCCGACTTGGCGTCGAGTTGCTCCTGGGTGGCGTATTCGCCCAGGATGTTCCGCGCGATGTTCGCGCTGGAGAAGTAGAGGAGGGCGTAGGTCAGGCAGGCGATCGCGAAAAGCACGACCACACCCGCTACCAGCCGCTTCATGAGAAAAGTAAGCACGATATCGCTCCATTGCGCATTCTGCTCAGGTGGTGGGTCCGGGGTGCGGGCGGTGACGCCCGCACCCCTGACCGGCCGCTGGGTTAGTTGACGGGCGAGTAGTTGTACAGGCTGGGCACGGCCTGCTGGGTCTGCGGTACGACCTCGACGACCTTGCTGTTGCTGTAGTACATCTGGCTCGGGCGGAAGAAGGGCGCGAACCAGGCGTTCTCGACGACGTACTCGTTGACGGCTGCCGCCTGCTCGGCGCTCTGATCGCCGCCGGTCTGGGCAGCCAGGAGCGCCGCCGCCAGCTCGGGGGACGTCGAGTCGAACGGGTTGTAGCCGGCGGTGGTCGCGATCTGCTGCTTGATGACCACCCACGGCTCGCCCTGGAAGACGCTGAACCAGGCGGCGGAGTACTTGGCGCCGGAGATGTCGGCGACGTAGTTGGCTTGCGGAACCGCTTCCTGCTCGACGGTGATGCCGATGTCGGCCAGCTGCTGCGTGACCACGGCGAGGATCGCTTCGGTGCCGGGCAGCAGCGGCAGCTTGAGGGTGAAGCCGTCCTCGTAGCCGGCCGCAGCGAGAAGCGACTTGGCCTTCTTCGGGTCGTACGGGTAGGCGTCGTCGAGGTCCGCCTCATAGGCGGCGGTGTCCTTGTTGAAGATCTGGGTGGTGACTTCACCGTGCCCGAGCGCCAGCTGTTCGAGGATCGTGTCCCGGTCGATGGCGTGGTTGATGGCCTGGCGCACGCGCACGTCGGCGAGCTCAGGGGTGATGGCCCCGTCGCGGTCGAAGAGGAACAGGCCCATCCAGTCGGTGCTGTACTCGGTGAGCGTGAGACCGGCACCCTCCGCCTGCACGCCGGTCTTGGGGTCGAGCAGGGTGGCGTCGATCTGGCCGGACACGAGGGCGTTGGTCCGCGCCGTGATGTCGGTCAGCACCTTGAAGACGACCTTGTCGTACTTCTGCGCGTCCTTGTCCCAGTAGTCGGGGTTGGCGGTGAAGGTGAACTGTGACCCCGACACGGAGTTCGCGGCGTCCATGACGTACGGGCCGCTGCCGACCGGGGCCGTGTCGATCTCGGCGGTGGCCAGCGCGGCCGGGCTGCCGATCAGGCCGGGCGCCTGGGTGAGGTAGTACTCCAACGCAGGGTCGGGCTCGCTCAGCGTGATGCTGATCGTGCTGTCGTCGACCACGTCGACCGCGGAGACCAGGGCGATCTGCTGCGCATCCGGGCCGTTGTCGGCCAGGAAGTGGTCCAGGTTGGCCTTGGCGGCGGCGGCATCGAAGGTCGTGCCGTCGGAGAAGGTGACATCGTCGCGGAGCGTCAGCGTGAGTACGGTGTTGTCGTCGTTGTACGACCATTCGGTGGCCAGCATGGGGCTGAGGGTGCCGTCGGCGTCGCGCTTGATGAGAGTGTCGTAGGCGGCCTGGTAGATCGGCATCTGGTGGCCGAGGTGAGCCTGGGCCGGGTCGAAGGACTTGATGTCGGCCAGGGATCCCAGGGTGAGGGTCCCGCCGGTGGCGCCGGCGCCGGATGACGCGCCTGGATCGCTGCTGCCGCCCGCGGCACAGCCCGACAGCCCGAGGGCTGTCACGGTGAGAATGGCGACAGCTGTCGCCATGGAGTGAAACTTCATTGTTGTCTCCTGGGTTGGGGGGAGGTCTCGACACTGAGTTCTCGACACCGAGTGCAACCGGTTGCCAACTCTAGTCAAACGTGAGCCGGATCGATTGATTGGTAACGCTATATCAGATGCCTGGCTTTTGGCAACCGATTGTCGCTCTTGTTATTGAAGTGTTTTCAGGTCTTTCCGCATCAGCTCGCGGACACGAGGAATGGCCTCCCCACCACTCGAGACGAGGGTGGGAAGGCCGGCGACCGGGCGCGTGGTCAGTCGCGCTCGGAGAAGGTGCCCTCCGCGCGGATGCGCTCGTTGAGCGCGGCGAGGAATTCGTCCTGGTCGAAGTCCAGGGAGACCTCCCGGCCGGTCCAGCTGGAGAGGTGGATGGCGTTGGCGAGGCGCACGCCCTTGATGCCATCGGAGCCTGGTGCGAGAAGCGGGGTGCCGTCAAGGATGTTGGCCGCGAAGTTCTCGAGCACGCCGGCATGCTGGCCACCCCACGCGGAATCGAACTCGATGGTCTCCTGGGTGTAGAACTCATCGGTTTTCAGCTGGCCCGTGAACAGCTTCAGGACGTCGCCCATGTCCATGCTCTCGCTGAGCTCGCGCTCCGGCTTCCGCAGCCGGGACACCGTGGCCGTCTTGGAGTTCTCGACGACGATCTTGCCCTGGTCGCCGAGGATCTCGAAGCGGTCGGTGCCGATGAGGTCGTGGGTGGCGGTGACGAAGACGCCCGTGACGCCGTTGCCGAAGTCGGCGAGGGCCGTCACCTCGTCTTCCACGACGATATTGCGACGGAAGCCGTAGGCCACCTTCGAGTACACCGACTGGGGCACACCGCAGATCCACTGCCAGAGATCCAGCTGGTGCGGGGCCTGGTTGACCAGGACCCCTCCGCCCTCACCACCCCAGGTGGCCCGCCAGGCACTCTGGTCGTAATAGCCCTGCGGCCGCCACCAGTTCGTGATGATCCAGTTCGAACGCAGGATGTTGCCGATCTCGCCGTTGTCGACGATTTCCTTGAGCCGCACGTAGAGGGGGTTGTTGCGCTGGTTGAACATGATGCCGAAGCTCAGGTGCGGCTTCGACGCGGCGAAGGCATTCAGTTCGTCGACCTGCTTGGTGTAGACGCCGGCCGGCTTCTCCACCAGGGCGTGGACGTCGCGGGACAGCGCGTCGATGCCCATTTGCGGGTGCAGGTAGTGCGGCACGCAGGTGACGACGGCGTCGACCTCGCCGCTGTCGAGCAGGTCCAGGTGGTCCGTGAAAAACCGCGCCCCCGGATATTCCGCCGCGGCGATATCGGCCTTGGCCGGGTCGATGTCGGCGATCGCGGTGACCACCATGTTCGGCACCAGGCCGCCCTTGATGAACTTCGCGTACATCGAGCCCTGGGCGCCGAGCCCGATGATGCCCAACCGCACGGTCTTGGTCATCACGTCGCTGGCCTGCACGTCGCTGGCCGTCACAGTGTTCGTCATAGTGTTGCTGCCTTTCGGTCATTCTCTTCTGTGTGCTGCCACGCTGCGCTGCTCTGCGCGCGCTCGGGGTAGGTCTGGTCGTAGACGTCCTGGATGATGTTCAGCGTGCGCTGGGCCTCGACCGGGCTGATCCAGAAGGCCTCCGGCTCGTCCAGGCGCGCGTAGAAATCCTCGATCAGGAGCCGGTGGGACACGCCCCAGTAGGAACGTGCGCCTTCGGCGACCGCGCGCTCCTCGACGACCTCGACCCGGCCATCCGGGTAGCTGATCGTGAGGTTGCCACGCAGGTTGAGGGTCGCCTTCTCGGTGACGATGTCGATGGTGACCGGCGCGTTGACCGCGTTGGCCAAGGTGGCGTAGAAGATGCTTCGCGCGCCGTTGGTGTGCTCGAGGACCATCTCGGCGGTGTCCTCCACCTCGATGGTGTCGCCCAGAGCGCGGGTACTGGCGTTGCCGCTCACCTCGCTGACCTCTCCGACCAGCCACTGCAGCAGGTCGAGGGTGTGGATCGCCTGGTTCATCAGCAGGCCGCCACCGCCGGTGGCCCAGCGACCCCGCCATGGCCGGTCGAGGTAGTACTCGGGCCCGCGGAACCACATCACCGTGGCCGCCGCCCCGGCGACCCTGCCGAGCTCGCCGGAGGCCAGCAGCGCCGCCGCGGCCTGCACCGGGGCGTTGTAGCGGTTCTGGAAGCAGACCGCGATCTTGGCCGTGCCCGCTTCGGCGGCGGCGACAATGCGGTCGCCCTCTGCCCGGGTGTGCGCCAGGGGCTTCTCCATCACCACGTGGATGCCGCGCTCCAGCGCGTCGATGGCGATGGACGCGTGCAGGTGGTGTGGGGTGCAGATATGGATGACGTCCGGGTGCACGGTGTCGAACATCTCCGTGTGGCTGTCGAACCCGGGCACGCCGTGCGCGGCGACAGCGCTCGCCAGGCGCTCGGGGTGCACGTCGCACACGGCCACCAATTCGGCGTCGGACACGATAGCGATGGCGTCGAAATGCAGGCTCGAGATGTCGCCGCAGCCGATGACGGCCACGCGCCTCGGGATCACGGCAGGAGTGGCGGCGCTCATGTGGTGCGCACGCCGAGGCCGGCGAGAAGACCCGCGAAGGCGCGCGCCGCCTCGCCGAAGGTGGCCGGGCCGGAGAAGCCGCCGAGCTCGTGCTGGATGGCCAGGTGCGGCTCGAGGGAGGCGAAACCGACGTAGCCGTCGTCGCGGAGTGCCGTCAGGGTTTCGACGAGCTCGCCGTCGCCCTCGCCGGCCGGCACCACGACGCCGGTGGCCGCCACGGCATCCTTCACCTGCAGGTAGTCGAGGTAGGGGCGCAGCTGGGCGTAGCCGTCGGTGAACGGCTTGACCCCGACCTGCACGAAGTTCGCGTTGTCCCAGGCCAGGCGGAGGGCGGGCGAGCCGACACTCTCCACGAGGTCGAGCACGCGCTCGGGGGTGTCCCCGTAGATGTCCTTCTCGTTCTCGTGCAGGAGGACCCCGCCCTCCTTCTCCGCGAGATCGGCGAGCAGGCGCATGCGGGTGAGCACGTCGTCGCGGATGCTCTCCACGGCTATGCCGGGTGCGCGGTAGAACGAGAAGACCCGGATGTTGGGTGTCTGCAGCACCTGGGCGACGTGGATGATGCGCCGCAGCCGAGCGACCTCGAGATCCGCGTCGAGGGCGACGTCGACCTTTCCGATCGGCGACGCGACGGCCGAAACCGCCATGCCGGCGCGGGCGAGCTGGTCGGCGAGGGCAGTCAGCTGGTCGTCGTCGAGGTCGACCACGTTGGTGTCCCACGCGCTGCGGACCTCGATGTGACTGGCGCCGAGCGCCTTGAGGACGGCGACCTGAACGGCCGGGTCCGGGTCGATCTCGTCGCCGAAGCCGGAGAGGGTCCAGGCAACCGATTGCAATTCTGACACGATGTGACGACCTCCGTCGTAGTTCGCTTCATTGGGAACGCCGCGACAGATTCGTCGCGAGGTATGCACACTCTACGTTGAGCCGCTCGATTTTGGCAACCGGTTGACAGAACTAGGCGACATGGTGTGACATAGCCTATGAGGCACTTTCCCGTGCCCGCTCTACTGCTCGTTTCTCACACACAAGGATGTGGCATGGTCGACCTCAGCGCGAAGCCGTTCAATCTTGGTTCGGCCGCAATCGAATGGGTACATGCCACCATCTTGTCCCTGAGCCCCGACGAGAAGATCGGGCAGCTCTTCATCAACCTCAACACGAACTTCGCCCCCGAGTACCTCGACGGAGTCCTGGACACCTACCACGTGGGCGGCATGCGCTACATGGGCTCGGACTCCCGGACCGTGCAGGAGCACATCCGGTACGCGCAGTCCCGGTCCAAGGTACCGCTGCTCATCGCGTCCAACCCCGAGATGGGCGGCTTCGGCAGCATCGACGACGGCACCCTGGTCTCCACCCACCTGCAGGCCGGCTCGCACCCCGACAAGTCCATCGCCCGCGAGATGGGCCGGGTCGGCGGGGTCGAGACCGCGGCGCTCGGCTGCAACTGGGCGTTCGCCCCGATCGTGGACATCCACTACAACTGGCGCAACACCGTGATCAGCACCCGGGCCTTCGGCAACACGCCCGAGATCGTGATCGAGCGGGCCAAGGAGTACTTCGACGGCCTGAGCGAGTCGAACATGGCCGCCGCGATGAAGCACTTCCCGGGCGACGGCATCGACGAGCGCGACCAGCACGTGGTCACCAGCTACAACACCCTCGGCGTCGACGAGTGGGAGGCCGGCTACGGGCGGGTCTACCGCGAGCTGATCGACCACGGCGTGCAGTCCATCATGATCGGCCACATCGGCGCTCCCGAGCTCTCCCGCAAGTTCCGGCCCGGCATCACGGATGCCGAGATCCTGCCGGCCACCCTCGCCCCCGAGCTGCTGCAGGACCTGCTCCGCGGCGAGCTGGGCTTCAACGGGCTGATCCTCACGGATGCGTCGATGATGGTCGGCATGACCCAGGCGATGCCCCGCCGCGACGCGGTGCCCGCCGCGGTCGCCGCCGGCTGCGACATGTTCCTGTTCTTCCGCGATCCCGCCGAAGACACCGAGTACCTGCGGGAAGGCATCCGCACCGGGGTGATCACCGCCGAGCGCCTGCAGGAGGCGCTCGAGCGCATCCTGGGCCTCAAGGCCTCGCTCGGACTGCACACCACCCCCCGCGACCAACTCGTGCCCGGACCGGAGGCGCTGGACGTCATCGGGTCGCCGGAACACCACGCGGTGGCCGCGGCCATCGCCGACAAGACCGTGACGCTGATCAAGGACACCCAGGGCAATCTGCCGCTGCGTCCGGAGACGCACCGGCGCATCCGCCTGTATGGCGTGTCGGGGGCGGCCGACTTCACCGGCACCGACCCGAACTCCTACCTGCAGATCGCTCGTGACGAACTCGAGCAGGCTGGCTTCGAGGTGCACGTGTTCAAGGATGCAGCGCAGCGCAAGGCCGAGGGCGAGGAGCACGTCTACTTCCACACCGTGATGTCGGAAGAGGCCAATGGCAGCTACACCGACAAGTACGACGCGGCGATCGTGTTCGCCAACGTGGCCGGCTTCGCCCAGGAGGCCAGCGTGCGCATCAGGTGGTCGACGCCGATGGCCGCCGAGATCCCCTGGTACGTCACCGAGGTGCCCACCGTGTTCGTGTCGCTGAACCAGCCCAACCACCTCATCGACGTGCCTATGGTGAAGACCGTGGTGCACGCCCACAACCCCAGCCGCGAGGCGATCCACGCCGCCGTGCAGAAGATCATCGGGGCCTCCGAGTTCCAGGGCACCTTCAATCAGAATGTCTGGTGCGACACCTGGGGCACCCGCCTCTAGCCGCCCGCCGCCTCAGCCCCGCAACTGTTCCCGGTGCGGACAAGTGCGGCCGGTGCGCCCTGAGTGTCAGCCTGTGGTGAGACAGATCATCGTTTCATCATGGGCCGGCTCAGGGCGGGGAAAAGGACGTCCGCATGGACATTTCAGAGTTCCCGCAGCGCCTCT
>NZ_SOHM01000035.1 GCF_004403945.1 Cryobacterium lactosi | reverse complement strand
CGGGGCGGCAGCGGGCGTGACCGCCGCAACGGGCGGGGCGGCAACGGGCGGCGCGGCGGCAGGCGTGGGTGTAGCGGGCTCGGCGGGGGTGGCCTTGGCCGACGGCGGCGTGCGCCGGGCGGAGTCGACGGCCGGATCGGGCTGGATGGTCGGAGTGAGACCCCAGCGGAAGCCGCCGGGCGCCGGTGCGGACTCGACGGGGGCGGTGACGTTGCCGGCCGGGGCGGCATCCGTTTCGGACGCCGGGGAGTCGGACCGCTCGGGGGCCGGGCTGGCCGGCCGAGGCGCTGGCGGGTCGGCAGCCGGTGCGACGGGAAGGGCGACGGTGGGAGCGGAGTCGGGGCGGGCATCCGCCGCGCCGTCGCCCTCGTCGGACTCGTCGGCGGACTTGCTGCTGCCGTCGGCGTTCAGCTGGGCCGCGAGCCAGTCGAGGCCAAGGTCCTTGTCGTCGTCACCGCCCTTGTGGTCTGGCATCAGCTCAGTCCCAGGTCCTCGAGTCCGATGGCCGCGTAGTACGGGTATCCGGCCGCCTCGATGATTTCGCGGGCGCCGGTGCTGCGGTCCACGACCACGGCGACACCGGCGATGATGGCGCCCACCTTGAGCAGCGCCTCGATGGCGGCCAGTGGCGACCCGCCGGTCGTCGAGGTGTCCTCGAGCACGATGACCCGCTTGCCGGCGAGGTCGGGGCCTTCGACCTGGCGTCCGCGGCCGTGGTCCTTGGGCTCCTTGCGCACGACGAAGGCGTCATAGGCGAGGCCGCGGGCGGCGCCCTGGTGCAGGATCGCGGTCGCTACGGGGTCGGCGCCCATGGTCATGCCGCCGACGGCCACGACATCCGGGATGTCCTTGATCAGGTCGATCATGACCTGGCCGATCAGCGGCGCGACCCGGTGGTCGAGGCTGACCTTGCGAAGGTCGACGTAGTAGGTGGCCTTCTTGCCGCTGGTGAGGGTGAAGTCGCCGTGGAAGACGGCGTCGGCCGAAATGTAGTCGATGAGTTTTCTGCGGGTATCCATCACAGAGCTACTTTAGGCCAACACGCGCTTCCGCGCCCCGTGCACGGTGCAGGCATGCGCGGGAGGGCGAGATTAGAAGCTGCGAACGAACTTGCGCTCGGGAGCCCGGCCGTAGCCATCCTTGTTCACAGCCACGACGGTGCCGACGATGGAACCAGCGGCAACAAGGGAGATGAGGATCATGAAAACAAACACGGTCGTGCCTTTCGAGGGAAGTGAATGGCCGTGTTATTGCGGGCTTGTGCCCGGTAACCGACGTCTTCATCAGACCACCAACAACCATTCAGCACAATCACATAGTTCTGCAGTGACTATGTAGGCTGGCTTCATGGATGTGCAACGCCTCGAATTGCTCCGCGAACTGGCCGAACGCGGGAGCGTGACGGCGGTTGCGCTGGCCACCCATCGCACCCCGTCGGCGGTGTCCCAGCAGCTGAAAGTACTCGAACGCGAAGCCGGTTTGCCGCTGACCGAACGCAGCGGACGCGGTCTCGTGCTCACGGATGCCGGCCGGGCGCTGGCCGCCAGCGCCACCGACATCGCGGTCGCGCTTGAGCGAGCGACGGCGGTCTGGGATACCTTCCGCAACACGGCCACCGGAGACGTGAGCCTGGTGACGTTTCCGACCGCCGGGCAGATGCTGCTGCCCGGCGTGCTGCAGGACCTGGCCAGCCACGAGGGCCTGACGGTGCACTGCACCGACATGGACCCGGACCTGAGCGACTTCCCGGCGCTCACCTCGGACTACGACATCGTCCTGGCGCACAGCATGCGCGGCCAGCTCACCTGGGGTGGCCGCGGCCTCACCTCGGTGCCGTTGATGACGGAGCCCCTCGACGTGGGACTGCCGGCCGACCACCGTCTGGCCGGTCGGGTCTCGCTCGGGGCCGGCGACGTTGTCGGAGAAACCTGGATCGGCGTGCCGGTCGACTACGCCTTCGAACGCGTCCTGCACGACATTGAGCTGCAGACCGGTAGCCGGGCCCGGATCACGCAGCGGTTCGCCGACATCCGGCTCATCGAATCGTTCATCATGGCAGGGCTCGGCATCGCTCTGGTTCCCCGCTATACCTCCAGTGGAAACCAGCCGGGACGGATGGTGCTCAAGCCGTTGCGCGGGCTGGACTCCGAACGGCAGATCGTCGCCTTGATGCGCCCCGACCGCGCCGAGCGACTGGCCGTGCGCACCGTCGTCGACGCCCTGCGCGCCCGGGCGGCGCAGGTGCAGGCCGAGCACGCGGCTGCGGCCGGTTAACTCGTTGTGACCCGCCCTAAAGGCGGAGAAATGTCCGACACGCCGCCCCGGCGGCCCCGCAAGACGGCGTGTCCCGAATTTCTCCGCCTTTACGGGCACCTCACGGGCCGCCGGTTAGGCTGGCGCGATGGCTGACATCGAGTGGACCTTGCGCTGGGAAGCCGATCTCTCGGCCGACGACCACACCGCTCTGGCGGTCTTGTTCGGCCGGTATTACCCGGAGCAGGAAGCTGTCTTTGTCGGTACCCGCAGCTGGATGGGCGCCCGCCCGGAAGCCCGGGTGATCGGCTACGACGCCGGCCGGCCGGTTGCTCACCTCGGCTTCGTGCGCCGGATGCTGCGCCTCGAGTCCGGCGGTTCCCAGCTGGTCGGCGACGTGGGCCTGGTCGGCGTCGACCCCGACTACCAGGGCACCGGGCTCGGCCGCCGATTGCTCGCCGAGGCTGCGACCCAACTTCAGGCCCAGGGCCTGCCGTTCGGCTTCCTCACCTGCGCCCCCGCTGTGGTGCCGTTCTATGCATCCGGCGGCTGGCGGCAGGCTGGGGGCCAGACCACCCGCATGATCGACACGTCGATGCGCCCGGAGACCTTCACGGGCCCCGCGATGGTGCTGCCGGTGACGGCGCCGTTCAGCGACTGGCCGGCCGGGCAGACGATCGTCCGCGACGGCCTCGAGGTCTAGGGCGCGGGGGCTAGCCGGCGCTGATAGCGGCAAGGGCCGCCACGGCGGCCCGGTATCTGTCAACGATGATGTCCACGAGCGCGGCGGGCGGCTCCTCACCGTCAACCAGCAATTCCGCGCTGACCACATCGGCGCCGGCCTCGCGGGCCAAGCCTGCGAAGGTGCCTGGCGCAAGGAGATAGCTCGCCACGACCACGCGGGCGCCCGGCGATTCCCGGCGCACCGCAGCCACGGCATCCGCCAGGCGCGGCTCGGCGGCAGCGATGAACGCCACCGTCACCTCGCGACCGATCAGCGCGGCGAGCTGGTCGCCGGCTGTGCGGCAATCGGCCACGGCATTCGCGTCGCTGGACCCCGCCGCGGCCAGCACCACCCGGTCCCCCGCGCCCAGGCCGCTCTCGGCGAGACGGTGAGCGACAATTCCCGCCAGGCGCTCATCGGGACCGAGGGCATCGGTGACGACCACCGATCGTGGCTGGGCGCCGGTCACAGCGTTCGCGAGGTCGAACCTCACGTGATATCCGGCGGAGACCAGCAGCGGAACGATGACGGCGGCCCGGCCGGGCTCAGCGGCCGCCAGGCAGTGCGGCACATCGGGCTGCTGCACATCGACGAACCCGCCGACCACGTCGACGGCCGGTTCGGTGGCGGTCAGGCGGCGGGTCACCGCGTCGACGAGGGCGAGCACGGCGTGCTGGGCGGCTGGGCTGCGGGACCCGTGCGAGGCGGCCAGCAACAGCGGCGCGGCATCCGGCGCGGCATCCTTCACCGGCACGGTGGGCATCACGCTGCGGCGGTCCCGGCGGCGGTCGCGGCGCTGAGTCGTACCTGCACAACACCGCTCTCCACGCGCACGGCGAAGGTGCGCAGGGCGAGGTCCGGGGTGCTGAAGCACTCGCCGGTGCCGAGGTCGTAAACCTGCTTGTGCAACGGCGATGTGAGGGTGTCCCTGTCCCCGTGCGAGCCGACGATACCGCGGCACATCACGAACGATCCGGTCGCGGGATCCTGGTTGGACACGGCGTAGACGGTGCCATCGGGCATCCGCACGAGGGCGAGCTGTTCACCATCGACCAGGGCTGCCTCGGCCCAGAGCGGTTCGAGCTGAGCGAGTTCGCACACACTCGCCCATCCGGTGGCGGCGTCGACCCGGCGGGTGGCCGTGGTGCCTTCTGTATTCAGCATGATGTCCCTCGAGGTTTCGGCACCCGTCCCGCAGGCCGGCGCCATTCCAGGGTACCCAGACCCCCCGTCGTTTCGGTGGGACCAAGGACTCTCCCCGGCGCCTCATGGAACTGACTGAATAGACAGACGCTAGACAGGTCGGCGCGATGCCGCATGCGGCGTTGGGAACACGCGGCCAGACCAATCCCGAGAGGTGCCGCGATGACACTGAACACCACCCACCAGCACCGCCGCGTCCTTGTGATCGGCGGCGGCCCGGCCGCCCACAGGTTCGCCGAGGCGATGGATGCCCGCGCTCGTGCCGCCGGCCCCGACGCACGCCCTATCGATGTCACGGTCATCGGCGAAGAGGTGCACCTTCCCTACGATCGGGTGTCGCTCTCGCACCGCCTGGACGGCCCCGAGGACCTGACCCTGGGCGACCCGGCGTTCTGGCAGTCCGAGTACGTGCATTACCGCGGCGGCAGCCGCGTCACCGCCGTGGATACCGCGGCGCAGACCGTGACCCTCGACTCCGGCGATGTTCTCTCCTACGACGATCTGGTCTTCGCCACCGGCTCGAGCGCCTTCGTGCCGCCGGTACCCGGTGCGGCCAGCGGTGTGGTCTACCGCACCATCGAAGACGTCGACTTCCTGGTCAGCGAGACCACTCGTCTGAAGGCGAAGTTCGGCCGGCCCGCGAACGTCACCGTGATCGGCGGCGGGCTGCTCGGGCTCGAGGCTGCCGGCGGCGTGCAACGTCTCGGCGCGAACACCACCATCGTGGATGGCGCCACCTGGCTGATGCCCACCCAGCTGGACCAGGGCGCGGGCATGGCGCTCGGCCGCCTGATCGACGCGCAGGGCATCGCCCTCGAGCTGGGCCACCGGCCCACCGAGATCCTCGTCGCCGAGACCGGCCAGGTGCTCGGCCTCACTCTTGACGACGATCGCCAGATCAACGCCGACCTGATCGTCTGGTCCATCGGCATCCGGGCGCGTGACGAACTGGCCCGCGCGGCGGGCCTGGAGATCGGCCCGCGCGGCGGCATCGTGATCGGTGACGACTGCGCCAGCTCGATTCCCGGCATCTGGGCGATCGGCGAGGTCGCCAGCGTCGACGGCCGTTGCATCGGACTCGTCGCCCCCGCGAACGCGATGGCCGAGGTCGTCGCCGACCGGATCAACGGCGGTGAGGCTGTGTTCCCCGGCATCGACGACGCCACCAAGCTCAAGCTCTCCGGTGTGGAGGTGGCCAGCTTCGGTGACGCCTTCGGCACCGGTGAGCGCGCCCTCGAGGTGGTCTATGCCGACCCCGCCCGCGGCCTCTATCAGAAAGTCGTCGTCTCCCACGATGCCAAGACCCTCCTCGGTGGCATCTTCGTCGGTGACGCGTCACCGTATCTGTCGCTGCGCCCGCTGCTCGGCCGGGAACTGCCCACCGAACCCGGCGCGTACCTCTCCGCCTCCGGCGCCGAACTGCCGTCCAGCTCGGACATGCCCGATGACGCCCAGTTGTGTTCCTGCAACGACGTCTCCTTCGGTACCGTGCGCGCCGCCATCCGGGGCGATCACGGAGACCCCGTCACCGAGCTCGGCGCCCTCAAAGCCTGCACCCGGGCCGGCACCCAGTGCGGCTCGTGCGTGCCGCTGCTCAAGAAGGTGCTCGAAAACGAGCTGACCAACGCGGGCCTGGAGATCTCGAAGGCACTCTGCGAGCACATCTCGATCGGCCGCAGCGAACTGTTCGAGTCGGTACGGGTGCTGCAGCTGAGCTCGTTCGACCAGATCATGGAACGCTTCGGCACCGGCCTCGGCTGCGACGTCTGTAAGCCCACCATCGCCTCCATTCTGGCGTCGCAGTCCTCCGCCTACATCCTGGATGCCGGCCGTGGCGGACTGCAGGACACCAACGACCGGGCCCTCGGCAATATGCAGAAGGACGGCAGCTACTCGGTGGTGCCCCGCATCCCCGCAGGGGAGATCACCCCGGAAAAGCTCATCGTGATCGGTCAGGTCGCGGCCGAATTCAACCTGTACACCAAGATCACCGGCGCCCAGCGAATCGGCCTGTTCGGTGCCCGTCTCGACCAGCTGCCGGATATCTGGCGCGCCCTCGTGGACGCCGGCTTCGAATCCGGTCAGGCCTACGGCAAGAGCCTGCGCACGGCGAAATCGTGTATCGGGTCGACCTGGTGCCGCTTCGGCGTGCAGGACTCCGTGGCCCTGGCGATCATGCTGGAGAACCGCTACCGCGGGCTGCGCTCGCCGCACAAGTTCAAGATCGGTGTCTCCGGCTGCGCCCGCGAGTGCGCCGAAGCCCGCGGCAAGGACATCGGCGTGATCGCCACCGAACTCGGCTGGAACCTCTACGTCGGCGGCAACGGTGGCTTCCAGCCGGTGCACGCCGTGCTGTTGGCCAAGGACCTCGACGAGGCCACCCTGGTGCAGTACATCGACCGCTACCTGATGTACTACATCCGCACCGCCGACCGCGTGCAGCGCACCGCTCGCTGGCAGGAAGACCTCGAGGGCGGCATCGACCACGTGCGCGACGTGGTCGTGAACGACTCCCTGGGCATCGCCGCCGACCTCGAGGCGGCCATGGCCGCCCACGTCGACGTGTACGAAGACGAGTGGGCGGCCACGCTGGCCGACCCGGAGCGACTGCGCCGGTTCCGTCCGTTCGTCAACTCCGACACCCCCGACCCGTCGCTCCTGCAGGTCATCGAGCGCGACCAGCCGCGCCCGGCCCGGCCCGACGAGCGTGACCACGCCACCATTGCCGGGTCGATCCGGCGCACCGGCCGCCGCATCCCGGTGAGTATCGACGGCGTCGACATCTCCCGCGTCCCGGCGACCGGCGCTGAGTAGCCCGTGCAGCTCGGCCTGGATTACACCGGAAAACGGGTACTCGTCGTGGGCGGCGCGCACGCGTCGCGGCGCGTTCTGGCGCGCTACCTGGCCACGGGGGCGACCGTGTACCACCTGGTCGCGCCCGGTGCGGTGGCCGGCGCCGGTGTGCCAGCCGCGCGGGCGGTGCCCGGGGTGCTCGCTCCGACGTTCCCTCGGTCGATCGGCGCGTGGAACGCGCTCATCGCCGCGGTGGATCTGGTCGCCGTCGTGGAGACCAGCCCACACGCGGAGGCCGTCATCGCGGCGGCCTGCGCCACGAACCGTACCTGGTTGACCCGGGAGGCCCCGGCCTCGACCGCCCCGATCGGATCGGTCACGCTCGTCGGCGGTGGCCCAGGGCTGGAGAAACTGCTCACGGTGGGAGCCATGGCGGCGCTGAAGGCCGCCGATATCGTCTACTACGATCGGCTGGGCCCGACCGACCGGTTGGGCGACTGGGCGCCCGGCGCCGAACACGTCGACGTCGGTAAGGCTCCGGGCCATCACGCGATACCGCAGCGTGACGCCGAGCGGATGATGGTGGCCTCGGCCTTGGCCGGCCTCACGGTCGTTCGGCTGAAAGGCGGCGACCCGTTCGTGTTCGGCCGGGGCGGCGAAGAGGTTCTCGCCTGCCGCGCCGCCGGTGTGCCAGTGACCGTGATCTCGGGGGTGACGAGCGCGATCGCTGTGCCGGCCGCGGCGGGCATCCCCGTCACGCATCGTGAGGTGAGCCACCTGTTCACTGTGATCTCCGGTCATGCCCCGATCAGCGACGCTGAGCTGACCCACCTGGTCGGCCTGGACGGCACCATCGTGGTGCTGATGGGCATCGGCACCCTGCAGCAGCTGGTCGCCGGCCTCGCCCGGCTGGGCATGCGCAGCGACATACCCGTCGCGATCGTGGAGCGCGGGTTCGCACACGACCAGCGCACCACAATCGGCCGGCTGGACACCATCGGCGCCCTCGCGACCCACGCCGGGGTACGCTCCCCCGCCGTTGTGGTCATCGGCGAGGTGGTGGCGCTGGCCTCGCACGGTGACGACGCAGCCGCCGACCTCCTGCGCGACGCCGCTGAGCTGGCTTCCTAAGCACCACTGAGCACCTTCCCCGTGGGCCGAGTTGCCGAATTGTGCCCCTTCGGAGCGGTCGAAGGGGCACTTCGCGGCAAGGCGGGGTACAGCAGGGGCGGGCACACCAAAGACGGTGATCCCGCCGCCGTCCGGCTCCGCTGCCGTGTAGGTATGAGAATCACCGCCTTTTCTGCCGCCTCCGCCCGGCCCCGGGCGGGAGGCGGTCAGGCTCTACCGTGCGACACCCGGGTGCGGCGCGACAGGGAGTCGACGATGACCGCGAGCAGCAGCACCGCGCCGGTGATCATGTACCGGATCGACGAGTCCAGATTGAGCAGGGTGAGGCCGCTGGAGATCGACTGGATCACCAGGATGCCGAGCAGGGCGGAGAACGCGCTGCCGCGGCCACCGAACAGGCTCGCGCCGCCGATCACCGCCGCGGCGATGGCGTTGAGGTTGGTGTCACCGCCGCCCGAGCCCTGGTTCGCCGCCGCCAGCCGGCCGGCGGCGAGGATGCCGCCGAGGGCCGCGAAGGTGGAGCAGAGCATGAACACCGAGAGGTAGACCCCGGTGACGTTGATACCCGAGCGTCTGGCGGCCTCGACGTTGCCGCCGACAGCGTAGACCGACCGGCCCCACTTGGTGCGGGTGAGGAAGAAGTTCATCACCACCACGAGCACCAGGAACAGCAGGAACATGGCCCCGACCCCGCGGGTCTGGTTGAGGTACCAGGCAGGTACGCCGAGCACCACGAGCAGGAACACGCTGCGCACCACGATCGACGTGGCAGGCACGGCGGAGAGTCCCGCCGCGGCCCGGCGGTTGGCGGTGACGAACAACTGCGCCGCATAGGCCAGCGCTGTGAGAACCACCAGCACGTAGGAGAGCCAGTCGGGCAGGAACCACTGCTGGGCGAACTGCACGATCCAGGAGTCGAAGGGGATGTTGATCGACCCCGTCGAACCGAGCACCCACAACTGCAGCCCCAGGAAACCGAGCAGACCCGCCAGGGTGATGACGAAGCTGGGTACCCCGAACCGGGTGTACAGGAACCCGTAGAGCAGACCGATCACCATACCCGCCAGCAGCGAGGCCAACAGGGACACGGGAAGGGGCCAGCCGAGGTTGACAAAACTGACCGCCAGGATGGCCGCGGACAGGCCGCTGACCGACCCGACCGACAGGTCGATCTCGCCCAGCAGAAGCACCAGCACGATGCCGACGGAGATGGTGCCGACGGCGGCGCACTGGAGGGTGAGGTTGACGAGGTTGGTGCTGGAGAGGAAGTTCGGGTTCAGCAGCGAGAACACCACCCAGATCACGATCAGGCCGATCACGACGGGCAGCGAACCGATGTCGCCGGACCGTACCCGTTTGCCGAAGGCACGCACGGTACCGCCGATGCCGTGCGGCTGGATCAGGCGTTCGTCCTGAAGATCTGCCGCGACGGCGGCCAGCCGAACCGTTTCGGTGGGCGGGGCGGTGTCGTCGGCGCCGGCAGGCGGCGGGGTTGAAGTCGGGGTCGTCATGGCCGTTCCTCCTTGGGGAGTTCGGTGTCGGTGGCCGTCGCCGCCGCAGCAGTGGCGTCGGCGGAGTCCACCCGCGCCTGGGCGCGACGGGTGACGGCGTTATCGCTGGCTCCGGTGATCGCCGCGATGATGTCCTCGTAGCTGACGTCGGCCACCTTGAACTCGCCGTTGTTGCGGCCCAGTCGCAACACCACGATGCGGTCGGCGACGGCCTGCACATCCGCCATGTTGTGGCTGATCAGCACCACGGCCAGGCCACGTTCCCGCAGCCGTTCGATGAGGTTGAGCACCTCGGCAGTCTGTGCCACGCCCAGGGCGGCTGTGGGTTCGTCGAGGATGACGATGCGCGGTTCGCCGATCAGCGACCTCGCGATCGCCACGGTCTGACGCTGGCCGCCGGAGAGCGAGGCCACCGGGATGCGCACCGACGGAATGCGGGCCGAGAGCTGCCGAAGCAGACCCCAGGACCGCTTTTCCATCTCGACCTCGTTGATGGTGGCGCGCCCGAGTTCGTGGCCGAGGAACAGGTTGGCGACCACGTCGAGGTTGTCGCAGAGCGCCAGGTCCTGGTACACGGTCGCGATGCCTAGATTGTTGGAGTCGGCCGGGTTGTTGATCGACACCGTCTTGCCGTCGTGACTGATGGTGCCGCCGTCCTGCGGATGCACCCCGGCCAGGATCTTGATCAGGGTGGACTTGCCGGCACCGTTGTCGCCGACGAGGGCGACCACCTCACCGCTGTAGATGTCGAGGTCGATGTCGGTGAGCGCCTGCACGGCTCCGAAGTTCTTGTCGATTCCGCGCAAGGACAGGACGAGGTCGCCAACAGGCGCCTCCGGGGTGGACGTCACGGCCATTGTGAATCCTCTGCTCGAGATGAGAGCCGGCCGGGAACCGAATCGTGGGTGCGGTGTCCCGGCCGGCCGTTTCGATGCGCCGTGCGGCTGCTACTGCAGCCCGGCCGCGGCGCAAGCGTCGGCGTACTCGTCGGTGCAGATCTCGTCGACGGTGTAGAAGCCGTCATCGATCACGGTTTCCTGGATGTTGTCGACGGTGACGACCACCGGGGTCAGCAAGGTCGAGGGGATGTCCTGGAATGTCGTGTCCGGGTCCGGGGTATCACCCTGGGCGAGCTGGTGCGCGACCTCCGCCGCCTTCTCGGCCTCGAGCTTGATGGCCTTGTAGACGGTCATGTACTGGTCGCCGGCGACGATCCGCTGGATAGCGGCGAGTTCGGCGTCCTGTCCGGTCACGGGCGGGATCGGTTCGGTGCCTGCGGCCTTCACCGCGGCGATCGCACCGCCGGCGGTGCCGTCATTGGCGGCGTAGATGCCCGACATCTCGGTGCCGAACTGGGTGATCTGGCCGGCCGCCCACTCCTGGGCCTTGTCCGGGCTCCAGTCGGGCGTGTCGTATTCGGCGAGGATCGGGATGCCGCTGGGGTCGATCACCGAGTGCGCGCCCTTCTTGAACTCCGCCGCGTTGGCGTCGGTCGGGGATCCGTTGATCATGATCAGGCCCGATGTGGTGCCGTCCTCGGTGAGCCTGTCGACGAGGGCGGTGCCCTGCAGCACACCCACCTGTTCGTTGTCGAAGGAGATGTAGTAGTCGACCTTGTCGCTCTTGATCAGCCGGTCGTAGGAGACCACCGGCACGTCCTGTGCGGCGGCGGACTCGGCGATACTGGCCGCAGCGGCCCCGTCAACGGGGTCGAGCACCAGCACCTTGATGCCCTCGGTGAGGGCTGATTCCGCCTGCTGTTGCTGCTTGGCGGCATCCTGGTCGGCGTTGGCGTAGATGATCTCGTAGTCTCCGAGGGACTTGAGCTTCTCTTCGAAGAGCGGCCGGTCGAAGCTCTCGTACCGGGTGGTCTTGGATTCGGGGAGGAGCAGGCCGATCTTGATGGTGTCACCGGAGCCGCCACCGTCGGTGCTGCCGGAGTCGGAACCGTTCGATGTGCACGCGGTCAACGTTCCTGCGGTCATGATCAGAGCGACCGCCAGGAGCGCGAGCTTCCTGGGTTTTCTCATGATGTGCCTCCTACTGTGACCACCCTCGTTGGCGGTGTAACGAGCATGCCCCCGGTGCCAAATGCCGTCAAGGCTTGAACTCAAGAGGCCAGACCGCCCCTTTCGGGCGATATTTCGGGGGTGCGCACCGGGAAGATTCCGCCGATTCCGGGCAGGATGTCGGGGGCAGGGGCGCCGGCGACGGTGCGGACGGCGTCTTCGGGCCGGCCCGCCGAGATCTGGGCCCTGTCGATGGCGAAGAGCACGGCGCCGAGTACCTCGGCTCGTTCGCCGAGCTCACCCTTGACCACCTCCGGTCCCCCGGAGACGGTGGCGAGGGTCGACCGCTCCAGCGCGTGCCGGAGCGGGCTGAGCAGCATCTCGCCGGCTTCGGCCAGTTCGCCGCCGACCACGATACGGTGCGGGTCGATCAGGTTGCTCAGGCCCGCCAGCGCGACGCCGAGATGCCGGCCGGCGTCTGCGATCACCCGGCGGGCCCTGGCGTCGCCGGCGTCGGCGCGCAGCACGATGTCGCGGAGCTTCACGTCGCCGTGGCTGCCCGGGAACTGCGCCGCAAGGGCGGATGCCCCCACCAGGGTCTCCAGGCAGCCCCGGTTGCCGCACCGGCAGACGAGGCCCTGCTCGTCCAGGGTGAGGTGACCGATTTCGCCGGCCTTGCCGCTGCCTCCGCGGTACACCCGGCCGTCGACGATCAGGCCGGCGCCCACGCCGTGCGACACGCGCAGGTAGGCCGCCTGCCGGACGCCCTGGGCGGCGCCCATGCGGTATTCGGCGAGCGCGCCGAGATTGGCCTCGTTGTCGACGAACACCGGTCGGTGCAGCCGGGCCTGAAGCTCCTCGGCAACGGGCACACCGTCCCAGCCGCGCAGCAGGCCGGCGGTGGCGATGATGCCGGTGCGCGGGTCGACCGGCGCGGCCAGGCCCACTCCCACCGCGAGCACCTCGCCCGGGCCGGCGCCGACCGATTCGGCCATGTCCTGGATGAGCAGCATCACCCTGTCGAGTTCGCTGTCGGCCCGGTGGTCGCGGGCCAACGGCAGCATCCGTTCGGCCAATACCTGGTGCCCGGCGTCGGCCAGGGCCAGCCTCAGCTGCCGGTTGGACACGTGCAGTCCCACCACCAGGCCCATCTCGCGGGCGAGTGTGACCCGCACCGCGCGGCGGCCGCTCCGCGATGTGGGTGTGGTCGTCAGCACCCCCGTGGCAGCCTGCTCCTTGACGATGTTCGAGACCGTGGCCGGCGACAGTCCGGTGACCGCGGCCAGTTCCACCTGGGTGAGAGCGCCGTAGTGGGTGATCGCGTCGAGAATGCGGGCACGGTTGGCCTCACGCAGGGACGACTGCGACCCGGGATTGCGGCGACTGCTCACGGGAAACACGATAGTGCCGGGCACGGCCACCAGAGCGGATTCCGATGACTTCGCTGGGAAAGCGCCGCACAGGAACGAAAAAATCCCACCGATTTCGTGACGAACTCCCTGTTGGCCCCCACTTAGGGATATGGCGATCCACTCGCCCCGGCTCAGCGATTCGCCCGGCCGGCCCGTCAACAGAAAACGAGGACGTTCCCATGGCCAACGAAGACACCCGCCCCACCACCGCCGCCCCCACGACCGTGCCATCGGCCCGAGTCGACAGCGCGTCGCGTGTGGCACCGGCATCCGCATCCACCGGGGAAGCGCGCGGCAAGAACACCGTCGCCGACGGCGTGGTCTCCAAGGTCGCCGGCATCGCGGCCCGCGAAGTCCCCGGCGTCTTCGCGCTGGGCGGCGGCGGGGCCCGTGCGCTCGGAGCGCTTCGCGGCGCGGTCGGCCAGGACGATCTGACCCAGGGTGTGAAGGTCGAGGTCGGCGAGACCCAGGCCGCCGTGGACGTCACCATCGTCGTGGAATACCCCGCCCCGATCCAGCAGGTCGCCGACGCCGTGCGCACCCAGGTGACCAACGCCATCACCGGCATGGTCGGCCTGGAGGTGGTGGAGGTGAACGTCGCCGTGAACGACGTGCACCTGCCCACCGACGACCAGGACGACCAGGTGGAGGCGCGCGTCTCATGAGCGCCACCGTCACCGGCATCGCCGCCGGCGCGGCACTCGCGTTCGCGGCCCTCGTCTTCGGCTTCTGGGGGTTCCTCCTCGTGGCCGTCTTCATGGCCGTCGGCCTTCTGATCGGGCGTTTTCTTGACGGCAAGCTCGACCCGCGTGGCCTTGCCAACGCCCTGAGCGGAAAACGCACGTCCTGATGCCAGCCGACAGCCACGACGCTTCCGGCCGGGAGGGCACCCTCCCGGCCGGCGGACCGGGGTATCCCGGTCACATCACCGTGCGACCCCAGGCTCTGAACACCGTCGCCAGGGCCGTCTCCGCCGAGTCCCTGGGCGTGGACCCCAGCCAGGTCACCGTGACGCTGCGGGACGACCATGGCCTACTCGGTCTTGAGGTGGCCACGCCGATCAGCATGCCCGACCTGGGCACCATCGGCCCCGGCCATGCCGGAACCACGCTCCTGCAGCGTCTCGACGACGCGCAAAACGACATCCGCACCACGACCACCCGGATCACGGGCAATCAGGTGGGGCGGGTGGATATCCGCGTGCGCGGAGCACACATCACCGAAGAACGACGGGTACCACGATGAAGACACCGTATGCACGCATCGTCCGGCGAGAGACCCACTCCCCGCGCACCGTGACCACTATCGTGCTCGCGAGCGTGATCGCCCTGGCCTGCATCTACCTGGGCACCGAACTGGTGCTGCGGATGCTCGGGCAACCGCCGCTCCTGGCCACGCCGGCGGATGCGTTCGGCTGGGTGGCGGCGCTGCCGACCCTGCAACCGCAGTGGGCGATCACCGTCGGCGGCACTCTGCTGGCACTCGTCGGCCTGCTGCTGATGGTGCACGCGGTGCGGTCCGGCCGGTTGGCACGGCATCAGATGATGCACGAGGGCCGAGCGGTGATCGTGGACAACGGGGTACTCGCCTCGAGCATCGCCCGCCGCGTCGAGACCGTCGCGCGACTCCCCCAGGGCCAGGCCGCCGTGTCGGTGTCGCACCGCCGGGCTGTCGTCGAGGTCACCCCGACGTCGGGAATCCCGGTCGATGACGCGGCGATCCGCAGCGCCGTCGCAGAGGAGATCGGCTCCTACGATCTCAGGCCCGCCTTGCGCCACACCGTACGCGTCAAGACGACAGGAGTGATCGGCTCATGAACGATACGAACCGGGCGCTGAACCGCGTCTTCATCTTCCTCGTCGGACTGGTCCTCCTGGTCGCCGGCGCGGGCGCGGCCGCCCTGGAGTTCTGGCCGTGGTGGGCCGCGCGATGGGATGATGCCCGCACAATCACCGACACCGTGGTGGCCGACGCGCTCACGGCCACACCGGTGCCAGGCACCGACTTCAGCTGGTGGCTCCTCGCCGCCGTCCTGGTCTTGCTGCTCGTCGTGATCCTGATGGTGGTGATCATCGCAAATGTCGGCGGCGGCGGCAGCCGGGAGATCTACCGCAAGCCGGTCAGCGAACAGGATGCGTCGTCGGACCGGCTGCTGATCGACACGTCCTTCGCCGCGGAGGCGCTGAAGCACTCCCTGGACAAGCGGCCCGACCTGGTCGGTACCACCGTCGGTGCGTTCACGGTGAAACGCCAACCCGTGCTGCACGTGGGCGTCACCCCACGGCAGGGTGTCTCGCCGCGCCTGATCATGGAGGAGGCCGGCCGCCTCATCGACAACCTCGCCCAGGTTGTCGGTGACGCCCCGGCCACGTGCCTCACCATTCATTCGGGGCTGCGCGCACGGCTCGGCCACGACCAACGGGTGCGCTGAGCGGTCGCCCCGGATGTGCGAAGTTTCGAGGTGCGGAGTCACGATGGGCGGAGTCGCGAAGTGCGGAGTCACCCCATGACCCGGTGGACCCGGTCCCGCGGCCCCGCCCGCCCGCGCGCCGTGTGGGTCGCGCTCGGGGCCGGGGTCCTGGGCAGCCTGCTCCTGGCCGGCCTTGTTCTCATCCCGCTGCTGGGACTGATCGGCGCCAGCGCCGGCGCGGTCTGGTTCGTCCCCATCCCCGTCGGCCCGATCAGCGTGGCCACGATCGTCGGGTTCGTTCTGATCCTTGCCCTGCTCGCGCTCATCACCCGGGTGCGCAGCGTGCCGCTGGCCTGGACCCTCGCGGTCGCCGCCCTCTTCTGCGCGCTGGCGACCAGCCTGTTCCCGGCGGTCGCCGTGGCCCAGGCCGGGGTGGAGCAGGGCGGTCAGATCATCCCGTGGATTCTCGACTGGGTCAAAAAGGCCGCCGGGCTCATCCCCTGACGCACAATGACGCCGGCCCGCTCGCCGGCTTGACCGTTGGCGCCTGAGGTGTCTTGGCAGGGAACCCCACGGGTGACCGCTCGCGGCTAGCGTGATCGGTGTGGATAACCGGAACGAGGTGCGCGAGTTCTTGACCTCGCGTCGAAGCAGAGTGACGCCGGAGCAGGTGCAGCTGCCTGCCGGGACGAACCGTCGGGTGCCGGGGTTGCGCCGATCCGAGGTCGCCATGCTGGCCGGTGTGAGCGTGGAGTACTTCGCGCGCCTGGAGCGCGGCAACCTGGCTGGAGCTTCCGAATCGGTGCTCGACGCGATCGCCACCGCGCTGCTGCTGGACAAGGCCGAGCGCGCTCACCTGATCGACCTCGCGCGCGCAGCGAACGAGTCACCGGTTCGCGCCGCCCGGCGAACCGCACCGCAGACCATCCGGCCGGTGATGCAGCTGGCGCTCGACGCTGTCACCGCGGGTCCAGCGTTCGTGCGGAACGGCCGCATGGACGTGCTGGCCGAGAACGCACTCTTCCGAGCCCTCTACTCCGAGCTCTATGCGATGCCGGAACGACCGGTGAATCTCGCCAGGTTCGTGTTTCTGCACCGCGAGAGTGCTGAGCGGTTCTACCCCAACTGGTCGATGTCGGCAGACATCAACGTGGCGATCCTGCGCACCGAGGCGGGGCGCAACCCTCATGACAAGGCACTGCACGACCTGGTCGGGGAGCTGTCGACGCGGAGCGCCGAGTTCCGCACCCGGTGGGGCGCCCACAATGTGCGCCACCACGCCTCCGGCGAGAAGGTGTTTCACCATCCCATCGTCGGCGAGCTGCGGATGGTCTACCAGGCGATGGAGCCGATGGACCAGCCCGGACTGAACTTCCTCATCTATACCGCCGAAGCCGGCACCCCGACCGAGGACTCACTGCGGCTCCTCGCAAGTTGGGCGGCCACGGCCGGCATCCAGGCCTGATGGCCCGTCCGCAACCCGAAGGAGATCACCATGGAACACGCACGCCTCGGAACCACCGGGCTGAAGGTCAGCCGGCTCGCGCTGGGCTGCATGAGTTACGGCGACCCCAGCAGGGGCCTGCACAGCTGGACCCTCGATGAGACCGCGTCCGCGCCATTCTTCCGCCAGGCGATTGACCTCGGGATCACCTTCTGGGATACCGCGAACGTCTACCAGCAGGGCACCAGCGAAGAATTCATCGGCCGGGCCATCCGCGAGTACAGCCGCCGCGAGGACATCGTCCTGGCCACCAAGGTCTCCGGGAAGATGCACGACGGCCCCGGCGGATCCGGGCTCTCCCGCTCGGCGATCCTCGAGCAGGTCGACGCCTCGCTCAGCCGCCTCGGCACCGATTACATCGATGTCTATTACGTGCACCGCTTCGACCCCGACACCCCCGTCGAGGAGACGATGAGGGCATTGGATGACCTCGTGCGCGCCGGCAAGGTGCGCTACCTCGGGGCATCGTCGATGTTCGCGTGGCAGTTCGCGAAGCTGCAGACCGCGGCCAGGCTCGGCGGATGGACCCCGTTCTCGGCGATGCAGGACCAGTACAACCTCCTCAAACGCGAGGAGGAACGGGAGATGATCCCCCTCTGCTCGGACCTCGGCGTGGGACTCGTCCCGTACTCCCCCAATGGCAAGGGCCGGCTTGCCCGCCCCCGCGGACAGTCCAGCGACCGCGAGTCCGTCGACGTCGTCGCGAAGGCGTTCGACAGCGACCTCGATGCTCCGATCATCGACGCGGTCGAGCGCATCGCCGCCGAGCGGAACGTGCCGATGGCAGCGATCGCTCTCGCCTGGGTGCTCCACAATCCCACCGTGTGCGCCGCGGTGGTCGGAGCGACCAAAGCCGCGCACCTCACTGACGCCGTGGCCGCCCTCGACCTCGAGCTCACGGCCGACGACATCCGGCGCCTGGAAGCTCCCTACACAACCCAGGAACCGTTCTGGTGGTGACGGCGCACCTCGCCCGGACTAGCGCACAGCGTCGCGGAGCGCTCCGGCCAGCCAGCGCTCGACCTCGCGCTGCGATCGCAGCCTGACGACAACCAAGTGCGGATGCTCCAACGCCAGCTGAGGCACCCGCTGGTGGTAATTGCGCCGCGTGGAGACCGCCCACCGCACGATGTGCTCACGGTCGGTGAACACCGTGTGCAAGGGAGGCTCGACGTTACCGTTCCACAAGGCCTCCCTGTGAACCCGGCGACGGATGGTGCGGCGGATGACACGCGGCAGAGTCACCCGCAGAAACGGCAGGTCGAGCCACACGAGCAGGTCAGCTGACTCGGCCAGAAGAGGGCGGGCCACGGAGTACTGCCACTCGGTTGTCCAGGATTCCGCGGCAATGAAGGCCCGTACGTCGTCGAGGAAGTCCGGCCGCTGGACCCAGTTGGGGCCGTGGAACAGTGCGTCGATCTCGGTGTGGGCGCCGCCGGTGAGCCCGGCGATTCGTGCGGCGAGGGTGGTCTTGCCCGTGCCGGACACCCCCGCCACGAGCACGCGGCGGGGACGCTGGGGAAGGGCGCCGTCGTAGGAGAGCATCATCGGTGGATCAGGAACTCGCGTGCCGCGGCAGGGCCACTGCCTGTTCGACGATCCGGTCAGAGCGTTTCGACGGCGGCCAGTTCGACGGCGAGGCCCGCGGCGTAGCGGTCGAGGTAGCTCGAGAAACCGGCGACGTCCACGGGGTCGGGGGCGACGGTCTCGAATTCCTGCCCGGCGAACACCCGCTCACGCAGGTAGCCGTCCAGGTCGAGGTCCACACCGGATGCGGCGGCCGCCGTGTAGGACGCCAGGACAGCGATGCCCCAGGCACCGCCCTCCGACGCCGTCTCGGCGACGGACACCGGGGCGTCCAGGGCTCCGGCGAGGAAGCGCTGGGCCACACCGGCGGTGCGGAACAGGCCACCGTGCGCGAACATCGCATCGAGTGCGACGCCTTCCTCTGCGAGCACACGCATGCCGAGGGCGAGCGTGCCGAACACGCCGTAGAGCTGGGCGCGCATGAAGTTGGCGAGGGTGAGCCGGCTGTCGGGGGTGCGCACGAAGAGCGGCCGGCCCTCGGTAAGGCCGGCGATCGGCTCGCCGGCGAGGTGGTTGTAGGCCAACAGGCCGCCGGCATCCGCGTCACCCTCGAGCGCCTCACGGAACAGGGCGTCGAAAACCGCGTCGCTGGAGACGGGGTTTCCACTGGCCGCGGCGAAGCGGCCGAACATCCCGGCCCACGCGGCGAGCTCGCTTGCCCCGTTGTTGCAGTGCACCATCGCGACAAGATCGCCGGCGGGGGTGGTGACCAGGTCGAGTTCGTGGTGCACCTTGGTGAGCGGGCGTTCGAGCACGACCATCGCGAAGATGCTGGTGCCGGCGCTGACGTTGCCGGTGCGCGGGGCGACTGAGCAGGTGGCGACCATGCCGGTGCCGGCGTCGCCCTCTGGCGGGCACAGCACGGAGCCGGGTCGCAGCGCACCGGTCGGGTCGAGGAGCGCCGCACCCGCCGCCGTGAGGTCACCGGCCGGTACGCCGGCGACGAGCACCTTCGGCAGCACCGCCGCCAGGATGAGGTCGGGAGCGGACTCGGCGACCAGGCCGTCGTAGCGGGCGAGCAGTTCGGCGTCGTAGTCGCCGGTGGCGGAGTCGATGGGGAACATGCCCGACGCGTCACCGACGCCCAGGACCTTGCGGCCGGTGAGCTGCCAGTGCACGTAGCCGGCCAGGGTGGTGATGAAGTCGATCTGCGGCACGTGCGGCTCGTGGTCGATGACGGCCTGGTGCAGGTGGGCGATCGACCAGCGCAGCGGGATGTTCACGTCGAACAGCTCGGTCAGCTCGGCCGCCGCGGGCCCGGTGGTGGTGTTGCGCCAGGTGCGGAACGGCACCAGCTGGTCACCCGCGGCATCGAATGCGAGGTAGCCGTGCATCATCGCCGAGACGCCGATCGCGCCGTAGCCCTCCGGCCGGATGCCGTACTTCGCGTCGATGTCGGCGATGAGGGCGGAGTGCGCGGCCTGAATGCCGGACCACACGTCCTCGAGCGAGTAGGTCCAGACCCGGTCGACGAACTCGTTCTCCCACTCGTGGCTGCCCACGGCGAGGACCTCGGACAGGTCCTCGCCGATCAGGCAGGCCTTGATGCGGGTCGACCCCAGCTCGATTCCCAGGGACGTTCGTCCGCTGAGGATGGAGGTGCGGGCGGCCTCATGTGCATCATTGCTCGTCATACCTCGATTATGGCGGTGTCTGCCCGCCGATATTTCCCTCACAGGCGATCATCGAGGTGGTCCATGGACGGAATGCGGTGTCCCGCATTCATTCGGTGTCAGCGAGGACCACCCTGACGCCGGCTTGCCGAATGCGGTCGAGTTCGACGGCGTCGGCGGAACTGTCGGTGATCAGAAAATCGATCTGATCGAGCTCTGACATCTGGGCCAGAGCAACGCGGCCGATCTTTGACCCGTCGGCGACGACGATTGTGCGCTGCGCCTTCGCGACCATTGCATGGTTGGTTCGCGCCTCGGTCTCATCGTGGGTCGTCACTCCTGCCGCAGCGCTCACACCGTCGGCACCGAGGATCGCAGTGCCGACGTTGACCGCGCTGAACGTGTTCTCCGCAAGCACCCCGACAAGCTCGAGCGACTGAGGCCGGAGGACACCGCCGGTCATGATCACTTTCAACTGCGGGTACAGGGTGACGAGGCCCGCGATCGTCAGAGAATTGGTCACGATGGTGAGCTCCCGATGCCCGGCCAACGCTCGCGCGACCCCGGCGGTCGTGGTCCCTCCGCTCAGGGCGACGGCGTGGCGTTCGAGGGGGATGAGGGCAGCTGTGCGGCGAGCGATGAGCCGTTTCGCATCCTGGAACTTGGTGTCGCGCAGGACGACGGGGAGTTCGGTGCCGTGACTTATCGACGTGGCGCCTCCGTGAGTTCGGATCAGGAGCTTCTGGTCGGCGAGTACGGCGAGGTCGCGACGAGCTGTTGCGGCAGAGATGCCCAACTCTGCTGCCATGGCGTCCAAGGTCACGTGGCCGCGGGCGGCGACAAGATCGAGGATTTCCACCATTCGCTGGGCGCGCTTGGCCGACCCGCCCTGGATGGCGGCGAAGGAACTTTCGTCCGAGGCACTCACGTTTTCCCCATTCTGGCGCTAGCCGATCATCTGCAGTGATCATTTTATACATAAAACGCTCATTCGGTTGCGTACTCTGTGCAGTACGTCCCAAGATCAGTGCATGACACAGATTGTTTTCCTCGGTGCCGGCAGCGTCGTCTTCACCCGCCAGCTTGTCGCTGACCTGGCCCGCTTCGACGACCTCCCCGCGTTCACCCTCGTCTTGCATGACATCGATGCCGACCGGCTGGCGGTTGCACACGGCACCGCGGTGCAGGTGACCCGTAGATTCGGCCGGGACATTACCGTCGTCGCCACCCTGAACCGCCGTGAAGCACTCGAGGGCGCCGATGTGGTCGTCAATATGATTCAGGTGGGGGGCATCGCCGCGACCCGCATCGACCTGGAGGTTCCTGCCCGATACGGCCTACGTCAGACGATCGGCGACACCACAGGTGTCGGCGGGGTGTTCCGCGCTCTCCGGACCTTCCCGGTGCTTTCAAGCATCGCGCAGGACATGCTCGAGCTCTGCCCCGACGCCTGGTTCCTGAACTACACGAACCCGATGGCGATGAACGTGTGGTGGATGTCGGTCGTGGCGCCTGAACTCAAGGTCGTCGGCCTCTGCCACAGCGTGCACTGGACGGTGAACGACCTCTGCGAGCTGATCGGAGTGCCGCTGGAAGGCACTCATTACCGTGCCGCCGGAGTGAATCATCAGGCGTGGCTGCTCGAGTGGAGCCGAGACGGCGTTGACCTCTATCCGGCATTGCGTGAGCTGATCGCAGCCGATCCGGAACTGCAGCGACGCGTCCGCGTCGAGATCTTCAAGCGCGTCGGCCATTACCCGACCGAGACCAGTGAACACTCCTCGGAGTACCTGGGCTGGTTCCTGCGCTCCGATGAGCAGATCGAGCGTTTCCGAATCGAACCGCTTCAATACCTCGGAATCTCAGAAGAGAACGTGGCGGAGTTCGAGCACGCGAAGGAGCTGCTCGCGGCCGGCCAGGACCTTGAGCTGGAGGACGGCGCCGCCGAGTACGCCCCGCAGATCATTCACTCCCTGCTCACGGGCACCGAGCGCATCATCCATGCCAACGTGGTCAACATCGGGCTCATCGACAACCTGCAGCATGGCGCCGTTGTCGAGGTGCCCAGTCGCGTGGACCGCGACGGGGTGCACCCGCTTCCGTTCGGCTCAATCCCCGAGGTCGGCGCCACTCTCAACCGCACCTACCTGGGCGTCGCCGCCCTCACGATCGAAGCCGCACGCACGGGAGACCCCCTTCTGGTGCGCCAGGCCGTGCTGATGGATCCGAACGCGAGCTCCACCCTCACTCCGGAGCAGATCTGGGCGCTGTGCGACGAACTCACCGAACTGCACGCCGACTTACTTCCACGCGCACTCGGTGGGCGCCTGGAGATTCTGGGCACGGTCAGCGTGTGAGCCTCACGTCGACGCGTCGGCTCGTAGCGCAGGCTTCGGCCGACGGCGGAGCCGTCGCTGCTTTCAACGTGATCACCCTCGATCACGCCGAGTCGATCGTGGCCGGGGCCAGTAGGGCCGGCGCCGGCGCCCTCCTGCAGCTGAGCGAGAACGCCATCCGCTTCCACGGATCACCGTGGCCCATTCTCGCTGCCTGTCGGGAGCTGGCAGACGCAGCATCCGTGCCGATCGGCATCCACCTCGACCACCTCGAGGATGTGGGCCTCGTGCGGGGAATTCTGGCACGAGCCGGGGAGTTCGGCATCGGCTCGCTGATGTTCGATGCGTCGCGACTCGACTACAGCGAGAATGTCCGGGCCACCCGCGGTATCGCCGAGGAGGCTCAGGCTGCAGGGCTGTGGGTCGAGGCTGAACTGGGCGCGATCGGCGGCAAGGAGGGCGCTCATGCTCCCGGAGTGCGCACGAACCCCGACGAGGCGCGCTCCTTCGTCGAGCAGACCGGCGTCGACGGTCTGGCTGTCGCCGTGGGAAGCTCTCACGCCATGCTCGAGCGTTCGGCGGTCATCGATGTTGCCCTGGTGGGACGCCTGGCCACCAGTGTCTCCGTGCCGCTCGTGTTGCACGGCTCGTCGGGCATCGCCGACGACATGATCAGGCAGGCCGTCGAAGCCGGCATCCGCAAGGTCAATGTCGGCACCGCTCTGAACATCGCGAGCACCGCCGCACTGCGAGCCTCCCTCGCCGCAGCGCCAGACGTGATCGACCCTCGCAAATTCAGCCGCGGGGCCCGCGACGCGACGGTCGCTCTCGTGGCCCAGCTGTGCCGGGTGATCTCCTTCGCCCGACTGGGAGCCTGAGGTCAGTCGAGACCGAGCACTCGCCTGGCGTTGCCTCGGTACAACGCCTCGAGGCGGTGCGGCGGAAGATCGAGCGCGGAGACGGCCCATCGGCCTTGTCCAGGGATGCTGCTGCCGGGGTCGTAACTGAAGCCCTCGTCGTCGGTCTCGATGAAGCGGTAGTGCAGGGCATACTGCTCCCCGGCCACGGGATACGCGTCGGTACCGAACAGGACACGATCGGGGAATCCCTCAACCAAGCGGGCGAAGCGTCGCGGCTGGCGGCCGAGCTCCGCGATTCGCCCGGCGATATCGACTGTGTAGTTGTCGGCAGCGGCGAGCAGGCGCTCGACCCTGTCGAGGTCCTCCGCCGCCCCGCCTACATGCGCACCGATGAAGGTCGTTCCCCCACAGGCCAGCACCAGGGCAGCATGCGCGTCGAGCAGCTCGTCGAAGCTCGGGTGCCTGTCCCGGTCACCGAACCACCAGTCGCGAGCGGTCGCGAGTTCGTCGATGCGTTCGTTGTGTGCGTCGACGGGGTCGAAGAAGGCGATCGGATCCGCGGTGTGGATCAAAACCGGCAGCCCGAGGGTGCCGGCATGTCGAAGCACGGTGACAACCCTGGCATCGTCGGGCCGGATGAGCGATCCGTCCGCATCCCGCACGGTCAGGCCCAGGTTCTTCCAGACCTTCAGTCCGCGGGCGCCACGCGACGCGCTGTCGTCGAGTGACTTCAGCAGCCGCTCGACACCGTAAGTTTCGGCGAGCACTGCCCAATCCAGCTGACAGAAGGTGAGGAACCTCCCCGGGTGCGCCCGGTCATAGCGCTCGACATTGGCGGTCACTTCATCGCCCCACATGCCGTCGAGATTGACGATCGTCTCGACGCCGTGTTCGTCCAGCACCGCGACGAGGTCCTGAACATCGGGGACCATCCACTCCCCCTCGCTGAGCCAACGCCCCAAATGATTGTGGATGTCGATCGCCGCGTATGCAGGTCGGTTCAGGACCGTCTCGGCTGCCCGCAGTTGACTGCGCGGGGTCCAGTCGGCCAGCCTCATGGCAGAGATTCCATCCCAATCAGGCACAGGTGGCGCATCCTCTCACCGTAGATAATCACTCAGAGTGAGCGATATGGACATTCTAGTTGTTATTCGCTCATTTTGGGAGATGATCATCAGAACGCTTTCCGGCCAATCCGGGCGGCCGTAACTGGAGGACACCCGTGACACTTACCGCCCGCGAAATCGACAGCCAGCCGCGCATCTGGCGAGAGGCACTCACGCACGTCGAGCGCGCCACCGCCCTCCTCGCGCGGCCAGGGGAGCGTGTGCTCGTGATCGGATGCGGTACCAGCGCATTCGTCGCCGAGTCGTTCGCGGCGCTCCGGGAGAGCGCAGGCCTCGGCATCACCGATGCGGCCTATGCATCGGAACCGCGGGTCTGGCGCGGGTACGATTCCGTCATCGCGCTCACGCGCTCCGGCACCACGACCGAGGTTCTCGAGGCGCTCAGTGCCGTGCCGGCCGGCGTGCGCACCATAGCGGTGACCGGAGTCGCCGATTCTCCCGTCGTTGCCGGCGCCGACGACGTGCTCCTTTTGGATTTCGCTGACGAACAGTCGGTCGTGCAGACCCGATTCCCCACCACCTTCCTGCTGCTCGCCCGTGCGGCGTTCGGCGAGGACGTCTCCGCGCTGCCGGCCGAGGCAGAGGCGGTGCTGGCACGGCCGCTCCCGATCGACGTTTCCCTCCTCAGCCACTTCGTCTACCTCGGCAGCGGGTGGACCTATGGCCTCGCCCAGGAGGCCGCACTCAAGATTCGCGAGGCCGCACAGGCCTGGTCGGAGTCCTACCCGCTGCTCGACTACCGCCACGGACCGCTCGCCGTCGCTGGACCTGGGTCACTCGTCTGGACGATCGGACGCAGCGATGACACCCTCGTCGAACAAATCGAGGCCGTCGGTGCGCAGGTCGTGACCGGCTCCCACGACCCGCTCATCGAACTCGCGCAGGCCCAGCGCCTCGCCGTGGCCGTCGCAGAACTGCGCGGCCTGAACCCGGACACCCCGCGACACCTCACCCGCTCCATCGTTCTCGGCTAGATCCGACACGCGATTCGCTACTGTCTCCCGAACTGAAAGAGGATCCAATGATGAAGCGCACCCTTCCCCGCACCGCACTGAGGCGGGTGTCCGGCCTGGTGCTCGGGGCAGCCCTCATCGTGTCACTCACGGGCTGCGGCGCCGCCCAGGGCGCCACGGAACTCGACCCCGACGCGCAGGTCCGGCTGGAGATGTGGACGGGCCAAACCGACCAAGCCCAGAAGGTCCTCGAGGAACTCGTGGCGGAGTACGAGGCGGACCACCCCAACGTGACAATCGAGGTCTCGGCCGGAGCGTCCTCCACGGAGGACCTGTTGCAGAAACTCTCCGCGGGATTCGCCGGCAACAAATACCCGGACATCTCGTATGCGTTCGGGTCGTGGGCGGGGCAACTGGAATCCTCGGGGCGCACCCTTGACATCACCGACCAGGTCGCAGAAGCCGACGTGAAGTGGGACGAGTTCTCCGCGTCCGCACGCGCCACGGCGCAACCTACCGGGACCAAGACCATCGGCTTCCCGGCAATCGTCGACAATCTTTCCCTCATCTATAACAAGACCGTGTTCGACGGCGCCGGTGTGGACTACCCGACTTCCGACTGGAGCTGGGAAGATTTCCGGAGCGCCGCGAAGCAGCTGACGGATGCGTCGACCGAGACCTACGGCTACGCCTACTCGGTGTCGGGATCGGAGGAGACCACCTGGCAGTTCTGGCCGCACTTCTGGCAGAACGGCGGCACGATTCTGAGCGACGACTCCACGAAGTCCGAAATCGCCTCGACGGCCGGTGTCGACGCGCTCACAAACCTGCGCGACATGGCCATCGACGACAAGAGCATCTACCTCGATCAGACCGACACCAAGTTCGCGCAGCTGTTCGCCAGCGACCGAATCGGCATGATCACGTCAGGGCCGTGGCAGCTTGTCGACTTCAAGACCGCAGGCACGGACTACGGCGTCGTGCAGCTGCCGGGAACTGACGGTGACCACCAGACAGTATCCGGCGCCGACATCTGGGCGCTGTTCGACCACAAAGACAAGAACCGTGAGTACTGGGCCTTCGAGTTCACCAAATGGCTCACGGATGCAGCGCAGGACGAACGATGGAACGTCAAGGTGGGCAACCTGCCGCTGCGCAGTTCCGAGGTGGACTCCGACGCGTTCAAGGAGCAGGTCGTGACCTACCCCGGACTTGACGTGATGGCCGAGAACATGGTCAATGCCGAACAGCCGCGCCCGACGATCCCCGGATACGTCGGCCTCTCCGAGGCGATCGGATCAGCGATCTCCAATGTGTTGCAGGGGCAGGGCGATCCGAAGTCCGCCCTCGAGAAGGCCGCCACGATAGCCGACAAAGCTCTGAACGACTAGGACCTGGTCATGCTGAATGCGCGACGGGCACCCGTCTTGGAGTCGGTCACCACCGCGGCACCCGGGGGGAAGCCGCGAGGCCGCGAAAGCGACCGTCGCGGGCGCCGACCCTGGCGAGCGAGTCTGACCGGGTGGGGGTTCGTCGGCCCGGCCACGCTCATCATCCTCGGCTTGTCGATCTTCCCGGCCTTGTGGGCGTTCGTCCTCTCCCTGCAGAACTGGGACGGCTTCAGCGAAGCCCAGTTCGTGGGCGGAGCGAACTACGCCGGGCTGGTCAGCGATGACGAATTCGGCAAGGCCGTCGTCAACACCCTCGGCTTCACCCTCCTCTTCGTGCCGGCATCCGTGCTTCTCGGCCTGTTTCTCGCGGTAGCGCTGAATCGAAGCATCCGCTTCATCGGCATCTACCGCACGGCGATCTTTGTGCCCTTCGTGGTGTCGGCCGCCTCGACCGGTGTACTCACCACCTATCTGTTCAGCCCGCAGTATGGCGTCGTGAACAATGTGTTGCGTGTGTTCGGTCTGCCGCAGCAAGGATGGCTGGAGGATCAGTCGCAGGCGATGGTGGTGATCGCCATCATGTCGCTGTGGGGTCAGGCCGCCTTCACGACCGTCATCTACCTCGCTGCCCTGCAGGACATTCCCGGCGAGCTGCTCGAAGCTGCTCGGATCGACGGGGCGAACCACTGGCAGACCTTCTGGCGGGTCGTGTGGCCACAGCTGTCACCGGTCACGATCTTCGTCGCAATCTGGCAGACGATCGGTGCCATCCAACTCTTCGACCTCGTCTACACGACCACCCGCGGCGGACCGCTCGACGCCACAAAGACCATCGTGTACTTCCTCTACGAGAAAGCGTTCAAAACCCTGCAGTTCGGCTACGGATCGGCGGCAGCCTACGTGTTGTTCGCCGCGACCCTGCTGATCACGATCATCGTCGTTGTCTACTCCCGCAAACGCAATCTGGAGGCATTCTGATGTCGACCACCGTCCTCAGCGAGGTCCTGACCTCCTCCGAATACGTCGCGACGCGCCCCGTAGACATCCCGCGGCGCCCCAAGCGACGGTTCAGCTGGTGGCACGTCGTGCTCATCCCGATCGCCATCCTGTTCCTGCTGCCGTTCGTGCAGATGATGCTCGCTTCGGTCTCGCCAGAGAAGGAGCTTGTCACCTTCCCGCCGCCGTTCGTGCCATCGCACCTCACATTCGACGGCTACGTCAAGCTCTTCACGCAGACGGATGTGGTGCGTTGGCTCGGAAACACGGTGATCGTGTCGGGCACCGCGATCCTGTCGAACATTGTGTTGTGCTCCCTGGCCGGATATGGCTTCGCGCGGCTGAAGTTCGCGGGTCGCAGCGTCGGGTTCTTCCTGATTCTCGCCACGATCATGATCCCCACCCAACTGCTGATGATCCCGACTTACATCCTGTTCGCCACCCTCGGCCTACTTGACGGGTTGGGCGCCGCGATCGTGCCGTGGCTGGCAACAGCGTTCGGCATCTTCCTCATGCGTCAGTTCTTCCTCTCTCTGCCCGCTGAACTCGAGGAAGCCGGGATGATCGACGGCTGCACCCGGTTGCAGGTTTTCTTCCGCATTGTGCTGCCTCTCGCACGACCGGCCATCGCTACGCTGGCCATCTTCACTCTCCTCGGGTCGTGGAACGACCTGGTGTGGCCACTCATCGCGATCAACAACGACCAGGCGTTCACCCTCCAGCTCGGCATCGCGAACTTCCAGTCCACCCGACGCACCCAGTGGGACCTGCTCATGGCCGGCAACGTGGTCGCTACGCTGCCGCTCATCCTGTTCTTCCTGTTCGCGCAGCGTCAGTTCATGGCGACCATGACCTTCTCCGGGATCAAAGGATGAGCGGCGACGCCTCGTGCACGGTCTTGGTCGTCGGTGACGCCAACCCGGATCTCATCATCAGCGGCGATGTCGTGCCCCGCTTCGGCCAGGCCGAGCAACTCCTCGACAGTGCCGACCTGGTGCTCGGCGGCAGCGCGGCTATCGTCGCGGCCGGACTTGCCAGGCTCGGGGTCGCTACCGCCATGATCGCTGCCGTCGGTGACGACGACTTCGGCCGTCTGGTGCGGGCTCGACTCGATGAACGCGGCGTCAACACCGCGCCATTCGTCGTCCGAGCTGACCTGCCGACCGGGCTGTCCATCATTCTTGCGAAGTCCGCCGATCGGGCCATCCTCACGCTCCCGGGAACGATTCCCGCGCTGCGGGCGTCAGACGTGCGCGCCGCCGTGCACCTCCTCGAGCCTCGGCACGTGCACATCGCGTCGTACTTCCTGCAACCCGACTTGGCGGCGGAACTGCCTGCGTTACTCCTCTGGCTGAGCGGGCGGGGTATCACGACGAGCCTTGACACCAACTGGGATCCGGCCGAGCTCTGGGACGGCCTGGCCGAGGTGCTGCCCCACGTCGATGTCTTCCTACCGAACCGGGAGGAAGTGATCGCAATCGCGCGGGCGGTCACCGGCGAGACAATCGCCGACGACCTCGCCGCCGCGTCGGCACTTGCCGCGCTGAACCCGCGTGTTGTTGTGAAGGCCGGAGCCGAAGGCGGATTCTCCGTCGACTCAGATCAGGAGGTGCACAGGGCTGCTGGGCTGGTGCTCGACGTCGTTGACACCACCGGCGCCGGCGACAGCTTCGATGCCGGTTACATCACCGCCTTCCTCAGTGGCGTCCCGTCGGAACCGGAACGTTTGCGTTGGGCCGCCGTCGCGGGCTCGCTCTCCACCAGGGCCGCCGGTGGCACCGATGCGCAAGCCACACTCGGCGAGCTGCTGGAGGCGTCGGAATGATCCATTGTCTCGGCCTCAGCCCGGCGCTGGACGTCACGTACACGGTGCCTGCGCTGGTGCCCGGCGGCATCCACCGCCCCGGAGTGGTCATCAAACTGGCGGGCGGCAAGTCGCTCAACGTTGCGCGCGCCCTCGCCGCCCTCGGCCAGCCTGTGCACGCCATCGCACCGCTCGGCGGCAGTATCGGGTCGATGATCATCGAGCAGCTGGCGGCAAGCCCTATCCGGCTGACTGCCGTCAACACCGATACGCAGACCCGTTTCTGCGTCACCGTCGCCGACACCACCGCGGCGTCGCTCACCGAGTTCTACGAACACGGCGACGACCTCGGGGCGGGGACGTGGATGGAGGTGGACGCCGCCGTCAAGGACATCGACGACGGCTGGCTGGTGCTTTCCGGCAGTGTGCCGCGGGGAATTCCGCTCGACGACCTGGCAGGAGCATTGCGTGATGCCGCGGATCGCGGCGTTCGTGTGGCCGTAGACGTGCACGGTGCTGCTCTTGCCGTGCTTCTCACTCTGGCCCGTCCCCACCTGGTGAAGATCAATCGCAGCGAAGCGGCCGAACTCCTCGGCATGGAGGCCAGCCGGGCAGCGGACGCGCCTCTAGCCGGGCTTGCCACGAGCGTGCACCAGCTCGGGGCTGAGCTGGTCGTCATCACCGACGGTGTGCACGGATCTCTTGCCCGGGATCAGGCCGGTTCGCTGTGGCGTGCCCGATCGGCGGCCCCACCCGACATCTACTCGGTCGGCAGCGGAGACAGCTTCCTTGCGGGGCTCGTCGAGGCCCTCGCCGCCGACCGGCCGCTTCGTGACGCCATGTACGGGGCGGCGGCCTGCGCCGCCGCCAACGCAGAAGCACCAGGAGCGGCGACGTTCACCCGCGGAGCGCTCACACGCGCGCGGGCCGCAGTGACCGTTGAACCCGACATGCCGAGTGGGTGGGACGCACGGGCCTAAGCCGAACCGACGGCCCTCTTCAGCAGCTCGACCAGTCGCTCCTGATCGGCTGCAGTGAGTTTGACGACGGCGAACGACGTCGGCCAGAGGTTGCCGTCGTCGAGGTCGGCGTCAGGCTGGAAGCCGATGGTGGCGTAGCGCACCTTGAACTTGGCGGCGCTCTGGAAGAACACCACCACCCTGCCGTCGGCGTTGGCATACGCCGGCATGCCGTACCAGGTCTTGGCACCCAGGTCGGTGTTCTCCTTCACCAGCCGGTGCAGGATCTGGGCAAGCTCCTGGTCGGTGCCCGTCATCTCGTCGATCGCTGCCAGGCACGCGGCTTCCAGGTCGGCGCCGAGTTTGGCGGCCTTCGCTTCCGCCACCGCCGCCCGCATCGCGGCCTTTTCCTCTTTGTTGAACGCTGTACTCATGATCCGGTCCTCACTGATCCTGGTTGTGACTCTGGCCCCACTGTAAAAGGAAACCGGGCAGCGCGCGTCTTCGATCCCTTTTCGCGCGCCCTGGATCCGGCACCGGCGTAGCCGGTGTGGTTGATTCAGGGTCCGCCGAGCCAGCTGTCGATCCGGTGGTGATCGGGGGTGAATCCGTGGCCGACACCCCAGAGCACGGCCTGGGTTCGACTCTCGGCCCCGATCTTGCCGTACACGCTGCGGATATAGGACTTGACGGTGTTGGGACTGAGGTAGGTGAGCGCCGCCACCTCGGCGTTGCTCTTGCCCTGCGTGATCAGGGCCAGGATCTCGGACTCGCGATCCGTGATTCCTTCGCGACGGCCGGGCCAGTCCAGTCCCGGAGCACTGCCCGCCCGCTTCGGCGGATCACTCACCACGATCTCGCCGGCGTGCACCGACTCCAGGGCCGCTACAAGGTCGCGCGCCGGCAACGTCTTGGACAGGTAACCGCTGACTCCCTGGTCAAGCGCCGCGCTGATCAGGTCGGGCTGGAAGTTCCAGGTGTACATGACCACGCGACCGGCGCGTGGGTTGCGCACGAGAGCCGAGAGCTCCGACAGGTCGGATTCGGGCTGGGCGAAAGAGTCGTACATCACGATGTCGGTGCGGTCGGAGAGGCCCGCATTCGCGTCGATCTCCGCAACGACCACACGATCCCGGTAGTGATCGAACATGTGCGCCAGGCCCTTGAGCACGATGTCATAGTCATCGACCAAGGCAACGGTAACGGGCTGTGGCGGGGACATAGTAGGACGATACTGCCAGAGCTGATCGACCGACTACACCCCTAGGGGTGTACCGCCGCCTCTGTGCGGGTGTTTGGCTGTTCTCCGGTCGGTAACCACCGGCCGTACCGAACGCTCAGCCTCATCAAACAGGAAGGAGACCACAATGCTTGGTCTCATCATCAGCCTCATCGTCGTCGGCATCATCGCCGGCGCCGTCGCCCGTCTCGTCGTGCCCGGCCGGCAGAACATCAGCATCCCGATGACCATCGTGCTGGGGATCATCGGGTCCTTCGTCGGCGGATTCCTCGGTTTCCTGATCTTCCAGCACGACCCGATGGACGGCTTCTTCCAGCCGGCCGGCATCATCGGATCCATCATCGGTGCGATCATCGTGCTGCTGGTCTACATCCGTGTCAGCGGCCGTCGTAGCGTCCGGAACTAGTGGGTTTCCCGGTGGCCGCCATCCGGCCGGCCACCGGGCCGAACGCCCGCTGCGAGCAGCGTCAGGTGTTCTGCGGGAAGCCCAGGTTGATGCCGCCGTGGCTGGGGTCGAGCCAGCGGGCGGTGACGGCCTTCTCCCGGGTGTAGAAGCTGATGCCGGCGGGGCCGTAGGCCTTCGCGTCACCGAAGAGGGAGTCCTTCCACCCGCCGAACGAGTGGTACGCCACGGGCACCGGGATGGGCACGTTGATGCCGACCATGCCCACCTGCACCTCGTGCTGGAAGCGCCTGGCCGCACCGCCGTCGTTGGTGAAGATCGCGGTGCCGTTGCCGTACTTGCTGGCGTTGATCACGGCCACACCGTCGGTGTAGCTGGCCACCCGCACGACGCTCAGCACCGGGCCGAAGATCTCGTCTGTGTAGACGGCGGAGTCCAGGCTGACCTTGTCGAACAGGGTGGGGCCGAGCCAGAAACCGGATGCCTCACCGTCGACCTCGATGCCGCGCCCGTCGATCACGACCTCCGCGCCATCCGCGTGGGCGATGTCGATGTACCCGGCGACCTTGTCGCGGTGCGCCTCGGTGATCAGCGGGCCCATGTCGCAGCCGCGCATGCCGTCGCCGACCTTCAGCCCCTTCACCCGCTCGGCGATCTTGGCGATGAGCTCGTCGGCGACGGGCTCCACGGCCACGATCACGCTGATGGCCATGCAGCGCTCCCCCGCCGAACCGAAGCCGGCGTTGACGGCGGCGTCCGCGGCCAGGTCGAGGTCGGCATCCGGCAGCACCAGCATGTGGTTCTTGGCGCCGCCGAGGGCCTGCACCCGCTTGCCGTGGTGCGCGGCGGTCTCGTAGATGTACTTGGCGATCGGGGTGGACCCGACGAAGGAGATGGCTTGCACGTCGGGGTTGACCAGCAGGGCGTCGACGGCCTCCTTGTCGCCGTGCACGACGTTGAAGACGCCGTCGGGCAGGCCGGCCTCGGTGAGGAGGGCGGCGAGCCAGTTGGCGGCGGACGGGTCTTTCTCGCTGGGCTTCAGCACGACACAGTTGCCGGCAGCGATGGCTAGGGGTAAGAACCAGAGGGGCACCATGGCCGGGAAGTTGAACGGGCTGATGATGCCGACCACGCCGAGCGGCTGCCGCAGCGTGTAGACGTCGACACCGGTGGAGACGTTCTCGGAGAACTCGCCCTTGGACAGATGCGGCAGGCCGAGCGCGAACTCGACCACCTCGAGGCCGCGGGCGATCTCGCCCAGGGCGTCGGAGGTGACCTTGCCGTGTTCGTTGGTGAGGATGTCGGCGAGCTCACCCTTGCGGGCGTTGAGCAGCTCGCGGAAGGTGAACATGACGCCCTGGCGTTTGGCGATGGAGGCATCGCGCCAGGAGGGGTAGGCGGCCTGGGCCGAGGCGACAACGGTGTCGACATCGGCGGCGGAGGCCAGGGACACGAGGCGCTGCACTGCGCCGGTGGCCGGGTTGTAGACGGGGGCGGTGCGGGTGGATGCGCCGGCGCCGGCGGCGCCGTCGATCCAATGGGTGAGGACGGGAAGGTCGGTCATGTCAGTCGATTCTGTTGGAGTTGTCCGTTGATCGAGCTTGTCGAGATCTGGTGACCGTGTCTACGTTCGCAAGGTCGGGTCACGGGGTCTCGACAAGCTCGACCAGCGCATGGGGCTAGAGAAGGTCGAGGGAGAGGACCTCGTCGTAGATGGCGAGGGCCTCGGCCACCTCGGACTCGGTGACGACGCAGGGCGGGACCACGTGGATGCGATTGTCCATGATGAACGGGAGCAGGTTGCGGGCCAGCAGTTCGGTCTTGATGCGGGCCATCACGGCCGGCGGCACGGGTTCCCGGGTCTCCCGGTCGGCGACGAGCTCGATCGCCCAGAAGACGCCCTCGCCGCGCACCTCCCCGATGATCGGGTGCTTGGCCTTCAGTGCGGCCAGCCCCGGACCGATCGCGTCGGTGCCGATCCGCGCGGCGTTGTCCACGATGCCCTCGGCAGCCATGGCGTCCAACGCCGCCACGATCGAGGCCATCGCCAGCGGATGCCCGCTGTAGGTGAGCCCGCCGGGGAAGACTGTCGTGTCGAAGTCGGCGGCGATCGCATCCGAGATGATCACACCGCCCACCGGCACGTAGCCGGAGTTGACACCCTTGGCGAAGGTGATCAGGTCGGGGACGACCCCGGTGCCGTCGAACGCGAACCAGCGGCCGGTGCGGCCGAAGCCCACCATCACCTCGTCGAGGATCAGCATGATGCCATAGCGGTCGCAGAGCTCGCGCACCCCGGCGAGGTAGCCGGGCGGGGGCATCAGCACCCCCGCGGTGCCGGGGATCGACTCGAGCAGCACGGCCGCGATCGAGCTGGCACCCTCACTCTGGATGACCCGCTCGAGGTGGCGCAACGCCCGCTCGGTTTCCTGCTCGGGCGTCGTCGCCCAGAACTCGGATCGGTAGAGATAGGGGCCGAAGAAGTGCACGTGGCCGCGGGCGAACTCGTTGGGAATGCGCCGCCAGTCGCCGGTGGCGACGATGGCCGCACCGGTGTTGCCGTGGTACGAACGGTAGGTGGAGAGCACGGTGTCGCGCCCGGTGTGCAGGCGGGCCATCCGGATGGCGTTCTCGTTGGCATCCGCACCGCCGTTGGTGAAGAAGACCTTGTTGAAGCCGTCGGGGGCCCGGTCGACAATACGTTTGGCGGCCTCGCCGCGGGCCAGGTTGGCCGTGGACGGGGCGATGGTGGTGAGCAGCTGGGCCTGGTCGATGATGCCCTTGATCACGGCCGGATGCTGATGGCCGATGTTGACGTTGACCAGCTGGCTGGAGAAGTCGAGGTAGGTGCGGCCGTCGTGGTCCCAGACCCGGCAGCCCAGGCCGCCGGCGATGACGAGGGGCTTCAAGGCCCCTTGGGCGGACCAGGAGTGGAAGACGTGGGCCTTGTCGAGCTGAGTGGTGAGGTCGTTCAGCCCCAGCTCGGTGTCGGTGGATGTGCCGGTGCCGGTATCGATGTCGGTCACGATGCTTGTTCCTTCGCTTCTGCCCCGCAGGGGCGGGGCGGTGGTGACCGGGCGGCGGCGTGCGCCGCCGCCCGGTCTGGGTTGTTCTACTCGCCGCCCTCCGTGAGGGTGACGTCGATCGGAGCCCAGTCGGTGCCCAGGACGTCGACTCCCTCCGCGGTCAGTTCATCCAGAGCCTTCTGCACGTACTCGTTGGAGTAGGCGGTTTCGGGCGGGTCTGTGGTGATGATGGTGCCACCGGTTTCGTTTTTCGTGTTCATGGCGATGTCGACGGTGTTGGCCCAGGCGGCCTCGTCGATCAGGCCGACTCCGTTCGTGGACGGGAAGATCAGCTTGCTGACTTCGTTGGTCATCCACAGCTGGTGTCCGGCGGGCAGCGCGGATCCGGCGTCGGCCACGATGGTCGCGGCGTCTTCGGGGTTCTCGGCGGCGTAGATCCAGCCCTTGATGGAGGCCTTGATGAACTTCACCGTCTGGTCGGCGTAGGCCTCGTCGTCGGCGAGCTTGTCGGTGTTGGCCCAGATGGCGTCCTGGAGCATCGCGGTGCCCTCCTCGTTCCAGTCGATGACGTTGAGGTCCTCGGGCTGGTAGAGCTCACCGGTGTCGGGGTTGATGGTCTCGAGCACCTGGGCGTATTCGTTGTAGGTCATGGCCTGGGCCGCGTCGATGTCACCGGCGAGGAACGCGTTCATGTCGAAGGCCTGCTGCACGAGGCTGATGTCGCCCACCTCGACGCCGTCCTTCTGCATGCCGGCGAAGAGCTCCCACTCGTTGCCGTAGCCCCAGCTGCCGACGTTCTTGCCGGCCAGGTCGGCCGGGCTGGTGATGTTCTTGTCCTTGAACGAGATCTGGGTGGTGGCGCTGCGTTCGAAGATCTGCGCGACGTCGGTGATGTTGGCGCCCTGCTCGATGGAGCCGAGCACCTTGGGCACCCAGGAGATGGCGTAGTCCACATCGCCGGAGGCGAGGACGTCTTGCGGCACGATGTCGGCGCCACCCTCCTCGATGGTGACGTCGAGGCCTTCGTCTTCGTAGTAGCCCTGGTCGACGGCCGCGTAGTAGCCGGCGAACTGGGCCTGGGCCACCCACTGCAACTGCAGGGTGACGGGGGTGAGATCTCCGCTGGAGGAGTCATCGGTCGAGGCGGTGTCGCCGGCGGCGGTGCATCCGGTGAGGACGAGAGCGCCGGCCGCCGCGACGGCTCCGGCCGCGGTGAGCCATCGAGTGCTGTGTTTCATGTGTTCCTCCTTTGGGTACTGCTGCGGGGTGCTGCGGGATGCTGCGGTGCGGGATGGGTTCAGGCAGTGGGGGCGCGGCGGCTGACCAGCTTTTCCAGGCCGAGTGCCGCGCAATAGAGGAGGAGTCCGAGAATGATGGAGCCGAGCACGTAGGCCCAGGCCAGCCCGTAGTTGCTGCTGGACGCGGCCGAGGTGATCGACTTGCCCAGGCCGCCGACCGGTCCGCCGAAGTATTCGGCGATGAGGGCTGAGATCACGGCGAGCGATGACGCTATGCGGAGGCCCGTGAACACGAACGGCACGGCGGTCGGCAGGGTGACGGTCTTGGTGGCCTGCCAGTTCGAGGCGGCGTAGGAGCGCATCAGGTCGCGGTGCACCGGACGCACCATACGCAGGCCCTTGAGGGTGTTGAAGTAAACCGGCACGAACACGGCCAGGGCGGCCACGAGTTGCCGGGCGGTCTCGGCGTTGGCGCCGAACATCGTGTAGAGCACGGGCGCCAGCGCCACGATGGGCACCACCGCGAAGGCCGCCACGACGGGCGCGGCCATCTCGTCGAACACCCGCACCAGGGCCGAGAGGATGGCCAGAAGCACGCCGACGATCGCGCCGAGCACCAGGCCGATCAGAGCGTTGCGGCCCGTGACGGCCATGCCATTCAGCACGTTCTGCAGGTTGGCGGTGAACTGCTCGCCGATCGCGAACGGACCCGGCAGGATGAACGGCTTGATCGCCAGAACGGTGACGGCGCCCTGCCAGAGCAGGATCGCGACGAGGCCAAGCAGCACCGGCGGCAGCGCGGTGCGAACCAGGCCGGAACCCGAACGGGCCGGCCCTGCGGGCGCCGGGGCCGCCACCCGCGTGCTCGCGCCGGCGCTCATCGCGTCTCGACCCCGCGCGCGCCGGTGGAGGCGCTGCCGTGCAGCAGCTCGCGCACCTGCGAGACCGAGTGGAAGAAGCCCTCGTCTTCGCGCAGGTTCTCGCCGCGGTCGCTCACCCGGCCGAGGTTGACGCTGAGCACGTCGCGGATGCGGCCAGGCCTAGGCGACATCACCACCACCCGGTTGGAGAGGAACACGGCCTCCGGAATGGAGTGGGTGACAAAGACCACGGCGGCGCTGGTCTCGGCGCAAATGCGCACGAGTTCGTTCTGCATGCGCTCCCTGGTCATCTCGTCGAGGGCGCCGAACGGTTCGTCCATCAAGAGCAGGCTCGGGCTCTCGGCCAGCGACCGGGCGATCGCCACCCGCTGCTGCATGCCGCCGGAGAGCTGGTCGGGGTAGTGACCGGCGAAGTCGGTCAGTCCCACGAGCTCGATCAGTTCCGCGGCGCGCTCGCGGCGGGCGGCCTTGCCGGTGCCGTGCAGTTCGAGGGGCAGCTCGATGTTGCCGGTCACCGTGCGCCAGGGCAGCAGGCCCGCCTGCTGGAACGCGATGCCGTAGTCCTGGTCGATGCGGGCCTGCCTGGCGCTCTTGCCGAACACCTCGATCGAGCCGTCGGTGGGGGTGTCGAGGTCTGCGATGAGCCGCAGCAGGGTGCTCTTGCCGCAGCCGGAAGGCCCGATCAGCGACACGAATTCGCCGGGGGCGACGGTCAGGCTCACCGCATCCAGGGCCGTGACGGATGCGCCCTTGCGGCCGGCGAAGACGCGGCTGACCGCGTTCACCTGAACGGCGTGCTGTACCGGTAGTGCTGCCGTGGTCATGCGGCCACCTCTCCCCTGCGGAATCGACGTAGGAACAGTGAGATCAGGCCGACGAAGCCGGCGGCCACGAGGCCCACCAGCACCGACCCGAAGATGGGGGCCCAGGGCTTGCCCGGGTCGCTGCCGGCGGCGCCGGCGTATTCGACGATGAGCCGACCGATGCCTCCGCGCAGCCCGATGGACACCTCGGCGACGACGCTGCCGATCACGGCGCTGGCCGCGGCGAGGCGGAGGGCGGGCAGCAGGTAGCCCACGCTCGCCGGCAACCGCAGTCGCCACAGCGTCTTCCACCAGCCCACCGCGTAGCAGTGCATGAGGTCCACGTGGTTGGCGTCGGGTGAGCCGAGGCCCTTGAGGGCGCCGATCGAGACCGGGAAGAAGGCGAGATAGGAGGCGATCAGCGCCACCGACATCCAGTTCTCCCAGCTGAAGACCCCAAACTCGATCTGCGCGCCCCAGCGTCTAACGAGCGGGGCGAGGGCGATCAGCGGCACGGTCTGGCTGAGGATGATCCAGGGCAGGATGGCCGATTCGGCGAGCTTGAAGCGCTGCATGAGCAGGGCGAGGGCGAGGCCCACGGTGACGCCCACGAGCCAACCGACCGCGGCGATGCCGAGGGTGAACAGGGATGCCTCGAGCACCGCCTGCCACATCGGCACAGCACTTGAGCTGCCGGTGACGGGCTCGAGGATGCGTTCGAGCATCACCCAGAGGTGCGGCATGGCCATCTCGCTGGCCCGCGGCAGCACGGTCAGTCCGCCGACGATCACGCCGTCGGCGGGCCCAACGACGATGTACAGCTCCCAGAGCAGCGCGAGCGCAAGTACACCGAGCGCGCCCACCAGGATGCGCCGCGGCATCCCCTGGCCGAGCCAGGACCGGCCGCGCGCCGCAGTAGTCGCCCGTGCCGGGGCGGTGCTGACGGAGCCGGTCTGGGTCATGCCTTGGCCGTGATGCGGTCGGCGAGGGCGGGGATCACGGTCTCGCCGTAGACCCGCAGCGTCTCCTCTTTGTTGTCGTGCTGCAAGTAACCGGCGAACTGGTCGACGCCGAGTTCCTTGAGCGCCGTGAGCTTCTCGATGTGGGCCTCGGCGGGGCCGAGCAAGCAGAACCTGTCGACGATCTCGTCGGGCACGAAGTCGGTGTGGGTGTTGCCGGCCCGGCCGTGTTCGTTGTAGTCGTAGCCCTCGCGGCCCTTGATGTAGTCGGTGAGGGCCTTCGGCACCGCGGAGCCTTCTCCGTACTTGGCGACGATGTCGGCCACGTGGTTGCCGACCATGCCGCCGAACCAGCGGTTCTGGTCGCGCAGGTGCTGCCAGTCGTCGCCGATGTGCATGGGCGCTGCGACGCAGAACTTGATCGCCTCGGGGTCGCGGCCCGCGTTGGTGGCGGCGGTGCGCACGGTCTTGATCATCCACTCGGCCACGTCGAGGTCGGCCATCTGCAGGATGAAGCCGTCACCGACCTCGCCGGTGAGCTTGAGCGCGAGCGGGCCGTAGGCGGCCACCCATACGTCGAGGGTCGAGCCCTGGCTCCACGGGAATCGCAGGGTGGCGCCGTTGTACTCGACCGACCGGGAGTTGGCGAGCTCGCGGATGACGTGGATCGATTCCCGCAGGGTCTTCAGCGTGCTGGGGCGGCCGTTGGTGACCCGCACCGCGGAGTCGCCGCGGCCGATACCGCAGATCGTGCGGTTGCCGTACATCTCGTTGAGGGTGGCGTAGGTGGAGGCCGTGACCGTCCAGTCCCGGGTGGCCGGGTTGGTGACCATGGGCCCCACGATCACCTTGCGGGTCTCGGCCAGGATCTTGGAGTAGATCACATAGGGTTCCTGCCACAGCAGGTGCGAGTCGAAGGTCCACACGTGGCTGAAGCCGTGGTTCTCGGCCAACACGGCCAGCTGCACGGTGCGCGCCGAGGGCGGGTTGGTCTGGAGTACTGCGCCGAAGTCCATGGTGTTCCCTAGATCAGGTACTGGCTGAGGCCGCGTTTGATGTACTTGCCATCACCCTTGGCGCCGAGGTACTGGTTGTCATCGATGACGACCTTGCCGCGGGAGAGCACGGTGTCGACGTGGCCGTCGATTTCGAAGCCCTCGTAGGCGGAGTAGTCCATGTTCATGTGGTGGGTCTTTCCCACTCCGATGGAGGTGTGCCCGTTGGGGTCGTAGATCACCACGTCGCCGTCGGCGCCGGGCTGGATGACGCCCTTCTGGCCGTACATGCCGAACATGCGCGCCGGGGTGGTGGAGGTGACCTCCACCCAGCGTTCGAGGGAGATCTGCTTGTCGACCACGCCCTGGTACAGGAGGTCCATCCGGTGTTCGACCGAGCCGATGCCGTTGGGGATCTTGGAGAAGTCCGTCAGCCCCATGTCTTTCTGGCCCTTCATGCAGAACGGGCAGTGGTCGGTGGAGACCATCTGGATGTCGTTCGTGCGCAGGCTCTGCCACATGTGATGCTGGTGGCCCTCGGCCTTGGAGCGCAAGGGGGTGGAGCAGACCCACTTCGCGCCCTCGAAGCTGCCCCACTCGTCGCTCTGGGCGCCGAGCTGGTCCTCCAGGGAGAGATAGAGGTACTGCGGGCAGGTCTCGCCGAAGACGTTCTGGCCGCGGTCACGGGCCACGGCGATCTGCTCTACCGCCTGTTTGGCGGACACATGCACCACGTAGAGCGGAGCCCCGGTGAGGTTGGCGAGCATGATCGCCCGGTGGGTGGCTTCCTCCTCGGCCTGCCACGGCCGGGTGAGGCCGTGATTGTAGGGGGAGGTGTTGCCGGCGGCGATGGCCTGCTGCACGAGCAGGTCGATGACGCTGCCGTTCTCGGCGTGCATCATGATCATGCTGCCGTTGCTGGATGCCTTCTGCATGGCTTTGACGATCTGGCCGTCGTCGGAAAGGAACACACCCTTGTAGGCCATGAACAGCTTGAAGCTGGATACGCCCTCCTTGACGAGCTCGTCCATCGCGACGAGGGAGGAGTCCTGCACGTCGGAGAGGATCTGGTGGAAGCCGTAGTCGATGGCGCACTCGCCGCGGGCCTTGTCCTGCCAGGCGGCGTACTGGTCGAGCACGTTCTCGCCGGCATACTGCACCACGAAGTCGACGATGCTCGTGGTGCCGCCCCAGGCGGCTGCGCGGGTGCCGGTCTCGAAGGTGTCGCTGGCCTCTGTGCCACCGAACGGCATCTGCATGTGGGTGTGCGCGTCGATGCCGCCGGGGATCACGTACTTGCCGGCGGCGTCGATCACGGTGTCGACGTTCCGCTCGATGTCGAAGCCGAGCAGGGTGGAGCCGGGGGCGAGCACCGCGGCGATGGTGTCGCCGTCGATCAGCACATCCGCTGTGGCCGTGCCCGTGGAATTGACCACGGTGCCGTTCTTGATCAGGGTCTTCATGAGTGGTTCTCCTGTTCGTTCGGTATCGTCGGTCGAGCTTGTCGAGACCTCGTTGCCTGGTCTCGACAAGCTCGACCAACGGACAGTGGCTACGGCTTGGGGATCGAGGTGTAGGACTCCGGGCGGCGGTCCCGGTAGAACTGCCAGTTGTTGCGTACCTGGCGGATCATGCCGAGGTCGAGGTCGCGGATCACGACCTCCTCGTCGACGCCGCTGCCCAGCTCGCCCACATAGTTGCCCTGCGGGTCGACGAACTGGCTGGTGCCGTAGAACGTGACGGCGAGGTCGCCGTACTCGTTGTCCTCCCGGCCCACCCGGTTGGGTGCGGCCACGAAGTATCCGTTGGCGGCGGCGGCGGCCGGCTGCTCGATCTCCCACAGCCGGTTCGAGAGCCCCGGCTTGGTGGCGTTGGGGTTGAAGACGATCTGCGCGCCGTTGAGGCCGAGCTCGCGCCAGCCCTCGGGGAAGTGCCGGTCGTAGCAGATGTACACGCCGATCGGGCCGACGGCGGTGTTGAAGACGGGGTAGCCGAGGTTGCCGGGGCGGAAGTAGAACTTCTCCCAGAACTTGTCGAGGTGGGGGATGTGGTGCTTGCGGTACTTGCCGAGGATGGTGCCATCGGCATCCACCACCACGGCGGTGTTGTAGTACACGCCGGGCTGCTCCTCCTCATAGATGGGGAGCACCATGACCAGGTTCAGTTCCTTCGCCAGCTTGGCGAAGCGCTGCACGATGGGGCCGTCGGCGGGCTCCGCGTAGTCGTAGTACTTGGCATCTTCGGTGATGCCGAAGTACGGGCCGTAGAACAGCTCCTGGAAGCAGATCACCTGGGCGCCGGCCGCCGCCGCGTCTCGGGCGAACTTCTCGTGCTTGTCGAGCATCGAGTCGATATCCCCCGTCCACGTGGTCTGGGTGATCGCCGCTCGCACGATGTTGGCTGTGCCGGTGCTGGATGGGTCGGTGCTCATACTCTTGCCTCCACTGGGTCTCACACGGTGGAACCTCGTCAGCAGGAAGAGCAAGACATCGCATCATCTGCGAGTCATAGGGGGAAAAGCCTGTCGAGATCGAGCCACATTACGGTGTCCGGTTTTGTTATTATTCGACGTAAACATTTCTGTTCTGTTTCTTCATATGACGCATGCGTAAATCATCATCCTGTCGGCCGGAAGGCCCGCTGGCAAGCATTCAGCCAGGAAGGCGTGAACGATGCAGCTTTACCTCGACGAGATCGAGCACAGTACTCCTGCTGGGATCGCTGCGGCACTGGGGCGCCTGATCAGTTCGGGCCGGCTCGCCCCCGGCGAGCGCCTGCCCACCGTGCGGGACCTCGCCGGCCTCCTCGGGGTGAGCCCCGCCACGGTCAGCCACGCCTGGCAGGCGCTGTCAGCGGCGGGCCTGATCGTCTCCCGGGGCCGCAGCGGCACGTTCGTGCGGGAACCGGCCCGGCACTGGCTGCCGGCCAGGGCCCAATCGCTGGCCGGACACGTCAGCGATGCCCGCATCGACCTGTCCCGAGGCACCCCCGACCCGCTCCTGCTGCCGGCGCTCGGACCGGCGCTGTCCAGGGTCTCGCAACGGGCGATGACACCCAGCTACCAGGCGTTGCCGGTGATCCCCGAGCTGCTCACGGTGCTCACTGAGTCCTGGCCGTACCGGTGCGAGTCGATCACCGTCGTCGATGGCGCGCTCGATGCTGTCTCCCGCAGCCTCGAGCAGGTGGCCAGGTTCGGTGACCGGGTCATCGTCGAGGACCCCGGTTTTCCACCGTTCTTCGACCTTCTCGACCAGATGGGTATCGAGCGGCTGCCCGTGGCCGTGGATGCCGAGGGCATCGTGCCCGAGGCGTTCCAGGCCGCGCTGTCCCTGTCACCGGCCGCGGTCATCCTGCAGCCGCGCGCCCACAACCCCACCGGGGCGTCGATGTCGACAGATCGCGCCGCCCTGCTGGCCCGGCTCCTGGGCGCCAGCAGCCGGGCCGCGCACACTGTGGTGATCGAGGACGACCACTCCGGGGCGATCAGCACCTCCCCCGACGTGTCGCTCGGCCGCTGGCTGCCCGAGCGGGTGCTGCACGTGCGCAGCTACTCGAAGTCCCACGGACCTGACCTGCGCATCGCCGCGCTCGGCGGGCCGGCCGCGCTAGTGGACCGGATCGTGGCCCGGCGGATGCTCGGCCCGGGCTGGACCAGCCGGATGCTGCAGACCATCCTGCACGAGCTGCTCACCGACGGGGCCAGCATGGCGCTGGTGTTCGAGGCCCGGCACGTGTACTTCGCCCGACAGAAGGCGCTGGCGGATGCCCTCACCGGGTTCGGCCTGCCCCTGGCCCGCGCCGACGGCATCAACGCGTGGGTGCCGGTGGCGGACGAACGCGACGCCATCGTGCGGCTGGCGGCATCGGGCATCCGCGTGGCAGGCGGCAGCCCGTTTCTCGCGGTGGACCGGCCGGAGTCCTTCATCCGGGTGACCGCCGGGGCGCTGCCCGATGACGTGCTGCCGATCGCCCGCGCGATTGCGGCCGCCGCCGGGTCTCTCGCGCCCTGAGGCCTCCATACGTAAAGGCGGAGATTCTCGCGAAACGCCGTGTCGGGCGGCCGGTATTCACGGCGTGTGGCGAATATCTCCGTCTTTGCTGCACGCCGGGCGGGCGCCCGTTAGCCGAGCCTCTCCTTCCTGGCGCGGCCCGGGGCGGATGCTTAGCATTACAGGCACAGCGGCACCGGTCTCTGATTTTCTAGCCGGTCAGGCCGCCAGACGCGTTACGAGGAGACTCATGTTCGATACCTTCTTCGGCCTGCCCATGCACCCACTCATTGTGCACGCCACCGAGGTGGTCGTTCCCACGGCAGCACTCGTGGTGCTGCTCGCGGCCGCCTGGCCGCGCTTTCGCCGCTGGGCCAGGTTCGTGCCGCTCGGTCTGGCGCTGGCCGCCCTGGTGCTTGTACCGTTGTCGACCGAATCCGGCGAGGCCTTGGAGGAGCGGGTCTCCGAATCAGCCCTGATCGAGACCCACGCCGACCTCGCCGAGGGCCTGCTGCCCTGGGTGATCGGCCTGGTCGTGGTGGCCGCCGTGCTGCTGTGGTGGAACTGGAAAGATCGCTCCCCCCGGAAGCCGATGAAGTGGGTGGCTGTCGCACTCATCGCCGCCACGGCGCTGGCGTCCACCGGCACCGTCGTTCAGGCTGTTCGGATCGGGCACAGCGGCGCGACGGCAGTGTGGAGCGAGGACATGGGCACCCCGGCGAAATAGCCCAGGACAGCCTCGAAATCCTTCGCGCGGGCGATCGCGATAACGCTAGGCGCTGACCCAGGCCAGGGCGCGTGGCCAGGGTCGCGGCCCCCGCGCCCCTGGGCCATGCTGGGCAGAGACAACGACTCACCAGTGCGGTCCGGCGGATGCGACCCGGGAACGATCGACGCCGCACACGACAGGTGCGGAGGAAGCATGATCGACGGCTTTGCGGGCACGATTCTGCTGCCCGATTCGGACGAATACCTGATGGCGGCCACCGCCTACGGGAGAGTCGGCCGGCCGGCGCTGGCGGCCCGACCGACCGGTGCGGCCGATGTCGTGGCAGCGATCGCCTACGCACGGGCCCAGGGCCTGGAGCTGTCTGTGCGAAGCGGCGGGCACAGCCCGCTGAACATCAACGACGGCGGAATGGTGCTCGACCTGTCCCGCATCCGTGACGTCGAGGTGCAGGGCGGCAACCGGGTCCGCCTGGGCAGCGGCGCAACCTGGGGCGGTGTGGCCCAGGGGCTGCTCGAGTACGACCTGGCGGTCTCCAGCGGCGACACCTACACGGTGGGCGTCGGCGGTCTCACCCTGGGCGGCGGAATCGGCTGGCTGGTGCGACAGCACGGCCTAGCGATCGACAGCCTGCTCGAGGCCGAGGTGGTGCTGCCCAGCGGCGCCATCGTGACCGCCAACGAGACCAGTGAGCCGGAGCTGTTCTGGGCGCTGCGCGGCGGCGGCGGCAACTTCGGCGTCGTGACGACGTTCACCTTCCAGGCGCACCCGCTGCGGGGGGTGGTTTTCGGCACCATCGACGTGCAGCCGGGGTCGCTGGCCGAGACCCTGCGCGGCTGGCGGGACGTGATGCGCGCCGCGCCGGAGAAGCTCAATTCGACGCTGTATTCGACGCCCGAGTTCGGCCTCGAGATGCCCGCGGCGACGAAGGTGCTGGTCTGTTACGGCGGCGCGGATCAGGACGCGGCCATGGCGGCCATCCGGCCCCTGCTCGCCCTGCCGGGAGTGACCGGCAACGACGTGGAACTCAAGCTCTTCGTGGAGGTCTTCGACGAACCATCCGCGCCGCCCGGGTCGATCCGGATCGTCGACCGCAACGGCTTCGCCCGCGACCTCGACGACACGCTCATCGACCGCGTCAGCACCGCGAATGCCGCGCTCGACTCGGCGGTGCTGATGGTGCGCTACCTGCGCGGGGCGATGAACCGGGTGCCCGCCGACGCGACGGCTTTTCCACACCGCGATGTGGAGGCCTTCCTGATGTCGGCGGCGTTCCTGCCGCCGGATGCCCCCGACGAGGCCGAGCGGCGCATCATGGACAGCTGGTCGCCCGTGGCCGAGGGATTGACGGGTACCTACGGCAACTTCAATCTGCGCGCGTATTCCGACGTGCTCGACCTGATGTATCCGCCGGCCACCATGGAACGACTGCGGGCGGCCAAACGTCGTTACGACCCCGACAACGTGCTGGCCCACAACCTCAACATCACGCCCTGAGCCCGGTGGCGACGGTGACCCGGGTAGTGCCCGGCGGGTCGGCATGGGCGGTGGGCGGGGTAGGCGCCGCTGGGCGCGTGGCGCGCCACCCGCATAGCGGCGCCTGACCCGCGTGGCGCGTCAGGCGTCGCGGAGGACCCACGCGGCGGCGTCGGCCGGGAGCCTGCCGTCCGGCAGCAGGGGTGCCGAACTGCACAGCATCCGGCCCGCCGGCAGCCGCACCGGGGTGTCGCCCATCGCCACCGCAACGGTGGCGCCGCCCTCGCGTTCGCAGAGCACCAGGCCGTCACCCTCCAGACGCCAGCGCGTCGATTCGCTGGCCTGGAACACCCCCGAGGCCAGGAGTTCGGCCCGCAGCTCGATGGCGGCGGTGAATGCCGAATACGCCGACCCCCCGTCGGCCTGCTGGGCGTCGATGCTCCAGGCTCCCCAGCCCTCCGGCGCAGGCAGCCAGGCCGGCTGCGCACCAGCGGGTGAGAAGCCGTGGCTGCCTGCCGCCTCGGAGGTCCAGGGCAGCGGGATGCGCGCACCGTCCCGGCTGACCCCGCCCCGGCTCCACATCGGGTCCAGCCGGGTCTCAACGGGCACATCCACCTCGGGCAGGCCGAGTTCCTGGCCCTGGTAGACATACATCGCCCCTGGCAGGCCGAGCAGCGCCAACAGCGCCGCCCTGGCCCGGGCGGCACCGCGCTCACCGCCACCGAACCGGGTCACGGTGCGCACCAGGTCATGGTTCTCCAACGCCCAGCTGGGGTCGCCGCCGTGCTCACGACGGGCCTCCTCGAGCTGCCGGCCCACCGCCACCCACTCCGCAGGCTGCCAGCCGAGGCGGGCGAACGCGAACGCGAAGGTCTGGTGCAACTCGTCGGGCCGGGTGTACCGGCCCGCGCGATCGGGCTCGAGGTTGACCTCACCCACGAGCAGCCGCGGCGGGTCGTACTCGTCGGCGATCAGGCGCCACCGGCGGTACACCTCGTGCACGGGCTCCTGGTCCATGGCCATCGGGTTGGAGCGCAGGCCGTCGATCACCGTCGGCACCGTCGCCGCGTCCGGCAGCCCGTCGGCCTTGAACAGGCCATGCGCCACGTCCACGCGGATGCCGTCCACCCCGCGGTCGAACCAGAACCGCAGCACATCGTCGAAGTAGTCGGCCACCTTGGGGTTCTGCCAGTTCCAGTCGGGTTGCGCTGACGAGAACAGGTGCAGGTACCACTGCCGATCGTCGGCGGAGCCGGGGTGCGCCCGGTCCCAGACGCTGCCGCCGAAGACGCTTATCCAGTTGTTGGGCGGGGTGAGCCCCGCGGCATCCGGACCGTCGGCGAAGTGGAACATCGCCCGGGCCTCTGAGCCGGGCGCGGACGCGAGCGCCGCCTGGAAGAGTACATTCTGGGTGCTGGTGTGGTTGGGCACGAGGTCGACGAGCAGGCGGATGCCGAGGGCGTGCGCATCCGCCAGCAGCGCGTCGAAGCCGGCCAGGGTGCCGAACAGCGGGTCGACGTCGCAGTAGTCGCTGATGTCGTAGCCCTGGTCGACCTGGGGAGATGTCTGGAACGGGGTGAGCCAGATTCCCTGGACCCCGAGGGAGGCGATGTACGGCAGCCGCTGCCGGAGCCCGGCCAGGTCGCCGACGCCGTCGCCGTCGGCATCCGCGAACGAACGCGGGTAGACCTCGTAGATGACCGCGGTCTGCCACCAGGCGGTGCCGGTCACTTGTTCGCCCCCGAGGTGAGGCCTTCCACGATTCGGCGCTGGAAGATCAGCACCACGATCACCAGCGGGATCGTCACGAGCACACCCGCCGCCATCTGGGCGCCGTAGGGTGCCTGGAAGTCGCTGGCGCCGGTGAACTTGGAGATTGCGACGGTGGCGGTCTGGATGGCGGGGTCGTTGACCATGGACAGGGCGATGATGAACTCGTTCCAGCTGTGGATGAAGGTGAGGATGGCGGTGGTGAAGATGCCGGGGGCGGCGAGCGGCAGCAGCACCAGCCGGAACGCCTGCCACTTGGTGCAGCCGTCGATCATGGCGGCCTGCTCCAGTTCGTACGGTAGTTGCTTCATGAAGGTGGTGAGGTTCCAAACCGCCAACGGGATGGCGAACGAGAGGCTCGGCACGATCATGGCCTGGTAGGTGTTGATCCAGCCGATGTCCGAGAAGAGCCGCAGGAGCGGGACCACCACCGAGATGCCCGGGAACATGGACGTGCCGATGATCACGGCGAGCACCACGGTTTTGAACCTGAAGTTGAGCCTGGCGATGGCATAGGCGGCGAAGATGCCGAGCACCAGGGCGAACGCGGTCGTGGTGCTCGCCACGATCAGGCTGTTGAGCATCGCCTGGCCGAACATCGTCGACCCGTCGAAGACCTGCCGGTAGCTCTCCAGCGACCACGTCGTGGGCAGCAGGGTGTTCTGGAAGATGTCGGTGGAGCGCCGAAAACTCGACACGATCATCCAGTAGAACGGGGCCAGGCAGTAGACCGCGATCAGGATGATCGCGACGGTGCGCCCGAGCGGGCCGATGCCGCGGATCCAGCCTGGGGTGGGGGCGGTCCGGGTGTCGGGACGCGCCGCGGCCGGCCGGTCGGTGCGGGGGCGCGTGGCCGTTGTCGTCATCGGGTCACCTTCGTCTGGGTCGGTTCGGAGCTGGGCGCGTCGTGGGCTGGCGGGTCCTGGGCCCGCCGACGGGCGCGCACGACCTTGGGCTTCTTCTCCCCCACCACGTCGGCGCCCAGGATGGTGATGAAGACGTAGGCGATCACCGCCACGTAGAGCAGCAGGATGATCGAAAACGCGGAGGCGGTGCCGTACTGGAGCTGGTTGGATTCGTCCCAGGCCAGGATGGACAGCGTCTCCACCGAGCTCTTGCGCGGGCCGATCAGCACGAAGGGCAGGTCGAACATGCGCAGCGAGTCGAGCAGCCGGAACAGCACGGCCACGAGCAGGGCGGGCCGCACGAGCGGCAGCGTGATCGCGATGAACTGTCGCCAGGCGTTCGCGCCGTCGAGCTTGGCCGCCTCGTAGACCTCCTCGGGGATGATCTGCATGCCCGCCAGCACGAGCAGGCCGATGAACGGCGCGGTCTTCCAGACTTCGGCGACGATGACGGCCGCCTGGGCGGCGAACCCTTCGGCCGTCCAAAGCACCTGTTGATTGGTCAGGGTGTTCACGATCCCGTCGGCCTGGAACATCCAGCGCCAGAGCAGTCCGGAGACCGCGGTGGGGATGGCCCACGGCACCAGGATGCTGGCGCGCAGCAGCGCACGGCCGCGGAAGGCACGGTTCATGGCCACGGCCATCGCGATGCCGATGATGACCTCGAGGGTGACCGTGGTGAAGGTGAAGAAGGTGGTGTTCCAGAGTGCGTTGTAGAACCGCGCGGCGTCGGTGCCGGCGAAGATCTGCACGTAGTTGCCCAGGCCCACGAAGACGTCACCCTCGACCACGAAGCCGTCGGCGTCCAGCCCGGACTGCGAGCCGAACAGGGACTGGTGGAAGGCCGACAGCAGCGGGTAGAGCACCACCAGGGCGAGAACGAGGAAGGTCGGCGAGAGCAGCAAGGCGGCCCTCCGCCCCTCGCCCAGGTCGAGTCGGCCGGTCTTGCCCGCGGGCGTCGTGCGCTGCTCGGGGCGCTGTGTCGTGGTTGTCGACATGGGGTCCTTCTGGTCGGTGGGAAGGGGCGGTCGCCGGTAGGTGCCCGGCGACCGCCGGTGAAACGGGTGGGTGGCGACTACTCGGCGGCGATGCCGACGAGAGCCTTCTGCAGATCGGCCAGGGCCTCCTCCGGGCTCGTGTCGCCGGTCAGTGCCGGGTAGATCGCATCCTGGATCGCGGCTGTCGTGGCGCCGTACTGCACGACCTTGGGTCGCGGCTGGGCCTTCTCGAGCGAGGTGAGGAGGTCGGGCAGGTACGGCAGGCGTTCGGTGACGGCGTCATCGGCGAAGAATTCCGAGAACACCGGCGCCCGGGAGCTCACAGCAAGACGGTCGCCCTGCTGCTCTTGGCCGGTGAAGAAGGCGATGAAGTCCAGCGCCGTTGCCTTGTTCTCGGCGTAGCTGGAGATGGCGATGTTGCGGCCGCCCAGCGTGGAGACGCCCGGGCCGGTCTCGCCGGGGATGGGGCTGGTGCCGAACTTGTCCTGCACGGCGCTGGAGCCATCCGTGGCGCTGAAGGAGGCGTAGACGTACGGCCAGTTGCGCAGGAACACGAGGTTGCCGTCGAGGAAGGACTGCCGGCCCTGCTCCTCCTGGAAGGTGATGGCCGCCTCGGGGATCATGCCGCTCTCGAAGCCGTCGACGAGGAAGTTCAGGGCGGTCAGGGCCTCCGGGGTGTCGACGGTGGGTTCACCGTCGGCGTTGAAGAGGGAACCGCCTGCGGAGTTCACCGCCTCACTGAAGTTGACCGTGAGGCCCTCGTTCTTGTCGAACTGGCCGGCGTAGCACGACATGTCGGCGGCCTCGGGCAGGGCCAGGACGGCGTCGCAGGCCTTCTGCAGCTCGGCCCAGGTCTGGGGCGGCGCGGTGACGCCGGCGGCCTGCATCAGGTCGGTGCGCGAGTACAGCAGCGCGGCATCCGTGTAGTACGGGGCAGCGTAGAGGGTGTCGCGGTACCGTGCGGCCTCGACCGTGGCGGGGATCTCCGCGTCGAGCGGCAGGGCGTCTTCGGGCAGGGCGGTGATCCACCGGTTGGCGGCGAACTCCGACGTCCACACGACGTCGAGGTTGAGCACGGTGTACGCCTCGCCCTTGACCTGGGCGTTCTGCACCATCTGCTGGCGCTGCTGGTCGGCGTCCAGCGGCAGTTCGATCCAGTCGACGAGCTCGTCGGGATGCTCGGCGTTCCAGGCATCGATGCTCTGCTGGGCGGCGCCGGATGCGTCCGGGCTGCTGACATAGGTGATCGGGCCGCGTCCGGTGAGCTCGGCCGCGTCGCTCGATGCAGCCGGGGCGCTCGTGCCGCTCGCGCAGGACGTGAGCGCGAGGACGCCGACGGTTACCAGTGCGGCGCTGAGGACTCCGCGCCGATCATGGCTTCGTTGCTTCATGATGTCTCCTTCTAGTGGGGTGGGTTGCAGGGTGGCTGTGTCGCCGGGGTGAAATGGGCATGGAGGAAGGACAGGGTGGGCCGGTGGCCGGGTGTTCGTTTGTGGATGCTGTGCGCTGCGGCAGGGCCGCCGATTATCAGCCGGGCGGCACCTGGGTGGTCGAGCCGCGTTCGACCAGGCGATGGGGCAGGATGCGCGGGCGCAGGTCGGTTCCGGCGAGCAACCTCTCCACGGCCAGTTCACCCATTTTCTCGAGAGGTTGCGCGATGGTGCTGAGCGCCGGGTGCACGTGCCGAGCGGTGCGGGTGTTGTCGAATCCGAGCACCGATACGTCTTCGGGTACCCGCCGGCCCAGGCGTTGCAGGTCGTTCACCACGGCCGCAGCCATCTCGTCGCTCAGCGCGAAGACCGCGGTCAGGAGCGGGTCGCGGCGGAGCAGCCGGCCGAGCGCCGGCGGCGCGCTGTCGTAGAGAGAGTTGCCCTGTTCGAGCACGGCGGGCAGCCCGGCCTCGGCCATGGCACGCAGGTAACCACGTTCCCGCACAGTGTTCACGAGCACCGACTGGGGGTCGCCGGCAAGCAGGCCGATATGCCGGTGACCCAGGCCGATCAGGTACCGGGTTCCGTCGTAGGCCGCTCGTTCGTCATCGATGGCCAGGCTGGGAAACCGCAGCCCGTCGCGGATCGCGACCGAGACCAGCGGGATGGCCGACCCGAGGGCGCGGCGCATGTCGGCGGTGATGGCCGCGGAGATCAGGATGACGCCCGCCGCCCGATAGGTGCGGAGGGTGCGCAGGTAGCCGGCGGCGTGCTCGGAGCCGAGCCCGGTGCGTCCGAGCATGACCGAGTAGCCACGCGAGCGCGCCGCGCTCTCGACGCCGCTCATGATCTCGGAGGCCAGCGCGTCGGACACGAGCGGCGCCAGCACGCCGATGACCGCGGACTGCTTGGTCTTCAGTCCCCGGGCGAGCGAGTCCGGCTCGTAGTTGAGAGCCAGCACGGCCTCCTCCACCCGAAGCTGGGTGGACGTGGAATAGCCGGTCAGGCCGTTCACCACGCGTGACACCGTCGCCGGCGAAACGCCGGCGTAGCGCGCCACGTCTCTGATCGTCACCATCCAGCCCTCCGTTGGGTCCTGCGTTCGGTTCTCGCTGAGCGGGGCACTCCCGCCGCCGTAATCGTTTGCGTTGTTGCTGAGATCGAGGCTAGGCAAGGGGAGGTGGGCAGCGCAAACGTTTACGAAACATCGCGGGTCGCGGGCTCAGGAGGCGTGCGGGGTAGGCGCCGTTGCGCGGGTGGCGCGCCTACCGCATAGCGGCGCGTAGCCCGCGGATCGGCGAAGTAGGGCGCTGTGCGGGGTAAGCGCCGGTGGCGCATCCGCCCCGAACACGATGGGTTTAGGCTGGATGTGACCCCCGGTTCGATCTGACCGGTTGCGCTGGCCCGGATTTGGGCGGCAGGTCGGGGCTTTGCCTTGAGTACGACCCCCACTTCGTTCGAGCCCTGCTCCGACGTGTTCGCCCACGGTGCCGGCCGGCGCCGGTGTCGCCAGCGACACCGTACTTCTCGGTTGGCCACCCGCGACCTCACCGACGGATGCCCGGCTCCCGCCTCAGATTGGTCCCATGAAGACTCGCTACCTCTCCGTAGCCGCCACGGCGGCCGTGCTGCTCCTGGCCGGCTGCGCCTCCGGCACACCCGCCGCCGTTCCGGCCCCCACGCCGTCGGCCGGCATGTCGAACGCTTTCCCGGTCTCGTTCGAGAACTGCGACACCACGTTCACCCTCACGGAAGCTCCGGAGCGGATCGTCACGATCAAGTCGACCACCACCGAGCTGCTGCTGGCGCTCGGGCTCGGCGAGCGCATCGTCGGCTCCGCGTTCCTCGACGGCCCGCTGCCGGCATCCCTGGCCGACGCCGGCGCTGATCTCACCGTGATCAGCGACTTCGTGCCCGGCCAGGAGGCCGTGCTGGCGCTCGCCCCCGACTTCGTCTACGGCGGCTGGGAGTCCAACTTCTCGGCAGAGGGCGTGGGCGAGAGAAGCGCGCTGGCCGGCCTGGGCATCGGCAGCTACGTGTCGCCGGCGGCGTGCAAGGGCGACGCGATGCCCGACCCGCTCACCTTCGACACCGTGTTCGCCGAGATCGATGAGGCCGGCCTGGTGTTCGGCGTGCCGGATGCCGCCGACGCGCTCGTCGCCGAGCAGGAGGCGGCTCTGTCGGCGCTCGAGCCCGCCACCGGCGACACCACCGCGCTCTGGTACTCCAGCGGCACCGACACCCCGTATGTGGGCGCCGGCATCGGCGCACCGCAGATGATCATGGATGCCGCGGGACTGACGAACATCTTCGCCGACGTGAAGGACACCTGGACGTCGGCCGGCTGGGAGTCCGTGGTGGAGGCGAACCCGAGCGTGATCGTGCTCGTGGATGCGACCTGGAACACCGCGGAGTCCAAGATCGCGCTGCTCGAGGGCAACCCCGCCACCGCCGGACTCGACGCCGTGGTGAACCACCGCTACATCACCGTGCCGTTCGCGGCCGGCGAGGCGGGAATCCGCAACGTGGAGGCCGCCGGGTCGATCATCGACCAGCTCGCCGCCCTCGACGCTGAGTAGACCAGGACGCCCCACCGGCAGCAGAACCGACCCGAAGGACCACCGATGACCGTCACCACGAGCACGCAGGGCCGCGGCACCGACGCGCCCGGTGCGACGGCAGCGGTCGTGCCATCCGCGCGGCGGGGCGGGCCGGGGCGGTACCTGCTCTGGCTGGTCGCGGCGGTGGCTGCCCTGGTGCTCGGTAGCGCTGTGGCCGTGACGATCGGTCCGGCCGACGTGAGCCTGGCGCAGGTCTGGGCAAGCGTGGTCGGCCACCTCGGCCTGCCCGCACTCGCCGGCGACACCGTGGTGCCGCCGCTCACCGACGCGATCGTCTGGCAGTTGCGGATGCCGCGGGTGCTCACCGCCGCCGCCGTGGGAGCCGGCCTCGCGCTCAGCGGCGCGGTGATGCAGAGCGTCACCCGCAACCCGCTCGCCGACCCCTACCTGCTCGGCCTGTCCTCCGGCGCGTCGCTCGGCGCGGTGTGCGTGGTCATCCTCGGCATCGGCTTCGCCCTCCCGGCGGCCGCGTTCGCCGGGGCCCTGATCGCCCTGCTCGCCACCCTCAACATCGCCCGCGTCGGCGGCAGCATCACCCCAGGCAGGGCCGTGCTGGCCGGGCTGGCGATCGCCCAGCTGGGCTCGGCCGGCACCTCGTTCATCATCTTCTGGGCCGCCAAGGGCGACTCCTACCGGGAGATCCTCAACTGGCTGCTCGGCTCTCTGGCCGGCAGCTCGTGGAGCACCGTGCTGATCTCGTCGGTTGCGCTGGTGCTGGTGGGCAGCGGCATCCTGCTCACCGCCAGCCGGCTGGATGCGTTCACCTTCGGCGACACCAACGCCGCGTCGTTGGGCATCAACGTGAACGCCACCCGGTGGGGCTTCCTGGTGGCGGTGGCGCTGCTCACCGGCGCGATGGTGGCGGTGAGCGGGGCGATCGGCTTCGTCGGGCTGATCCTGCCGCACCTGGTGCGCGGGCTCAGCGGCCCGGGGCACCGCCGGCTGCTGCCGCTCGTCGCGGTGGTCGGGGCGCTGTTCCTGGTGCTGGCCGACACCCTCGCCCGCACCGTCTTCGACCCGCGCGAACTGCCGGTGGGCATCATCACGGCGTTCATCGGAGTGCCCGTGTTCATCCTGCTGATCAAGCGCAAGCGAAGCGCGGCCTGGGCATGAGCGCCCCCGCTGGGGCCCCGAGCTCGCGAGAGGACACTTCGGGCCAGTCCCGCAGCGCCTCACTGGCCCCAACTGCCCTCTCGCCGAACTCCAGCGCGCGAGAAGACACATCGGGCCAGTCCGGCGGCGATCTACTGGCCCCAACTGCCCTCTCGACGGCGCAAGGCGACGCACCCGCGGCGAGCGCGGCGGGGGTTGTGCTCGACGGGGTGTCGCTCAGCATCGAGGGCACCAGCATCCTTCGGGAAGTCTCGGCGACCCTGCCGCCGGGCACCGTCACCGGGCTGCTCGGGCCCAACGGCGCGGGCAAGTCCAGCCTGTTGCGCATCATCGCGGGCATCGACCGCGCGGATGCCGGCAGCGTCACCCTGGACGGCGCGGTCGTGGGGCAGCTGCGCCGGCGCGAGGCCGCGCGGCGCATCGCCCTGCTCGAGCAGAACGTCGCCCCCAGCGTGGACCTGTCGGTGCGTGAGGTCGTCCTGCTCGGCCGCATCCCGCATCGCAGCCGGCTGCTGGGCAGCTTCGGCAGCGAGGACGACCTGGGTGTGGCCACCGAGGCCCTGGCGATGGTGGGTGCCGGCGACCTGATCGACCGGCGCTGGCACACCCTCAGCGGCGGGCAGCAGCAGCGGGTGCAGATCGCCCGCGCACTGGCCCAGCGGCCGAGCCTGCTGTTGCTGGACGAACCGACCAACCACCTCGACGTGAGCGCCCAACTGTCGCTGCTGCACCAGGTGCGCGGCCTTGGCCTCACCTCTGTGCTCGCGCTGCACGACCTCAACCTCGCGGCCGCGTACTGCGACCGCGTCGTGCTGCTGCAGGATGGTCGCGTGGCCGCGTTCGGTACCCCTGCCGACGTGCTGCGCCCCGAGATCATCCAGGCGGTCTACGGCGTCGACTGCGACATCGTGCCGCACCCCCGCACCGGTCGCCCGGTGATCGTCTTCTCCGGGCCCGACGAGCAGCCCGGCCCGCGCACACACTCCGTATCCGCCCCGCCGGCCTCGCGAGATGCCACTTCGGGCCCCGTGGACATCCGGCATACGGCCCCAACTGGCAACTCACGGCACCGCACGATTGAAGGAACCCCATGACCCGCGTCACAGTTCTCGCCGGCGGCGTCGGCGGCGCCCGCTTCACCCGCGGGTTGTTGCAGCACCTGGCGTCCGAGGACGCACGACTGGCTGCGAATGTCCCCTTCGGCGGCGCGGAAGGGGTACTTTCCGGCAACTCGGCGACGGTCCAGGCCAGCGAGGTCACCGTGATCGTCAACACCGGCGACGACATGTGGCTGGACGGGCTGCGCATCTGCCCCGACCTCGACACCGTGATGTACACCCTCGGCGGCGGCATCAGCGAGGAGCAGGGCTGGGGGCGGCCCGACGAGTCCCGGCGCACCTCCACCGAGATCGCCGCGTACGGCCGCGGCTGGTCGTGGTTCACCCTGGGCGACCTCGACCTGGCCACCCACATCGTGCGCACCGACCTGCTGAGGAACGGCGCCACGCTCAGCGCCGCCACCGAGTTCCTCTGCCGCCGCTGGCAGCCCGGCGCCCGGTTGCTGCCGATGAGCGACCAGTTCGTGGAGACCCACGTGCGGCTGGCCGCCGACGCCGACGAGCACCGCGCCGGCGACCTCATCCACTTCGAGGAGTGGTGGGTGCGCTACCGCGCCACCCTGCCGGTCACCGAGTTCGTGCAGCTGGGCCTGGCCGACGCCGTCGCGGCGCCCGGCGTGATCGACGCCATCCTCACCGCCGACCTGGTGATCCTGCCGCCGTCGAACCCCGTCGTGTCGGTCGGGACGATCCTGTCGATCCCGGGCATCCGCGAGGCCCTGCGCGCCACCCCGGCCCGGGTGGTGGGGATCGCGCCGATCATCGCCGGCGCCGCCGTGCGCGGCATGGCCGACGCCTGCCTGAGCACGATCGGCGTGGAGACCACCGCGCTTGCGGTGGGGCTGCACTACGGCTCCCGCCGGCAGGGCGGCGTGCTCGACGCCTGGCTGGTCGACGAGACGGATGCCGCGGCCCTGCCCGCTCTCGCGGCCGCCGGCATCCGCGCCGCCGCCGTGCCGCTCTGGATGACCGACGTGGGCGCCACGGCCCGGATCGCGGCCGAGGCCTTGAAGATCGGTGCCGGAGAGGTCGAGTCGACCCCGTCGACGGCGGCCGCGGCGCCGTCCCCCGACCTTCCGGTCGCGGAGTTCGGCTACCCCGGTCCGCTGCGCGACCGCCTGGTCGCCGCCATCCTGGCCGGGTCGAAGACCTCGACCACCTCCTTGCTCGTCGAGTACGGGGTCGAGAACGAACCATTGCCCACGGCGGGCAGCCGGCAGGTGTTGATCGACTCGGCCGGGCGTCCGGTGGCGATCATCGAGACCACCGACGTGCGGGTGGTGCGCCTCGGCGCCGTCGATCTCGACCATGCCCGCGACGAGGGTGAGGGTTTCGAGTCGGTGGCGGCCTGGCGGGCCGGTCACGAAGGGTTCTGGCACGGCGCCGAGACCCGCGACTTCCTCGGCGACCCTGGCTTCACCGTCACCGACGACACCGAGGTCGTGCTCGAGCGACTGCGGCTGATCGCGGTGCTGCCCACCGCCTGACCGGGAGCAGCGCCGGCACTGCCGGGAAAGACCCGGCCGCGCTACTCTCGGCTACGTTCCGAGCGCCGCGCGCCGATCTGCCCCCGAGCGAAGGGCCATTCTCATGTCTCCAGCTGCCCCGCCGCCTCCCCGCGTCTACGGCACCTGGCCGGGCGGGATGCCGTTCCTGGCGGTCGGCTCCGGTCCACCGCTGGTGTTCTTGCCCGGCATCACGCCCAACCACGAGCTGCCCACCGGCGCCGACCGGCGGCTGCAGACCCGGCAGCTGCTGCCGTATGCCGGGTCGCGCCGGGTCTGGTGGGTAAACCGTCGGCCGGGCCTCGACCCCGACGCCACGATGGCCGACATCGCCGCCGACTACGCCAACGCGATGCTGCGCCGCTTCGACGAACCCGTCGACGTTGTCGGGGAGTCCACCGGCGGCAGCGTGGCGCTGCAGCTCGCCGCCGACCATCCGGCCGTGGTGAAGCGGCTCGTGATCGTGTCGGCGGCATACCGGCTCGGCGAGGAGGGCCGGGAGAGCCAGCTGAACGTCGCCGACGACGTGCTCGACGGCCGCCCGCGTGCCGCCGGGGCAGAGCTGATGCGGATGACCGGCGCAGGTGCCGGGTCGAAACGCCTGCTGGCGGTGCTGGGCTGGCTGTTCGGCACCGTCTACTTCGCCCGCGCCACGGCCGATCTGATGACGACCATCCGGGCCGAGGATGCCTTCGACCTGCAGACCCGGCTGGCTGACATCGTCTCCCCCACCCTGGTGATCGGAGGGGACCGGGATGCGTTCTATTCGGCCGACCTCTTCCGCCAGACGGCGGACGGTATCTCCCGCGGCGAGTTGGCCCTCTACCCCGGGCGCGGGCACCTGGGCACCGCGTTGGATCCCCGGTTCCTGCCCGATGTGCTTTCTTTCCTCGACCCGCCCGACAGCGCCGGCTCGCCGGCCGGACGCCTCGAGCCGGGCGCCGACCGTGATGACGTCACGCGCTGAGCAGGCGTCGCCAACTGCGGCACGGGCGGCGGCGGCTTGGCACGACTCGTGGCATCCGCTCTACCGAGTGGGCGGCGTGGCCGCGCTGCTCTACGTGGTGGTGCTGCTCACCGCGGTGGTGCTCGATACCCTGGCGCCACCACCGGTGACGGGAAGTCTGGACACGCTGGTGTTCATCGCCGACCATCGGGTGCTCTACACCGCCGGGCAGATTCTGTGGATTCTGCCCGGCTACCTGGCGGTGCTGGTCTACGTCACCATAGGTATCGCCCTGGCGCCGGTCGGCCGCAGTTGGGCGCTGCTGGCCGGTCTGCTCGGCGCCCTGCCCCCTGCGCTGTCGCTGGCGATCCCGGTCTCCACCCGCGGCTCGCTGATTCTGGTGACCCTGAGCGACCGGTACGCGAGCGCGCCGTCCGCGGAGCAGCCGGGCATCGTGGCCGCCGCCGAGGCCGTGATCGCGGAGAACACCACGGTGACCTTCACCGGACCGCTCTCGATGATCGGGCTGCTGGTGACCGCGCTGGTGATGACCCGTGGGGTATTCCCGCGTCTGCTCGGCTGGCTCGGCGTGGCCGTGGGCGTGCTCGGGCTGGCCGCGGAAGTGCTGCGGTTCGTTCTGCCCGGCCTCTACCTGGCTGCGCTGCTGCAGTGGGTGTGGGTGGTCTGGACGGGAATCGTGCTGCTCCGGCTCGGCTCACGCGGCGAGTCCGGGGCCGGAAGCGGGCGTGCGGCGGGTGCGTCTGCGTACAGTGGGTGACATCCGTCCCCCATCGAGGTGAGCAAGTGCGCGAATCCCGCAGTACAGTTCAGCAGCGCCATGCAGGTCAGCCGGCAGCATCCGTCGTCGTGCTGCTCCCGATAATCGTGGTGGGCCTGGTCCACCTGGCCGCCATCCTGTTGTCGCTGCCCGGCGTCGTGGAGTGGACGAAGCCGTTGCTCATGCCGGCGTTGGTGGTCGGTCTGATCTGGGGCGCACCCGAACGTCGCTCGCCCACCGTTGTGCTCGGCGTTCTCGCGCTTCTGCTGTCCTGGGTGGGCGACGTCACGCTCCGGTGGTTCGTTGTGGGGCTGGTCTTCTTCCTGCTCGCGCACATCGCCTACCTGGTGCTCTTCATCACCCGACTCGCCGAGCGGCGGGTGCAATGGTGGGCCAGCGTCTACGTGGTCTGGCTCGTCGTGTTGCTCACGATTCTGGGCGCCAGTACCGGCGCGCTGCTGATCCCGGTCATCGCCTACGGTGTCGTTCTCTCTGCGATGGCCGCCTTCGCCTCCCGGTGCAACCGCTGGGTCGCCTGGGGCGGGGCGCTCTTCGTCGTCTCCGACTCGGTCCTGGCCATCAATAAGTTTCTGCCGGAGGCCGGCATCCCCCTGGCGGACTTTGTGATCATGGTCACCTACATCGCGGCCCAGACGCTCATCGTGTGGGGGTTGCTGGTGCACGAGCGGTCTCGGGTGGCAGCGGCGCCGGTGGCTGCTCGGCCGGTTGGCTAGGGCAGCACCTCGAGGATGCCGCGGGCGCCCTTCTCGGCATCCGACATAATGTGGCTCACGAAGGGGTAGTGCCCCGCCTGGCCGAAGGTGAGCTCCACGAAGCCGCCCTGCGCGGCGGCGAGGTCGAGCACCTGGGAACCGCCGGTGCCGGTGCTGCCGCCGTCCTTGAGTGAGTAGTCGCCCTCTGTGTAGACGGTGTGGAACTGGCCGCCGACGACGTGGAAGGCGCTGCCGATATTCGGGCCGGCATCCAGCACCCAGACCCGCACGGTCTCGCCGACCCTGGCCGTGAGCGGCCGGGCCGCGTACTGGTTGGCGTAGCCGTTGAAGACGACGAGGTCGGGGGTCTGCGCCGCCACCCTGACGGCGTCGACCTCGCCGCCCTGCGCGCCGAGGTAGAGCTCGGACTGCACCACGAGGTACTCGTGGTCCACCGCGGCCAGGCCCGGCGGGTCGATGATGACGGCGCCGAACATGCCGTTGGCGATGTGCACCGACATGGGCATGGTGGAGCAGTGGTAGAGCCAGATGCCCGACCGGGTGGCGGTGAACGTGTAGACCAGGCTCTCACCGGGCTGGATGGTGCGCATCACTGCGTCGGGGGCGACGTCGCCGGCGTGGAAGTCGATGGAGTGCCCAACCGTGCCCTTGTTCACCAGGGTGATCTCGAACACGTCGCCCACCGTGCCCCGCAGGGTGGGACCGGGCGCGGACCCGTTGAAGGTCCACAGCATCTGGGTCACCCCTGGGGCCACCTCGGTCTCCACATTGCGCACGATCAGGGTGCGCCGGTGCACTGTGGCGGCCGTGGCTGGCGGCAGAGTGGCGTCCCGTGCCGCGAAGTCGGCGTCGGGTTCAGCCATCGGGTCGAGGTCGTCGACTGCGGATGCGGCGGTTGCGGCGGAGTCGTGGCCGGTGTGGCTGCCATCGGCGGCCATACCCGCCATACCGTCCCTGCCGTCCATCGTCGTGTTGTCGCTGCCCTCGGATGCGTCGCCCACCGAGGCGTCGGCGCCCACGGCCACGATGCTGATCTCCATGCCCAGCAGCCGATGGCCGGCGATCGAGCACCAGCCGTCCACGCTCGCGCCGATCACACCCACCCGCACGGTCTCGGACGCGCCCGGGTCGAGCGATCCCGACACCAGGCCGGATTCAAGCACCAGGTTGTGCACCATCTCGTCGCTGTTGGTGAGCGTGATCACCAGTTCGTCGCCGACCGGCACCTCGATGCGGTCGGGTACGAAGCGGGTGCCGACCATGTCGACGGCCACCGTGGTGGTGTGCCCGGTCGCCCCGGCGACGGCAGCGGAGCCGGCGGCCTGGGTCGACACCGTCGACAGGCCCACCGAGGCCGGGTCGACCACGATGCCCACGGTCACCGTGAGCAGCAGCACGCTCGCGGCCGCGAGCATCCGCCCGGTCATACGCGGCCGCTCGCCGTGCGGGGGTCGTTCGCCCGGCGCCACGCGCACGAGCGGCAGGGCGCGCGCCCGACGGTTGGCGCGGAGGGCCCGGGTGAACAGCACCAGGAAGCCGGCCATGGTGGCCACGACCAGCATCGACAACACCACCGTGACGGTGCTCGAGACGGGCAGCAGCAACAGGGCCAGGCCGCCGTTGACGACCACGACCCTGAACAGGCCGCCGCGGTCGAGTTCAGCGGCGGTGGCCTTGAGGGCGGCCGGGCCGCCGCCGAGCACCACGGGCACAAGGTGGCTGAGCGCCCCAAGCAGGATCTGCGCGGCGAAGCCGATCGCGAAGTACGGCACCAGGGTCTCGACGCCGGCGGCGGCGGCCGTCCAGTTCGGGGCGAGCGCCACCTGCAGGCCGAACCCGAGGGTGCAGAGCGCGAACCAGACCTGCGCGGCGCCCAGGCTCCAGGCGGCGAAGGTGACGGCGGGCGCCCGGCGCAGGTGCCCGACACCCTCCCAGAGCACCCGGCCCAGGGCCGCCAGGTAGACCAGAACGCCGAGCGCGACGATCAGGCGTAGGTCGGCGAGGCAGCCGAGCGCGACGAGGCCGAGGCCGCCCGCCAGCACCGCCAGGGTGCTGCCGTCCGCGACGGTGCCACCCTCGATACGGGTGTGCAACACTGTGGGCCAGAGCAGCGCGATGGTGCCGATCACGGTGAGGCCCACCCAGCCGAGCAGGTTGAGCGCCAGGTGGCCGATGAACAGGCGCTCGTAGTCCTCGCCGCCGCCGTCGAGGCGGGCCATCAGGATACCCAGGGTCACGCCGGCCGCCAGCATCACGGCGCTGGCCACGTAGTAGCGCACCAACGGGGCGAACCGGCCCGGCATAGCGCCACGGGTCTGGCCCGCGATCACGGCGGCGTGGGCCAGAGCGTTCAGCCCCACCAGGACGCCGCCGACCAGCACGAGCGAGAACCAGCCGACGACCATCCCCGTCATGACGGCGACGGCGCCGACGGTATGTGCCGTCAGTCGCAGGCCGAGCGAGAGGCGGTGGCCGAGGGCCTTGCGGCGCAGCAGGGTGTCGGCGAAGTGCTGGCTCCAGATCAGGATGGCCGTGCTCACGGCGCCGAGCAGCAGCAGGTGCACCAGCAGCCATCCCGAGGACGGCAGCTGGCGGTGCAGCACAGTGAGGACCACCGCGGCGGCCAGCCAGGCGGGCACCAAGCTGCCCGAGACGATGTGCCAGAGCTTGTCTTTCACAGCAGCGACCCTCGCGATGCCGGTCGCGTCCCGGTGATCTTCTGCGCCGCGGCGGCGGGCGATTGGGCCCCGCTCTGCTTCGGCGTTCCGCGCGGCACCGTTCGGGCCGGCAGCGCGGTGGTTCCGCGCACGACGGAGATGACGGCGATCGCCACGAACAGCAGCACAGCCACGATGTTGAACACCCCACCCCACTGCACCAGCACCGGCCAACCGTAGGCGTCGCCGAACAGCACCCGGGCCAGCAACGAGACGTGCAGCAGCGCCGCCGGCAGGTACATGACCGGCCGGTAGGGCAGCGGCCGGCGCAGCACGGCGGGCAGGATGGTGGGCGCGTGCGCCATGATCATCGACATCACGAAGCCGAGGAACACGGCGTGCATCATCGCGTCGTAGCCGGGGCCGGAGTACACCGGGCCCTGCAGCAGCCAGATGCCGCCGACCACGACGAGCCAGCCGTAGCCGGCCAACAGGCAGCACGCCATGTAGCGGGGCAGCCCGGTGGAGCGCACCATGCGGGTGGCGATGTCGTGCCTGAACAGCCAGGCCACCAGGGCCAGCATCCCCGTACCGAGCAGGGGGTAGCCGGCCACCGGCCAGACCAGGGCCACGACCGAACCGAAGCTGAGGGCCAGGCTGATGCCCAGCATCCACCCCTCGGCCCGACGGTTGACGGTGGGCGAGATGCGGGACAGCTCGAGGCGCTCGCCGGCGATGGTGAGCACCAGGTACAGGATGAGCAGCGGGGCGAGTTGCGGGATGCCGATGCCGCGCAGCCAGAAGATGGTGGCCATCAGGCCGGCGAGCGCGCCAAGCACCTGCACCGCGGTGGAGACCGAGCCCTGCTTCTGCCAGATCTCGGCGTAGACGGCCAGCAGCATGATGCTGCCGGCGACCAGGGCCGCCTGGCCCACGACCACCGGCAGCGGCGAGATGAGGGCAAGACCGCCGGCGCCGAGGAGGCCTGGAGCGAGGTAGGCCCAGCCACGGCGCACGGCCACGGCCCGCTCGAGCACGACCACGGTGCCGACAAAACCGAACACCATCAGCGGGCCGTGCACCGCGCTGAGCCGGGTGCTGTCGACGGGCGCCGCCAGGCCGAGCAGCAGCAGGGCGCCGTCGAGGCCGGCGAGCAGTGCGATACCGCCGCAGAGCAGGAAGACCAGCCGCCCGGTCACTCTGGGCCGCGCGGCCGGGCCGGTACCGCGCGCGGCGCTGCCGGTGCGGCGAAGCGGGCTCAGGGTGGTCAACGGAGGCTGCTGTCAGGTCAAGGTCAGGCTGGCGCCGGGTCAGTTGGCGCGGGTGAGGCGGATGGTCCAGGTTTCGGGTCCGTTCTCGAGGTAGGAGATGAGGAACTCGCCTGGGCGGCTGCTCTCGAGCTGGCCGAGCAGGGGCAGCGGGTTGTGCGAGGCGATCAGGTCGAGGGCGAAGCCGGGCTTGATGGCACCGAGGGCTCCGAAGATCGTGGCGTGACGGATGGCGTGCGGGATGGTGCGGGAGTCCAGGACGATCTTCTCTTCGTCTTCGTGGCCACAGGCGCAGGCGTGCGCTTCGGCGGGTGCCTCGTGCTCGGCGGCACCGGGGCGGCTGGATGACAGGACGATCGGTTCGATACTCACAAGATTTCTCCTTCGCCGGGTCGAATGGCCCTGGTGAGTTACTTTAGAGGATGCCTATCCTTTTAATCGGGACGTTCGTCCCATGAGCCGATCCAGCATCGGCAGGAATGAGGAGCAGGTGGCAACCAGGGTGTGCGCGGAATCGGAGCTCGAGCTCGGCGAAGCGATCAAGGTGATGGTCGACGGCGTGGCCGTGGCCCTGGTGAAGGACAGCGCCGGCAGGTGCTTCGCGTTGGGCGACATGTGCTCCCACGCCGACATCTCGCTCTCGGACGGCTTCGTCGAGGGCGACGACCTGGAGTGCTGGGCGCACGGCGGTCGGTTCGAGCTGGCCACCGGGCGGGCCCGCACTCTGCCGGCCTCCGAGCCGGTCCCCGTCTACCCCCTCACCATCGTCGAAGGCGACGTCTACGTAGACGTCACCACGCAAGTGGACGTCTCGACGTACGCGTAGTCTCGCGAACTGTGAGTTAAGCCCCAGATTTCGCCCGAATCTGGGGCTTTTCTCTCAGTTCGCGAGGGGGGCGGGCAGGTGCACGAGGCAGAGCTGCGGTTGTACGAAGGGCTCGAGGCGGATGCCCTCGCCGTCGTGACCGAGGGTGCGCGCGAGGCCCCTCATGAGGCCCAGGTGCACCGAGCAGACCACGTCGGGATTGGCCCGCGCCTCGGCCCGGAACGGGCAGGCGGTGAGGGCGATCGCTGGCTCCTCGGGGCGAAGTTCGGGCTCGAAGCCGATCTCAGTGAGCACGCGCAGCAGCGGGGGCACCAGGGCGACGGTGGGGGCGTCGACTGCCATCACGTGGACCGCGGATGCGTACTGCGCCGACCAGCGCTCGCCGGCGCGCTCCGAGCGGGCTCGGCCGCCGTCGGGATCCTCGCCGATCACCGCAGCGAGGGCCTGGGTGAGATGTTGCTGGGCCGTCTCGGCGGGCAGCGGCGCCGCTATCGCGCAGAACAGCACCTGTGGCCGGCCGCGCTGGCCGGCCCGGGCGACCTGGCGCTCGATAAGCCCGGCCGCTTCGAGGTGCTCGAGGTGGAAGCGTGCCGTGGTGACGTGCAGGCCGAGCGCTTCTGCCACGGCGCCCACTCCCAACGGCACAGTGGACTCGGTGAGCAGGGCCAGCGCGCGGCGGCGCGGCTCACTGGCCAGGGCGGCATGCCTGGCATCGGTCTGCGTGGTCGGGACCATGATTTTAGAGTAGCAGCGTGCGGTTAAACCCTCGCGGGCGGCGGTCATCCGCCGATGTAGGACATCTCAATCTTCTTGCCGCCCGACGAGCGCACCGCGCCGGTCTGGGCGCTGCGCAGCTGGGAGGCGCGGTCGGTGCGCTGCCGCCAGATGGCGCCCATTGCGGCGGAGAGTTGCTCATCGCTGCTGCCGTCTCGGAGCAGCGCGCGCAGGTCGTGGCCCTCGCTGGCGAACAGGCAGGTGAAGAGCTTGCCGTCGGTGGAGACCCGGGCGCGTGAGCAGGTGTGGCAGAACGACTGGGTGACGCTGGAGATCAGGCCGATCTCGCCCTCTCCGTCGAGGTAGCGCCAGCGCCGGCTGGTCTCGCCGGTGTAGTTGGGGGCCACTTCTTCCAGCGGCAGTTCGGCGTGGATGCGGTCGCGCACCTCGCTGGACGGCAGCACGGCGGCCATGTCCCAGCCGTTGCTCGTGCCCACGTCCATGAACTCGATGAACCGCAGGATGTAGGGGGTGCCCTTGAAGTAGCGGGCCATGTTGACGATGTCGTGGTCGTTCTGGCCGCGCTTGACCACCATGTTGATCTTGATCGGGCCCAGGCCCACGGCGTGCGCGGCGTCGAGGCCGGCCAGGATGCGGGCGACCGGGAAGTTGACGTCGTTCATGGCGCGGAAGGTGGTGTCGTCGAGGGAGTCGAGCGAGACGGTGACGCGCTTGAGGCCGGCATCCTTGAGGGCCTGGGCCTTCATCGCGAGGGCCGAACCGTTGGTGGTGAGCGCGATGTCGACCGGCTTGCCGGCCGGGGTGCGCAGCTCGGCGAGCATCGCGATGAGCTCTTCCAGGCCTTTCCGCAGCAGCGGTTCGCCGCCGGTGAGCCGGATCTTCTCCACGCCGTGCGCCACCGAGATGCGGGCCAGACGGGTCATCTCCTCGAAGGAGAGCATCTCGGCGCGCGGCATGAACGCGAAGTCCTTGCCGAAGACCTCCTTGGGCATGCAGTACACGCAGCGAAAGTTGCACCGGTCGGTGACCGACAGGCGCAGGTCGTGCAGCGGGCGGTTGAGGGTGTCGACGAGCGGGGCATCCGTGTGCGCGGCAGGAGCGACGGGCACCTCATCGGCCTGACGCCTGACGAAGGGCACGGGAAGCGGTGCACCGGACATCTATTGACCCTAACCCCGAATCCTCGTGATTTCCCGCGCCCCAACCTCGGTATCGGCTCGACCTCTCCGCGGCGGGCTGGGTAAGTCGTGCAATTCCCGACAGGCCGCCGGATCAGCCTCACGGAATACCGCGGGAGGCTTTCTCGGCGGAGGGGACTTGCAGGATTTGTGCACACGCCGTCGGGTCGAGGACGGGGTCGCAACAGGGCGGGAGCGTTCGCCAGACGAGCACTGGGATCTGGGCCCAAGAAACTTATCCACAAGGTGAGTTTTACTCACACAAGGATGCGATATCGGGCTAGATTCGGGGCATGGCAATCGAGTCGAGCTTCGCAGACATGTTCACCGTCGGGAACCCTCCCGACGGTGCTGTTCGTGCCGACGCGGGCGCTGCAGAAGGTTTAGCTGAGAGGTCTGCTGCCGGGGTTGCTGGTCGTGCTGCTGACGGTGGTGACGGCCTCGTGGCCGCGGCGACGAGTGTGGCCCGGTTGGGCTGCACGAGTGCCGACTACGACGCCCTCTCGGATGCCGAGGTGCTGGCCGGGCAGCAGACCCTCGCCCGGGCCCAGCGGGAGCTCGATACCCGCAAGGCGTGGATGGCGAAGACCCTCGCGCAGCGATCGCGGTGGGAGTTGGGCCAGGCGGGCCTGGCGAAGAAGCAGGGGTTCCTGTCGCCCGAGGCGTTGATCCAGGAGCTGACCGGCGCGAGCAAGGTCGAGTCGCGCAAACTCGTCGGCGTGGGCCAGATGCTCGCCGAGGTCGAGGCCGCCGACCTGCAAGCCGCCCAAGCCGAGGCGGAGGCCGCCCGCCGGCTCGTCGACGAGGCCCTCACCGGTCCGCTCGATCCAGCCGTGGACACGCTCCAACCGTCCGATCCCCTGCTGCCGGTGCCGTGGCACGCGCCGATCTCCCGCGCGGTGAACGCCGGCACCCTCTCCATCGATGCCGCCCACGCCCTGCGCACCGGGCTGGGCGACGTCGACACCGTCGTCACCGGACCGGCCCTGGCCGACGCCCTGCACCAGTTGCTCGCCGACGCCGGGCCGATGAACGTGGACCAGCTCCTCAAACGCGCCCGGCAGACCCGGGACTCCTTGGATGAAGCCGGCATCCGGGTGCGGGAACAGAAAGCCTGGGACGACCGCTACCTGCGCATCTGGACCCTGAACACCGGGCAGGTGCGCATCGACGGGCTCTTTCCGCCTGAGCAGGGCGAGTTCATCAAAGCCACCTTCGACAGCCTCACCAACCCCCGCCGCGGCGGCGTGCGCTTCGTCGACACCGAACGCGCCGCCTGGGCCAAGCGAGTCAAGGACGACCCCCGCACCACCACCCAGATCACCTGCGACGGCTTCATCGACCTGCTCACCGCCGGCACCACCGTCAACCCCAACGAGATGCTCGGCGGCCGCCGCCCCGCCGTGCAGATCCTCACCACCACCGCCGGCGCTCTCAACAAGCCCACCCAGGCCACCCAGCCCGGCGAGCCAGACTGGCCACAGGGACTAGACAACAAAGGCCACCCCGCCAACACGACCGACATCACCGGAACAGCCGGCACCGCATCGGGACCTCCCGAACGTGACCCGTGCCCGATGGCCGGGCCGTTGCAGCCCGGGTTCCTCAGCGAGGCCGACGACATCCTGATCTGCCTGCCCGGACAACCCGGCCACGGCTACATCGAGGGCAACAGTGCCCCGCTCTCCCCCGAAACCATCGAACGCCTCATCTGCGACTCCGGAACCATCCAGATCACCTTCGACCAGCTCAACCGGCCCCTCGACGTCGGCCACGAACAACGCCTGTTCACCCGCGCCCAACGCCGCGCCCTCGCCGCCCGCGACGGTGGCTGCCGCTGGCCCGGCTGCGACCGGCCACCGGCCTTCACCGAAGCCCACCACATCAAACACTGGCAACGAGACAACGGCCGCACCGACATCGACCAGGGCATCCTGCTCTGCCGCGCCCACCACCTACTGCTGCACAACCAACGCTGGCAAATCTTCGAAAACACCGGCCGGTACTGGCTCAGGCCACCCGCCACCATCGACCCCGGCCAACGCCTGATCGAGATGCCCAGCCACACCCTGCCACGGCTCGACTAAGCCCCATCCGCTGATCGAGCGGGTCTACTTCGGCAAGCTCAGCCCGACGTCGACAAACTCGACCAACGCAGGGTCGTCACCCGTTGCCCCACGCGGTACAGTCTGCGCGTGACGTCAGACGAACACAGTTGCTGCACACCCGGGCACGGGATGATGGCCGGCGCCCAACGGCCCGAACCCGCGCCGGGCCCGGCAGAGCGCCCGCCGGAGGGCCCGGTGGAGCGCCCGGCGCAGGGCCACAGCCGCGCACACACGCCGGCGTCCCCGACCGGTTCGTCCCGTGAGTCCGGTGAGAACGATGGCGGTGCCCCGACCACCCGCCCTGCCGGCCGGCACGGCATCGAGCAGGCGACGGTGCCCGGCCAGCTGTTCCGGATGGGCGACGCCGACGGCGCGGGCAATCCCGGCGACGGCGAGACGCCCGTGCACGAGGTGTGGCTGGATGCCTTCTCGATCGATGCGACAACCGTCACCAACGCCGCGTTCGCCCGGTTCGTGGCGGAGACCGGCTACCACACCGAGTCTGAGCTGTTCGGCTACTCCGCGGTGTTCCACCTCGCGCTCGAGGCTGACCTCGACGACGTGGTCGGGCAGCCACCGCAGACGCCGTGGTGGTTGGGGGTGCGCGGCGCCGACTGGGCGCATCCGGCGGGCCCGCGCTCGTCACTGACCGGACTGGCCGAGCATCCCGTGGTGCAGGTGAGCTGGAACGATGCGCTGGCCTACTGCGCCTGGGCGGGCCGGCGGCTGCCCACCGAGGCCGAATGGGAGTGCGCGGCCCGGGGCGGCCTGGCCGGCGCCCGGTATCCGTGGGGCGACGAGTGGCAGGAGGGGCTGCGCTGCAACATCTGGCAGGGCCGGTTTCCCGCGGTGAACACCCTGGCCGACGGCTGGCTCACCACGGCTCCCGTACGCGAGTTCCAGCCGAACGGATACGGTCTCTGGCAGAGCGTCGGCAACGTCTGGGAGTGGTGCGCCGACTGGTGGGCCGAGGGCTACTACGCCGCCTCGCCCACCCGGAACCCCGCCGGACCCGCGACCGGGGAGCAACGCTCGATGCGGGGCGGCTCGTACCTCTGTCACGACTCGTACTGCAACCGGTACCGCAACTCGGCCAGGGCCTCCAACACGCCCGACTCCGCCGCGGGCAACGTGGGCTTCCGCACCGTCGCGCTGGCCTGAGCATCTGCCGCCCGCGCCTTGAAGAGGGGCGGGAGCCGATATACAGTCACTCGCGTCGGCATCCGCCGGCGTGTGAGCCCTTCGTGGGGCGGCTCCCTCAATCATGAACATCCGCTGTGAAACGGAGAACCCCATGCCCGCACCGTTCAAAGGCACCGTCAACGTCGACATCCGCGATTCGGAGCCGGACTGGGCACCGTTCGAACCACCCAAGGCCCCCGCCGGGTCGCCCAATGTGGTGTACATAGTGCTCGACGACGTGGGCTTCTCGGCCATGTCCAGCTACGGCGGGCCGATCCAGACCCCCAACATCGACAGAGTCGCGGATGCCGGGGTGCGCTACACCCAGTGGCACACGACGGCGCTCTGCTCCCCGACCCGCTCCTGCCTGCTCACCGGGCGCAACCACACCCGCAACAGCATGGCCTGCATCACCGAGGCCGCGATCGGGTTCCCCAACGCGAGCGGCACCATCCCGCCGGAGAACGGGATGCTGCCCGAGATCCTGGGCGAACTCGGCTGGAACACCTACATGGTGGGCAAGTGGCACCTCTGCCCCGACGACGAGATGAACGTGGCCTCCACCCGGCGCAACTGGCCCTCCGGCCGCGGCTTCGAACGCTGGTACGGCTTCCTGGGCGCCGAGACCAACCAGTGGTACCCCGAGCTGGTCTACGACAACCACCCGGTGGACCAGCCCGCCCTGCCGGAGGACGGCTACCACTTCTCGGTGGACATCACCGATAAGGCCATTGAGTTCATCAAGGACGCCAAGGTGATCGCCCCGGAGAAGCCGTTCTTCCTGTACTACGCGCCCGGCGCCGCGCACGCCCCGCATCACGCTCCGAAGGAGTGGGCCGACAGGTACGCGGGCCAATTCGACCAGGGCTACGAGGCGATCCGGGAGGAGACGCTGGCCAGGCAGAAGCAGATGGGCATCGTGCCGGCCGGCACCGAGCTGCCGCCGCTGAACCCGCTGGGCACCCCGGAGACCCGCTCGGGTCCCGACGGCCAGCCCTTCCCGCTGATGGACCTGACCCGGCCCTGGGCGTCGCTCTCGGCGGACGAGCAGCACCTGTTCAGCCGTATGGCCGAGGTCTACGCGGGGTTCCTCTCGCACGCCGATCACCAGATCGGACGACTGCTGGACTATCTCGACGAGCTCGGCGAACGCGAGAACACCCTGGTCGTGGTGGTGTCCGACAACGGCGCCAGCGGCGAGGGCGGCCCGAACGGGTCGGTCAACGAGATGAAATTCGTCAACGGCGTGCCAGACGAGATGGCCGACAACCTCAAGATGCTCGACGAACTCGGCGGCCCGTCCACCTACAACCACTACCCGAACGGTTGGGCCATGGCGTTCAACACCCCGTTCAAGATGTGGAAGCGCTACGAGTTCAACGGCGGCACCTGCGACCCCTGCATCATGTCCTGGCCGGCCGGGATGAGTGCCCACGGGGAGTTGCGTGAGCAGTACCATCACGCGGTCGACATCGTCCCGACCATCCTCGACGTGCTTGACGTGCAAGCGCCCGAGCGTATCAAGGGGCACGTGCAGAGTCGTTTCGACGGGGTCAGCATGCGGTACGGCTTCGCGGATGCCGACGCGCCGACCACCCGGCGCACCCAGTTCTACTCGATGCTGGGCTCCCGGGCGATCTGGCACGACGGCTGGAAGGCCATCACCACGCACCCCACCCTGAGCGGCTGGAGCCACTTCAACGACGACGACTGGGAGCTGTACCACACCGATGTGGACCGGGGCGAGCTGCGCAACCTGGCGGCGGAGCATCCGGAGAAGGTGCGCGAACTGGTGAACCTGTGGTTCGCCGAGGCCGGCGCGAACCAGGCGTTCCCGCTGGACGACAGGTCGGCGTTCGAGATCTTCGTCACCCCCCGGCCGGTGCTGTCGCCGCCGCGGAACCGCTACGTCTACTACCCGCACACCTCCGAGGTGCCCGAGTCACAGGCGGTGAACCTGCGCAACCGGTCGTTCGTGATCGGGGCGCTGGTCGACCTCCCCGCGCCCGGCGCCGAGGGAGTGCTCTTCGCGCAGGGCTCCAGGTTCGGCGGGCACGCGCTCTACCTGCAGGACAACCGGCTGCACTACGTGAATAACTTCGTGGGGCTGTTCGAGCAGAAGGTCGACGCCGACACCGACCTGCCGGCGGGCGAGAACCTCATCCTCTCTGCTTCGTTCGACAAGGACGGCGAGGATCCGCAGCACGTCTCCACCGGCATCCTGAGCCTGTACTACGGCGAGACCAAGGTGGGTGAGGGCCGCATCAAGACCCAGCCGGGCAAGTTCTCGATCGCCGGCGAGGGGCTCAGCATCGGCCGGGACAGCGGCGAGGCCGTCACCGAGTACAGCGGTACCGCGCCGTGGAGCTTCACGGGCGGAACGATCCACCGGGTGGCCGTTGACGTGAGCGGCGAACCGTATGTGGACCTCGAGCGGGAGGCCCAGGCGATGCTGATGCGGGAGTAGCCCGGCCGCGGGTTCCCGCGCGGGCGCTCTGCCCCGGGCAGGGTCGAAAGTCACTCGGCCCGGCCCGGGGCAGACTGTACGCTGGGCAGGCTGCCGCATCCGTCGCCCGGATGGCAGGAGCGCCACGGCCCTCGGGCCACCCGCCGCCCGGCCACGTCTGGAAGGACACCGCACCATGCCCGCGATCCCGGCTGACGCCTCCACCGCGATTGTCATCGTCGTGCTCGCCGTGGTGCTCGTGGTGGTGGTGCTCATCGTGCGTTGGGCACGAAAGAGCCGGTCGGCGGATGCCGCCGCTGTCGCCGCGACGACCGCCGAGGCCCGCGGGACCGTCACGGCGAAGGCCGGGGCGCTTGCGGACGCCGCTTCCGGTGCTGCGGGTGGTGCGGCCACGGACGACGCGGCTGCTGGAGAGGCGCAGCCCAAGACCGTGCTCGACTACATCGACGGCCGCACCATCGTGCTCGATGTCGACGACGCCGATCGAGACGCCGTCATCCGCCGCCTCGCCCGTCTCATGGCCGCGACCGGACGGGTACTCGATGAGGACGCGGTGGTGCGCGCCGCGCTCGAGCGCGAGCTCATCAGCACCACCGGCATCGGCGACGGCATCGCCATCCCGCACGCGACCACCGACGCCGCCACCTGCCCGGTGCTCGCGTTCGCCCGAAGCCGCAACGGCGTGGACTGGAACTCGCTCGACGAGGCGCCGGCCCACCTGATCTTCATGATCGCCGTGCCCGAATCGGGTGCGGGCTCCGAACACCTGAGGGTGCTGGCCCAGTTGTCCCGCAGCTTGATGAAGCCCTCGTTCCGCGCCTCCATCGAAATGGCGGCCACTCCGGCGGACGTGCTCGCCGCGCTGGCCGCAACGGTACGGCCGACAAGCGAACGCTGACCTCACGGGCGGCTCACATCTGTATGCCCTTGGGCGATGCCTGAGCTCCCGCGCTAGGCTGCAGGTGCGTTTCCCGCCGGTTCAGCTCATCGGCACCGTCGGCGAAGCCAGGGGCCGATGGGCGAGGGGAATCCACCGATGACAGTTGGCCAATCGGCGTGGGGTATCGCCCTGGGCTCCGTACTCCTGGCCTCCGTACTCCTGACCTCCGGCTGTTCACCCGAGTCAGACGCTACTGTCGACGACCTCGAGTCGTTGTCCATCGAAAGCTCCGGCCTCGGCTCGTGCACAGTCTCAGCTGAGATCGAGTACAACGGCGCTCGGGCGCTTGTCACCGCGCTGCACTGTGTCGGCGACAACGCCTACGTCGATGCACCTAGTCTCTCCGCTCGGCTGCCTGTTATCGAGCGCTTTGACGCTTACGATCTTGCGCTGCTGCAGCCCCTCGAGTCCATTCGGCTCCCCAGCTACCCCGTCGCGGCATTTCCTGCGTCAGGTGTGGAGGCCTGCAAGGTCGGAACCCTCGTGAAAAACGACTGCGGTCCGGTGGTGGGCCCCGGCGAGGTCGATGGCACTGTGGTCATGATGATCGATATCTGTTCCGTTCCAGGTGACTCCGGGTCCGCGATCACGTGGAACGGGACTCTCGTCGGCGTCGAAGGCGGGGACGTGTCTTACGCCCCCGGCTTCGATGAGAATCTTCCGTGCAATTCTGTTGAACAGTCGCGGATGAACCCGCTCTACAGCCTGGGCCTGCCCGAGGCGGTCATCGGCTCAGCTCCTTAGCGACTTTTCCGTTCTGCGCGCTTGAAGAGGATGATCCCGACAATGCCGATGACGATGGCCGTCGGCACCCAGCTGAACAGCAGGTATGGCGCAAGTCCCTCCAGGTACGGCGTGTTCGATGCGGCCGACTTGATCCAATTCCCGAGCAGAACTCCGACCAAGCACGCGACTTGGATCGCGGCGAACAACCTCAAGACCACGTTTGGATCGTTGAGACGTTCGAGTGGCGTCTTGCGGTTCTTGATCATGGTGAAACCCGTTCCCTTCCGTTAGCCACACGACTTGCTGTAGTCCAATGCTGACGCCCCGGCGTTCAGAACCACCGTACAAGCGATGCCAGCGACAACATTGGCCAGACCGAGCGGCAGGCACACCAGCAGGGATCCAGACGTACCAACAACGAAGCTGGCAAGCCAACTCTCGAAGCAGCTATTGTTCTGGTTCAATGTCATCCGGCCGGCATCCACCTCAAGCGGAAGAACCTGCAAGACGTTGTCAATCACGCTGAACTTGGCCGGAAGCGACTCGAGGCCGTCTTCGCTCGTGAGCTCGGGCACACCAAACGACAGAACGATCTCGCCTTCAGCATTGGTGAGCGTCGCCGATTGGCCCGTGCTGTCTGCGACGAACTGGTCCCCCTCCGCCACATCGAACGCAAGCCCACCAGCGACGAATCCGGCTTCTGGCTCGTAGCTCCTCTCCCGGCTATCCGACGAGATCAGTCCGACTACGCCGGGTGGCTGTGCCGCGAGAGTGCTCTCGGCACTGACGTCACTCACGTCCCTCTCTGACGCCGACGCGGCCTGTACGCCCTGGCCCATGAGCACGATCGCGACAACTATTGTCACTACTTTGGTTGCGAGCTTCATATGCATTTCCCCCGTAGATTTGCTGACCAATTCGGAAATCTGGATCAGCCGTAATTCATGTCGAGCCTCACAGCCTCCTCCGTCAATGTCAATCAACCAGAAGCGCTCGGGTGCTGTGAAGGACCCCCGATACCCCTCGAGAGCAGGCCGAGACGAATGTTGCCGAATGTTGGCAGACCGCGCGGATGGGGAGGTTCGACGGCAACGAGGCCGACGGCGATCAGGATGATGGCGGCAACCCCGGCGGCAGGTCACCCGGTCGGTCCGGGCCGGTCCGGGGCGTCCGTCGGCATCGGCTGCGATCGGGCGATCAGGGCGCTGGTGTGCGCTCCGACCCCTCGGCGCAGCACCTCGGCGAGGTTGGCGACGGTGTCGACGTCGCGGCGGATCGACGCCGTTGCGGGCAAGGCGAGCGGCACGTGGCCGGCCGCTTCGTGCGCAGCGCGGGAGCCCGGACCGAACCTCGGCACCACGGGCAGGCCCGCGCGGGCGAGCAGGGTTGTGGTGCCGGTCCCCTCTTCGTCGGCAACCATCGCCAGGTCGTGGGCGGATGCGGCGGCGAGGGTCGTCTCGACGTCCGCCATAGTGAGGGCAGGCAGATCCCCGGTGAGCACGGCGATGTTGCTCTGCGGATACAACTCCTGAGCCACCCGCACGCCCTCGGCGATGGCGGCGTTGAGCGGGTCACGAGGTGCCGCAAAGCGTCCATTCCCGGCATCCGAGAGGGATGTTTGCGGCAACTCGGGCACGATCTGAGCGCCCAGGGCGGCCAGCGGCCCGGCAGCGGCGGGGTCGGCAGTCACCACGAGCACCCGTTGCACCGTCTCGGCCGCGAGCAGGGCCGCCACGGTGTCGAGGGCGAAAGCCTCGGCGAGCGCACCGCGCGCCGGGAACGGCTCGGGCAGGTCGCCCAGACGGCTCTTGGCGCTCGCGCTGCCCTTGACGGGCACCACGCACACCCAGCTCACAGGGATGCAGATCCGGAGTGAGTTGCCACTTCGGGCCCGTTCGCGCCGGCGGAACGGGCTCCACCTGGCAAGTCACCCGCGGGCGTCTCGCGAGTTACCGCATCCTGCCCCTTGGGGAGCGTTGACGGGGCACGTTCCCGCAACTCGGCGGCATCTTCAGCTGTCGTTGGCTCGCGCGTCGCGCCGGATGCCGATGCGACTGCGGATGCCCCACCTCCGGCAGCAGCCACCCCCGCCGCATACCCCTCCGCGTAGGCCTCCGCGCTGCCGATCCGGAACATGTCGTTCGCACTGTCGCGCAACAACCGGCGCGCACCCCGGTCCCCGGCGTCGACCGCGGCGACCAAGTGGCCCAGACCGCGAATCACCGCCACCGGGTTGCCGCTGGTCTTGCCCTTGATGAGGTCCGCTGCGCCGGCGATCTCGTCCGCGACCGCGGCGACGGTGACGTCGAGGCGGCGGCCGTGCGCATCCGTCGTGCCGCGAAGGTCGTCGAGCACGGCCACGCCCGCGGCGCCGATGGCGATGTCGGTCTGGCCGTCGCGCCACGGGCGGCCCACGGTGTCGGTGATCAGCACGCCGAGCTCCAGCCCGGTGGCGGCTCGCAGGGCGGCGCAGAGGGCGCGGGCCGACGCATCCGGGTCGGCCGGCAGCAGCAGCACGGTGCCCTCGGCCACATTGCTGGCGTCGACACCGGCGGCGGCCATCACCAGGCCCTGCCGGTTCTCCACGATGCGGGTGACCCCGCCCGGATGAGCGCGGGTCGCCACGACCCGCACGGTTTCGTCGGTGATCGCCTGCTCCCGGTCGGTCGCGGCCACCTGCCTGCCCTCGGCCTTGGACACGATCTTGCTGGTCACGGCGAGAATGTCGCCGTCGGCCAGGCGGGACGCCGCCGGCCCGGCCACAGCCAGGATGATCGCCGCGAGGTCGTCGCCAGCCCGGATCTCGCCGATCCCGGGCAGCACGAACACCTCCAGCCGGGGGCGTGCTCCGTCCGCCGTGAACGGCATCGCTACCGGGCGAGCTTCGGCAGCACGTCGCGGCCGAACACGTCGATCCACTGGCGCTGGTTGCGGCCCACGTTGTGCAGGTAGATCTTGTCGAAGCCCAGGTCGACGAACTTCTGGATGTAGGCGCGGTGGTCGTCGGGGTCGGCGGAGATGATCATCCGGCCCTCGAAGTCTTCGGGGCGCACGAGCTTGGCCATCTGCTCGAACTCGAACGGCGAGCGGATGTCGCCCTTGGGGAACTTCATGCCGCCGTTGGGCCACTCGTGCAAAGCGTTCCGCATGGCCTCTTCGTCGGTCTCGGCCCAGCTCATGTGCAGCTGCAGCACCTTGGGCATGGTCGACGGGTCCTTGCCGGCCTCGCGGGCGCCGTCGTCGAACTTGCCGAACAGCATGGAGATCTTCTCGAGCGGGGCGCCCACGGTGATGAGACCGTCGGCGTGCCGGCCGGCGCGCTTGGCGGTGACCGGGCCGGCGGTGGCGACGAGGATCTCGGGCGCGACCTCCGGCATGGTCCACAGCCGGGTGGATTCGAGCTTGAAGAACTGGCCGGAGTGCTTGACGTCCTTGCCGGCGATGGAGGCTGTGAACAGCTTCGAGATGATCTCGATGGCCTCGAACATGCGGTTGATCCGCTCGGGCGCCTCGGGCCAGTAGCCGCCGACGATGTGCTCGTTCAGCGCCTCGCCTGAGCCGAGGCCCAGCCAGTGCCGGCCCGGGTACATCGACGCGAGCGTGGCGGAGGCCTGCGCCACCATTGCGGGGTGCCAGCGGAAGGTGGGCGCGGTGACGCCCGGGCCCATGTCGCCCTTGGTGCGCTCACCGATCGCGGCGAGCACGCTCCACACGAACGAGGATTCTCCCTGGGCGGGCACCCATGGTTGGAAGTGGTCCGCCGCCATGACGCCGGAGAAGCCGTGCTCCTCCGCATACGCCGACAGGGCCACCGCCTCGGCGGGGGCGAACTGCTCCAACATGGCCGCGTAACCGATCTGCAATTCCGACATGCAACCATCCTGCCACTCACGTGTGTCGGCGAGGTTTCTCGCGCGCCCGCGCCAAATAGGCTGGGGGGCATGCGCATTGCCACCTGGAACGTCAACTCCATCCGTGCCCGCGTCGACCGGGTGGTCGACTGGATGGTGCGGGAGGACATCGACGTGCTCGCCATGCAGGAGATCAAGTGCAAGCCCGAGCAGTTCCCGGCGCAGGCGTTCGAGGACGCCGGCTACGAGTTGGCCGTCCACGGCCTCAGCCAGTGGAACGGCGTCGCGTTCGCCAGCCGCCACGAGATGACGGATGTGGCGACCGCGTTCCCCGAGATGCCCGGTTTCCTCAAGGGCGAAGAGGGCCCCGGCCTGCCGCTGGAGGCCCGCGCGCTCGGCGTCACGGTGAACGACATGCGGCTGTGGAGCCTCTATGTGCCCAACGGACGTTCACTCGACGACCCGCACTACGTCTACAAGCTGGACTGGCTGGCCCGGCTGAAGACCCACGCCGTCGACGAGCTGGCCAGGAACCCGAAGCTGGCAATGGCGCTGATGGGCGACTGGAACGTGGCCCCGCTGGACTCCGATGTGGGCGACCCCAGCCTGGTGCCGGGCGTCTCCACCCACATCTCGCCGGCAGAGCGCAGCGCTTTCGAGGCGTTCGAGGCGGCGGGCTTCACCGACGTGGTGCGCCCGATCGTGCCGGAGGGCTTCACCTACTGGGACTACAAGGCGCTCAAGTTCCCGCGCAACGAGGGCTTGCGCATCGACTTCATCCTCGGCTCCCCCGCATTCGGCGAGCTGGTGACGGATGCGAGCATCCATCGCGACGAGCGCAAGGGAGACGCCCCGAGCGACCACGTGCCCGTTCTCGTGGACGTCCAGTCCGATGACGAGGACGACGACCGCCCGATGATCTTCTAGCTGTACTGCCCAGGGACGTTGGTTGATGTGTGATCCCTTGAAATGATGAAGACCTCCGGTGGAGGGTGGAGCTGTCTAGGTCCCATTCCTCAACCCGGAGGTCTTCGTGT
>NZ_SOHM01000013.1 GCF_004403945.1 Cryobacterium lactosi | reverse complement strand
AGCACCCGCGCCACCCGCCGCGTCACGCGCAGCACCCGCGCCACCCGCCGCGTCACGCGCAGCACCCGCGCCACCCGCCGCGTCACGCGCAGCACCCGCGCCACCGGCCGCGACACGAGTCGCGCACCACCAGCACCACCCGCGCGGCACCATCGGCAGCATCCATCACCAGGGAGACCGCATGTACGGCGATATGGCGGCACTCGGCCGGCAATCCGCCGCGCTGCGCACCCTCGCCGACGACACCCGGACCCGCGCCACGACGCTGCGATCCGCCGTGGGAAAGACCTGGGTCTCTGCCGCCGCAGCCAGCTTCATCGACCAGCTCGGTGAGCGTGCCAGAAATCTCGACATCTCGGCCACCTCGCTCGACGAGGCCGCCGACAGAATCGACGCGCACATCCGCTCGGTCGAAGCGGTGAAAGCGGCTATCGTCGAAGCCGAACAGTGGATCTCGGACCGCTGGAGCGACGCGGCCCGCCTGGTGGGAAATACCGTTGAGGTGATCACCGAGGGCGCCGAGAACATCTTCGAATTCTTCGGCACCGAGGTGCCCCGCGCGCTGGTGAGCGAAGCCGACGAACTCATCCGCACGGTGCGAGAGCTCCCCACCCCGGGCTCGCCCGAGTGGCTCGACCTGGCCGACACCTTCCACCGACGGGGCTGGTAACCATGGCTTTCTCCACCGCGGCGCTCGCCGCCCCGACCACGCCGGCCCGGTTCGGCCTCACCGCCGACCAGTTGTACCTGCTGCAGAGCAGCTGCCCGGGCCTCACCCTGCCGGCCGAGTTCCACTCCGCCTGGGCCGACGACGTGCCCGAGAGCGAACGGGCCGAACGGATGCTCGTGGCCGAGCTGGGCCTGATCGACCAGGGCCTGCTGCGGCCGGCCCCCGCCGACGTCCAAATCGTCCCCGCCGGAGACGCCCACGCACCTGGCGCCCACGCGCCCGGCGCCACCACGCCCGGCGCCACCACGCCCGGCGCCACCACGCCTGATGCCACCGCACCTGGCGCCCACGCCCCCACTACCTTCCCAGCCCGGGTCCACCCCGCCGTCCTCTCCTTCCTGGGCCTGTTCACCGAACCGGCCCTGCACCTCACCGTGCATTCCTGGGGCGGCGGCCGCACCATCCTGCAGGCCGTCGCCGTGCGCGGCGGCTTCGCCGCCTCCCTGGTGCGCGGCCAGCGCCTCAACGACCACGGCACGAACCCGGCCAACGAAGACGCGGTGGAACTCTCCGCGTTCCCCGTCACAGCACTTATCGGGGAGACCCTGCGCTCCCTCGTGCGCCTCGAACCCCAGACCACGCCGGCCGCCCCGCACGCCCGGCCCGCCGCCGTCGTGCTCCCGCTCACCCTGGCGCAGGGCATGATCGGCGCCATCCGCACCGGCAGCCCCGACATCATCCACGCCGCCGCCCTCGAGGTGGGACTACCGCAGGCCGAGCAGGTGCTCGAAGGCCCCGCGTTCGGCATCAACGCCGGCTACAGCGTCACCGCCACCTCGCTCACCGGCGACACCCTCGCGGTGCACTGGTTCCGCAGCGCCGCCGGCTGGTTCCAGATGAGCGCCGACACCCCGCTGGTGGGCCGCATCGAGTCCACCGTCGATTTTGTCGACTCCAGCCGGGTGCGCATCCAGACCACCGGCCCGGCCGCGATCACCGGGCAGGTCACCACCGCCATCGGCGCACTGCTCGGGGTACTCCGTGGCTGAGCCCACATTCACCGTCTCCGGGGGAGCGGGCGGCATCGGCGCCAACCTCGCCGACATGCGCACCGAGTCCGGGCACCTCGCCGCTATGGCCCAGCAGCTCGTGGACCAGTCCCTCACCGCAGCCGGCATCGCCGTGGACGGCGACCTGCTCGCCTCCGCCATCCTCTCGCCGATCACCGCCGCGGCCGCCGAACAACAGATCGTGTTCGCCACCGGCCAGATGCTGCTCTTCGCCACCGAGGCCGGCGTCACCGCGGTGTTCCTGGCCGGCGCCGTGGATGCCTACGAGGCCGTTGACCGCAGCCTCGCGCTGCTCGCCGACGCAGCGGTGAACACCACCACCTTCTTCATCGGCGTGATGGCCGTGCCGCTGGCGGTGAGCCTCGCCGCCGTGGCGGCCGCCGACGTGGCCCTGGTCTTCGTGGCCGGGTACGGCGGCGAAGCACTGGAATCGCTCGGCGAGGGCGTCGAGAACGTGCTGGCCCACCCCGGCTCGCTCGCAAATCCCGCCCTCGCGCTCGGGCTGGTGCTGGCCGGCGCGGCGGCGAACTACGACGGCGACGAGGCCCAACACACCGTGGAGGGCCAGCTCGCCGCCCAGCTCGACCAGCTCAACGAGCTGGCGGGGGAGAACGCCTGGGCCGTCGACCTGATCGCCCAGGGCGCCCCGGGGCTGCTCTCCGGTCTCACCCTGCCGCTGACAATGCTGCTCGGCCCGGTCGCCGGCAACGCGCTGCTAGCCAAGCTCACCGGGGTGCCGTGGCCGCCCACCAGCTACGAGCAGGCGCTGCAGGCCATCATCGGGGCGGGCAACCAAGGCGGCTACTTCGACGACGGACCGCTGCTCACCCACGACGACCTGATCACCCCGCCCGAGATCATCGGCCCCGATGTCGCCACCCCGACCAGCCTCGAGGGCCTGTTCGCCGGGTCGGCGCAGATCGACCAATACGACACCTCCGCCACGGGCGCCGAAAACGCGCTGGCGCGCATCCGCATCACCGAGGTGCCCGGTAACCCGCCGAGTTTCATCGTGCAGGTGCCCAGCACTCAGGTGTGGGACCCGGCCGCCGGCAGCACACCCAACGACGTCACCAGCGATACGCACGCCATGCTGGCCCGGCAGACGGCGCTCTCCAGCGCCGTGGATGCGGCGATGCAGGAGGCCGGCATCACCAAGGACAACCCGGTGATGATCCAGGGCTTCAGCCTGGGCGGCATCGTCGCCGGGCAGATGGCGGCCGACCCGAGCCTGAACTACACCTTCACGCACGTCGTCACCGGCGGATCACCGGTCGCCAACTTCGACATCCCCAGCGGGGTGCAGGTGCTCTCGCTCGAGTTCGACGAAGACCCGGTCGCCAAGCTCGACGGCCACAACAACCCCGACAGCGCGAACTGGACCACCGTGCAGGCTTCCGCCCCGTCACTGCCCACCGACAAGGGCATCCCGGTCGGCATCGCCGGCGAACAGGGCGCCCACAACGCCGACCGGTACGCGATCACGGCCGGGGAGGTCGCGGCGTCATCGGACCCGAGCATCACCGCGTTCAACGACTCCGCCGCAGGCTACTTTCCAGACGCTGACGCCGAGCTGGCCGTGACCATGAGCACCGACTCCGAAACCCACATCACTACAATCACCACGACCAACACCGACACCGGTGAGGTCGTGTCCAGAACCACGGACTACGGAGCGCAACGCCAGCCATGAGTCGACAGCACCGATCGTTCAGAACGCACCGAACGGCCCCGCTCGTCGCCGCCGCCCTGACGGCCGCGGTGGCGCTGGGCGGATGCGCCGGCCTCGGCCGGTCCGGGCAGCCCGCGGCCCCGAACTCCCCGACGGCCGCCCGCACCACGGCACAGGTCACCGAAGAACTGACCCAGCTCCCCGGGGTGAGCGCCGCGTTCGTGTCGACCGGGCCGGTGGGGCTGCCCAACCAACTGGAACTGACCGTCGGGCTCAACCTCGAGGCCGGCTACCCGGGTGATGTGCCCGCGCTGCTGGACTACACGCTGGCCATGGCCTGGTCCGCGACCGCGGAGGAGCCCACCACCACGGCGTCCGTGGCGTTCCGGGACGGCGACACGGCTCTCGACCTGGCCCCGGCCGCGGCCGCTCTGGGCTGGACGGAGATGACCGGTCCCACCCTGGACCTGTCCGTGGACGACATGGCCGAGCGCTACGGCCCCTGGCCCGGCCCGGTGCCGGAGAAACCCGCCGCACTGGGCTGAGCGCCCGGCTCGATACCATGGCGTAATGACCTGCGCCACTATTACCCCGGAGCCCCGCGCGTGACGCGCACCGCATCCGCTCCGATCGTCGACCCGTCCGAGCGCCCGCAGCGGGTGCCGCACTCCCGGTTCGAGAACGTGGTGGCGCTGTTCATCGGCACCTTCGCCGTCTCCTTCGGCCTGTACCTGCTCAAAGAGGTCGGCGTGGCCACCGGCGGCACCGCCGGCATCGCCCTGCTGGCCAGCTACGCCACCAGCTGGTCGTTCGGCGTGTGGTTCGTACTCGTGAACGTGCCGTTCTTCGCCCTGGCGATCTGGCGGATGGGCTGGCGTTTCACCGTGAAGACCCTGGTCGCCGTGGTGCTGGTGTCGCTGTACTCCGAGGTGCACCCGCTGATGCTTGAAATCGGGGACATGAACCCGATCTACGCCACGCTGCTCGGCAGTCTGCTCGCGGGCATCGGCCTCATCGTCCTGTTCCGTCACCAGGCGAGCCTGGGTGGGGTCAACATCCTCGCGCTCTACCTGCAGAAGAGCCGCGGATGGCGGGCCGGCTACGTGCAGCTCGTGGTGGACGTGCTCATCGTGCTCGCCGCATTCGCCACGCTGCCCCTGCCGATGGTGCTGCTCTCGGTGGTGGGCGCGGTCATCCTCAACATGATCATCGCCATGAACCACCGCCCCGACCGCTACTTCGGCTGAGCCCTCGAGGTCTCGACAAGCTCGACCACCGAGAGGGTCGAGCCCGCCCGCCGCGGGTAGAGGCAGCCCTTCGCTGGTTGAGCTTGCCGAAACCAGGTGACTCCGGGCCCGGCACCGACTAAACTTGACAGCCATGGATGCATCCATCGAGTCGCGGGTCGACCGCGAGGTCGAGGCCTGGTTGCGTTGGGTTCCCCGTTGGCGGCCCGGAACGCACCGGGCACGCTCCAGACTCTGCCAGCAGTGCTTCGGCTCGCCGGTGTTGCGCGCCGCGGGCCTTGACACGGATGTGCCACATGCGGTGCAGCATCCGCTCTCGATGCGCATCAAGACTCTCGTCGACGACGAGGTAGAGACCTACACGGCGCGGAACCTGCCGCTGCTCAACCGGGAACTGGGCCTGATCGAACTGCGCCGCGCCGCGCAGGCCTACCGGCCGCTCGAGGGCTTGGAGCCCGAGTTCGACGGCCTCGACCTGGACCCGCCGCCGGAGCCGGACGAGCCGTACCTGTTCACCTTCGAGGAGTTCGTGCAGCCGCTCAGCGCCGACGACCCCGAACTTGTGCCGCCGCCGCTGAGCATCGAGGAGAAGACGACCCTGCGGGTGGAGATGCGGTTGGCCGACGACTACGCCACGCTGGTCGGCAAACGGATCTGCGCCGACCTGGGCGGGCGCCGGGTGCAGCTGCAGCAGGCCATTGCCACGTTCGTGGAACCACAGGTGCAGGCGCTGCTGGCCGACTTGGGCAGCACGCTGGACCCGCACGGGACCTGACTGGCATCCGACGATCCGGACCCAACGGCGGACGTTTATGAGGAAAACGGCCGATTATGAGGATGCCGTCACCGATCGCGTCCTTGCAATCTCACTTTCTCCTCACAATCGTGCGCGCGGCAGGGAGGCGGGGCTCGGTGTGCACAGGGGGCGAGCCGGGGAGAGTTTGCACAGCGGAGAACACCGGGGTAGATGAGCGGATGCCGGCGGTGACACTGGGCGCATGGAACTCGGCACCTGGCTCAACCAGCACGGCGGGATCGCGCACTCTCAACAGGCCCTCCGTGCGGGCTTCACCCGCTTCGCGATCAGGCAGAACGTTGCCGGAGGTGTGTGCGCCCGCGTCCGGCGCGATTGGTTGGCGCTGCCGACGGCCCCGATGGACCTGCGCGCTGCAGCGGCGCTCGGCGGGCGGGTAGCGTGCCTCAGCGTGGCCAGGCGACTTGAGCTGTGGCACCTCCCTGACGGGAGGAACCACGTCAGTATCCCGAGGAACGGCGCGGTTGCCGCATCCGACACCCTGCGGGTGCATTGGAGCGCCGGACCGGTGCCGGTTGCCCGGTTCGCGCTCGTGGAACCGATCGAGAACGCCCTCGTACACATTGCGGAGTGCCAGCCCTTTGAGAATGCTCTCGTCGTCTGGGACGCCGCCCTCAACAAGAACCTTGTGACCCCGCAGTCGCTGGCACGATTGCACTTGCGCGGCACCGCGGCCCGCGCCGTGCGCGAGGTAGCGTCGGGATTGTCCGATTCGGGCCTGGAGACGCTACCTGTGGCACGGCTGGCATTGACGGGTATCCGGGTCAGCCAGCAGGTCATACTCGAAGGCCACAAAGTGGATGGGCTCATCGGCGACCGGCTCGTGCTGCAGAGCGACGGGTTCAGCTTTCACTCGTCGGCCGAGCAGCGGCGGGCGGACATCGCCCACGATCGCCGGCTGGCGCTGCTGGGCTACACGGTATTGCGCTACGACTACCGGCAAATCCTGTTCGACTGGCCCCGGATCGAGAACGAGATCCTCCGGGCCATGGCCCAAGGTCTGCACCTGTCGCCGGCGCACGATAGGAGATAGTGAGATTGCGAGGATGCATTCGCCGATTTCGTCCTGTCAATCTCACCATTTCCTATAATCACGACGAGTGCCCGTTCCGGGTGCCCACGGCAGGCCCGAGCACGCGGCCGGGGAAGTCGGGCGCGCTTGACCCGCAACCCCAGCGGGGTTAGCATTGTCCGGTGTGCGCTTTGTCGTGCGCTTCAGTTATGCCGCTTCGTTGTCTGACATCGGGTTGCACTTCAGACGCCCCGACACTCCACGCAAACAGGGTTTGCTCTCCGAGCGGCCCCCACGGCATACCCACCAGAACGACCGGAAGCAATTCCGTGATGTCCGGCGGGTCCAGATGAACTCGATGAGCACTGAGAAGTGCGATTCGAATGCTTTGACATCAGTCAGCTGTCACCGTGCAGCAAAAACAAGGAGTTATTAGTGCCCACCATTCAGCAGTTGGTGCGAAAGGGACGCAGCCCCAAGGTCACCAAGACCAAGGCTCCCGCCCTGAAGTCCAACCCCCAGCAGCGCGGCGTTTGCACGCGCGTGTACACGACCACCCCGAAGAAGCCGAACTCGGCTCTCCGCAAGGTTGCTCGCGTCAAGCTGTCCAACGGTACCGAGGTCACCGCCTACATCCCCGGTGAAGGCCACAACCTGCAGGAGCACTCGATGGTGCTCGTTCGCGGCGGTCGTGTTAAGGACCTCCCCGGTGTTCGTTACAAGATCGTTCGCGGCGCCCTGGACACCCAGGCAGTCAAGAACCGCAAGCAGGCTCGTAGCCGCTACGGCGCCAAGATGGAGAAGAAGTAATGCCTCGTAAAGGCCCAGCGCCCAAGCGTCCCGTTATCGCTGACCCGGTATACGGCGCTCCCATTGTTAGCCAGCTGGTCAACAAGATCCTCCTCGACGGCAAGAAGGGCCTCGCCGAGCGCATCGTTTACGATGCACTCGAAGGCGTCGTTGCCAAGAACGGTGCGGATGCTGTTGTCACGCTGAAGAAGGCACTCGACAACGTGCGCCCGACCCTCGAGGTGCGTTCGCGCCGCGTCGGTGGTTCCACCTACCAGGTGCCCGTCGAAGTCAAGCCGCACCGTGCGAACACTCTCGCGCTGCGTTGGTTGACCAGCTACGCCAAGGCGCGTCGCGAGAAGACCATGACCGAGCGTCTCACCAACGAGATCCTCGACGCGTCCAACGGCCTCGGTGCCGCTGTGAAGCGTCGTGAGGACACTCACAAGATGGCTGAAGCGAACAAGGCTTTCGCTCACTACCGCTGGTAGTCGTCCGTCGCTGGTCGAGCGGGTTGAGGCTTTGGTCTCGGCAAGCTCGACCGGCGGTGCAGGCTCGTCCTGCAAACGCCTGTTCAACCTCATCTTTCACAACACTTCCGGAGGACACCCGTGGCACTTGACGTGCTCACCGACCTGAGCAAGGTCCGCAACATCGGCATCATGGCCCACATCGATGCCGGCAAGACAACTACGACCGAGCGCATCCTTTTTTACACGGGTGTGAACCACAAGATCGGTGAGACGCACGATGGCGCCTCCACGATGGACTGGATGGCGCAGGAGCAGGAACGTGGCATCACGATCACGTCCGCTGCAACGACGTGCTTCTGGGCCGGTAACCAGATCAACATCATCGACACCCCCGGCCACGTGGACTTCACCGTTGAGGTGGAGCGTTCGCTCCGCGTTCTCGACGGCGCTGTCGCCGTGTTCGACGGCAAGGAGGGCGTTGAGCCCCAGTCCGAGACCGTCTGGCGCCAGGCCGACAAGTACGACGTGCCCCGCATCTGCTTCGTCAACAAGATGGACAAGCTCGGCGCCGACTTCTACTACACCGTCGACACCATCGTGAAGCGCCTCGGCGCCAAGCCGCTGGTCATCCAGCTGCCCATCGGTGAAGAGTCGAACTTCGAAGGGGTCGTTGACCTCGTCGAAATGCGTGCACTGACCTGGCGCGGCGACTCCAAGGGTGACGTCGAGATGGGCGCCAAGTACGCCATCGAGCCGATCCCCGAAGACCTCGTAGAGAAGGCTGCTGAATACCGCAAGCTGCTCCTCGAGACCGTCGCCGAGACCGATGACGACCTCATGGAGAAGTATTTCTCCGGCGAGGACCTCACCGTTGCAGAGATCAAGGCCGCGATCCGCAAGCTCACCGTAGCCAGCGAGATCTACCCGGTCCTCTGCGGTTCCGCGTTCAAGAACCGTGGTGTGCAGCCGATGCTGGATGCCGTTGTCGACTACCTGCCGACCCCGCTCGACGTTCCCGCCATCGAGGCTCTCGATGCGCGTGACGAAGAGAAGACGATCATGCTGCACCCCAACGCTGACGAGCCGTTCGCGGCTCTGGCGTTCAAGGTTGCCGTGCACCCGTTCTTCGGTCGGCTCACCTACGTCCGGGTTTACTCCGGCCGTATCGACTCCGGTGCCCAGATCATCAACTCCACCAAGGGCAAGAAGGAGCGCATCGGGAAGATCTTCCAGATGCACGCCAACAAGGAGAACCCGGTCGGTTTCGTTACCGCTGGTCACATCTACGCGGTCATCGGCCTCAAGGACACGACCACCGGCGACACCCTGTGCGACCCGCAGCAGCAGGTCGTCCTCGAGTCGATGACGTTCCCTGACCCGGTTATCGAAGTTGCCATCGAGCCGAAGACCAAGCAGGACCAGGAAAAGCTGGGTCTCGCGATCCAGAAGCTGGCCGAAGAAGACCCCACTTTCCGTACCGAGCAGAACCAGGAAACTGGTCAGACGGTCATCAAGGGAATGGGTGAGCTTCACCTGGACATCCTCGTCGACCGCATGAAGCGTGAATTCAACGTTGAGGCGAACGTCGGCAAGCCCCAGGTTGCTTACCGCGAGACGATCAAGAAGGCCGTCGAGCGTCACGACTACACGCACAAGAAGCAGACCGGTGGATCCGGCCAGTTCGCGAAGATTCAGTTCGCGATCGAGCCGCTTGAAATCACTGCCGACAAGTCGTACGAGTTCGTGAACAAAGTCACCGGTGGCCGTATCCCGCGTGAGTACATCCCTTCGGTTGACGCCGGAATCCAGGATGCCCTCCACGTGGGTGTGCTCGCCGGGTACCCGATGGTCGGCGTCAAGGCAAGCCTGCTTGACGGTGCCGCTCACGACGTCGACTCCTCGGAGATGGCGTTCAAGATTGCCGGCTCGATGGGCTTCAAGGAAGCCGTTCGGAAGGCAAACCCGGTTCTTCTTGAGCCGTTGATGGCCGTCGAGGTGCGCACCCCTGAGGAATACATGGGTGACGTCATCGGAGACCTCAACTCTCGCCGTGGCCAGATCCAGACCATGGAGGACGCACAGGGCGTGAAGGTTATCCGCGCACACGTTCCGCTGTCGGAGATGTTCGGTTACATCGGCGACCTGAGGTCCAAGACCTCGGGCCGCGCGGTGTACTCGATGACTTTCGAGAGCTACCAGGAGGTCCCGAAGGCTGTTGCCGACGAGATCATCCAGAAGAACAAGGGCGAATAACCCACCGGCCTTCGGGCCGAATCGCTTAGGCCTCCTGGCCCGAGTAACATAAGTACACAAATCCAGCAGTTCCACCGGGCGTAAACCAACGTCCGGTGGAGCCGAGAGTCCTGAGGAGGACCCACAGTGGCCAAGGCCAAGTTCGAGCGGACCAAGCCGCACGTAAACATCGGAACGATCGGTCACGTTGACCACGGAAAGACCACGCTGACGGCAGCGATCTCGAAGGTCCTCGCCGACACGTTCCCTTCCAAGACCAACGTTCAGCGCGACTTCGCGTCGATCGACTCCGCTCCCGAAGAGCGCCAGCGCGGCATCACGATCAACATCTCGCATGTTGAGTATGAGACCGAGAAGCGTCACTACGCACACGTTGACGCTCCGGGCCACGCTGACTACATCAAGAACATGATCACCGGTGCTGCTCAGATGGACGGCGCGATCCTCGTGGTTGCCGCTACTGACGGCCCGATGGCTCAGACCCGTGAGCACGTTCTTCTCGCCAAGCAGGTCGGCGTGCCGTCCCTGCTCGTCGCGCTGAACAAGTCCGACGCGGTCGACGACGAAGAGATCCTTGAGCTCGTTGAGCTCGAGGTTCGCGAACTGCTCTCCAGCCAGGGCTTCGATGGCGACAACGCCCCCGTCGTTCAGGTTTCCGCCCTCAAGGCGCTCGAGGGTGACCCCAAGTGGGTTGCAAAGATCCTCGAGCTCATGCAGGCAGTGGATGACTACTTCCCGGAGCCCGTCCGCGACAAGGACAAGCCCTTCCTGATGCCGATCGAGGACGTCTTCACGATCACCGGTCGTGGAACTGTCGTCACCGGCCGCGCCGAGCGTGGAACCCTCAAGATCAACTCCGAGGTCGAGGTTGTCGGCATCCGCCCGACGATCAAGACCACGGTTACTGGTATCGAGATGTTCCACAAGCAGCTCGACGAGGCATGGGCCGGCGAGAACTGTGGTCTTCTTCTCCGTGGCACCAAGCGCGAAGACGTTGAGCGCGGCCAGGTTGTCGTCAAGCCGGGTTCGGTTACGCCGCACACCGACTTCGAGGGCACCGCGTACATCCTGTCAAAGGATGAGGGTGGGCGTCACAACCCGTTCTACGCGAACTACCGCCCGCAGTTCTACTTCCGCACCACCGACGTCACCGGCGTCATCACGCTGCCCGAGGGCACCGAGATGGTCATGCCCGGCGACACGGTTGAAATGACCGTCGCGCTGATCCAGCCGATCGCCATGGAAGAGGGCCTCGGCTTCGCTATCCGTGAAGGTGGCCGCACCGTCGGCGCCGGAACCGTCATCAAGGTTCTCAAGTAATTCAGTAGGCCTGCTCACTCGCTGAGCTAGTCGACAACAACAGGGTCGGTCCTTCGGGACCGGCCCTTTTGTCGTCCCCGCCGCCGTTGGTCGTCCTCCGTTGGCCGAGCGCGTCCGCTGGTCGAGCTTGTCGAGACCCCGCACCCCGAACTACCCGTCGTGCCCCGTTTGCTTGCCGGGCGCGTCCGCTGGTCGAGCTTGTCGAGACCCCGCACCCCGACCCGCAGTTCGTGCCCCGTCCGCTGGTCGAGCTTGTCGAGACCCCGCACCCCGAACTACCCTCGTAACCACAGACTCAAGAGCGGAGACTCCCATGAACCTCAACGACATCACCCGCAAAGCCCAGGAATTCCTCAACTCCGAGAAGGGCGAGGAGATCTCCGACAAGGTCATCGACGGCGCAGCCGCAGCGGCCAATAAGGTCACCGGCAACAAGCACGCCGACAAGATTCAGGGTGCCCGCGACACCGCAGACAAGCGCCTCGGGCGTGACGACCGCAAGTCCGACCCCGACACGCGCGACACCGGGCCCGATGCCCACTAGCTACACGGCCCAGGCACTTTAGTTGCCGGCGGGACATGGACGTTGATCATGGAAGCGGGTTTGTCGTGCTCAAACGCCGCCTTGCGTCGCCGATGCGTTGGTCAATATGGAGCAGTTTGTTTGCCAATTTGCGCGCGAGTCACGGTGAAATCTTGGCCTGGCTTCGGTGCGGCTGGGATGCTCGGACTCACCTATCGGCGGACCCCATGGCCGCGTACTAATCGGCTCACCGCTTCGTCGTAGGCCACGACAGAGGGAGGTGCTGCACGGCCTTCACGAGGGGCGCGCTACGAAGAGATCAAAGTCAACGCGCGTCGAGCAAGACGGCGCAGGTGGCCTGGGTGGCATCGCCGGGAGCGGCTGGGTGTGACAGCCCCTTGTATCCGAAGAACGTAACAACCATCACCAGGATGACCGCAGCTACGATCCACCAGCGGCCGCGAGCCCACGCCTGACGAACGCTCACCATCGGAAGCGTAAGACACCCGACAACACCAATCAGAACCAGCTGCAGAGCGAACCGGCTCTCGGTGGCAGCGCCGACCAAAGTAACTATGGCGCTGAGGATGACAACTCCCAGTCCGGCCCAGTTTTGCCAGACGGTGGACGTCCACTTACCGCGGCTTGTGATTGCGAGTCTCAGGAGTGCCAGGAGTCCAATTACGGTGATGGCAGTCATCGTCAGGGAGAACAACTCATCTAATCCGGGGGCTGGAATCGAGTAGGGGGTAGACAGCGGCCACTGAAGGCTCGACGCAATCTTCTGCAAAGAAAAGATGACAGAGTTCGGCATGTTGCCGAGAAAAGTCGCAGAGAGCTGTCCGGTCGAGGTCGGGAGAGTAGTGCCAAACAGTTGGCTCGCCATCGCTGGCGAGCAGTAGAACTGCTGCGGTACAGCCGCACCAAGCAGGGTGTCATACCGCACGATGTAGGAGGCGTAGCCAGCCTGAAGCGCCACCAGACTCGATTGCAACGGAGGCCAGAGCGTCCACACGCCCGACAGGGACACGTTCACGACGAGCTGCGGCAGCAAGCCGATGACGACGCCTAGGGCATAGAAGACGCCCTTCCACCTCTTCCAGACCACAGACACCAAAGCGACGAGAACGGCCGCCACCAGAAATGCGGGCCGAAGGTTGAGTGCGAAACCCGACAAGATACCCGCAAACAGGATCAAGAGCAGACGGTCGGATCGGAGCAAGTAAAGGGCGCAGACAAACCCGATCACGGGATAGAGGTCAACGAGCGCATAAGGCGCAAAGCCAACGGTGACTATCCAAACCAGAAGGGCAGCCGTCCACCTCAACTGGGGCGTCAGCGGTTTCCAGTAGGAGACGAACTGCGGCACCATGAATGCGGCGAACCAGCCTAGGACCAGGGCATTCTGCAGAAGAATAGAGAACTGAGCTGACTGCGGGCCCAAGATGCTGCTCAACCCGGCAGCAGGTACGTACACAACCCCAGTGAGCGTGCCCCTAAAGTCCCAGAAGCTGATGTCAGCCATGGGCGCTGTCCCGAGGAGGCCGAGCGCCGCTCTCCAGTAGGTCTCCGCGTCATACACAATGGGCCCGATGCCGAGCATGAGAGTCGCGACTACGAATGCCCCAAGGACTGTGTACTGGTGCCGGGCTCTGCGGAGATGCTGAATCAAGTCAGAGCCGCCTGTGTCAGTCGCCTTCGCTTCCGACGGGGACGTAGCCGACCGTTGGCCTGTTGCTTGCTTGATTGTTTCGTTCCTGACTTCTCAGAGCGTTGAGAGGTGCACGCGTTGGCCCCGTCGCAGCAGGGAGACCCGATTTCCCGCAGGCGCGTGCGGGCGTCCCAGGGAATGAAGCAGATGCGAGCGCACACTAATCCGTCATGTCCAAGACGCAAGAAGGGAGCGGCGGCGCCGTACTGGGCGTAAGCCTACTGGGCTACTTGGCAAGGGCGGCCCTACGGCACGCGCCTGGGTACCTGCTGGATACGCGAGCCTATGCATTACGGACCCCCAAAGCTAGGGGTGGCACACAGAAGAAATGGGACCTCTCCAGCGCCCCAACCCGAAACGGGGCCGCTTCAGGGGCTGGTACCAATAAGCTGGCAATGATCAGGCTTAACTCTCGGTTCCGTAGGGCGCTAGAGTTCCGGGCAGGCACGAATCGATCACATCAAGTCGTTCGAGATCGGCGGGGATGCCGACGGCAGCGATTCAAGTAGCGAAAGAAAAGGTTCCCGAGCGGGGATCCAAAAATGCACAGGGGGACCATTTCATGGCACATTCGCTCGCGCCAACTGTCATTCCGATGAACGACCTGTCGCGCGGCATAAGCCGTGACCAAGGTGAGTTCACCCGTGTGTTCGATGAAGTGCTTGCATCTGGCTACGTGATCATGGGGCCTAAACACACCGCGCTGGAGCAAGACCTCGCGAAGTATCTCGGCGTCGCACATGCTGCTGGTGTCGCGTCTGGAACCGATGCCCTCGAACTCGCAATCAAGGCTGTGATGCCCGAGGGGCGCAACGTGGTCATTACGGCCGCTAACGCCGGCGGATACACGACCACTGCTGCTCGTCGAGCTGGCTATTCCGTTCGATACTCGGACGTTGACGCGACTTCCATGTGCCTAAGCGCGGCAACCGTGGGCGAACACCTCTCTACAGATGTGGGTGTCGTGGTAATCACGCACCTATACGGGAATCTCACCGATTTCTCCGAGCTTGTCGCGCTCTGTCATTCATTCGGCGTGAAAGTCGTCGAAGACTGCGCTCAAGCCATTGGAGCGCGCCTGAATGGCGTCGCGGCAGGATCGATCGGCGACATTGCGGCCACCAGCTTCTATCCGACAAAGAACCTGGGTGCCATCGGCGATGGAGGCGCTATCTTCACGAACAGCGACGCGTCGGCAGCGCTGGTGAAGGAACTGCGCCAATACGGTTGGTCCTCCAAGTATCGCGTTGCGCGCGCGGGGGGAACAAACTCCCGCCTTGATGAATTGCAGGCCGGATTCCTCGGGGTGCGGCTCCCTCTTCTTGACTCGCTCAATGAGCGCAGGCGCTCAATCGTGGCGTCCTATGTTGTCTCAGCTGAGGGAGGACCGTTGCAGGTCCTGCCCGCCGTCGGCGCACACCACGTAGCCCATCTTGCAGTCGCACGGACGGACCGTCGAGAGGAATTCCGCGCTGCGCTCAGTGAGCGTGGAGTCCAAACCGATGTGCATTTCCCGGTGCCGGATCACCTCCAGCCAGGTTTCGCTGCTCCTGCGCAATCGCTTCCGGTTACCGAGCGGCTTGCGGGCGAGGTCTTGTCGCTGCCTTGCTTCCCGGAGATGACCGATGACGAGGTCAATGCGGTGTGCTCTGCGATAGCCGCGCTGGCATGACGCCGTCGGCACGGTTTTCGATCGTCATTCCGGTTTACGGTAACGCCGGAAGCATTCGCCCCCTATTGGAACGACTGGAGGGAATCTCCGGAGTCCTAAAAAACGAGGTTGAAGCCGTGTTCGTGGTGGACGGTTCACCGGATGACTCCTTTGAGATCCTCGCTAGCCTGCTGCCTCGATACTCCGTACCTTCCCAGCTCATCCAGCATTCTCGAAACTTCGGCTCCTTCGCCGCCATCAGAACCGGCATGGCGCATGCCCGCGGCGACTTCATCGCCGTGATGGCAGCGGATCTGCAGGAGCCTCCGGAACTGGTTATCGACTTCTTCCGAGTTCTCGCGAACGGTGAGGCGGATGTGGCCGTTGGCCGAAGGGAAGGCCGAAACGATCCCGCGATCAGCAGCTGGTCTTCAGCGACCTTCTGGCGGCTGTATCGCCGCTGGGTATTCCCGAGCATGCCAGCGGGTGGAGTTGATATCTTCGCTTGCAGTCGTCCGGTCATGGAGGAAATCCTCGCGCTGGACGAATCCCATTCCAGTTTGGTCGGGCTGTTGTATTGGGTTGGTTTCCGACGAGCGGAAATCCCGTATGAACGCCAGGAGCGGGAGCACGGTAAGAGCGGGTGGTCCATCTCAAAAAAGATCAGGTACCTGCTCGACAGCGTCTTCTCTTTCACGGACCTTCCACTGACTTTGCTCATCGCCGTCGGGGCATTCGGTGGATTCCTGACGCTGGTGATTGGGCTTGTCGTTCTGATCGCGTATCTCGCTGGAGCCATTGCCGAGCCCGGATACACACCCCTGATGTTTGTAATGCTGTTCTCGACCTTCAGCATTCTTGTCGCGTTGGGCATCGTCGGAACTTACGTGTGGCGAACATTCGAGAACACCAAGCGCCGTCCACATGCCGTTACCTCTAGTCACTGGAGGTCATATGTCGATGCAAACGTCTGAGCCTTGGCACCACAGGCCCATTTTCAGGTTCTTGCTCGTCGGCGGAACCAACACGCTCATCACCTCGGCCATTGTGGTCGTTCTCAGTTTCGTCATGCCAGGGACGCTGGCCTTCACGATTGCTTTCGCGCTCGGTATCGTCTACTCGCTGCTGCTCACTGGGCGTTGGGTGTTCAAGTCTCAGCTGACGGCCGGTCGATCAGCAACATATGTGGGCGCTTACGCGGCGATATACCTTTGTGGGCTCGCCTTTGTCTGGGCGGTGGGCGCCGCAGGTGGGCCTCCTTGGGTGAACGGTGCCAGCGTTCTACTAACCGCGCCACTGAGTTTCGTGGCCGGCCGCTTCATCTTCCCCCGTTCTCAACCAAGTCAGGTAGACATCGCATGACCGCACCGTTCGTACATCCGCAGGGTATTTGCGAGTCCGAGAGCGTTGGCGCGGGCACCACAATCTGGGCATTTGCGCATGTGTTGCCGGGCGCGGTGATCGGCAGGAACGTGAATGTCAATGACCACGTCTTCGTCGAAAACGACGTTGTCATCGGTGACCGCGTAACGGTGAAATCCGGGGTTCAGCTATGGGACGGGATCGAACTACATGACGACGTGTTCGTCGGCCCGAACGCAACGTTCACCAATGACCGTTTTCCTCGGAGCAAACAATACCCGGGCGAATTTCCGCGCACGGTCGTGGAACGCGGCGCTTCAATCGGAGGTGGTGCCGTGATTCTTCCTGGAGTGCGCATCGGTCAGCGAGCCATGGTGGGAGCCGGCGCAGTCGTCACACGGGACGTTCCCCCGTTTGCGATCGTAGTTGGCAATCCAGCCAGAATCACGGGATACGCCGATGGGGCCGGCCGCCGCATGTCGAGCCTCGGCGCTCAGAATGTGGTGCGTCCTGATGCAACGTGGCAGACGCCTCTGATCGCATTGAAACAGGCGACCGATATGCGGGGCAGCTTGATGGTCGCTGAGTTCGGCACGGATCTTCCGTTCGTGCCGCGCCGGTTCTTCACTGTCTTCGACGTCCCTTCGATCGACGTACGCGGAGAGCATGCCCACAGAGTGTGTGAACAGTTCCTGGTATGTCTTTCTGGGTCGGTGCGTGCGATCATAGACGACGGTGTAACGCGGGAAGAATTCTTGCTTGACAGCCCGGATCACGGACTTCATATGCCGGCGATGACCTGGGGCACCCAGTACGCCTATTCCGCCGACGCCGTCTTAGCTGTATTCGCTTCCCACGCGTATGACGGAGGTGACTATATCCGCTCATACTCCGAGTTTCAGGTTCTGATCGCGGCTCAGTAGGTGGCCGACGTTGCCTCGCGTGAGCTGTCGCGCTCTGGAGCAATCCCGCTGAAGATCGTCATGCAACCGGCTGCCCCATTCGCCGCCAATGTGCTGGTGACCGCAACGTCCTGCGGCTCCGAGCCCTTCTCGTGTCATTCTCACCCTCGACGAGCTGTACTGGATAGTACGTCAGCGTCGCACGCAAACTCAAAATCGGCTCGATGCCGATCTATCTCTGAAACGCTTGGATCGTATGACGACGGCCTCCTTGGCATGAGATTTTTTGAAGCCGTGCACCGAAGGTACGTCCTTACATCTATCCAGCAGACCGGCAGTACGCAGAAGGAGTTTTCGTGAAATCCCTGATTCGATCTGAGGCCGCGGAGACCGATATTTCCACTTCGGTGACTGCACCACGGGGTGGCGAGAATCGAATTCTTCGTTGGATTCGAGTGCATCGCGAGGTGCGTCGGCTGTCGATTCTGTTCGCAATCATCGCGTCACTGGAGGCGATCGTATTCGGGAGGTTCTTCACCGGCGCTGCGATACCCCCTTGGGACTTCTTGGGCAGCTACAGCACTGGCGCTTTCGCCTGGTGGGAGAACGGAACCTTCTTCAATCCAAGCGAATGGGTTCCGAATTCGCTGGCGGGCTACCCGGCCGCACTGAGCATCCAGGACAGTTCGTGGTATCTGCCCGTCGGCGTAGCTGCGTTCTTCGGTCCGTTCACCTTGCAGGCCGCAGCCATTGTGGCGGCTCTCCACGTGGCACTGGGCAGCGTGGGTACATACGCATTGGTGCGATCATTGCGGTTGCCATTCGGCGTCGCTGCATTGGCTGGCGTCTCCGGGTTTTTCGCCGTTGGGTATCTGAGTAACGCCCAACACGTCGATATCGCGCGCGGATATGCGCTCGTTCCTTGGATTCTCTTGGTTATGTCGTCACGCTGGCCCTGGCGAAACGTTTGGGCGGTGCCGCTGGCCACTTTGATTTTGTGGCAAGCCGCCATCGGTATGTACCCAGGCATGCTCTTCAGCACCGTTTACGTCGGCATAGTTTGGGTCGTAGTCTCACAACTGGTCGAACGACCGGCGTTCCGCGCGTACCTCCTCCCGATGGCTCTCTCGGCTCTTGGCGCGATCCTTCTCTGCGCACCGAAGTTGGTTCCGTACTTTCTTCTCTCAAGCACGACGGTAGGTGCGCTGCCGGACGAGTCGAGATTCGATTTATCGCTAATCGGAACACTGCTCTTTGGATATGGTCACCTTGAGGGCCCGAACGAATTGACGATGAACAGCCTCTTCGTGCCGGCAACGGTTCTGGTACTAGCGTGCTTCGCCAATTTCAGGGATCGCGCATCCAAAGCCGCGCTCGCCATCGGAGTGCCCTCTCTAGTGCTCGGCATGCCCTTCTTCCCCTGGTTCCTTGCCGCGCAAACGCTCCCCGGCCTCGGTTTTAGTCGTTTCGGTATGAGTGACTTCAAGGTTTTCATCGTGTTGGCGAGTGTTCTGCTTGCTGCCTCAGGCGCAAACAGATTGGCCTGTGGAGTTCCTCTCCCTGTCAGAGCATTCTGGACACGGTTCGGTGTGGCAGTTGGGATTGCCATCGCGCTGTTTTCTCTGCGCAAGGAAGGAGCGTTCACTCGGCTGGACTGGTTGCCGGGCTTCGTGGTTCTTCTAGTGGTGCTTGTCGCAGTAGCGATGTGGCGTCTAAGGGGGAAAGGCCGCCGGCCGGCTGCGTTCCTCACTGGGATGCTCGCCCTTACTGTGGTCTCAGGATGCGTCTGGGCGTTCACAACGACGGTTCCTTGGAGTACGCCTAGAACCGCGACCGAGCGTGCAACCTATGGTGCGACGGTCGACGAACTTTTGGCGCTGCGCCCATCTGCTGGTGTCGTCGTTCAGCGCCCGGCCCGAATTAGCTTGCCCGAAGAGTTCGACGCTGGCGTGCTATTTAGTCCTGCTTGGAACGGCAACTACTACGCCGAAAGGGATGCAATAGGTGGATACGTGAACATCAAAAGCTCTGAGACATCCACGCAAATCGCCACAGCTCTCTTAGACCCTGCCACTGGGAAATCTGTTGCCGCCTTCATGGCAGCGCCGGGGCTCGTTCTTTCTGGAAATGTCACGCCAGCATCCATGGGCGCTTGTGCGCGTGCTGCGGAATGCGGCCCAGCAGATACAACACCCATCACCTATACGCCTGGAGACCTAACTTATCGGGTGTCTAGTCCAACTTCGACCGCGGCCGTCCTCAACGAGGCTTACTACCCGGGTTGGATTGTCACCGCATGCGCTGAAGATGATTGTGCGGTTCTTGAAGCAGACCGCAGCGTCAGCGGACTGATCCAGACGATGTTGCCGGCGGGCGACTATGATCTTCGGGTCGAGTACAAGGAGAGGGGCCGTGCCGAGGGCTGGTTGATCTTCGCGGCTGGCCTCATTGTGGCGGCGGTTGGGGGATCCCTGCAATATTTCCGAGACGGTTCGAATCGACGGAAGATTCGGAAAGCCGCGACCACCACTGAGTAGAAGGAACCTGCGTCTCCGCATTGGGTCCTAAATCATCTTCCTCCGGTGGACCACGTTCGTGGATTGGTTTTACGTTCTCGGGATGGGAATTGTGACCTCTACGCGTTTCGCGGAGGAATCAATTCCCACATCGTTTTCGGCACAAGCTGGGGATCCTGGCTGTGGGATTCTGGTCTGCTCCCCGTGGCCCGCTTGCGCTCCGTGGGTCAGATACTACCCAACCTCCTTGACTCCAGCTGGGTTGGTTCTCGGGCTGAGCGGTCTGAACAAGTGGAGGGCTCTCGGCGCGCCATAGCCAGAGTCGCACTCTCGCGCGAGAGTAGGATCACTGGGCTTGGGCGTTTTCGCTGGCTTCGGTCTAGCAATTGCACCGGTCAATTGGGCAATACCGGGGCGTCGACGGAGGCTTACTGTGCGTGGCCTAGGCTAGAACCGCAGGGGCTCACATGGGGGAGCGATCAGCTGGTTCCGATATCTCGGCAACCACCGCACTTACGCCCGTTTAGGGGAGCCTTAATCGATGATGACCGAGAAGTCAGCCACGCCTCGACGCCCGAAAGTTCCATCGTTGAAGCGTCGCACGTGGTGGATAGTCGGCATCGCCGCGGCCCTGGTCGTGGCGCTCGGCGCAGTTGTGATTGCGCAACCTTGGGCGTCGACAGAGACAGCGCGTGTGGATTACCCCGCAAAGCCCGTCCCCGCTCCAGTGGCAGCGCCCGCAATCGAGCAACTGCCTGCCTCCGATGACTTTGACTGGTGGACCCCGCTCACGCCATCGGATAGCGCTGAGTTCCTTGGCTCTTCCACGGCCCAGGGTGGCCAGTCTGCCTTAGAAATCCGCAGTGCTGGCCCTCAGTCTGAGTCTGATCCGCCCAGACTGCAGCAATCGATCAGCGTCGAACGCGGCGGCAATTACACACTTTCGTTTTGGGCTAAGGGCACGGACGTCGGTGAGAACGCGATTCAGGTGCGTCTCGGCCCCTCGGTGGGGCATACGACCTTCGTGTCACTCCCCGCAGGCACGTATGACTGGACCCAGATGTCGCTTGACTACGTCTCTCCAACGGACAGCGCGAAGATGAACATCATGGTCACTGCGGTCGGCCAGGCGGGCTCCGCCCTTGTTGATTCCTTCGTGGCGACCGGCAACGGCAGTGCGGTTGCGCAGATCATGAATTCGGATCTGGAATCTCATTCAGGTCAGGTTGCCCTCGCAAACAAGTCGCTCATGCTTGCGCAAGGAGAAGCCCGATTGAGTGTTGGCTCGCGGCAGTTTCCTACCGGTGACATCACTTGGTCGATTGTTGATGAGCTCGGTGCGGCCGTGGCCGACGGCACCCAGAAGTTGAAGGACCATTACACCTCCATTGACTTGACTGAGCTGCCGCTCGGGTTCTACCAACTCAATTTGACCGCAGCTCTCGAGAGCGGACCACAAGATCGGTCCACGACTTTCGGAGTAATCGAACCCTATGAGGGCGTCGCCTCATCCTCTGCGTTTGGCACCCACCTTCATTTCCACGGCGGTGAGAAACGCATCGACAACCTCATTGGAACTCTCGCGGACATCGGGGTCGGGCACGTTCGCGCGGACGTCGGCTGGTGGGCGACCGAAAGCGCACCTGGTGTCTACGACTACGAGGCCGTGATCGAAAATGCGATGGAGGAGTACGCGAAGGCCGGCATCGAGGCGCTACAGCTGCCGGTGTACTCCAACCCGCTCTATGACGACGGTCTCACACCGAGCACTCCGGAGGGCCTTCAGGCCTACGCGAACTTCACAAACGACCTTCTGAACAAGTTTCCAAACGTGGGCAAAGATGTAGAGGTTTACAACGAGTTCGACCACACCTTTAATAACGGAGTCTGCGGCCCCACCCCTGAGTGCTACATGGACATGTTGTCGGTCACGTCCGACTACGTGAAATCCGTGGATCCCGAGACCACCGTGGTGGGCCCGGGGAATGCCGGAATGGGCTTTAAGCTCGAATGGCTGCAGAAGTTCTTCGACCTGGGCGGTCTGAACTACGTCGACGCAGTGAGCGCACACCCGTATGTCCAGCCCGGGGCCCCTGAGAAACTGGCCGCGGACCTCGACACGATTCAGCAGATGATCTTGACCGCCAACAATGGTGAGTCCAAGCCGATCTGGTTGACAGAAATGGGATGGGCTACCAAGGAAGGCTGGGTTAGCGACCAGAGCCAGGCGGATTATCTCGTTCGAGTCATGGCTTTGTCTTTTGGTCACGGTGTTGAACGCTTCTACTCCTACGAAGCTGCCGACTCAAGCCTGATGGACGGCGACATCGAATCGAACTTCGGACTGTTCGAGGCGTCCACATCGTTCGTGCCGACTGCCTTCGTGCCCAAGCTGGCTGCGGTGGGGCAGGCGCAAATCGCCCAGCAGCTGCAGGGCAAGAAGTTCACCGTCCAGGAAGACGCCGGAGAGAACGTCAGCTCCTACGTATTCGGCGAGAAGAAGGATGCCACGCGTGTGATTTGGACGACGGCCGAAAGCTCGACCGTCACATTGGCGAGCAAGAAGCCGGTCACGGTGACTTCCTTGGACGGCGGAAGCACTGTCGTTGACTCGGTCAAGGGCATGGTGACCCTAGAACTAACGGGGACTCCCGTCTACGTAGCGGGGTCCATCAACTTGGCGGCTGCTGCGGGCTAGACCAGATAGAGCGCCTAGCTTCCGCGTCCCAAAGTAAATAGCTGCTGATCAGGCCCCCGTGCCGCGGGCGAATTGGAATCCGACCATCCGCTACGATACAAAACGGGGAGTCTCCAGTTCTGCGGGGCAGTTATAGTGCGCGCGCGACCCTCGCTGCGATCCTCGTCTGCGGTCGCCCGTAGTTTCCCGACACTTGGAGTTCGAATTCCGTGAATACCCGCTGGACCCTGATCACCGTCACCTGGAACAGCGCAGAGACCCTGCGCAGGTTTTGGGGCACCCGACCTCCAGAAAACGTGCAGTGGATTGTGGTCGACAACGCGTCAACAGATTCAAGCGTCGGAACGGCAGAGTCGCTGGGAGCAGCCTCCGTCATAGCGTTGGAAAAGAACATTGGATTTGGCGCGGCCAACAACCGCGCTCTTGCCTTGGCCACGGGGGAGTACATCGCCTTCGTGAATCCCGACGTGTCGGTTGAGTACGACGACCTTGATGGACTCGCGCGAATGATCGACGTTCGCGGTGGTCTGGTCGCCCCTCAACTTGTAAATCCGGATGGAAGTCTTCAAGCCAATGGGCGGGGCATGCCGACTCTCTCGAACAAGATCAGGAATCGCACTCGCACTACCCCTGGCATCGAGGATTCCTACAACATCTACGCGTCATCCGGCGAGGCACGTTACGTCGTATGGGTGATGGGCGCAGTTGTAGCCGGCAGCGCACAGACGATTCAGGCCCTCAAAGGATGGAACGAGAAATTCTTCCTCTATTACGAGGACAGCGAGATCGGGGTTCGTGCATGGCGCGAGGGATACACCGTAGTTCTTGACGGGGCCTTCCGCTGGGTGCACGGCTGGGCTCGGGAAACAAAGACCTTCCGGTTGCGGCCGTGGATGCGCGAAATCGCGTCGATGACTCGCTTCTATAGCCTCTTCCCGGAGTTCCTCTGGAGAAAAGGCAAGATCGCGTCCCGACACGGCAGCGCTCATCAGAAGGTCGGCCGGGTTTTGGCGGAGATATCATGACTGCTGTCCGATTCGTGCCAACGCCAACGAGCCTCATCTTCACTGTGCTCAACGAGGAACTCGCAATGGCCGAGTTCCTGAAGAGCATCCATGCTCTGTCCGAGAAACCACAGGAGATCGTGGTTGTGGACGGCGGTTCAAGCGACGCCACTGTAGAAATTATTCGGAGGTGGACACCGCCTGAGGGCGTGCGGGTTCAAGTCGTGGTGACGCCGGGTGCGAATATCTCTGCCGGACGAAACCAGGCGATCGAGATGGCCTCTAACCCCATCATCGCGGTTTCCGATGCGGGAGCGACACTAGACCAGCGCTGGTTGGAGCGACTCGTCCGACCGTTCAGCGGCACTGCCGACGTCGCAAGCGGATTCTTCGTATCGTCTGGTGCGAGCTTTTGGGAGCGCGCCATCGGTGCCGTGATCACGCCCGCGCTGTCTGAAGTGGACGGCGAGTCCTTTCTGCCGTCGAGCCGTTCGATTGCTTTTCGCAAGTCTGTTTGGGACGAAGCCGGGGGGTACCCGGAATGGCTGGACTACTGCGAGGACCTGCTGTTTGATCTTCAACTCAAGAAGGACGGCGCCGTTTTCGTCTTCGTGCCGGACGCGATCGCATCGTGGAACGCTAGACCAAGTCTGAGGGCATTCGCGAAGCAGTATTACCGCTACGCGCGCGGTGACGGGAAATCCGGACTTTGGCGGCGACGGCATGTGGCGCGCTATGGTGCGTACACACTGGGCCTGGCACTGGTGGCCGCAGCCTGGCTGAGCCCATGGTTCCTTGCAGTCCTGCTCGGCGGGGTTGCGGCTTACCTTGCCAAGTTCCTTCGACGGGTTGTGAGGGCTCGCCATTCACTAGGCAGTGAAACCGCCAGAGTCTTCCTGCTGGTGCCGGTAATCGTTGTGACGGGAGACATCGCCAAAATGGCGGGTTACCCGGCCGGTTTGTCCTGGCGTTCGCGAAACGAGCAGCTGTGGCAGGTCAACGCGTGAGCACCCCAAACGATCAAGCGCTGTCCTGCATAGTTGTGCACTTCCAGAGCCCTGCCACCCTCTCGGCGACGTTGGCTGCGCTTCGCGCCGCCGGCGTGGTGAGCGCCAGCACCGTAGTGGTGGACAACAGCGTGTCTGATGAAGCGAGCGAGTCTGCACGAACAATCGCAGAACGCGCTGGTTGCCTCTTTCTTCGTGTCGACAATCGTGGTTACGCAGCCGCAGCGAACTCCGGATTGCAGTTCTTGACGTCACAGGGCCTGCGCGAGGAGCTGCTACTGCTGTCGACCCATGAGTCGCTACCCGAGCCCGACGCTGTCGAAAAACTGACGGCGGCCTTCCGGAGCGATCCGGCCATCGCAGTCGCAGGCCCGTTGCTCTTCAACAGCGAGACCGTCGGTTCGAAGATCTGGTCTGGCGGCGGTCGATTGTCGGCGGTTCTCAAACGGCCTCGTCACCACACCGGGAAGCTCAGCGATGACGGTGCACCCGTTGACCGGACCTGGCTAGATGGTGCATTCACCCTGTATGAAACCGCTGTCCTCGAGCAACAGAGACTCGACGAATCGTATTTCCTCTACTTTGAGGAGACCGATTTGCACGTTCGTCTCGCGCGGTTGGGCCGCCGGGTTGTGATTGTTCCTGGAGCGCATGCGTCTCAGAGCTCGAACGGCATTCCACCACGGCTCCTGGGACGCAACCTCTTTCTGTTTCAAGTGAAGCTGTTCTCTCCCTGGCGCGGGAGGCTGGCGGTCTGCTTCGAAGTAGGCCGATCACTCGTCAGGAAGCTACTAACCAGGCGCGGCCGGTGGGGGGACTCAGTCAGCATCGTCAGCGGTTGGCTGGAAGGCGAGAGAAACATTCGCACGAGCCCCGACAGTGAGGCGTCAGCACCAGCAAGCAGGGCCCAATGAACGCGGGGACCACCGCCAAGACACTGCGGATATCGTCAGCTGTCCTGATCTCCGCGCTCATCTTCTTCCCGTCTATCCTGGGTGAGATTGCGAGCGTCCGGCTTTGGGCGATCGGCATCGGCTTGGTGGCCCTCGCCATCGAGACGGCCTTGAGTAAACGCAGTATTCGCGCTCGGGTGCTCACCGTGGCTTGTGCCGCTGTCGCAACCGCCACACTCCTCACTGTGATCGAACTCATGGCCGCCCACCTGGGCGCCCGAGCGTTTGCGGTCAACGGGGAACACCTGCTAGTCCTCCTCCCGCTCTTCGCAGCGACGGGAGCTCAGATCATGAGAAGTGGGATGGGGCGGACATACCTGACCGTGGGAATCACCGCAGCTGCTCTCGTCGCTCTACTCGCTTTGGTTGAGTTTGCCGGCGACTTCTCGGTTCTCGGCAGGGAGTACATGTTCCTGACGAGTCAGCGAGAAGGCCCAACCCGGGCACTGGTCGGCTCGGAGCATGTACTAGTGCTCGGTGCAACATTGGCAGCATTCGTCCCCCTGACATCCATGATTCGTCGTGCGCCCCTCCGGCTCACCGCTGGTGCGGTCATCCTGCTGGGCACATGGGCTTCTGGTAGTCGAGTTCCCGCAGCTATCGCAACCCTCGTCTTCCTCGTGCAGTCGGTTCCTGTCGTGAAAAGCTTCGTGGTGCGAAATACCCGCTATCTGATCCTGCTGGCAGCGTTCGCAATCGCGGCCCTCGCCATCTGTGCGGCGTTCGTCTGGAGCCCTTACATCGGAGGCGAGTCAGGGCTTGACTTCAGCGCCAACTACCGCTTCGCGAGCTATGCGGTACTGCCACAGGTTCTCTTGACGCTGCCACTTGGTTATCTCCTCGTCGGGGCCCCCGACGGAGCGTGGGTAGTCGGGTCCGCATCTCGGGGCCAGGTGGATCTCGGGATGTCAGCTGACTCTGAGCTCTTGTACGCAGCATTCACCCTCGGGTGGGTGGGCGTCCTCCTATACCTGATTGTTTTGTTCGGAAGCTTGAGAACGCTGCAAGAGAACTTTGCCGTTGGGGCCGCGGCGAGTTCAGTCGCTGTGATGGGCTTCAGTCTCGCCCTCCACGGCTGGGACGGAATGAGCAACCTGTGGTACCTCCTCATCGGCGCCTGCGCCTACCTCTTGGGCCGCCAGCACCTAGCGCGTCGTGCTCGACCGCCACAACACCGACACCGGCATGGGACGTCGATCCCCGGCCAGGGAGCGGTCGATACGCCCCGTACCGGCCAGCCCCTGAACGGCGTCACACTGGCTAACCCAAAGCGTTGGTCGAGAGGAACAAAATGACAGCTGAGGCCAAGAAACGAGTTGCCGTCGTCGTACCCAATTGGAACGGCCGGGAGATGCTGGGCGAATGCTTGGACTCCTTACTGGCCCAGTCCCATCCCCTCACCGTCATCGTTGTGGAGAACGGGTCCAGAGACGGGTCCTGGGAGTATCTGACCGAGACATATCCCCAAGTCACCGTTATCCCGCACTCCACCAACCTCGGCTTCGCTGGCGGAGTGAATTCAGGGATTCGCCTCGCGATAGCAGATGGCTTTGAGTTCGTGGGCCTGTTCAACAATGATGCCGTTGCCGCTGAGGACTGGCTCGCCGAACTGGTCACAGCTGCCGATTCGAACTCAACCGTGGGAATGGTCACGGCCAAGTTCCTCAGCATCGATGGGCACCATTTGGATAGCACCGGTGATTTCTACAGTTCCTGGGGGATCCCGTTCGCGCGCGGTCGGGGGGAGGTCGCGTCTTCGAAGTATGACGACGACACCGCTGTATTCAGCGCATCCGGAGGAGCGAGCCTATATCGCATCTCGATGCTCAGGCAGATCGGCTTATTCGATGAGGACTTCTTCGCATATTTCGAGGACGTAGACCTGAGCTTTCGCGCTCAGCTCGCTGGATGGAGCGTGGAATACGTTCCAGGTTCCATGGCTTTCCATCGGATCAGCGCAACCAGCGGAAGGGTCAAGGGCTTCGCGATTCATCAGACCATCAAGAACCTTCCCTGGGTCCTCTGGAAGAACCTGCCAATCGAGCTCTTCCCGGCCGTCTTCCCAAGGTTCTGCGTTGCGTACGTCTCCATGATCTTTGGAGCGGTGACACGGGGCGATAGCAGGGGCGCGGCAGGCGCCGTTGGCCGGTCGATCCTGTTGCTTCCCAAGAAGCTTCGGCAGAGGTCGGCTATTCAGCGGTCTAGTGTTGTGTCCGCCGCGCACATCAAAGAACTGATGTTGTGGGACATACCACCAACGGCCGAGCGACTGCGAGGCTTACGCGACCGGCTCGTGCGAAGGCGCTGACTCGACCCGAGCGCGCTGGCTGCGGTAGATGGCCAGCGCGCCGAGCTGGATTGCGGTGACGACGAACTCGGCGCTTGCCACCGCCACAGCAGCGCCCAGCGCGCCATGCTGGCTGGCACCAAACAGGATGCCAGGCACGCCGACCAAAGCGCCAGCCACGGTGCTCGCGAAGACAGCCTTGTTGAGATCTAGCGGGGTGAGGACTAGGCGACCTAGCGCCGAGTTGACTGAAAGCCAGAAGTAGGCCAGGCCGAAGCAGGCCATCACGGGCCCTCCGACCGCGAGCTCTGGACTAAACAGGAGCGCGCTAAACCATGGCCCGATCAGCGCCAGTCCAAGACCACCTGCGAGCCCGAGCGCGACATTCAGGTATACGGCGGAGCGCATCCGCTTCTTGCTGACGTCGGCATCCTCGTGTTCAGAAACCCACCCCTGGAAAGCGTTTCCGCTGATGGCAATAGCCTGGGTCCCGAGGCGATACAGTTTGTCACCCGAGACGAACTCGGTAGAAGCCCTGAGAGGGGTGACGGCCGTTACCAGGCTGACGGTAATGCTCGTGTAGGCCCCGGATGTCAATACGGTCAAAGCCGGCAGAATGTTGGATTTGAACTGCCCGAAGATGAATCGGAGTGGGTAGCTCCTCAAAGTATCGCGCGACAGAACGCGCAAGCTGAACCACACGTACCCCAACAGCGTCGAGACGATCAGCAAGATGGGATACCACCTCAGGTCCTGCGTCACCAGGAGTGCTAGAAATGCGGTCAGAGTCGAGACCAGCCGCGGAATTGCTTCGAAGACAACCATCGAACGAGGGGTGCCCGACCCGACCCAGAACCAGGCTGGAGAAAAGCCCGCCAGGCTCGCAGCCAACGCCATACCGACACTCAACTGAATGTGGCCCGCGGGGGAGAGCGCAGCGCTGACTACGACTGCAAGCGGGATTGCCACTACTGCCACAGCTGATCGCTGTACAAGGCTGATCCAGTATTGGCCGGTCGCCTCCAGCGGCGATTTCCCGGCTACGCGTTTCGGGCCGATGAGGGTCCAGCCGAAGACTATGAGGATTGCGGCGAACCCACCCACTGACTGGCCAATCGCCAGGCTGACCCAACCCTCCGCCCCGCCGTACCTGGCGAGCAGCGGCAGAAGCATGAACGACGAGAGGATAGAGAGCAATGGGACCACGGTGAACCCAGAGATTCTCCTGTAGATCCCCGATCGGGGGGCGGTCACGAGTCGGTTTCGAGCTGTGCAGCCTGACCGAGCGGCATCAGGTCCGCCGAGCTGTCGGAGTAGAACTGGCCCTGCACAAACGCCCGCTGCACTTCGGCGAAGAAGACTTCCTTTTCTCGCAGTAGCGAGGAGCGGTACTCATTCTGGGTGTCTAGGTGCGACTGGGGCTCTGCCAGGATCCGGTCCAGCAGGGCGACTGTGCCTTCGAGAAACTGCGGATCTGTGGGGTGGACTTTGTGTTGCCAAGGAAGAGGGACGTCCTGGGTGAATGCACCAGCACCGCGTCGAGCGACTATGGTCACCGCTCCAAGAAAGGCCGCTTCGCGAGGCATGCGGTCCTTCCCTGGATGCTGTCCGAGATCCATATATATCGCTGTTGAAGCGAGCGACGTGTAGACGTCATCAGCTGTCATATTGATCAGCGGCCGCCATTCAATGCCGCGGCTCTTGGCGATTACTCGCTCGGTAAGTTCTGAACCCTTCTTTGGGTTGAAGGCCACCGTACGGCCCCTGTCCGTGGTACCAGTAGAACGAAATCCTTCGATTCGAAAAAGGGGGGTGTAGTCGCTGATCAGGGTTGGGACCACATTGAGCTGGGAGTACAGGAAGGCCCAGGCATAGTGCGATTGCACGAGGTGGAGAGTGCTGTGTACGAGGTTGCGACGAGGCCGCAAAGAGATCGCGATGTCCTTGAGCCGTTGACGTGTGGTGACGTTGTGCTCGTTGCCCAGCCCAGCCTTGTCGTCGGACCGCGACCGAGTGATGCGAAAGACAGGTGAGTAGTCGATGCTCAGCCACCAGCACATTCGCTGTGCCTGGGTGAATTCACGGAGCAGGTCGATCCACACCTCTGGCACGATCACGGCGTTGCCTGGAGAGTCGATCGCTTTCAGCGCCTCCGGTGCGTCGTAAACCTCATAGTCGCGCACGCGCGGGGTGTCTTCTGTTCCCATGAACGGAACCAGGAATGCCTGCTGGCCGCTCTTGCGAAGGGCGTCCACGAGCTGGTGGAGCGCTTCGGGGCCTCCGGTGCGGAGTCCTCGTGGGTAGAAAACGTAGACGGTGTCGAATACGCCCGTGGACGCGAGAGTCGGCTTGTGCATAGAGAAAATCCCCCAAAGTAGTGCAACGGTTGATTCTAGTTGATCGTCTTCCCGTCGCTGTGTGTCGTGCACGAGTCGTGCGCCCGTGTGTGGGCAACCGGCGAGCCTCGTCTGGCAGAGTAGGAGGCCACCTGCTTGACAGCAGGCTCACGCGATACGTGGCGGGTTTGGCGGAACGGCCCCGAGAGGAATTCACTTGACTACCCAGGCACCACCCAAGAGCCGGGCGCGCATGGCCATCGGCGGCGTCTTGCTCGCGGCGTACGTCGTCGTCGTTCTCCTCGCCACCCTGTGGCCCACCCCTCTGGACCAGGGGTATAGCGCGGCCATTCAGAAGGTCTTGGACGTCGTTCACCGCAATGGCGTGCCGGAGTGGTTCGGTTACAACAAGCTTGAATTCTCGGCCAATGTGGCGATGTTCGTGCCCCTCGGGTTCTTGTCGGCGCTACTGCTCCCAGCCCGTGTCTGGTGGTTAGCGCTGGTCATGTGTCCCGCGCTTTCAATCGTGATCGAAATTACCCAGGCCGTCTTCTTAGCGGCCCGGTTTGCCACGTTGACTGACGTGATTTCTAATTCAATCGGCGCCGTGATCGGTATTCTGATCGCCGTCCTGCTGCGGTCCGCCGTGTACGAACGGGATCAGAAAGTGATCGCGAGGGCGCTCTGGCAGAACGGCCTTGCGAGTTGAGGCCGTCAGGCAAACCGGCGGGCACGGAATCGCCGCACACTCCCGAATAGCTAGCCGCAGGCTGGCTCCACTGACTGCGCCGTGGCGTTGATCATGGGGGTACCACGGACTTCGAGGGGACCGTATTGCCCCTCTGCTCCCGTGAACGAGGCCGTGACTGTACTTGACTCGCCCGGTGCCAGATAGGCCGTGAAAGACGCCACGGGCCTGCCCAGGTCGTTTCCGGAGGCATTCACGGTGGTACTTTCGCCTGCCGCATCAACTCGGGCATCTACGAGCGTCGCTCCCACCGGCCCGTATACGAAGACCTTTGTGCTCGTGAGCTGGGGACCGTAGTTTCCGCTCGACACGTACTCGGGGAGCGCGTTCGCCTCGTCGGCCGTCAAGTTGGAGTGCAAGGTCACTGTCGTGCTGAAGCTCGGTGTCGGACCAGCCGCGCAAATGTCGCTCGTTGTTGTGGCGGCGGTTTGCAGGAAGTAGTCCATCTTCGAAGCGGACGTGTCCTGGTAGTAGACCCCGATGGCAGTGCTTTCGACATTGTCCTTGGGCAGGGCGCCCTGGATACGTGTGCCGTCCAAAGCCTGTTGCTCCGTCGGGTCAGCGCTCCAGGCCAAGATGCTGCCCTGGTTCACACCTTCCGTGACGGCCGTGATCATGGCGTTCATGTCGAACTCACCGCTGATCACTTTGTTGAGGATGGCGGATGCGGCCGACTGGAAGAACGCGTCGATCTTTTCCGGCTCTTGGTACGAATCGAATCTGTAATACACGTCGTGCACGAGCAGACTGACTGCATTCTCGCTGCTCAGTACATCGCCGCTGGGGAGATCGATGGGCCCTGTGGCGTTGAGAATTCGCGCGAGTGCTAGAGGGTCGACTGAAATTACGCCATTTGCGGTGAGCCCCTTGTCCCGGATCCAGTAGGCACGCATCAGCTCCGCTGCAGTCGGAAAGTCGGGTCGACTTGTAGACGTGTTCGGATAACTAACGAGGTAGTCGGTGAACAGGTCGATCGCACTTTGGTCCACGGGCACATCGAGTTTGGTTCCCTCGACCAGGTCCTGGCTGCCGGCGCCCTGCGCGGCAATCGAAATTGCGCCTTTGTCGACATTGATGAGGGTGTAAGACGCCGCGCTGCCGCCAAGGGCAGTGCTCTCTGCGTTGTTCTGGAATGCCAGTAGGTATGTGCGTGGTCCGTCTGCCCCGAGGGCCGGCCCGACGAGTTGCAGCAACGGTACGGCGCTCGCTATTGCTGAATCGGCTTTTCCCAAGAGGCCGTTTACTTTTGTCACCGCGGCCGAGACCGGACCGACGGTGGCGGAGGCGTCAACTGTCGCCATTCTGGCCATCGACTCTGCGAACACAGTCTGGGCGGTTTCGGCGATTGTCTGAACGTCTTCGAGCGGCGTGATGTCGAAGCCACCGGTGACTGGATCGCGGGCCGTTATGTCATAGTTCGCGACGAGTTCGACCGCGGGAGCGGCCACATCTTGCACAATCGCGTCGATGCTCTCGGAGACAGCCCGCACCGCCTTAAGGTTCGCGCCGACGATCGGAACGACCTCGGCGGCTCGCCAAGTCAGGTCCTGAGTCCCCGCCACAGCGCTAGCGGATTTCTCCTGCAGTTCGGTACTCGTCGCGGTCAGGGTAGTGAAATCCCCGCTGCCAATCTCGGTCTGCAGCTGGTCGACGAGTGCCTGAGACGCTTCCAGGTCCGTCTTCACCACGAGCACTCGTGTGGCGAGCCACGTCACCGCACCAAGCAAGAGTATTGCGGCAATCACGAGGCCTACCTTCACCCGTCGTTTCGCGACCGACTTGCGACGACGGTGACGTACGTCCGCGCGCGATGGGCGGGACGACGTGCGTTTGGATGCTCGTGAATTCACAGGTCCACCCTAGGGGAGTGCGACTGTGAGGGCGGGGAACCACAAGCACCGATGTGGCGCGCGGCCCTACAACAGGGCACACACACATTGCCTGATAAAGCACTGAGTACTGTCGAATATGTGGAACGATGAAAAAGGCATGTCTGGAATATCTATTTTCGGATGCACGCGTGTCATGCGATGGGGGAACGAATGGCAATCGGCGATACACGTACCGCGGGGGTGTTGCGGCGCAGATCCTGGCAGCGCGCCTATGCGGTGCGGCTATTCAGCACGGACATCATGGTGGTACTCGCTGCGGTGTTCGGATCCCAATTCATCTGGTTCGGACTCGAGACCGTGGAGCTGGAGGCTCCGCAGCCGTTCAGTCTCGGTGCCAGCTACACGGCCGTCTCACTAGTTCTCGTTGTTGCCTGGATGATTATGCTCGACGTATTCGCCACCCGGGATCACAAGGTGATCGGCAGCGGAACGCTCGAATATAAGCGGGTCGCGGACGCAACAATTCGTTTGTTCGGTGTCTTCGCGATCGTGGCCTATCTGTTCCAAATCGAGGTAGCACGTGGCTATTTCCTTCTGGCGCTGCCGCTGGGTATGTTTCTCCTCATCGGTTCTCGCTGGCGCTGGCGCAAGTGGCTGCGTAAGCGTCAGGCCCGGGGTTTCTATCTCTCCCGTGCGTTGCTCCTTGGCGAGCGATTGAAGTCGGCCCACGTGGCCGCAACGATTACCCGCTCCCCGGGTTCAGGTCTGCTGCTTGTCGGAGCACTGACTCAGGAGGGCACTGTCGGGAAGGGACCGGTGCGCGGTGTCCCCGTTGTGGGCGACTATGGCGACCTTATGGTCGCCGTCGACGAGACCAACGCCGACACGGTGATTCTTACTGGTGCCGATGAGATCAGCCCCGAAGATATGCGCCGGGTGGGTTGGGAGCTCGAGGCTCGCGACGTGGAACTGATTGTGGCGCCGGCACTGACCGACATCGCCGGGCCACGCATCCACTCACGACCGGTAGCCGGGCTTCCACTGATTCACGTGAGCTACCCGCAGTTCGAGGGTGCGAAGCGCGTGACCAAGCGCACCTTCGACATCCTTGGGTCTGCGCTGCTCATTCTGCTCAGCTCACCCGGGCTCATCTGGGTGGCCATCGCGGTCAAGCGCTCCAGCCCCGGCAACATCGTCTACCGCCAGGACCGCATTGGCCGGCACGGCGCCACCTTCGGCATGTACAAGTTCCGCTCGATGGTGCAGGACGCTGACGACCAGCTGGAGAGCCTGCTCGACGCGCAGGGCACGTCGGACACCCCACTGTTCAAGGTGACAAACGACCCGCGCATCACCCCGGTCGGCAAAATCCTGCGCAAGTACTCCATCGATGAGCTGCCGCAGCTGTTCAACGTGCTGTTCGGCGAGATGAGCCTGGTGGGCCCGCGCCCGCAGCGCGCCGCCGAGGTGGCCCTCTACGACGATGCCGCGCACCGCCGGCTGATCATGAAGCCCGGCATGAGCGGGCTCTGGCAGGTCAGCGGCCGGTCCAACCTCAGCTGGGAAGACAGCATCCGCCTGGACCTGTACTACGTGGAGAACTGGTCGCTCACGGCCGACATCCTGATTCTGTGGCGCACTGTGCGCGCCGTGGTCACTCCGGATGGGGCCGTTTAGGCGGGTCTCGACAGGCTCGACCAGCGGGACGGTTTCGGGGTCTTGCGAGGGTCGACCGGCAGGGACGCGAGACGCCCGAGTTCCGCGGAACGACGCGGATCGCGCGACACGCCCAACGCGACACGCCCGGGTTGCACAATGACCTATTCCTGTGGCAGACTCTTCTAGTTCAACACTTTCGGATCGCGCTGCTCGCGAGACCGGAATCACTACCAGGCAGTGCATAGCTCGCCCCTTGAGGGTCGGAGTTAGGCCGCGGGTAGCAGAACGAAGCTTAAATCAACTTCTTGGATGCGTGGGTAAAACCATGTCATCCGCCAGGTCTCGACCTGGGGGAGTTGGCTCGAGAAGGTCGGAACCCCGGCCGGATCGAAATTGACAGATGAACAGTGGTGCGATAGCAGCAGTGCTACTACGGCGTCCAATGCAGCCCTCGGGATGTAAGAAGCCTTGACAAGAAAGAGAGTTCGACATGGCGGGACAGAAGATCCGCATTCGACTTAAGTCGTATGACCACGAGGTCATCGACATCTCGGCGCGCAAGATCGTCGACACCGTGACCCGTGCGGGCGCGACCGTCGTCGGCCCCGTGCCGCTTCCGACCGAGAAGAACGTGGTGTGTGTCATCCGTTCCCCTCACAAGTACAAGGACAGCCGGGAGCACTTTGAAATGCGCACCCACAAGCGTCTGATCGACATCATTGACCCGACGCCGAAGGCCGTCGACTCGCTTATGCGTCTCGACCTCCCGGCCGACGTCAACATCGAGATCAAGCTCTAGGGCCCGCGATGTCGTACGCAGATACCAAGACCACCAAGGGCCTCCTCGGCAAGAAGCTCGGCATGACTCAGGTGTGGGACGAGAACAACAAGCTTGTTCCCGTTACCGTCATCGAGATCTCGCCGAACGTCGTCACCCAGATCCGCACGAAGGACATCGACGGCTACGCCGGCGTCCAGATTGCCTCTGGCGCCATCGACCCCCGCAAGGTGAACAAGCCGTCCGCAGGACACTTCGAGAAGGCCGGCGTCACGCCGCGCCGTCACGTTACCGAGCTCCGCACCGCGGATGCCGCTGACTACACCCTGGGCCAGGAGCTCACCGTTGACGGTGTGTTCGTTGCCGGCACCAAGGTCGACGTCATGGGCACCTCCAAGGGCAAGGGCTTCGCCGGTGTTATGAAGCGTCACAACTTCAAGGGTGTTTCCGCTTCGCACGGTTCACACCGCAACCACCGCAAGCCCGGTTCCATCGGTGCCTCCTCGACCCCCAGCCGTGTCTTCAAGGGCATGCGCATGGCCGGTCGTATGGGTGGCGAGCGCGTGACCGTGCTGAACCTCAAGGTTCACGCGATTGACGCTGACAAGGGCCTGATCCTGGTCAAGGGTGCCGTTCCCGGCGCCAAGGGCCGCCTCGTATTCGTCCGCACCGCAGTGAAGGGAGCGTAGTTCTTATGGCTACCGCACTCGACCTCATCGACGCCAACGGCAAGAAGGCCGGCTCCGTTGAGCTGCCCGCCGAAATCTTCGACGTCCAGACCAACATCCCGCTGATTCACCAGGTCGTTGTCGCGCAGCTCGCTGCCGCACGCCAGGGAACGCACAAGGTAAAGAGCCGCGGAGAAGTTTCCGGTGCCGGCCGCAAGCCGTTCAAGCAGAAGGGAACCGGTCGCGCTCGTCAGGGCTCGATCCGCGCCCCTCAGATGACCGGTGGTGGCATCGTCCACGGACCGACCCCGCGCAGCTACGACCAGCGCACCCCGAAGAAGATGATTGCCGCCGCGCTCAAGGGTTCGCTCTCTGACCGCGCCCGTGGCGACCGTCTTCACGTGGTCACCGCTCTGTTCTCGGACGAGACGCCCAGCACCAAGGGCGCCATCACGCTGCTCACCCAGATCGCCAGCAGCAAGCACGTGCTGGTCGTTCTCGAGCGCACCGACGAGCTGACCCTCCGCAGCATCCGCAACCTCCCGACGGTGCACGTGCTGTCCTGGGACCAGCTGAATGCCTATGACGTTCTCGTCTCTGACGACATCGTCTTCACCAAGGGCGCGTTTGACGCGTTCGTGGCGCACAAGACCAAGAAGGAAGAGGTGTCCGCATAATGGCTACCCCGATTCAAAAGGACCCCCGCGACGTCATCATCGCTCCGGTCGTCTCTGAAAAGAGCTACGGCCTGATCGACGAAGGCAAGTACACCTTCATCGTGGACCCGCGCTCGAACAAGACCGAAATCAAGCTGGCGATCGAGAAGATCTTCAAGGTTGAGGTTGCGTCGATCAACACCATGAACCGCATCGGCAAGACTCGCCGGACCAAGTTCGGCATGGGTAAGCGCAAGGACACCAAGCGTGCCATCGTCACGCTCAAGTCCGGTTCCATCGACATCTTCACGGCCGTCGGCTAAGCGGCCAGGACTAGAGGAATAAGAAATGGCTATTCGTAAGTACAAGCCCACGACCCCCGGTCGTCGCGGTTCTTCTGTTGCGGACTTCGCAGAGATCACCCGTTCGACGCCCGAGAAGTCGCTGCTTCGTCCGCTGTCCAAGACCGGTGGTCGTAACAACCAGGGTCGCATCACGACGCGTCACATCGGTGGTGGCCACAAGCGCCAGTACCGCGTGATCGACTTCAAGCGCAACGACAAAGACGGCGTCAACGCCAAGGTCGCTCACATCGAGTACGACCCCAACCGCACGGCGCGCATCGCGCTGCTGCACTTCCTGGACGGCTCCAAGCGCTACATCATTGCGCCGAACAAGCTGAACCAGGGCGACATCGTCGAGTCGGGTGCCGGTGCTGACATCAAGCCCGGTAACAACCTGCCGCTGAAGAACATCCCCACCGGTACCATCATTCACGCCATCGAGATCCGTCCGGGTGGTGGCGCCAAGCTGGCCCGCTCCGCCGGAGTGTCGGTTCGCCTGGTCGCGAAGGATGGCATCTACGCCCAGCTGCGCCTGCCGTCCGGAGAAATCCGTAACGTCGACGCCCGCTGCCGCGCCACGATCGGCGAGGTCGGCAACGCCGAGCAGTCGAACATTAACTGGGGCAAGGCCGGCCGGATGCGCTGGAAAGGCGTTCGCCCGACCGTTCGTGGTGTTGCCATGAACCCGGTCGACCACCCGCACGGTGGTGGTGAGGGTAAGACGTCCGGTGGACGTCACCCCGTCAGCCCCTGGGGCCAGAAGGAAGGGCGCACCCGCCACCCGAACAAGGAAAGCGACAAGCTCATTGTTCGTCGCCGTACCGTCGGCAAGAAGCGTAAGTAGGAGTAGACGATGCCAAGAAGTCTTAAGAAGGGCCCCTTCGTTGACGACCACCTGCTTCGCAAGGTTGTCAAGGCGAATGAAGCCTCAAGCAAGAACGTAATCAAGACCTGGTCGCGCCGTTCGATGATCATCCCCGACATGCTCGGGCACACCATCGCGGTTCACGACGGTCGCAAGCACATCCCGGTGTTCGTCACCGAGAGCATGGTGGGACACAAGCTCGGCGAGTTTGCCCCCACCCGCACCTTCCGTGGTCACGTGAAGGATGACAAGAAGGGTCGTCGCCGCTAACGCGGTGACGTGAAGGAGGAGAAATGGTGGAGTCGATCGCACGCGTGCGTCACATCCGCGTTACCGCCCAGAAGGCCCGTCGCGTTGTCAACCTGATTCGTGGCAAGCAGGCGCATGAAGCGCTGGGAATTCTCAAGTTCGCGCCGCAGGGCGCGTCCGACCCCGTGTACAAGCTGGTCGAATCGGCCATCGCGAACGCACGGGTCAAGGCCGATGCTGCGAACGAGTTCCTGGACGAACAGGATCTGTTCATCTCCCAGGCATTCGTCGACGAGGGCACGACGCTCAAGCGTTTCCAGGCCCGCGCACAGGGTCGCGCATTCCAGATCAAGAAGCGTACGAGCCACATCACTGTTGTGCTCGCCACTCCTGAGGAGGGTACGAAGTAATGGGTCAGAAAGTAAACCCGTATGGCTTCCGTCTGGGAATCACGACCGACCACGTGTCGCGTTGGTTCTCTGACAGCACGAAGCCGGGCCAGCGTTACAGCGACTTCGTCGCTGAAGACGTCAAGATCCGCCGCCTGTTGAGCACCAGCCTCGACCGCGCAGGCGTGTCCCGCATCGAGATCGAGCGCACCCGCGATCGTGTCCGTGTCGACATTCACACCGCCCGTCCGGGCATCGTGATCGGTCGTCGCGGCGCGGAAGCAGAGCGCATCCGGTCCGACCTTGAAAAGCTCACCGCCAAGCAGATCCAGCTGAACATCCTCGAGGTCAAGAACCCCGAGCAGGATGCACAGCTTGTCGCGCAGGGCATTGCAGAGCAGCTCTCCGCTCGTGTGGCTTTCCGCCGCGCGATGCGTAAGGGCCTGCAGGGCGCCCAGCGCGCCGGCGCCAAGGGTGTTCGCATCCAGGTGTCCGGTCGTCTCGGTGGCGCTGAGATGAGCCGTTCGGAGTTCTACCGCGAAGGCCGTGTGCCGCTGCACACCCTGCGCGCGAACATCGACTACGGCTTCTACGAAGCCAAGACCACCTTCGGCCGCATCGGCGTGAAGGTCTGGATCTACAAGGGCGACATCACCAACAAGGAACTCGCTCGTGAGCAGGCCAACGCTAAGTCGTCCCGCCCCGAGCGTCGTGACGACCGTCCCCGCCGTGCGCCTCGCGCAGAGGGCGCGGCTCCGGTTGCAGCAGGAGTTGAGGCTAAATAATGTTGATTCCCCGCAGAGTTAAGCACCGCAAGCAGCACCACCCCGGCCGTACCGGCCACGCAACCGGTGGTACCACTGTTTCGTTCGGCGAGTATGGCATTCAGGCCCTCACCCCCGCGTACGTGACCAACCGTCAGATCGAGTCCGCTCGTATCGCCATGACGCGTCACATCAAGCGTGGCGGCAAGGTCTGGATCAACATCTACCCGGACCGCCCGCTGACCAAGAAGCCTGCCGAAACCCGCATGGGTTCCGGTAAGGGTTCGGTCGAGTGGTGGGTCGCGAACGTCAAGCCGGGCCGCGTGCTCTTCGAGCTCTCCGGTGTCTCTGACACCGTTGCTCGCGAAGCGCTGACCCGCGCAATTCACAAGCTGCCCCTCAAGGCACGCATCATCAAGCGCGAGGAGGGCGACGCATAATGGCGATCGGATCCAAGGAGCTCGCCTCAGTCGAGCTCGACACCTTTGAAAACGAACGACTGTTCGACGAGCTGAAGAAGGCCAAGGAAGAGCTGTTCAACCTGCGCTTCCAGTCGGCCACCGGCCAGCTCGAAAGCCACGGCCGCCTCCGCGCGGTCAAGCGGGACATTGCACGCATCTACACGGTTCTCCGTGAGCGCGAGCTGGGCATTCGTGCCACTCCCGTCGCAGTCGAGGCTCCGGCCAAGGCTGAGAAGAAGACGACCAAGAAGGCCAAGGCCAAGGACGCATCCACGGATGCTCCCGAGGCTGACGCCGTCGAGACGAAGGAGGCCTAATCATGGCGAAGACTGACGAAACGGTCGTCCCCGCCGAGGCTCTCGTGCGCGGCTACCGCAAGACGCTGCGTGGTTACGTGACCAGCGACAAGATGGATAAGACCATCGTTGTCGAGGTCGAAGACCGCGTGAAGCACCCCCTGTACGGCAAGGTCATCCGCCGTACGTCCAAGCTGAAGGTTCATGACGCGGAGAACACCGCCGGCGTCGGCGACCTGGTCCTGATCAGTGAAACTCGACCGCTGAGCGCCACCAAGCGCTTCCGCCTGGTCGAGGTTCTCGAGAAGGCCAAGTAAGCGCTCGCGCTTACTTGATAGAAGGAGTTAGAAAGTGCTTCAGCAAGAATCACGACTCAAAGTTGCCGACAATACCGGTGCCAAGGTCCTGTTGACGATCCGTGTTCTCGGTGGCTCCGGCCGTCGTTACGCCGGACTGGGTGACGTCATCGTCGCCACCGTCAAGGACGCCATCCCGGGTGGCAACGTCAAGAAGGGTGACGTCGTCAAAGCCGTCATCGTTCGCGTCAAAAAGCAGACCCGTCGTCCAGACGGCTCGTACATCAAGTTCGATGAGAACGCCGCAGTGATCTTGAAGGCTGACGGAGACCCCCGTGGTACCCGTATCTTCGGACCGGTCGGTCGCGAACTCCGCGACAAGAAGTTCATGAAGATCATTTCGTTGGCACCGGAGGTTATCTAAATCATGGCCAGAATCAAGAAGGGTGACCTCGTAGAGGTCATCACCGGCCGCACCCAGGCTCGCGGCGGAGACCGTGGCAAGCAGGGTCGTGTGCTCGAGGTACAGGTTGAGAAGAACCGTGTTCTCGTCGAAGGCATCAACTTCGTCAAGAAGCACGTTCGTGTCGGCCAGACCCAGCGCGGCTCCAAGACCGGCGGCATCGAGACCGTGGAAGCATCGATTCACGCTTCCAACGTCGCGCTTGTCGACCCGGAGACCAAGAAGCCGACCAAGGTCGGATTCCGCCTCGAAGAGGTAACGAAGGACGGCGTCTCCAAGACGGTCCGCGTTCGTTACGCCAAGAAGTCAGGTAAGGACCTCTAATGACTGACACCGCAACTGAGGCCACCAAGCCCGTCGTGCTGCCGCGTCTCAAGCAGAAGTACCGCGAAGAGATCTCCCTGCAGCTCGCCAAGGACCTGGGCTTCACCAACGTCCACCAGGTACCCAACCTGACGAAGATCATCGTCAACATGGGTGTCGGCGAGGCTGCACGCGACGGCAAGATCATGGATGGCGCCGTCGCCGACCTCACCAAGATCACCGGCCAGAAGCCGCAGGTCACCAAGGCACGCAAGTCCATCGCGCAGTTCAAACTGCGTGAAGGACAGCCCATTGGCACGCACGTCACACTTCGTGGCGACCGCATGTGGGAGTTCCTCGACCGGCTGCTCAGCCTCGCACTGCCCCGTATCCGCGACTTCCGCGGCCTCTCGGACAAGCAGTTCGACGGCGCCGGCAACTACACGTTCGGTCTCACGGAGCAGGTTATGTTCCACGAGATCGACCAGGACCGGATCGACCGTATTCGCGGTATGGACATCACTGTTGTGACGACCGCCAAGAACAACGACGAGGGTCGCGCGCTGCTCAAGGCGCTCGGCTTCCCGTTCAAGACGGCCGAGAACTCCTAAACTAGCAATACCCCGGGGGCCGGACATCCGTTCGGCCCCCTCCACCACCACAGGTCGTCATCCGTGTAACGGGTGCACGAAACCAGGCGAGAAAGGCACCACAAAATGACAATGACAGATCCGGTCGCAGATATGCTGACCAGACTGCGCAACGCTAACTCGGCGTACCACGACACAGTGTCGATGCCGCACAGCAAGCTCAAGGCGCACATCGCAGACATCCTCAAGGCACAGGGTTACATCTCTGCCTGGGATGTCAAGGATGCAGAGGTCGGAAAGACCCTCACGCTGAACCTCAAGTTCGGCCCCAACCGCGAGCGTTCCATCGTCGGCATCAAGCGGGTTTCCAAGCCCGGCCTGCGCGTGTACGCAAAGTCGACTGAGATCCCTACGGTTCTCGGCGGCCTCGGCGTTGCCATCCTGTCCACCTCCAGCGGTCTGCTCACCGACCGCCAGGCTGAGAAGAAGGGCGTAGGCGGAGAAGTTCTCGCCTACGTGTGGTAGCCGACAATGTCACGTATTGGAAGACTTCCGATCGAGATCCCTGCGGGTGTCACGGTCGAAGCTAACGGCCAGGCCGTCAGCGTCAAGGGTCCGAAGGGCGAGCTCGCGCTCACCGTCGCCAACCCCATCGAGGTTAAGGTCACCGATGGCCAGGTTCTGGTCACCCGTCCCGACGACGAGCGCGCTTCGCGTTCGCTGCACGGACTGACCCGTACCCTGATCGCCAACCAGATCATCGGCGTCACCGTGGGTTACACCAAGGGACTCGAGATCGTCGGTACCGGTTACCGCGTCGCTCAGAAGGGCACCTCTGTTGAGTTCGCCCTCGGCTTCTCGCACCCGGTCCTCATTGAGCCGCCCGTTGGTATCTCCCTGACCGTCGAGGGCGTTAACAAGCTCACGGTCAGCGGTATCGACAAGCAGGCCGTCGGTGAGGTTGCCGCAAACATCCGTAAGATTCGCAAGCCTGAGCCTTACAAGGGCAAGGGTGTGCGTTACGCCGGCGAGATTGTTCGCCGCAAGGCCGGAAAGAGTGGTAAGTAACCATGGGTCTCGGAACTAGAGGAAAAAGCAAGTCGGCTGCCCGCGGACGCAGGCACGCACGTCTTCGCAAGAAGATCGAGGGGACCGCGCTTCGTCCGCGTCTCGTCGTCACCCGCTCGGCTCGCCACGTATTCGTGCAGGTCGTTGACGACAGCAAGGGTTTCACCCTCGCGTCGGCGTCGACTCTCGAAACCGGTCTGCGCACCTTCGATGGTGACAAGACCGCCAAGGCGCACAAGGTCGGCGAGCTCGTCGCCGAGCGCGCCAAAGCCGCCGGTATCGAAGCCGTCGTATTTGACCGTGGTGGCAGCAAGTACGCAGGACGCGTCGCAGCCATCGCCGAAGGAGCCCGAAAGGGAGGGTTGGACCTGTGAGCACTGAATCCAGTAGCACCGCAGCAGCGAAGGAAGCTGACGTCGTCACTGAAGTTCCGGTGGAAACCGCAGCTTCGACCACGCCGCCGCAGAACGAGCCTCGTGAGGCTCGCCGTGGTGGCCGTGAGCGCAGCCCGAACCGTGAGCGCGGAAGCCGTGACGCCGAGAAGAGCCAGTTCCTCGAGCGCGTCGTCACGATCAACCGTGTTTCCAAGGTGGTCAAGGGTGGTCGTCGCTTCAGCTTCACCGCTCTGGTCGTCGTCGGAGACGGTAACGGCCTGGTCGGCGTTGGTTACGGTAAGGCCCGCGAGGTCCCGACCGCAATCAGCAAGGGCGTCGAGGAAGCGAAGAAGAACTTCTTCCGCGTTCCCCGCGTCGGCCTGACCATCCCGCACCCCGTTCAGGGTGAAGCAGCTGCCGGAGTCGTTCTTCTCCGTCCGGCCGCAGCAGGTACCGGCGTTATCGCCGGTGGCCCGGTGCGCGCCGTACTCGAATGCGCCGGCATCCACGACGTGCTGAGCAAGTCGCTCGGTTCGTCGAACACCATCAACATCGTGCACGCCACGGTGGAGGCCCTGCACCAGCTCGAAGAGCCCCGTGCAGTCGCGGCTCGCCGTGGCCTTGCCTACGAAGACGTGGCTCCGGCCCGTTTTCTGCGTGCCGACGCGGCTGCAGCAGCAGCCGCCGCAAGCGCAAAGGCAGGTGCCTAATGGCTCAGCTGAAGATTACGCAGATCAAGTCCAAAATTAGTGAGAAGCAGAACCAGCGCGACACACTTCGCAGCCTGGGCCTGCGTCGCATTGGCGCCGTCACGATCCGCGAGGACAACTCGCAGAACCGTGGCTACGTCAACACCGTTGCTCACCTTGTGAAGGTCGAGGAGATTGACTAATGGCTGACGAGAAGGAAGCTACCGAGAAGGTAGCAACCAAGCCCGCCGCTAAGAAGGCCGCCGCTCCCAAGGCGACGACCACGAAGGCTGCTGCAGCCAAGGCTCCGGCCAAGACTGCTGCCGCCAAGAAGGCCGCCGCGCCGACTGAGCCCACTGAGGTCCGTCCGCAGGTTCTGAAGGTTCACCACCTTCGTCCCGCGCCCGGATCGAAGAAGGACAAGCAGCGCGTTGGCCGTGGTGAAGGATCCAAGGGTAAGACCGCGGGTCGTGGAACCAAGGGCACCAAGGCGCGCTACACCGTGCGTATCGGCTTCGAGGGTGGGCAGATGCCTCTGCACATGCGCACCCCGAAGCTGCGCGGGTTCAAGAACCCGTTCCGCGTCGAGTACCAGGTTGTAAACCTGGAGCGCCTCGCCGAGCTGTACCCGACCGGCGGCGATGTAACCATCGCTTCACTGGTCGCCAAGGGCGCAGTTCGCGACAACGAGAAGGTCAAGGTTCTCGGCAATGGTGACATTGCGGTTAAGCTGACTGTTGCAGTCGATAAGGTCTCCCGCTCAGCAGAGCAGAAGATCGTCGCAGCAGGTGGCTCGATCAAGTAGTAAGACCCGTAGACGAGATCGAGCTTGTCGAGCCTGCTCAGCGACTAATGCGCTGACGCTGTCTCGGCAAGCTCGTTCTTTGTTACTAACTGGAGGCCTTTTTTGTTTAGCGCCATTGCGCGGATATTCCGCACGCCGGACCTTCGTAAGAAGATCGGGTTCACCCTGGGCATCGTCGCCCTGTTCCGTCTGGGCTCGTTCATCCCCGCCCCATTCGTGGACTTCGGCAACGTGCAAGCCTGTCTTGCAGCGAACCAGGGAACGAGCGGCCTCTACGAGCTCGTGAACCTGTTCAGCGGTGGCGCCTTGCTGCAGCTGTCCGTCTTCGCGCTGGGGATCATGCCGTACATCACGGCCTCCATCATCGTGCAGCTGCTGCGCGTTGTGATCCCACACTTCGAGACCCTCTACAAGGAGGGTGCGGCGGGCCAGTCCAAGCTCACGCAGTACACCCGCTACCTCACCATCGCCCTGGGCATCCTGCAGTCGACCACGCTGATCACGGTGGCCCGCAGCGGCGCCCTGTTCGGCACCTCGGCCTCCTCCGAGTGCTCGCAGCTGCTCACCAACGACGCCTGGTACGCCATCATGCTGATGGTCATCACCATGACCGCCGGTACCGGCGTGATCATGTGGATGGGTGAGATGATCACCGAGCGTGGCATCGGCAACGGCATGTCGCTGCTGATCTTCACATCGATCGCCGCCCAGTTCCCCAACTCCCTCATCTCGATCGCCCAGCAGCGCGGCATCGACGTGTTCCTCATCGTTCTGGCGATCGGCCTCATCGTCGTCGCCGGCGTGGTGTTCGTGGAGCAGTCGCAGCGGCGCATCCCGGTGCAGTATGCCAAGCGCATGGTGGGCCGCCGAACCTATGGCGGCAACAACACCTACATCCCGATCAAGGTGAACATGGCCGGCGTTGTGCCCGTCATCTTCGCGTCGTCGCTGCTGTACCTGCCGGCCCTGATCGCCCAGTTCAATCAGCCCGCCGCCGGCGAGACGCCGCAGGCCTGGGTCACCTGGGTCACGAACAACCTCACCCAGGGCAGCCACCCGCTGTACATGGCGTTCTACTTCCTGCTCATCGTGGGCTTCACCTACTTCTACGTCGCGATCACCTTCAACCCCGAAGAGGTCGCGGACAACATGAAGAAGTACGGCGGCTTCATCCCCGGCATCCGTGCCGGCCGGCCCACCGCCGAGTACCTCGACTACGTGCTCACCCGGGTGACCCTGCCCGGGGCTCTCTACCTCGGTCTGATCGCGCTGATCCCGCTGATCGCCTTCTCGCTGATCGGTGCCGACCAGAACTTCCCGTTCGGTGGCGCCAGCATCCTGATCATCGTCGGCGTCGGCCTGGAGACGGTCAAGCAGATCGACTCCCAGCTGCAGCAGCGCCACTACGAAGGGCTCCTGCGATGACCCGTCTCCTCGTGATCGGCCCCCCGGGCGCCGGCAAGGGCACCCAGGCCGTGCGCCTGGCGGAAGCCTTCGGCATTCCGGCCATTTCCACCGGTGACATCTTCCGTGCGAACGTGAAGAACGAAACCGAGCTCGGACTGCAGGTCAAGGCGTTCATCGAGGCCGGCAAGTACGTGCCCGACACGCTGACCAACGCGATCGTCGCCGACCGCCTGGCCGAGCCGGATGCCCTGAACGGCTTCCTGCTCGACGGGTACCCGCGCACCACCGACCAGGTGCTCGAGCTGGACCGCCTGCTCAACGCCGAGGGCACCTCGCTCGACGCCGTGGTGCAGATCGTCGCCGACACCGATGAGGTCGTCGCCCGGCTGCTCAAGCGGGCCGCCGAGCAGGGCCGCGCCGATGACACGGCCGACGTCATCCGTCACCGGCTCGACGTGTACGAAGAGCAGACCGCTCCGCTGATCGACCTGTACGACAAGCGCGGCGTTGTCGTCACCGTCGACGGCCTCGGCGCCGTCGACCAGGTCACCGACCGGATCGTGGCGGCTCTGGCCGAGCGCGGCCTGCACGCCGTCGGTCCGACCGACGCCGTGGCGGCATCCGCATAGATTTGCTGTGATGGGGCGTCGGCTTCGGTCGGCGCCCTTTCGTTTTTCACCCGGGCGCTTTCCGGCGCCGGCTTTCGCACGACGACTTAGTTTGCAGGTATGACCGTGGCCCTTCGCCGCTCCATCTACAAGTCCCCGGCGCAGATGCGCCTGATGCTGGCCCCCGGCCTGGCGACCGCTGCGTCGCTCGTGGCAGCGCGCAACGCGATGCAGGTGGGTGTCACCACGCTCGAGCTGGATGCGGCCGCTGAGGCTGCCATTGTGGCCCTGGGCGGCCAGCCCAACTTCAAGCTCGAGCAGGGCTACTTCCACACCGTGTGCGCGTCGGTGAACGACGACGTGGTGCACGGCATCCCCAATGGGCGGGTGCTGGGCGCCGGCGACATCGTCTCCATCGACAGCGGCGCGATCCTCGACGGCTGGAACGGCGACGCGGCATTCACCTTCGTGCTGCCCGACCCGTCGCGGCCCGAGCTCGTCGCCGAACGCCAGGAGCTGTCGCGCGTGACCGAGCAGTCGCTCTGGCACGGCATCGCACGCCTGGCCGAGGCCCGCCACCTCAACGAGGTCGGCGAGGCCATCGAGGACTACATCGAGTCGCAGGGCACCTACGGGATCCTCACCGACTACGTGGGCCACGGCATCGGCAAGTCCATGCACGAGGCACCGCCGGTGTTCAACTACCGGGTGCGCCAAAAGGGCCCGGACGTGAAGCCCGGCCTGGTCGTGGCCATTGAGCCGATGGTGGTGCTCGGCGACATCGAGACCTACACCCGCGACGACGACTGGACCGTCGCCACCAGCGACGGCAAGGCCGCCGCACACTGGGAGCACAGCGTGGCCGTGCACAAGGACGGCATCTGGGTGCTCACCGCGGAAGACGGTGGCGCGGCAGGGCTGGCCCAGTTCGGGATCACGCCGGTTCCGCTGGCGTAACGGTTGGTGTCAGTGGCGTAAAGGCGGAGTTTTTCGGGACACGCCGCATCCGGGGGCCGGGTGTGCGGCGTGTCGGGAGTTTCTCCGCCTTTAGTGTCGTGGCGGGCGGCATCCGTGCGTTGGGCACGGGGACGAGGCGCCACGGGCACGCGGGGGAGCGGCCGGCTAGGCGTCCATGACGTGGACGAGTTCGTCGATGAACGAGGCGAAGTCGACGGAGCGCTTGATCAGGCGCTGCACCTCGAGGCGGTCCGAGAAGACCTCGACGAACTGGTCGAAGACGGCCTGGAAGGTGCTGCGGCCGGCGGCGCTGAACGCGATCAGGGCGACCACGTTCACCCGGTTGTCACCCCAGTCCATCGGGGCGTCGTTGATCACGATGGCAATGGATGTCTGCTTGGCGCTCATCGACATCGCGTGCGGCACCGCGAGGTTGTCGGTGAACGCCGTGGAGGACATCAGCTCGCGCTCGATGGCGCCGTCGACGTAGCTCTGGTCGATCAGTCCCCGCGACATCATCCGCTCGCCCAGCGCGGTGATCATCGCGGTCTCGTCGCGGGCGTAGAAGTTGCGGGAGAACAACGACTCGTCGAAGAACTGCAGCAGGTCGTCCTTCAGGCTCGCCCGGCGGCGCATCCGGCGCACCCGGCTGGTGTGCTGGCGGATGCGGTCGATGTCGCCCTGGGTGAGAAACGGCTGGATGACGATGACCCCGTCGGCGTGCAGCGGGGGGTCGATCGTGGTGAGCACCAGATCGGCGTCGAGCGAGTCCCAGGCCACATCGGAGCGGGTGATCACCGCGACGACGTCGAGGTCGTCGCCGAGCACCCGCTCGATGCGTTCGCGCAGCAGCACGTGCATGTCGTAGTAGTTGGGGCAGACGATCGCGCAGGTCACCAGTTCCACCCGGCGCACCTGCTGCTCGAGGTGCGCGCCCACGTGCATGGCGATGTACGCGATCTCGTCGTCGTTGATCACGATCTGCTCCGCGCGCTGCAGCTCGCTGGCGATGTACACGGCCAGCTCGTAGATCAGCGGGTACGAGGTCTTGATCGACCGGGTCAACGGGTTGCGTGAGTACGACTTGTCGTGCGCCCGGTTGATCAGGTTGCGCACGTGCAGGGTCAGCCGCACGATGAAGTCGTCGTCGTCGAGGTCGACCAGGTACTCCTGGCTGGCCCGGTCCGCGATGGCGCGCATCGCGGCCAGTTCCTCCGGCCGCACGTAGCTCTCGATGAGGGTCTCGGCCGGCTGATCGTGCCCGGGGGTGATCACCCGGGTGGTGAGCAGGAACGACAGATAGGCGAGGTCGCCGCTGCCCAGGCACACGTCGAAGTGCTTCATGATCAGACTCGACAACGAGGTGGCCAGCTCCGACGGCGGTTCGGTCACGGCCGGCGCGGGGGAGAGGTGCTTGGTGACCCGGTCGATGGCGATCGCCACATGCAGAAGCACATTGTTGATGCCGTACTCGTTGACGAAATAGCCCTGACCGTCGAGCATCTCGATGAGGTCGGTCTTGAACGCGCCGAGGCTGTCGGCGCCGGCCTGGCCCGAGGTGAACTCCCGCTGGATGGTCTCCAGGTCGATCATGCCGCGGGCGCTTTCCTCCCGGAACATGCGGCTGAGCAGCCGCCGCCGGTCGGTTTCGGAGCCGGTGAGTGTGACGACACTGCCGTGCCGTGCCAGGGTCAGACCGCTGTCGGGCAGCATCAACCGCACCCGGGCCAGGTCAGCCTCCACAGTGGAGTCGCTGACGAAATTCTCCGCCGCGAGCTCGTAGACGTCGAGGCCGTCGGGCGATTCGGTGAGCCGGCGCACCAGGCTGGACAGGCGCTGCTGCGGAGTATCGGCATCCGCCTCACGCGCCTTGGACCGGTGCTGGGCGGTGAACGTGGCGTATTCGTCGCGGTTGAGTCGGTAGCCCTCGGTACCCGATTCGATCACGGTGAGCGGATGCGCGGCCGCCTTCACCGCCGTGACATAGCTGCGCACACTGCGCGGGGTCACCCCCAAGCGGTCAGCAAGTTCGCCTGCCGTGATCCAGCTGGATGTCTGGGACAGGAGGTCCAGCAACCGCGTCTGTTTATCACTCATCGTGCGCAACTCCATTGTCTCAAGAGTAGTCAAGCAGAGTGCGGGCTCGGCACGGTCTAACTCCGACGTGTTTCCGCACCCTGCGGAAAAGGGTCTGGTGGCGCCGGAAGCCCAGGTAGAGGACAGTAAGTGTTGCATTCACAAGATCGATGAAAGGAAAGAATCAATGAAGATTCTCATCGTTTGCGGTGCTGGCGCGTCCAGCGCATTCGTGGCCCACCGGCTGCGGGTCACCGGCAAGGAACGAGGGCTCACCCTCACCGTTGTCGCCGGCAGCGAGTCGGACCTGCCGTCCTCGCTCGACACCATCGACGTTCTCCTGATCGGTCCCCACCTCGCCCCCCGCTTCGATCGCATCAGCGCTCAAGCCAAGGAGCGCGGCGTGGGTGCGGTTCTGCTGCCCGAGTCGGTCTTCTCGGCGCGGGACGGCGCCCTGGCCCTTGACCTGGCCGTGACTGCCGAACACGAACGGTCGTGGGTCTGACACCTGTCAGCCACACCGTAATTCCCTTGCCGGCGGCTGCCGGCCGCCCGTACGAAGCCGGGACCTCGACTGAGGTCCGGCGACAACATCCCGCACTCTCGAAAGGCATGGCGCGAACACATGGTCGAACGCACCGTACAGATCGGATCGACGCACGGGCTGCACGCTCGCCCCGCGAAACTCTTCACCAAGGCCGCCGCCGCGGCCGGCGCCCCCGTCACCCTGCAGAAGGGCGACGGCAAGCCGGTCAATGCCGCAAGCATCCTCGGCGTCATCTCGCTCGGCATCAACCACGGTGACAGCGTCACGCTGGCCACCGACGCCGACAACGCCGAAACCGTGCTCGACGGCCTCGCCGAGCTCCTCCTCACCGACCACGACGCCTGAGCGGGACGCGCACATGATTGAACTGCAGGGCATCGGGATCGGCCAGGGCGTCGCCATCGGCCGGGTCCTCTGCATGCCCGAACCGCTGCCGGAGCCCATCGACACCCGCAGCACCCTGGATCCCGCCGCCGAACTGGCCCGCGCGACCGCGTCGATGCACGTCGTCGCCGAAGACCTCGAGGCCCGGGGCGAGCGCGCCGGCGGCACCGCCCAGGAGGTGCTCGAGGCCCAGGCCATGATGGCCGAGGACCCCACCCTCGTCGACGAGGTCACCGCCCGGCTGCACAAGCACCAGACCGCCGAGCGCGCCGTGTTCGAGGCCTTCGCCACGTTCCGCGACCAGATGCTCGCCCTCGGCGGCTACCTCGGTGAGCGCGCCGCCGACCTCGACGACGTCGCCCAGCGGGTCATCGCCGACCTCGGCGGGCTGCCCGCGCCGGGCGTGCCCGACCCGGCAGAACCGTTTGTGCTCGTCGCCCACGACCTGGCGCCGGCCGACACGGCCCTGCTCAACCTGGAGAAGGTGCTCGGCCTGATCACCATCGACGGCGGACCCACCTCGCACACCGCCATCCTGGCCCGGGAGAAGTCGATCACCGCGATCGTCGGCACCCACGCCGCCGCGCAGCTCACCGACGGCGACGAGGTCATCATCGACGCCGCCAACGGCATCGTTCTCGTGACGCCCACCGACCGCCAGCTCGCCGAAGCCCGCGCCCGGATCCTGGCCCGCGAGGCTCGCGCGCTGGCCCCGATCGGCCCCGGCCGACTGGCAGACGGCACGCCCGTGCCGCTCCTGGCCAACCTCGGTTCAGCGGATGGTGCCGCCAAGGCCGTCGCCCTCGGCGCCGAGGGTGTGGGCCTGTTCCGCACTGAGTTCCTCTTCCTCGACTCCACCTCCGCGCCCACCGTGACGCAGCAGCGTGAGCAGTACGAGCGGATGCTGCGCGCCTTCCCCGGCCAGAAGGTCGTGGTGCGCGCGCTCGACGCCGGCGCCGACAAGCCCCTGGCGTTCCTCAACGATGCCGCGGAGGAGAACCCCGCCCTGGGCCTGCGCGGACTGCGTGCCCTGCGCGCCAGCGAGGACATCCTGCGCGAGCAGCTCACCGCCCTCGCTGAGGCCGATGCGGCCACCGACGCGGACCTGTGGGTGATGGCGCCGATGGTGTCCACCGTGGAGGAGACGGTCTACTTCACCGCCCTCGCGCACGAACTGGGCCTGAAGATGGCCGGCGTCATGGTGGAGGTGCCGTCCGCGGCCCTGCTCGCCGACCGCATCCTGGCGCACGCCGACTTCGCGTCGATCGGCACCAACGACCTCACCCAGTACACCCTCGCCGCCGACCGGATGCTGGGCAGCGTCGCGGCGTTCCAGGACCCGTGGCACCCCGCGGTGCTGCGCCTGGTGGGCGAGGTCGGCGCCGCCGGCGCTCAGGCCGGCAAACCCGTCGGCGTGTGCGGCGAGGCCGCGGCCGACCCGCTGCTCGCCGTGGTGCTCGTGGGCCTCGGCGCCACCACCCTGTCGATGTCGGCTTCGGCCCTCGCCGACGTTCGGGCCTCCCTGGCCGACTTCACTCTTGAGCAGGCGCGGCACCTCGCCGCGGCCGCTCTGTCCGCCGATGGCGCAGCATCCGCTCGCGCCGCGGCAACCGCAATCGCACACAGCTACACCAGCACCGCCCCTACCGGCACGGCCCCTACCGTGCTGACCAACCCCGAGAGAGGTACACAGAAATGACAACGACGTCTGTCACCGAGAAGAAGGGCGCGAGGGTCCACGTTCAGGCCTTCGGCACCTTCCTGAGCGGCATGATCATGCCCAACATCGCGGCGTTCATCGCGTGGGGCATCATCACCGCCTTCTTCATCCCCACCGGCTGGACCCCGAACGAGACCCTGGTCACGCTCGTGGACCCGATGATCTTGTACCTACTCCCGTTGCTGATCGCCAACACCGGCGGCCGGATGGTCTACGGCACCCGCGGTGGAGTGATCGCCTCGATCGCCACCATGGGCGTCATCGTCGGCAGCTCGATCCCGATGTTCATCGGCGCCATGATCGTCGGCCCGCTGTCCGCCTGGATCCTGATGAAGGTCGACAAGATCTGGGCCGGCAAGATCCGCCCCGGCTTCGAGATGCTGGTGGACAACTTCTCCGCCGGTATCCTCGGCTTCGCACTGGCCCTGGGTGCGTTCTTTGGAATCGCCCCTCTGGTCACCGGTCTGAGCGCCTTCCTCGAGACGATCGTGGACTGGCTGATCACCAACGGCCTGCTGCCGATCGCGTCGATCTTCATCGAACCGGGCAAGATCCTCTTCCTCAACAACGCCATCAACCACGGCGTGCTCACCCCCATCGGTGTGCAGCAGGTCCAGGAGAGCGGCAAGTCCGTCCTCTTCCTGCTCGAGGCGAACCCCGGCCCCGGCCTGGGCATCCTGCTCGCGTTCTCGTTCTTCGGCGTCGGCCTGGCCCGCGCGAGTGCACCCGGCGCGATCATCATCCAGTTCCTCGGTGGCATCCACGAGATCTACTTCCCGTACGTGCTGATGAAGCCGATGATGCTCCTCGCCGCCATCGGTGGTGGCATGACCGGTGTTGCCGTGAACGTCGCCTTCCAGACCGGCCTGCGCGCCCCCGCCTCGCCCGGCAGCATCATCGCGGTACTGGCCCAGACCCCCGCCACCGACTTCGTCGGCGTCATCCTCTCGGTCCTCGCCTCCGCCGGTGTCTCGTTCGCGATCGGTGGTGTCATCCTCCGCGCCAGCCGCAAGAAGGACCTCGCCGCTGAGAACGACAACGAACTGGCCGCCGCCATCGCCAAGACCGAAGCCAACAAGGGCAAGTCCAGCTCCATTCTGGGCAACCTCGGCGCCTCGGCCACGACCGGTACCGCAGTGAAGAACATCGTCTTCGCCTGCGACGCCGGAATGGGTTCCAGCGCCATGGGCGCCTCGGTGCTCCGCAACAAGATCAAGAAGGCCGGCATCGAAGGGGTCACGGTGACCAACCAGGCCATTGCTAACCTCGATGGAACCGCCGACCTCGTGATCACCCATCAGGACCTGACGGACCGGGCCCGGGGCAAGAGCCCCAAGTCGGTTCACGTGTCGGTGGAGAACTTCATGAACAGCCCGAAGTATGACGAGGTCGTGCAGTCCCTGCAGGACGCTAGTGAGGAAGTGACCAAGTAATGACCCAGAGCATTCTGGAACCGCAGAACGTGGTGGCCGCAGGCGCGGCCACCACCCGGGACGAAGCCATCCGTGAGGCCGGCGCCCTGTTGGTCGCCGCCGGAGCGGTGAAGCAGGAGTACGTCGACTCGATGTTCGTGCGCGAAAACTCCGTCTCGACCTACATGGGCAACTTCCTGGCGATCCCGCACGGCACCAACGACGCGAAGGAGTCGATCGTGCGATCGGCTCTCTCGCTCGTGCGGTACGCCGCGCCGATCGACTGGGATGGCCAGCCCGTCAAGTTCGCCGTCGGCATCGCCGGCCTGAACAACGAGCACCTGGAGATCCTGTCCAAGATCGCCATCGTCTTCTCCGACGAGGACGAAGTACAGAAACTGATCGACGCAGGTTCGCAGGACGAGATCTTCGCCCTGCTCGAGGAGGTAAACGCAGAATGAAAGCCATTCACTTCGGCGCGGGCAACATCGGCCGCGGCTTCGTAGGTCTCCTGCTTCACGAGGCCGGTTATGAGGTTGTCTTCGCCGATGTGAATGCTCCTCTTATAGAGGCACTGCACGGTACACCGTCGTACACGGTGCACGAGGCGGGAGAGACGCCCGCCGACAAGGTGGTCGACAACTTCCGTGCCATCAACAGTTCCACCCACGAAGACGATCTCATCAACGAGATCGCCACGGCCGACGCGGTCACCACCGCCGTCGGCCCCACCGTGTTGCGGTTCGTGGCACCGGTTATCGCGGCGGGCCTGGCCCGCCGCGATGCCGGCCTGCCGCCGCTGGCCGTGATGGCGTGCGAGAACGCCATCAACGCCACGGATGTGCTCGCCGAGCAGGTCTGGGCCAACGTCGACGAGGGTGACCGTGTGGCACTGGCCAGCCGGGTCGCGTTCGCCAACACGGCCGTGGACCGTATCGTTCCCGGGCAAGCCGCGGATGCCGGCATTGACGTCACCGTGGAGGCCTTCTACGAGTGGGTCATTGAAAGCCCCGCGTTCGGCGGCAACCCGCCGGTGATCCCCGGCGCCACGTTCGTTGAGGACCTGGCTCCCTACATCGAGCGCAAGCTCTTCACTGTCAACACCGGCCACGCCACGGTGGCCTACCTCGGCACCCAGGCCGGCGTCTCCAAGCTCTCCGATGCCCTCCTGGTGCCGTCCGTCGCGGATGGTGCCCGCCGGGTGCTCGAGGAGACCAGCGCCCTCCTGGTGGCCAAGCACGGCCTCGACGAGGCCACCCAGCGCGCCTACCGGGAGAAGATCCTCGGCCGCTTCGCGAACCCGTCGCTGCCCGACACCGTCGAGCGGGTCGGCCGTCAGCCGCTGCGCAAGCTCAGTCGGCACGAACGCTTCATCGGCCCGGCGGCCGAGATCGCCGAGCGCGGCACCCGCCCGGTGGCGCTGCTCGAGGCCATCGCCGCGGCGCTCCGCTTCGACGTGGCCGACGACGAGCAGAGTGTCGAGCTCCAGCGCATGCTGGCTACCGACTCCCCGGAGGCCATCGTGGCCGACGTCTGCGGGCTCGAGGCCACGCATCCGCTCTACGCCGATGTGCTCGAAGTTGTGCGCGGCGCCGTCACCGCATCCTGAACCTGAATCCCTCGGCCCGAACGGGCCGAGGGATTATAGGGATGAATTGCCAAAAGGCAATCACATAGCATAGGATAAATCCTTGGTGTCTAGCACTGCCTTTATGGGCGTGTCTGGCTGCCACAATTCCGCACGACCAGCAACCAATACTTTAGCGATAGTGAGTTATGGCCAAAAAAGACGGTGTCATCGAGATCGAGGGCGCAGTAGTCGAAGCTCTTCCCAATGCGATGTTTCGCGTTGAGTTGACCAACGGCCACAAAGTTCTTGCCCACATTTCGGGCAAGATGCGTCAGCACTACATCCGCATCCTCCCCGAGGACCGCGTGATCGTGGAACTGAGCCCTTACGACCTGACCCGCGGTCGGATCGTCTACCGCTACAAGTAACTGTTGCTGTAAGTAACGGCCCACGGCATCCCGAGGGTACGAAGACAGCGATTACAAGGACACACCCATGAAGGTCAAGCCCAGCGTCAAGAAGATCTGTGACAAGTGCAAGGTCATCCGCCGTAACGGCAACGTGATGGTCATCTGCGAGAACCCGCGTCACAAGCAGCGTCAGGGCTAAGGTTTCGACAGGCTCAACCAGCGAGTAACTCGCCGGTTATCGAGCGCATCGAGACACAGCACGACACAACTAAATACATAGCAGTGCCGGGAACCCCTCGGGGTGACACCATCGGTTGGAGGCCGATGCACAGGCACTGCTACAGACCTCCACTCATCCCACAGGAGAAGCCACAATGGCACGTCTAGCCGGCGTAGACATTCCGCGCGATAAGCGCGTGGAAGTTGCACTTACTTACATTTTCGGTGTTGGCCGTACGAGGGCACTCAAGACCCTCGCCGACGTCGAGATCGATGGAAACATTCGCGTCAAGGACCTGACCGACGACCAGCTCGTCCAGCTCCGCGACTACATCGAAGGAACCTTCAAGATCGAGGGTGACCTTCGCCGTGAGATCGCCGCTGACATCCGCCGCAAGGTCGAGATCGGTAGCTACGAAGGTATTCGTCACCGCAAGGGCCTGCCCGTTCGCGGCCAGCGCACCAAGACCAACGCTCGCACCCGCAAGGGCCCGAAGCGCACCGTAGCCGGCAAGAAGAAGGCGCGCTAGGCCTCGCCTAGCTCGTCACGCCTCTAGGATTCAGGAGAAATCATGGCAGCACCAAAGTCGGCCGTACGGAAGCCGCGTAAGAAAGAAAAGAAGAACATTGCTGTGGGCCAGGCCCACATCAAGTCCACGTTCAACAACACCATCGTCTCGATCACCGACACCACCGGTGCGGTCATCAGCTGGGCGTCCTCAGGTGGAGTCGGCTTCAAGGGTTCGCGCAAGTCGACCCCGTTCGCCGCTCAGCTGGCCGCCGAGTCGGCTGCCCGCCAGGCACAGGAACACGGCATGAAGAAGGTTGACGTCTTCGTCAAGGGACCGGGCTCAGGCCGCGAAACGGCTATCCGTTCGCTGCAGGCTGCCGGCCTCGAAGTTGGCTCGATCAACGACGTGACCCCCCAGGCCCACAACGGTTGCCGTCCCCCGAAGCGCCGCCGCGTTTAATTCCTTTCAGTGACTGGCGATTGGGCTTGTCTGGGTCGAAAGATCCGGGCAGGCTCACTCGCCGTTCACCGCGACAGGGCCGTACTCGCGGGCCCGTCGAGACTCACAATTTCACAACTCGCCACTAAGTGTCATATAGCGGACACTTCGCCGAAAGGAATCAATAGTGCTTATCGCACAGCGCCCCACGCTCACCGAAGAGAACATTTCGGAGTTCCGGTCCCGGTTCGTCATCGAACCGCTCGAGCCCGGCTTCGGCTACACCCTCGGTAACTCGATGCGCCGCACCCTGCTTTCCTCGATTCCCGGCGCTGCTGTCACCAGCATCCGCATCGATGGAGTGCTTCACGAATTCAGCACCGTTCCCGGGGTCAAGGAAGATGTCACCGAGATCATCCTGAACATCAAGGGTCTGGTCATCTCCAGCGAGCACGACGAGCCGATCACCGCGTACCTGCGCAAGCAGGGCTCCGGCCAGGTCACCGCCGCCGACATCTCGGCTCCGGCCGGCGTCGAGGTTCACAACCCCGAGCTCGTCATCGCGACCCTGAACGACAAGGCCAAGTTCGAACTTGAACTGACCATCGAGCGTGGCCGTGGTTACGTGTCGGCTACCCAGAACCGCAACGAGTACTCCGAGGCCGGCCAGATTCCGGTCGACTCGATCTACTCGCCGGTTCTCAAGGTGACCTACCGTGTCGAGGCAACTCGTGCCGGTGAGCGCACCGACTTCGACCGCCTCGTCGTTGACGTGGAGACCAAGTCGGCTATCTCGCCCCGCGACGCCATCGCATCCGCCGGTCGTACGCTGACCGAGCTGTTCGGTCTGGCCCGCGAGCTGAACACCGCCGCTGAGGGCATTGAGATCGGCCCCGCGCCGGTCGACGCCGTCCTCTCGACCGAGCTGTCCGTGCCGATCGAAGACCTCGATCTGTCCGTGCGCTCGTACAACTGCCTCAAGCGCGAAGGCATCAACAACGTCAGCGAACTGGTCGCCCTCTCGGAGACCCAGCTGATGAACATCCGCAACTTCGGTCAGAAGTCGGTGGATGAGGTCAAGGACAAGCTCGTTGAGCTTGGCCTGTCACTGAAGGATTCTGTGCCCGGCTTTGACGGTGCGCACTTCTACAGCGGCTACGACGAAGAAACCATCTAAGGCTCGTCGTTTCTCGACGCCTTTCGACTTTGATACTGGAGATTACCGATAATGCCTAAGCCCACTAAGGGAGCCCGTCTCGGTGGCGGACCGGCGCACGAGCGCCTCATGCTCGCGAACCTGGCTGCCGCCCTGTTCACCCACAAGTCCATCAAGACGACCGAGACGCGCGCCAAGCGCCTGCGTCCGGTTGCCGAGCGCCTGGTGACCTTCGCCAAGCGTGGCGACCTGCACGCTCGTCGTCGCGTTCTCGCGACGATCGGCGACAAGACCGTCGTGCACGAGCTCTTCACCGAGATCGCGCCCCAGGTTGCGCTTCGCGATGGCGGCTACACCCGCATCACCAAGCTCGGCTTCCGCAAGGGCGACAACGCCTCCATGGTGCAGATGGAGCTCGTTCTCGAGCCCGTTTCGCCCAAGGTGAAGTCGAACAAGGCTCCCGCGAAGGCGTCCGCGCCCGTCGCCGAGGAGACCGTTGTTGAAGAGGCACCCGAGGCCGAGGTCGCTGAGACCGAAGCCGTCGAGGCCGACGCTGCTGAGGCATCCGCTGAGGAAGCCAAGTAACACTCGCTCCCCCCGCTGTACCTGAAAGGGCCCGACTTCGGTCGGGCCCTTTTTGTGCGCGCGGGGCGGTGCGCGGGGTGTGTGCGCGGCTGTGGGCGCCGCTGTGTGGGCTTGGCGCCGCTGTGCGGGCAACGCGCCGCTGTGCGGGTGGTGCGCCGCTGTGCGGGCGGGATGCCGATGGCCCGGCGGGGCGCCAGAGCGCCCTGTTGGGAGGTAGGCGGGTCAGGCGCCGCTATGCCCCTGGCGCGCCACCCGCCTACCGGCGCCTTGCCCGCATACCTCGAGAACTCCAACCTGGGCATCCGTCGAAGCGCCGTCTTGGTGCAGAGATGCCGTGCAGAACGGTCGGTACCGAGAGACGCTGCAGGGTCGCCAGGTCACAGGTCACAGGTCACAGGGTGCAGGTCAGCGGACGCGGAAGGCCTGCAGCGTGTCGACGCCGGGTGCGCGACTTTGCGGTTCGCCGGGCAGGCGCTCCAGGGCCGTGGCCACGGTGTCGGCGTAGATCGTCCCGCCGGTGGGGCCGGGGTGGATGCCATCGGCGGCGAGCACGTCGACGTGTGGGGCGATCGCGCTGCTCCAGTCGGCGAGGACCACCTGGCTGCGGCGGGCGGAGAAGGTCGCCAGCTCGGCGTTGACGCCGGGGGTCCAGTCCCGCTCCGCGAACGCGTTCACGACGATGAGCTCACGGGCGGGCCCGATCACCCCCATGATCGCGGAGAGATCGGCGGGGTCGATGGGTCCGTTGGTGCCGAGCCCCAACAGCACCACGGGGCGCAACGTGCCCGCGGCCCGGTGCTCGGCGAGAATTTCCGGAGCGGCTCCCATGCCGCGGGACACGGCCGCGTCGATCATGATGCCGGGGAACTCGGTCTGCAGCTCGGCCGCGGAGGCCAGCATGACGGAGTCGCCGACGGCCGTGATGTTCGAGCCCCTGCTGGCCTCTGCTGCCACTCCGGCGGCCTGGGCCTGGGCCTTGGCATCGGCGGCGGCCTGCTCCGCCGCGGCCTTCGCAGCCCTCTCCAGCGCCTGCTGGCCGCGCAGCACCTCGGCCTGCGCGGTCGTGATGGTGGGCGCGGTGACCACGGATGCGACGGTGCCCCCCAGCAACAGCAGCACGGCGGCTGTCGCCATCGCCAGCACCGCAACCGGGCGGCGCCGCCGAGTCGCGCCTGCGGGGTTGGTCGTGCCGGCGTGGTCGGCTGCGGCTGCCGCTGCCGTGTCGGTCGGGCCAGTTGAGCCGGTCGCGGAATCAGTCACACCGGCGGGGCCGGTCGCCCCGAAGACCCGATCGCGCACCAGGCGGAACGCGCCGCGCAGGCCGTGCCGGCGGATGGGCATCTCGAGCCAGCGGTGCGAGATCGCGGCGGCGGCCAGGGCCAGCAGCAGCGTGAGCAGCCCGGTGGCGACGATATTCCCGCGGCCGAACGGCGCCACGAGCTGCACCAGCACCAGCAACGGCCAGTGCCAGAGGTACAGGCCGTAGGAGCGTTCGCCGAGGTAGCGGAGCGGGGCGGCGTCGAGCATCCGCCCGAACCGGCCGCCGGTCACGCCCGCCCAGATCACCACGGCGGTGAGCAGGCTCACCAGCAAGAGACCGCCGCGGTAGGTGGCGGCGGCGTTGTCGGGCAGCCAGATCGCCGCGGCGAGCAGGCCGGCCACGGCACCCGCACCCCACCAGGCACGGGTCGCGGCCACCGCGCGGCCGACGGTCGCCGCCGCCGGGGTGCCGGCCGCAGCCTCGCCGAGTCCTACAGCCCGCCCGAGCGGGCGCAGCAGCAGGGCCAGGCCGGCGCCGATGAGAAGGCCGAAGCTGTGGGTGTCCGAGCCGTAGTACACCCGGCTGGGGTCGGCGCCGGGCTGGTAGGCCACGCCCATCCACACCGACGACGCGAGAGCGAGGGCAGCCACCAGGGCCAGGCGGAGGCCCGGCCGGCGGATCCGCAAGAGGGGCAGCAACAGCAACGGCCAGAGCAGGTAGAACTGCTCCTCAACGGCCAGCGACCAGAGATTGCGGAACAGCTCGGGCTGGCCCGAGCCGAAGTAGCTGGTGTTGGCCGCGGTGGACACCCAGTTGTAGCTGAATGTCGCGGCGCCCAGCAGCTTCCAACCCAGGCCCACCAGCACGTCGCCGCCGATCAGCCAGGCGGTCGTGCAGGCCAGCAGCACCAGGGGCACCAGCGCCGGCAGCAGCCGACGGGCGCGGTGCAGCCAGAACCGCCTGGGCGAGAACCGGCCGGTGCGGTCCCGCTCAGCCACGATCAGACCGGTGATGAGGAACCCGCTGATCACGAAGAAGATATCAACGCCGATGAAGCCGCCCCGGAGCACCGGCGGAAACAGGTGGTACACCACGACGAGGGTGACCGCGAGGCCGCGCAGCCCGTCCAAGCCGCTGAGCCGCCCGCCGGCCGGGCCGCCGGTCGAGAGGGCTGTGGCGGGGGAGCGGGGCGTGATGCGAAGGGAACTGGTCATAACTGTGCGGCCGGACGACGGCCCGTCCAACGATAACCCGGCCCGGCCTCTACACTGACCTCTGTGAGTTTTCCCGAGCCCGTCGACGGCACCCCTTCAGTGGTGCTGTCCGAGCTCAACCCGGATGGCGCCCTGGCGGAACCGTCCGATTCGATGCCGGCACCCGGCTCCAGCCGCATCCGCCTGGACATCGCCTACGACGGCACCGACTTCTTCGGCTGGGCCACCCAGCCCGGTTACCGCACCGTGCAGGGCCAGATCGAGGAGGGCCTCGCCGCCATCCTCAAACGCCACCAGCCCACCCCCGCCCTCGTCGTCGCCGGCCGCACCGACTCCGGCGTGCACGCGCTGGGCCAGGTTGCCCACTTCGACCTGAACCCCGATCAGGTGGACAGCCTGGTGCGGATCAAGCGCGGCCGGGGAGTGCCCAAGCACCAGACCGACCTGGCCACGATGGTGCAACGCCGGCTCGGCGGCATCCTGGTCACCCAGCCCGAAATCGTGATCCGCCGCGCCACCCTGGCACCGGCCGGGTTCGATGCCCGGTTCTCCGCCCTCTGGCGCCGCTACGAATACCGCATCTCCGACACCGGGGCGCTGCGGGACCCGTTACAACGGTTGCGCACCACCTGGCACGGTTTCGCGCTGGACCTCGCCGCCATGCAGGAGGCCGCCGCCACCCTCATCGGGCTGCACGACTTCGCCACCTATTGCAAGCCGCGGCCCGGCGCCACGACCATCCGTACCCTGCAGTCCTTCGAGTGGCGGCGCGACCCCGACGGGGTGCTCGTGGCGACGCTGCAGGCGGATGCGTTCTGCCACTCGATGGTGCGCGCCCTGGTGGGCGCCTGCGTGTCGGTGGGGGAGGGCAAGCTGGTGGGCACCCGTCTGGTGGACCTCCGCATCGAGAGGGCCCGCACCAGCGAGTTCAAGGTGATGCAGGCGCACGGCCTCACGCTCATGGAGGTGGGGTACCCGGAGGATGCTGGCATGGCCATCCGGGCCGCGCAGACTCGTGCCCGTCGCGAGCTGCCCGACGACGACGAGTGAAATCGCACGGATCTGCCCGCGGGAGTTGTGCGTGATTGCCCGGTGAACTAGTGTTGCTCTTTGGTGTCTTAGGCGTTGCAGCCAGGCACACGAACGTGAGCCCTCCATCGATCGTGTTCTCCTCGAGAACACACCCGGAGCGGGATTCACGAACACCTCCGTTCGAAAACAAGAAAGCAGCACAACAGTGACGCGCACTTACACCCCCAAGGCAAGCGAACTCCAGCACGACTGGGTTGTCATCGATGCCACCGATATCATTCTGGGTCGGCTCGCCAGCCACGCCGCGATTCTTCTTCGCGGCAAGCACAAGGCGACCTTCTCCCCTCACATGGATGGTGGCGACTTCGTCATCATCATCAACGCCGAGAAGATTGCCCTCACCGGCAAGAAGCTTGACCTCAAGATGGCGTACCGCCACTCCGGTTACCCGGGCGGCCTCACGGCCACGAACTACTCGGAGATGCTCGAGAAGCACCCCACCCGTGCGGTAGAAAAGGCGATTCGCGGCATGCTGCCGAAGAACTCGCTCGGCCGTGCACAGCTGCTGAAGCTCAAGGTCTACGCAGGCCCCGAGCACCCGCACGCTGCGCAGCAGCCCAAGCCGTACACCCTCAGCCAGGTCGCTCAGTAGCGTCGGCCCCAGACTTCTCGACATCTAAGAAAAAAGGATTCACACCATCGTGGCGAAGATCGCAGACCAGATTGACGCAGCTCCCGAGAGTTTCACCACCGAGACTCCCGCTGAAGTTGCAACCAAGGCGCCCCGCGCCGTCCTCAACGTTCCCGGCGCAGCCGTGGGCCGTCGCAAGCAGGCCATCGCCCGCGTGCGCATCGTTCCCGGCGCCGGCAAGATCGTCGTCAACGGGCGCGAGCTCGACGACTACTTCCCGAACAAGCTCCACCAGCAGCTCATCAACGACCCGTTCAAGGTCCTCGACCTGCTCGGCAGCTACGACGTCATCGCACGCATCACCGGTGGTGGCCCGTCCGGCCAGGCCGGCGCGCTGCGCCTCGGCATCGCCCGCTCGCTGAACCAGATCGACGAAGAGAACAACCGCGCCATCCTCAAGAAGGCCGGCTTCCTCAACCGTGACGCTCGCGTCAAGGAGCGCAAGAAGGCCGGACTCAAGAAGGCCCGTAAGGCGCCGCAGTTCTCGAAGCGCTAATCAGCTAGCCGAGTTCTCACTCAAATGGCTCGACTATTTGGCACGGACGGCGTCCGGGGCCTGGCTAACCGTGATCTCACGGCTGGCCTGGCCCTGGGCCTCGCCCAGGCGAGCGCCGTAGTGCTCACCTCAGGCCGCCGCGCAGAGGAACGACGTGCCCAAGGCCGTCGCCCCGTCGCCGTGGTCGCCCGCGACCCCCGCATTTCCGGTGAATTCATCACCTCCGCCGTTGCAGCTGGCCTCGCCAGTTCCGGCGTCGACGTGCTGGATGCCGGCGTCATTCCGACGCCCGCTGCCGCATTCCTCATCGCCGACATCGGCGCAGACTTCGGCGTGATGATCTCCGCCTCGCACAACCCTGCGCCAGACAACGGCATCAAGTTCTTCAACTTCGGTGGCACCAAGCTGCCCGACGACGTCGAGGACCGCATCGAAGCGGTACTCGCCGAAGACAAGCTGCTCACGCCGATCGGCGGCGACGTCGGCCGCATCCGCCGCTTCGCCGACGCCGAGGACCGCTACGTCGTGCACCTGCTCGGCACCCTGCCGCACCGGCTCGACGGCATCCACGTGGTGCTCGACTGCGCCCATGGCGCGGCGGCCGGTGTGTCCCCGCAGGTCTTCACGGATGCCGGAGCACGGGTGACCGTCATCGGCGCCGACCCCGACGGCCTCAACATCAACGACGGCGTGGGCTCCACGCACCTCGACAACCTCGCCCGCGCGGTGCTCGAACACGGCGCCGACGTGGGCATCGCCCACGACGGCGACGCCGACCGGTGCCTGGCCGTGGACCGCGACGGCAACATCGTCGACGGCGACCAGATCATGGCGATCCTGGCCGTGTCGATGGCCGAGCGTGGTGTGCTCAAGGACCGCACCCTGGTGGCGACCGTGATGAGCAACCTGGGCCTGAAGAAGGCCATGGCCGCCAACGGCATCAAGATGATCGAGTCGAAGGTGGGCGACCGCTACGTGCTCGAAGAACTCGACGCGCACAAGCTCTCCCTCGGCGGTGAGCAGAGCGGGCACGTCATCATGACCAAGTTCGCCACCACCGGCGACGGCATCCTCACCGGGCTGCACATCGTGGCTGAGATGGCCCGCACCGGCAAGACCCTCGCCGAACTGGCCAGCGTCATGAAGGTGTTCCCGCAGATCCTCGTGAACGTGCGCGGCGTGGACCACCACGCCCTCGCCGGCGACGAGGTCATCGCCCAGGCGGTGCGCGACGCTGAAATCGAGCTGGGCGACACCGGCCGGGTGCTGCTGCGTCCGTCCGGCACCGAGCCGATGGTGCGGGTCATGGTCGAAGCCGCCGACCAGCCCACCGCCGACCGTCTGGCCCACGCCCTGGCCGACGTCGTGCAGTCCCGCCTGGCCCTGCAGCCCAGCTAGCGCCCGCACGCTCGATCAGCGGGATCTCGACAGGCTCGATCAGCGGGTGGTCGCGAGCCCGATCAGCGGGGGAGCGGCGCGGCGATCGTGTAGCGCACGTGGCGGCGCAGCGGCGAGGGCTCCGGCACCCGCGGGTGGTCGAACTCGTCCGCGACCTGCATGCCCAGCCGCTCCATCACCCGGCGTGAACGGATGTTGCTCACCGCCGTGATCGAGTTCACCTCAGTCAGCGCCAGCTCGGCGAACGCCCAAAAGAGAGCGGCCGTCGCGGCCTCGGTCGCGAAACCCTTCCCCCAGGATGAGCGCGCCAGCCGCCAGCCCACCTCGACCCCGCCGGAACCCGGGATGCCCTCGGGCATCGGCGCCAGCCCGGTGAAGCCGATGAACTCGCCGGTGTCGAGGCGTTCCACGGCCCACAGCCCGTAGCCGTGCACGTCGAACAGGGCATCGGCGCGGGCGGCGAGGTCGTCGCTGTGCTCGCGCGTCAGCGGAGCGGGAAAGAACCGCATCACCTCGGCATCCGCGTTGAGCCGGGCGAACGGCTCGCGGTCGGAGTCGAGCCAGCGCCGCAGCACGAGCCGGTCGGTGCGCACCTCGAAGTCCATCCCCCGACCGTACCCGGGCGGGACGACTGTTGCCCATCCGGACTTCTGCGTCCGGCGCACCGGACGCAGAAGTCCGTTTCGGGCACAGTTGGGCGCGAGCGCGCGCCGCGGGTCAGACCTTGCGCAGCAGCACCTTGTCGACGGTGTGGTCGGAGGCCTTGCGCAGGACCAGAGTGGCGCGCGACCGGGTGGGCCGGATGTTCTGCAGCAGGTTGGGCTCGTTGATGGTGCCCCAGATGGTGCGGGCTCTGGCGCGGGCCTCGTCCTCGCTGAGGGAGGCGAAGCGGTGGAAGAACGACTTCGGGTTGGTGAACGCGCCGCGCTGCAGGCGCAGGAACCGCTCCTCGTACCAGCGCGAGATGTCGGCGGTGCGCGCATCCACATAGATGGTGAAGTCGAACAGGTCGCTCACCGCGAGGCCGTGGCCGGGCGCGGGAGGCTGCAGCACATTGAGACCCTCGACGATGAGGATGTCCGGCTGACGCACGACAACCTGCGCGTCTGGCACGATGTCGTAGTTCAGGTGTGAGTAGAACGGGGCGCGCACCTCGGCGGCGCCGCTCTTGATGGCGCTGACGAAACGCAGCAACGCCCGCCGGTCGTAGGCCTCCGGGAAACCCTTGCGCTCCATCAGGCCGCGGCGGGCCAGTTCGGCGTTGGGAAAAAGGAAGCCGTCGGTGGTGACCAGTTCCACCCGGGGAGTGTCTTCCCAGCGGGCCAGGAGCTCGCGCAGCAGCCGGGCGATGGTGGACTTGCCCACGGCGACGGAGCCAGCCACGCCGATCACGAACGGGGTGCGCTGGGCGCGTTCGCCCAGGAAGTCGCTGGTGTCGCGGTGCAACCTCCTGGCGCCGGCGGCGTACAGGTTAAGCAGCCTGCTCAGCGGCAGATAGACATCCGACACCTCGTTGATGTCGAGCGGCTCGCCCAGGCCGCGCAGCTGCACCACTTCGGTCTCCCGCAACGGCAGCCGGGTGGAGGGCGCAAGCGATGCCCACACAGCACGGTCGAGCTCCACGAAGGGGGTGCTGTGACCGTTATTACTGGGGCTCACCACCGGCTCGGACATCGACACCAAGCATAGTGCGACTAAAATCAGGGCCATGTGCGGAATCGTGGGATATGTCGGAGATAACAAAAGCGTCGAGGTCCTCATGGGAGGGTTGCGTCGACTCGAGTACCGGGGCTATGACTCCGCGGGAATCGCGGTGATCGACGACGCCGGGGTGCTCAACACCGCCAAGCGCGCCGGCAAGCTCGCCGTGCTCGCCGCCGAGCTCGAGGCGCACCCGATCAACAACGGGCGCACCGGCATCGGACACACCCGCTGGGCCACCCACGGGGGTCCCACCGACCAGAACGCGCACCCGCACCTGGGTGACAACGGCAAGCTCGCCCTCATCCACAACGGCATCATCGAGAACTTCTCGCCGCTGAAGGACGAGCTCCTCGCGGAGGGCTACGTCTTCGAGAGCGAAACCGACACCGAGGTGGCCGCCGTGCTGCTCGGCCGCGAATACCAGCGCCTCGGCGACCTGGGTGAAGCGTTCCGCACCGTCGTCGCGCGCCTGGACGGCGCCTTCACGCTGCTCGCCGTGCACCAGGACCAGCCCGGCGTCGTCGTCGGCGCCCGCCGCAACTCGCCGCTGGTGATCGGCCTGGGCGACGGCGAGAACTTCCTCGGCTCCGACGTCGCCGCGTTCGTGGAGTACACCCGCCGGGCCGTCGCGATCGGCCAGGACCAGATCGTGACCATCACCCCCGACCTCGTCACCGTCACCGACTTCTTCGGCGCTCCCGTCGAGGTCGAAGAATTCGACATCGCCTGGGACGCCTCCGCCAGTGAAAAGGGCGGCTGGTCCAGCTTCATGGCCAAGGAGATCTCCGAGCAGCCGGATGCCGTCACCAACACCCTGCGCGGCCGCATCCACGACGGCCAGGCCGTGGTGCCCGAACTCGAGGCCTTCGGCGACGACGTGCTCGCCGGCATCAGCCGCATCGTCATCGTGGCCTGCGGCACCGCCGCCTACGCCGGCCAGACCGCCAAGTACGCCATCGAGAAGTGGGCCAAGGTGCCGGTGGATGTGGAACTCAGCCACGAGTTCCGCTACCGCGACCCGGTGCTCACCGCGGACACCCTGGTGATCTCGATCAGCCAGTCCGGCGAGACCATGGACACCCTGATGGCCGTGAAGTACGCCCGCGAGGCCGGCGCCAAGGCCATCTCGATCTGCAACACCCAGGGCGCCACCATCCCGCGCGAATCCGACGCCGTGATCTACACGCACGCCGGCCCCGAGGTCGCTGTCGCATCGACGAAGGGCTTCACCGGCCAGATCGCCGCGCTCTACCTCTTCGCCCTGCACCTGGCCCGGGTGCGCAACACCCTGTCGCTGGAAGAACTGGCCGAGCAGGTTCTCGAGCTCCAGGCCATCCCGGAGAAGATCGCCACCACCCTGCTGCAGGAAGACGCCGTGCGTCAGCTCGCGGTGTGGATGACCGACTCGCGCGCGGTGCTCTTCCTCGGCCGCCACGTGGGCTTCCCGATCGCGCTCGAGGGTGCGCTCAAGCTCAAGGAGCTCGCCTACATCCACGCCGAGGGCTTCGCCGCCGGCGAGCTCAAGCACGGCCCGATCGCGCTCATCGAGCCCGGCCAGCCCGTCTTCGTCGTGGTGCCGAGCCCGCGCGGCTCCGCGCACCTGCACCCCAAGGTCGTCTCCAACATCCAGGAGATCCGCGCCCGCGGTGCCCGGATCATCGCGATCGCCGAGCAGGGTGACGCCGCGGTGCTTCCGTTCGCCGACACCGTGTTCCACATCCCGCTCGCCGGACCCCTGTTCGAGCCGCTGCTCGCCGTGGTGCCGCTGCAGATGTTCGCCATCGAACTGGCCACCGCCAAGGGCCTGGACGTCGACCAGCCGCGCAACCTGGCGAAGTCCGTCACGGTCGAATAGGCCCGGTCGCAGACGAAACAGGCCACGGATGCCCAGGGCTCGCCGCGTCATCGCCTCGCGATGGCGCCCGAGGCCTGGGCATTCGGTGCGAACCGGCAGACAGGGATTGAGCAGAGCATGATCAAGGGCATCGGGGTCGACATCGTCGACCTGGCACGCTTCGACCGGCAGGTGGCTCGCACGCCCGGGCTCGTGACGCGGCTGTTCGCGCCGGCCGAACGCGCCCTGCCGACACACTCCCTGGCGGCGAGGTTCGCCGCCAAGGAGGCCCTGATCAAAGCCCTCGGTGACAGCGCGGGAGCCAGCTGGCAGGAGATGGAAGTGATCTCGGACTCGCACGGCAACCCATCCTTCGCACTCACCGGGGTGCTGCAGGCGGCGCTGGTCGCCCGCGGCATCACCAGCGCACACCTCAGCCTCACCCACGACGCCGGGGTTGCCTGCGCGTTCGTGGTTCTGGAGGGAGACGCATGACCGACTTCCGTGAGGCTGTCATCGACCTCGACGCGGTGCAGGCCAACGTGGTGCGCCTCCGCAGCCTGATCGGCACCAGGCACACCATGGCCGTGGTGAAGGCCAACGGGTACGGCCACGGTGCAGCGCCGGTGGCCCGCGCCGCGCTCGCCGGCGGCGCAGACTGGCTCGGCGTCGCCGACATCAGCGAGGCCCTAGTCCTGCGTGCCGCCGGCATCAACGCGCCCCTGCTGGCCTGGCTGCACGGCCCCGACGCCGACTTCGCCGCCGCCATCGCCGCCGACATCGACCTCGGCCTGTCGTCGGCGCTGCAGCTGCGCCAGGTCGCGGAGGCCGCCACAGTACTGGGCCGTCCCGCCTTCGTGCAGATCAAACTGGAAACCGGCCTCAACCGCAACGGCGTCGACGAGGCGGACTGGGCCGAGGTGCTCGGCCTGGCCGCCGCGTTCGAACGGGTCGGCCGGCTGCGCGTGCGCGGCGTATTCAGCCACCTGGCCAATACCTCGGCCGAGGACGACCTCACCGCCATCGCCAGCTTCGACCGCGGCCTGGCCGCCGCCGCGGCCGCCGGCCTCACCGTGGACCTCGCCCACCTGGCCTCCACGGCCGCCGCGCTGCGACTGCCCGCCGCCCGGTACAACATGGTTCGCCTGGGCATCGGTATCTACGGGCAGTCCCCGTTCGACGACCAGGATGCCGCCGCCCTCGGCCTCACCGCCGCCATGACCCTGCGCGGCCGGGTCGCCGCCGTGCGCCAGGTCAACGCCGGCGCGGGCGTCTCCTACGACTACCTGTGGCGCGCCACCGCCGACACCACCCTCGCCCTGGTTCCGCTTGGCTACGCCGACGGGGTGCCCCGGCAGGCCATGAACACCGCCCGGGTGGCCATCAACGGCAGCCAGTACCCGGTGGTCGGCCGGGTTGCCATGGACCAGTTCGTCGTCGACGTGGACTCGGATTCCGTCACCGTCGGCGACGTCGTTGTGCTATTCGGCGACGCCGCGGCCGGAGTGCCCACCGCCGCCGAGTGGGGCGCGGCGGCCGGCACCATCAACTACGACATCGTCACCCGGGTGGGCGCCCGGGTGCCCCGCCGCTACGTCGGCACCCTGGCGGAGAACACCGACGCCGGCGCACCCGGCGTCCCCGGTGCGGATCCGACCGAGACCGCGGAGGCGTAGCCCGGATGCGCCGGATCATCGCCGACCCCGACACCATGCACGCGTTCGGACTCGAGCTGGCTGGACTGTTGCGTGCCGGCGACCTGATGGTGCTCACCGGGCCACTCGGCGCGGGCAAAACCACCTTCACCCGCGGCCTCGGCGAGGGCTTGCAGGTGCGCGGCGCGGTCACCAGCCCCACCTTCGTGCTCGCCCGCACGCATCCGAGCACCGTCGGCGGGCCGCCGCTGGTGCACGTGGATGCCTACAGGCTGAGCAGCGCCATGGAACTCGACGACCTGGACATCGACTTCGCCCGCTCGATCGTGGTGGTGGAGTGGGGCCGCGGGCTGCTCGAGGGGATCACCGAGTCCTGGCTGGACGTGGAAATCGAGCGTCCCGTCGGGGCGTCCCAGGCCGACCCGGCCGCCGACGTCGATGACGCCGCCGCCCTGGACCTGCCTGAGCCGCGCACCGTGACGGTGACCGGCCACGGCCCACGCTGGCAGGCCGGCCTCCCCGCAGGCGGTTCCTCCGATTCGCTGCCCGGGCCTGCCGACTCTTCGGGCTCCGACGGGGGACTCGCATGACGGCACCCGGCCCGGGGGATTCCCGCCCCACCGGAGCCTGGTACTGGATCGCCCTCATCGTGACCGGCCTCATCGGCGGGCTGCTCTCCGGCCTGTTCGGGGTCGGCGGCGGCATCGTGATGGTGCCGCTGCTCATTTCTCTGGCCCGTATGGACCAGCGCCGCGCCTCTACGACATCGCTCGCGGCCATCGTGCCCACCTCGATCGTGGGCTCGCTCACCTACCTGGCCAACGGCCACATCGACCTGGTTGCCGGTGCGATCATCGCCGCCGGAGCGGTGGTCGGATCCGTGATCGGTACCAACCTGTTGCGGCGCATCCCGTTGTTCTGGCTGCGTTGGCTCTTCATCGCGCTGCTGGTCGTTGTGGCCGTGCGCATGGTCATCGTTGAACCTGATCGCGGCGCCGCCCTCGAGCTGAGCCTGATCGTGGTGCTCGGCTACCTGGCGCTGGGCCTGGCGATGGGCGTGGCATCCGGGCTGTTCGGCATCGGCGGGGGAGTGATCGCGGTGCCGGCACTCGTGGCGGTGTTCGGCGTGAGCGACCTCATCGCCAAGGGCACCTCGCTGCTGGTGCTGGTGCCCACGAGCATCGTCGGCACCATCGCGAACGCGCGCGCCCGGCTCGTCGACCTGCCGGCCGGTCTTGTGGTGGGAATAGCCGCCACCCTCGCGGCGGTGCCCGGGGTGGCACTGGCAGTGCTGATCCCACCACGGCTGTCCAGCATCCTCTTCGCCGTGCTGCTCGTGCTCGCCGCCGCCCAGCTCACCGTGCGCGCCCTGCGCACCAAGCGTCCCTAGCGCCCCGCCCGCGCGCGGTTCCTGCGCTAACTGTTCCCCATGCGGACTTTTGCGCCCGGTACGCGGTATTTGTCAACCTGTTTGAGACAGGTTGGGTTTGGGTTTCTTGCGGGGGTCGTTGATGCAGGCCCGGCCCGGTAGGGCCGGGGGCTTGGGT
>NZ_SOHM01000009.1 GCF_004403945.1 Cryobacterium lactosi | reverse complement strand
TCGAGGTCCTCGACGAGGCGGTGATCCTCCCCGAACTCGCCGCCGCCTAGACTAGAACCACTGACCCGCATGGTGTTGAGAAATTCCACCACTCAGCGGGACGTGACCGAAAACGGCATTCGGAGCAACACGATCAACAAACGAATTGGCGAACACTTGAGCGTTGAACAAATGCACTGCCTGACGTCAATTCCGGCCTTCGGCCTCAGCGAGCACAGCATCAGAGAGGCACAACAGAGCATCGCAAGCGCATACCTGGGCAGGGCACGCAAACTCTGCGAACTGTGCGAAGTCAATTGGCCGTCGGAGCTCGAGCTGGCCACTCGGAAGCTGTTGCAGCGCGAACTGAAAATGGGTTGGTGACTGTACCTTGGCCGTGCGGACAACACTAAGGGAACGCGAGCAGATCAGGATTGGCGCTGAAGAGCATCGCGAAGGCCTTCAGTTGAATCGTTTGCGCACAAAGCCCCGGGCGGCGTTGGCAGTTGAATTGGTCCGGTGCCCTCGCACGGGCTTCATTGGCGGGTGCCATCGCAGGGCCTACCCCTTCTTCCATTCGCACAACAAGCCCCAGGGCGCAGCTGACTTCATCGGAAGCTCGATAGCTGAAGGGAATACGACAGCTTCAATTCGCCGCCCGAGATCCTTGAAGAGGTCCGGAAATTTTCGGGACATTCCTCCTGCCAGCACGACAGCATCTGGCTGATTGCTCAATCTCTGGATTGCCACCGTCAGGGTATTGAGCACCCGCTCGCGATCATTGAGGTTTAGCGGGTTGGATAATGCATGGCCCCCAATCTGCGCATCGAGGCACCCTCTTGCGCCGCAACCACCACAAATCTTCGGTCCGAAACCTGTGGCGTGACTGAAGTCCACTTCGGACACTATTCCGTCCACCACTACGGCCGACCCAACCCCGGTACCCAGTCCGATGTACAGCCAGCGTCCGTTGTGAGAACCTCGCAAATACCATTCTCCGAGAGCTGCCGCCTCGGCATCGTTCATGCTGCAAAGAGGGGCGTGGGACATGTTCAGTTGCTCACTTGCGGAGACGTCTCCCCATCCAATGTGATGCGCGCCCCGCACATGGTCGCCGTTTACGATCCCCGGTGCAGCCAAGAGCCATTGGCAGTTTGTGGAAGCCGGACGAGAACTTGGAAACAGTTCGTCACCAGATACCTCACAGTACTGGGTCGATGAACCCCCGACCTCGATGGTGAAGACAGCGGTTTCAACGTCGTTCTGCAAAGTAAAACCTCTTCCGACGTTTCGCGATGTTAAGTAGCGAAGAGACGCTCGATCGAATACGCCTGGTCACGCCCCCGCCGGGTGGTGCTGAAGCACCCAAAATCATGTGGGATCAGGCTATCTCAGCCTTGGTGATTACCTCTACCTCCCGAATAGACGAATCAGGCGGTCGCACGTGAGTTGGGCCGGAACTCCCACGGGACAGCGCGCAGCGACCGGCCCCGTACTTCGCAGAAACACCGCGTGATCAGAGCGTGCCGATGCCGTCGCTGGAATGGTGACGGTTCGGGGGAGCTGTTGATTCCCTTTCGATGAACTGGGTGTCGATGGCGTGGTCGACCTGGTACCTCTGGTGTTCAATCTCCATGATGAGTTGTTGCACGGCAACTGTTCCGACTTCGTGGAATGGACTTCGGATGGTGGTGAGTGCAGGGGTCGTGAAATTCGAGCCGAAGATGTCGTCGAATCCGAGGATACTGAGGTCGGCCGGCACCGAAATGCGTGCCTCGTGACTTGCTTGCAGGAGGCCGATTGCCATGAGGTCGTTATAGGCGATCACTGCAGTCACGCCAGCTGCCCGTACGCGACAGAGACTCTGACGGCCGCCTTCTAGCGTCGGTGCACCTGGCCCGATTTCTACGATCGACATCCCGCGAGCCGGTGCTTCAACGATTAGCGTGTTCCAGCGCAACTCACTCATCCACGAGTTCGTCGGCCCGGAGAGGAACGCAAGGCGCCGATGTCCGATAGCGGCGAGGTGGTCCAGTGCGTGCCGAATTCCTGTACGCACGTTGGGCACGACTCCCGAGACGGCATCGACCTGCCGATTTACGACGACCAGGGGTTTACGCTGGGCCAATTCGCGAATCCGTGCGTCGCCGAGCCGAGACGCAACAAGGATGATGCCATCGACTGAACTCTGTAATCCAGCGGCGGCATTCGACTCGTTCTCGGCGCTCTCCTGAGATTCGGCCAAGATGAGTGCGTAACCTTCGCATGCGGCGACGCGCTCGGCACCACGGACCAGGTCGAAATACACGGGGTTTGTGATGTCGGACAGGATTAGGGCGAAAGTTCCGGTCCGGCCCGTCTGCAGCGAACGAGCCCTGGGGTTGAAGCGGAATTGTAAAGTGGCGGCGGCAACCTTGACGAGTCGTTCCGTTTTCGCGCTGACGCGTCCAGACATGTTTAGCGCTCTGGAAACCGTCGAGGGACTGACCCCTGCCAACTGCGCCACGTCGTAGATTGTCGCCGATTTGCGATAGCCGCGTGGCACAGGGTGATCAGAAACGCGTCGTTCATTCATCGGCTTGCTCTTCTCGGCCGAACCGGCCAGATAATTGAGGATGAGGATGGCTGCGAGTCCCCGCCCGTGTCGTGACGACTGTGAATGGATTCTGTTTTCGAGGACCGCCCGGCTGGGTATTTGCGTGGGTCGGTGGAGCGCGCCGTGAACTACACCGCGGCGAGCTCCGCGCTGGTGGGAGGGTCTGCCCCGGGGCGGGACACCGTGACGGCGGCCGCCTCGGCGCTCCGCCGCATGATGCTCTCCAGCACACCCAGCCGCACGTCGCGCAGCGCCTGGCGACGGTCGTCGCCGATCAGGTCAGCGTCGATCAGCCCGTCGATGAGCGCACCCATGAAGGTGTCGCCGGCGCCGACGGTGTCGACCACGCTCACCCGGGGCGCTGACGCCCACACCCGTCCCTGAGCGGTGAGCGCAAACGCGCCCTCGCCGCCTTGGGTGACGACCACCACGGCGGGCCCGGCGGCCAGCCAGGATGCTGCCGTCTCGGCGAGTTCTCGGTCGGGGTGCAGCCAGAGCAGGTCTTCGTCGCTTACCTTCACCACGTCGGCGAGGCGCACGAGTTGCTCCACCCTCGACCGCGCGGCCTCGGCGTCATCGATCAGCGCCGGACGGATGTTCGGGTCGAAGGTGATGGTGGCCGTCGCGCGGCGGGCTTCCACCAGGCGTGCCACGTCGGATGCGCCCGGCTCGAGTACCGTCGCGATCGACCCGACGTGCAGCACGTCGGCGGCGCCGGCCAGCTCCACATCCACGGTCCAGGCTAGGTCGAACTCGTAGGTGGCCGCCCCCGTGGCATCGAGCAGTGCCGTTGCGCTGGAGGTGTGCGCCCCTGTCGCGCTCCCCGCTGACACTCGTACCCCCGAGCCCTCCAGCCAGGCCCGCACCGCGTGGCCGCGGTCATCCTCGCCCAGGCTGGTGAGCAGCTGCGGATGCCGGCCGAGCCGGCCCAGCGTCAGGGCTACGTTGGCGGGGCTGCCGCCGGGCGCCTCGTCCCGGGAGCCGTCGGCGCGTTGCACCAGGTCGATCAGTGCTTCGCCGACCACCAGCACCCGGCACTCGGCCTTGTCGGCACCGGTCACAGCTCGACCTGGACGAGCGAGGAGAGCGCCTTATCGGCTAGTTGGAGAGACACAGACCGGGCCTAACTTTGCGTAGCGGAGCTGGAGGACGAAGCGTTGGAGGCCAGACTGAGCTCAAGCTCGTTCAACGAAACTGCCTTCAGCGCGGATGCGAGCGTTGAGTTCGCCGATGTATTCATCCTCATCGAAGTCCAAGGGGACATCGCGGCCCGTCCAGCTGGAGAGGTGGATGGCGTTCGCGAGGCGCACGCCGGTGATGCCGTCTGCGCCGGGTGCCAGCAGGGGTTCGCCGCGAAGGATGTTCGCGGCGAAGTTCTGCAGGACGTTTGCGTGCTGCGAGCCCCAGCGGGAGTCGAATTGGATCGTCTCGGTTGTGTACAGATCGGCCGGGTCCAGCTTGCCGCTGAGTGCGCGTGAGATGTCCTCGGCTGCGACTTCGTCGCTCAGTTGGCGCTCTGGCTTGGTCAAGCGGGTGACGGTCGCGACCGCGCTGTTTTCGACGACGATCTTTCCCTGGTCGCCGAGTATTTCGAAGCGGTCAGTGCCCACGAGGTCGTGGGTCGCGGTGATGAAAACACCGGTGACGTCGTTGCCGTAGTCAGCGAGGACGGTTACTTCGTCTTCGACCGCGATGTTGCGTCGGAAGCCGTAGCCGACTTTGGAGAACACTGAGCGGGGCGTTCCGCAGATCCACTGCCAGAGGTCGAGCTGGTGGGGGGCTTGGTTGACGAGAACGCCTCCTCCTTCGCCGCCCCAGGTGCCGCGCCAGGCAGATTGGTCATAATAGCCCTGGGGGCGCCACCAGGTGGTGATGATCCAGTTCGAGCGACGGATCGCGCCGATTTCGCCGGCGTCGATGATCTCCTTGATCCGGACGTACAGCGGGTTGTTGCGCTGGTTGAACATGATCCCGAAGGTGAGTTGGGGACGCGCGGCAGCGTAGGCGTTCAGTTCGGCGACCTGCTTTGTGTAGACGCCGGCGGGCTTTTCGACCAGGGCGTGCAGACCGCGAGAGAGTGCATCGATGCCAGCCTGCGGGTGCTCGTAGTGCGGAATGCATGTGATGACAGCATCGACCTGGCCGCTGTCCATCATCGAGATGCCGTTTTCGAATAGCGGGATGTTCGGGTGGAGCTCGCGAGCGGCGACCAGCCGGGTTGGGTCGGTGTCGGCGATCGCGCCTATGACCATGTCGGGCACGAGGCCCTCGGTGATGTAGCGGGCGTAGTTGGAGCCTTGGTTGCCGAAACCAAGGATGCCCAGTCGTACGGGTCCGTCATTCATCGCAGTTCGATTCCCAACTCATCGGTGAGCCCGCGGAATGCGCGTGCCGCTAAGCCGAAGGAATAGGGGCCGGAGAAGCCGCCGAGCGAGTGAGTGCTGCTCAGGTGCGGTTCGAGCGAGGCGTAACCGTCGTAGCCGTCGGAGGCGAGCGCGGCGAGAGTTTCACGCAGCTGCCCATCTCCCTCTCCGGCGGGAACGACGACGCTGGTCGAGGAGAGGGCGTCCTTGACCTGGAGGTAGTCGACGTAAGGTCGAAGCTTGGTGTAGCCGTCGTCGAATGGGCGTACGCCGACCTGGACGAAGTTCGCGCTGTCCCAGGCCAGGCGCAGGTTGGCGGAACCGACGGATTCGACGATATCGAGGATCCGCTCGGGAATGTCGCCGTAGATGCCCTTTTCGTTCTCGTGCAGCAGCACGACACCGGCCTGCTCAGCTACATCGGCGAGCCGCCGCATTCGGAGCAAGACCTCGTCGCGCACGGACTCCATGGACGACCCCGGGGCCGGATAGAAGGAGAAAATGCGGATGTTCGTCGTGTCGAGGGCCTTCGCGACGCGGATGATCCGTCGGAGGCGCTGGACTTCGAGGTCGGGGTCGAGCGTGACATCAACTTTGCCGATAGGGGATGCGATCGCGGAGACGCTGAACTGGGCAGTCTTGACAATGGCAGCCAAAGTACTCAGCTGGTCCTCATCGAGGTCGACGACGTTAGTATCCCAAGCGCTTCGTACCTCAATGTGTCGAGCGCCGAGGCCCTCGAGCACAGCGATCTGGGCGTGCGGGTCTGGGGAAATTTCATCGCCGAAACCCGAAAGAGTCCAGGACGTGGATGGAGTCGCGAAGCTGTTGTGCTCCTGGAGAGCGGATGGAGTAGTCAAGCTGTGGTGCTCCTCTTGAGGGGTGGGACGAACATGGGCGCGGCCGGCGCGCGAACGCGCCGGCCGCAGGGTTGTTCTGTGCTACTTAGCTGCGTCGATGGAGTTCTGGATCTCCGCGATCATCGCTTCAGCTGCCTCCGTGGGCGTGCTGCTTTTGAACTGCACCTCCTGGTTGTACCGAGAGATCACTGCGTTGATGTCGCTGGCGCCGTTGGGCGTGATCGGCGCAGCGGCACCGACGGTCTCGGCGGCATTCGTGATGTAGTCGAAGGCGATCTTGTCCGCACCAGTCAGGGTGGGCTTGATGACTTCCTGAATGTCCGGGTTTACGGAGATGCCGCGGTCAGTGCCGAACAAGGTGCCGACCTCGGGATCGGTGGTGAGGAAGTCGATCAGCGCCGCGGCCTCTGCTGGGTGGGCGGAGGTTGCGGCCGCGGACCAGTACATCGTTGGCTTCATGTATTGGAAGCCCTCCTCGGTGTCAGAGTCGGTCGGCCAGTCCGCGAGGATGAATTTCGCATTGGGAGCTGCGGACTGATGAGCCGTGAAGACGCCGGCGGGGATGAACTGCATCGCGGTTTTTCCAGTGACGATGTCGTACTGGTCCAGCGGCACGCCGGCACTCTCGCTGAGCTGTTCTGCCGAAGGGGCTGCGCCGGACTCGATCTGGTCGAGCTCGGTCTGCCAATAGTCGGCGACGGTCTCAACGGGGATGACAATGTCGCCGTCTTCGTCGAAGAGCTGCTCGCCGTGCTGACGGGCGAACACATTCAGAGTGAATGAATCGACGCCGACAGGGGAGATACCGTGAACCGCGCCGTCGGAGGCTTCCGTTAGCGCTTGGGCTGTTTCGGAGTAGTCGTCCCAGGTCCATGTCGTCAAATCTGGCAGTGATACGCCGTACTGCTCAAACAGGGCTGTGTTAATGAGTACGGCACTGGGAGCACCGCTGATCGGGATGGCGTACTGCGTGTCGTTGACCGCGCCGCCGGCCAGGATTTTCTTGTCCATGTAGCTGGGGTCGAGGATGTCCGTGAACTCCGCGAGGTCCAGCAGCGTGCCGCGATTGGCGTACGACGCCAGGAATTGCTCGTCGAACTGCATGACGTCGGGCATGTCTCCGGCCGCGGTGGTCGTGGCCAGACGGTCCCAGTAGCCGCCCCAGTCTGAGTTCTGAGCTTCAACGGTGATATTGGGGTGGGCCTTCTCGAAGAGCTTGATCGCTTCGCTGGTCTTCTGGCCGCGAGCGTCTGCCCCCCACCAGCTGAGAGTCAGAGTCACGTCTTCATCGGTGAGTTCTGTTGACTGAGCGGTCGTGGCGGTGCCACATCCCGTTAGTCCGAGGACCGCTACAGCTCCGAGAGCGAGCGGAGCGAGCATGCGGCGTTGCAGGCGCGAAATCATGAGGTTCCTTTGTGTGTTGTGTTTGTGTGTGACAGGGCGGGGAAGGGAGGGAAGGTGCGGTTACTTGCCGCCGGTCGTGGCGATGCCGCGGAGCAGAAAGCGTTGACCGAACAAGAAGACAAGGAAGATCGGGACCAGGGAGACGATGCTCATCGCAAACAGGGCGCCGAAGTCGGACTGCGATTGCGAGTCGATGAAGGAGCGCAAGGCGACAGGGACGGTGTATAGGTCAGGTTTGGTGACGAAGATCAGTTGGCTGAAGAAGTCGTTCCAGGTCCAGATGAAGGTGAAGATCGCCGTCGTCGCCAGGGCCGGAACCATCAGCGGCAACATGATCTGTGAGTAGATTCGGAAGTGGCTGGCACCATCGATCCGCGCCGCCTCGTCAAGTTCCCTGGGGATCCCGCGAATGAACTGCACCATTAAGAAAATGAAGAACGCGTCGGTCGCCAGGAACTTCGGCACGATAAGCGGCAGGTAGGTGTTGACCCAACCCAGCTGGGCGAAGAGCACGTATTGGGGGACGATCAGCACGTGGATCGGCAGCATGATCGTGACAAGCATCGCCACGAACGCAAGTGTCTTGAGCTTGAAGTTCAAGCGGGCGAAAGCGTATGCAGCTAGTGAGCAGGAAATCAGGTTGCCGATCACGGATCCCAGCACGATCAGGCCGGAGTTTAACAAATAGGTCGAGAACGGCGCAGCCAACGCGTTCCATCCGGTGGTGTAGTGGCTGAAATCAAACGAGTCGCTGAAGAGACCAGGAGTGGTGAAGATCTCGGAATTTGGGCGAATGGAGGACACGACCATCCACAGAAGCGGGTAGATCATCACCAGTGCGAGGAGGATCAGCCCGGCATGCTTGAGCGTACTCACAACAGCGCTGCGCAGCGACGAGCCTTTCGGGCTTGAGCCACTCGGGATGCCCGCGTGTGGTTCTACTCGGCGGCCGGGGGTCGTGATCGCGCGTGTTTCAGTCATCGTAGAAAACCCAATACTTGGAGGCCCAGAAGTTGAGCGAAGTGAAAATGCCAATAATGATCAGCAGCAGCCAGGCCAGCGCTGAGGCGTAGCCCATCCGGAAGCTGGAGAACCCTTCCTGGTAGAGGTAGAGCGAGAAGAAGAGCGTTGAGTCCGCCGGGCCTCCGCTTCCGTTGGAAACGATGAACGCTTGGGTGAAGGTCTGGAAGCTACCGATCAGGCCCAGGACGAGGTTGAAGAAGATAATCGGGCTCAGCAGCGGGAGCGTGATCGAACGGAACTGGCGCCATTTCGTCGCCCCGTCGGTCGAGGAGGCTTCGTAGTACTCCCGTGGAATCTGGCGCAAGCCAGCGAGGAAGATCACCATCGGAGCTCCGAAAGTCCACATGTGCAGCAGGATCAATGTGCTGAGGGCTGTGTCGGGGGAGGAGATCCAGGCGGCTCCTTCAATACCGAACACGGCGAGGAACGCGTTGACCAGTCCTTCACCGCCGAAGACAAGTCGCCAGAGCACGGCTACCGCGACGCTGGAGCCCAGCAGGGACGGCAGGTAAAACACGGAACGGTACAGAGGAAGCGCACGCAGGCCACGGTCCAACAGGACTGCGAGCGCGAGGGCAGTTCCCAGCTGCAGGGGCACGGACACTATCACGTACGTGAAGGTTGCCTGCAGAGAATGCGCGAGCCGTTCGTCCCCCAGCATCCGCTGGATGTTCGCCAAGCCGGTGAATTTGGGTGCCTGCAGCAGGTTGTAGTTGGTGAACGCGAGGTAGAGCGAGATCAGCATCGGGCCGATGGTGATGCCGAGCAGGCCTAACAGCCAGGGTGCAAGGAAGAACGCCGCGACCTTGTTGTCCTTGGTGCGCGCACGCTTGCTGGCAGCGCTTTCCGGGCCGCGCTTGTGGGTGATGGTACGAAGTTCGCCGAGCGCGCTCATCGCATCGCCCTCGCTTCCAGTGTCATCGTCATCAGATCTCCTCGTTGAATTCAGGTCTAAAGGTGGTCGTGGCAGCCGGTCGGCCGGCCATGGCGCGGGACATCGGCGGGACCGGGGTGCTTCGAAGCGAGTTGTGAAGCTGTCCGGAGGACATATCTGCACATCCACATCGGGAAGTCACGTTGGCAATCGAGCCGCAGGTGCCAGTAGCACACTGCCGGACGCCACTCAGCGGCACCCAGCAGTAGGAGTACCCGACCGGAGGACGGACACCGGAGAAGATTGAACCAAGGGCTCCCTGGACGGCAGGCACCCTGACGTAAACGCGGAGTGCTCGGGTGGGGGTCTTCACGAAGGCTCCTTTGTCTTCTTACGACCGCCGGCTCTGGCGGATTGGCAGCTTACAATTCTGCACTTTTGGCAGCTTACAATTTTTGCTGAACGGGTGCAAGATATTTATTGAGAGCATTGTCGGCTGCGTGTCGGCTCTGGAAGCAATGCGATAGTTGACTGCGAGGGTTTATCGAATGGCCGAACGAATGGGGGGAGCTGATTACTATGTCTGACAGCATTGCAGCGCACAGACTGGCGAGTATGTCGGATGTCGCCTCGCACGCCGGTGTTTCGAGGATGACTGTCTCTAACGTGATCAATCGTCCGGAGATTGTGTCGGAGGACACGATCCAACGTGTCCAGGATTCGATGCGCGCGCTGAGCTATCGCAATAACCTGGTCGCGCGAAGTCTGCGTCTGGCGCAACCTCGGCAACTCGGGTATCTGGTCACCGAGCGAGATCCGACGTCGTTTCAATACATGGATGAATTCACGCACCAACTTGCGTATGCGTGCCAGCGCCGGGAGCGCAACCTGTCCCTCATCGTTGAGGTCGACGCGGAGGAGGATATGGATGCGTGTGAAAAGCTCTATTACGGTCAATCCGTCGCCGGCTTCGTCCTCGCCAACATCGGGCTACACGATCACCGGCCGCGCGAACTCGCGAAGCGAGGAGTTCCTTTTGTTGCCTATGGGCGCACCGCTGAGGGCGCCGACGTACCGTGGAGTTGGGTCAAGACGGACGGCGTTCGTGGAGTGGCGATGGCTGTGGAGCACGTCGCATCCCTGGGTCATCTGGAACTCGCCTATATCGACTACACGCCGGACCAGCCGTCCGCCATCGAGCGGCGCCAAGGCTATGAGACCGAATGCGAGCGGCTCGGGTTGGTGACGTCGCTGCAACCCGACCGACTAGTTGTGAGTGATGGCACCATTGCTGGCGGGCGGGACGCGGCACACGCAATACTCAACTCGGTCAGGCCGCCGACGGCTCTGGTCTGTGTGAACGACAGTGTGGCCTTCGGCGCGCTATCAGCGTTGCGGGAGCGAGGGCTCGTGCCGGGCAGGGACGTCGCGATTACCGGCTTTGACAACGCGCCTCTGGCATCCTCCGACTCGATCGGCATCACATCGGTCCGACAACCAATCCAGTTGATCGCCAGGGCCCTCGTGGACATCCTGATCGAGCCCCCTTCTGATCCGCGGCATCTCCTCCTGGAACCGGCACTTGTGGTTCGCGAGACGACTGCGGGACCTGTGAAAGCGCAGCTCTCTGCGCGGTAAATTAAGCCTGTGTGTCCGCGGTTGCGTCCCCGCACTCGCCACCCTTCGACCTCCCCGGCACACCCAGCATTGTCGACGAATCGGCGATGCCGGCGGGCAATCGGTCCCCGACAGCGAATGGTTAGGGCAGTAGGTGCCCGGCGGCGCGAAAGAGTTCATACCATTCGGGCCGGGTGAGCGGGATGTCTGAGCCGAGCGCGGCGCCGGCGACCCGGTCGGGGCTGGTGGTGCCGAGCACTACTTGCATCTGGGCCGGTGTCGGGTGATCCAGGCTGTGGCGATGGCGATTGCGGGCACGTCGTACTGGGTGGCTAGCCGGTCGATGACGGCGTTGAGTTCGGGGTGCTTCGGCGAGCCGAGGAATACGCCGCTGAAGAAGCCGGCCTGAAAAGGGGACCACGTCTGAATCGTGATGTCGTGCAGGCGGCAGTAGTCCAAGATGCCGCCTCCGTCGAGCGTGATCGACTGTTGCTCGGCGACCATATTGGTTGCCACTCCCTGCGCGATGATTGGCGAGTGCGTGATCGAGAGCTGCAGTTGGTTGGCCACGATCGGCTGGCGCACATATTTCTTGAGCAGGTCGATCTGGCGTGGGGTGTGGTTGGAGACGCCGAAGGCGCGTACCTTGCCGCTGGCTTCCAGCTCTTCAAAGGCGCGCGCGACCTCCTGGGGTTCAACGAGGGCGTCGGGCCGGTGCAGCAGGAGGATATCAATGCGGTCGGTGCGGAGCGCTTCGAGGGACTCCTCGACCGACTCGATGATGTGCTCGTAGGAAAAGTCGAAGTACCCCTCACGGATCCCGGTTTTAGTCTGGATGGTGATCTGGTCGCGCTGGGACGGGGTCAGCTGCAGCGCTTCTGCGAATCGGCGCTCACACCCGTTCCGTTCGGTGCCGTAGATGTCGGCATGGTCGATGAAGTCGATGCCGGCGTCGCGGGCAGTGCGCACCAGTGCCCTGACCTCGTCGTCGGTCTTGTCGGCGATCCGCATAAGTCCGAGCAAGACGTTCGGGGCGACGATGTCGGTTCCGGGCATGGTGAAGGTCTTCACGAAGGGGTCCTTTCAGCAGGACAGTCGGGGTTCTTTAGCGGGCTGGCCGTACGCGGCTGCACGACATCGCGCCCACGCTCTTGTAAGCTTACAAAGCCATTATCCATATGTACAACATGCTCGCATTATGCAGTATAGAACCCGTGTCGCTCAATGCCTGCTGCAGCAATCGATGGGGTGATCCTCGGCCAACCAGGGATTCAGATGAGTCTGACACTTGCGGCCTTGGCAGCGGGGAAACACGCACACGTCGACAAGCCCCTTGGCCGGAACGCAGCCGACGCGCGCGCCGTCGCCCAGATGGCGCGAGCGGCCAACCGGATCGTGTAGCGGGGCTGGTCCATGCCGTTAGCGGGGGACACGGATCGTATTTGCGATCCGTGCAACGGAAGGCCCGCTACACATGGTCATGCTGACGCTTTCGGTAGGCTGCCATGTTCGTTCGACTTCCGCACCGCGCGCTGCAGAACCGCTTCGAGAGGTTGCGTGAGAGGTCAAGGATCAGGCCTTCGCACTCGTCTGCCTCGCAAATCCGAAGCCGACGGGTTTCACCAGTACGGATCACATCCATTAGAGCCAAGCTGCCTTCCACGCGCATCCGTTCTCCCAGAGGGGCCTCAGGCGACGTGGCATGCAGGTGCCAGTCCAGACCGTCGTGACGGGCGAGATAGGGCCTTGCGCGCGCATCCTCAAGCATCTTGTTGATGGCCAGCGCTGCGGAGTCTGGAACCATCGTCCACATTTCTCGGAGTCGTTCGCGGGTGAGAACGACGTCGCGCAATTCACTCTCGTCTCCATCGATTCGGCCCGAGAAGGGGTAGTGAGCAATGAGGTCCGACAGCCCCGCGAGGGAGCTCAGTTCGTCAGCACCGTTCCGAGAAGAGCGGGCTGTTGTGTTTCCGAGTGCAACCGCAAACGTCAACGCCTCGAGTGTGTCAGGGGCAAAATCCACTTTGACTCCTTATCTTCGGACGGCTAACGTTATGAGCATAACGCGTTTGACTCCTTACATGGTTCGCGCCTATCGCGTTTCAACTCACAGCGCGTTCACTCTGAATGCGTTTCGAATTTCGCGCAGCTGCCACCAACTGACGAGCTGACGAACCAAAGCTCGGAAGGAAGGTCGCGCAAATGACTAAAGGCATTTCATTCGGCGCAGGAGCCGGACTGCTCTGGGGGCTCGCATTTGTCCTTCCGGCCCTTGCCCCCGGCTGGTCGGCAGTGGCGATCACAACTGGCCGGTACCTCGTTTACGGAGTGGTTTCCGTCGGTATTGTCCTTCTACTCAATCGCCGCCCGGCGGGGGGCGTGGACGCAATTTTGCGGCATTGGCGGCCTGCGCTCGCTTTCGCCGTGACTGGCAATGTGGGCTACTACCTACTGCTGGTCGTCGCGATTCAAGCAGTGGGCGCGCCTGTCGTCACCGTGGTCATCGGGAGCCTTCCGGTTGTGATCGCAACCGTCTCCAACGTGCGTGACCACACGTACAGGTGGCGGAGGCTCGCTATCCCGTTGCTGCTCGTCGGCACCGGCCTCGCTGTGGTGAGTGTGCCCGAACTCCTGGCATCGGAGGATATCGCGCCTCTCTCAGTCGCCATTGGGCTGATCGCTGCCATCGGTGCAGTGGCTCTTTGGACCGCCTACGGGGTCAGCAACGCGGACTTCTTGGAACGGAATCCTGAAGTGGGAGGTTCCCTGTGGGCTGCCATCGTTGGTGTTTTCACTGGCATTCTGGCTGTCCTTCTCATTCCGGTGGCCCTTGTCACTGGAGTCTGGAGCGCGCCTACTCCTCCCACCGGCGCCAATGTCAGTATGCTCTTGGCCGTCAGCGTGATTCTGGGCCTCGTGGTTTCCTGGGGCGGAACGTGGTTATGGAATGAAGGCTCCAGCCGTCTACCGACCGTTCTTGCCGGGTTGCTCATCGCGGTCGAGACGATTTCCGGATATGTGTACGCCTACATCCTCGAGGCTCGTCTGCCGACCGTGTTGGAAGCCACTGGGTTCGGTCTGGTGATCGTTGGCGTCGTGGTAATTGCGCGCATGCGGCGCGCGAAAAAGACTTCGACCGCTGCCGCCGCGATCGACGGCATGACCGCAACGGCTACCCTGCCGGTGCCACCCCACCCGCAAGCCGCGAGGTCGATGAGGTAAGGCACGTCGTCCGTGACTAGATCGGCTCGGTAGTTTCGTGGCGCTAAATGGCGATCACGGAATGCCGCCTGGGAACGTCAAATCACACAGGTATCGGGTGCCGCGGCCGAGTCCTCGGCTTGTCGGTGCACGAGGCCCAGCACCGGGTCGGCCGTGACCGGGATGGGGTCGCTGAGCGTGCCGACGAACTCGCCGTCGACGATGTTGATGAAGCCGAGCAGCACCCAGCCCCCGTCGGCATCCTGCAGCAGCCGGGCGGCGTAGAGGTCGGTGCGGTCGAACAGGACGGAGCCGGTGAAGTCCACCTGTTCCAGACGCCGGTCCACGGCCACGCTGTAGACGCCTCCCACCTCACCGGCCGCCCGACGCTGGGGGGAGAGCTCGGTGACGCCGCAGCAGAACAGCAGGATCGGCACTCCGTCGACGATCTCGAACTGGAACACCTCGTGCTGGCCGAAGCCCTGGCCGGGCTGGCTGAGGGGCGGCTGCACCGTCCAGTCGCGCATGTTCTCGCTGGTGGCGTGGCCGAGCACGCCGCGCACCCGCGGGTCGCCGGAAGAAGAACGGGCGGTAATCAGCATCTGCCAGGTGCTCTCGCCTGGGAAGCGGAACACCCACGGGTCGCGCCAGGCCTGGTCGTGCCAGACCGAGAGGTCCAGCGTCTCGTAGAAGGCCGGGTCGGCCTCCACGAGCGGCTCGGTCGAGACCTTGGTCCAGGTGAGCAGGTCGGGGGAGGTGGCCGCGCCGACCCGCTGCACCATGGTGTTCTCGGCGCGGGAGGTGCCGGTGTAGAACATCCACCAGAGCCCGTTGTCGGCCTGCACCACCGAGCCGGTCCAGGTGGTGCCGTCGTCGAAGGCCGGTGCCTCCGAGATGATGATTGCGTCCTGCACCACGGTCCAGTTGGTGAGGTCGGTGCTCACGGCGTGGCCGACGATGGGGTGCCGGTGCCGGCGCTCGGGATCGCCAAGGGCCTTGCTGGCGTGCAGGTAGTAGGCGTGCGTGACGCCGTCGACCTGAACGTACCAGGAGTCCCAGATCCACTTATCGGGCAGTTGGAGCGACATAACCGGGCCTAACCTTTCACACCGCTGGACGCGATGCTGTTGACGAACGAGCGATGCTGCGGACTAGTTGGCGGCGAGATCGCCGAACCACACCGTGGCCTCGCCCGGGAGGGTGCCGGCGTCGAGGGCGCGGCTGGCGAGCAAGACGTCGTCACGGTCGACTTGATAGGGCTCGGTGCCGAAGTTGGTCACGATCTCCCAGCCGTTGGGCCGCCGGTAGCGCAGAACCTCGGAGCGCCCCGTGGGAATCCACTCCAGCTGTTCGTCGGTCTGCAACATGCGCCGCAACGAGAGGGCACTCCGGTAGAGCTCCAGGGAAGAGGCGGGATCGAGTGCCTGGCCGGCCACGGTGTAGTCGGAGAACCACCCGGGTTGGGGCAGGTGTGACCCGCCGGTGCCGAAGCCGAACGCTGAGCCCGCGTCGCTGCCGGTTTCCCACGGCAGGGGGACGCGGCAGCCGTCGCGCCCGAGGTCGGTGCCGGCGCTGCGGAAGAAGGTCGGGTCCTGCCGGTCGGCGGCGGGGATCTCGGCGACTTCATGCAGGCCCAGCTCCTCGCCCTGGTACAGGTAGCTCGAGCCCGGCAGACCCAACATGAACAGGGTCGCGGCGCTGGCGCGCCGCTCGCCGGCCGGGCGGTCGAGCACCGGTGAGACCCCGCCAGAGATCACCCAGTCGACACCGTGCTTGCGCACTGGCCGCCCGGTCTCGTCACGACCAGGCTGGGGAAGCCCGTAGCGAGTGGCATGCCGCACCACATCGTGGTTCGAGAGCACCCAGGTGCTCGACGAGCCCGACAACTCGGCCAGGGTGAGGTTGTCCCGTACTACCGTCTCGAACTGGCCGGCATCGAAGTCCGCTTCGAGCAGGTCGAAATTGAAGGCCTGGCCCAGTCCTTGGGGGCTCGCATAGAGAGGCACCCGCGCCTTGTCCACCCAAGCCTCCGCCACAGCCGTGCGCGGCGGGTCGTAGGAATTGAACACCTGGCGCCACTCGGCGTAGATCTCGTGCACGTCGTCGCGGTCCACCATCGGATGCATGCCATCCCGGGGGAGAGCGTCCAACTGCGCTTGCGACGGTAGTGGCTCGGTGAGGTCCTTGGTGAGCATATGGGCCACGTCGATCCTGAATCCGTCGACGCCGCGATCGGACCAGAAGCGCAGCGTCGTCAGGAAGTCGTCGCGCACCTCGGGGTTGGCCCAGTTGAGGTCCGGCTGCTCGATGGCGAAGCTGTGCAGGTACCATTGCCCGTCAGGGACCTGCTCCCAGGATGAGCCGCCGAAGGCGGCAACCCAGTCGGTCGGCGGAAGTGCGCCATCCGGCCCGCTGCCCTCGCGGAAGATGTAGCGTGCCCGTGCGGCTGACCCTCGCTCGGAGGCGAGGGCCTCCTGGAACCAGGTGTGCTGGTCGGAGGTGTGGTTGGGCACGATGTCGACGACGACTCGGATGCCGCGGGTGTGCAGGGCGTGGAGCATCGCGTTGAAGTCGGTGAGCGTGCCGAGCCGCGGGTCGACGTCGCGGTAGTCCGCGACGTCGTATCCGCCGTCGGCCAGCGCTGAGGGGTAGAACGGACTCAGCCACACCGCATCGATGCCGAGCTCGTGCAGATAGTCGGCCTTTGAGGTGATGCCGGGAAGGTCGCCCAGACCGTCACCGTTGGAGTCGGCGAAGCTGCGGGGATAGATCTGGTAGACCGCGGCTTGGCGCCACCAGGGTGCTGGATCGCTCAGCGGGTTCTGGGTGGGGGATGTAGCGACGTCGACGATGCTCACTGGATTGATTCTCCTTGGGGGTCGAGGTGGGGGATGGGGTTCGGCAGGGAGGGCGTCAGCCCTTCACCGCACCCTGGGTGACGCCTTCCATGACCCATCGCTGGGTAAAGAGGTAGACGATGATGGCGGGTGCCATCGCCATCAGGTATGAGGCGAAAGAGACGTTGTAGTTGTTGCTGAACTGGGTCTGGAAGATGCTCTGCACCACCGGCAGCGTCTGCAGCGCGGGGTTGGAGGTGATCAGCGACGGCATCATGAAGTCGTTCCAGGAGGCCAGGAAGGCGAAGATGCCGACGGTGGCGCTCATCGGTGCCAGCAGGGGGAAGATCAGCTGCCAGAAGGTCTGCCAGGTCGTCGCCCCGTCGAGGCGTGCACTTTCTTCAAGCTCGGCCGGGATCGAGCGGAGGAACGCCGTGAACAGCAGGATGCTGAAGCTCAGCTGGAACATGATGTGCAGGATAGTGACGCCGACAGGGTTGTCGAGTCCGAGGAGTCCGGTGAGCTGGATCTGCGGTAGCGCGACCACGGGGAACGGGATGAACATTGCCGCGAGCAGGTAGAAGAACGACCAGCGAAACCGCTTGAAGTCCCAGTTGCGAGAGATCGCGTATGAGGCCAGGGCGCCCAGGAGGACCGTTCCGATGACGGTGCCCGCCGTGACAACCACGGAGACGCCGAAGGCCGCGGGAAAGTTCGTGAGGTTCCAAGCAGTGACGAAGCCGTCAATGCTGAACGGGGCGGGCAGGGAGAACGCGTTGCCGTCGACGGCTTGCGCCTGGGTCTTGAACGCCATTGAGATCGTCACGTAGAGCGGGATGACCACCGTGATCGCGCTCAGCAGCAGCACGATCATTAGCGACAGGCTGGGCTTGTTTCCGCGGCTCCGGACGGCCCTGGCGGGCCCGCGGCGGGCCTTGCCGTCTTCGAGTGTGGCGGTGGCTTCGATGCCCTCGGCGATGAGGGCAGGTTGCATTGACATTAGATTGCGTTCCTTCCACGAGTGATCCGGAGCTGGAGCAGTGAGATGACCACGACGATGACGAAAAACATCGTTGCGTTGGCCATCTGATAGGCGTAGTCGCCTCCGGTGAAGCCCGTGACGATTGTCATCGGGATGCTTCGGGTGGCGGTGCCCGGACCGCCGTTGGTGAGGCCGACGATGACGTCGTAGGCGTTGAGGAAGTTCTTGAAGCCGAGCAGCACGTTGATGATCACATAGCCGACCACGAGCGGAAGGGTGATCCGAAACAGCTGCTGCCATTTGCTCGCGCCGTCGAGGTCAGCTGCCTCGTAGACATCTCCGGGGACCGCCAGCAGCCCCGCGATGTAGATGAGGAGTGTTCCCGGGATTGCCTGCCATGCCGTGACGATCACGATGCCGACCCAGGCCAGGTCAGGGTTGGCGAGAATGCTCTCGCTCAGCACGCCGATTCCAGTCGCTTGCCCGAAGGCGGGGAGAGAGTTGGAGAAGAGAAAGTTGAAGACGTAGGCGATGATGATGCCCGACACCACCATGGGGATCACGAACACCGTCCGGAGCGCCGTCTTCAGTCTGATCTTCGCCGTCAGACCGACCGCGAGCAGGAACGCGATCGCGTTCACGAGCACCACTGTGACGGCGGCGAACCCGAAGGTGAAGAGGTAACTCGAGAGTATGGCGGGGTCGGTGAACATTGCGATGTAGTTGATCAGTCCCACAAACTCCCACTCGCCGAAACCGATCGAGTTCGTGAAGCTGAAGAAGATGCCGATGAGGGCCGGCAGGGTGATGGCGATAGTGAAGATCAGGACGCTCGGTACCAGGAAGGCATAATAGATGCCTTCGATTTTTCGCCTCGGACGCCGGGGCGCTGTCGTCGTTGTCATGGCCTATTCCTTTCTAATCGGCTAGCGCCGGAGCGCGAGTCGCGCCCAGTCCGCGTCGAGGGTCTTGAGGGTGCCTTCCACGCTGCTGCCAAGCGCGATGCCCTGGAGGTAGTTCTCGGTGGGAATGGTGAGGGGGATCGCTCGTGATGCTCCCTGGTAGAAGTCGGCGGCCTCGTAGTACTCCTTCATTCCGATAATGCGTGGGTCAGTGACCGGGGCGGCGTCGGTCGTGGTGCCATAGCCGAGCTGGGCCGTGTTGTAGGCATCCATTACGTCTTGCCGGAAGAGGTAGCTGAGAAACTCACGGGCCGCGTCCTGATGCTTCGACGCCTCCGGGATCCAGGCGGCGAGGTCGATGTTCACCCGCACCTGGAGGTCTTCGGGGTCGTCGGTCATCGGCAGCGGGAATGTGCCGAGCTCAAGATCGGGTGAGGTCTTCGCGATCTCGCCGAGGGCCCATGGGCCCTGCAAATACATCGCCGCTTCTCCCTTAGCGAATGCGAGGTTGCCGTCGCCGTATCCTTTGCTCGCCGCATCCGCGTTGGTGTAATTGTCGATGAGCAGCTTCATGCGGTCGACCGGGTCGGCGAGTGTTTTCTGGAACGAGACCGGCGACTCGGGACCCACCTCGGTGCCGAGTTCGTTCATCTCGTCGTAGAAGTCGGCCACATCGACCTCGCCGCCGACGGTGTAGTCGAACCAGCCTTGCGCCACGGTCCACGGGTCCTTGAAGGTGCTGTAGAACGGAGTGATTCCTGAGGCTGTGAGCTGGTCGCACACCGCGATCAGCTCGTCGTAGGTCTCGGGGACTTCCAGTCCCTGTTCCTCGAACATTGCCGTGTTGTAAATGACGGATGCCGCCATCACCGAGTACGGCAGAACGCTGGTTCGGCCGGGGTAGGTGGCGTATTGGCCGACGAGGTCTTGGACCTCGGGGAGGATGCGGTCAGCCTCCGGCATGTCGGACAAGTCGCTTAGGGCGCCACGTTCCATAAAGCGGGCCATCTCCATGTTGTAGTTCAGCAGCCCAAGGTCAGGCGGGTTGCCCCGGAGGAAACCAGCCTGGAGATTCGACGACGAATCAAGGACGACTTCGACATCGTCCTGCGTGGAGTTGTATTCCTTGATCAGTTCGCGGAAATACGGGATCGCCTCGGGCTTGGTGAGGTGAAAGCTCACCGTTTCGGGTGCATCGCCTGCCGCGCAACCGGTGAGCGTCGCGCCAGCCATCAGGAGACCAAGGGATGCAGCCAGCACCTGGGCCGTGCGGCGAGTGGTTCGGTCCACGTCATCGTCCTTTCAAAAACCGTCATTGGTATCATTTGATTAGTTGGACTATTAGATTTAGCTATCAAATCAATAGGACTGCGACAATAATGCAACAAAGGCACACGAGAGTCAAGAGGTTTGCATTCATGTTGAACGCCGTCGCCCCCGAGTCGCGCGCTAGTCTGCACGCGATGCTCGACTTCGCCTGGGACACAGGTGCTTTTGTCAGCACCGAAGCCATGGACGCGACCGGTCTCACCCGGTCGACGGCCATTACGGCGCTCGACGAACTCATCGCCTTCGGCTTACTGCGCGAATTGCCCAACTCCAGAGCCGTCGGCCAATACAGCAAAGGGCGGCCAGCGCGCCGCTTCGAACTGCGACCCGACGCGGCGGTGGTCATCGGTATGGATGCAGGCCGATCTCACCTCACCACAACAGTGGCCGACCTCCGCGGAAACCAGCTCGCGCAGGAAACGATTGAACTGGGCGCCCGACAGGAAGGTTCCCAGGAGCGCCGAGCCGCAGTGATTGATGCCATCGACTCCGTTCTGCGCGCCGCAGGCCGTTCCCGCACCGGGGTGCTCGCCGCATGTATCGGGGTTCCCGCTCCGGTGGACTCTTTCGGCAGGTCGCCGGAACAGCGTGACGGCTTCTGGCGCCAAATGAACCCAGACCTGAACGAGTTGCTCGCAGAATGGGTGCCGATTGTACGAATCGAGAACGACGCCTCTTTGGCCGCAGTGGCCGAGGGCGCGGCAGGAGCGGCCGTTGGGCTGCGCAACTTTGTGGTGCTGCTGGCCGGTGATCGTTTGGGCGCCGGCGTCGTTGTCGACGGGCGTCTCCTGAGAGGCGCCCACGGCGGCGTTGGCGAGATGAAGGCGTTCGACTTCGTCTTCGGAGTCGAATCGGCCGCCGGAATTGGTCTGAAACTCACCGATTGGGTGGTGCAGGCCGCCGCAGCCGGCGACATCCCCGCTGGGCACCCCTTGAGCGGCTTGGGCCAAGAGTTTCTCACTGGTCGCGCGGTCCTCGACCTGGCCCGAAACGGTGACCCGTGGTCGAGAGGTCTTGTCGAACGCGCGGGCGCATTGCTGGCCCGTGTCACCGCGGTGTTCGGCAGCCTCTACGATCCCGAACGGGTGATCGTGTCGGGAGCGGTAGCGGACGGACTTGCAGAGGTGATTGATGTGGCCCGCACTCGCTTGCCGACAGAGTTGGACCTCCCTGCGCCCGACCTGCGCCAATCCCTGCTGGGAGCCGCTGCGGTTGCTACCGGAGCTGTGTCGGCGGCGCTGGATGCGGCCCGAACGGACGTGCTCCGCCTCGGCGCCGACGAGCTCGGTTGGCGACGCGCGGCTGATATGTAGGCTCTTGCATCTTGTTTCATCCTCACCCAAAACTTAATGATCGGGTCGGCCTCGTCCGCGCCGAGAAGGGCCAGCTTGTCAGGTGGGTCGCAGGCAGCGTCAGCGGCGTCAGTGAGCGTTGGGGTCCTCGCCGTTGGCGACGGCTTCGATCCAGTCCGTCGCGGCATCTGAGAGTGAGAAGCCCGTCGGGCCGATGTGATAGATCCACCAGGGATCCGTTATGACCGATCCGCCCGCCGCCCTGATTTCAGTGACCATGTTCGAGGGTATGGATACAGAATCGCCGTTGTTGGCTGTCAGCCACTCCTGCGTCTCAGGCGACAACTTGGTCCACCACTGCTCAATGTCCATGCCCTCGAGTCTGTCACTCGGCACGGGGCCGCCGTACCCGAGTTTAACCATGAGGACCGCGACTACGGCGAGGAACGACGGCACGCGTCCAGGATGGTGAAAGCGGACGCGTGGTGGTCCTTTGTGGTCCAGGACAGGACTCGGGTCGCGGCCAGGCCAATCTCCACACAATCCAGGGCGGCGAGAAAACAGGCGGTGCTTTCCCCGTTGCCATCCAGATCCAGGCACGCGTCTGCGCAGTCTTCGCTCACCTGAATGAGGGCATTGCATGCGTCTTCGCAGGTGCGAATCCGTTGTCGCATCAGGGCGGTGTCTGTCGTGTTGTCCCGCATAAGGACAAGCTAACCCGAGACCACCGCAACTCCCAGCGTTCGTCCCTGAGAGGTCGGCGCGGGAATGACACGTGGAGGATAAGGTGGCCCTGTATCGAGGTTCATGCGATACGGAGTGGAGGGGCACCGGCCATATCTACAGAATGAATGAGGCGCCCCAATGGGACGGTTGATCTACAACTCAAACGTGACAATTTTCGTCGCTGATCGAACTCTCGCCCACCTGCAAGCGGTCATTGGCAGCAAGATGCGCGACAAGGAATATTTCATTTTTTCCTGGCGGGACGAGGTGAATGCGGGGAGCGGTGGCCGAAATATGATCTGGTTGCACCCTGGCGTTTCTCTCGTGTATGTTTTTTCCGGCAGCTACAGGCCGGAAATCAATCCAGAGTGGATCACCGCAATGCTGAGGTCCGCGAGCACCACGGACGGTTTATCTATCTTGCCCGAACCGCCATTCGTCGGTGTCGACCAGACATAGGCTGTATCGGCGCCGCGCAAGGAACACGAAGAGTTTCCAACGGTGAGCGGCTCTTTACCTAGTGGCAACCGAAGGCGTTAGATGAAAGTGATCCTGCCCGCAATAACGTCCGCGGCCACGGCATCCACGGAAAGACCTCTGGATTCTGCACGCCGCACTAGGCGTCGTAGCGCCTCGTCAGGGTGCGCCTGGGTCTGAGCAATGATCACCCCGGTTGCCTGATGCACCTGTGGGTTGTACCACCTGGCGGATCGGCTGATCTGTTGCCGGCTTTCGATGGTCACGGGGTGCCTGGCTTTCCGCCTCCATTTCGGGTGGAGAGGCTCGCATTCATTCTGGACTGCGTCCCCCGAACGGGTCAAGACGCTAATTCCCGCTGGTATCTGTCAGTCCAGACGAGTAGTGCAGGCGGGTGTGAAATATTGTGCAAGAGGAGTATGAAAAGTCACAGATTCCGCGCTCTCGCAGCGCCTGATGGGTCTTGTGACTACGTCGCGTGACTTTTTCGTGAGATGGCAGTATGCATCGCTAGTTATGGGTCAGCGGAGGAGTGCGGTGATGAAGCTCATTGGGTACGCGCGGGTATCGAATCGGCAGCAGCTTACTTGTATGTCGATCGGTGGAGTGCCGGAGCTCGAGCAGCCCGGCCTCAGCTTGATCTCGCGCTCAAAGGCTCTAGCCTGGCGACACATTCGTGATCACAACCCTGGACCGGCTGGATGGGTCGACGCAGAACGTGCTCGCGTTCGCCGAAATCCTCAGGGCAGGGGTGAGGCCCTTCGGGTTGTCAATCTGGGCGGGGGAGACGTCGACATAGTGACTCCTCTGGACTCGATGCTGTTCACAGTCATGGCGGCCCTCGGCCAATGGAACACGAAATCAAGCGAGAGCGGGTTCTCGACTCGATCGACAAACACCACAAGACTCTAAAAAGCCTTGGCGGTCGGCCGCACATCACTGCGAACATTCAGATCCCCAGCACCTACCGAGTCATCGAAGCTGGAGATCCGACGGCGCAAGGCGCGCCCGACTTCAAAAAAGTCCCGAGCTACGTTCTACCGTCGGGCAGGCTCGCTGGGATTGATGCCGGATCGGTCCCGTGATAACGACTCGACCAGTAACGCCGCCCGCTAGCTGTCTTCTTGCGCAAACAGGGGCCGCGTCCTCTGGTTGACGGACAAGGACTGCGCGACTACCCGTCCGAGGCAGAGGGGGCGGACACACTAGAACACCGTGCCCGTGGGCCCGTGTGGGTCGACGCACATCGAGTGATCGGGCGACCGGTCGGTGTGTCCCTTGCCCTGGGCGGCCTCTATTCTGTGACCAGAAACGGACCAGATACGCCGCTGCGTGACCAGAATGAGCCCGTATTCGTCCGTGCCAGCGCGTACACTGGACCCATGAAAACCGCGGAAATCCGCGGGATTCCGCCCCAGTTGCGGGGGAATGGCACGGACAAGACAGCTATCATTTGTTCTTGGTTCGAGTCCAGGTACCCCAGCAGTAGAAACCCCCGGTGAAGCGGGGGTTTTGTTGTTTACATAATAGTGATTTCGGCAGAGTATCTGGTCACAGCGTTGTTGTCGACAACAAAATCGTGCTGCGCGACGCGGCAGCCAAAACCCTGATGAGAAGCGTTTTACTCTGAGCCAGGTTGTCGATGTCCGTATTGATTGCCCGCTACGTACGGACTAGTACGGATCCGCGCTGGACGCCATGGAGGATCCGGTGGCAGCCGTCGGCAGGGCATTTGGGACGATTCTGATTTACGACGACGAGATCCGCGTCTTGCGGAATTGTTCCGGGACTGGAGTCAGGCTTTTTCAGGCGGTGCAGTCCTCGTGCCGACTGTAAAGGACACGATAGTCCGACGTCGGACGCCTGTACCTATGACCCCAAGGTTCGGGTCGGTTTTTCGTGGGTGGACAGGTATTGCCGCAGGGGCTAAGAGCCTACATTCGCTCGGTGGGGCGTGGGCGGCAAGGCGCGGCTGGCCTTCCTATGCTGTCGGTGTTGACCCGATAGACGACGCCGGCGTGTGGATCGCTGCGGCGTTGTTCGTCGGTCCAGCCTTGTTCGTCTATGAGTAGCGCGAGGCAACCCCGCCGTTTCGCCGCTGCAGAGAGCGTGGAAACGGCGGGGCAGACCATCCAGCTGCTACAGCGCGGTGAATTCCAGCAGCAGGGCGTGTTCCGGGTTCAGTGCGGGCATGGGCAGTCCCACCTCGGCCAGGAAGTGGCCGCTCGCAACGGCGCCGTCGGCCAACCAGGCCGGGGCACGAACCTGCGTGAACGTGTGCGAATAGTCGGCGTCAGTCGGAGTCGGGAAGACAGCCTCTATCCGGTACTCCCGGTCCGGATCCAGGCCGGGTAGGGAGATGCGTCCCGGTTGTTCCGCGAAGGCGGTGCGGGTGCTGACCAGGGCGAACAGCGCAGCCGTGCCGGGACCGGCCTCGTCTGGGGCCACTACGCCGTGGAGCATGAGGGAGTCGTCGGCGACGTCGGCGCGGACCATGCGTCCGGAGTGGATGAGGTTCCGATGTTTTTTGTAGAGGGCGATGAAGCGTTTAAGTTCCTCTCTTTCTGCGCCCTGAACGCTGCGGACGTCCCATTCCATGCCGAAGTGGCCGAACAGGGCGGTGATGGCGCGGAATGATAGGTCGTGCGTGCGCGCGGTGGTGTGCGAGGTGGTGGGGCCGACGTGTCCACCCACCAGCTCCGGCGGAACCACCACGCCGGTCCAGCGTTGGATGGTCTGGCGTTCCAGTGCGTCGTTGCAGTCGGATCCCCAGATCCGGTCGGTGCGTTCCAAGATGCCCAGGTCCACGCGGGCACCGCCTGAGGAGCAGCTCTCAATCTCGACACCGGGATGCGCCTGGCGGAGTTCGTCAAACAGGCGGTAGGTGGCGAGGGTCTGTTCGTGTACGGAGGAGCGGCCGCCGTGGCCGTGTTCCAGCAGATCGCGATTCTGGTCCCACTTGAGGTAGCTGATGTTGTTCTCCCGCAGCAGCGCATCCATGCGGTCATAGATGTACTGCCATGCATCCGGATTGACGAGGTCGAGGATGTGTTGTTGGCGCCACTCCAGCGGCAGGCGGCCTCCGTCCTTGTAGCTGTGAATCGAGGGCCCGGCGATCCATTCCGGATGGGCTCGGACAAGATCGGAGTTGAGGTTGACCATTTCCGGTTCCACCCAGAGGCCGAATTCCATGCCACGGGAGGTGACGGCCTCGATCAGTGGTGTGAGGCCGTCGGGCCATAGATCCTCGTCCACGTACCAGTCGCCCAGGCCCGCGCGGTCGTCCCGGCGTCCGCGGAACCAGCCGTCGTCGAGGACGAAACGTTCTACGCCGAGTTCGGCGGCTGACTCGGCCAGGTCCAGGAGGGTGGGCAGGTTGTGGTCGAAGTAGACCGCTTCCCAGACGTTCAGCACGACCGGTCGTGCTTTGCCTGCGGGCAGGCCGGTGGTGGCGGCGGGCAGCACGTGGTGCGGGCGGGAGCGGAACCAGCTGTAGAAGGCCTCGCTGATGCCGTCGATGCCGTGGCCGGAGTACGCCGCGAAGAGCGCCGGGGTGGTGTAGCTGCCGCCGGGTGCGAGGATCACTTCGGCGGGACCGAGGAGTTCGGAGCCACCGATCATGGTGCGGCCGTCGCCGATGCTGTCCGCAAACTGCTCGTGATTGCCGCTCCAAGCCAGGTGTGTGGCCCAAACCTGTCCGTGGCGGTTGCCGAATCCGGCGGTGCCGGCGGCGAAAAGCAGCGAGGAGTCGTGTCCGGTGCGGCCGTGGCGGCCGGTGCGGACCCAGGTGCCCTGCTGGATTGTGCGGCGCTGCGGGTGGCGTTCCCGGCACCAGCGCCCAGTGAGGTCCAGGAGTTCGGTGGCGTTGTTCGCCACCGGGAGGACTGTAGCCAGTTCGTCGAGCTGGTAGGGCGACGTGCCGGAGTTGGTGACCGTATGGCGCAGCTCCAACAGGCCGCCGTTGTGCAGGGTGAGGGAGGAGGAGACGGTGAGGCCGGCGCCGGGATCGGACTGGACGATGACAGCGGATTTGCCTTCGATACTTACAGTTTCGACGCGGAGGCGGGCCGAGAAGTCCAGGCCGGATACGCCGTCGGTCATCCGGTGGCCCCGTAGGGCCGGTCGGCCTCGCCAGCCGGATGAGGCCTGCGGCAGGAGGCCGGCTGGCACGGTGGCGTCGATGGATGACGGTGGGATAGCGGCTGTGACGATAGCGAGGTCCGGCAGTGTGCTGCCAAGATCTGCGCCCCAGTGGATGATCTCGGCCTCTCCATTGTCGAAGCTAATCACGAGGCTGGTGCCGGCGGAGCGGAGGTGGAGCGGGTTCATGAATTAATGTCCTTCTGCGGGTTTGTAAAGAGAGGGGGGCTGCGCGCCGCGCGGATGTGACAATGCCCGCGACGCGCAGCCGGTTAACGGATGGCCCTACTCGAAGAGGGCGTTGACCTTCTTGTTGACCTCGGTCAGGCTGCTGGCGTCCTTCTTGCCTGACAGCACAGCGTCCATTGCCGGGACCATGAGGCCATCGACCTTCGCTGCGTTCTCGGTGATGGGGAAGAGGATGGTCGTGCCGTTCTCGACGTGGGTGGTGAAGGCGCTGACGTCGATGCCCTTGGCTTCGAAGGCTGCGGCGGCCTTCTCGGAAGAGGACTTGATGGCGGGGAACACGACCCCTGTGGAGGCGACGACGTCCTGGCAGTCGGCCGATGCGAGGTATTCGACCCACTTCACGGATGCCTCAGGGCTCTTCGTGCCGGCGTAGATGGAGTCGGCCAGGCCGTTGAACATGCTGGCGCGCTTGCCGTCAGGTCCCGTCGGGGTGGGGGCGATTCCGGTTTCGATACCCTTATAGCTGGAGTACTGGCCGATCATCCAGGATCCCTGGGTATTGATGGCGGCTTTCCCGGCACCGAAGGCATCGGCAACGCTGGCGCCCACGGTGGTCTCGAGCTTAGGCATGTAACCCTTGTCCGCAAGGCCCGCCCACCACGCGATGGTTTCCTGGAATTTGGGATCGTCGTAGTTGAACTTCGTGCCCCACGGATTCTTGTCCGTGTGGGTCCAGCCAGTGGTGCCGGTGAGGAAGCTCCACTGGGTCTGGCCCTGGCCGCTACCGGAGCTTTCCAGGCCGAGGCCGTAGACGGCCACCTGGTTCTTGTCGAAGCCGGCCTCGTCGCCGCGCGTGCCACTCTTGTCCACGGTGAGGTGGGCGATGGCCTTTTCGTAGCTTCCACCGTCCTGCGGGTTCCAATCCAGGTTCCCGAGCTGTTCCTCGGTGTAGCCGGCGTCCTCGACGAGGCCCTTGTTGTAGAACATGGCTACGGTGTCCCAGTCCTTGGGCAGCCCATACCGTTTGCCGTCCTGGCCCACCCAGAGGTCAGCGAGACCCTCGTTGTAGATGTCCAGGTCGATCCCGTCCTTTTCGACGGCGTCGTCGAGGGACAGGAGCTGATCATTGGCGGCGTATTCCGGATACTTTGACAGGTGGTTCACGAAGACGTCTGGGGCGTTCCCGGCGACGAAGCCGTTGCTCAGGGTGGTCCAGTAATCGCCCCAGCCACGCTGGGTGATCTTGACCTTGATGTCCGGGTTGGCCTTGGTGAAGTCAGCAGCGCACTGCTGATAGGCGGGGAGCTGGTTGGAATCCCACAGCCAGTAGTTGATTTGCCCATTGGTTTCAGCGGGGGTCGCGGCGCAGGCGGAGAGGGAGAGGGACATGGCGATGGCTGCGGCGGCAGCGACGGCGCCGAGGGTTTTTTTCATGATGGACCTTTCGAAAAGGGCAGGAGGTTGCCCGGATTGGGTGTGAGGAGAGTGAGTGGCGGGAGTAGCGGTCTATTTGATGCCGGAGAATCCGATGGAGTTCACCACCTTCTTTCCGAAGGCGAGGAACAAGATGAGGATGGGCACGGCCGCAACGAGGGTGGCGGCCATGAGCCCGGTCCAGTCCGGGGCGCCCTGGGGGGACTGGGACTTGAAGATGCTCAGGCCCAGGGTGAGTACACGGATGCTCTCGTCATTTCCGACCAGCAGTGGCCAGAAGTACTCGTTCCACTGGCCGATGAACGTCAGGAGCGCGAGCGTGGTCATGGGTGCCACGGCGTTGGGCAGAACGATTTGAAAGAAGATACGTAGGCTCTTGGCACCGTCGAGCATGGCCGCCTCCTCCACTTCGCGGGACATGCTCATGAAGAACTGTCGGAGGAAGAAGATGGCGAATGCGGACATGAACAGGAAGGGCAGTGTCAGGCCGGCGAACGTGTTCAGTAGGCCCAGGTTCTTGATCATGAGGAAGTTGGGCAGGGCGGTGAAGATCCCTGGAATCATCAAGGTGGCCAGGAACACTGCAAAGACCTTGTTACGTCCGGGCCAGCGGAGACGGGCGAAGGCGTAGGCGGCGAGTGCGCTGAAGAACACCTGGCACGCGGTAGTCACGGTGGCAAAGAGGATGGAGTTGCGCAGGTACAGCCAGAAGTCGATGGCTCCTCCGGAACCCCCATCGGCGATGGCCTCTTCCGTGGTTTGCAGCCCGAAAACACGCTTGAAGGCGCCCAAGGAAAAGTCCGCCGGCAGGAGGTTGGCAGTGTTGGAGGCCAACGAATGGTTGCTGGAGAGGGCCGTGCGGAGCATCCACAGGAACGGGAAGATCGTGACGACCAGCGCCAGGACAATGAGGGCCCACGCGCCGATGCGGTGCCAGTCGACGGGTTTGCGGGTGGTCAGTGATTGAGTGCTCATGGCTGGGGCTCCTTAGTCCAGATCCGATTCGTTGCCCTTGAGAAACTTCATTTGAATGAAGGCCACGAGTGCGAGTATCACGAAGAGAATGACGGAGAGGGCAGAGGCATAGCCGAAGTCCGATTCGCCGAATGCTTTTTGGTAGATGTACATCTGGATGACGCGGGTGGCGTTGACGGGACCGCCGCCGGTGGTGACTGCGACGGTGTCGAAGACCTGGAAAGACCCGATGACGGTGACCACCAGGACCAGTGCCAGGACCGGGCGCAGGAGCGGCATTGTGATGCTCCAGAACGTTCGCGTGCGAGACGCTCCGTCCAAGGAGGCCACTTCGTAGACGTGGTGGGGGATGGCCTGGAGGCCGGCGAAGACGAGCAGCGCGGTGTACCCCATGTGGCGCCAAACGTTGACGCCGGCGATGGTGGGGATGGCCCACTGCTCGCTGCCGAAGAAGGCAATGCGGGGCAGGCCGAGCCAGCTGATGACCTCGTTGACGATGCCGATCTGGTAGTCGAGCATCCAGAACCACAGGAGGGCGACGATCACGTTGGCCACCAGGAAGGGAAGCAGCAACGCGGCGCGGATGATCGTGGACTTGGCCACGTTGTGCATCAGCAGCGCTAAGCCGATGGCAATGACGATCTGGAAGACGATGTTGATGACGACGTACTGGAGGGTCACCGCCATGGCGTTCCAAAACAGTTCATCCGCGAAAATGGCCGTGTAGTTGTCGATTCCAATCCACTTCGGTTCACCGAGGATGTTGTACTCGGTGAAGCTCAGGTAGATGCCCCGGATGGTCGGGACCAGAGAGAAGACGACCAGGCCGATCATCGCCGGGAAGATGAACAGGAGCGCGATCCTAAGGTCTCGCAGTTTGGACAGGCCACGGACCCGGCTTGACTGCTGCGGTGCCTTATACGTTGCGGCGGGTGGGTGCTTGGTAAGGGTGGTCATCTGTGTTCCCTCTCCTATGAGGTAGATAGCAAGTGACCGTCACTCTACGCGCGTAGTTTCGAAAAGCGCAACAGATTGCCCAAAAAATCAGTCGCTGTTGGGCCATCCGCTTGACGAGATTGACGCGCGTAGATTTCTCACGCATACTCTTTCACATGACTTCTTCAATTGGAATCGTTGGCGCGGGACAGTTCGCAGGCGTATTCGCCAAGCTCTTCGCTGCCCACCCCGGCATCTCAGACATCTATTTCACCGACCTGATCCGTGAGCGTGCGGACGCCCAAAGCACCAGCGCCGGTGCGGCAGGGACGTTCGACAGCTTCGAAGCAATGCTTGACAGTGACGTCGACGCCGTGGCGATCTTCACCCAGCGCTGGACCCATGGGCCGCTGGTGCTGCAGGCGCTACGGGCTGGCAAGCACGTCTACTCCGCCGTGCCGATGGCAATCTCCGAAGAGGAGATCGCGCACATTATTGACGCGGTCCGGGAGACCGGGCTGACGTACATGATGGGTGAGACCAGCTACTACAACCCGGCAACCGTCTTTGCCCGCAAAAAGAATGCTGAGGGCGCCTTCGGCCGGATCTTCTACGCCGAGGGCGACTACGTCCACGACATGGACCTCGGCTTCTACGACGCCTACCAGTACAGCGGCGGAGAACAGTGGAAGCGCACCGCCAGCTACCCGCCCATGCTCTACCCGACCCACTCCGTGGGCGGGGTGATCGGAGCAACCGGCTCCCATGCCATCAGCGTCAGCTGCATCGGGGTCCGGGATGAGCGCGGCGACGGCGTCTTCGACCGCGAGATAAGCATGTTCGCCAACGACTTCTCCAACGCCAGTGCTCTGTTCGAACTCGCCGGCGGCGGGTCTATGCGCATCAACGAGTTCCGCAGGGTGGGCTATCCCTCCCACCTGCGGGAGAGCCGCTTCCGTTACTTCGGCACGGAGGCCAGCTTCGAACAGCTCGCGCTGGTCAGCGTATGGCAGGACAGGCACACCGTGACGGACATCAGTGACCAGCTCGAGACCCAGGCCACCATGGACTCGGATGACCCTATGTTGGCCGACGTGGCGCCTGCACTGCGCGATGCCTTCATTTCCGGCATGGCAGCCGTGCACGACGCCGGTCGACTGCCGGTGGAGTTCCGGGGTCTGCCCAACGGCCACGAGGGCAGTCACCACTTTCTCGTGGACGACTTCGTCACCGCCATCAACACCGGTACCCTGCCGCCGGTCAACGCCTGGGAAGCGGCCCGCTACACGCTTCCCGGTATCGTCGCCCATCAGTCGGCCCTGCGCGGCGGCGAACGCCTGCCGGTTCCCGATTTCGGTGATGCCCCGGCAGAGCTGCTCCGCCCGGTCCTTCGCGAATCCGCCAAATGAAACGCCGCTAGCATGGTTGCCATGTCGACCCCGACCTCACACGCCAAAACCATCACACGCGACGACGTTGCCCGGATGGCAGGCGTCAGCAGTGCCGTCGTCAGTTACGTTGTCAACGGCGGTCCCCGGGCGGTTTCCCCGGGGAACGAGGCCAAGGTTCGGCAGGCAATCAGGGCGCTGGGCTACCGGCCCAACGCGGCAGCCAGGGCACTCGCGTTGGGTTCCAGTGAGATGCTCGCCATGATCATCCCCGATGCCATGAATCCATTTTTCGCCTCGCTCTCCCGCGCGGTCGAAAACGCCGCGGCCGAGCGGGGTTACACCCTCCTGCTGGCGGACTCCCAGGCTTCGCTGCGCACCGAGCGCCGCCTTGTCAAGAACTTCGCCTCCCGGAGGGTGGACGGACTGTTCCTCTGGAGCGAACTGTCCGATCCCGATCTCATGGACTTTGAACAGGCCGACATTCCCGTCGTGCTCCTGAACCACAGCACCGACCTCGCCACCTCTGGCAGCCCCGCGATCCTGAAACACGGCGCGGGGGACCCCGGCGCCAACTCCGTGGGCGTGGCCTTCCGGGACGGAGCGCGTTTGGCGGTCGAGCACCTCATCGGCCACGGCCACGAACGCATCGGGCTGGTCATGGGCACGAACCCCGGCGGCGACGTCGACTCCCGCGAGGTCGGATGGCGCCAGGGCATCCAGGACGCCGGCCTGACGGCTGGCCCGATCATCCGGGTCCCGTTCACCCGCGAGGGTGGGTACCGTGCCGGGCAGGAACTGTTGGCCGCCAGCGACCGACCAACCGCGGTCTTCGTCAGCTCCGACCAGCAGGCTGTTGCTCTGCTCTGCGCCCTCCAAGAGGGCGGCCTGCGCATACCGGAAGACCTCGCGGTGTTCGCCTTCGACGGATCACCCGAATCCGAATACACCTGGCCCCGGCTCAGCACCGTCGCCCAGCCCATAAACGATCTGGCGCATGCCGCCCTGGAAGCGCTCCTGGCGGCGCCCGGAAAAGAACCTCTGACCCATATCTTCCCCGCCGAACTCGTACTTCGCACTTCCTGCGGCTGCCACTGACACACACAGCCTTCCAGGCTGAACTGCAGGCGACAACCTGCCCGTGACGGGCCGGGATCAGTCGCCGCGGCTGCCACCTACCGCGGCGTGCTCCATCGATCAACCACTAAGGCACCCACACCATGAATGCCATTGCCGCGCGCGAGTCCGACACCTTCAGGCCCGCTATCCATTACACGGCCACAAACACCTGGCTGAACGACCCGAACGGACTCGTCTACCACGAGGGCATTTTTCATCTCTATTACCAGAGCAACCCCTTCGGGAATGTGTGGGGCAACATGTCCTGGGGCCACGCCACCTCGGTGGACCTGATCAACTGGGACGAGCAGCCCGTGGCTATTCTCTGCGACGCCGAAGAGGACATCTTCTCCGGCAGCATCGTCATCGACCAGGACAACTCCAGCGGCCTTGGCAATGGACAGACGGCCCCACTGGTGGCAATTTACACGAGCGCCTACAAAGACAGTTCAGTCCGCCGGGGCACACAAGCCCAGTCCCTGGCCTGGAGCTCCGATGGGGGCTACACCTGGACGAAGTACCAGGGCAACCCCGTCCTCGACAGGAACTCTGCAGACTTCCGCGATCCGAAGGTGTTCCGCTACGACGGACCCACGGGCAGTTATTGGGTCATGCTGGCTGTTGAAGCCAACGAGTACACAGTGGTCATCTATAGCTCCGACAACCTTCGGGACTGGCACCACCTCAGCAGTTTCGGCCCCGCCAACGCCACCGGCGGCGTCTGGGAGTGCCCTGACCTTTTCCCCTTGCCCCTGGACGGCGACGCTGAGCAGACCAAGTGGGTTCTCACGGTGAATATCAACCCCGGTGGGCCCAATGGCGGGTCAGGGGGCCAATACTTCGTCGGCAACTTCGACGGCGTCGCCTTCACCTCCGAAACAACCGTCACCGACGGCAGCAGCCAAACGGCCGAGCTAGACACCTACCAATGGCTGGATTGGGGACGCGACTACTACGCGGCCGTGTCTTTTCACAACGCACCAGAGGGTCGCCGTCTCATGGTCGGTTGGATGAACAACTGGCAATACGGGGCCGCCATCCCGACCTGGCCGTGGCGCAGTCCCATGTCACTGGTACGGGAAATATCCCTCGTGACAGACCAGGGCCAGCCCCGACTGTCCCAAGAGGCCGCCGCCGAGTATCGAACCGACAACTCACTCTCGGTGAACACCTGGTCTGCTCTTTTATTGGATGAAGGAACCCGCACCCTGGACGAGGGGGCACCGGTAGAGATAATCGAGGTGACCCTCATCCCGGAATCCGCAGAGGAATTCGGACTCATCATTCGAGGGAACGGCACCGAGGGAACACGCATCGGCATCCGCCCCGCCGCGAACCGGCTCATCATGGACCGGACACGCTCCGGCAACACGGAATTCCATGACGCCTTTGCTTCCATCGACACAGCCCCACTCAAACCGGCCCCAGACGGGTCGTACACTCTCACCCTCTTCATCGACTACTGCTCAGTGGAAGTATTCGCCCAAGGCGGCCAGGTCACCATGACCGGCCTCATATTTCCCGGCCCGGACAGCACCCGTCTGTCGTTCTACGCCAGCGGGGGGACCGCGGCCGCCCCCTGCCTGAAAGTGACGCGACTCGTGGAGCCAGCCGTGCGAATCGCAGAGCCACTGGTCCTGAGCCGGCAGTTCTACGTGGAAATGTCCTCGATCCACACGCCGTACCCGAGCTTAACTGTGGGGTTGCCGCGTGGAATCGCCATGCGCAATCCGAGATATTACGTGGCGTGGCGACGTACCTACGCGACAGGGAATCTTGCTTCCTGGCCGGTCGGGCAGGGGCTGCCCCGCTGGCCGCTGCTGTTGCGAGGCTTGTCTATGGATATTGAGCAGTGGTGGCCGAGGCTGAGTGCGGCAACACGTGAGTGGCTGGTGGCGAACAATGGCGACGTAGTTCCTTCAGCCGTTGTGAGCGAGATCACCGACGCTGGGGGGTGGCCCCGTCGAAGGCGCTTGGTGGGTCGGGAAATCCCAGGCCAATGAGATTTCTCTCTCCGATGCGGCGATCGGCTGGATTGAGGAGGTGGCAAACGGTGAGCATTAGTAGTTCCGCCCGCACCGGTCTCAAACGATACTGACGTAGCAGCAACTGCGCCTCTTTTCGGACCGGTCATTAGGGATGTCAGTGTCCTGCATCCAGGAGACCCGCAAGGGCAAACCGACGGGCAAGGAGCGATCGATAGGCCATACAGTTCCGCACCAATGCCGCCGCAACGCGCCGTGGCCTACATCTTGATTGCGCGGGAACGAAGTGATGGAATTTGACCAGCTGATGTCCTAGATAGCTCTAGTTTTTTGGCACGCTGCCATGAGGGCACCACAGCGGCAGGTGTTGTTGGCCTTCGGTAGGGCCATTCGACCACCTGCGCCATGGGTTGAGATTCGCTGCCGTTGTGGGCTCGAGAGCTATTGGAGGTCGCGTGGGGCGCGGTAGGCGAACTGCTTGTCGGCGTCTTGGATTTTGCGGATGATTCGGGCAGGTGAGCCAGCTACGACGACGCCGGCCGGGACGTTGGCCGTGACGATGCTGCCTGCGCCCACGATTGAGCCGGCGCCGATAGTGATGCCTGGAAGGATGATCGCGCCGGAGCCGATCCAGACATCGTTCTCGATATGCACGGGTGCGGAAAACTGGGATCCGTCGCGGCGGAGTTCGGGATGCACAGGATGTCCCGTGGTGGTTATGGTCACGTTAGGTGCGAACATCACGCGGTCACCGATGTAAATGTCGACGTCGTCGACCAGAGTGAGGTTGAAGTTCGCGTACACCGTGTGGCCGAGGTGCACGTGGTTGCCGTATGCGACGCGGAGGGGTGGTTCGACCCACACGTTCTCACCCATACTGCCGAACAGTTCGTGCAAGATGCGTTGACGTCCGTCCTCGTCGCGGGCGCGGGTTGCGTTGAAGTCGTCGGCGAGGTCCTTGCCGCGAAGTCGCTCTTCGGTCAGGTGTTCCAGACCGGGGCCGGCGTCGGTGTAGAGCTCGTGCTGGTCCATCCGGTTGCGGACGTCGCGTTCGCGGGGGTCCATTGTCTGGTCCTCGGTTGCCTTGGTGTTTTCACTCATTGGTTGTTTCTCTCTTTTTCCGGGTTGGTTTGGTGGGGTTTGTCTCGTCGGGATTTGAACGGAGAAAGCGCTCAGAATGGCGTTGGCATTCGGGGCATTCCGAAAACGTGTGGATGGCCGTTGGGTCGAGCGTCTGAGTCTTTCTTCCGGGGAAGGCGACCGCGAAGGCGATTACCGCTAGACCCGCGATGGGTACGAGCAATAGACCTGATCGAAGCGACCACGTATCGGCAACGGCTCCGACTATGAGCGGTGAGATGAGAAAGCCCACGCGCGATAGCCAGCTGACGAGCGTGAGGCCTGTGCCGGGGCGCAGTCCGGGGATTTCGTCGGCGGCGTGCATGGCGCCGGGGATCAATGTGGCGACTCCGAATCCGGCGAGCCCGAACCCGATGATCGTGAGGAGCACGCTGGGGTGGGCGAGGGCGGATCCCATACCGACGAGCACCATGAGCCCGCCCGTTCGGGCCACTGCGCGTTGACCGAATCTGTCGACCATACGATCGCCGACGAGGCGGGCGATGACCTGCATGCTTTGCAGAGCGATAAAGCCGAGACCGGCTGCGAACGCGGTCGCGCCGAGGCTGCCCGAGAGGTAGATGGCCGACCATGATGACCCGGCCTCCTCGACGATCGCGCCGCCGGCGGCAATTGCGACAAGAGCAAGCAGAATCCCGTACCGCGCGAAAAGTGTTGTACGACGTGGTGGAGCGCGGTACGGGCTCTTCTCGACCGCTGCAACCGGCGCACGTTCTGCCAGGGCGTCCGGCTCTGGCCCCGGCAGGAGCAGGCGGGTCGAGCCCAACGCCGCGAGCCCCAAAATGACTGCGGCCACAGTGATGTGCAATCCGAGCGGAACACGAAGAGTGGCAGCAGCAGCACCTATGACGCCACCCGCCACGGCGCCGATGGACCACACCGCATGGAACGAGTTGATGATGGATCGGCCGTAGAAACGCTGAACACGCAATCCGTGCGAGTTCGCCGAGACGTCGGTGAGCGAGTCCATGGCCCCGGCGATGAAGAAAGCCAGCGCGAGCACCACCCATTGGGTTGCGAAACCGGCCAGGATGAGTGCCGCTGCGGCAACCAGTGACGATCCGATAGCCACTCTCGACGAACGGAACCGGCGGACCAGGATGCCTGCACTAAGCCCCGAGATGAGTGCGCCCAGCGGGTGCGCGGCGACGGCTGCCCCGATGAGCACGTTGCTCAGTCCGAGATCGTCTTTGACCTCGGGATAGCGCGGCAGCAGGTTGGAAAACATGGCGCCATTGACGAAGAACAGCACCGCGACGCCGATTCGCGCCCGTAGAGCTTCGCGCGCCGGACGGGATCGAGTCGTCTCGGGAATCCACATGGTGACAAGCCTCTTCCTGATCGATCGACCAACCGTGAACGTTCACGGGAACGTTCACGGCGAGGTTAGCAGTACGGTTGGAGCATGGCAAATATGAGCTCACCCGTCACCATCCTGGACGTGGCTCGTCTTGCCGGCGTCTCTCGTCAGACAGTGACCCGAGCACTCAACGGCCTTCCCGACATCAGCGCCGCAACGCGCGAACGCGTGATCGCGGCTGCCCGCGAGTTGAACTACCGTCCCAATCGCGCCGCTCAAAGCCTGGTCCGGGGGAGGGAGATCACGATCGGATTGGTCGTGGAAGACCTTCGTAACCCGTTCTATCCCGAGCTTGCGTCGGCACTTAGCCGCATAGCCTCCGAACGCGACTGGAGCGTCATCCTGTCAGACATCGGCGACGACGTAGAAAGGGCACGGTCGCGACTCGAGTCCCTGGTGGACCGCGTGGACGCGCTCGTACTGACGGGCTGCCGCACGGATACCGTTGACATGCTCCCCGACGACGCGATCCGCGGAAAAGCCCACGGCGTCCCGCTGGTCATGCTCGACGGATCCGCGAACGATCGGGTCGACGCATACGTGGAGATCGACTACGACGCAGGCGTCGGCGCGGCTCTCGACCACCTGACAGCCACCGGACATCGGCAGATCGCCATGATCGATTCCAGCCACATCGCCTCGCCCCGACAGAAGTCGTACCGTCAGTACTTGCGCGAACACGGACTACCGTGGACTGAGAAATCTGAGTTCCGTAACGACGAATCCCACGACGGGGGCACGCGAGCGGCTCGTGAGCTCATAGAGAGTTTTCCCAGTGCCGATGCCGTGCTGGTGTACAACGACGTCATGGCGATTGGGGCGCTTAAAGAGTTTGCACGATCCGGCATCTCCGTGCCCGGCGACATCGCCGTTATCGGAACTGACGGGTTGGCCGTCGGCGCCCTCGTCACCCCCGAGCTCACGAGTCTCGCAATCGACAAAACCGCACTTGCACAGCACGCGATCGATCTGGTCGATAACATCCTCTCCGGCCGCGCACCCGCAGGTAAACGCGAACGTCGAAGCACGGCTCTCACACTTATCGTTCGCGACTCCGCCTGAGACAGCGGGTTGACCCACCAGGTGGGACTACTCGAGAAAGCCAGCCTGATCCTGTCTCCGTACGGTTGACGACGAGTGAGGTGTCACACTCGCCATCACCTATGCGGGGCGCTCGGTGTTGGCCGACGTCTTCCCGGGGTACATCGAGGTGCTCATGGCCCCGTTCTGCGCCCCACTCGGCCACCAGGACGTGGGAGCCCTCGCCGAGTCGCTGAACGTGGCGCGCGATCACCTACACGCGGCGCCACTCCGGTCGGCGGCCCCACGACGCCGCAAGTCCAACTGGCCCTCGGGAGCTGAAGTTACGCCTCATTCTTTGGTGTGAAGTTTGATGCCGATGGTGATCACGTCGGGGTCTATCGTGTGCGTATGTTGGAGAACAACGTCACGAATGATCTCATTCGCGAGAGAATCCGCGCTTGTGAACGAGCGTGTGACGAGTTGGTCGTTGTGAGTGAGAATTGCGCCGACGCGTGCCTGGCACTCAACGGTGATGGAGACATCACGACGTGTTTTCTTGCGGATCTGAATTGCGTTGAGATCGCTTTGGTGACGTCCAGGGTGTTGTCGTGGACGACGAGTGAGAATCGAGCGGCAGCGATCGCTGTTCTGGATGCGTGTATGGAGTTGTGCATGTTGTCAGCTGCCGTGTGCGAGCGGATGGCCCAGCTTTATGATCCCTGGGTCACTTGCACCGCTGCATGTCACCGTCTGAGCAACACCTGCATGGACCTCCTCGTGGTGTTGGAAATCGAGCGCTGAGCCGGTTACTCACGTGTTGAGGTTTGGGTCCAGGCGGCTTCCGCGGGAGTGGTTGTCTGCAGGGATCTGCGGGGAGGTACTTGGAGTACCTCCCCTTTTCGATCACATTCCGGCGCAGTGCTTACACAGTGGCCAGCTGTTGGCACCAGGTGCGCGCAGCTGGCCGCTCTACCCCCCCCCCGCGACCGCGACGGCCGAGGCGCTCACCGCATGGCCCGCTATCGGGCTGTCAACGGAATGCTGGCCCCTGGCTCGCTCTGGTGGTCGAGCGCTGCCTAACCTGCAGACGAACCACCTCCGGCGAGCCCTTCGGGCCTGGGACCGCTACGTGGACGCCTATTTCCATATTTCGTCCGTCTGGCGGGTCATCGTAGTTCGCTTGCGTGCCCCAGACAGGCAAAAAAAACAGTTAATGCAGAGAGAGAACCCAATGACCAACACCACCCGTAAACGTCGGCACCATCGAGCACATCGACCCGAATTTTATCGTTGTAGAAGCCAACGTGCGCACCGAAGCGCAGCTGGGCCGCGAGTTTGTGGCCAGGATCAATGCAAACGGCGTCTTGACGCCGATCCTCGCCCGCCGCCACACCCAGGGCACCGACACTGGCTCCAAGGCCCGAACCGCCAGCGGCACCACCTTGCCCGCGGACAAGCGACCCGCCCGAGGATCCACCGTTCCAAACGGGCGGGTCGCCTGAGACGACTCGGAAATACGGCTCGGATCAGCGTTCGATCAGGCCCCGTGCGGCCGGGGCCAACGCCTCTGTGCGACGATTACCGCGCGATCGTGAATGCGGGGCTGACCCCCGCTGCGAGGGTCCCCGACGTTGCGGTGAGCGTGAAGGTCCCACTCGAATTCGTTTTGCAGCCGGCGAACGTCGCCACACCGGACACCGCCGCGCGAGGGTTGCTGGTACACGTGAGCGTGGCCCCTGCCGGGGTCGTCAGCCTGACGGTGACCGCGGCCGAACTCGCAACAACGTTGCCGCTTGAATCCTGGATGCTCACGCTCGGCTGGGTACCCCACACCTGGTTCACCGAGCCGCCGGACGGCGAGGCTGAGAAAACCACTTTGCTGGCCGCACCGGGCGTGATCGTGAATGCGGGACTCACTGCTGTCAGGGTACCGGCGGTCGCGGTGAGCGTGTACGTGCCGGCCTTGTCGACGCTGCAGCCCGCGAAGATGAATGCCAAACCGAAGGTCGCCGACACCGGGTTCGTCGTGCAGCGCAGCGTCGCTCCGGCGGCAGTGGTCAGGGCGAGGCCGGCCTGCCCGGTCGCGGTGACCGTGTTGCCACCGGCGTCCTGCAGCATCACCGCAGGAGAGTTGGAGAACGTGGTTCCCGAGGTCGTCGATCCGGGTGAAGACACGAAGACCAGCCGGGCGGCGGGCCCAGTGGCCACCGTGAAGCTTGTGCTTGTGGCGGCAGTGAGGCCGCCGGACACCGCCCGCAGCGTGTAGGTGCCCGCGCGGTCGACTGCGCAACCGGCGAATGCGGCCACCCCGGAAACCGGTGAGACTGGGTTCGTCGTGCAGGTCAGTACCGCCCCATTGGCATTGACGAGGCTCAGGGTCACCCCGGTGGTGCTGGTCGCGGTGTTGCCGCCGGCATCCTGCACCACGACGGTGGGCTGGCCGGAGAAGGCCACACCGCCGGTCGACCCACTGGGGTTGGCGCTGAAGGCGAGTTTTGTTGCGGGGCCGGGGGTGATGGTGACGCTGCCGCTGACCGCCGGGGTCAGCACGCCGGATGTGGCGGTCAGGGTGTAGCTGCCTGCCGTGTTGATCTTGCACCCCGAGAACGTGGCGATTCCGGACACTGCCGCCCTGGGGTTTGTGACACACGACAACGTGGCCCCCGCAGCGGTCGTGAGCTTCAGGGTCACGGCGGCGGTGCTTGCGACGGTGTTTCCGCCGGCGTCCTGGATCGCGACCTTCGGTTGGGTATCGAACGCGGTGTTGTACCCGGTCGTGGATGGCACGGACGTGAAGGCCAGTTTCGCGGCGGGGCCGACCGTGACGGTGAAGCTCGCGCTCACGGCCGCCGCGAGGGTTCCCGAGCTGGCGGTCAGGGTGTAGGTGCCCGCCCGCCCGATGGAGCAGCCGGCAAAAGCGACGGTGCCGGTGCCCGTGGCCGGATTCGCGTTGCAGGCGAGGCTGGCGCCCGCCGGTGTGGTGATCGCCAGGGTGACCGGCGCGGCTGTGGCGACGGGGTTGCCGCCGGCATCCTGGACGGCGACCACCGGTTGGGTGCCGAACGCGATCCCGCCCGTTGCGCCGGCTGGGCTGGTGGTGAAGACCAGACGGGCGGCGGGACCGGCGCTGATCACGACCGATCCGCTCACGGCCGCGGTGAGCCCGGCTGCGGTCGCGGCCAGGGTGTAGTTCCCTGGTTTGGTGATCTTGCAGCCGGCGAAGGTCGCGGTCCCGGCCACGGCGGTCCGGGGGTTGGTCGTGCAGGTGAGGCTGGCACCTGCGGCGTTGGTCAGGCCCAGGGTGACGGCGGCGGTGCTGCTCACGGTGTTCCCGCCGGCGTCCTGGATCGCCAGCACGGGCTGGACGGCGAAGGCGGTGTCCACGCCTGTGGAACCCGGTTGGGCCGTGTAGGCCAGCTTCGCGGCCGGGCCCGTCGTGATGGTGAAGGTGGTGCTGCGGGCGGTGGGCAATGCGCCGGAACGTGCGGTGAGTGTGTACGTGCCGGCCCGGTCGATGCGGCAGCCGGCGAACGTCGCGCGGCCGGAGACGGCCGCAACCGGATTGGCCGCGCAGGCGAGGGTCGCCCCAGCCGGATTGGTCAGGGTCAGGGCCACACTGGCGGTGCTCGAGGTGGTTTCCCCTTCGGCGTTCTGGATGGACACGACGGGTTGGCGGGCCCAGGTGACGCCGCCCGTTGAGCCCGAGGGTGCGGTCGTGAAGGCCAGTTGGGTCGCCGGGCCTGCAGTCTCCCAGGAACTGCCGGCCATGGTGGTGGTGGCACTAAAAGCAGCGGTCGCCTCGGTGGGCGGTGCGGCCACGGCGGTGGCGGCGATCAGCGTGGCGACGACGCTCAGGGCGACTAGTTCCGCCGGAGGCACCCGCGGCCCGCGCCCCCCGCGAGACGGTCTGAGGTGACCTCGGCGTGGCCGGCGCGGGTGAGCGGCGCCGTCCAGGGCGACGATGACGACGGCCGCTGCGGTTGCCACCAGCCAGATGGCGAGGGGCGTGATGGCCGTCGTGGTCAGCCAGAAGGCGGGGAGCCCGATCCAGGGGATCAGGAGTTGCGCCTGGCTGATGATGTCGGTCCGGTCCAGGGGAGAGCTGTCCACGCTCGCGTTCGCGTCGCCCGCCGTGATCAGCGAACCGTCCTCGTTCGCGCCGATCACCCTGTGCAGCACGGTGCCGACCGTGGCAGACCCGGCCGGGGCGGGGAAGCTCACGACCCGCCCGAGGGGCGGCGGGGTGTCGGCCTCCATGGTCTCGGAGAGCACGATGTCGCCGGTGCTGATCAGCGGTTCCATGGACCCGCTCTGCACGATCGACCCGGTCAGGCCGGTGAGCATTGGCAGGGTGGCGCAGGCGCCCAGGGCAAGCATCAAGACCAGGTAGGCCCTCGACAGGGTGGCAATCGTCAGGAATCCCCAACCGCCGCGTGCGGCGCGGGGCTGGGGGCCGACTGTGCTGTCGGTGGATCCGCTGTCGAGGGACACTGATACCTGATCTGTCGGGGAACTACCTGGCGGTGATTACCCGAGCTAGTTGCTGTTCTGCAGCTCCCAGACCAGGTCGATGCTGGTTGATGCTCCCTGCAGCGCGTCGATCTCCAGCTGGGTCAGGCCGCTCGCGTCGAAGGTCCAGGTGCCCTTGTAGGTCTTGGACTCGCCGCTCGCGTTTCCGGTGGTCGTCCATGGGCTGCCGCCGGTGGCGTAGTCGTTGTTTACCGTGGATAGTGTGGCCAATGACGCGGCCGGCAGAACCGGGACCGAGTTGGCGACGAAGCCTGTGCAGTCGGCGAAACTTCCGCCGGTGCCCTGTTCGATCTTCAGGTCGATGTACTTCTCCAGGCCCTGCGCCGACGGCGATAGGTTCTGCACGTAAGCCTTGACGACCCCGGGGACAGACGACGAAGCCGTGACAACGATGCACTTCGCCCCCGTCTGGCCCGGGGTGACATTGCTGACCTGGAAACCGGCGGTGCCGTTGTCGTCGTCGGTGAGGGCCACGCTGCCGGTGCTCCAGCTGTTGCCGGGGTTCCGTGTCGACGATGAGAACGCGGCGTTCGAGGCTTGGAACACCATCGCACCGGCGAGCAGGATGGCGGCCGGGCCGACGCCCACGGTCACGATGCGCCGGGCGAGGGGAGTGGGTTTACGCATGGCGAAGGTCCTTTGGATTGGTGCAAACGGGAGCCCAGAATGAAGGTCGCAAGCGCGACCCAATCGAAACGCTGAGTTGTCCTAGCCGAGAAAAACCCCCGGTAGACCTTAAGATTCGGTTGCCCCCCGCATCAAGCATGCGGTACGGCGCCACCTAACACAAGGCATATTTGAAGTATTTTCAAATGAGGTTGGGGCCGGGCGGACGAACAGCCGATCCCGGGCCCCCGGACCATACCGGTGCCCCTCCGGGTGTCTGACCGAGCGTCCAACCCAGTCCAGATCAGCGACCCAAAGCCAGCGATCGTTGGCCAGGAGAGTGCAACTTTTCTCCTCTGTCACACCGCACCAGGGCCAGCCGTTGGGTGCTTCCACCGATACTGACTCGACGGGCGTAGAGGGGTGATGCGGTCGGCGCGAGTGCTCGAAACGACAAAACCGCAGAATGCGGCCGTCGTTCCAACACCCATCAGGTAGCGACACGCGCGTTTGTGCTTAGCCTTATGAGGAATGAGGTGAGGTGCACCGATGTCGACGAAATCCAGTTCGATCTCGGCGAGGGACCGTGTTGGGATGCCGTCGCGACACGGCGTCCCATCCTCGAACCGGACCTCGGCAGCACCAGCACCGCCTGGCCGGCCTTCTCAGCAGCGATCCAGGCAGAAAACATCGGTGCGCTCTTCGCCTTCCCCCTCGTCTTCGGGCCTCTCGAGATCGGCGCGATCGATCTGTATTCCATCAACCCGGTCGTGCTCACTCTCGACCAGCAGCAGCAAACACTCACCCTGTCCGCGACGATCAGCCGAATAGTCCTCGGCCATGCCATGCAGACCGCTGAGACGACGACCGACGCGTCGTCATTCTCGAGGCGTATGGTCCACCAGGCGACAGGGATGGTTATGGCCCAACTGGGCATCTCCGCCGCGGACGCGTATCTGATTATCCAAGCTAGAGCCTTTGGGGAGGAACAGTCGATGCAGGATGTCGGCAAAGACGTCGTCGAACGCCGTATTCGTTTCACTCAGGTCTCTGACCGCCTGGAGGACACTCCGTGAACGACGTCACTCGCACCGAGCAGCTTTTTGAAGTATTTGCCACCCTCGCCGACAGTCTCGTCGCCGGCTACGACGTCCTCGACCTGATGCAGACATTGGTGGAGAACTGCCACGACCTCCTCGACGTTGACTCCGCCGGCATCCTTCTGCTCAGCAGTGAGAACGCGCTGGAAGTCGTCGCCTCTACCAGCGAGGCGAATGCCCTCGTGGAGATTATGCAGCTCGACGCCAACGCGGGGCCCTGCATGGAGTGCTTCCGCACCCGCACAGTCGTCTCCCTACCCGACATCGACGTCGGCTCCGACCGCTGGCCTGACTTCTGCAACACGGCCCGAGCCCAGGGCATCCTCTCCGTCTATGCCATTCCGCTGCGGCTGCGCGATGCCACCATCGGAACTCTGAACCTGATGCGCAATGAACGTGGCGAACTGAACCAGCACGACATCCGCGCCGCCCAGGCCCTCGCCGACGTCGCCACCATCGGCGTTCTGCAGCAACGCACCATCCGCGATACTCGGCCATCCGCGACCAACTCCAGACCGCTCTCTCCAGCCGCATCGTCATCGAGCAAGCTAAAGGTATCGTCGCCGAGACCTCACAACCGTCGATGGACGACGCATTCCAACGGATCCGCCAGTACGCACGAACCCACCAGGCAACACTGAGCAGCGTCGCGCAACGACTCGTCGAAGGCGACCTTCGCGTCTAAGACGATCCGGGCCGCACGAAGCGATCCATCGCAGTCAGCTCGCCAGACAACATCCAGCTCGCGCTGCGTTGGCTCTCGTCGTCCGCGAACGAGATGCCCGGTCGACGACGTCCCGGCGCAACCTCCTCCAATGAAGGACCCACCGCTGCCATCCCCGTCACTTGATGAATGCTGACATGACGCTACGCTGCCTGAGCCTTATCGACCCCGAATTCCACATTGCCCGTCAACTTCAATTTATCCACCATCACCTCCCCTGAAAATTGACTAGGAAATCGAGTGCTGTGGATATTTCGCACCCGTCAACGGTCACAAGTCACCCCATCCGGCATATAAGCAGGCCGTACACGAGCTGGCCCAAACCAGTCAGGGACGCCAGAGAAGGCGCCGGGACCGCAGCTGCGCTGCCCGGCCGGCGTCTTGTCACCGGCATTTGCTGGTCCCGCGAGCCGGCTCGGAGCCCAGACAGCGACCTGCCGGCGCACAAGAGACTTTTGCCTCTTACGGCCCGCCGTCCCCCTATTTCACGGTCCACAGTGTGCAAGTGCCCGCTATCAATCCCCAGTGGCTTGGGGCCTCAGCCGATCCGCAGCCAGTTTCCAGCGCCTTGTAGTCTTCGTCGAGAGGGCATCAACAGCCGATCAACCCGTCTCGTTGCCGTGGGCCAGCAGGCCAGTCGGCGCCCGCCCCGCGGTCCGGCCCGCCCGCTGGCTCACACGCGCGCGGCAGTTTTGGGGGAGCGCCCTCCTGACAGGCACAGGGCCTTGCCCCGTGCCTCGGGAGTAGTCTGGCGTCGACTCGCCGCTGCGCGTCACTCAGCAGAGGATCCCCATGCGGAAACTGCAGGACACCAAGCCCATCTGGCACGCGCTGATCTGGATCGCGATATACATTCTCGCGGTCAACATCGGCGACCTACTTGGTGAAGTACTCCAGTTCCCTGAACTCACGAGCATCGTGCTCGTCGCCCTGTCGATCATACTGATCGTCTACCTGCGCAGGAGCGGCCGACTTGCTTTCTACGGCATCCGGTCGGTGCAGCCGGGCACGCTGCCCCTCACGCTCTGGTATGTTCCGCTCTTCGCGATTACCTTCGTGCAATACGCGAAGGGCTTCGCGCCGGGGCTTGACCTGACAACGATCGTTTTCGCCATTCTGCTTGTGACCGCGGTCGGATTCATCGAGGAGCTGCTGTTTCGCGGCTTCCTGCTCGAGGCCTTGCGCACACGGGGCAATCTCACCCGCGCGATCCTCATCTCGGGGATCACCTTCGGCATGGGCCATATCGTCAATCTCCTTCGCGGGTATTCGCTCCCCGACCAGGCGGTGCAGCTCGTAGCGGCCGTCCTCATCGGAATCGCCCTCGCGTATTGCGTCGTGCTGACGGGGAGCATCCTGCCTGGTGTTGTCTTCCACGCGCTGTTCAACCTCAGCGGCACGCTCACCATCCATTCCGCGGTGTGGGATTCAGTGGCCGTCGGCGCCATCGCGATCATAATGATCGGATTCATCGTCCTACTGCACAAGCGACTCGAGAAGGTGCGCTCTGCACCGCTAGAAAGCGCCGTTGGATCCCATCGAGGCGCCTAACGACAATCGTCGATGATTCAGGGGGAGGGGTTACCGTGTCGATAGCCGGCACGGGACCTCGACCGCGGCACCCACTTCGGCGACGCGTTGTGGGGCGACGCTGTCACTCCGATTGGCTGACCGACGGTTGCGCGGTTTCCCCCGGGGCAGGGTTACGCATCAACGCTTCGATGTGCGCCCGGTTCGCGAGCAGAGTCATAACAGCGGGACACGCGGGCCACATCTGCAAGCTAGCGATGCCGGGCGGAGCCGCGCGGAACATGATTAGGCCTGTTCCAGGCTGGAGGTTGTGGATGGTGTCTGTAGGCATGATCGGGACGCGACGTATAGCAGCACTGTGGCGACTGGTTGGATGGTCAATTTAATCAACGGGCTCTTTTGCTCCTGAACGTATGAGTCCACGCTCAACGCAAGGTTGTGGCAGGTCCAGGTCGTTCGGGGGCTGTGTGGGTTGCGGTCTATGGTTTGGGGCGCTCCCAGCTGCGCGGCAAACTCGTTTGTGAGAGCGTCGTATCCTCTCGAAAGTGGTGGGCCGTCGGTCGTGGTATCCAGGAGGTAAACGCTGAGTCCGATCCCGCGCGGGGGACAGGCCGTCCAGGCACCCCACACATCCAGCGCAGGGCAGCGCCACCGTGCGACTCGAACGGTGCGTTCCCTGTTGCGGTGCTCGAGCAACACGTTGCAGGAGTGCTTCTCGAGCAGAGCGACAGCGTCGTGTTCAAGGACTGGCCACGTGTCCGAGAGGAGTGAGGCGACCAAGTCGAAGACTTGGCGTGGAGTTGCCGTGGCCGTCATGGCTCGACGCCGGTTGGGACGATGTGGCTGTGTAGCTTCATGAGCACCCCCACGCGCAAGCGAACCCCCTGCGCACTCGCGCTTGGTCGTAGTTGACACCCTCAGAAGGAGCCCTGTCAACTCCTCGGACTGTCCGACGCTTGGGCGGTTGGGCCAGCAGGCCTGCAGAAAACAGCATTGACATCGACGTTCGACGGATGAGTCGCCGACGCAACCGACTACAACCCATCGTGGGGATGGGGTGCTGGGTCAATGATCTCCACCCTCCACGGTCTACGCCTGCGGGTTCCCGCCCTGGTGAAGGGGGATCGCCTGTAGGCGAAAACCCACAAGGAGCGCCTCAAAGCCCTTCCGTTACCCGAGGGTGATGACAGCGTCAAATATGCGCTCGGCCTCTTCAATAACGATGGCTGGATCAGACACAATGACATCTTGCCTGGGTGCAACCGCCATGGTCTATCTCCCAGAGCGGGAACACCACGATGGCGGTTCTCATCTGCATCGACATCGTCGGAATCGAAGGCCTCGCGCGTGCTTTTATGACACACATCAGCAAACTGATCAATCCCGACCGCGATTACGGCTGAGCTCTCTCGTTCGGTCGGAGAAAAACGAGCCTGGTCGCAAAACTCGGTGCGTTGACAAGCAGCCGGGGCCCGTCTGAATAGAAGTGACGATTACTTCGCCTAGTACCGCGCCTGGGTTGATTTGGACGGGAAGGCGCACGAACCTGCGTCCTCGTCGGAGGTTGGGCCGGGCTGACGTCTTGTAAAGCTGTAGTTTCTTGCGACGCTCACCTCGGGCGCACGACGTCTGGCCATTCGGCCCGATATCGAACCGTCAGTCAATCGCCACGACTCATCGCCATCACTCTCTATGGCCGACGATCTATTCAAGAGCGCTCACGAGGGCAAGGCGTCGTGCAGGGTTCAGGAGCACGTAGGGGAGTTCGCGGGTCGTTGTGCCCTCAGGCGGTTCGGGAAGCGGCAGTGGCAACTCGAGGAAATCGGCGTCGTAACCGTCGGGGAGACATGTCGCAGCGTCCATGTCGACAGCTAAGCAGCCGCTACCCACATCCACCCGTCTGAAAGATGTCGCACAACTAACCGTGAGCACTGAAATTCCGGTCAAAGGTTTTGCGACGTAGTTATGAGACCCGGCCTGCCGCGAGATTCAGGCATTTTCAGAGGAAATCCAGGTCAGGGCGATGCGACGTCTTGTATCCGTAGGGTTTCGAGACAGTTGAGCATGCCGGCCTCAGCGGACGGCGATCCAACGCGCCCGGCTCATGTCCAATGCGCTGAACGTGTCCAACGGCTATGGCAAGTCGTCCGCTCCGCACCTCAGCGCTCTAAGCATCATCAGATTCCAGCACCATGGTGCGATACGCCTGCACGCGGCGCCGGTATTCCTCTCGGCTGATTAGGGGCTCGCCTGCGGCCCGAACAATGAGGTTGGTGGACGGGTCAACCAGCTCTAGCTGGGGGTACCCAAAACGACTGGTCGTGTAACCCGCCGCGGTCTCCGCTTTCAAAGCCCGTTTCACGAAGTGCGTGCACGCGACTCCACCAACAAGACATGCTGCCAGGATCGCGGCTAGCGTTGCCACGACGGGGTTGTCAAACGTGGATTGGGTCACCAAAATCGCGACCATCACCGCGATTGTCGACGCTACGGTCAGCGCCGCGGAAAGGACGGTGAGGTACGCCGTCCGGATCAGGGAGGGGCCCGGAACCCTTTCGCGGAGGCGCATCGGGACGGGATCGATCATTGCATCCACCTTTGATATTCGCTGCCTGCTCTCGGAGCGCCCCCGAGTGTATCTGGCCACGGACCGCAGTGTCTCGTAACGCGGGCGCCTCATATCCCATGCGATACGAGACGCAGGAGATCGCTTGTTCAAGCGACGAGAGGCGACTTTTCGCGCATCTGGCCCTGTCTCGCATCTGTAGGGCTTCGAGACAGAGTTCGAACAGCTCCACCGGATAGATCGTGCTCGACGGTGCCAAGTAGGGGCGACAGACCTACATATCCGCCGGCTCGAGGACTAATGTCCTCGAGCCGGCGGATATGTAGGTCTCTATCGATCGAGCATCTCTCGCACCGCGTAGGTAACGTCTATCCAATACGTCGCGGACGGCGCCGATGCCGGCTCTTGGTCCGTGCTCATCCGCGTCTTTCTAGCCCTGCGGGGACCGCACGGTGAACGGACCGGTGGGAGCTTGATCAACAACCGTGGTTTCCAAAGTCACGTTTCCACTCGTGCCGGCCGGTACGAATTGGCGATCAATGAGTTGAACGCTTCTGGTCCCGATAATCAGCCCTGTGGCTGGGTCGATGATGAGCTGGTGGGACTCCGAGTCAGAGTTGGTCTTGCGGCCGATGGCTACGCCGGTACGGCCGTCGACGGTCACTTCACCCTCCGCGACATACACTCCGGGTATCCGGGCAAGGGCCTCATACATTGCTGCGCGCAGTTCGGCCGGCACGACACCCGTCGATAGGTGGTCACAGATGTCAACGAAGGCTTGTTCGTCTCGCGGGTTTCCTCCGGTGAGGTTGTTGTAGACGAAATCCAGTAGTTCGGTGGGATCAGTGGGCATGGATGCCATCTCCGGGTACGACCGGTCAGATCCGGCGAAGATACCGGCTGGACCCTCATAGAACTTCGCGTCACCGCGTCCCGGCGTACTCCAGAAATCGTCGATCTCCGCTTGTGCCTCCGCGGCATCACCGAAGATCTCGCCAGCGGGGAGCCATTGGATCTCTTCAATCCAGGTGCCGGACCGGTCGTAAGGGATATACATTGCGCTACGACGGTTGTCGATATAACCGGAATTGTTGCCTCTACCCAGGGCACCCTCGGTGCGTTGGGTCATGAGGTATTGGCCTGGGCCGACCACGGGGTCGGCTGTGACTATGGTCGCGGCTGCGGCTGAACGGAGCACTTCCGCAGCCGTCGCGGGTGCGACGTTCGGGCTGAAGAGGTTGGCTCCCAGCAGGGCAACGGTGATCGCTGCTGCTGCCACGGCCATGGCGCCTGCCCATCGTCGCCGCGTCGTCTTCTTGGCAGCGTTGCGTGTGACCGGAGTAACCAGGTTGATTGATGGAGCGAGCTCGTCGGCGTCGATTCGTTCGAACAGATCCTGCTTCATTCGGGTGAAAGCCTCGTCGTTCGGCAGGAGGTCGCTGTGCAGGTCAGTTGACTTGTTCATGAGGTTCCTTCCTCCAGGTGCAGTTCGTGGCGCAGTTGTGTGCGTGATCGGGCGAGCCGGTTTCGCACCGTGGCGTGAGTGATGCCGAGTTTGATCGCGGCCTGTTCGTACGTAAGGCGGTCGACCAGGCACAGGTGCACAATGCTCTGCTCGAGCGGGCCTAGATCGGCGATGATTTCTTCGAGCCGTTCGGTGAGCTGGCGTTCGGCGGCGATCGTTTCGGCGCTTGCCGAGGAATGGGTATCCACGTCGTCGTTGAGCGAGATCGTCGCCTCACGGAAACGTGCTCGTTGGTGATTCATCGCTTGGTATCGGGCGGTCGCGATCAACCACGGCAAGGCTGATCCGTCGGTGAATCGCACCGTCGCCCGCTTCTTCCACAGCGTGAAGAACGTGTCTGAGGAGACTTCCTCAGCGTCGGCCGGGTTTCGCGTGGCCGTAATGGCGACGGCGTAGACGACTCGGCTATGCCGGTCGTGGAGGGTGCCGAAGGCTCGCCGGTCACCGTCAACGCTCTGCTGTAGAAGCTTCTCGTCTGTCACAGGCCCCGACGAGATGTCCGTCACGACCGCTGTTTGCATCTTTTTCTCACGCTGTCCCCCCGAAAATTTGTGGTCTTTCCAAAGAATGTCAGGAACGTTCGATTCGTCTCCAAAATTGCAGCGCGCTCGAATCTCCCCCGCAAGCGGGGCACGCATGACTCGAGGACTGGATACCCCCAGAACTGGGCGGAACGGCGACCCACCCCTTCTGGGTAGTTCGGCGGGAATAGGCTCAGAAATCGATCTGGGGGCCCACCATGCACGCAACCCCAGTCTCTATCCCCAGATTGAATCGCACCGGCCGCTCACGCATCAGTTATCCAAGTCGAAGAAACCCGGCTGCGGTCATCGTGGGCATTGTGGCCCTCATCATCTCCCTCGCTGCTTCTTGGATTCCCTCGTATTGGAGTGATGAAGTCGCGACGCTTCGGGCCTCCCGACTGAGTTGGCACGAGCTTTTCGCATTTGTCGAGCACAAAGACGCGGTGCACGCCGCTTACTACTCCCTCGTGAAACTCTGGGTTGGAGCGTTCGGTGAGTCCGAGTTGGCCACGCGGTCGCTATCTGCGATCGCCGTAGCGGCGGCCGCTGCTGGGCTGGTAGTCCTGGTCGCGTCGGCCACGAGCGTAAGAATGGCTGTCGTGGCAGGCCTGATCTTTGCGGTCCTGCCGCGGACAACATCCATGGGCAGTGAAGCTCGCTCATTCGCACTGAGCGCCGCGGTTGCAGTGTGGATCACCGTCATCCTCCTGGTCGCTGCGCGCACCAAGAGCTGGCGATGGTGGGCAGCGTACTCGGCGCTCGGCGCCGCCGGAACCTACCTCTTTTTGTATTCCGTGCTCATCTTCGCCGCCCACCTCGTCTACTTGCTGCTGCATCAACGCGTGCGGAGCATTCTCGTACCCTGGCTCATCGCCGCTTCCGCTGCCGCCGCGACCGCGCTTCCCATCCTGCTCATGAGCGTCACCCAAAAGGACCAGATCGCGTGGCTAGCTGACCAACCCGTCGTCAACGCGTGGACCATCCTGGTAGAGCCAGCGTTCGACAGTTCCTGGCTCGTTGCGGCAACAGCGTGGTGCGCACTGCTGCTACTGGCCTATCGGGCTCAAAAGAAAGCGCCAGGTCCACAGCGTGGCCTCTTTCGGCTTGCCGGGGTGTGGTTCATCGTGCCGCCGGTGCTTCTGCTCACCGCCGATGCCCTCATCGGCCCGCTGTACACCGCCCGGTATCTCTCCTTCACCGTCCCGGCAATCGCTATTCTTCTGGCGATTGCTTGCACCATGCCGGCGCGATCAATCGTGGCCTGGATCCTGGTCGCCGCTCTCGCTCTGGCCAGCGTCCCCACCTACATCGCCCAGCGCGGCCCATTCGCAAAAAACGGAGGTAGCGACCTCTCCCAGATCGCCGACTACATCCGCTCCAACGCCGCCACCGGAGACGGAATTTATCTGCAAGACACCGGCAGCATCACGCTCAGGCCGCGCCAAGCGCTCTACGCCTACCCGGACGCCTTCACCGCCACCGCAGACATCGCGTTCGAGGCACCCTTTACAGCAACGGGCACGTTCTCCGACCGAACACGATCACTCGCCGAAATAGGGCCACAGCTGGTTGGCGTACATCGCATCTGGGTTGTCACCGCAGGATCGCTGGATTCCGACGCAGCCCGAGAAGCAGGAGCTGCGCTTCAACCCATGGGATTCGTCGAAGCCACCACTCACACAACGAATCGTTCCCTCATTACGCTCTACGAAGGCTAACGCCGCCCCAATCGACACCCAGAGCAGCCAATCCTCGACACCGAGCGTTGTGTCTCGCTACCTCACTGCCTCATAACCCATGCGTTGTGCGACACGCAGGGCCCCGTGGACTCCGGTCTCACGAAGGTCGTGCGACAAGTGATCGCCACCAAGAACGGCAACGTCCGTCGCCGGCCAGCGATGCCAGGGTTTCGACTCGTTTCGATTTCGCGTCAGTTAGGCTCCGATGATGGCCCATATCCGTCGCAACTCCGTGATCAGGGGAATTGTGTCCAGCATGCGAGCGCGCATAGTTCAGTTCTATGACCTCTTGGGCAATAGCGTGCAAGCCGCCTTGGACTTGGTCTTCTGGTGGCGCCACTAGCAGGAAGACGAAGTCCCCGGCGGACGCGCACCTGATGGAGGGCCCACCATGGGAGCCAACGTTCAGTCACTTCGGCATCAGTTCGGGAGGTACTCGCAAACTGCGTGCCGCAAAACCCCTCGGTTTCGGCACAGTGAGCTCTACCCCGTCTTCCCGGTCGAGGATCACGGGGACCAGGTTCGTGCGTTCGGCTGATAGTCCAGGACGCCTAGACCCAGCCCGACGCCCATTCGAGCCTTACGCCCGAAGGCCAATGTTTGGACCGGTTCACCACCAGCTCGTGACTCCGATCGAGAGTGTCTCGAAACCTAACGTGTCTTGAATCCCATGCGATACGAGACTGGGTATCGTTTCTCGAGCCACCAAAGGCGGCTCGTGAGACGCGGATAGGGGCGTCGGGGGCGACCGCTTGGGCGGCGAGCAGTGCGAAGGCTATGGTGTCCTGGTGGGCTCCCTAAGTTCGAGTTTGCTGAGCCGCACTGGTCCTCCATCTTCAGGTCTTGTAAGAAAAGGAGTCACCATCAGTAAGCCATCGTCCCCAGGTAAAGGACTAAGAAACTCGTTCTTCGTCTTCGTCGTACTATTTTCAATCTTCATAGCTGGTCGAATCTTTACCGTTGTCGATCGTGCCGACAAGCTAAGTGAGTCGCAGAACGCCATTGCGTTTGTATATTCCGTTGCAGTTATCGCGGGACTAGCTCTCCTAATCTCTTTGTGGATGATCCTCTACGGCGCGCGCCTCAATAGAAGACTGCGCGAGCTCTCGGAAGTAGAACCCAACAGTCTCGTGCTAAGCGTCGACAAGAGGCATGGAACAGGCCTTTGGGAAGCGCTGCTGCAGTTCGGTGCGCCTAGATCGGAAAAGGCATCTATTCTCGCGGTTGTCGCTAACGATCGCGGCTTAGATGTCTATTCGGGACATCGACCAGTGAAGCTGCTCGTGCACATTCCGTGGCAGAACGTGGCGTCAGTAAAGAAAGGAGAGTTCGCATTGGGCGTCCGGTCGATTCCGAGAATCGACATACAGGTAAGCACACCAGATGGCGACCTCAAGCTTCCGATCGTGCCAAACCAATCGGGATGGGGAATCTTCAACTTTTCGAGCCGCGACCGGATCGTGGAATTGGTTCGACTGCTGGCTGAGTTGCGGAGCCGACAGACTCAACAGCTGTGACGGGTTCTGAGCAGTAGAAACTACTGAGAGAACGAGCGCTCGGTGCATGCTCAGTGATCTCCTTTATGCCAGCACGTGGCTCCGGCCGGAGATGTCTCGTAACCGGCGTGTCTCATATCCCATGGGTATCAAGACAACTGGATGCTCGAGCGCGTGCTTAATGCCCCGTCACCGGATGGATTTCGCGTCTTATGGTGGAACCTGCCCGGCTGAGTCGGTAGCGTGTTGCTTGGCCTAGCAGGCCCATCATGTGGTTATTCGACGGGGGAACGATGGATAGCAGCGTTCGAGGTGAGGTCGCCGCCGAATTCTCACAGATCTATTTGTGCGTGGGAGAGGACGGCAAGGTCTTCATCCCCTGGGGGTCGCCGTTGGGCCTAGTGAGAGAGAACGATATCGGTCAGGTGTTGTTGACCACTCTTCGGCAGGTCGGGACAGTTTCCGTCGAGGCGCAAGCCTTTGCGAGCATGCCAGCTTTCGATCCCACTTGGAGCAACGTCGTGGAGTTCTCCATCACAGCAGGGGCCTCGGCCTCGATCGACCCATGGGATCCGGGCGCAACCGGATTCTCCATCCCAATGACACCCGGCATTGCGTACCGTGTGCGCTTCGTCGTTATCGACGGCGAAACTGGGTCACAACAGTTCCGTGACGACCCACAGGCGCTACCGTCCGAGCTTTACCTGATCCAGTTCTGGCCACAGCCGGCCTCGTCAGCAGTCGTGCTCAAGAACGAGTCCCCCTGGGCCCAATTATGGGTATACGGCGCCTTGGCCGGGACAATCATTCCGACTCTCAGCGATGTGCCAGCGCCCGACCGGGCAGCGGCTCTTATCGACCTGGTTTTCGAAGCACATCCCGACACCGCGAGGCGCCTTCGCGATGGCGATGAACGATACCTGCCCGGCATCATTGCCTATCTCAAACAGCTGAAAGTCCAGACGTACCACGACCCCGATTTCTCGTACCTTCGAGACGACCAGCATGCACTCGAGCTACTTGTTGCTCAACGCCTCGCCTCAAAATAGGCCTTGTGAGTCGATGGCCGAAGTCAGACGGGGTGTCCCGTAACCGGCATGTCTCAGAACCCATGCAATATGAGGCGGGTGGGTTTTGAGACAGCCTGCGGTCGCGCGTTGCAGCTGGCTCCTACGAGCGCCCAATTCAAGCCCACATCCCTGGGTGCGATCGACGCCATGAGCGGAATAGACGAATCATCAAAGGGCCCGGACTGGCTCATCGATCTGAGCGGTCCCATTCGTCAGCCCATGAGAGATCCACGGCTGGACAACGCTCGGGCGGCGCTCATCGAGATGCAGCCGCAATTGATCGCTCTGGACGCAGCCGCGAAGCAGGTGGAGACAGCCCTCCGAGACTGCGCAGACAACGGAATGACTACCGACGAAATTGCGGTCCAGATTTCTCTGCCGATGGACGTCGTCAAACGCGTACTGAACGGCGGGTCCTTGCTGGGGTCGGACTACAGCTAGTACGTCTCGTATCCCATGGGTATCGAGTCACTTCGGATGCGAGACACTGCGCTGGATGATGAAGTCGAGTGACCGCCGGAGGTCACACCACTCACGGGGACGTAACCGGCGTCTCGCGCTCGCATATTTTGAGGTCCTTCGCGCTGACGTTCATGGATCAGAGATCTCTCGAACTCCGCGAACGCTCCCATGAGTGTTGGACCCCCATGGATAATGGCGATGAAGATCCTGTTGTGTCTGAGCGCTAGGAAGAGCCATTGCCCCTAAGGAGAAGAATCCCCGTTCGACGTGCCGCTCTCGTTGCGCTCGTTGGATTCGGGTTGCTTGCGGTGGTCTGTATCCAGCTTTATCGGGCCAGCTACAACACTCTTGAGTACAACTGCATTGTCGGGAACTCGTCGAGGCCGCCGAGCGCTTCAATCGCGGAGAACGCGCTGATCTCCGCAGATTGGTCAGTCGTTCCCCTAGGTCGTAAGTGTTTGTGGGAAACGGCGTCGGGGGCGACGGTTTTGCAGCCGCCTGGTTGGGGCCTGACGGCCTTGGCGGGTGTTGGTCTCGGCTTTGTGGCGACAGCTCCGCTCATCCTTCTGAAGAAGAAGAACGATCAGTAACGCCTCCCCAGTCGTCGGTTGAGTCGGGGAGACGCCGCCGGAGCAAATCGGTTGCGCCCCGTCGGCGGTTGTGTCTCGTATCTCATTGGTTGTGAGACTCTACAGGCGGCGATGAAGAGTGAACCGGCGGTCAGCCGGCAGTTCCTTCCCGCGCATGGTGACCACGGCGTCACCCAAGTCGGCGATGGCTACGAAACCTGGCGGCTGCTGGTGCCGAACTCGAAGAGCGAAGCCGACTCCATCGACAACGATCTGAGTGAACTCCCACTCCGACCAATCCACGACACTGGCCTCCTCGGCAATCTCTTCCATTCGGGTGGCCAGCGAGTCTCGCGGGTAGGTCTGGTCGAGCATGACAAGAAGGGCTTCCCTAACCGCCAGCTCCGCCATAGTTCGTGCGTCATCGACGACCCCTGTGACCTGCCCAGCGTCGTTCATCCTCTGACCGGTGCGCTCCATAGTGCGAATGATGAAAGCAGACGGCCCAACGTCCGCTCCGACACGTATTGAGATGTCCGTGCCGGGCGTCGAACCCGCGTCCCAGGCGATCGGGACAGATGGATCGGTGGGGCTCAAGAGAATCATTTCTGGCCGCCTTCGTCGGTGATGTGCTTCGCAACACGTCGAGTGTCAGTGGCTCAGGATTCACCTGAACGTGCGTCGGTCGCAAGCCCCTCGACACCGTAACTCTCGAAGTGAGGTGTCTCGAAACCCAAGTGCCTCGTTTCCCATGGGATATGAGCCACATCATCTACGAGATCACGGCGCGCACCCGCAGCGCGCTGAGTGGGTGAAGCCAGGACCGCAATAGGGTGGGCGGATGAACTGTAACGGTGTTGTTGGCGGGGCGACATGAGCAGGACGCCGTGAGTCCGAGGGGCAGCGCGATACTGAGTCTGAGTGTCGGCTTTGTTGCATCCGTTTTTGCGGGGAGTGGCTCTCTGCTGAACCTGGTGCGTGAGGACCTGCATTTCCAGTGCGGTTTTCACCAGATGGGCAGCGACGATCCTGGCTCGTTCTATTGCGCAGACGGCATCAGTTACATCGGAGTTGGGGTGGCCACGTACGGCGTGTATGGCCTTATTCTGCTGATCGCTCTCGGTGTCGCCATGGCGGACTTGAAGTGGTCGGGGATGCAGTCGCGGCTCTTGGCAGGTATCTCGATTTTGCCCATCGCCATGTTCAGCTGGTCCACCTGGTACGCAACAAGCGCCCGTCCCGTCGATCAGGCGCCGGGTGCAAACTACTGGGTCCAACCCCTTCTCCCCGTGACTGCCGTCTTTGTGACCGCTGTGCTCGTCATCCTGGCAGCCGGGCTGGTTTCTCGACCGAGGTTGCGCACGGCCGGATTCCGAGTGGCAATGGCGTTGCTCGTCGCGGCTGTGCTCGTTCAGCCTGGCAGTCTCTCGGCCGCCGCTGTCGCCCTTGGGATATTAGCTGCAGCAGCGTGTCTTGAGCGGCGAGTGCCAGACGAGGTCGAACCCCCCACTGTCACGTCCGCCAGGAAACCCCTAGTGACATAGACCGCAGCATCCCCTACGTGTCAGGGTTGGGTGAGGCCAGTAGCTCAGAGCAAGTCCGCCGTTTGATGTAGGGCGAGAACCAGGAAGTCCCCGATCATGTCCAGCCCATCGTTGATCGT
>NZ_SOHM01000039.1 GCF_004403945.1 Cryobacterium lactosi | reverse complement strand
CGCACCGGCGGCTCCCGCACCGGCTGCTCCAGCGGCCCCCGCCGCCCCTGCCGCGCCCGCCACCGGCGGCTCAGGGAGCGCGCCCGCGTCCGGAGGCACCGCGCCGGCGCCCATTGTCACCGCCCCGTCGGCGCCCAACGCGTCGGCCGTCGAGACCGCGCTCGCCTTCGCCAGGGCACAGCTCGGCAAGGGCTACAGGTTGGGCGGCTCAGGCCCCGACGTCTGGGACTGCTCGGGCCTCACCAAGGCCGCGTACGCCGCAGCGGGCATCTACATCGGCACCCACTCGGCCACCAACCAGTACAACACCATGGCCGGCCAGGGCAAGCTCGTCTCGTTCTCGCAGGTGCAGGTCGGCGACCTCGTGTTCTGGGGATCGCCGGGCAACTACTACCACGTGGCCATCTACGTCGGCGGCGGACAGATCCTCGAGGCGCCGGACGTGGGCAAGCCGGTCCGGGTGCACAGCATCTGGTCGCCAGGACAGGTCGCACCGTACGTCGGCCGGCCGTCCTGACCGTCAGCTCCACAGAACAACAGAAGCCGCTCCCCGGCAGGGAAGCGGCTTCTGGCGTCTGAGCTCAGTCCGAGAGGTCAGTGACCTTCGTCGACGAGCTTCTTGAGGCCGTCGCGCACGATCTGGTCGGCCTCTGCGGCGTCGCCCCAGCCCTCGGTCTTGACCCACTTGTTGGGTTCGAGGTCCTTGTAGTGCTCGAAGAAGTGCTCGATCTCCTTGCGGGTGTACTCCGGGATATCGGTGACGTCCTGGATGTAGTCCCAGCGCGGGTCGCCGGCCGGAACCGCGATGACCTTGGCGTCTGAGCCGCCGTCGTCGGTCATGTTGAACACGCCGACGGGGCGCACGGACACGCCGACGCCGGGGAACAACGGGAAGTCGAGCAGCACCAGGACGTCGACGGGGTCGCCGTCCAGGCCCAGGGTGTTCTCGAAGAACCCGTAGTCGGTGGGGTACACGAAGCTCGTGTACAGCACCCGGTCGAGGTAGACCCGACCGGTTTCGTGGTCCACCTCGTACTTGTTGCGGCTACCGCGTGGGATTTCAATGACTGCGTCGTATTCGGCCATGGCCTGGTATCTCCCTTATTCGAAGTCTGCGGATAACGTTACTGGATGGAGTCCACCTGCCGCCCGCGACTGTCGCCGGCCATCGCCGACCTGCGCCGTGCCGTGCGGGCCGCGCTGCCGGAGGCCGGCCTGGTGCTGGTGGGGCTGAGCGGGGGAGCGGATTCCCTGGCTCTGGCCGCCGCGACCGCGTTCGAAGCCCCCAGGGCGGGGCTCCGCGCCGGCGCCGTGATCGTCGACCACGGCCTGCAGGCCGGCTCGGCCGAGACGGCCGCGGCGGCTGCCCGCCAGGCCACGGCGCTCGGACTGGATCCGGTGTTGATCGTGCCGGTGTCGGTCACGGATGCTGATGGCGACGGACCGGAGGCGGCAGCGCGCACCGCACGCTATGGCGCCTTCGAGACGGTGCTGGAGAGCACCGGAGCGGTCGCGGTGCTGCTCGGTCACACCCTTGACGACCAGGCCGAGACCGTTCTGCTCGGCCTGGCCCGCGGCTCGGGGGCGACGAGCCTGCAGGGCATGGCCGCGGTCAGTGGCCCGTATCGGCGGCCGCTGCTGGGCATCCGCCGCGCCCAGACCAGGCAGGCCTGCCGGGACGCCGAGCTGCTGCCCTGGTCGGACCCGCAGAACGTCGACCCCAGGTACGCCCGGGTGCGGGTGCGCGAACGAGTGCTGCCGGTGCTCGAAGACGAACTCGGGCCCGGTATCGCCGAGGCGCTGGCCCGCACGGCTGAAACCCTTCGTGAGGACGCCGACGCCCTCGACGCCATGGCGGTCGCGATCCTGGCTGAGATCAGCGAACCGGCCGAAGCCGGCGTCGCCATTTCGGTTGCCGGGTTGGCCGCTAACCCGGCGGCATTGCGGCAACGGATGATCCGCCTGGCGGCGGCCAGCGGGTTCGGTGTGTCCCTCGAACGCAGCCACACGCTGGCCGTCGCACGGCTGGTCACCGATTGGCACGGGCAGAATGCGCTCGACCTGCCAGGCGTTAGAGTGGAACGGCAGGGGGGGATGCTTCTGTTTTCAGCTCCTCGACACACCCCAAACAAAGGACTCTTCCGCTCCCATGGAACCTCGTGACATTGACGGCGACCTCACCGAAATCCTGATCGAAGAGACCGAGATTCGAGCTCGCCTGGCTGAGATGTCGCGGCAGATCGAAGCGGACTACGCGGGCAAGGACCTCCTCCTGGTCGGCGTGCTCAAGGGCGCCGTTATGGTGATGGCCGACCTGGCCCGCGAACTCGTGCACCCGGTCACCATGGACTGGATGGCCGTCAGCTCCTACGGGTCCGGCACCCAGTCCAGCGGCGTCGTGCGCATCCTCAAGGACCTCGACACCGACCTGCACGGCCGCCACGTGCTCATCGTCGAGGACATCATCGACTCCGGCCTCACGCTGTCCTGGCTGATGGCCAACCTCAAGTCCCGCGGGCCGGCGTCGCTGGAAATCTGCGCCCTGCTGCGGAAGCCCGATGCGGCCCGCGTCGAAATCGACGTCAAGTACCTGGGCTTCGACATCCCCAACCAGTTCGTCGTCGGCTACGGCCTGGATTACGCCGAGAAATACCGCAACCTGCGCTCGGTCGGCGTCCTGGCGCCGCACGTTTACTCCACAGGCGAGTAGGTTCACACCCGTACGACTGATCAAGTTCACCTTTGGGCGAACACTCGGTGTTCGCCCAGTACGAGAGCGGTAGCCTGTGACCACCATGAACGTCAAGAAACTTCTGCGCGGGCCGCTCCTCTACATCATTCTCGCGGTTATCGCCGTCTGGGTAGGGTCGAGCCTCCTCACCATGTCTGGCTTCCGCGAGATTTCCACCCAGCAGGGGCTGGACTTCCTCAAGGACGGCAAGGTGGCTGAGGCGAAAATCGTCGACGGTGAACAGCGCGTCGACCTCACCCTCAGCAAGGCCGACTCGACCTACGGCGAACAGGTGCAGTTCTATTACGTCGCTCCGCGCGGTGAAGAGGTCATCACCGCCGTCACGAACGCCGACCCGAAGGACGGCTTCACCGACGAGGTGCCCCAGGCCAGCTGGTTCCTGTCGCTGCTCGGCATCCTCCTGCCGGTCCTGCTGATCGGTGCGTTCTTCTGGCTGATGCTCTCCGGCATGCAGGGTGGCGGCAACAAGGTCATGCAGTTCGGCAAGTCGAAGGCCAAACTGGTCTCCAAGGAGACCCCGCAGGTCTTCTTCAGCGACGTCGCCGGAGCCGACGAAGCCATTGAGGAACTGCAGGAGATCAAGGACTTCCTCAAGGAACCGGCCAAGTTCCAGGCCGTCGGCGCCCGGATCCCCAAGGGTGTGCTGCTCTACGGCCCTCCCGGAACCGGTAAGACCCTGCTGGCCCGCGCCGTCGCCGGTGAGGCCGGGGTGCCGTTCTACTCGATCTCAGGTTCAGACTTCGTCGAGATGTTCGTCGGTGTCGGCGCCAGCCGGGTGCGCGACCTGTTCCAGCAGGCCAAGGAGAACTCCCCGGCCATCATCTTCGTCGACGAGATCGACGCCGTCGGCCGGCACCGCGGTGCCGGCATGGGCGGCGGCCACGACGAGCGCGAGCAGACCCTCAACCAGCTGCTGGTGGAGATGGACGGCTTCGACGTCAAGACCAACGTCATCCTGATCGCGGCCACCAACCGACCGGACATCCTGGACCCGGCGCTGCTGCGTCCCGGCCGTTTCGACCGGCAGATCGGTGTTGACGCGCCGGACATGCTCGGCCGCAAGCGCATCCTCGAGGTGCACTCAAAGGGCAAGCCGATGGCCGCCGGCGTCGACCTCGAGGTGCTCGCCCGCAAGACGCCGGGGTTCACCGGCGCCGACCTGGCCAACGTGCTCAACGAGGCCGCCCTGCTCACCGCGCGTTCCAACGCCCAGCTGATCGACAACCGGGCCCTCGACGAAGCCGTCGACCGTGTGATGGCCGGACCGCAGCGCCGCACCCGTGTGATGCGCGACCAGGAGAAGCTGATCACCGCGTACCACGAGGGCGGACACGCGCTCGTGGCGACGGCCATGCGCAACACCGACCCGGTCACCAAGATCACCATCCTGCCCCGCGGTCGTGCCCTCGGCTACACGATGGTGATGCCGCTCGAGGACCGCTACTCGGTGACGCGCAACGAACTGCTCGACCAGCTCGCCTACGCCATGGGCGGCAGGGTCGCCGAGGAGATCATCTTCCACGACCCCACCACCGGCGCATCGAACGACATCGAGAAGGCCACCGCGACGGCCCGCAAGATGGTCACGGAGTTCGGCATGAGCTCCGATGTCGGACCGCTCAAGCTCGGATCGGCCTCCGGCGAGATGATGTTCGGCCGCGACATGGGCCACCAGAGGGACTACTCGGAGCGGCTCGCCGAGCGGGTGGACACCGAGGTGCGCCAGCTGCTCGAGAACGCCCACGACGAGGCCTACACGGTGATCAACGCCAACCGCGCGATCCTCGACGACCTGGCCGCAAAACTGCTCGAGCACGAGACGCTCGACCAGACCGCCCTGGTGGATATCTTCGCCGGCGTGCAGAAGCTGCCGCCGCGCCCACAGTGGCTGTCCAGCGACAAGCGGCCGGTCTCCGACCTGCCTCCCATCGCGATGCCCGCACCGAAGGCGCCCATCGACGGGGCCGCCGTCGACAGCGGCATCTCGAGTGGCGACACCGAGAAGCCCAAGCGCGCGCCCGCCCGCAAACCACGCCCAGCAACCGCGTAGACCGGCGCTCGTGGGAGTGGACCAGCCACGCATCGAAGCGGCCGTCGCCGAGATCCTCGCCGCCATCGGAGAGGATCTCGGGCGGCCCGGTCTGGCGACGACCCCGCAACGGGTGGCGGCGGCCTACGCCGAGTTCTTCGCCGGTCTCGGCCAGGACCCGCTCGACCACCTGCGTGACACCGTGCCGGTCGGCGACCGCACCGGTGAACTCGTGCTCCTGCGCGACATCGAGTTCCGCTCGGTCTGCGAGCACCACCTGCTCCCGTTCCTGGGAACCGCCCACCTGGCGTACCTGCCGGGTGATCGCATCGTGGGCCTGGGCAAACTGGCCAACGTCGTGGAAACCCTCGCGGCCAGGCCCCAATTGCAGGAACGACTGACCGAAGAGATCGCCGACGCGCTCGAAACCGGACTGGCACCGCGCGGGATCCTGGTGGTCCTGGACGCCAGCCACGGCTGCGTCACCACGCGGGGTCCTCGCCAGACTCACAGTTCCACTGTGACCATGGCCAGCCGCGGGGACCTGGCGTTGCCCATTGCCCGCTCGGAGATCATCGCCCTCATCGGCGGCCCGCAGGCCGCACGGTGACTCTCGTGATGGGCGTGCTCAACGTCACGCCCGACTCGTTCAGCGACGGCGGTCGCTGGGCGAGCACCGAAGCGGCCGTGCAGCACGCCGTCGACCTCATCGCCGACGGCGCCGACCTCATCGACGTCGGCGGCGAATCCACCCGGCCCGGTGCAGACCGGGTGTCCCCGGGACTCGAGCAGGACCGGGTGCTGCCCGTGATCGCCGAATTGAGCCGCCTGGGCATCAGGACGAGCGTCGACACCCTCAACGCCAGGACCGCCGAACTCGCCGCCGACGCCGGAGTGGACATCATCAACGACGTCTCCGGCGGCCTCGCCGACCCCGACATGGCGGCCGTGGTTGCCCGTACCGGGCTGACCTACATCGCGATGCACTGGCGCGGCCACGCCCGCACCATGGACACGCTCGCTGATTACGACGACGTGGTCGACACCGTGGTCGCCGAGCTCACCGGGCGGGTCACCGCACTCGAGGCCGCCGGGGTTCAGCGGGGCCAGATCGTGCTGGACCCTGGACTGGGCTTCAGCAAGGACGCTGACCAGAACTGGCGGGTATTCGCCCGCCTGGACGCGTTCGCCCCGCTCGGCCTGCCCGTGATGGTCGGTGCTTCCCGCAAACGCTTCCTGGCCGGCGTGCTGCCGGCGGACGCCGCCATTATCGACCGGGACCTGCCGACCGCTGTGCTCAGCGTGCTGGCCGCGCAGGCGGGCGCCTGGGCCGTGCGGGTGCATGACGTTGCCGGCAGCCGGGCGGCCCTCAACGTGCTCGTCCGAGTCGATTCGGCCAGAATAGGGTCATGAGCACCGACTCGATCACCCTTACCGGGCTGCGGATCACCGCGCACCACGGAGTCTTCGACTTCGAACGCGAGAACGGCCAGGAGTTCGTCATCGACGTGACGGTCTGGCTGGATTTCCGGGCCGCGGCGTCCGGTGACGACCTGGCCAGCACCATCCACTACGGCGAACTCGCGCTGGAGGTGGCCGAGGCTGTGCGCCGCGACCCGGTGGACCTGATCGAGACCCTCGCCGAGCGCATCGCCGATGTGGTGCTCGGTCACGACGCCGCCGAACGCGTGCGGGTGACTGTGCACAAACCGCAGGCTCCCATCGAGATCCCGTTCGCGGACGTGTCGGTACAAATCGAACGCGCGCAAATTGAACGCGCGCGCACCGCGGGAAGGCCGGCATGAGAGCCGCCGCTTCCGCCCCGGCGCGCAAGGCCGTGCTGGCCCTAGGCAGCAACCTCGGCGACCGGGAGGACACCCTGGCCGCCGCCGTGCGTGCCATCGCCGACCTGCCGGGGGCAGAGCTCACCGCCGTCTCACCGGTCTACGCCTCCGACGCCGTCAAGCCCGACGGGGTGGACCTGGACGCTCCCGGCTACCTCAACCTTGTGGTGAGCCTGCTCTGGTCGCGCGAGCCGGATGCCCTTCTCGACGCCGTCAACGGCATCGAGAACGACCATGGCCGGACCCGAGAGGAACGCTGGGGCGATCGCACCCTGGACATCGACCTGATCTGCCTGGGCGATCTTCGGCAGGACGACGAGAGGCTCACCCTCCCGCACCCGCGCGCCGCCGAACGCGACTTCGTGCTGGCACCCTGGCTCGACATCGACCCGGACGCCGAACTGCCGGGCCGCGGGAGGGTGCGTGAGCTTCTCGCCGTCGCTGACCGCACCGCGCGGGCGCATCCGGTGACGACGCGCGCTGACCCCGCACACCAGACCGGTTCGGAGGGCCCCCGCCGATGAAGCGCACCCATCCCACCCCGCTGGTCGCGCTGGGCCTGGCCGGGCTCGTCGTCGGGTTCCTGGTCGAGCTCGCGGCCACCGCGTGGAGCGCGCCGATCATCGTTCCACCGGTCACGCTTCCCCTCGCGCTGGTCCTGATCGCCGTGATCCTGGTGTCGCTGGCCTGGCCCATCCGCCAGGCCACCAGGGGCCGGGCGACCAAACGTGTCGACCCGTTCCGGGCGATGCGCGTGGCCCTGCTCGCCAAGGCGTCCAGTCTCTCCAGTGCGTTGCTGCTCGGCGTTGGCTTGGGCATCGTGGTCTTCATCCTCACCCGGTCGGTGGTCCCGGCGGTAACATCGTTGTGGCTCGCGATCGGGATGGCGCTCGGCGCCGTGATCCTCCTCGCGGGCGGTCTCGTGGCGGAGCACTTCTGCACACTGCCGCCGGACGACCACGATCACGACAATGGGGGACCCAACGATGGCGGAGCAGCCCGTGCCTGACCTACCCGGCAGCGAGAATCCCAGCCGCGACTACCCGACCGGCTATGTGCCGGCCAGCGACGTGCCGGCCAGCGTCGTCCCCGCCAGTGGAGAACCTGTCGACGACGCACCGGTCAGCGACAGCACCGCGGCCGTGGCGCCCGTCGGCGCCCGCCTCGACCTGCCGGAGGCCGGCGAATGGAAGCGCGTCTCGCCGAAGTACGTCATGGTCGAAATCGTGGGAACCGTGTTCTTCCTGCTCATCGTCTGCGCCGTGGCCGGCACACTCTGGCTGTTGCTTGACCAGGTCTGGGCCGCCTGGGTGGGTGCGCTGATCGCGCTGATCACCCTGATCTCCCTCGCCCTCGAACCCCGCAGGGTGCGTTCGATCGGCTACCAGTTGCGCGCAGACGACCTGCTCTTCCGGCGCGGCATCATGTACCAGCGCTTCGTCTCCGTGCCATACGGCCGCATGCAGTTGGTGGACATCACCCGCGGCCCCGTCGCGCGCCTGCTCGGCCTCGCCGACCTCAAATTCGTCACGGCCGCGGCCACCTCCGGCGTCGCGATCCCCGGTCTCGCCGAGGCCGACGCGGATGCCCTCCGCGACCGCCTCGTGGAACTGGCCGAGAGCCGGCGGGCCGGGTTGTGACCTCACTCGCCGACGGGGACTGGCACCGCCTGCACCCCGCGAGCCCGCTGCTGCGCGGCGGCATCTTCGTTTTCGCGCTGCTCGGGTTCGTTATCGCGAACCTGCGTGAGCGCCTCGTCGACCTGGTCTTCGGCATCCCGCGGGAGTCAGGCGACCCCCTCGACGAGATCTACGAACGCGGCGCCGTCGGCTGGGCCCTTCTCGCCGCGGCCGTGATCCTGATCGTCATCCTCGTCGCGTTCACCCTGTCCTGGCGGATGCACACCTTCAGGGTCAGCGACGAATCCGTCGAGGTGCGCAGCGGCATCCTGTTCCGCAGCCACCGGCAGGCCCGCCTCGACCGCATCCAGGGCGTCAACATCGTGCGCCCGCTCGTCCCGCGTCTGTTCGGGACGGCCAAGCTCGAAGTGAGCGTCGCCGGTCAGGACGCCAATGTGCAGCTGGCCTACCTCGGGTCTGCGCTTGCCGACGGGCTGCGCCGCGACATCCTGCAGCTGGCCTCCGGTGCCCGGCAGCCCCGTCCCGCCGCGGGCGAGCCGGCCCCGGAACACCCGGCCGTCGACCCGGCCCTGATGCCCGCCGGCCCGCCGACCGCCGCGCAGGCCGCCCGCCGTCACGCGCTGAACGACTACGCCAGCGCCCGGGTGGGCGAGTTCCTCGCCCCCGAACTCGACCCGGATGCCGCCCCGCCGGAGTCGGTCGTGCGCATACCCCTACTCCGACTGATCGGCTCGATCGTCTTCAGCGGCTTCACTGTCTTCGTCGCCATCGCGATCGTCGCCCTCATCGTGAGCGTCATCGTCGGCGGCAGCGAATGGCTGCTGATCGCGATCTTCCCCGGCCTGATCGCCAGTGTCGGCTACTACGTGTCCAGGTTCACCAAGTCGCTGCGCTACAGCATCGCCGGCACCAGTGACGGCGTGCGGGTGGGCTTCGGCCTGCTCACGACCAGCAACGAGACGCTCCCGCCCGGCCGCATCCACGCCATCGGCGTGACCCAGCCGCTGGCCTGGAGGCCGTTCGGCTGGTGGCAGATCAGCATCAACAAGGCCGGCCACTCCACCAACGACGGCGCCGCCGGCCAGGCGGCGACCACCGTGCTGCCGGTCGGATCGCTGGCAGATGTGGCGAAGGTCCTCGAACTGATCCTGCCGGGGTTCGCGATCGACGAGTCGCGCGCCCTGATCCAGCGCGGCCTCACCTCCCGCGGCGGCGACGACGGCTTCGTCAACGCGCCGCGCCGGGCCGCCTGGCTCCGCCCGTTCTCGTGGCGCCGCACCGGTTACGCGGTGTCGGCCGGCGCCGTGCTGCTTCGCCGCGGCGTGCTGTCCAGGGAACTCGTGCTCGTGCCCCTGGCCCGGCTGCAGAGCGTCGGAATCAGCCAGGGTCCCGTTCGCCGCCGGCTGCGTCTGGCCGGCGCCCGGCTGCACACCGTGGCCGGGCCGGTCAGCGCCACCCTGGGAGTGATCGACGTCGGCGAGGCCGAGCGCCTGCTGGAGACCGTCACCGCCGGAGCCGTCGCCTCCGCGGATTCCGACACCAGCCACCACTGGAGCCGCCAGGACATCGACCTCACCCCCACCCGGACCGCCGCGGCCCTCACCGGCCCCACCGCCACCGAGGTGACCCCGTGAGCCAGCGTCCGGGGCGGCTGGGCATCGGCATCATCGGCGCCGGTCACGTCGGCCCCATCCTTGCCGCCGCCCTCGCCGGAGCCGGGCACGCCCTGACCGGAATCTCCGCGATCTCGCAGGCCAGCCGGGACCGCGCTGAGGCGATCCTGCCGGGGGTGCCGGTGCTCACCGTGCCCGAAGTGGTCGAGCGCAGCGAGCTGGTGATCATCGCGGTTCCGGACGATCAACTGGAAAGCCTGGTGAACGGCCTCGCCGCCACGGGGACCTGGCAGCCGGGCCAGCTCGTTCTGCACACCTCGGCCCGGTACGGCACAAACGTGCTGCTGCCCGCCCAACGAAACGGCGCGATCCCGTTGGCCATCCACCCGGCGATGTCGTTCACGGGCACCAGCTTGGATATCAGCCGCCTCGCCGACAGCTACTTCGCCGTGACCGCCCCGGCGCCGGTGCTGCCGATCGCGCAGGCTCTCGTCGTGGAGATGGGCGGCGAACCGGTGATCGTGGCCGAAGGGGACCGGGAGGTCTATGCCGAGGCGATCGAGACCGCCACGGCGTTCTCCAGCTCGATCGTCGAACAGTCCACCCGCCTGCTCAACGAGATCGGCATCGACTATCCGGGGGCCGTCATCGCGCCGTTGGTGCGCTCGGCCATCGAGAACGCCCTCACCCGCACCGGTGCCCGGCATCCGCTCGACGACCCTGCTCTACTCGACGAGGCCACCCACCTGCTTGACCCGCCATACCCGCCACACCCGTTCGACCCGGAGGACCAGTGACTGTGCTCACCAAGCCAGAAGTCATCGACACGATCGACGAACTGCGCAGCCGCCTCTGCCTTGCCAAGCAGAACGTCGCGGCCAAGGGCGGCGACGCCCACGTCGTGCTCGTCCCCACCATGGGCGCCCTGCACGATGGTCACCGCGCTCTGGTTCGGCGTGCCGTCGCTGCGGGCGACATCGTGGTCGTGTCGATCTTCGTCAACCCGCTGCAGTTCGGCGTCGACGAAGACCTCGACACCTACCCGCGCACCCTCGAGACCGACGTGGCGGCCCTGGCCGAGGAGGGCGCTGACTTCGTCTTCGCCCCGCACACCCGCGAGATGTACCCCGACGGCGCCGCCTCGACCCGGCTGACCGCCGGCGCGGTCGGTGGCCTCTACGAAGGCGCGGCCCGGCCCGGCCACTTCGACGGCATGCTCACCGTCGTGGCGAAGCTGTTCAACATCGTCGAGCCGGACATCGCGGTCTTCGGCCAGAAGGACGCCCAGCAGGTGTTCTTGGTGGAGCGGATGGTCGCCGACCTCAACCTGCGGGTGCGGATCGAGGTCGTGCCCACCGTGCGGGAAGACAACGGCCTGGCCCTGTCCAGCCGTAACCGCAACCTCGACGAGCCCGCTCGTACCGCGGCCAGATCGCTCTCGGTCGGCCTGACCGCTGCTGCCGCAGCCGCCCATGCCGGGGTGCCGGCCGCGATCGTGGCCGCCCACGCGGTGATCGGTGCCGCGCCTCTGGTTAAACTGGACTATCTCGTTGTCGTGCATCCGCACACCTACCTGCCGGTCGACGACGACTACCGAGGCCAGGCCAGGATGCTGGTCGCCGCGGTGGTCGGCAGCACCCGGCTGATCGACAACATTTCCCTGGACATCCCCTAACCGCATTTCAACGGGGTACCGGCTTGGCCCGTGTACGCCCACCGATGGAGAATCCGCATGAGCACCACCCCCGACGCCGTGCCCGACGACAACGATGACGCACAGGCCCAGGCCGAACTGACCGAGCAGAAGGCCGTGCGGCTGGCCAAACGGGACCGCTTGAACGCGGCCGCGACCAGCGCCGGCGGCGGCGCCTACCCGGTGTCGGTGCCCGTCACCCACACCATCCCGGCCGTGCGCGCCGAGTACAACGAGCTCGAAGCGGATGCCGCGACCGGCGTCACGGTGGGCCTGGCCGGGCGCATTGTGCACCTGCGCAACACCGGCAAGCTGTGCTTCGCCAGCCTGCAGTCCGGCGACGGCAGCCGCATCCAGGCGATGGTCTCCCTCGCCGCCGTCGGCGAGGAGTCGCTCGCGGCGTGGAAGGACCTCGTCGACCTCGGCGACCACGTCTTCGTCGCCGGTGAGGTCATTTCTTCCCGTCGCGGCGAACTGTCGGTCATGGTGACCGAATGGCAGATCGCCGCCAAGGCCCTGCTGCCGCTGCCCAACCTGCACTCCGCGCTCAGCGAGGAGACCAGGGTGCGCAGCCGCTACCTGGACCTCATCGCCCGCGAGCAGGCCCGCCGCACCGTCGTGCAGCGCTCCCAGGCCGTCGCGAGCCTCCGTGCCACCTTCACCGGCCGCGGGTTCCTCGAGATCGAGACGCCGATGCTGCAGACCATGCACGGCGGCGCCTCCGCCCGACCGTTCTCCACGCACAGCAACGCGTTCGACACCGAACTGTTCCTGCGCATCGCACCGGAGCTGTTCCTCAAGCGCGCCGTCGTCGGCGGTATCGACCGGGTCTACGAGATCAACCGCAACTTCCGCAACGAGGGTGCAGACTCCACCCACTCGCCCGAGTTCGCCATGCTCGAGGCCTACGAGGCCTACGGCGACTACACCTCCATCGCCGAGCTCACCCAGACCCTGATCCAGGATGCCGCCGCGGCCATCACCGGCGGCTCGCACGTGGTGACCTGGGCCGACGGCACCGAGTTCGACCTGGGCGGCCAGTGGGACCGCATCAGCATGTACGACAGCCTCTCGGCCGCCGTCGGGCGCACGATCAGCCCCGCCACCCCGCTCGCCGAGCTGCAGGCCCTTGCCGCAGCCGAAGATGTCGACGTCGACCACCCCATCCACGGCAAGTACGTGGAGGAACTCTGGGAGCACTTCGTCAAGGGTGATCTGGTACGCCCCACGTTCGTTCTCGACTTCCCGGTCGACACCAGCCCGCTCGTGCGCGGTCACCGTTCCATCGACGGTGTTGTGGAGAAGTGGGACCTCTACATCCGCGGCTTCGAACTGGCCACCGGCTACTCGGAGCTCGTCGACCCCGTCGTGCAGCGCGAACGTTTCGTGGAGCAGGCCAGGCTCGCGGCCGGCGGCGACCCCGAGGCGATGCGCCTGGACGAGGAATTCCTGCGCGCTCTCGAGCACGGCATGCCGCCCACCGGCGGCATGGGCATGGGCATCGACCGGCTGCTGATGGCCCTCACCGGCCTCGGCATCCGCGAAACCATCCTCTTCCCGTTGGTAAAGTGACCGCATGATGACTTTTCTGCCCAAGGACGAGCTGAAGCCCGACGACGACGGCGGCAAGAAGGGTCCGTCGAACAACCGGATCATGATCTGGGTCGTGGTGGGGGCCGTGGGCCTGTACCTGCTGGGTTCGGGCATCTGGGGCATTCTCGTCAAGTAACCCCCGGCCGCTCTCGCGAACCGTGAGATAAGCACCCAAAACCCGCGAATCCTGGTGCTTAAGTCACAGCTCGCGGATGGGGCGGGGGCGGGACAGCGTAGGCTGGAGTGACTATGGATGACTTCTGGGCCAACGCACTGTTCTCGCTCGCGCCCACGGTTCTGGTCGGCGTGATCTTCTGGATCATCATGCGTGCCATCATCCGCGCCGACCGGTCCGAACGAAACGCGTACGCGCGCGTCGAAGCGGAGGAACGGGCCAGACTCGGCCTCGACAAACCGGCTAGCTGACCGTGTTCGGCATTGACCTGTCCACCATCTTTCTTGTGGTGGCATTCTTGGTGGACTTCGCCATCCGCGTGGTGGCCATCATCGTGGTTCCGCGCAACCGCCGGCCCACCTCCGGGATGGCCTGGCTGCTGGCGATCTTCCTGATCCCGTACTTCGGCGCGCTCCTGTTCCTGCTGATCGGCTTCCGCACGCTGCCCAAGCGCCGTGTCGAGATGCAGGCGGAGATCAACCAGTTCATCCTGGACAGCACCGCCGGAATGGAGCGGGTCACCCGCGAACATCCGTGGCCAGGCTGGCTCGAATCTGTTGTGCAGCTCAACCGCAACCTGGGCTCGATGCCCCTGGTGGGTGATAACCGCGCCAGGCTGCACGGCGACTACGAGGAAACCCTCGCCGCGATGGCCGCCGACATCGACCGGGCCACCAAGTACGTGCACGTCGAGTTCTACATCATCTCGCTGGACCACACCACCGCGCCGTTCTTCGACGCCCTGGAGAACGCCGTCAAGCGCGGCGTCACCGTGCGGGTGCTGATGGACCACATCCAGTCGATGCGGAAGCCCGGCTTCAAGGAGACCAAACGCCGGCTGACCGCCTCCGGCGTGCAGTGGCAGCTGATGTTGCCGTTGCAGCCGTTCAAGGGCCAGTGGCAGCGGCCGGACCTGCGCAACCATCGCAAGCTCGTCATCGTCGACGGACGGGTGGGCTTCATGGGCTCGCAGAACGTGATCGATCGCACCTACAACATGAAGCGGAACATCCGCCGCGGCCTCAAGTGGAAAGACCTCATGGTGCGCCTGGAGGGGCCCATCGTGTCGGGCCTGAACGCGATCTTCATCACCGACTGGTACAGCGAGACCAACGAGCTGCTCACCCGCGACATCGAACCTGTGCATCCGGAGCAGATCTCCGACGCCCTCGACTGCCAGGTCGTGCCCAGCGGCCCTGGCTTCAAGGGTGAGAACAACCTGCGCCTGTTCCTGGCGCTGCTCTACTACGCGCAGGAACGCATCGTGATCACCAGCCCGTACTTCGTGCCGGACGAGTCGATCATGTACGCGATCACGACGGCCGTGCAACGCGGACTGCACGTGGAACTGTTCGTCTCCGAGATCGGCGACCAGGCTCTGGTGTACCACGCGCAGCGTTCGTACTACGAGGAGCTGCTTCGCGCCGGCGTGAAGATCTACATGTACAAAGCGCCGTACGTTCTGCACGCCAAGCACTTCACCATCGACGACGACGTCGCCGTGATCGGCTCCAGCAACATGGATATGCGCTCGTTCAGTCTTAACTTCGAGGTATCGCTGATGGTGCGCGGATCCTCGTTCGTGCAGGCGCTGCGCGCCGTGGAGGACGGCTACCGGGCCGACAGCCGCGAACTCACCCTCGAGGAGTGGATGCGGCAGCCGTTGCGCTCCACGATCCTCGACAACCTGGCCAGGCTGACCTCGGCCGTGCAGTAGGCGCGACGCGGAAGCGGGGTCGCCGCGCGGCGACCGTCAGCTGCGCGGTTTGAGCCGCACGGTCGGCAGCGTCGGTGCCGGCAGCGCCTTGCCGTGGTACGCCACCTGGCCGAACCGACCTGCCGGATCCGCCTCGTCGATCACCTCGAGCTGCCACTGGGCCCGCCAGGCGGTGATCTCCTCGTGGCTGCGGCCGATGAAGTTCCACCACATCACGATCTGCTCGCCGAGCGGCTCGCCGCCCAGCAGCACCACCCGCGCCGGTCCGTCGCCGGTGTTCGCCAGGTGGATGCCTGTGCGACCGGCCCGCACAAAGCCCAGCTCATTCTGCTGCACCGTTGCGCCTGCGAACCGGACGGTGCCGGTGTCGACGAGGACGCCGTGCTCGAAGGACCCCTCGACCTCCAGGTCGATCGACGACCCGGCAGGCAGGTCGATCTGCGCGCCGACCAGCGGGGTGTCCCCGGTGGCGGCCGCGGTGTGTCCGGCCAGGCTGCCCAGGAACACGTGCAGGGTGACCCCGGCACGCAGGATCGGCGCGATGACGTGGTTCTCGAAATGCGGTTCCTGGTGCCGGGTGAGCTCGGGCAGCGCGATCCACAGCTGCACCCCGTGTAGCGCGGTGGTGTTGGGGGTGGACACCTCGGAGTGGCTGATACCGGCGCCCGCGGTCATCAGGTTCAGTTCGCCTGGACGCACGAGGGCGAGGCTACCGACGCTGTCTCGGTGCTCCACCTCGCCGGCGAACAGCCAACTCGCCGTCTGCAACCCGGTATGCGGATGCGGCGGCACCACCATCCCGCCGGTCAACGAGACGTCGTCGGGGCCGTAGTGGTCGACGAAGCACCAGGCGCCGATCAGGCTGCGCTCACGCTGGGGGAGTGTGCGACGCACACCCATGGCTCGCGGACCGCCCAGGGGCACATCCCTGGGCTGCAGGAGGACGACGGGGTCGGCTCCCGGAACGGCGGGGGCATCGCTGACGATCTCGGCCGGTTCGGTTTCGAGGTTGCTCACACTGCGAGCCTAATCCGGACGACCCGTCGTGCGGATCGGTTCGAGGGGTTCGGTGGGGCCGGTCTGGCCGGCCAGATCGTCCGGGTCTCCGGGCGGCAACGGCAGGGTGGGCTGGTCCCGGGTGTCGCCGGCCGGCGGCTCCTGCGGTCCGGGACCGGCGCCGGGAGGGGCACCAGGCGGGGTGCCGGATGCCGGGCGTACGTCGGGGCTGACCGGCGGACGCTGCAACAGCTCGACCAGCAACACGGCCAGCAGCGCCAGCACCGCTGTCCAGATGATCACCGGTGGGGTGAGCGGCCGCCAGAAGATGGCGACGGCGGCGGCGGCCAACCCGATGAGCACGTGCGCCAGACGGCGGTAGTGGTAGAGAAAATCTCCGAAACCGCCCGTCGTGATTCCGGCGTTCGCTGCCGCCGCCCGGATCCGGGCGGCCGTGCCGATGGTGCCCCGGCGCACGATGGTCCCGCCGCGGAACGGCCCGGCCAGGTACGCCACGACGGCCACGGTGAAGCCGACCAGCCCGACCGACAGGGCGGTGGCGTTGATGAACGGCACCACGGCGTCGTAGAGCGCCTGGGCCACATTGTTGGGCAGATAGGTCGGCGAGACGGCACTGACGAACAGGATCCGGCCCACCGCGATCCCGGCGGCAAGCAGCGCCATCGACAATGCCAGGGTGAGGCCGGCCCAGATCATGGTGCGGGAGCGCCGTCTGGCCACCAGCACTCCGAGGACGATCAGGCCCAGGCTCACCAACGGCAACACGAAACCGAGCACGTTCAGCAACTGATAGCCGGTGCGCGCCTGCACCAGGGAATCGGACTGGGCCACCACGATGGTGCGATCGACTGCGGGGATGTTCTGCGCCAGCGTGAAGCCCCGGGCGACGAGTTCCTTCTTCACCTCCTCGATGATCGGGCCGAGCTGGATGCCGAGTTCACCGGTGTCGCTGATCACCAACGCCGAGCTGGTGTCGCCCTCCAGCGCGGCGATGACCTGGGTCTGGCTGGTCCGCAGCGCCTGTTCCCAGAGCTGGGCGAAGGCGTCGGAGGCGACGATGTTCGTGGCGGCCGACCGGATCAAGCTCTGCACACCCTGAATGGCCGGTTGTTCGAGCAGCGTCAGGGCGTTCTTGGCGGCCGGTGGGATGTCGAGGTTCGAGAGCCCGGCGAAGAGGTCTTTGGTGATGCCGTCGATGTCGATGTTGTCATTGACCACGGTGACGATCTCGTCGACCAGGTAGGCCTGTACGGCCGGGTCGTCCGCGAGTGGGGCGAGCGAGGCGACGAACCTGTCGGTGTCGTTGATGTAGCCCTTCGTCCAGTACGCCACCACGCTCACCGGGGCCAGGACCACCCCGATGGCGATGAGCAGCGCCGCGAAGAACGCCCGCCATCTGGCGGCCGCACGGTGCTCAGCGGCCGGACCGAGTTGACCGCGCAGCCGGGCATTCTCGGCGGAGAGCCTGGCGATCTCATCGGCCGGATCTGTGACTCTGGATCCGTTCGGGCCCGCCTTGCGGGTTCCGGCGGGGTTCGGGGTGCCGTCCATGGTGCCGCCGCCTTTCGCCTGCTGTTCTGAGGTCGCGAAATCGTGGAGCCGATTGCTGACAGTATTTGCGCCATCAGGACCCCCCGCAAGGGGGCGCGTCGCTAGCCTTGGCGCACGAGCAGGTCGCCGACCTCGCAGTCCAGGGCGGCGCACACCGCGGCCAGGGTCGAATACCGGATGGCCCTGGCCCGGTCGTTCTTGAGCACCGACAGGTTCACCACACTGATGCCGACCAGCTCGCTGAGCCGGGTAAGGGTCATCCCACGGTCAAGCAGCAGCTCGTCGAGCCGGCAGTGGATGCCGGTGGCCTCCTCATCGGCGGCGACCACTAGACGAGTCCGTCGGTCTCGCGCTGCAGGCGCTGGCCGAGGGAGATCGCGGCGGCGGCGACGAGGAGCACGAGTCCGGTCCCTGCGGGTGCGAGGTCCACGAGGGTGGCCAACGGCCAGAAGCCGTCCGGGGCGGCTCCGTTCAGCTCACCGGCGGCGATCATCCGGCCGAGCCCGCCAAAGCCCTGCCCAAGGACGGTGCCGAGGATGAGCGCGTAGCCCACCAGCGCAACGAGCCAGAACACCGGTCGGTTGAAGGGACGGCGTCGCAGCACGCTCCAACAGAAGTAGGCCACCGTCGCCGAGACCAGCAGGGTCGTGGCGACGGTTGTGGAGCCCTCCAGAGTGAGCAGGAAGCGGGGCAGGGCGCTGAGGCCGGAGACGGTGACCCCAGCCGAATCGAAAGTGCCGCCTGTGATCTGCGCCGTGCCGGCGGACGCGGCCGGCGGCAGGGGCGCATCCGCAATCAGTGTGACGGCGAACCGGTCGTGCAGGAGCTGCCCGATCAGGATGGTGGCACCGATGCCGGTCCCCAGCAGGCCCCAGAGTAGGGCGCCGCCAAGAATCAGCCAGGTGAGAACCCGGCCGAGCCGTCGTTCCAACCGGGCCGTGCGGTCCGCCTTGTCGGCGAGGGTGTTCTGCGCCATCAGCTTCTCCTAACGATTATCGATACGTGAGATTGGTTTGACCATATCGATTATCGTTGCGGCACGCAAGGGTTCCCGCCGAGTTGCCCCGCTGCGGTCGAGTTGCCCCGGTGCGCCGGGGCAACTCGTCCGATCGGGGGCAGGTCGGGGGAAACGCCGCGCCGACGAGGGCGCACCGTGCCGCGGAGACGAACTCGCGGGTCACATCCGTCACGCCCACGGCGAACAGAGGCACGCATCCGGGCTTGCGCTGGTTACTCTCTTTGTATCGGTGCCATAACCGCCCTGGCGCCAAGGGAGTGTTCATATGTTTGAGAGATTTACCGACCGAGCTCGTCGTGTCGTCGTCCTGGCCCAGGAAGAGGCCAAGATGCTCAACCACAACTACATCGGAACCGAGCACATTCTGCTCGGGCTCATCCACGAGGGTGAAGGCGTGGCCGCCAAGGCCCTGGAGAGCCTCGGCATCTCCCTGGATGCCGTGCGCGAACAGGTGCAGGACATCATCGGCCAGGGCCAGCAGCAGCCCACGGGTCACATCCCGTTCACGCCGCGCGCCAAGAAGGTCCTCGAGCTGAGCCTGCGCGAAGCCCTGCAGCTCGGCCACAACTACATCGGAACCGAGCACATCCTGCTCGGGCTCATCCGCGAGGGCGAGGGCGTTGCCGCCCAGGTGCTGGTCAAGCTCGGCGCCGACCTCAACCGGGTGCGCCAGCAGGTCATCCAGCTCCTTTCCGGCTACCAGGGAAAGGAGCAGGTGCAGGTGGGCGCGAACGAGACCGCAGCCAACCCCGCGGGCAGCCAGATTCTCGACCAGTTCGGGCGCAACCTCACCCAGGCCGCCCGCGACAACAAACTCGATCCGGTGATCGGGCGCGAGAAGGAGATCGAGCGGGTCATGCAGATCCTCTCCCGCCGCTCCAAGAACAACCCCGTGCTCATCGGTGAACCCGGCGTCGGCAAGACGGCCGTCGTCGAGGGCCTCGCCCAGGCGATCGTCAAGGGCGATGTTCCGGAGACGCTGAAGGACAAGCAGCTCTACTCGCTCGACCTCGGCTCGCTGATCGCCGGCAGCCGTTACCGCGGTGACTTCGAGGAACGCCTGAAGAAGGTCACCAAGGAGATCCGCACCCGCGGCGACATCATCGTGTTCATCGACGAGATCCACACCCTCGTCGGAGCAGGTGCCGCCGAGGGCGCCATCGACGCGGCCTCGATCCTCAAGCCCCTGCTGGCCCGCGGTGAACTGCAGACCATCGGCGCCACCACGCTCGATGAGTACCGCAAGCACTTCGAGAAGGATGCCGCGCTCGAGCGCCGCTTCCAGCCCATCCAGGTGAACGAGCCGTCGCTGCCGCACACCATCAACATCCTCAAGGGCCTGCGGGACCGCTACGAGGCGCACCACAAGGTCTCCATCACCGATGGCGCCCTCGTGGCCGCGGCCAACCTCGCCGACCGCTACGTCTCCGACCGATTCCTGCCCGACAAGGCCATCGACCTGATCGACGAGGCCGGCGCACGCCTGCGCCTCTCGATCCTGTCCAGCCCGCCGGAGCTGCGCGAATTCGACGAGAAGATCGCCGTGGTGCGTGCCGCCAAGGAGACCGCGATCGAGGACCAGGACTTCGAAAAGGCCGCGGGCCTCCGCGACGAGGAGAAGAACCTCCTCGGCGAGCGTCTGCGCCTGGAGAAGAAGTGGAAGTCCGGCGACGTCAAGACCACAGCCGTGGTCGACGAGGGCCTGATCGCCGAGGTCCTCGCCCAGGCAACCGGCATCCCCGTGTTCAAGCTCACCGAGGAAGAATCCTCGCGGCTGGTCTTCATGGAGAAGGCCCTGCACCAGCGCGTCATCGGTCAGGAAGAGGCCATCTCGGCGCTCGCCAAGACCATCCGTCGCACCCGTGCGGGACTCAAGGACCCGAAGCGTCCCAGCGGTTCGTTCATCTTCGCCGGCCCCACCGGTGTCGGTAAGACCGAGCTCGCCAAGGCGCTCGCCGAGTTCCTCTTCGACGACGAGGCCGCCATGATCTCGCTCGACATGAGTGAGTACGGCGAGAAGCACACGGTCTCCCGCCTGTTCGGTGCTCCTCCCGGGTTCGTCGGCTTCGAAGAGGGCGGCCAGCTCACCGAGAAGGTGCGTCGCAAGCCGTTCTCCGTGGTGCTGTTCGACGAGATCGAGAAGGCGCACCCCGACATCTTCAACTCGCTCCTCCAGATTCTGGAAGAGGGCCGGTTGACGGATGGCCAGGGTCGCGTGATCGACTTCAAGAACACCGTCATCATCATGACCACCAACCTCGGCACCAGGGACATCAGCGGCTCGCCCGTCGGGTTCCAGCTCGAGGGCGACACCGCCACCAGCTACGACCGGATGCGCGGAAAGGTGAACGAGGAACTGAAGAAGCACTTCAAGCCCGAGTTCCTCAACCGTGTCGACGAGATCATCGTCTTCCCGCAGCTGTCCAAGCCGGAACTGCTGCAGATCGTGGACCTGTTCATCAAGCGCCTGGGCGACCGGCTGCTCGACCGCGACATGACCATCGACCTGACCCTGGCGGTGAAGGAACACCTCATCGAGGTGGGCTTCGACCCCGCACTGGGCGCCCGGCCGCTGCGTCGCGCGATCCAGCGTGAGGTGGAGGACCGTCTGAGCGAGAAGATCCTGCACGGCGAGCTGAACGCCGGCGACCACGTGCACGTGGACTTCGTCGACGGGGAGTACGTGTTCACCACGACGAACCGCAACGAAGCCGTCTCGGTAGGCATCAACACCGCCGCCAGCGTGGGTACCGGATCAGGCACGCCCGATCTGGCCATCACCAGCGACTAAGAAGGTCAGCACCACCCGAACGGCCCGGCGGACATCCGCCGGGCCGTTCGTCGTCTCGCCCATAGACTTGGGCTTTCGGCGAAACTGAATCGGTCGCAGTGAGCGGCCAGGAGAGCGGGCGGACGTGACACACCAGGAGTTCATCGTGCGCCGGGCTCAGACCCGCGACGTGCCGCTCATCCAGGCCCTCGTCGAACCCCTCGTGCAACAACGCATCCTGCTCGGCAAGGACCGCGTGGTCTTCTACGAGGCCGTGCAGGAGTTCCGGGTGGTCGAAGACCTGGACGGGAACCTCGTCGGCTGCGGCGCCCTGCACGTGATGTGGGAGGACCTCGGCGAGGTGCGCACTCTGGCCGTGTCGGAGGACTGGCTCGGCAAGGGCGTCGGGCACGCGCTCATCGGTCGTCTGGAAGCCGACGCCAGGGAACTCGGCCTCAGCCGCCTGTTCTGTCTGACGTTCGAGGTGGAATTCTTCACCAGGAACGGCTTCGTCGACATGGGCACCGAAACCGTCGACCCGGCCGTGTACGCGGAACTGGTGCGCTCGCCCGACGAGGGTGTCGCGGAGTTCCTCGACCTCGCCCGCGTCAAGCCGAACACCCTCGGCAATACCCGGATGCTCAAGCGCCTGGCCTGATTCGACGCCGGCTCGCTCAGATGTGGGCCCGGTCGGCCTTTTTCTGCTCATCTGAGCATGTTCCCGGTCGTGTAACCCACCGGACATAGACGGTCGTTAGGCTGCCCCCAAGCACTCCGGCCAACCTGCATCGTTCGTGCGCCACCCGCCCCGCGGGGTTCGTGGCGTGCCCACTGGCACGTTCGGTGTACCCAAAACCCGAGCTCCACCGCGTCTTACCCTGCGCCTGCCCTGCACCCTGTTCGTCACACCGTTCATCGCACCCCTCCAGGAGACTCCATGTCGCTCGCCCCACCCCGCCCGCTCCGGCTGGCCCTCGCCTCGCTGATCGGAGCGTGCCTCGCCGTCGCCCCTGTTGTGGCATTCCCCGCCCAGGCCGACACCGCCGGCACCGGCGTCGTCATCAACGAGGCCTACCTCAGCGGCGGAAGCAAAGACGCTGCATTCGCGAACAAGTTCATCGAGCTGTACAACCCCACGGATGCCGCGATCGACCTCTCGGCCTGGTCGCTGCAGTACCGCAAGGCCACCGGCACCGTCGCCGACAAGCCGAGTTTCGTCGCCCTCACCGGAACGATCCCGGCCAAGGGCCACTACCTCGTCTCCGGCGGCTCGAACGGCACCACCGGCGCGGCCCTCCCCACCCCGGACCAGACCTCGACCCTGAACCCGAGCGGCACCACCGGCACCCTGATCCTCGCCAAGTCCACCGCGGCACTCACCCTGGATGCCGGCGACTCCGCCGCCAACCCCGACGTGATCGACCTGGTCGGCTACGGCGCCTCCCTCACCTTCGAGGGCGCCGTCGCGCCCGCGCCGAGCTCCAACACCGACGTCAAGTCGCTGAACCGGAGCACCGCCGTGGACACCGACAACAACGCCGCCGACATCACCCTGTCGGCCACGATCACCCCCACCAACTCCACCGGCTCGGCCGGCGAGACACCCGCGCCGGTGCCCACCGGAACCCCGGAACCGGTGCCGACAACGACCCCGCCCACCGGCACCACCGCGATCAGTGCCATCCAGGGCACGTCTGACACCAGCCCGCTGGCCGGCAGCACGGTGAACACCGTCGGCGTCGTCACCGCCGCCTATCCCACCGGTGGGCTTGCGGGTTTCTACCTGCAGACCCCTGGCACCGGCGGTACCACCACCGACCCGGCCTCCCACGGAATCTTCGTGTACACCAAGACCCTCACCAGCACTGTTGCCGTCGGCGACTACGTGAGCGTCACCGGAGCCGTGAGCGAGTACTACGGTCTGACTCAGCTGACCATCAACACCCTCGCCGACATCGCCCCGCTCGATCGCTCCGGTATCACTGCGCCGGTGCCGTCGACCCTGCAGCTGCCGGCCACAGATGCTGACCGGGAACGGCTCGAGGGCATGCTCGTCGCTCCGGCCGGCGACTACACCGTGACGAACAACTACACCACCAACCAGTACGCCGAGATCGGCCTGGCGGCCGGCACGACGCCGCTGGTCAACCCCACCGTCACCGACCGCCCGGGCAGCGACGGCTACACCGCCGCCATCGCCGCCAACGCCGCACGCGCCATCACCCTGGACGACGGGGCGAGCACCAACTACCTGGGCTCGTCCAACAAGGGCCTGCCGGTGCCGTACCTCTCCACCACCGCCCCGGTGCGGATCGGAGCCGCGGTCACCTTCACCAAGCCGATGATCCTGGATTTCCGCAACAGTGCCTGGAAGCTGCAGCCGACAACCGCCCTGGTGCCGGCGAACGCCGCCACCGTGCAGCCGGCCACCTTCGAGAACACGCGCACCGACGCCCCGGAGAACGTGGGCGGTGACATCCGCCTGGGCACCTTCAACGTGTTGAACTACTTCTCCACCACCGGGGACACCCTCACCGGCTGCCAGTACTACACCGACCGTGCCGGCGCCAAGACCACCGTCAGTGGCGGCTGCGATGCCCGCGGCGCTGCCGACCAGGCGAACTTCCTGCGCCAGCAGGCCAAGATCGTTGCGGCCATCAACGCCCTCGACGCCCAGGTCATCTCCCTCGAAGAGATTGAGAACTCCGCCGTGTTCGGCAAGGACCGTGACACCGCCCTGGCCACCCTCGTCGCCGCGCTGAACGCCGACCTCGGCCAGGACACCTGGGCGTTCGTGCCGTCCCCGGCCGTGCTGCCGGCCAACGAAGACGTCATCCGCACCGCGTTCATCTACCAGAAGGCGGCCGTGGAGACCGTCGGCGGATCGACGATCCTCACCGGCTCAGCAGCCTTCAGCAACGCCCGCCAGCCGCTCGCCCAAGCCTTCCAGCTGGTCGGCGACAGCGGAAGCCGATTCCTCACCATCGTCAACCACTTCAAGTCCAAGGGCTCCGGCACCGGCGTGGACGCCGACATGGGCGACGGCCAGGGCGCCTCCAACGCGTCCCGCGTCAACCAGGCCACCGCCCTGGTGGCCTTCGCCGACACCATGTCAGCATCCACCGGCATCGACCGGGTGTTCCTCACCGGTGACTTCAACGCCTACGACCAGGAAGACCCGATCAAGGTGATCACCGACGCCGGCTACCTGAACCAGGAAGCCAAGAGCGGCGAGTACACCTACGCGTTCGGCGGTTCCGTCGGATCCCTCGACCACGTCTTCGCCTCTGCCGAAGCGGATGCCGTCGTGAGCGACGTGGACGTCTGGAACATCAACTCGGTCGAATCCGTGGCGCTGGAATACAGCCGGTACAACAACAACGTCACCGACTTCTACGTCGCAGACCCCTTCCGCTCGTCTGATCACGACCCGGCGATCCTGGGCCTGAACCTGGCCAGCCCCACGGAGCCGACCCCGGTCCCGACGACGGAGCCGACCCCGGTCCCGACCACGACGCCCACGGTCCCGGCGGCCACGGCGCCGCCGGTCGCCCCGACCGCCGCTCCGGAGAGCGCCCTCACCGCGGCCCTTCGCGACACGATCAGCACCAACGCGTCCCGGTACGCGGCCGGGTCCGCCATCACCATCACAGTCCCCAGCCAGCACGCCGGTGAGTTCGTGTCTGCCTGGGTGCGCTCCACCCCGGTCAACCTCGGCGGTTGGCTGCAGGTCAGCGCCGCGGGCACCGTGACCACGGCGCTGCCGAAGGACCTGACCGCCGGCACCCACCGCATCATCGTGCAGGATGCCGCGGGCGCCGTGATCGGCTGGACCGAGATCACCGTCGTCGCCGCCGGCACCGCGGCGACCGGCACCCTCGCCAGCACCGGCGTCGACACCGCGCCGGCTCTGGTCGGTGCGCTGCTCCTGCTGATGCTCGGTGCGCTGCTCATGCGCCGCCGCCGCGCCGCCGGCTCGGGCGCCTAACCGGCCCCGTCCGTACCGGGCGCCGGCCCACCGGCGCCCGGTACGTGCGCTCCCGCTGCGCAGAAGTTGGCCTCGTCGGCCGTTTTGTGCTCATCGGAGCAAGTTCCCTGGCCGTAACCCGCCGGACATCCGGCGTCGTTAGGCTGCCCCCAACAGCCCGTCCGTCCGGTGCCGTCGCCGCTTGTCGAGCGCGGCCCACCGGCCTTCACCTGCATCCCCGTCACCCCATGGCACCACTTTCGAGGAGAACAATGTCGCTCAATCCGTCCCGCCCGCTTCGGCTGGCCTTCGCTGCAGTGATCGGAGCGTGCCTGGTGGGCGCTCCCGTTGTCGCCGTCCCGGCCTTCGCGGACCCGGCCACTGTGCAGCTCAACCTGCTGAACATCAACGACTTCCACGGGCGGATCGACGCGAACACCGTGAAGTTCGCCGGCACCGTGGAAACCCTGCGCGCCCAGTTCCCCGACAACACCCTCTTCCTCTCCGACGGTGACAACATCGGCGCCTCGCTCTACGCATCCGCCTCGCAGGACGACACCCCGACCCTCGACGTTCTCAACGCGCTCGAACTGGCCGCCTCGGGTGTCGGCAACCACGAGTTCGACCAGGGCTTCGACGACCTCACCGGACGGGTCGCCGACAAGGCGAACTTCGACTACCTCGGTGCCAACGTCTACCTGGCCGGCACCCAGACGCCCGCGCTGAAGGAGTACTCCCTGCACGAGGTGCAGGGTGTCACCGTGGCCGTCATCGGCGCCGTGACCGAGGAAACCCCCACTCTGGTCTCGCCCAACGGCATCTCGTCGATCAGCTTCGGAGACCCTGTTGACGCGGTCAACCGCGTCACCGCTCAGCTCACCGACGGCGACCCCGCCAACGGCGAAGCCGACGTCATCGTCGCCGAGTACCACGAGGGCGCCGGCGCCGGCACCGTGGAGAACGCCACCCTCGAGCAGGAACTGGCCCTCACCGACAGCGCCTTCGCCAAGATCGTCACCGAGACCTCACCGGCCGTCGACGCCATCTTCACGGGCCACACCCACAAGCTCTACTCCTGGAACGCCCAGGTGCCAGGCGCCGCGGCGGGCGTGACCCGCCCGATTCTGCAGACGGGCAACTACGGCGAGAACATCGGCCAGGTCGTGCTCAGCTACGACACCGTCACCAAGGCCACCACGACGGTGACCAACCAGAACGTGAAGCGCAGCACGACCGCCGACGCCGATCTGGTGAGCGCGTTCCCGCGGGTTGCCGAGGTCAAATCCATCACGGACGCGGCGCTCGCCCAGGCCGCCATCACCGGCAATGTGAAGGTCGGCTCGATCACCGCACCGATCAGCCGTGCCTCCATCGGCGGCGCGTCCCCGGTGGTCGAGGACCGTTCCGCGCCGTCGACCATGGGCACGCTGGTCGCCAACTCCCTGCGCGAGTCCCTTGCCGACCCGGCCAAGGGTGGTGCCGAGATCGGCATCGTCAACCCCGGCGGCATGCGCGCCGAGCTCTCCACGACCCCGGACTCCGACGTCAGCTTCTCCGAGGCCAACGCGGTCTTGCCGTTCCTGAACAACCTCTGGACCACCACCCTCACCGGTGCCCAGTTCAAGGTCGCGCTCGAGCAGCAGTGGCAGCGTGACTCCAAGAACGAAGTACCGAGCCGCCCGTACCTGCAACTGGGACTCTCCGACAACGTGAACTACACGTTCGACGCGACCCGCCCCGAGGGCGACCGGATCACGGGAATCTGGATCGACGGGGCACCCATCGACCTGGACCGCGGCTACCGCATCGGTTCGTTCAACTTCCTGCTCACCGGCGGCGACAACTTCCGCGCCTTCACCGAGGGCACCGGCACCCGCGACTCCGGTCTCGTCGACCGGGACGCCTGGATCTCCTACATCACGGCCAAGAGCCCGCTGTCGCCGTCGTTCGCGGCAGCCCAGGCCTCCGTGACCGGCGTTCCGGCCGCTGCGGTCACGCCCGGTGACTCCGTGAGCTTCACGGTGGGTCAACTCAACCTCACCTCGCTGGGCTCGCCGAAGAACAGCGAACTCGCCGTCACCTGGGGTGGCAGCACGACGGTCTTCGCCCCGGCATCCGTCGACGCCACCGGCGCCGCAACGGTCACCGTGACGGTACCCGCCGACGCGCCGGCCGCCAGCGAGATCACCCTGACAGCCAAGGAATCCGGCACCACGGTGCGGGTGCCCCTGGCCGTCACCGCCCCGGTGACGGAACCGACGCCGGTTCCGACCCCGGAGCCGACCCCGGCCCCGACCGAGCTGCCCCAGACCGGCCCGTCCGCTCCCGCGAGCGCACCGACGGCCGCGGCGGAGTCCGCTCTGACCAAGGCCCTGCAGAACAAGATCACGGTCAATGACTCCACGGTGGCCGCCGGCGACAAGCTCACCATCGACGTCGGAACCGCGTTCGCCGGCCAGTACGTGTCCGTCTGGGTTCGCTCCACGCCGATCAACCTCGGCGGCTGGCAGCGTGTCAGCGCCGCGGGCACCGTCACCGCGGTGGTGCCGGCCGGCCTCGCCGCCGGCACGCACAGCATCATCGTGCAGGATGCGGCGGGTGCCGTCATCGGCTGGACCGAGATCACCGTCGCCGGCGTCACCCCGGCCGCGTCCCTCGCCCAGACCGGGCTGGACGCCAGCCCGTGGCTGGCCGGCGGCGCGCTGATGCTGCTGCTCGGCGCCGCGCTGATGCGTCGTCGCCGGATTTCCATGGATTCGTAGCCGACACGCAGCGCGATACCGGCGGCGCCGGTGGACCTCGCTAGCCTTGGATCATGTCGACGACCAAACATCCCGTCGGCCCCCAGGCCAGCAGCGTCTACCGGCGCCGGCGTCTCGTGGTGGGGCTCGGCGTTCTCGCTGTGCTCGCCATCATCCTGCTGATCTTCTTTCGACCTGGCGGCGGGGACGACCAGGCCGTCGCCCCGTCCCCGGCGGCGACCGCCGATCCCGCAGCCGCTGCCGATCCCGCGGCTCCCGCCGGCGGCGATCCCGCGACCACCGCGTGTGATCCCGCCACTGTGCAGGTCGAGGCGATCACCGACCAGGGCTCCTACGACCCGGACGACGACCCGGAACTCTCACTCAGTGTGACCAACACCGGCACCACGCCCTGCGACCTGAACGCCGGCACCTCCACCCAGGTGTTCACGATCACCAGCGGTGCGGATGTGTACTGGACGTCCACCGACTGCCAGAGCGACCCGGCTGACGCCACCGTGACCCTGGAACCCAACGTCGCCGTCAGCACCAAGACCCCGCTCACCTGGGACCGCACCCGGTCTAGCCCGGAGACCTGCGAGATCACCGACCGGGAGGCCGTGCCGGCCGAGGGCGCGTCGTACTACCTCACGGTCAGCGTGGGCGGCGTCGAGTCCGCCAGCCCCACCCAGTTCCTGCTGAACTGACGACCGGCCGGCCCCGCCGGCGGTGTTCGCTCCGGGCTGAGGCCTCGAGTGGCCCCGCTCCGGCCGCGAATGATTGAATGGAGCACGTGACAGACGCGACTGCAGAAACCCGATCAGATGCCCTGGCCAGCGCCCTGGCCAAGCAGGATGTGGCGGCGGTGGCATACGCGCTCCGCAACGATGTGGTGATCGCGCCGCTGCTCGTGGTCAAAGGCTCCGCCGAGCAGGTGCGGGTCTTCGGGCGGGAGGGCAGCGACAAGCGCACCCTGCTCCTGTTCTCCTCCGGCGAGAACTACGCCCGCATGATCCCCGACGAGGTTGATCCGCAGGTGATGGTCGCCGACGGCCAGTGGCTGAGGGAGTTCCTCACCGTGCACAGCGAGACTTTGGAGATGGTGTTCTTCGACGTGGCCGGCCCCGCCGTGATGCAGGCGGCTCCGGCCGACCTGCTGCGCGCGCTCGGACCCCTGGAGAACGGCAGCGCCGACGCGGTCGAGCCGGACCCCGCCCCGTAGCCGCCTGAGCCCGACGGGCTACCGGAACGCGTCATCCAGTTCGGCGTCGCGCCGGGAAATGCCGGTGCCCAGAGCCCGGTTCACCGCGGTCTGCACGGTGCTGCTTGAGGCGTCGATGCGGGTGCTGAACCCCATCCGTGCGGCCTCGGCGGCGCGCTGCTTGGCCGCGGACACCGGACGGATCTCGCCGGCCAGGCTGATCTCGCCGAATGCCACCACGTTGTGGGCGATGGGCTCGTCCTTGAGCGCCGAAGCGACCGCGATCGCGATGGCCAGGTCCGCGGCCGGTTCCACCAGCCGAACCCCGCCGACCGTCGACACGTACACGTCCTTCTTCGACAGCGGGTAGCCCGCCCGCTTCTCCAGCACGGCTAGCAGCATCGCCACGCGGGAGCCGTCCACGCCGTTGGTCACCCGGCGCGGGTTGGGCATGGCGGTGTCGATAACCAGCGCCTGCACCTCCACCGGCAGGGCGCGACGGCCCTCCATCGCCACGGTCACACACGTGCCGGAGACCGCTGCGGTGCCGCGGCTGAGGAACAGCCCGCTCGGGTCGGCGACCTCGCTGATGCCGTCTCCGGTCATTTCGAAACATCCCACTTCATCGGTGGAGCCGAATCGGTTCTTGAGGGCCCGCACAAACCGCAGCGCGGTGTGCCGGTCGCCCTCGAACTGGCAGACCACATCCACCAGGTGCTCGAGCAGCCGGGGTCCGGCGATGGTGCCGTCCTTGGTGACGTGACCCACCAGCAGCACCGGCAGGTTGCGGTCCTTGGCGAGGCGGATGAGCGTGGACGCGACCTCGCGCACCTGGCCGGGCTGCCCGGCCTGGCCGTCGTTGAGGGAGCTGGACACGGTCTGCACGGAGTCGATGATGACCAGGTCGGGCTTGACCGCGTCGATCTGGCCGAGGATGGTGGCCAGGTCGGTCTCGGCGGCGATGAAGAGCTCCGGCTGCAGTGCGCCGGTGCGTTCGGCGCGCAGGCGTACCTGCGACACCGACTCCTCGGCGCTCACGTAGAGCACCCGGGACTTGGCCACGGCCGCCTTGGACGCGACCTCGAGCAGCAGCGTGGACTTGCCCACCCCGGGCTCGCCGCTGAGCAGGATCACCGAGCCGGGCACGATGCCGCCGCCGAGAACCCGGTCGAACTCGTTGATGCCAGTGGGCCAGTGCGCCACCGCGGTCGTATCAACGTGGGTGATCGGCCGGGCCACGCCGGTACCGCTCACGACAGAGGGGGTGACGGACCGGCTGATTCCGGTCTTTTCCGCGGCTTCGACCACGGTTCCCCACTGCTGGCATTCGCCGCAGCGGCCCGCCCATTTCAGAGTGGTCCAGCCACACTCGGTGCAGCGGAAATTCGAGACGGGTTTAGCCATGTCAGCGAGCCTAGCTGCGGCCGCCGACACCGGTGGTTCAGGCCGGGGCGTCCTGGGGAATCCGGTGCGCTACGACGGCGCTGAGCTCGGGCAGGAACGCCTCGGCCCAGACGCGGTAGCCGCGGTCGTTCGGGTGGAACATGTCGTTGGCGACCTGGGTGAACACGCTGCGCCAGCCCTCACGGTGGGTGGTCGCATGCAACGGCGCCACGGTGAGACCGTGCTCGGCCGCGACCTCGCGGACGATCCGGTTCGCCTCGGCCACCTTGCGTTCGTTGTGCGGCAGGTGGAAACAGGGCAGATCGGCCACCAGTGCGTGCGGCGGCAGGGCCGCGAACACCTCTCGGATGCCGGACTCGAACGTGGCCGCATCCCATTGGGCGATGTCGTTGGCGCCGATGGCGACCGTGACGAAGTCGGGCTGCAGCTTGGCGAAGCGCGGCAGCTGGTCGCGCACGGCCAGCTCCACGGTGGCACCGGAGACGCTGAGGTTGATCACCCGCAGGGTGCGGCCGGTGGCCAGGCGGATGTGGTCGGCGAGGATGCCGACATAGCCGCGGTTGGGCGTGCTGGCCCCGATGCCCTGCGCGGCGCTGTCGCCGATGGCCACGTAGAGCAGGTCGCCTTTTTCCTTGGCGTGCGTGCGCCACCAGAGCGAGTTGATCGGCAGGGTCTCGTTGAGTTCGGCGGCGTTGGCGGCCAGCATCCGACGGATGCGCCGGTAGGCGACCGCGCCGGCGGCGCCGATGCCGGCGGTGGTGGCCACGGCGCCGGCCGTGAGGGCGAGAGTGCGGGGAGTAGAGCTGTCGTTTGTCACGTCGAGAGAGTACATCCGGCTACTGACAGTTGCCCGGATTCGCGCGAGACCCCTTCTCTCAACTACAATCGCTCTCGGTACCGTGTCCGAGCGGCCGAAGGTGCAACTCTCGAAAAGTTGTGTGGGGGAGACTCCACCGTGGGTTCAAATCCCACCGGTACCGCCACGATCAAACCCCCTGCATCCCTTTGTTTCATTGGGAAGCAGGGGGTTTTTTGCTACTCAGAAGCGGCCAATTCCCACGAAAACCCCACAACTGATTGAGTCCGTGCAGCATCCATGCGGTCTGAAACGTCGTTCAGATCGTCCTCGAAGAGGTCCGCGTACGTGTCGAGCGTCATGGCGGCGGACGCGTGACCGAGCATCCGCTGTACCGCCTTCACGTTCGCGCCGGCGCTGATGGCCAGGCTGGCTGCAGTGTGGCGGAGATCATGCGGGGTGATCATGGGGAAGTCTGGGTCGACTTCCTGCGCTCTCGCGACTGCGTTCGCGAACCAGCCGCCGTGACTGTTCGACTGCGGCTGATGGCGGACACCGTCCCCGAACAGCAGCCCATCCCGGCCCTTGCCCTCGCATTGGCGGGCGATCGCCTCGGAGAGGAACTTGGGATAGGGCACGCTGCGGGCTTCGTGGGTCTTTGGGGTCCCGACGATGATCTGGGACCCGACCGCCACCGCGTTCTCGGCGATGAAGACGCGCCTTCGCAGGGCGTCTAACGCGCGGAGCCGGATGCCGGTTACCTCGCCCCAACGCAGGCCCGTGTAGGCCATGAAGTAGACGAGCGTGGTGTTGGGGCCAGCCTGCGCCGCCAGCAGTTCCACCTGTGCCGCCGTGAGGTAGTTGCGCTGCTTCTTCGACTTGCGCGGAAGCTTCACGCCCCGGGCGGGGTTCGTCGTCAGTCGCCGATCCATCACCGCGACGTCAAGGATTGCGGCGAGCACACCGTAGGCGCGGATGACCACCGTCGCAGAGCGACCCGGCGTGAGCTTCGTCACCCAGTTCTTCACGTCGGAGTGAGAGATCTCGCCAACTCGACGGGCACCCCACATCGGCTCGACGTGTACCCGCCAGGCGCTCTCCTGCGAACGATACGAGGAAGGCTTGAGGTGTGTCTGGTTGCTGATCCACTCGGCGCCGAGGTCCGCGATGGTGGACTTCGCCGTCTGGGGGTTGACGTACTCGCCCCGCAGTGTGGAGACGGTGATGCTCGCAAGGTAGTCCTCAGCGTCCCTCTTGCGGACGAAGCCGCCCTTCTCGCGGGACTTGCGGTCGGGGTCGCGGTACCTGACCCGGTATCGCTTGCCCTCTGATGTCTCGTACGCGTTGACGCTACCCATGCTGTGCTCCGTTCGTAGGGGCGAAAGTGCCTCTACTTCTAAGGAATGCGGCGACTCTTGTGCGGCGGGCCCTGTCGATGGTCAACATCCGCGTGTTTTCGGGGGAGCGGCGAGTTGTGCCGCATGGCCCTCTATTGGAACCACCTATTGGTTTCTCCGGAGGCGAAGAGAGCGTCGCTGCCGGAAACTCGACCGAAAGAACACCATGCCCGTCTACCTCACCCCCGACCAGGTCGCCACCATGCTCCCCGGCCTCACCCGCGGCAAGCTCGCCCAGCTCCGCTTCACCGGCAAGGGACCGAACTACAGGAAGCCGACGCCGAAGACCGTGCTGTACGTCGAGTCGGAGGTGGTCGCCTGGGTGGAGAGCTCCGCACGGTGGGGTGTGGCTGCGTGATGTCGCAGGCACTCGTTTCGCCAACGCCACAGCGCACCGTGGGTGAAACCGGTATTGCGTCCGGCGGGCTGTCCTTGCAGCTCCAATGCAGCGCCCTATCATTCGCTCGGTTCCGACACTTCTACCCCTAGGGCGGTGAGTTGCGTGACTAGCTCGGCGATTCTCTGCTCCCTAGCCTGCATCTGGTCCTTGAGGTACTCAAGCCAGCCAACTTCACGCGCGGGCAATCCGGTCGTGTCCATCTGCCGTTGCAGCCGCGCGATCTGGTCACGGTTGGCATCCTGCTGGAATCGCTCCGCATCAAGTAGCTGTGTGCCCCCGAGAACGGATTGAGTATGGGTTTCCGCAGCCATCTCATCCCCGAGTTCGGGCAGTGTGGCGCGGCCGGCCAACCATGCGACTGCAGTTATGACCTGCGCATATGAACCATCTTGGCTGCCGTTGATGCGTCTTATGCCGCTATTGCCGAAGGGCTTGTAGATGTCGAACAGTAGGGCGGCTGGTGCGATCCCGAGCCCGACTGAGAGTCCGACTAGCTGAGAAACGGACAACTCCTTCTTGCGCCCGGTTTCGATATTCGCGATCACGGGACGCGAGAATCCTGCACCGGCGCGCAACGCCAGCTCCTCCGCGCTCTGACCGTTCATCTTGCGATAGCGCGCCACACGGGCACCAATGGTCGGACCGTCGAAGAGTTCCATTTCATCACAGTATCAAATGATTGTGTGATGCGTTGCGTGATCATGTGCTACGTTCGAATTCATCACAAATCACACGGATGAGTGCTGAAATCTCACAGGAGGAAAAATGAACACTGTCTTTTTGGCTCCGGACCAAGTGGTCCTGATGCTGCCCGGCATTACAAGAGGGCAGCTCGCACAGTGGCGCTACCTCGGCACTGGTGGGCCTCGATATCGAAAGCTCGGCAAGAAGGTGCTCTACGTCGAGTCCGAGGTCCTCGAGTGGGTCGAGGGCAGCGCTCGCACCGGGACTGCCCGTGAAGCCAGCTAGCTCACCTCCCGCACCAAGTCAGGCTGACCACTCGCTCGACTCCAACTCCCTGACATACCGGGACCCGACGGCCGACAGCGCCATCCGCAACATGCTGCCTGGTCGATACCAGATCACCCACGAGAGCGGGCTCCGGTTCTGGATCGACTCGGACAGCCTCAGGCCGCTCCTCGAGCAGTGCGAAGCTCGCGTTTCGCGTCGCACGGGCCGCGCCCATCTCCACCTGAAAAGCAAAAACCCCGGCACCGCGCCAACGGTAACCGGGGAAGACGACCGCACCTCAACCGCTAAGCAAGGAAACGAATCGTGAATCACACTATCAACGAACTCCGCAAGACCGCCAGCGTCGGCGAGACGCCCAAGGTGCGCGCCTATCTCGAGGCACACCCCGGATGGGCCGACGAGCCCGCTACCAGCCTCATCCTGGCCGGCTTCTCGAACGAGGAGTTCGCATACCTGGCCGACCTGTCTTTGGTCCAGCCTCGCGCCGAGCTGGTGACCCTGTGAGCGCCGTGCGGAGCATCAAGGACCTGACCAGCGTCATCGACTGCCCCGTCGCCGGCTGCGAGGGCCTCGCCTTCGATCACGAGTCCGACGATCCGAGCCAGAACCTGCACCGATCAACGGGCCCCGAGCTCGAGGGCGTCCCGATGAGGATCGACTACGTTGTGTCGGCCGCGTCGTGGCCGCTTTGGACGATCGACCTCGACACCTTTCACGAGGTGGACGACATCAGCCCCATGCAGGCCTCGCTCATGGCACTCCACCTGTCCCGTGCCGCGCTGCGTTGCGTCGACATGAATGACGCCGCCAGCGCTGCAGGGTGGGTGTCCCTGTGAGCGCCGTGCATTCGCTGGGCATGCTCCGGGAGCGTGCTGGCCTTTCCATCGAGCGCACGGCTGTCCTGGTGGGCTGCGAGGCGCAGTACCTGGCGCGTGTCGAGTCGATGGAGAAGGTGCCCACGCTCGGATTCGTCGAGCGTGTGGCCGTCGTGCTGGCCGACGCGCTGAAAGGCGCCAAGACCTGGAAGGTTGCCAATCGCAGCGGATGGGTGGTCGATCCCGGGACTTTGACCATGGCGTTCCTTGCCAATGCCGACAACCCGACCGATCAGCGTGAGCGTTTCATCATCACGGCAGCCACGATGGCGCCCGCCAACGCGTGGGACCGCTGCTCCGGTGGTGCCGCCGGTCAGATCATCCGCGACGACACGACCGCGGGAGAGGCGAGTGATGAGTGAGCATCTCAGCACGCAACTGGGCCTGGGACGTCCGATGGAAGGACAAGGGCGAGGGGTCATCGCCGATGAAGGAGAAGATCACGCTCCTCTGCCTCGCGGAGCACGAGAACCCCGAGTACGGGTGCGCCTTCCCCAGCCACGTGACGATTGCCGATCGCACCGGGCAGAGCGTGCGAACGGTGCAGACGCACATCAAGACGCTCGTCGAGCGAAAGGTCGTGACGATCGAGAAGCGGCGCAGCGTGCATGGAAAATGGCTCAGGAACGTGTACCTGCTCGACGTGCCCGACAGCTACCGGGCGAAGGATCCCGAGTGGATGCGGTGGAACGAGTGAACCGGCAAGTCTTGCCGGATCGTCGCCCGACCATCGGCAATTCGCGTCAACACCATCGGCAACTCCTGCACAACGAACCGGCAATTCTCGCGTAACGAACCGGCAAGAACTGCGCACTATTAGTTAAAGACCAGTTACTTGATAAGTCACCAATGATCAGGGTCAATTTCTCCGAAATCGACCGCCATGTCTTCGTGCCATTGATTCTTCGATCTAGAGGCTGTCTCACGACCTCAACGAGTCAGGGCGCTAGAGACGTCATGAACGTCGCCGACACGGTGCCCTACTGCCGGTGATCGTTGCGCATCAATGTGCCTGGCCGCTGCCATCCGTCATCAACCGAGCTGGCAGCGGCCGGCGAGCCCGCTTCTGCCTGCCCTACGGCGCCTTCGGCGTGCCCGAACCCTGCCAACCCACGACCTTGCATCACCCACACCAAGGAGAAGATCCGCATGACTTTCACCCACGACATCGTCCGAACTGACACAGGGGAGTCGCTCGTATCCATCGACGACCCCAGTGAATCCGGCTGGGGGCGCGCTCTCGGCATGGCAGCCGGCCAGAAGCGCACCGTGTTCCAGCTCGGAGACTCCAACGCCCCGAAGCTCGACTGGCTCGACCTCACCCGCGACTGGGACCGGTCCATCGTCACCTCCTGGAACGGTGTCCCGATCTACTGGGGCGTCATCACCGGCTCCAGGTACGTCCGTGCCAAGAAGGAATGGACCGTCAAGCATGTCGACTTCCGTGCGCTGCTCTCGAGGCGCTTCACCTTCGGCACCAACGGCTACTCGGGTGACACGACGGACAACATCCTCAACCTCGCCGGCTTCTCGCTGAAGGCAATGATCCCCTGGATCATCTGGGCGGGCACACAGGGGGCGACAGCGAACTACAACCTGCCGATCCGGGCGGAGACGGGGCTGCCACTTGGCAGCACTGCAGGTGACCAGTCGGGCCCGTACACGCGCAAGTTCCAGGACTTCAACTTCACCACGGTCGAGGCGGCGCTGCAGGAAGTCCAGACTATGCCGGACGGCCCAGACGTCGACCTGGAGCCGAAGAAGGACGCGACCACCGGCCGGTTCTTCATCAACCTGCGAGTCGGAAGCCCGCTGCTGGCTGGGACCACGTGGGAATTCCCTCTGGACTCGAACGAGCCCGCCCTCTTCGACGTCGAATACGAGTGCGACGGCATCAAGAAGCGCAACGTATCCTTCGCCGTTGGCACGGGGTCAGAGATGCTCATGGCGGTGAAGACTGCGCGCCTCGCCACCTCGAGCGTGGCCGTCGAAGGCTTCGAAGAGTACAAGGGCAGGGACGATGGTGACGACGCGCTCCAGGCGCACGCTAACGCCGATCTAGCTACCTTCTCCACGGGTACCGAGCAGTGGTCAGCCAAGATGCTGACCCCTGGCACCGAGGGTGGCCCGAGCGTTGCTGAACTGCGGATGGGCGACACGTTCCGGCTCGGCTCGTGGGGCGACCCGATCATCCCTGATGGTTGGACACCCAACATCCTGGTGGCCATCGACGGCGACCTGTCTGGCTCGTTCACGCCCACCTTTCAGCCGATCGGCGGTGAGTGATGGCGCAACGAGACATCCTGGGCCGCAATGCGGAGAAGGACGTCGGCCGGCGGATCCGCAACCTGGCCACGGCCACGCCCCTCGCTCGCACGTCGGTCACGGACGGTCACACGGAGTTCAACGGCACCCGATCTATCATCGTCAACGGCTCGGAGTACGTCACCGGGCTGCTTGACATCATCGGGCTCCTCGCGGTCAACGGGAACGCCGCATTTACCGGCCGTGTCATCGTCACCGGGCCAACGGACCTCGACGGTGACACGGACATCACGGGTGCGACGAACATCATCGGCAAGACCAACGTCACTGGTGACATCGACATCGCGGGACTGCTCAAGCTCATCGGGAACGCGCTCCTGACAGGTGACCTCATCGTCGGCGCCGGCGGCGAGATCACCGTGGCTGGCTCACCGTCCGCGACTCTGGGTGTCACTCCCTCCGGATACCCCGGGCTCGCGTGGAGTGGCGCCGGGTGGGTCGCTGCGATCGCTGGGGATGGCGTGGTGCTCTCCAATGCCACCGGATCCGCGTTCGCCCGGGTGACGCCCACAGCAGCCGCCCTGGTGGCTGGTGCGAAGTCTGTGCAGGTCACCTCAACCGCGGTGGCGATCACCGGCCTGCCCCAGACCACAGAGAAGCCGAACCTCTACGTGCACCCGACTACCGGCGTCCTCTACCGGTCGACGGCAATCGCCGTATGACCACCCCAACCGCCAGCACCGCTGGCAGAAACGAGAACGACATGACCACCACACCCGAATCCGCCACCCCCGAAGCAGCCGAAGCTGATCTGGCGCAGCTCGAGCAGCAGGTCATCGACGGCGGCGACGTCACCGTTGCCGACCTCACCGCGGCGAAGGAGCGAGTCTCGTTCGCCCGCCTCGTTCTCAAGGGCGTTCAAGACCGAGCGGAGGCGAAGCGCCTCAAGAACGCTGACGACCTCCGCGCGAAGACCAAGGTCGACGTGGCCAAGATGTTCACGGGCGGTCAGTACGTGGACCCGCTGGTGGCCTACGACGAAGCCGTGGTTGCTCTCGACCGGCTGGCAATCGTCATCAAGGGCAATACCGCCTTGCTCGATGACGCGTACCACGAGATGTCCCGCGGCGGCGTGGCCGTCGTCGGATGGGACGGAGGTATCCCGGCCGAGCACGACCCGGCCAACTCCGCGCGTGTGGCCCAGGGCGATCAGGTCACGTCGTTGACCAGCGACGGCATCACCTACATCCCCCAGGAGCCCTCGCTGTGGGTACGTGCAGCGGCGCACAAGGTCGCAGAGATGCACGGCGGCCTAACCATCCCCTACGGTCCCTCGCTCGAGTCGGTGCTCCGTGGCGACAAGCCGAGCGCCATCAGCGCGCGGGTGTCCTAACCGTGTCGGCGTCAAGGGATGCCGCCGTGGCTGCACGCCGTGCCGACATCGAGGCGCAGGAGCGCGCTGACGGGCAGGACGGAGACGACACGGAGCCGGATGCCCTGAGCGCCTCTATCGACGCTCTGCGGGCCAAGTACCGCCGCTAGCCTCGACCTCACAAGCTCCGTCGTGTCCCACCCCTGCCGCGCTGAGAGGCGCGGGGGACACGGCGGCCGCGGGTGCTGCCTCCTGGGCGGCACCCGCACTCACCCACCATCACACGAACGGATCATCACATGGCAAAAGCAACGATGGCTGAACTCCTCGCACGGCTCGACTCGAACCCGGTCACCGGTATACCAACGATGCAGAACATCGTTGACGCGTATAGAGCGGGTCTCATCGACAACAACGAAGCGAAGCGGCTGCAGGACTCAGTGACGAAGCGTGAGAAGCGCATCACGGATGACTACCTCCGCTCGCAGGGGTATGACGCCTGATCGTCGGCGCCGAGCTCGCAGCACCTGACAACTTGACCTAACACCGGAGGCACACATGACGGACAACATCATCAGACGCTCGAAGACCGAGACGCGGAAGGCCAAGCTGCGGGCAGCGAGTGAAGCCATCAAGTGGCGTGCAGAGGAGCTCGCCAAGATCGACGCGCTTGGGCTCGATGGCGATGCGCTGGCCGCCGCGAAGAGCGGACTCGGGGCCGAGATGGCCAGGCGACTCAAGGCGGGGGCGAGCCGGGCGAAGTCGCAGAACACCGTTACCAAGCTCATTGAGCGTGAGATCCGCGACGAGAAGGAACGGGACAGTGCAACGCGCCCGGACTAGCTGGCCGGCGCGGGATGACACCCAAGCGTGGGCGGCTCTCGCCAACCGCGCCATGCAGATGGAGATGCTCGAGGTCGACCAGACCGAGAACGACGCCTGGATGAAGACAATGCGCGCCCTGGTCGCCGAACAGCTGGACTATGACACGTTCACCGCAAGGCGCATGGCTGCCCTCTCAGACCGCCTTAGGAGCCGCAAACTGGCTCAGACCAACCTCCGCTACAAGTACGGGCTCAAACAGCGCAGAGGCAGCCTCGTGCGCCTCGACGTGAAGCGTTACCTACGAGCGAGCGAGTGAGGTACGTGTCACTTTCCTCGCTGAAAGGGTGGCGGTGCAACAGGTGACGGCAGATGGCCGCGCCAGGTTCGCCGCTTCCCCTGCCCGTTTCGGCGGTGACTCCAAGTGACCACCATCGGTCCCGGTTCATTGTCGTACGACGTGAAGATGTAGAAGGTTGCCTCTTCGTTCGGCCCCAAGTCCAAGCGGTCTGTTTTCGGGTATCGATCGATGATCTTCCCCATGGGACCGGTGACTTCGACATATCGAGTAGTGCGCGGCATCCGGTTGGCGAGCAAGTACATGTCCCTGTGTTCACCATCGGGCACAAATTCCCACTTCTTGCCGAGCAGCTTCAGCGATCGGTCCGTTCTCCATGACCGCCAGGCCCCGTACGCACCGGCGCTCACAGACAGCGCCCAGGCAACCCATCCCCACCATTCCATGAGCCGAATCGTATCGGAGTTGCAGTCATGACCACCCCCGCCATCTTCACCCACGACGACGCCCCTGTCACCTCATTCGAAGCGATCGCGGCCGGCGTCGGGGTAGAGCACGAGAACGTGCTTGAGCTGCGCCGCGCTCACCGTGACCTACACGCGCACACGCCTGCGCACGTTTGCTGTCGAACGTTGCAGCGACCACTCGCAGCCGGGGCCTTGACGTACACGCGTACACACTGCCTGCGCGCGCGTAGGCGTGACCGGTTCACGTCCGCTCAGCGGTATTGCCCCTTGTGGTGCCGGTTGATGTTGTAGAGGGCGTAGGACAGCCGCTTCTCTTCTCGCGTCTGTGTGCCGTCCGCTCGCTGTGTCTTGGTGAGTGCGAGATACGCCCGGACCAGTTCGTCTTCGCGGTCGACGCGCACGGCCCACTGGTCGATCTGTCGTGCTTGGGTGGCCACTGATGCAGCACCGGTGTTCTCGAAGTAGAGCCGGTTCTCGCGTGCGATCTTGGACACCACTCCAGTGGAGATCCCGAACTCGCGGGCGATCTGATTGCGGCCGGCGCCCATGCTGATGCGCGAGGCGATGCGTCGGCGGGTTTCCGGGGGGATCGGAGTTGGTTTCGGCATGTGTGAGCTCCGGGTGGCTATTGGCGGACTGGGCGCGGCTTCAATACGCGGTGTACCGTCCCGACGGAGCACCCCACTGAGGTCGCAATGGCTCGAATCGAGATGCCGGACGCGCGAAGCTCGGAGATGCGAGCGTCACGCTCGGTTGTGTCCACGCGCCTCGACGGTCTTACCTTCCCATCGAGTCCCATGACCTTCCCAACCGCGATCCGGCCGGTGTCGTCCGGTGCGTAACCCTCGGCTCGCTTCAGGTCCTTCATAATGGTTGTCGGGCTGACGCCAAGAACCGCGGCTGATGCCCTCACGCTCATTGACTCGCTCATTGTTCAACTGTACCACGCTAACGCAGTTGAACGGTCGTCTTTTGCTGCCGGCGCGACGTTTACAGCGCGGCGTCCTTTGCCGCCAAGACGCGAGCCTTCGATAGGCGAGCGTTGATCTCCATGTTCTCGGGGTCAGCGTCGAGCTTCTCCTCGAGGTACCCTACTTCGGCGTCGTAGTCCTTCATCTTCCGCAGGATGATTGCGATGTCCTTGGACCAGTACGGGGATGTGCGCATGGGCACGCCGTCACGTGTGATCTGGGCGAAGATTGCGTGAGATCTCTCCTGGGTGTCGGAGCATTCATAGGCCAGTGCCAGCGCTTCTTCCAGCTGCCCTTCTGCCTTCAAGCGCTTGACCTCGAAGAGCCATTCGGACACGTCCCGACCGCGCAGCACTCGCGCCTCGTGCACCGCGGCGTAAAGGGGCTGATTTCGGGCGAGTTCGGCCATGAGTGCATCCATGGGTGCGTCCGACTGGACGTCTTCTGTCATGACGGCCGGCGCCAACGACGCCGAGCTGACTTTCGGTTTCGCCGCCATCGATGCGCCTGCCGCTCTCCACAGTCCGACGGCTGATCCGATCACGAGCAGCACGACCACGATCAAGAACCAAGCCCCAGCAGTCACAGTGCCCCCTCATCGGCTGCCTGAGCCTAGCTGGGGCAGAGTGTTGGAGGAAGCCCCCGATGAAGTGTCAGGAGCCTATTGGAACTTTCGGACGCCGGGCTCAGCACTCGTGCGATTGCTCCGGTTGTCGGCGTGAGTAACTTCACGATCTCGAAGGACTTGGCCGCGAGCCGAGGTGTTAGTGATCTAACACCTGCCCCGGAGCCGCCCGTCGAGACCGAACCCGAGTCCTACTGGTCCCCCGCCGAATCATTCGTCGGTGCGCAAGCTGCGGGCATTCCTGGGCGTGTCGGCATGGCGGGCGGTCGATAGTCTCTGGCCATGAAACAGACGACACCAAGCGAGTCAGCCACATTCGAGTCCCTTATGCGCCAGATCATTCGTGAGGAAGTGCGCGCTGCGCTGCTAGATCTGGGCATCGAAGGTACCAACGTTCCAAGGCATGAAGGGGCGCCGAGCCACTCTGCCCGGAACCCGCACGCGCTCACGACTGAGGATGTTGCGAAGATGACGAGCCTCCCGGTCCAGACGCTACGCAACTGGCGCTCCCAGACCCAGCACGGGAAGCCGGTTGGGCCTCGCTCATTCAAGATGGGGCGCCTAGTGCGGTACTCCGAAGCTGACGTGAACGCGTGGCTCGATTACCTCCACGCTCAGGGTGGCGCCTCGTGACGGTTCTGTCGTCCTGAGCGACGGAAGTAGCGACAGCCCGACCCGCGCCGTCTCACGCAGGGGCGTCGCGTTTCGCTACTCCCTGAGGGCGTCCACGGCCGCGGACGCCCTGGCAGGCCTCGCCAACTCTCGTCCCGGGCGAGACTTCACGCTCAGTCGATCGATGCGGCGTCGACAGGCCGCCGCTCCGTGCTCGACTTGTTCCACTGCACCATCCAATAGAAGGTCATCCCGACGAGGACGACGACACCGAGCTGCCACAGCTGCGTAGCAAGGCCAGCCCAGACGAGGGCTCCGGTGTCGCCGTTGCGGTTGTACGCCGACGTTGCCGCAACGAACAGCATGAGCCCGACGACCACGGAAGCGATCGCACCGAACCCCAGCGCCAGCTCGAACGGATTGCGGCGCTCGACCTGTACGGTCTTTGGCTCGACGAATGGTGTGGTCATGGTGCCCCCTGGTGTCCCGCCGAGGTTAGCGGTAAGGCGGTCGTGGTCGCGCCCCCGGTTCGGGGGCAGCGCCGATGTGCAGCGACCACTAGCCTCAGACAATGAAGGCCAACCCGTACTCGACAGCACTGTTTGCAATCGGCCCGATCGGCCTGGTCCTCTCGGTAATGCTGTTCCTCGCGAGCGGATCCATGGGCTTGAGTGGCTTGGGCATGTCGGCTTTTGCGGCTGGCCTGTTCATCCTCGGATCGCTCAGCACGGTTGGTTGGCTCCTTCTCGGGGGATTGCAATGGAAGCCGACTGAGCAGCCGGCCAAAATTGCTGGCGCGATGCCGCCGGCCCGTCACTGGCTAGACCGCAAGACCCCGTGACTGCCGACCTCCGTCCCAGGTCTCAGCCCCTCGACTACGCCGTCAAGGACGCCGCCGAGGCAGTAGGCATCTCGCCGGCCAAGCTTGAGGAGATCATCAGGCGCGGTGACGTCATCGTTCGCTGGATCGACGGCAAGCGGATCCTGACGGTGAAGGAGCTGCTCGCTTGGCTGGACGCTCTGCCGGTGGACAAACCTTAGGCACCTCCGCAGGGGTTCCACAAAAACGTGGTGACCCTTCCCGCTCATCGTGAACGATTTAGGGACGCCCCTAAAATGATCGGCGGGGCCTCGGATGCCGCAGCCCGGATCATGTTCGTGATCGCACGGAAATGATCTGGAGTCGATGGGGTCGGCAATGCCGAGCTCGCAAAGGGTACTCAGATCTGAGTACCCTCGCGGCGGTTCCAGGCCGCGGCGGTCGCACTGTACATGTGCCTTTTCGGATGAGACAAGGGTTTCCACCGCGTGGGACCCCTTGCGTGAGCAATGCCCGTGCCGCCGCCGTGCTGGCCCGCAACTCTTGCTCGCATATCAAATGCGACCAAGCCGAAGCTCGCAAAGGGTCGCGTTTCAAACGCGACCCCTCCGAAATTCTCGGTGACTTCGTCGTATTCATCTCGCGTTTGAAACGCGACCTGCCCGGGGCCATAACGTCAGAGCGGTAGCGGTGAGGTCCGTCTGGCGTACCCCATCGAGCGCCAGGGGTGTCCACAGTGTGGACCCCCGGCCGGCGGGCCATTTCAGGCACCCCCCTAACATGGTCCGTTTCAACGGCCCATGGACCATGTTCGTGAGGTCACGAATATGGTGTGCGCGGTGGGGTGAGCTGTGATCACCCCATCGGGAGGGTACGCGTCTGGTGCCTACCCCTGTCCGGGACGGGCGGGACGATTTGACCCTGCCGGCAAAACATCCGGATCGGACGAAGGGTCTGCACACTCCGCAGACCCTCCAGCAGCTGCACGCGACCTTTTCGTTGACTCCAACGAAATGATGCAGGCTCCCCGTTGCGACCATCGCGCCCACTCGGGCGACATGGTCGGACCCGATCGGGGGCTACCGGCAGTTTGGCGCAGACACATAGCCTCGGCCCATGGATGACACCACGCCGACCCCCACGCCCGCACGGACCGAATCGCAGGCCGCCTGATGGCCGCCAACGGCAGACCGTCCGACGCCGCATTCGCCCGCGCCGGCGTCCTCATTGCCGCCGCCATGTACGACCTGGCCGAGAAGCGGCTCGCCGCTGCCGAACTTGGGGTCCCTGAATCTGAGTCCCGATGACCGTGGACAAGCCCACCCGCACATACACCGAGTGCATCAACGCAGCCGGCGCAATCATCGCCGCCGAGCTGATCCGCATCGAACGCGGACGCCTCATGGCCGAGCTGGCGAGCGAGTCGGAAGTGGTGCAAGAAACGGGCAACCCCACACGCAAACCCCACAACTCCCCACAATCCACTCCGATTGAGCAAATTCAAACGGACCCAAAACCCGCGTAATTCCGGGATAGTGGGAATGCTGGCCCGTCGTTTCAGGGTTGTTCGGCGAGTTCAAATCCCACCGGTACCGCCACAGATAAACCCTCTGCTTCCCTGTGTTTCAAGGGAATCAGGGGGTTTTCTCGTTTTCGGCTGAGCCCTTCGGGCCCCGATTGGACACATCTGAAACCCGTTCTTTCTTTTGCCTGCCTGTCAAGAGAAATCGGTTGAGAGCGGGAGCGCCGTAGTGCACGCAATCTGGCGCGGAATAAGAACAGCGCGGCCCCGTGCCGAGTGACAGACTCGAGGGCATGGACATAAAGCAGTGGTGGACCAAGTTGTCGCCTGAGACGCAGGAGTGGCTGACAGCCAACAACGGCGATTCTGTATCCATACCCTCGAACATGGTCACTGAGATCAGGGCGGCAGGCGGGTCGGTCATAGCGGATCCCTGGTGGATCTATCACATCGGCCCGGCGGGCTTCTCACTCTCAGATGCCGCGACGGACTGGATCGAAGCCGTCGCGAACGGCGAGGACCCCGACGCAAGCTGACGCCACTGACGTTGCCGGCAGCCACCCGACCCGCATGGTCCTGGCGAAGGTAGGTCCAAGCAGGACGCCTTGTAGCTGTTTCGGAGCGGGCGCCAGACTGCATTGCGGTGGATAACAGCGTTAGAGCATCACGGCGACCGAAGGTGTGACCACTTCACTGGAGTTGGCCCGTCAGCTCGGGGCATACCGATCGAGGACGCGCAATCCGGGGAAGGCGCGCAAGCGAACTACGATGACCGGCCAGACAGACACAAAGAAAAAGTGCGACCGCGTGAAGCGTTAACTGAACACGGCGTCGACCCAGAGCGCCAGCGTCACCGCGCCAACCCGTCAGCCAATACGCTGAGCGGGCACCATCACATTCCTTTGGGGGGAACACCATGAATTCGATCGAGCCACCGGACGCAGCGCCGCCTGCGACCCGCACGTTCACGCGGGCGCTCCTCACCGTTGTGGCATCCGGTGCGCTCGTCCTCGGCGGCCTTTTTGCCGCCACGCCCGCCAGCGCGGGGACCTGCAACCCAGGGTGGACCCTCGTCTCCGGTGGCTGCATGCCGCCCAGCGACGCAACCGCCCCCGGGGAAGCACCCTCCGATGCGACCCCGGCGCCTGTGCCTGTGCCTGAGCCTGCCCCAACTTCTGAGCCGGTTCCTGACCCAGCGCCCTCTCCCGTGGCGCCAGTGACTGTCCCCGCACCAGAGCCTGTCGCAGTCACACCAGCTCCAGTCGCACCAGTGGCCGTCGCACCTGCGCCTGCACCCGTTGCAGTCGCGCCCGAGGTCGCCCCTCCACGAGCAGACTCGTCGTCGGGCACGCCAGCCGGAACACTGACCCCGAAGGTGGCAGCCACACCGGATCCCGCGACCACAGAGCAGCCGAAGGGTGTGGTCGCGTCTTCCGCCCCGACACCCACCAGCACCCCTGGTCCGTCTGGGCAGACCAACAGCCCCACACCGAACACCGACCCCCTGTCAGAGACATCGCTGACCTCGAACACCGACACGTCACGAGCAGCGACCTCGACCGCGGCCGCGTGGATCATCGTGTTTGTCTCGGCTGCCCTCATCGCCGCGCTGGTTGCGCTCTACGTACTGGTCCTCCGGCCACCCCGCGTCGCGCCGCAGCGCGGAAAGTAGCTGTGACGACGCCCACCGGCACGTAGACACACGCCGGGGCCCGGGTACGAACTGCTCGAGCGGCTCTGCACGCTGTTCCTGTGGGATGGCTTGCGTCGTCCGAACATGCACCTCACGCTAGCGATGCGGGCACGTCGGGTCACGTCCAACGTGCGCGCGGAATCGATCATTTCAGATTCACCCCCGCTCATCGGCGGGTTCCGACAGCGCGCACGAAGGGTTACCCTGACGTCAGTGAAACCTTCCTTCTCTCTGTGACCCAGAGGCCCTTCAGCGACACCCGTTCGCTCCTCCAACGAGGGGCGGTGATTTCGTGCGCCAGGTAGGGGAGCTCCGGTGGAGTTCCCCCGCACCCTGGCCCCTTGTCGAAACCATCCCGGAAAGACCCTTCACTCATGACCTCCACCGACTCTCCCGACGCATCCACTGACGACCGCTCGGCCCTCCGCGCGAACTGCGCCGACTGCTTCGCCCTCTGCTGCACAGCCTTCGGGTTCCAGAGATCCGCCGACTTCCCGATCGACAAGCCGGCGGGCACTCCATGCCTGAATCTGGCAGACGATTTCTCGTGCTCCATCCACGACTCCTTGCGACCACGTGGCTTTCGCGGGTGCACCGTCTTCGATTGCTTCGGTGCGGGCCAATACGTGTCCCAGAACCTGTTCGGCGGAAAGAGCTGGCGGGAACGGCCCGACACCAGCGCCGAGATGTTCAGTAGTTTTTCCGTCGTCCGGCAGCTGCACGAGATGCTCTGGTACCTCGTCGAAGCGGCCGAACGGGCAACCACCTCCGAGCTCTGTGGGGCGACGGCCCAGCTCCGACGGGAGATCCTGCGAACCCTCGACGGCGACGCGTCAACGGTCCTCGCGTCTGATGTCGAAGGTATTCGCGCAGCAGTCCGGCAAACGTTGATCGATGTGAGTGAGGAGGCGCGCGGTGGCTATGCCGCCAGTGCCGAAACCGGCATGAGCGACGACCTGCATCCGTCAGCGGACCTGGTCGGCCGCGACTTGAGATCGATTCGTCTGTGCGGAGCTGATCTCCGTGGCGCGTACCTCATTGCCGCGGATCTTCGACGAGGCGACCTGGCGGGGGTCGACTTGCTCGGCGCCGATTTGCGCGACGCGCGGCTCGAGGGTGCGGACCTATCGAATGCGCTGTTTCTCACCCAATCACAAATCGATGCAGCACAGGGCGACAACACAACCGTCCTGCCGGCTGTCCTCCGCCGGCCGCGGCACTGGCTCACCTAGGTGCCGGGACGGAATACGCCTCCGGGTCTGTTCAGCGCCGTGCCGTCGAACAGGCCTACCCCGGAGAACTCCAGGCCGACCATGAGCATCAGCCCGTGAAAGGATCACGGTATGACTGACGGCCCCCTTGACCTGCCGACCCTTCACGGCCGGCGATTGATCCTGCGTGAATGGCGTGACTCGGACGCCCCGATAGTTCAAGAAGCCTCCGGGGACTCCCTGATCCCCATCCTCACGACTGTCCCGTCAACGGACGGTGAAGCTGAGGCCCTGGCTTTCATTGCTCGCCAACGAGATCGCCTAGCGACGCGCGCGGGTTATGTCTTTGCGATCGCTGACGCGTCGGACGTCGCGGTCGGGCACATCGGACTGTTCTTCTCATCTGGCGCGGGCGCGCGAGCCAGTGTGGGTTACTGGATCGCGCCCTCCCAACGCCGTCAGGGGTACGCCGCGGAGGCGCTCGGCATACTCACGGCCTGGGCGCTGAACCTCGCCGAACTTGATCGGGTCGAACTGTACGTCGAGCCATGGAACAGCGGCTCTTGGCGAACTGCTGAGCGCGCGGGCTACGAACGCGAGGGCCTACTCCGCGCTTGGGAGCGGATCGATGGCAAACCGTGCGACATGTTCATGTACGCGCGGCTGACGACCAGTGCGCGCTCACGCCAAGCAGAATCGGGCGACCAGCGTCTCACTTGCTCGTGAACGATTTCGTAATCATGGGTACGCTCGATGAGGCGCGTTTGCAGAACTGGTTGACGTGCCGCTCGGCGGGCACTGTCCCGTCGAGCTCAGCTCGAACGTGAAGGAAACACCGTGTCTGACCACGCAAGAATCAAGGGCCACACCGTGACCCGCACCGTGCACATCGAGGCCCCGCGCGCGCGCGTTTGGACGGCGCTGACCGACCCCGAGGTGATGGTCAAATGGTTCGGCGACGCCGTGGGGTTCGCCGCGCTCGAGCCCGGTGCCACCGGCAGCATCGACTGGGACGGCTACGGCAGCTTCCCGATTGAAATCACCGAGGTGGTGCCCAACGAATCGTTCGGCTTCCGGTGGTCGGGAATCCCCGCCGACGAGCTCGACGAGTACGCGACGCACGTGAGCTTCACCGTCGCCGATGCTGGTACCGGGACGGATGTCACGGTGATCGAATCGGGCTTCGACACACTCCCCGGCGGCACCCGTTACCGTCGCGAACGGCTTGAGCAGAACCGAGAGGGCTGGGACGTCGAACTCGACGAGCTCGCGATCCTGCTCGAGGGTGACGCCGAGTAGCGCCCAGCCAGGAGGCGACTACCCTCGAGCCATGACCGAATCCAGCTGGCTCGAGGTGGGTCGTGGCGTCTTCCAGCGCCGCTACGACCCCATGGATGTCTCTGTGATCGTGGTGGTCGGGCCCACCGGCCTCACGGTCGTCGACACCCGCAACAACCCGGCCGAGGCCGACGAGCTCATCCAGGACATCGCCGTCCGGTTCCAACTCCCGATCGTGGCGGTCGTGAACACCCACGCGCACTACGATCACACCTTCGGCAACCAGTCCTTCGCCGCGCTCCCGTCGGCGCCGATCTACGGCCACCACCTCATAGACCGGCACTACGCCGAGTACGAAGGTCCACGGCTTGCCGTGCAACAGGCCGACCCGTCCCGCGAACCAGACAAACGGTGGGCCGATGTGGTGCTCACCCCGCCCGGCGTGCCGGTCGCGGCGCCCTTCTCTGTCGTGGCCGGTGGGCGCACGATCGAGCTGATTCCGCTGGACCCCGGCCATACCGACACCGACCTGGCGGTCTTCATTCCGGACTGCCGGGTGTGGCTGCTCGGCGACGTCGTCGAGGAGTCCGGCCCGCCCATGTTCGGGTCCGGGAGCTACCCGCTGGGCTGGCCCGCCGTGCTCGAGGGCCTGCTGCAGATGATCCAGCCGGGAGACATTGTCGTGCCGGGCCACGGTGCGGTGGTGCACCGGGACTTCGTGCTGCGCCAGAGGGATTCCCTGCAGAAGGTGGCCGACACCATCCGCTCGTGTGCGGCCGCCGGCATTTCGCTGGATGAGATCCCCGGCGACCACGCTCTTTTCACGCTGTGGCCGAGGGCAATGCTGGAATCGGCCTTTGCCCAGGGCGGCGCCCAGCTGGGCAGCTGACTCTCAACAGTTGCGCGTTAGAAGAGGTGCCCGTAACCGAGTGCGACCAGGTTGTCGTACGAGGTCTGCAGGCACTCCAGCGGGGTGCGCCCGTAGTGTTCGTCCTGCTCGACGAGCAGGTAGCGGGCGCCGATCTCCTCGCTGGCGTCGATGATCGCGGCGAAGTCGAGGTTGCCCTCGCCGACCTCCGCGAACTGCACGACTCCGGTGAACGCGGCCATGAATGCGGCGTGGTCACCGGCGGCGAGGGCCTCGAAGGCGGTGGGCGGGATCTGGCCGATGCGGTAGTCCTTCAGGTGCACCATCGACACCCGCTCGCCGTACTTCTTCAGCGTGATGACCGGGTCCAGGCCGCCGCGCTGCACCCAGTGCACGTCGATCTCCAGACCCATCAGCGGGGCGCGCTCGGCGATGATGTCGAGCAGCAGCGTGCCGTCGTACTTCGCGAACTCGATGTGGTGGTTGTGGTAGTACAGCCCGATGCCCTCGTCGTTCAGCCGGGCGGCCATCGCGTTGGTGGCGTCGCAGAACTCGAGCACGGCATCCATCGACGCCATGGCCTCGAACGGCAGCATGCCGATACGCACCATGGAGGTGTTCAGCGTCTTGGCGTCGCTGACGATCTTGTCGAAACCCTCGGTGAGGGACTCGCCGGGTCGGCCGGGCATGGTCGACAGCGACGCCGAGAGCGACGCGATGTCCATACCGAGCTCGGTGCGAGCGCGGCTGAGCTCAGCGACGTTGGCGGGGGTCATCGGAATCTGCGAGATCTCGACGGCGTGATAGCCGATCTCGCTCACCGCACGGAGCGTTTCGAACGCGCCAACCGCTGCGAAGTTGTCCTTGAGCATCATTGCTTGAACGCCGATTGTGGCCATGACTGTCATTCTCCTTGGGTTGGAATGGGTTGGGGTGAGCCGAGCCGGACAACTGTTGCCGAAGCGGACGATTGCGTCCGGCGCACGGTATTTGTCAACCTGTTTGAGACAGGTTGGGTTTGGGTTTCTTGCGGGGGTCGTTGATGCAGGCCCGGCCCGGTAGGGCCGGGGGCTTGGGTTGCCTGG
>NZ_SOHM01000033.1 GCF_004403945.1 Cryobacterium lactosi | reverse complement strand
CGTGACGCGGCGGGTGGCGCGGGTGCTGCGCGTGACGCGGCGGGTGGCGCGGGTGCTGCGCGTGACGCGGCGGGTGGCGCGGGTGCTGCCGGCGTGACGCGGCCGGCGGAGCGTGTGCTGCCGGCGTGAAGCGGCGGATTGACCAAAGGCGTGACCGGAAACCGGTCACGCCTTTGCTCACACAATGCGGAATTAGCCGCCGATGCCGCGGGCGAGCTCGCTGTCGACGTTCTCCAGGGCGGTGGCCGCCCGGGTGAGGAACTCCGACATGCCCTGCAGGCCGTTGACGGCCTCGGTGGTGCCCTTGGTGAACTGCTCGTACGAGGTGTGGAAGGCGCCCGATGCGGCGTCGGTGACGAAGCCACCGGCGACGAGGTTGTTGACCAGGCTCTGCAGCTGCGACAGCTTGGCGGTGAGGTCGTCCTTGCCTGCGATCAGGCTGCGCGACGCATCGGTCATCTCGCCGTAAGTTACGTTCATATTCGCCATGAGTTACTGCTCCTCTTATTAGTAGTTCGGGGCCAACCCCCTCAGGCCGACCGACTATGTACAACCTAACGAACCTGCGTTGCTCCGCGGAATGGGCAGCACTCCCCATGCACTCGATGGGTAGGCATCCGTCATGAGCGGCGACGCATCCGCCACTAAAGGCGGAGTTTTTCGCGAAACGCCGTGCTACGCGGCCCAAGACACGGCGTGCCGCGAATTTCTCCGCCTTTACTGCACGCCGATGGGCTACGGATGGCGCGAGGCGCGGGCAGGTCCCGCGGCGACGCATCCGTCACTGGCGGGTAGACACCCGTCATGAGCGGCTACGCATCCGTCACGAAAGGCGGAGTTTTTCGCGAAACGCCGTGCTGCGCGGCCCGAAACACGGCATGTCGCGAATTTCTCCGCCTTTGCTGCACGCCGATGGGCTACGGATGCGCGAGGTGCGGGCACGTCACCCCGCGACGCATCCGTCACTGGCGGGTAGACACCCATCATGAGCGGCTACACATCCGTCACTAAAGGCGGAGTTTTTCGCGAAACGCCGTGCTACGCGGCCCGAAACACGGCATGTCGCGAAATTCTCCGCCTTTACTGCGCGCCGATGGGCTACGGATGCGCGAGGCGCGAGCACGTCACCCGGCGACGCATCCGTCGTTGGCGGATAGACACCCGTCATGAGTGGCGACACATCCGTCACTAAAGGCGGAGTTATTCGAGAAACGCCGTGCTGCGCGGCCCAAAACACGGCATGTCGCGAATTTCTCCGCCTTTACTGCGTCAGGACACGGATTCCCCGCTGTAGAGCGACTCGCCCGAGCGCCAGGCGCTCAGGCAACCGATCAGGGCGAAAGCGGCACAACCCGCGGCGCCCCAGATGAGCCAGGCGAGCTGGCCGGCGTCGGGAACCGGGACGCACTCGTTGGTGTAGCAGCTCTCGGCAGCGAGTTGATAGACGAGCGGGATGGCACCGAGGAGCGCGCCGCAGCCGAAGGCGAACCACAGTTCGAACCGGAATTGGTAGGACAGGAAGCGCCAGGCCCGTTGGTCGGCCGAGCCGTAGACGATGCCGCCGCCGAACCGGGCGGCCAGCCGCTCGTAAGTCATCCGCTTGAGCAAGGAGAAGAGCAGCAGCACGGTCATCCCGGACGCGAACAGGCCGTGCGTGACCAGCAGGGTCCACAGGCTGGAGTCGGCGTCGGCGAAGACGTCGGTGGTGATGTCGTAGTACACCGGCCCCGCGATCAGCGCAGCCCAAGCCAGGACGCTGATCAGCAGCCAGAAAGCACGAAACCGGAGCCGGGCGGGCCGCAGCACCACCACGTTGGAGCCGCCCTGGAAGAAGCCGCGTTCGCGGGTGAACCACAGGCCGCGGCGGTGATACTCGGCCAGGAACAGCGGCGCCGCGGCGACCATCAGGATGAGGAACGGAGCGGTGATGAGGTTGTCGCCCCACTTCTCGCCACCGGAGAATTCGCGCAGGTGGTCACCGCCGGCCGTGCGCACGACCAGCAGGCAGAGCACCACCACAGCTGCGGCGCACAGAGCACCGCCCACGAGATACAGGGTGCGTGCGTTGAACGGGGTGGGTTGACTCGGTGGCCCGTGCGAGGCCACGGTGAAGGAACGGCTGCGGATCTCGGCCTTACGGCGCTGCGCCGCACTCCGCCTGCGAGGCTGGGGCAACGAGGGCCCGGCCCTAGGAGTAGGACTCGGCAGCGCCGAGGGGCTCGCCGGCGCGCCAGTAGTTCACCGCGAGCAGCAGGCCGCCGGCCACGAGGGCCAGGCCGATCACCAGCGTGGTGATGAAGAACGGGGTGTCCTCGAATCCGAGGGCGATCCAGCACAGGCCGAGGAATCCGCCGCCGAGTCCGGCGATCCACAGGTCGAAGCGCCAGCGGAAGGTGAGCCAGCGCCAGGTGCGCTTGCCGGCGCTGCCGGTGACGGCATCCGGGTGCCGCGCAATGTGGCGCACGTACACGGCCTTCTTCACCAGCGACACGAGGATCACCGTGAACAGCGCGGCGGCCAAGCCGCCATACGAGGCCAGCAGCATCCACACCGCGGTGGCGTTCTCGTCTTGCAGGCCGGCAGGCCACGCCGTGCCGCCGATGAGGTTCTGCAGTGGGATCAGCACCAACACCACCCAAGCGGCCAGGGGCACCAGAAGCCAGGCGGCGTGCAGGCCCAGCGGCAGCGGCTTGAACTTGGCAGTGGTGGATCCTCCGCGCCAGAAGGTCGTGTCCCGCTCGGCCATCACGCCGCGGCGGCGCAGATACCCCGGGATCAGGAAGCAGGCGGCGGCCACCAGGATCGCGGCCGGGATCGCGGTCATGGCGGACAGCGACGAGAGCTCCCGCTCGACGAAGCCGAACTCCGCCCGGTACGACAGGTTCTCCTCGTTGATGCGGGCCAGGGCGTCCGCCTGCAGCGAGGAGATGCCCACGATGGTGACAAAGAGCAGTGCGACCGCCGCGAGGGTGAGCACCACCCCGATCGAGAGCAGGATCAGGCCGCGGGTGTTGCGACCTGTCGTGACTTCGGGCGTGGCGGTGCTGTGGCTCATATCGAGTCGGCCTTCCAGGTGATCGAGTCAACGATCGCGTCGAACAGTTCGGTGAAGAGCTCGGGGCTCTCCACCATCGGTGCAGAAATCGTGATGCGCAGCAGGTCATCGCTGTGCGGGCGGGGCAGCCAGTACACGACGCGCAGCGACGGCACCTTCTCGCCGCCGACCCGTTGTTGGGCGAACTCGGATTCCCTGGCCACCGGCCCGGTCTGCTGTTCGAGCAGCACGGCTCCGGGCAGAGCGGCGCGCAGTCGGTCGGCCAGGTCCAGCTCCGCCGACGCGAGCACCGGCCAGCTCTCAATCGTGGAGAGCATCGCGGCGGGAAACGGGATGCCGGGCATGATTTCCAGCGACAGCGCGAACGACGTGGCACCGGCATCCCGGGCCTGCTCGGCGCTCTTGACGAACTCGTCGCGGGTTTGCCGGCGCACCCGCGCGGCGCGGTCGCCGCCGCCGACCTGCTTCTTCACCAGGGCCACGATGCGCTTGGTCATCGCGGTCTCGTCCTGCAACGGGATGACCGCCCAGGTGCCGGGCAAGATGATCGAATAGGTCTGGTCCGGGCTGACTACCTCACGGGTCACGCGGCCACCTCGAGTTCGATGCGCAGGGCCGCGACAACCTCTTCGGTCTGACGCGGCATATTGACGAAGGCGCCGACACCTTCGGCGGAGAACACCAGCTGCACGTACTGCGCGGCGCCGGGCGGGAACACGGCGAAGACCGTGCGCTCCTCGATGGTGGCTTCCTCGTCACCGGGGTCGCGGCGGGAGATGAAGGTGTGCGCGGCCACGAACGGTCCGGCGGGCACCTCTCCGGTGAAGGTGGTGACGCCCAGGTACTCCGTGCCGGGGAAGCGCCGGCCCTCGTCGGCCTGCAGCTCGGCGAGGTAGGCGGCGGCGGCCTGCTCGCTGGTGAGGCCGGCGCCGATGTCGGTGAGTTCGAAGCCGAGAGCGCAGGAGGCCCGACCGGACTCGGGGTACGGGATCCACACGGCGCAGCTGATCCGCGGGTTGCCGATGCCGGCGAGGCGCACCTGCAGCGTCGTGAGTTGCCCGCCGAGCGTGCGGCGACTGACGGCATCCGCCACCACCTCAGCGGCGAGGGTCTCCCCCCACAGGGCGGTCTCCGGGCCCCCGAGCGGAATCGGATACCAGGTCTGGTCAGGGTTGACGCTGAGGTCGACGATGTCCCTGGTGGGAAGCGGGGTACGCGAAGTCATCGGTCTAGTCTCTCCCGAATGTCTTCTGCGCCTGATCCACCACACCCGAGTAGTCGCCGAGGAACGGCTCCATCGGGTTCTCAATCAGGTTGTCGACGGCCTTGTACATGGTGTTCAACTGGTAGGTCGAGAGCATGACGCCCTGGATGACCATGGGCGCGTCGAGCAGGCCCGGCGCCTTCGCGGCCATCCGGTAGAAGTCCAGGAGGTCGGTGTTCAGCTTGAGCAGGTTGGTCGGCGCGAGGTTGTCCAGGGTGGGCAGCGCCTTCTCGGCCGCCTCTCGCAGCAACTGCGCCGGTCCGGCACCCGGGGTGACGTCGGGCACGAAGGACTTCTTGAACGCCTCACCCAACGAATCCTTGAAGGGCTTCACGACCACTGCCGCCGCATCGTCCACGCTCATGTACGCGGAGCTGTGTCGGCCGACGCCGCTGAGCTGGCGGCTGAGCGCCGGTGCGCCATCCATACTGTTGGCGGCCTTGGTGATCATGGATGCGCGCAGGTACTTGGCGCCGATCGAGAAGATCTTGCCGCCGAAGACCGACAGCACCGCGCCGACTGCCGCACCGGCGACCGCCCACCAGCTGCCGTCGCCGTTGATGGCCTTGATGGTGGCTTCGATGAGGGTGAGCACTGCGCCGACGGCGGCGAGCACCAGCAGCACCTGGCCGAGGATGGGCACCCAGGCCAGGAAGATGGCGAGCACGCCGGCCCAGTCGCAGATGACCTTGAGAATGTCGAGCGCCTTGGCGCCCCAGTCATCCCACCAGCTGTCGTTGAGGTCCTGGCTCTTCTTGCCCTCGACGACCTCGAGGATGGCCGTGATGGCCGTCTCGGCGGCCTGGTTCTTCACGGCGAGAGCCGAGTGCCACTCGCCGTGCGCTGCCTGCAGAGCCTGACCGGCGGCCTGGGCGGCCTCGTCGGCCTTGTCGGCGGCGGCCGTGTCGGTGGCGGTGGTCTCCGGGGTGGCGCTGGCGGCGGTGGCGGCCGTGCGGGTCGCGGTACGGCCGGCGGTTTCGGCGGCGGTTTCCTTGTCGCCGATGTGCGCGATGGCGGTGTTCGCGGAGTCCTGCGCGAGGCGCAGCTGCGCGGAGTACGTGATCAGGGCCTGCGCCGTGCCGGAGTAGCGGTCCTTGGCCTTGCTGATGTCGTCGGCAACGTTGCCGGCCTCTTCACGGATCGCGTCGATGGCCTTGGATGTCATGCCCTCCACCGACTTGATCGAATTGAGGGTGGTCACCGAGCGGGCGATGGCGTTGGCGATCTCGGCGTAGTGCTGCGCCTTGGTGCGCAGCAGATCCGGGTCACCCTCGAGGGCGCGGAATTCGGTGTCGGTCATGATGATTCCTTCGGCAGGCTGCGGGAAGTTCTCGGGGTGGCCGGGCGGGCGGGTCGCGTGACCGGAGTCACTGCGGGGTGGCGGTCTGCAGCGGCGGGGCCGAGTCGGTGAGCGCCTTCGCGAGGCCGTCGTCCACCTGGGTGAACCCGTCGGTGATGCCGTCGATCTTCTTGCGCAGGGCCTCGACCGCTTCGGTCATGGCCTTGCGCTTGTCGTTCCACTTGTGCGCGAAGTCTTCGACGTGGTTGCCGAGGTTCTCGTGACCGGTGGCGGTGGCCACGTCGTCGCTGAACTCGTCGGCGTTGGTGAATTCGGACACCACGGCATCCAGGTCGTCCCGCAGCTGATGAAGCAGCTGCAGGTTGATGATGAGATCACTCATGATCGGTTCCCCCTAGGTATTCGGCTGGGCCGGCTGAGCCACGACGGATGCGCGTTGGCCGGCTGCCTGTTGTGAACACTACCGAAGCCGGCGAACGGGTTCGATGGGCAGCGGTCCCCATCACGCGACCTGGCGCCCGTGTCACGCGAGGAGCGGCAGCTGCACCCGCACGAAGTTGCCCTTGGCGATGAGCACACCGCGGCCGGGCGGGAACTCAGAGCGGTTGAGCCGGGGCAGCGCGGTCTTCAGCAGGATGTCGCCCTCCACCGATTCGGGCTGCAGCAGCAGTCCGCGGCGGGAGTTCTTGATCTCGCCGAACAGCGGCCAGGACGAGTTCCAGACACTGGTCTCGGCCTCGGCCAGCAGGAAGTGGTCGCTGCGCTTGACCGCCCGGGTGAGCTCAAGGATCCCGCCGTCGGCGGGTGTCTGCAGGAAGTCGCCCAGGCTCTCGACGAACACGGCGATGCGACCCTCGGTATCGGGGTCGGCCACCGCCGCGGCTAGGTCTTTGGCCAGCGCCGCGATGGCGTCGACCGTGGTCGCGGCTTCGGTCCAGAGGTCCAGCCGGGAGATCGGCGAGCGGGCGTTGCCGAAGTAGTACAGCCGGGCATCCGGTTCGAACCGTTTGAATGACGCGGCGATCGACTCGATGGCGGTGCTGCGGCCGCTGGCCGGAGGTCCCGCCAGCAGCAGGGTGCCGCTGGGCTCGAAACCGGCCGGGCCCAGGTCGATGTCGCCGAGGCCGAGCACCACCCTCTCGCCCACCCGGGCGGGCAGCTGGCCCTGCGGGAATTCCTTGGGCAGCGCCCCGATTGCCGGCGCCTCGGCCACGCCCGCGCGGCGCATGGCGTCGGCGAGTCGTTTGGTGGCGGCGGACTGCGCCGACTGCGCCGACAGGCCGCCGAGGATGGCGATCTGGGTTTCGAAGCCGTCGACGATGGCGCGGCCGGCGGGCGACTTGATGCTGAGGATGTCGCCGGGCACGTCGAGCATGCCGTAGCCGTCGTCGGCGAGCCGCAGCACCACCTTGCGCTGAATCGCGGAGGAGATCGATGCGGGCACAGCGCCGGCCCGGTCCGCGGTGAGGGCCACGTGCATGCCCAGCTGGCGGCCGTCGGAGAGGATGTCCTTGAACACGTCGAACCACTGGGCACGGCCGGCCATGATCTCGAAGTCGTTACGGAAGTTGGGGAACCCGTCGATGAGCAGCAGGATGCGCGGTTCGACCGGTTGGCCGGCCAGCTGCCGGTATTCGCTGATGTTCGACGCGTTCGCCTCGGCGTAGAGCGCTTTGCGGCGGTCGAGTTCGCTTTGCAGGGTGCGGAACAGGCGCACGATGCGTTCGGTGTCGTCGCCCATGATGATGGAGCCCACGTGCGGCAGCTGCTCGAGCATGCGCAGGCTGCCGGCGCCGAAGTCGAGCCCGTACACGTGCACCGGGCCGCCGCGCGGGGTGATCGCCGCGGCGCAGGCCAGGGTGCGCAGCACCGCGGATTTGCCCGAGCCGCCGGTGCCGAAGACGGAGATGTGCCCGTCGACGTCGGGCCGGAAGTACGCGGAGACCTGTTGCTGCTGCTCGGCGATGTCGGAGACGCCGAGCAGAAGTTCGGCATCCGTGCGCTGCCGCAGCAGGCTGAGGTCGTAAGCCTCGGCGAGTTCGTCGAGCCAGGGCCGGCGGGGTGCGGGGATGCCGGCGCCGGCGTTGGCGCCGACGATGGTGGTGACCAGGCGTTGCTGGTCGGTGGGGCCCAGGTCGCGGTCTTCGTCGACGTAGCCTACCTCGCGGGGTTCCTCCCAACGGCTCTCGGCGCCGAAGCGCAGCTCGTGCACGTCGATGCCGGCGCGTTCGGGTTCCCGGCTGGTCCAACCGCCGGCGTAGGCGGACTGGAACTGGGCGAGCCGGCCGGGGCCGGTCTTGGCGACGCCGCGGCCGGGGATGGCCGGGTCGAAGTGCGCGGATTCCTTGGTGCCGATCACGTCGGTGCTGTCGGACTCGTCGGCCATCCGCAGGGCGATGCGCAGCGGGGTGTTGGCGCGCAGGTTGTCCTTGATCACGCCGGCGGGGCGCTGGGTGGCCATGATCAGGTGGATGCCGAGCGAGCGGCCACGCTGGGCGATGTCGACGACACCGTCGACGAACTCGGGCACCTCGGTGGCCAGGGCGGCGAACTCGTCGATGACCAGCACCAGGGCGGGCGGGCTGTCGGGGTCGCCGCGCTTCTCCAGCTCGAGCAGGTCCTTGGCCTTCTTGCGGTTGAGCAGGTGCTCGCGGTGGTGCAGTTCGGCGCGGAGGCTGGTGAGCGCGCGCCGCACCAGGTGCGGGCTGAGGTCGGTGACCAGGCCCACGCAGTGCGGCAGGGTGACGCAGTCGGCGAACGCCGAGCCGCCCTTGTAATCCACGAACAGGAAGGTGACCCGGTCGGGGCTGTACTCAGCGGCCATACCGAGCACCCAGGCCTGCAGGAACTCGCTCTTTCCGGCGCCGGTGGTGCCGCCGACGAGGGCGTGCGGACCCTGGGTGCGGAGGTCCAGGTGCATGGCGTCGACACCGGCGGAGCCGATGATGGCGCGCAGCTTGCCGGCCCGGCGGGGTTTGGGGGTGCCGCCGCTTCGGTCGTGGATGGAAGTGTTCTGCTGCCACCGGTCGATGACCGCGGCGCTGGTCTCCACCATGTCGTGGCCGAGCAGGGTGACCAGCGACACGGTGCGGGGCAGGTCGCTGGCGTCGGCGACGAGGGCGCCGGCGTCGATGACCGGGGCCATCCGCTTGGCGAAGTCGAGCGCGGCAGCGGAGTCGACCTGTTCGGTCACGACGTTGTTGATGGTCTCACCCAGGCGCACGAAGCCCACGGTGGCGATGCCGGGTTCGTCGCCGAGGTGCAGGTAGGTGCGGCAGACGGCGGGCAGCGCGGCCACGGTCGGGCCGATCCAGATGGGGTAGACGCCGGCGTCGGCGGCGATCTCGGCGAGCTGCACCAGCCGGGCCCGGTCGATGGCGACGTCGTCGGAGATGAGCAGCACGATCGCGGGGATGGCGGATTTGGTGCCCTCGTTCAGGCTGGAGGAGCCGACCTCGCCGCCGCGCTCGAGCGCGGCATCCGTTTGCACCATGGCGCCGCGGCGTTGGCTCTTGGCCTGGGCGAGGCGCGCTTCGACGACGCCTTCGATGCTGGAGAGCACCGCGCTGGCGCTGGCGGCGCTGTCGGCGAGGTGGCTGCCCTCGATGGGGCTGTGCGGGGAGGAGGTGTGCGGCATCCACTTGAGCCACTCCAGCTCGCGGGACCAGCTGGGCGTGAGCAGGGACGCCACGACGAGTTCGGCCGGGGAGTGCAGGGCGGTCAGCTGCACCAGGATCGAGTTGATCGACCCCATCGCCTGGGCGGGTGAGCCGGCGATGCCGAGCGCGCCGGAGTCGTAGAGGTTGTCGATCAGGGGTACGCCGTCGAGGGTGCGGTTGGCGTTCACCACCTCGGTGAGCTTCTCCTCGAACTCCGGCAGCATGTCGCCGCGGCTGGAGTCGGAGATGGTGTTGCGGGAGTTCATGGTGCCGCAGCCGAGCCGCACGTTCAGGAACGACCAGTGCTCGGGCCGGCGGGTCCAGAGCATCGGTCCGCGGTTCATCGCGTGTTCGTGCGCCTCCAGCGTGGACGGCGATTCTTTGAGCCGCAGCTCGTGCTCGATCACCCGTTCGGTGGCCAGGCGATTGGTGAGCACCTCGAGGCGGGAGCCGAACTTCGCCACGGCCTTGGCCATGCGGCGCTTGTCGCGGCTCTTGGTGGTGAGGAAGTTGCCGATCAGCATGACCGGGGAGAGCAGGCAGAACAGCAGGGTGGTGGGGCTCTTGGTGAGCGCGAACATGGCGCCGCCGAGCAGCAGCGGGGTGATCATCGCCAGCAGCGGGAAGGGCGGGTCTTCCTTCTCGGTGGGAACCTCCGGCGAGACGAACTCCTGGCCGATGTAGCGTTTCTCCACCTTGGGCGAGCGGTTGAAGAAGATCGGTCCGGGCTTGGGGGCGCTCTCCGGGGCCGGCGCGTCGGTGAGCAGGCGGATCTCCACCTCGGAGTCGCCGAGCAGCAGTCGTTCGGTCTTGGCGATGCGCAGCCGGCCCACGATGCCGCCGTCCACAACGACGCCGTTGGCGCTGCCCAGGTCGATGACCTCCACGGCGTCGCCGATCTCCAGCCGCACGTGCTTCTTGGAGACCAGGCTGTCGTGCAGCACGATGTCGCAGGAGGGGTCGCGGCCCACCAACAGGCTGCCGGGCGCGAGCGGGAACTCGCGGCCTTCGTCGGGGCCGGAGAGCACGGTCAGCTGCGCAACCGCGGGCACCGTCAACGTTGACGGGGCCTGGTAGAGCACGCCGGCGTCGGCGAGGCTCACGGATGCGCCGGAGCCGATCCACGCCTCCCCCACCGGGCCGTCCGGCGGCAGGGTGAGCGGCACACTCTGACCGGGCAGCGTCGCCCGCAGGGTGAGGAACCGATCCGGCGAGTGCACGGTCTGCGCGTCGACCCGGCTGATGGTGCCGGCGATTTCGGAGATCGTGGCCGCGGCATCCGCGGTGACGATGATGTCGCTGGCGGCGCCGTTGGGGCGAACCAGGGTGAGCTTGAGGCGCATTCAGTCCCTATTTCAGTACTGCGGTCGGAGCAGGATCACGTGCCGGTGGTGCTATTCGCCGCGGCGTTCCCACGGCCAGAGCGGGCGGCCGTTTTCGCCGTAGTGCGAGGCCAGCAGGATCGAGTAGATCAGGGCCACGATGAAGGCCAGCAGCGCCACGGTGAGGGCGAACGGGCTGGCCAGCATGCCGCCGGCGAAGAGCAGCGCCCCGAACGGGTCACCGTTGCCGGCGGCCACGAGGATGGCGCCGGTGGCGATGAACAGGCCGTATGCGGCGATGCCGGTGGCAACGGCAAACCCCACCACGACACGTTGCTTGTCGGGTGGGGTGGCGACGCCGAGGGTGATCAGCATGATCAGCACCAGCACAACGGCGACGGCCGTCATGGTGGGGCCCACCAGCGGGCCGGCCGAGCGGTCGGCGATCACGTCGAGGTTGGTGGCCAGGCTGATCAGGCCGAACGCGGCCACGAGCAGCGCGGCGTAGAGCACGGTCGCGAATACCGCGACGATGGTCGCGTATTTCTGGTAGTCGCGCATTGTGCTCCCCCCGCACTGCCCTGCCGGTGGTTAGGCCGGACGAGCGAGCTGCGGTCCTTCGGCAAGCTGACGCTCGTAGTCGGCCTTGGCGGCGATGTTCTTCGCCGTGACGCTGCGTCCGCGGCGGGAGATCCAGGCGCCGAACCAGATCGGCACCTCGCGGGCCACGATGGCTGCGGCGATCGCGCCGGGGTTCAGCCACTGGGTGCTCACGAAGCGGGCGGCTTCGGCGGCGGTCAGGTTCCAGGCCTGGACCGACAGCAGGGCGCCGCCGATGTAGGAGAAGTAGACCACCACGGCGACGAGGAAGCCGCCGAGCACGTAGGCCCACCAGCCGGCGCGGTTGAGCACCGCGACCAGGAGGGCGAAGGCCAGGAAGAAGAAGATCACCGGCACGTAGAAGACCGGCAGCACCAGGAAGTCGGTGAACCGGGCGGTGGCGTCGGCGACGGTGGCCGCGCCTGCGGCGGAGATGAAGAACGCGATGAGTGCGTAGACCGCGCCGAATACCGCGGTGGCGATCAGGCCGATGAGGATGCCGGCGGCCCGGTTGCCCTGGGTCTTGGGCGGGGTGGGCGCGGTGACGTAAACCGGGCTCGGCGCGAACTGCTGGGTCTGCTGCTGCTGCGTGGGCTGCACCGGCTGCTGCACGGTGGGCTGCGCGGTCGCGGGGATTGCGACGCCCTGCGCGGGAACGTAGGTGGGCGTGTAGTCCTTCTGCTCCGCAACGGCTTCATCGCGGGCGACCTCGGCCGGGGTGGGCTCAACGATGAGACGTTCGACCTTCTCGGTCGGCGCCTCCGAAGCGGATGCCGTGACGGGAGTGGCCGGTTCGTAGTCGATGGGCTCGCCGGGAACGTAGGCGGGCTCGGGCGCAGCGTCGGGCGTCGACGTCTCCACGACCGGTTCGCTCACGATCTCGTCGACCGGCTTGCTCGGGTCGGCGACCGTGGTCGGCTCCGGGTTGGTGTCGTTGGGGGTGTCGAAGTGCTCAGTGGGAGCATCCGGGTTGTCGTTCTTGTGTCCCTCGTTGGGGGTCGTGTCGGTCATGCTGCACTCCTCGTGAGCCTCGTGGCCGTAGCTCTGTGCTGCCACTGTAGCAATCAGGCGCGCAAAGTCGCCGGAAGCGCGGGGCGCAAAACGCGCGTCGACCAGCCCCGGAGAACATTTCGAGGGCAGTTAGTGGTGAAACTCGAAGTGTCTCCTAACCGGCGGCCGGGGCCACAGCCGCGTCCGCGGCAGGCACCAGCACGTAGACCAGCCCGGAGATCACCGCAGTGACCAGTCCCGAACTTGCCTCTCCCACCGCAGGGGCCTTGGTCGTGGTGGTGAGACCGGACACGAGGAACAAGCGCTCACCGGTCTGCAGCCCGTTGACGAAACTGAGCGCGTTTGCGTACCCCCCGCTTACCGTCACCGTCACGGCCAACGATGCGAAGTTCTCCGCGGTGATCTGCGCGCTCGTCACCGGGGGCACGCCGGCCGTCGGCACAGTCGCCGCATCGATCGGCGCGGGTGCGGGCGTTGGAGTCGCCGTTGACCCGGCTTCCGAATCGACAACGGCAGCGGGAGCCTCCACAGGCGCATACGGTGTCGCATCCGAGACAGTGAATCCATCCAGCGTCACCTGCGTCGAGCCGGCGAGCGTGTCGAGCTGCTTGACGAACGCGGGCATCATGGTGCCCGAGGGCACGGATGCGCTGAGCGGGGCCAGCTCCGCCTTAAGGGTGCCGATGTCGTCGAAGTCCTTCTTGAGCTGGTCGAGCACCGCAGCCTGGCCGGCATTCGACGCTTCAACGCTGACACGTTGCTCGTTGGCCGTTGCAGCTGCCGCAAGTTGCGGCTGGATTCCCAGGAAAACACCTCCGACGAGCACAAAGACCATCACGAGCACGGAGCCGATCAGCCACAAGCGGTTCTTATCCATGACTACTTCCCCTCGATGACGAAGCGCTGTGCGTAGGCATCGTCGTTGACGTGCATGGTGATGGCGACGGTGTAGACACCGCTTTCTGCCCGTGTCACGGATCCTGGCAACGCGTCGGCATATCCCGGCAGAGTGGCCAAGGAGTCCAACCAGGTGGGCACGTCTGGCAGCACGGCACTCTCCGCGGTGAACGACACGGTTGCCACACGAGCCCCTTGCAACGGTGCTGTGGGCTGCCCATATAGGGCCAGCGGCGACGCCGAGTCCACGGCAACCGTACTGATGGTCACGCTGGGAGGAAGAATCGCCTGAACGCCTTCCAGGTACTGCTTCCAGTTGATTTCGGTCGACACTCCAACCTGCTGCGCCGCCGTGACCAGGTCAACTTCGCCCTGCACAATGCGTACTTCCATGTACTGGCCCTGATCGGAGATGAGACCCGATGTCAGCGCCTGCTGGCTGGCCAGCTGGGTCTGAGCCGTGATGGCTAATGCAACCGACGCCCCGGTGCCCACGATGGTGATCGCGACCACCCCGATGACACCCAGCCCGAGTCGACGTCGCACGGCCTTGGCTTGGCGCTGCCGGTGCACTTCGGGCGGGAGTAGGTCTACCCAGGGCTCGCCACCAATGACCAGGGCGCCAGCCTTCCCCGCGCGGCTCATGCTGCACGACCTAGGGCGAGTCCGAGCGCGACGGCGAACTCAGAACCGTTCCTGTGCAGCTCCTCGAGGCTGAGCCCCCGGCCCAATGCGACCGTGCTGAAGGGGTCTGCTACCTCTACCGTGAGTCCCGTGATTTCTGCCAGAGCCTCAGGAAGGCCGCCGAGCTGGGCGCCGCCGCCACTCACCAGGATCTTGTGCACAGCATCGATCGGCCGGGTATTGACGAAATAGTTGATGGTATTGCGCAGGCTCGTCAGTTGTTCACTCGCGACCTTGTAAATGGTTTCGACCGCGCGTTTGTCAGCTGCCGCCACCGGGCCGGTGGCTAAGCCGAGGCGCTGCTTTACGTCTTCCGGCGGCTCCGTTTCCGGGGTGCTGATGGCGCTCAGAGCTTCTGTGATGTCGTCTCCGCCGGTGGCGATGACACGCATGAATTGAGGCACTCCGTCGATGGCTATGACAACGCTGGTGGTGCTTCCGCCGATGTCGACGAGGGCTACCGTTCCGGCCACCTGCGGCCGGGAGATCAGAACCCGGCTCAAGGCAAACGGGATCAGGTCGACGTCCGTTGTGGTGAGGCCGGCGAGCTCGGTGGTGTTGACGTTCGCGAGCACGGCAGCTTTGACGGCCGCGATGAGCAGCCCCCGCACCATGGGACCGTTCTCGCCCGCGACCTCGGCGATCGGATAGAAGTCGAGAAGGGCGTCGGCCACGGGGATAGGAAGCATTTCCTGCACCTCGAATGGCAGGGACTCGCGGATGCGTGCCAGCGACATCTTTGGCACGCTGAGGTCGCGGGCAAGCACCCGCTGGTTGCCCACGCCCAACACAACCTTCCGGCTCTTGAATCCGCCGTTTGACCAGAGCTGCCGGAGCGCCGCAGCGACGGTGTTGGGTTCGATGACTTCGCCGCTGCTGACGGCACCCGCCGGAAGCGGCACCTGGAAGTACCGCAGCATCGTGGGCCTGGACGACCCGGCATCGGCCACTTCGACAGCGCGCAGCATCGAGCTGCCTATGTCCACCCCTACGATGCTTGTTGCCACGATTTACGCTCCTTCACTGCTGTTGATCTTGTTCATTGCTACACAACTCCGAGAAGGGACAGGTAGCCGTTCCACAAAGGCGCTCCCAGGAAGATCCCGACCCAGGCGCCGGCCAGCATCCACGGCCCGAATGGGATGCCGCTCTTGCGGTTGGCGCGGCGAGTCACGAGCAGTGCCAGGCCGAAGAGACCGCCAAGCAGGAACGCAGCGAACGCACCGACCGCAAATTCGCCCCAGCCGAGATAGCCGAGAAAAAGGCCCAGGACGCCGGCAAGTTTGACGTCGCCGAAGCCCATTCCGCCTGGATACGCGAGCGCCATACCGAGATACGCCACCCACAGAACGGCAAGTCCTATCCCTGCTCGAACTAGCGACCCCAGGTCGCCGGACGCAAGACCCGCACCGCCGAGAAGTACAGCACCGACGACGTACGCCGGTAGCACGATGGAGTTCGGCAGCCGATGCACGTCGATATCGATCAGCGCGAGAGCGATACTCACGGTCGCAAGATACAAGAAAGCCACCAGAGTGAGGCTTCCGGCGAGCATGCCGTCGTCGGCCGCTGTCGCGAGGAGCCAGGCCGACACTGCCGCAAAGGCGATTCCCGTGCCCAATTCCACCAATGGGTACCGTGTCGAGATTGCGGTCTTGCACGATCGGCACTTGCCGCGCAACACGAGCCAGGAGAGTACCGGCACGTTGTCCCTGGGGCTGATGCCTGCACCGCAGCGAGGGCATGCGCTCGGTGGCGACACGATGGACAGACCGGCAGGCACGCGGTAAACGATGACATTCACGAACGAGCCAATCATCAAACCGAGGATGCCGACGACGGTGAGATACACCGGGTTTGGGCCGTTAGGGATGAATGTCACGGTCCCGTACTTCCATCGGACTTGAATGCCGCCGCGACATCGGCGAACTGGGTGATTCCGTAGGTTGTTGACGTGGGCGCAAGGAATTTAGGAGGTGCGATAGTGAGAAGGCGCGTGTCATACGTGTAGATCTTGTCGTACCCATTGATGATCGAGCCGTTGTTGAATTTGACAGGGCCTCGGTAGGTCTGCGCGATTGCACCCATCACTCTAAGGTCGCCTCGGTCACCGCCTGTATCAAAATTCTGAACTTGAAACGTGTGTCCAACAGCGAGGATGGCAGCTTGAATTAGACGCTCGCCTGGGGTCGCGTCCGTCGGGGGCATCGCGGTACAGGTTCGGCGACTTCCGGTCGCGAAGCTGAAAGTACCCGTGCACGACTTCATGGGATTCCAAACCCAGACGGTGTTCTGGGCGACAAGACCCAGCACATTCGTTGCCGCATCCTGATAGCTGAGATCGCCAGTGATGTAAACGTTGTTCTGCGCCGCAACGGTCACCGCAGCGTTTAGAACGCCTTTTACGTAGACATCCCCGTTGGTGCATTTGTATGCCGGTGAGGCCGGTGTGGATGAGGGCGGTGTGACCTCACCAGCTATCGGGTACTGAAAGGCGATTGGAGATGAAGCTGGGTACTGAAACTTCCAGCCAGAGTCCGCGCCCGTGTCTGTACAGGTGAAGCCTGCCGGCGCAGCCGGTGGTGTGGCCGCCAGATTCCAGTAGTTCGGATTCGTTGGTGATGTCTGAACGTTTTGTATGAAGATGAGGTTCTCGTTTGGGACCGAAATCAATGCGCCTGCCGATGACCTGAGGTCCGCCAGCGCGCCGCACGCAGCCGGCAGCGGGTCGGAGTTGGCGACGCTGGTGTTCAGAGTCGGTCTCGTCACCCGAGTCCAGGGTGAGATCACTCGCATCTTTCCGTCGGACGTGAAGGTGATTGTCGTCGGGCCCGTGTACATACAGCCAGGTCGGGGGACGAGTGCAGATAGGTCATTCCTGGTTTCGTCAGCCATGCTTCCGTTTGTAAGCGGTAGCGTCAGCACTCCACCCGGCACCGGGCCAGAAACTCCGGTGCCCCAGTCCGTGGTCGAGCACCCTCCTCCATTGGTGTAGAGCGGAGTGTTACTCGACGTTACTTTGCCGTCGAAGGACGAAGCACAGACTTTGAGCGTGTCGTTGGAATGGACTGGCCCGGTGACCTCGTCGGAGGCTCCAAACGCAATTTCTACACACCCCACGTTGTGCCGTGAGCCTGAGACCACGGTCGTGGACGCGTGGCTTGGAACGCACGCGACAGTGGTCGTGGCCGGGTCTAGTAGCTCGTAGTCGGTGAAGTAGACGTAATTGATAAATCCTTTCTGCTTGAGGTTGGCGATTACGCTCCGCGTCTCGCTACCCACCCGACCTGTCGAACGGATCCTGACAACACCTTGGGCGGAGTAGTCCGAATTGTCTACTTCATAGCGAAAGGAGGCCCGGGTAGAGGCCCCGGCAAGGCTCGCCCAAGTGCCACCGGCGCTGATGCCGAATGCGGCATTCACACTCGCGACGCCAGGCAGGTTGGTTGTTAGTGCGCTGCCTGAACTGACGGTGAATGCCGCTGCCGGATTGCCATACTTCTGATACGTACTGTCGTTCGACAGACGGCTCGCGTACTCGTCAACCCCGGCATAGGCCGCCGATAAAGCCGCGTTCCAGTCTTGGTCATTCCGGGCCTTCACCAGACCACTTGTTGACAAACTGAGAACTGTTGCAACCATCAGCAGCATCACCATCGCAAGGCCGATGACAGCGACGAGCGCAACGCCGGACTCATCTGATTGTCGTCGCCCGGGGCGACACTTGGTAATGCCAATCATGGGGTGGCCTCCTTCGATGCGGGCTCTCTAGCGGTCTTCACGAGGCGCGGTCAGGGGGACTTGAGGTTCGGCGGTGCCACGGTGTTGACAACCGATATTGCGCTGCCAGGCGAACCGGTGACGGTGGGCAGGTTTACAGAGATCTGAACAGATCTCACCAATTTGAGGTCCGCAGGCGAGAGACTTCCCGTTGGTGACAGCGCGATTTCAACGCCAAACTCATTGAAGTATGAGAAAAGGGGCGGACTCGCGCTCGATAGCGGCAGGGTCATCGGCGCGATTGGGCCACCCAGGATTCTCGTCGAGTTCGCCGGTGCCGTCGCGGCTGGCGATGCAGGCGACGCCGGCGGCACAAAGGTCCACGATGTCCCCGACGAGTGGGCAGTTGCGGTCCACCTGCTCTCGACCAGCCGACGTCCGGGTGACGAAATCTCGAATCGCACCATGGTGGGTTTCGCTGGGAGGTAGGTCAGGTCGGAGGCCGCATCCACGTCCACGCTGCTATAAAAGACGACTGCTTCGCGGCCTGCGAAACGAAGCGCCGGGTCGCTGACGAGCGCGCCGGTCACCTTCAAGGTTGTGGCAGCCCGAATCACTCGGCTCATCTCGTTCACAGCGTTGGAAGCCGTCCGCGTGTTGTCGTCAGTCGCCCTTTCAAGCGAAACGGACTTCGAAACGCTCATGAACAGTCCTGTCACCATGGCTAACACGAGGCCGAGGAGCATCATGCTGACCAACAGTTCAACCAGAGAGATTCCGGCCTCGCCAGGTGCGGCTCTCCGGGCCAGAGTCGGGAATGGCGAGGACCTCGGCCGGAGCCCGGTCATCCCACTCATCGTGGATCCAAGGCGAAGAGCCCACCGGTCACGGCCATGGGTTGGCCGGCCGTAATCATCCACATCTTGCCCGGTTTGTCGAAGAGAGTCGGAGTAGTGTCCGTCGCGCTCTGGGTGGTGTACAGACGCCAGGACCCAAACGGAAGTGCGATGCGGTAACGGCTGCTGCCACCGCCAGTCATCAATTTCCCGAATTTGTAAGTCATCATGACGTTGCAGGCGGGTTGACCAGGAATGGCTGTATCGCTCTGCGACACGGCCGTAAGCCACTGGTCTCCGCCATCTCGTTCGACGTCGACTATTCCCATCGGGATATCAACGTCCGCCACCACGAGGGGTGCGAGGGGCACGGCGGGCAGTTTCAGTCTGGTCAGGGCCGGGCTAACCCGCGTGTCCGGAGCCCAGGATTCGGGATCGACCGACAGACATGAAGGCGTGAGATCGACGTAGGTGCCAGCCACCGCCTGGTAGCCGACCTCCCATGGGTGAAGTTTGACGCTGGTACCGGTCGCGGCGATTGGGAAGACGCCGTAGGAATTACTGAACGTGGCGCTCATGTCTGGGGGAATAGTAGGGGTTGGAGCCGGAGCCGGAGGGGCGTTCGATGCATAGTGCAGGTTGACTGTCGCCGCATCGTCGTACTTGAAAGCGAACGACGTTGAGGAACCGACAGTCACCGGGAGCGTTTTGTCCGGGTTAGCCAACTGCTTGTGATCGACCATCCCAGTGTTGCTAAGTCTGATCGTGTAATCCCCAGCTGGGACCTGAAGGATGAAACTGCAGCCATCCGCATCAGTCGGGGAAAGCGTGACGGCACCGAGAGATGGTGAGACCGTGAATGTCACGTCCTTCTTGCCTCGATCCCTAGCGTCAACAACCGAGATCAGGATTGTTCCCTTTGTTGGGTCGTTGATTCTGGTCGTAGGGGCCAACAGCGTGTCAGTGATGACAGGGTCAGACGTCGATCGCATCCCCTGCCACGAGACGGAGACCGTGACGAGTTTGTACTGCAGCGCTCCGCCACCAGTTCCGCAGGTGGACGCCACACCCGCGGGAGTGACCCACGCCGTGGTGCGTTTGATGGTGTAAACCCCGCCCGAGGCATTGTTCACTGTGCGGTCCAAGACATTGAAGATCTTGAACGGGTCACCGTTCGCCCGGACCGCATCAATCTCAGACGCGGCCAGGCTTGAGGCCACCTCGCGTGATTTGTTGTCATGGGCAATCACCAAAGTGGAGAGGAGGGCAGCGCTAACCCCGATCGCTACAATCGCGAAAATCAGCATCGAGACCATGATCTCGATGAGGCTGAGGCCCGCGTCGTTCTCCGATCGAGATTCGGCATGCCGCTGACTGGCCATATTCCTCCCCTCGAGGTTCGAGTCTGATGCGAGATGGATCTTGACGAACAAGAATGAGTGGAGCCTCCTGCGGGAGGCCCCACTCATTCATCGCCGAGCGGAGCTAGCTGGCGACGCCGGCCGCGCAAGTTCCTTCTTTAACTCCAGTTGCGTCACTGGCGACGAAGGTCTTTCCAGTCACGCTCTTGGCTGTGATGCAGAACGCAGACGAGCCAACAGTCGCGCTGAAAGTGATGGTAGGACGGAGGACGTCAGTGAAGTAGTTGGAAACTCCAGGAAGTGCGTAGCCGTCGGTCGCAAGACCGTCGGCGAAGTCGGCGGCGGTCGGCATTACGCCAGCGTGGGCCGTCGAATACGCAACGACCGCGGTCTTCGCGTTGGAGATGTCGGATTGGACGGCGCTCTCTTTGGCGGTGTTCTGGATGCCCAGGTACACCGGAATGGCGATCGCGGCGAGGATGCCGATGATGATGACGACCACGAGGAGCTCGATCAGGGTGAAACCCTTTTCATTCGATTCGGGGTCGTTGCGGCGGCGGTTCAGTGCGGCGAGGCTGCGAGAGAGCAAGGTGGGGTCCATTCCATAGGTGTTATTAAACTCGCGGTCGAGCCGCTGGAACTTTCATGATATTGGCAGGATATTTTCAGCCACGACCCAAGAAGGAGGGGTATTCTTCGCAATCGCCACCCCACTCCAGGGGACAGAATTCAACCCCGACGGTTACTTGACAGCGCTAGCGATGCTGAAGATTGGCATGTATAGAGCGATGACCATTCCGCCGATCACCACGCCAAGGAATGCGATCAATAGCGGCTCAATCGCAGCAGTGAGTTGCTCAGTGGACGACTCAACTTCCTGGTCATAAAAGTCAGCAATCTTGTTCAGCATGATCTCAAGGGAGCCCGCGTCCTCCCCCACCGCGATCATCTGGGTGACCATTGGCGGAAAGACCGGATGCAAGATGAGCGGCCCGGAAATCGACTGACCCTGCCGTACGGACTCCGCGACCTTCATCAGGGCGTTTTCGATGACCCAGTTACCTGATGTCTCGCCGACGATTTTCAAGGCCTGCAGGATCGGCACGCCGGCGCCGATCATGTTGGCGAAGTTCCGACTGAATCGGGCAACGGCGATCTTCCTCAGCAGGTTTCCGAACACGGGAAGCCTGAGCTTCACCGGGTCCACTCTCATTCGCACCTGCTCGGTGTGCTTGTTCTTGCGCCACCAGAGACCAAAGATGACGCTCGCCACGACCAGCACAGGGACAACGTAGACCATCGCGTGGGAGAGATTAACGAGAATCATGGTCGGCACGGGAAGGCCGCTCCCGAGCCCACTGAACATCTTCTCGAAGATGGGCACGATGAAGATAAGCATGATCATCACAGAAACCAGGGACATGATCAGCACGATCACCGGGTAGGTCATAGCTGATTTGATAGTGCCTCGCAGCTTGACCTCTTTTTCGAAGTTGGCCGCTATCGACTCGAGTGCACCGTCCAAGAAGCCACCAGTCTCACCCGCACGCACCATGTTGATCATGATCGGGGGGAACGACTGCGCATGCTTGGCGAACGCATCGGAGATCGAAACACCGGTCTCCACCTCGTCACGAACCTGAGTCAGGATCTTCGCGAGGGGCTTGCTCTCCGTTTGCTCGGCGAGGATGTTGAGGGTGCGCAAGAGGGACAACCCCGAACCGATCATGGTCGCCATCTGGCGGCTCATGATCGCGAGGTCTTTGAGACCGACACCCTTGCTGAAGCCGGGGATGGAAATCTCGCGGTTGAGACCGGTCCCCTCCGTCGATTCCCTAATCGAGATCGGCGAGATGCCCATTGCTCCGAGGCGAGATGCGACGGCGCCCTCACTCGACGCATCCAGTTTGCCCTTGACGGTCTTGCCCTTGTTGTCGCGGCCGACGTAGGCCCAGGCCTGTGCGGTGGACATCAGCGAGCGGGCTGCGAGTAGTTGTCGCCGTAGTCGATGCCGCCACTCCCCATATTGCGTGAAGGCGAATCGAGGGGGGTCTCAGCACGCTTAATGAGCTGGGCCAGGCTGTCTGCGTCGTGGGCCTTGTCCATGGCCGCCTGCCGGGTAATCTGGCCCGAGTCGACGAGGTCGGCGAGGTGCTGGTCCATGGTGTGCATGCCCTCGGCTCCACCGGCCTGCATCATGGAGGTGATCTGGTGGGTCTTGCCCTCGCGAATAAGGTTAGCGATGGCCGGAGTGGTGACGAGGATTTCGGTGGCCACAACACGGCCCTTGTCATTCGCCTTCTTGACCAGGGTCTGGCAGACGACACCGCGCAGGGTCGCGGCGAGCTGCGTGCGGATCTGACCCTGCTGGTGCGGCGGGAACACGTCGATCATGCGGTCGATCGTCTGCGCGGCATCCTGGGTGTGCAGGGTGGCGAAGACCAGGTGGCCGGTCTCAGCGGCGGTCAGGGCCACCGAGATGGTCTCGAGGTCGCGGAGCTCGCCGATCAGGATGATGTCGGGGTCCTGGCGCAGCACGTGCTTGAGGGCGGCGGCGAAGCTGTGGGTGTCGTGACCCACCTCGCGCTGGTTGACCAGCGACTTCTTGTGCCTGTGCAGGAACTCGATCGGGTCCTCGACCGTGACGATGTGGTCGGGCCGGGTGCTGTTGGCGAGGTCGACCATGGCCGCGAGGGTGGTGGACTTGCCCGAGCCGGTGGGGCCCGTGACGAGCACCAGTCCCCGCGGGAGCAACGAGAAACGACCGACCGACTCAGGCACACCCAGGGCCTTCAGCGGTTTGATCTCGCGTGGGATGAGCCGGAAGGCCGCACCGATCGAGTTGCGCTGGTGGTAGAAGTTCACCCGGAACCGGGCGCCGGCGGCGGTGTAGGCGAAGTCGAGCTCGCGCTCCTCGTCGAAGCGCACTCGGTCGCCGATCGAGATGATGCTGTACAGGGCGGCGTTGACCTTGTCGGGCATCCAGACCGGGAGGCCCTCGATGGGGCGCAGGGCGCCGTCCATGCGCATGGTCGGCGGAGCGCCGACGGTGATGTGCAGGTCGGAGGCCTCCAGCTCGAGCACCAGGGTGAGTGCGTCGATGAGGTCGGGGTCGGCCTGGCGGCCGTCCGGGCCGATCTGCGGGGGTGCCGGAGCGCGCACTGGTGTCTCTGAGACGACCGGCTCGGCACGGATGGCAGCGCGGCGACCCGAGGGGACGTGAACCGAACCGGGTGCGTAGACACGCTCGCCCTGGGGCGGGGCGTAGGTGCTTAGGATCGGCACCGTCGCTGGTTCCACGACATCGAGTTGGAGTGTGGCCACCTGATCCGCCACTGCTGATGTCAGTTTCGGGGCTATAGCGTCGATCTGAACGATGGTCTCATCGACTTCGTCGGCCTGGGCTGCGTCAGCCAACACGGCAGGGGCAACGCTCCCCTCTTCCGCTTCGGCAGCGATTGCGTCCCACCAGGAGACGTTGTCCCCGGGCTGGCTCGCCGGAATCTCATAGATTGGCTTTTCCATGCTGTGTTCCCCTTCGGCACGCGCGAACGCTATGCGACGACTCGCAGAATCTCTTCGATAGATGTCAGGCCCATGCGAACCTTTTCCCAACCGTCTTCACGGAGGGTTATCATTCCTTCGGCCCGAGCCGCCCGGCCGATGTCGGCGCTTGACGCACGTTCAACGGCGAGCCGTTCGATGCCCTCGGTCACGGTCATGACTTCGTGAACGGCGATTCGTCCGCGGTAGCCGGTCTTTGAACAGTTCTGGCACCCGATCGGCTGGTACAGCACCGGCAGGGGCAACTGCGGGTCGTACCCGAATCGGAGGTGGTTGAGTTGGTCGATCGTCACCTCGGCCGGCTGCTTGCACCGGTCGCAGAGCCGACGCGCCAGCCGTTGGGCCACTACGCAGTCCAGTGCGGAGCCCACCAGGAACGGCTCGATGCCCATCTCGGTGAGGCGGGTGATGGCGCTGGGCGCGTCGTTGGTGTGCAGGGTCGACAGCACGAGGTGGCCGGTGAGCGAGGCCTCGATGGCGATCTGTGCGGTCTCGTGGTCGCGGATCTCACCGAGCAGAACCACATCCGGGTCGCTGCGCAGGATGGAACGGAGGGCGCTGGCGAAGGTGAGCCCCGCCTTGACGTTCACCTGAACCTGGTTGATGTCTTTCATGCGGTACTCGACCGGGTCTTCGACCGTGATCACGTTGATCTCGGGCCGAGCGACGGAGTGGAGCGTGGTGTACAACGTGGTGGACTTGCCGGAGCCGGTGGGGCCCGTGACCAGGATCATGCCGTAGGGCTTGGTGTACGACTTCTTGTAGGCGTCGTAGTTGTACTCGAGCAGGTTGAGGTCGTGCAGGCTCATCGTGGTGCTCGAGTTGTCGAGGATTCGCATGACGATCTTCTCGCCCCAGACGGTGGGCAGGGTCGCCACGCGGAGGTCGATCTGACGGCCACCGTGGCTGACCGACATGCGGCCGTCCTGCGGTTTGCGTCGCTCCGCGATGTCGATGTCGCTCATGATCTTGAGCCTGGAGATCACACCGTTCTGGATGCTCTTGGGGGCGTGCTGCATCTCGTGCAGGACGCCGTCGATGCGGTAGCGCACGCGCAGGCTCTGCTCGCCGGGTTCGATGTGGATGTCGGACGCCTTGTCCTGGATGGCCTGACTGACCAGCAGGTTGACGAACCGGACGATGGGCGCGTCGTCGTCGAGGGAATCCGAGACCCCGAAAGAAGTGCTTTCGACCGGAGCCTGCTCCTCTTCCATGGTTGTGGTGAGGTTGCTGAGCTCGTCGTCGGCGCGGTGATATCGCGCGATGGCGGCCAGCAGGTCGCCCCGCTCGGCCACAACCGGGATGATCCGCATATGCGCTGCCTCGCGCATGTCGTCGATGGCGAACACGTTGCCGGGGTCGACCATGGCCACGACCAGGCGACCGGCCTCGATCGTGATGGGCAACACCAGGTGGCGCCGGGACATCGCTGGGGTCACGAGCGAGACGGCCAGCCGGTCGACCGGATACTCCATCAACTCCACGAACGGGAGGCCGGCCTGTTCGGCACGCGCCTTGGCAAATTGGATCTCGGTGATGACCCCGGAGTCGACCAGGGCGCGCACGGCGGTCTCATCGGCGGGGTCTCCGGCCATGAGCGTGTCGAGGTGCTCGATGGGCAGCAGGCCGTGCAAGATCAGGATTTCGGTCAGGGTGGGCATACGACGCTCCCCCTACCGGCGTGTACTGCGAAAACTCGGGAAAACGCCTGATGAGGGTCAGTCGGGCCCGAGGCGTCTGTGGTGACAGCCCACGCTATCGCCGCGGGTTCGGTTGGCGACAGCCCCGCAACAGGGGTCACGGCGGGGCGGCTGCGGGCTGCGGGCTGCGGGCTGCGGGCTGCGAGACTCTTGGACATGGACTCGTTTACGCTGATCAGCCTGTATGCACTGATTCTCTGGGTCATCGTGCCCGCCGTTGGCCTCCTGCTGCTTTACGGTGTCGTGCGCGTAGCGGTGAGCCGCGGATTACGGGACCACCAGAAATGGATGGAGAAGAACCGACCGGGCGGGTGGGCGCCGCCCGAGCAGCGGTCGACGATGGGGCAGTATCTCGGGTTCGGGGTGACACCGTCTGATCCACCACGCTGATTTGCCGTCGCTGTCGGGCCGAAGGGCGCCTTGTGGGGTCTCGACAAGCTCGACCAGCGGGATGGCGTTTCGCAGGGCGGGGCACCGGGACCGCTCAGGCGCCGGCCCAGATGGTGCCGATCATGTCGTGGGTGTAGCCATCCGGACCCGCGTTCACCCACACGGTGGCCAGCCAGATGCCGCCGCGCAGAAAGTGCGACTGGCCGAAGTTGTCGGTGTCGGTGGTGGTTTCGGTGATGCAGCGCAGCCCCCCGAGTTCTTCGTAGCACTCCATGCCGAGCGCTCGGAGGCGGGCCTCCACGGCGGCGGTCTGCGCCTCGGTGACCCAGACCACGTTCGTGGCCACACCCGTGCCTGAGGGCCCAACCGGGCTCACCCAGCGGCAGCTGAGGTGCTCGGTCGCGTTGATGACGGCGAGCAGCTCGGGGTCGTCGGAGCCGTCGCTCACGTCGGCGCCGGGTTCGGTGGTCCACGGCGGGTTGAGCACGAGATCGCCGAATGCGTTGACCATCGCGGGGCTGTAGATCTCGCCGCACGACTCGGGTTTGGGGGTGCCCGGGGCTATCACGGCGGTGGGCATGGCGACCGGGGCCGGTTCCGGCGTCGAGCTGGGCACGGGCCGACCTGCCTCGGGGACCTCGGGAGTGTTCGCGGGCCAGGGCATCGAAACCACCCACACGGCGGCCGCAATGACGAGCACGGTCACGAGGCCGCCGAGAATCAGCAGCACCAGCTGGCGGCCTGGTGTGATCGTCGACTTTCCGTGAACGGGCATGGGGCCTCCCTGAGCGCGATCCTCCCGGAGGATTTTGCGCACAGCATAGCCCGGACCGGGCGAGGCAGGTGCGGGTTAGGCGCCAGCCCAGATCGTGCCGACCATGTCGTGGGTGTAGCCATCCGGGCCCGCGTTCACGTAGTGCGTGGCCAGCCAGATGCCGTCGCGCAAGAAGTGCGACTCCCCCGCTACGCCTTCACCGCTCTCGGCCGATTCGGCCACACAACGGATGCCGCCGAGCTCTTCGTAGCAGTTCTCACCCAGGGCCAGCAGCCGCTGGTGCACCGTCTCGAGCTGCTCGGCCGACACGAAGACCACGTTGGAGGTGAGGCCGCTGCCGGAACCGCCGTCGGGGTTGCCCCAGACACAGGTGAGGTGCTCCGCGCCCTCGATGAGGGTGCTCAGTTCGGCGTCTTCGGTGCCGACCAGCACCCCGGAGGCGGCGTCCTTCTCGGCCCAGTCGGGGTTCAGGGTGCCGGTCTCGTTCAGGGTGGCCAGCATCGCGGGGCTGTAGATCGCCTCGCAGTCGGTGGGGCGAGGCCCGGCGGCCACGGCGGGGGCTGCGGGGGCCACGGCCTGCGGCTCGGCCGTCGCGGACGGCGTGGGGCGGGTTCCCGGCAGGGTGTCGTTGCTGCCGGTGGGCGTGCCCGCTCCCCCGCGCCAGACCACGAGCACCACGATCAGGGCCACGACAAGCACCACACCGACGGCGCCTAGGGCGAACCAGAGCGGGCGCCGGGACGGTGTACCTGTCGGCGACGTTGCAGCACCCATATCGGGGACCCCTTTCGAGAATTTCCCCCAGCCTAGCTGCCCGGATGCGGCGCTCGGCTCAGCGGCAGGCATCCGTCGTGAACGTGGTTCGGGGTCGCACCGGGGTTTGCGGGCGGGGCCGATGGGGGCATGATGGCCACGAGCCACCGTGTGTTCATGACTCCTAGTTGCGCGACCTAGTCCGCACTGTCTGTCATACGGTGGCTCCTCGCATGCTGCCGGACAGTCGCCCGGCATCGGGATCCTCATCCGTTGGGCTCCCGGCCCGCACGGCGCCGACACGGCACGCCACGAATCAGGGCGTGCGCAGGAGGGAGGTCACATCGCGCCTCATGGACACCGGAAACTCCGTCGTGGGGGTTCCGATGCGGAGGAGCATTTGGATCGTTTGCCCGTCGGGCGCGTATGCGTCATGGATTGCCGCATAGGGCACCGCCATTGTCGGGTATTCCTGCAGGACCTGGCTCAACGGTTGCATGACCAGGCCGAGGGTGCGGGCGTGGAGGCTGATCCGCGCGTACAGGATCCCGGCCTCGACCTGCTCCGACCTGGTGTTGCTTGGCGTACTGACGAGTCCGTATGCGGCCGTGTGGTCCACGCCGGCCTCGGTAAGAGCGATCGCATTCCTGGCTCCGGCAGCATCGTCGTTCAGCGCAGGGAAGACGGTGAGGAGGCCTTGGAGCAAGTACTTCTTGACTCCCGTAGTTCCCTGGCCCTCAACGGCGAATCCCGAACGCGCCTCGTTCTTGGCTTGCTCCGTGCCGTGGAACACCGCAGCGCTCTCCGCGGTGGCAGCGCGGTACTGAGTCTCGATGAGGGTTCCCTCGACGGCGAATGCTCCGAGGGCGATCATGTCCTGTTGGTCGCTGAGTATGGAGAGACTTGCCGCAGAGCCCTCGGCGAGGGCCGTCAACGCGTCCGTCTGCGCCACGGTCAGGGGCGCTGCCGTGTACGGGGCCCGATTGGTGTCAGAGAGGAACAGGGACGAGTAGTCATCGGTCGCCACGGATGAGTCCTTTGCCAGGGTCACCCGAGCCACCGGCTGCTGGCTCATCGACTTCTCCAGGTTGGTCTCGTCATAGCTGCCGTCCGGGAACAACTCGAATGAGGCCGAGTACCCAAGCTCCTCCGCAGCGATCCGGAGGTAGGCGAGAAAGGCTCCCTGCGAAACCATGGTCTGCCGTGCATCCGGATCGACAGCCGGGGTGAGTCGGCTCGGGTCGGCATACAGGTCGAGAACGCTTGCATCGGCCTCATCGAGCACAACGTTCCACGGCTGCATGTTGTGTCCGCTCGGAGCCAAGATTGCATGCGCGACCACCTGCATCCGGGCGTCGGTCGACTGCTGGTAATACGTCGCGGTCCACGGTTGGAGGTAGGTCGCGGGAACGAAGATCCCACCGACGGTCAGGATCGCCCCGAGACCCAGCCCGAGCACGCCGGCCACCGCTCCGATCGTGATGAGCAGAATGCGTCGGGTACGGTGCTTCACGGGCGCTCGAAGTGAAGGGTCGCGAGGAACCAACTCAACACACCGACGAGGATCGCCGCGACGATACCGATCGGAATCATGACGCCCCACGACGCTGGTTCGTGCAGGGTCAGCTGCACGAAAGGCGTTATCAGAATAGGCATGCAGGTCAGGAGCAGGAAAACGAGGAAGGCCGCCGCGATCGGGTAGGCGAACGCCCGCCGGCGAAGGAGCCCCACACTGGTCAACACGGCTGCTGGGAGAAAAAACGCATAGTCAAGAATGTGGACGGGGTTTGTGGGCAGAGCCAGGTCTACGACGCTTTGTGGCCTCACGCCATTGAGCAGGGCGGGCAGGTCCTCGGAGAGCCAGAGCAGGCCGAACAGTCCGGCCACCACCAAGAGAGTCCACGCCGCCACCACAGCGGCACGACTGTGCGTGAAGCGCCCTGTCGAACTCTGCCGGTTGATGGATGCCAACCCGCCGATCAAGGCGAAGAGGCTGAGGCCGAGCACCCCGACCCACAACAGGAAGATCGGACCGAACGGTATCGAGAAGGTGTAGATCACGTAGCTGTAGACGGTGAACGCCACCGCCCCCAGGCACAGCAGGCCCGCGCGATACGACCGGCGCAAAGCCAGAATGGCGCAGAGCACGATCGTCGGAGCGACCACGACCGCATTGATGATGTCTTGTGCCAGCGCCTGGTACAGGAACGCCGATGTCAGGTTGTCGTAGATCCCGTCAACCGACAGCCCGACGATGCTGCCGACGAAGGCCAGGGCGGCCGCGGCGATCGACAGACCCAACCAGGTTCTGGCCGCGGCGTTCGCCCGGTGCTGGTCGACGTCGTCTGGCGCAAGGTCCGCAGTCATGGCCGGCCCCTGCCCCCGACATCCCGCACCTTGAACACGGGGAAGTCCGCTGCGATGGTCTCGAACGCCGCCACCGGCTGGGACCGATCGACCGGAATGTGCGGTCGGGCTCCCGGTGCCTGCGCGAGAAAGGCCTTGAGAATCGGCGGGCGAGCAGCCACGGGAACCTCGTCGAGCAGCACCTGTCGCCTGCGTCCCGCGCGAATGACGGCGCTCCCATTCGCAGCCCGAACGTTACGCACCCATCGTGAGCCCTGGCCCAGCATCGAGACCACGTACTCGCCGCCTTCGTAGCGGGCGACCACAAGCGGCAGGGTGAGCAGGGTGCGCGACTTCGGATTGACGGTTTCCAGGCTCACAGCGCCATGGCCGACGATACCGAGTGAGAACAGCCGCGCGCTGACGCGGTTCAGGAACCGCGCCCACCGGTTGGGGCGTCCGCCGGCGTACATCTGCCGGAGGGAGTCTTCACGATTCACGATCCACCGCGTGTCCTGGAGATGAAGCTGGTCTTCATGGGGCTCAGCGTATCCGCAGGATGGCGCCAATCACCGGGTGGGACTGTCGAAACCGGTGAACATGCGTGCAATCTGCGATCAGCTCACGGGGCATCCAGCGACGGCAGGTTATGGGGAAGAAAGCCGGAAACTAGGATCGAATGTTCAATTCCGTCCTTCTAAGGTCACTTTTTCCTTTTTTGCCCGGCGTGCGGGATCTCGACAAGCTCGATCAACGTGGGGCCTTAACGGGGAATGGCCCCCTGCCGAAGCAGGGGGCCATCCGGGAATCAACCTCGGTTAGTTGTACGTACCGGGGGTGAAGTCGTCCGACGAGAAGCTGTCGAAGTCGACGAAGCTCAGGTCACCCTCGGTGAACGCTGCATCATCGGTGAAGATGCGGTTCGGGTAACGCTCAGCCTTGGCTTCATCCGTTGCCTCGACGTTGACGTCGCGGTAGCGGGGAAGACCGGTGCCGGCCGGGATCAACTTACCGATGATCACGTTCTCCTTGAGGCCCATCAGCGGGTCGCTCTTGCCTTCCATGGCCGCCTGGGTCAGAACCCGGGTGGTCTCCTGGAAGGAAGCGGCCGACAGCCACGACTCGGTTGCCAGCGAAGCCTTGGTGATACCCATGACTTCCTGACGAGCCGAAGCCGTCTTCTTGCCCTCGGTGAGCGCGGTGCGGTTGAGTTCGTTGTACTTCAACCGGTCAACGAGCTCGCCCGGCAGCAGGCCGGTGTCGCCGTGCTCCACAACAGTCACCTTGCGAAGCATCTGACGAACGATGACCTCGATGTGCTTGTCGTGAATCGGCACGCCCTGCGAACGGTAGACATCCTGCACGCCACCGACGAGGTGCTTCTGCACCGCGCGGACACCCTTGACTCGAAGAACTTCCTTCGGGTCGACGGCGCCGATGATGATCTGCGTGCCGAGCTCCACGTGCTGGCCATCCTCAACGAGGAGGGTCGCACGCTTGAGAACCGGGTAGGCGATGGCTTCGTCACCGTTGTCGGGGGTCAGGATCACCTTGCGGCTACGATCCGTGTCCTCGATGGTGATGCGGCCGGCAACGTCGACGATCGGCGATGCACCCTTGGGGGTACGCGCCTCGAAGAGCTCCTGCACCCGGGGCAGACCCTGGGTGATGTCGTCTGCGGATGCGGAACCACCGGTGTGGAAGGTACGCATGGTCAGCTGCGTGCCGGGCTCACCGATCGACTGTGCGGCGATGATGCCGACGGCCTCTCCGATGTCCACGAGCAGGCCGGTAGCGAGCGAACGGCCGTAGCAGACCGCACACACACCGACAGCAGACTCGCAAGTCAGCACCGAGCGCACCTTGATGTTCTCGACGCCGGCCAGAACCAGCTTCTCGATCATCACGTCACCGACGTCGTCTCCGGCGTCAGCAACGACCTCGCCCTTGGCGTTGACCGCGGGGGCGGCCAGGCTGCGAGCGTAAACCGCGTTCTCCACGTTGGGGTGACGCGAGAGGTTCCCCGCGGCATCCTTCGTGGCGATCGGCAGGTCGAGACCCTTGGTCGTGCCGCAGTCGTCTTCGCGGATGATGACATCCTGCGAGACGTCAACGAGACGACGCGTGAGGTACCCGGAGTCTGCGGTACGCAGAGCGGTGTCGGCCAGACCCTTACGAGCACCGTGAGTAGCAATGAAGTACTCGGCGACGGACAGGCCTTCGCGGTAGCTCGAGATAATCGGGCGAGGGATGATCTCACCCTTCGGGTTGTTAACCAGACCACGCATACCGGCGATGTTTCGCACCTGCAGCCAGTTACCACGAGCACCAGAGGTGACCATCCGGTTGATCGTGTTGTCAGCCGGGAAGTTCGCCTGCATGGCCGCGGCGACGTCTTCGGTCGCCTTGGTCCAGATCTGGATGAGCTCCTGACGACGCTCGAGGTCGGTCGTGAGACCCTTCTCGAACTGCGTCTGAACCTTCGCGGCCATCTTCTCGTACGTACCGACGATCTCCTTCTTGTTCGGAGGCGTCAGGATGTCGCTGAGCGCGACGGTCACACCGGAACGGGTGGCCCAGTAGAAGCCGGCGTCCTTGATGCGGTCGAGCGTTGCCGCTACTTCCACCTTCGGGTACCGCTCTGCCAGGTCGTTCACGATGGCCGAGAGGGTGCCCTTGTCGGCAACCTTCTCGAAGTACGGGTAGTCAGCCGGCAGCGCCTCGTTGAAGATGGCGCGGCCCAGCGTGGTGTTCACCAGGACGGTTCCGACAGCCTGACCATCGACCAGCTCGACACCGTCGGGCTGAGTGCCCTCGGTGAAGTACAGGTCGGTGATGCGGATGCGCACCTTGGCGTTGAGGTCGAGCGACTTCTGGTCGTGGGCCAGGATGGCCTCCGAGACAGAGGTGAACGCGCGGCCCTCGCCGGTGACGCCTTCCTTGAGCGTGGTCAGGTGGTGCAGACCAATGATCATGTCCTGTGTGGGCAGGGTCACCGGACGACCGTCGGACGGCTTCAGGATGTTGTTCGACGCGAGCATCAGGATGCGCGCTTCGGCCTGGGCCTCCATCGACAGCGGCAGGTGCACAGCCATCTGGTCACCGTCGAAGTCAGCGTTGAACGCCGCACAGACGAGGGGGTGCAGCTGGATGGCCTTACCCTCCACGAGCTGAGGTTCGAAGGCCTGGATACCGAGGCGGTGCAGCGTGGGTGCACGGTTCAGCAGAACCGGGCGCTCACGGATGATCTCCTCGAGCACGTCCCAAACCTGCGGGCGTGAACGCTCCACCATGCGCTTGGCGGCCTTGATGTTCTGAGCGTGGCTCAGGTCGATCAGGCGCTTGATCACGAACGGCTTGAAGAGCTCCAGAGCCATCTGCTTGGGCAGACCACACTGGTGCAGCTTCAGCTGCGGGCCGACGATGATGACCGAACGGCCAGAGTAGTCAACACGCTTACCGAGCAGGTTCTGACGGAATCGACCCTGCTTACCCTTGAGCATGTCGCTCAGGGACTTGAGGGCGCGGTTACCAGTACCCGTGACCGGGCGACCACGACGACCGTTGTCGAACAGTGCGTCAACGGCCTCCTGCAGCATCCGCTTCTCGTTGTTCACGATGATCTCGGGGGCACCGAGGTCAAGCAGACGACGCAGACGGTTGTTGCGGTTGATCACACGACGGTAGAGGTCGTTGAGGTCGCTGGTCGCGAAACGGCCACCGTCGAGCTGCACCATCGGGCGCAGTTCCGGCGGGATGACCGGCACGACGTCGAGCACCATCGCGGCCGGCGAGTTGCCGGTCATGATGAAGGCGTTGACGACGCGCAGACGCTTGATGGCGCGGATCTTCTTCTGACCCTTGCCCTCGGCGATCTGCAGGTGCAGGTTTTCGCTCTCGGTGACCAGGTCGAACGCCTCGAGGCGCTTCTTGATGGCCTCGGCGCCCATGTAGGCCTCGAAGTACATGCCGAAGCGGTCCTGGAGCTCGTGGAAGACGGAGTCTTCCGGCTTCAGGTCGCCGACCTTGAGGGTGCGGAAGTCTTCCCACACACGCTCGAGGTGAGCGATCTGCTCGTCGGCCGACTTGCGGACCTGGGACATCTCCTTCTCGGCGGCGTCCTTGGTGCGCTTCTTCTGGTCGCTCTTGGCGCCCTCGGCCTCCAGTGCTGCGAGGTCGGTTTCGAGGCGCTGCAGGCGGTCGGCGATGCGGGAGTCGCGTGAACCTTCGAGGGTCTTGATCTCGAGGCGCAGTTCGTTCTCCAGCCCAGGCATGTCCTGGTGGCGACCGTCTTCGTCGACCTCGATGACCATGTAGGCAGCGAAGTAGATGACCTTTTCGAGGTCCTTCGGAGCCATGTCCAGCAGGTAACCGAGACGCGAGGGCACACCCTTGAAGTACCAGATGTGCGTGACGGGGGCGGCGAGCTCGATGTGGCCCATGCGCTCACGGCGCACAGACGACTTCGTGACCTCTACGCCACAGCGCTCACAGACGATGCCTTTGAAGCGCACTCGCTTGTACTTGCCGCACGAGCACTCCCAGTCGCGGGACGGTCCGAAGATCTGCTCTCCGAAGAGGCCATCCTTTTCGGGCTTCAGCGTGCGGTAGTTGATGGTTTCGGGCTTCTTGACCTCACCGTGCGACCAACGACGGATGTCGTCAGCGGTGGCCAGGCCAATGCGAAGCTCGTCAAATGTTGTTACGTCGAGCAATTTCTCTCCTTGGAAAGTTTTCGAGTATTCGTCAGTGGCCTGGTTTAGATGTCGTCGATTGACGACGACTCAAACCGGGTGGAAATGTTGATGCCCAGCTCCTCCGCTGCGCGGAAGACCTCGTCATCCGTGTCGCGCAGGCTGACTGCGGTTCCATCGGCCGAGAGCACCTCGACGTTCAGGCACAGCGACTGCATTTCCTTGATCAGAACCTTGAAGCTCTCGGGGATACCGGGTTCCTGAATGTTCTCGCCCTTGACGATGGCTTCGTACACCTTGACGCGGCCGAGGATGTCGTCCGACTTGATGGTCAGGAGTTCCTGCAGGGCGTAAGCGGCTCCATATGCTTCGAGCGCCCACACCTCCATCTCACCGAAACGCTGTCCACCGAACTGCGCCTTACCACCCAGCGGCTGCTGCGTGATCATGGAGTACGGACCCGTCGAGCGTGCGTGAATCTTGTCGTCGACAAGGTGGTGCAGCTTCAGGATGTACATGTATCCGACCGCGATGGGCATCGGGTACGGCTCGCCGGAGCGGCCATCGAACAGCTGCGTCTTTCCGGTCGAGTCGATCAGGCGGTCGCCGTCGCGAGTCAGAGTCGTCGAGTCGAGAAGACCGGCGATTTCCTCCTCGAGCGCGCCGTCGAACACCGGGGTCGCGACCTTGGTGTTCGGGGCTGCACTGTGCGCGGCTTCGGGAAGACGGCCGGCCCACTTGGGCTTGCCCTCAACCTGCCAGCCCTGCTTGGCGATCCAGCCGAGGTGGGTCTCCAGGACCTGACCGAAGTTCATTCGGCCGGGGATGCCCAGCGGGTTCAGGATGATGTCAACCGGGGTTCCGTCGGCGAGGAACGGCATGTCCTCGACCGGCAGGATCTTGGAGATGACACCCTTGTTGCCGTGACGACCGGCGAGCTTGTCACCCTCGGTGATCTTGCGCTTCTGGGCGATGAAGACCACAACACGCTGGTTGACGCCCGAGCCGAGCTCGTCGTCGCCATCCTGCGAGTCGAAGACCTTGACACCGATGATGGTGCCACGCTCACCGTGGGGAACCTTCAGCGAGGTGTCGCGAACTTCGCGGCTCTTCTCGTTGAAGATCGCGCGCAGCAGGCGCTCCTCGGCGGAAAGCTCGGTCTCGCCCTTCGGCGTGACCTTGCCCACGAGGATGTCGCCGGGGCGAACCTCGGCTCCGATGCGGATGATGCCACGCTCGTCCAGGTCTGCAAGCAGATCCGGGGAGACGTTGGGCAGGTCGCGAGTGATCTCTTCCTTACCCAGCTTGGTGTCGCGCGCGTCAACTTCGTACTCTTCGATGTGAATCGAGGAGAGAACGTCGTCCTTCACCAGGTTCTGGCTCAGGATGATGGCGTCCTCGAAGTTGTGACCCTCCCATGACATGAATGCCACGAGGAGGTTCTTTCCGAGAGCGAGCTCACCCTGGTCGGTAGCGGGACCATCGGCGATGACCTCGCCGGCCTCGATACGGTCGCCGGCGTTGACGATGACGCGGTGGTTGTAGCTGGTGCCCTGGTTGGAGCGGCTGAACTTGCGCAGGTAGTAGTCCTGCGTTCCACCCTCGTCGAGCTGGATGGTGACGACGTCAGCCGACACCTCCATGACCACACCGGACTTCTGTGCGGTGAGCACATCACCGGCGTCGATGGCCGCGAAGCCCTCCATACCGGTTCCGACCAGCGGGCTGTCGCTGAGCAGCAGCGGCACAGCCTGACGCTGCATGTTGGCACCCATAAGTGCGCGGTTAGCGTCGTCGTGCTCGAGGAAGGGGATGAGCGAGGTCGCGACGGACACCATCTGGCGCGGCGAGACATCCATGTAGCCGATGTCTTCTGCGGGGAAGAGGTCAACCTCTCCACCCTTCTTACGGGCCAGAACGCGGCCCTCAGCGAAGCGGGCTGCCTTGGTCAGCGGGGCGTTGGCCTGCGCGACGATGTACTCGTCTTCCTCACTTGCGGTGAGGTAGTCGATCGTCGTGGAGACGACACCGTCGATGACACGACGGTACGGGGTCTCGATGAAACCGAAGGCGTTGATCCGCGCGAACGAGGCGAGCGAACCGATCAGGCCGATGTTCGGGCCTTCCGGGGTTTCAATCGGGCACATGCGGCCGTAGTGGGACGGGTGAACGTCTCGCACCTCGACGCCGGCGCGGTCACGGGACAGACCACCCGGGCCCAGCGCGGACAGGCGACGCTTGTGCGTCAGTCCGGCGAGCGGGTTGTTCTGGTCCATGAACTGCGACAGCTGCGACGTACCGAAGAACTCCTTGATCGCGGCGACGACGGGGCGCACGTTGATCAGGGTCTGCGGGGTGATCGCTTCGATGTCCTGCGTGGTCATGCGCTCGCGAACGACGCGCTCCATGCGGGACAGGCCGGTGCGCACCTGGTTCTGGATGAGTTCGCCGACGGCGCGGATACGACGGTTACCGAAGTGGTCGATGTCGTCGATGTCGATGCGGATGTCGGTCTCGACACCTTCACGGCTGCCGCGGATCGTGGTCTGGTTGTCGTGCAGCGCAACCAGGTACTTGATCGTGGCCAGAATGTCCTGGAGCGTGAGAACGGAGTCGGTGAGCGGCGCCTCGAGGCCCAGCTTGCGGTTGATCTTGTAACGACCAACCTTGGCCAGGTCGTAGCGCTTGGAGTTGAAGAAGAAGTTGTCCAGCAGCGCACGCGCGGCCTCGGCGGCAACCTGCTCGCCCGGGCGCAGCTTGCGGTAGATGTCCTTGAGGGCTTCTTCCTTGGTGAGGATGTTGTCCTTCTCGAGGGTGAGCTCGATGGACGCGAAGCCCTTGAACTCCTCGAGGATCTCTTCGGAGGTGAGTCCGAGGGCCTTGAGGAACACCGTGACCGACTGCTTGCGCTTGCGGTCGATGCGAACGCCGACCTGGTCGCGCTTGTCGATCTCGAATTCGAGCCAGGCACCACGGCTCGGGATGACGCGGGCGGAGTAGATGTCCTTGTCGGAGGTCTTCTCCTGCTCGCGGTTGAAGTACACACCCGGGGAGCGCACCAGCTGCGACACGACGACACGCTCGGTGCCGTTGATCACGAAGGTGCCCTTGGGGGTCATCAGCGGGAAGTCGCCCATGAACACGGTCTGGGTCTTGATCTCACCGGTGAGGTGGTTCATGAACTCAGCGTTGACATACAGCGGTGCGGAGTAGGTCTTGCCCTTTTCCTTGCACTCGTCGATGGTGTACTTCTCCGGCTCGAGCTCCGGGTTGGTGAAGGACAGCTGCATCGTTTCGCTGAGGTCCTCGATCGGAGAGATCTCCTCGAAGATCTCGTCGAGGCCGGTGCGGGCGTTCAGGTCGTGGCGACCTGCGGCCTGCGCCTCGGCGAGGCGGGCTTTCCAGATGTCGTTTCCGACAAGCCAGTCAAAGCTCTCGGTCTGCAAAGCCAGCAGATCGGGAACCGTGAGGTTGTCAGAAATCTTTGCGAACGAAAGACGGCCAGCGGCTCGTCCGTTCTTGGGTGAATTGGTGGTTGCGTTGCGCGCAGCAGCCAAGGAAGTAACCTCCGTGGACCCCGTCAGGTCTAATCACTGTTAGTAATTTGGTATGGACTCCGCAGATCCTGGGCGGGGATGTCCATCCTTCATGTGAGGACATCCGGCTCAGAAATGTGCTGCAAGGTGGCTTGAGCACGCAAAGCCGACCGCAATATGAAGGCAGAGTTAAATCTGGGAGCGCAAAGGTCAACTATATGCCGTTGACGCGCTCGTGTCTACCGGAATGTTGACCTTCGCCAAATTCTCAGGTATAACCCGGTTTCGCGCGGCCGGCTGGAGCGGCAGGGCGGGGTGTTGAGTTGCTCCATTGTGCCCCATCCCGGCGGATGCCGCTGCCACCCCGTGCGCGTCGGCGCGGCGCGCTGGCGGCGAGAAGTCAGTTGGGGCTGGTTGTGGCCTGAGCTTCGGGGCGGATGCGGCGGCGGGGCTGTCAGACTGGGGGCATGAGCAGGGGCGAGCACGAACATCCGACGATCACGCTGAAACTGAGCGGGCACCAGGCCGTGATCGAGCCCGACCGGTTCACGCCGGGCAGCTACCAGCTGGTGGTCGACGGCACCCCGCAGTCGCACGTGAACATCGACAACCCCGACGAGCTGTTCTTCGAGTACATCCAGCGCATCGGGCACGTCATCGACCTCATCGGCGACCCGGGCGAGGCCATCACGGCCGTGCACCTGGGCGCCGGCGCCCTCACCCTGCCCCGCTATGTGGAGGCCACCCGGCCCGGCTCGAGGCAGCAGGTGGTGGAGATCGAGAGCGACCTGATCGACTTCGTGCGCGCCGAACTGCCCTGGGACAAGCGCGCCAACCTGCGCGTGCGGCACGGTGATGCCCGCGAGGTGCTCGGCAAGCTGCCCGCCGGACTGCACGGCTCGGTGGACCTGCTGGTCGTCGACATCTTCTCCGGCGCCCGCACCCCCGCGCACGTGACCAGCCGCGAGTTCTACGAGCTCGCCGCTCCCCTGCTCTCGGCCCGGGGCGTGCTCGCGGTGAACGTGGCGGATGGGCCGGGCCTCGCATTCGCCCGCGGCCAGGCGGCCACCCTGTCGGCGGTCTTCGGGCATGTGATCGGCCTGGCCGAGACGCAGGTGCTCAAGGGGCGCCGGTTCGGCAACATCGTCTTCGTCGCCGCACACACCCCGCTCGACCTGCACTGGGTGCCGCGACTGCTGGCCGGGGGCCCGCATCCGGCGAAGGTGGTCGAGGGCGCCGAGCTGGCCCAGTTCATGGCGGCCGCGTCGGTGTCCACGGATGCCACGGCCACGCCGTCGCCGCTGCCCGGCCGCACGGTGTTCCAGATCGGCAACTAGAGCCCGCAGCCGGGCCGTCCGCTCGTCGGATGCTGGATGGCCGGGCGACCCTCGCTCTAGCGGCTGAGCCGGATGGTGTCTTCGAGCGTGCTCTTGCCCTCCGCGTCGGGCCGGTAGTACTGCAGCACGAACTGATCGGCGGTCGCCTCGATCACGCTCGCTCCGGTGCCGTCCAGACAGAGCCGGCTCCCCTCGCGCAGCTCGAGGGGACACTCACGGTAGTTGGCCGTGCCGCCGAGGCCGGCCGTGAGGTAATGCAGGCCATCGACGACGACGTCCTCGTAGATGTGCTGATGGCCCGCGATGACGATATCCGCCCCCCACCCGGCGTAGTCCCAGCCGGCGGTGGGCCGCATCTCCCGGTTGTCCTCGTGCACACCGGAGGTGTACGCGGGGCGGTGGAACAGCACCACGTTCCAGGCATCCGGCCGGGCGGCACGCTGGTCGGCGAGGGTTTCCTTCAGCCAGCCCCGTTGGATCTCCAGTTCCTCCGGAGTGGTCTCGCTGTCCAGCACGAACAGCGTGACGTCCCCGACATCCTGCGTGTACCAGCGCTGCTGCGCGTCGGCGGCCGTGCTGAGATAGGGGAAGGCGGCGCGGTAGGCGTCGAGCCCGGCACCCGCGTCGGTGTAGTCGTGGTTGCCGAGCGTGGGCCACAGCGGGGGCGTACCCTGCCCGTCCCGGCCGCGATCGAAGTAGCCCCACACCGATTCGGCATACGGAATACAGCCCGCTACGTTCTGGCTGTTGTCTCCGGCCGTCACGATGGCGTCCACAGCCCAGGCGTCGGCCTGATCAGCGGCCCATTGTTCGCCGGCGTCGCACGTGCCGAAGTCGGAGATCAGCGCCAACCGGGTCGGCGGCGGCGGAGTCGGCTCTGCGCTTGCGGAGGGTCTCGAGTCGGAGTTCGCCGGGGGCAGGGGAACGCACCCGGCCAGAACAAGAACCGCAGCAGCGAAGGCGGCCACGGCCGCGCCTGTCCGGCGGGCCCGGCGGCCGTGCACTGTTCTTGTCATCCACATCCTCACTTCTGACAGTCCGCTGATTCAGTTCAGCACGTCGACGCTGCCTACGGCAATGACGGAAGCGCCGGCACCGCCTTGGCCAGCAGGCGCACCTGGATGGCCTCGATTTGCTTGGACTGCCCCGTCGTTCCCGCTGTCGCACCGTTGCTCACCCACGGCTGCCAACCGATGTCCTGCACGTGGGTGCGGTACGAGACGTCGTATTGGGAAGCCAGCTCTCCGGTCAGGCGGAACTGGATGGCCTCCATCTGCAGGGCACGGCCGGTCGTGCCGATGTTGGAGGTATTGGTCCAGCCCATCCAGCCGATGTTCTGAACGTGGGCGTTGGCCTCGATGTTCGCGACCGCAGAGGATCCCGGTGTCTCGAGGATGAACGCTTCCATCTGCCTGGCCTGGCCGAGCGTGCCCGCCACCTGGCCGGTGTTCACTTTGCGCTGCCAGCCCACGTTCTGCAGGTGGCCCTTGTATCGGAGCATCGGCGTGGCGCCCTGCTCCTTGAGCAGCATCGTGGCCCGCGTGGTGAGCCAGTCGCGCAGGTAGCCGACCTCGCCGGCGTAGGTGTCGCTGTAGTTCTTGCCGAGGCCGGCGATCAGCAGCGTGGGCTTGCCCAGGATGGGCCACACGGCGAAGTTCGCAGCGGCGGAGGCCGTGATCTCGCTCTCCCAGCGGGTGATCTTGGCCGGCATCAGACCGACCTCCTGGGAGATGCCCGCTTGCCACAACTCGTTGGCGCGCTGCACGAACTCCTTGGAACGGAACAGGTCGAAGTAGAATCCGTTGCCCTGTTGGCGCAGAATCTGCGCGTTCTTCGCATAGTCAGCCTGCGCATCCGAGCCGAGGGACGGAGCGCGGTCGTAGTTGCCCAACGCGCTGTCGAAGTCCCACACCGGCCCGGCGAACAGTTTGCTGGCCGGTCCGTTCTTGTAGAAGTAGACGCTTGACTGGGTGATCTCAGGGTTGGCCGTCTGTTCGAACACGTAGTAGAACTTGACGAACGAGTCGACGTCGATCAGGGCGCTCAGCGCAACCCAGTCCACCTGCGGCGCTGCCAGTATCGCGTCCACCTTGTTCAGGGTGCTCTGGATGTCGTTCCAACCGGCTTGGGTCGCGGCGGGCAGCGGCCCCTCGCCGGCATCCGGAACACCGGACTTCGAGTCCTTCAGGACGAACAGTGTCTTGCTGGTTGTGGTCCGGAAGTTGTGGGGTTCGGCCAGGCCGTAGTTGTTATCCAGCTCGACCAGCACTCCCGTCGGGTCGGTGAGGTCAACGCGGTTGGCCTTGACCTCGGTCTTCTCGCTGATCAGATAGTTGCCGAGGTAGGTGCCGTTGACACGGAGGTCGACCCACCTGGACTCCGGCGAGTAGGCCAGCCCGATTGAATTGGCCAGGTCGAAGGCCGCTCTGTTGCGCATGAGGGATGCGTCGGCGGCGTTGGCCAGAAGGATCCAGGTCTTGGAGGGAGCCATGCCCAGAACAGCGGTGTTGTCCTTGAACTTGATCTGGTACGGCTTCTTGGGAAGGTTCCAGGTGTAGTTGCCCCGGCCCTTGATCTCGCCGACAACGGGCACGGCGATGTTGCTCACCCCGGCAGGGTCTTCGATGGTCATCGTGGTCGCGACCTTGTTGTCCTTGGACGAGTGCACGTAGCTCAAGGTATTGTGCAAGGCGTCTGGGTCGCTGAGGGTGATGTTCAGGGTCGGCAGGTTCGGTGTTTGTGGTGCGGCGGTAGCGTGTGGCAGATCACCGACATTGACGAGGGTGATGGTGAGGGCGGCGGTCATCGTGAGGACCAACGCTCGCAGGGTGCGACTCTCGCGAGACAGTATCTGCATGGGGGAGGCCTTTCGTGGGTTCCTAACACTCGGGACATGTCGGCGGTTGGAGAAACGGCGTCAGCGTTGACGACGATGCCCGTCTGCTGGCACACCATACGCCCGTGCTGAGAAATCCTCAGGATCTTCTCGAGACGGCGTCTTCGCCGCCTAACCGGTGTGTGAGAGGAGAACTCGCCGCTCGGGGGCCGGAAAGCTCGAGACATACCCCCGATAGGGCGTCAGCCCCTCGCCGCCGGGGTTACGCTGGAGGGGAACCCGACCTCCCCCGCGGCACCCCTCGGCCGCCCTGTCAAGGACATCATCCTGACCATCATCACTGGCTACGACGCCGTCACCCTCCGGGAAAAAGTCGACCTTCCCGCCGCCGCAGAACGTCTCGACGACCTCGGCCAACTCCGCAGCCTCTCGGCGCTGAATGAGAAGGTCACGCTGCTGCGCCTGCTCGACCGCCTGGACGAAGCCCTCGAGATCGCCAATCAGGCGTTGCGCCAGGCCCGGTTCACCGGTGACCGGCAGGATTTCGTGCTGTGCCGCATCCGTCGCGCCCAGGTGATGCAGTTTCAGGGCAAGCTCGAGGAGGCCGCGTCTGAGCTGACCCAGTGCGTGCTCGAATCGGAGACGCACGAGTGGAACCTCACCGCCGCGTTCGCCCGGGAGACCCGTGGCAAGGTGCACTTCGACCAGGACGACCTCGACGGCGCCCTGGCCGATTTCACTGCGGCTGTGTTCCTGCGGGACAAGTCCGGCGCCTCGCCGGACGAGCTGGAGAGCGCCCTCATCGCGGTGGCCGTGGTGGAGTCGTTCATCGGCGAGCGCCGCGCCCTGCGCTGAGCTGCGCGGGGCACGCGCCGGTACGCGGGTGGCGCGCCACCGGCACAGCGGCGCCTGACCCGCATAACGGCATCCGGCCGAGCGCCCGATCACCGGCTCGAATCTGAGAAATTCCAAGACTTTCGTGGCATTCTGCAGGAGATATGCATCACAGACGGGTTTGGGGCGGCGTGGTCGCCGCGGGCATGGTGACGCTGTTGTGCGCCTGCACGGCGAGCGCTCCGGTGCCCAGCGCCAGCACCACCACGCCGGCGCAGCCCACCCCCGAGGCCAGCGCACCGGCGACGGATGCCGTACCGGTGCGCCCGTCCGGTGAGCCCGTGGTGATCGCGGAAGGGCTCGACGCTCCGTGGTCCATCCTGCGGTTGCCCGGCGGCGCCACCCTGATCAGCGAACGCGACACGGCCCTCGTGCGCGAGTTGCTCCCGGACGGCAGCCTGCGCGACGCCGCGACCGTCGCCGATGTCGATCCGAACGGTGAGGGCGGGCTGCTCGGGCTGGCCTACCTGCCGCCGAGCGGAGCCGACGGCGGCTGGGTCTACGCGTACTTCACCGCCGCATCCGACAACCGCATCGTGCGGATGCCGCTGACCGGCACCGCGGGCAGCATCGGCCTGGGCGCGCCGGAGCAGGTGCTCTCCGGCATCCCTGCCGCCGGCAACCACAACGGCGGGCGTATCGGCTTCGGGCCGGACGGCCTGCTCTATGCCACGGCCGGTGATGCGGGCGACACCGACAACGCCCAGGACCTCGGCTCGCTGGGCGGCAAGATCCTGCGGATGACCCCCACCGGGGAGGTTCCGGCCGACAACCCATTCGGAAATCTGGTCTATTCCTATGGGCACCGCAATCCGCAGGGCATCGCCTGGGATTCGTCCGGGCAGCTCTGGGTCAGCGAGTTCGGCCAGAACACCTGGGACGAACTCAACCTGATCACCGCCGGCGGCAACTACGGCTGGCCCCTGGCCGAGGGCTCGGACGGCGGCTCCGGTTTCACCGACCCGGTGCGCCAGTGGTCCACCGGCGAGGCGAGCCCGAGCGGCCTGGCCATCGTCAACGACACAGTGTTCATGGCCGCCCTGCGCGGCGAGCGGCTCTGGCGTATCGATCCCTCCACAGGCACGGTCGACGGCTGGTTTGTCAACAGCTTCGGGCGGCTGCGTGATGTGGTGTCCGGTCCCGATGGCACACTGTGGTTCGTGAGCAACAATACGGATGGCCGAGGCACCCCCGCCCCCGGCGACGACCGTCTCTACCAGGTGGAGGTGAGGCCCTGATGGCCGATCTGTTGCGAGTGCGTCGCTGGGCTGACGCGCTCATCACCCTGCACCTCGATGCCACCTGGACCTTCGACTTCGACAACGCCAAGAAGCGGGCCGGGCTGTGCAACTTCACCGCGAAGAAGATCACCGTGTCGCGCTACCTCGCCGCCCGGTACGGCGACGACGAGATCCACCAGATCCTGCTGCACGAAGTTGCGCACGCCCTGGCCGGCGCCCGGGCCGGGCACGGCCCGGTCTGGCGGAACGTGGCGGTCGGCCTCGGCTATGACGGCAAGCGCACCCACGACGGCGAGATCGCCGACGATCTGGCCCCGTGGGTGGGTACCTGCGCCGCCGGCCACACGCATTACCGGTATCGGCAGCCGACCCGTCCGTTGGCCTGCGGTCTCTGCGGACGCGGTTTCACCGCCGCGCACGTGATCACCTGGACCCGGCGCGAGATCACCGCGGCCGCCCGGCGCCAGGCCGCCGCCGCCGCGCGCTGACCTGCCGCCGGCCGTGGCGCCGGCGGACCCGCGGTGACGGAGG
>NZ_SOHM01000020.1 GCF_004403945.1 Cryobacterium lactosi | reverse complement strand
TTTGTGAGTTCTTTGATCGGTACTCACTGACCATCCCACGGTGGCTCTTCACGTTGACGAAGCAACACTCAAGAGCGGGAAACCACACCACTCACGGGGACGTAACCCCCGCTCCGCACTCATGGGCTGAAGCCTACTGACCATGCCCCTCACGATTGAGCAGCAAGGGTTGACGTTCTGGTCTGTCTGTCCGATGGGGATCGACTAACAAACTTGCCCCCGCAGCCGGCATCTATAGCAAACGTTCGCCTTGCCGGTCAAGGGGGCGATATCGGCGCACAGCGGCGCTAACGTGACCCTCATGCTCCGCACACAGCGTGTTTCTTAGCCGACTTGTACTGCGTTTAGATTGGACTTGTGACGGCCAGGGTGCTTTCATGGACGACCAGCGCCAATCACGCAGCAGCGACTCTAATCCTGGATACCTGCGTGGAAGCCTGCACAGAGTCCGTGATCGCATGTGAGCGAATGGCTCACCTCCACCCCAACTGGGTAACCTGCACAAAAGCATGCCACCGCGTGAGCAACGCCTGCACAGACCTGCAAGTCGCCCTATCCGCCCGATAGCCGATCCTCGGGCGGTCAGGCTGCTGGAGGAAGCATGCCGCCACGGCAAGGCCATCACCATCGCCGACACGGCTCGCGCCCAATTCGATAACGTGAGCTTCTCCACGGACACGGCCGACGTGATCTTCGGCGATGCCACCGCGTCCACGGAAGGCGTCCTCGGGCTGCTCCCGGCGCACCGCATCTGGGACCGCTTGGGTTCTGTTCAAGCAGGGTAGCCATCGCAGATCACGGCAACGTTAGTTCTCACGTCGGCAGATTCAACTGGTCGTCGCAACACCGGTGCTTGCGGTCAACAGCAACTCGCTCTTCGCTTCAGCTAGCGTCCTGAATCCGACGGGCTTACGCGGCCGTTCGTTCAGGGTCTTGGCAACGCCGTCGAGATCGACGCGGGCACAGCCGGTGAAGTCCGTCTCTTTGGGGAAATACTGGCGGAGCAGCCCGTTTGTGTTCTCGTTACTGGGCCGCTGCCACGGGGAGTGGGCGTCGGCGAAGTAGATCGACACCCCTGTCTGGATGCGTAATTTGGCGTGTTGCACCATCTCGGCGCCTTGGTCCCAGGTCAGAGATTTGCGAAGCGCCTCAAGCAGGGTGGTGATGGTCTGAACGATTGCGTGTCGGACAGCCTCGGCGCCATGTCCGGCCGTCACCGGGCCGTCTAGACATTCGGACGGAACTCACGATGGAGCGTCCGAGGCAAAGGTGTCAGCATCACAGTGGCCACGGACGCGCACGCGCTGGGCTTCTAGGTCCCGCTCGCGGTGCGCTTGCGGGGCTTCATGTTTTCCGCACTCACCATCCACGCGTACTGCTCAAGTACCTCAATGACGGAATGCAAGATGTCAGCTGTGGTGGGGTCGGCCTCATCCACTTCGTCATGAACCCGACGGCAAGTCGCCGTTGCAGCGTCCAGACGTTCGGTGATGAGATTCACGACCTCGGCCGTGTCGACCTGATCTCCCGGAAATTTAGGAAGGGTTGTCGTCTTGCTCACCGTTTCTGATCGGCCGTCGGGTAGGGCGTGAAGTGCCCGCATGCGCTCGGCCACGTCGTCGGACTTGGCACGAGCCACCTCAATAATCTCGTCCAGGATCAGGTGCGTGTCTCGAAAGTTTTTACCGACCACGTTCCAATGGGCCTGTTTCCCCTGCAGATGAAGTTCGATTAAGTCGACGAGAACGGCTTGCATGTTGTCTGAGAGTTGCTTATCTGCTTTCATAACGTAAAAGGTACCCCTACCGGGCGCATGAGAATAGGTGCCCTGCCCGAGCGCATGCTTTAACTAGGACGGCGAAACAGTTGGGACGGCTGTTCTCGCGAATCCGGCGCATCGTCCGAGAGAGCACGATCCACGCTCGACGTCGCTGCGGAGCGAGGAGCATTCGCTCCCCGTCTGCGGTGAATGGCGGTGTTCTGACAGCGCTAAATGACACTCGTCAGGAGTCGATTGTTCGTGCGCGGCGGTAGAACGTGGAGCGGGGCATTCCGAGGTCGCGTAGGACTTGGGCGGCCGGTTCGCCGCCGTCGATGAGTCGGAGGGCGTTACGGATCTGCCGGTCGGTGACCTTTTGTGGTCGTCCGCCGAAGTCTTTGCCGGCGTCACGTCGTTTGCTGACTGAATCGGTGATGCGTTCGCGTTTGATGTCGGGCTCCATCTGTGCAAGAGCGGTCATGATCGTGAACAGTATTGATCCCATCGGTGTTGATGTGTCGACGTCCCCGCCGCCGAGGTTCAGCACGCGGAGGCCGACGCCGCGCGCCCGGAGATTTTTGGCGAAGGCGAACATGTTCTGCGTCGATCGGCCGAGCCGGTCGAGGGTCGTGATGACGAGGGTGTCCCCGTCGCACGGCACGTCCAAGGCCCGGTCGAAGTTCGGTCGGGATGCTCGAGCGCCGGAGATACCGTGGTCGAAGTAGAGGTCGTCGCGTCGGATGTCGGCGGCGAGGAGGTCTGCTTCTTGGCGGTCGGTGGGCTGCTGGCGGGTTGATACTCGCGCGTAACCGATTTTTTTCTCATCACGCTCTCCAGGTGTCCCATAACTGAGTATTAGTACCTGGTTTCAAGCATGAGCTTTTGGTACGTAGTTATGGGAATCACCGGCCGAGTGTTTCCGTACGAACCATCTATCTCCGCATGGTTATTGTCTGAGACTGCCCGGACACGGCGCATGCCCGCACATATTTTGGTGTGCGGGCGTGCGCGTGTCTTCGTGTTCTACTTTGCGAGGAAGCCCAAAACCACCCGGTTCCACTCATCGGCGTTGCTGACGTTGACGCCGTGAGGGGCACCTGCAACCACGTGCAACTCCGACCCGGTGATTGCCGTGTGCGTGCGCGCTCCCGACCCTTCGAATGGCACGATCCCGTCGCCGGCGCCTTGAATGACTAGCGTGGGCACGATGACCTTTGGCAGGTCGTCGCGGAAGTCCGTGTTCGCGAACGAGGCCAGCGCCTCGAGCGCTGCGGTCTTGGATGCCTGCTTGGCAAGCGCTAGTGCCTCCTGACGATCGGCTTCGGAGACCTTGAGCACGCCGTCGACCGAGAAGAAATCGGTCGTGAACTGGTCGTAGAAGGAGTCTTCGTCCTTTGTCAGGGCGGCGGTCATTTCGGCGGCCTGTTCCTTGGGTAGTGGACCCTCGGGGTTGTCGTTGGTGTGCAGCAGATATGGCGGTACGGCTGACGCAAAGACCACGCTGTGCAGTCGCTTGGTACCGTACTTGGTGAAGTAGCGTGCGACCTCGCCGCCGCCCATTGAGAAGCCGACGAGGGTTACGTCCTTCAGGTCAAGTTCGGTGGGGAGCGTGTGGAGGTCTTCGGTGAGGGTGTCGTAGTCGTAGCCGGTCTTCGGCTTGTCGCTGCGTCCGAAGCCGCGGCGGTCGTAGGTGACGACGCGGTAGCCGGCCTCGACAAAAGCGGGGACCTGCTTACTCCATGACTCGCCCGACAGGGGCCATCCGTGGATCAAGATGACGGTGCGGCCGCCGCCACCGGTGTCGTCGACGTGAAGGTTAGTGTTCTTGAAGAGCCCATGGTGGGCGGTGATCTCACTCATGACGTTGATGCCTTCCTGAACCGCCCTTGTGGCAGCTACCGGCTGATTCGCACCACACTTCGCCGAAGAATGGGTCCCCCGCTCGCAACGCAAGTAATCCACGGGTCGTGCGGCTTCGTTTCAATCCCGCCCAGCCTGCCATGACAACCGCATGTGTCTCGTAAGCGGTGGGCGGTCTCAAGACGTCGTTGGAACACCCAGCAACCTGGAGTGTTGCGTATGCCTGTCAGCGAAGCCGGAAGACGGCATCAAGTCGAATTCTGGGACCTGATCTGAGCCGGTAAAACGGCGAAAGGAGCCTGCGAGGCTATCGGTGTGAACAGGCGTCAAGGATACCCGATGGCCTTCTTCAGGCCGGTGTGAGCGTCAGACACGACCAGCTTGACCCTGGTCGAGACCGCGGGTCTTCAACGACCGCAGGAAGCTGGTCCAGAAGCCCTCGTTCTCGCTGTCGCCAACGTCGAAGCCGAGCACTTCCCGGCGCCCGTCGGCGGCCACCCCGACCGCGACGACGATGGCCTGGGACACGATCCGGTGGCCGACGCGGGCCTTACAGTAGGTCGCGACGCGGATGCGGTCGGTGACGTCGGTGAGTTTGAGTTCTCCCCGCAGGTCGAGCAGGGCAGACTGGTCTAGAGCCATCTCTAATAGTTAATGGCTGGCCTGAGGCTGGCTGGCATGCTGGTATCGGCCCTTTCTGACGTGACTCTAGAGCCATCTGTCCCGCGCACGCGGTGGCTTTCACACGACCTGTCCGCCAGGCTCGGCCGGTGCCGGCCTGACCCGTTTCGATGGCTTGATAGAAGGCTGTCCACCTCGCTTCGGCGGGATGTGACTCATTAGAGATGTGCCTCGTGACGCCCCCTCCTCAGGCTCGGATTGTGATCAACCAACCCTGAAGGAGACACCGCATGAGCATCGTGGCCGACACGTACAACTACGTCATCGGCGTAGACACCCACGCGAAAACCAACACCTACGCTGTGGTCGCCGCTGACACGGGTGCCCTAATCGACACCGCCACATTCCCCACCACCAGCACTGGCATAGCCCGTGCCCTCGTTTGGATTGATCGTCGCTCCACGGGAAAACTCTTGGCCGCCGTGGAGGGAACCAGTTCCTACGGAGCCACCGCCACCCGCGCCCTAACCACAGCGGGCATCCGTGTATGTGAGATCAAACCGTCGAAACGCCAGGCCCGAGACGGCCGCGGAAAAACCGACCAGATCGATGCCGTCGCCGCTGCCCGCACAGCGCTGGGCACCGACACGACAGTGCTCATTCTGCCGCGCGCCGATGGGCTCCGGAGCGCCCTTCGCGTACTACTCGTGGCGAGGCACAGCATCGACACCCAGCGCACCGCCGACCGAAACGCGTTAACCGCGCTGCTTCGAATCATCGATCTGGGTCTCGACGTCCGCTCACCGCTGACCAACGCGCAGGTCGACGCCATCGCTGCCTAGCGCGAGCGCTCCAGCGATGACACCGCGACCGCCGTCGCCCGATCCGAAGCACGCCGGCTGGCCACCGCGATCCACCACCGCACCCGCGAGAGATGGAGTCCAATCACGCCGCGCTGGCCAAGCACGTCGACGAGCTCGCCCCCGGTATCCAGGACATTCCCGGAGTTGGACCGTTCACCGCTACGATCCTCCTGACCGCGTGGTCCCATCCCGGGCGAGTACGATCCGAATCCGCCTTTGCCGCCATAGCCGGCGTCAGTCCCATCCCGGCCTCATCCGGAAACACAATCAGGCACCGCCTCAACCACCACGGCGACAGACAGCTGAACCGGGCGCTTCACATCATCGCCCGAAGCCGCATGCTCACCGAGCCAACCACTAAGGCCTACGTCGAGCGACGCACCGCCGAAGGCAAATCACGGCGAGAAATCCACCGCTGCCTCACACGCTTGATCGCCCGCAGCATCTATCGCAAACTTACGACTCTCACTGCTTGACTTCAGCCATAGAAGGGTCGCGTGTGTCCTTTTGTGAGTTCTTTGATCGGTACTCACTGACCATCCCACGGTGGCTCTTTACGTTGACAAAGCAACACTCAAGAGCGGGAAACCACACCACTCACGGGGACGTAGCCCCTGGGGATATGCCTTGCTTTTCTTGACCTCTTTTCGGGTGCCGTCCGAGACTAGAGTCGGGCCTCACAACCGAGTGGGGCAGAAAGCAGACATACCGTGACCGATGAGGCCCAAAAAAAGTTAAAAAACTCTCCCAGTTGGGATAACCCTCAGGTGCATCAAGCGACCGGCGTTATAGTGGCGCAAACTAATGCCTCCCCCGACGAGGCGCTAGACCGTTTGATCGGGTATGCGGAATCGACGGGTGCCTCTGTATGGCGAGTAGCGCTTGGTGGTAGCGGTAGTCCGGCGAGTTGGTAGCGCGTTTCCGCGAACACGGTAGCGCCGGTCGGCGGTGCGCTGCGCAGCTGTGAAAGGACGACGCATAGGGCGTTGTCGTTTCATTGTTAAGGGCGGGTCATGGCGGACTATCGAAAAATACTGGGGTTGTTGCTGGAGGGGCGGAGTTACCGCGAGGTCGTCGAGATCGCGGGGTGCTCGCATCGCGACGTGGCCCGGGTGCGGCAGGAGGTCCAGGACCGGGCTCTGACCTCGATGGTCGCGATCACCGACGCTGACCTGGCGAAGTGGTTCCCGGACGGGCGCCGGAAGGTGTCGGACGAGTACGTTCAGCCCGACCTGGCACGGGTGGTGGCGGCGATGAAGCAGAACCGGCACTTCACGTTGTTGTTGGCCTGGCGCCGTTACGTCGATACCAAGGACGCGGGCAAGAAGTATGGGTATTCGCAGTTCTGCGCCCTGTTCACCGACTACCTCCGCAGCCACGATCTGGTGGCGGTGCTTCGGCATGAGCCGGGCCGGGCGATGCTGGTGGACTGGGCTGGCGACACCATCGACCTGGTCGACGCGGTCTCCGGCGAGGTCACCAGGGCGGTGCTGTTCGTGGCGGTTCTGCCGTTCTCGGGGATGATGTTCTGCCGCGCCTATGCGGATATGAAGTCGCCGGCCTGGCTCGACGCCCACGTTCAAGCGTTCTTGTTTTATGGCGGTGTTCCTCAGATCGTCGTTCCGGACAACCCGACGACCTCGACCCACCAAACCCACAAGGGCGACGCGGAGCGGGTCGTGAACGCGAGGTATCAGCAGCTCGCCGACCATTATCAGTGCGCGATCGTCCCGGCCCGCGTGAAGCGCCCGCGCGACAAGGCCGCGGCCGAGAATGCGGTGAATGTCGTGAACAAACGCGTCATCGGTTACCTCGACGACGACGTCTTCACAACACTGGCCGAGCTGAATGCGGCAATCGAGGAGCGGGTGCGGGAGATCAACCATGACATTCGCCGCGCGGACGACACGACCCGGTGGGAGAGGTTCGGCACTGAGGAACGGGCGCTGCTGGGCCCGTTGCCTGATGCCGGGTTCGAGGACGTTGAGTGGAAAGAGCTCAAGGCAGCCCGGAATTACCACGTCACCGCCGACACGCAACGGTATTCGGTGCCGTTCGCCCTGGCGGGCAAGCTGCTGCGGGTGAGGCTGACCTCGTCTCGGGTGCCGGTCTTCGATGGGCAGGAGATGCTCTGCGAACACCCACGGTTGGTCGGTCGGAAGGGCCAGTACTCGACCCTGCCCGAGCATGTTCCGCCGCAGCACCGCAACATTGACGGGCTCTGGTCCAGGCAGTGGTTCATCGACCGGGCCCGCAGCGTTGGGCCGGCAACAGTGACGGTGATCGAGCAGGTTCTCGACGGCCAGGTGATCGAGGCGCAGGGCTACCTGGCCTGCCAGAACATCCTGGACGGGCTGGGCAAGAACAACCGGGAACGGTTGGAGGCGGCCTGCCAGGAACTCGTGAACCGCAGCGCTCACCCGACTTACTCGACCCTGAAACGGTTGATGGCCGCGATCGACAGTGACGCGAAAAAGCCTCGGCCCATGGTCCCGGCGGCCTCGACACGCAAACGCGTCAGCACCGTCGTTTTCCGCGACACGATGCCAGACGTTTACGTTCGCGACGCCTCCCACTACGCACGCGACGAGGAGGGCAACTGATGTTCACCAGCATCGATTACGACAAGTTCCGGGCCCTCCGCGTGACCCACGTTGCGACCCGGCTAGAAGAACTCATCCAGGACGAAGGCAACGACACCCTCACCCCTGAACAGCTCTTCCTCACTGCCGTCGACGACGCGTTGGAGTCCCGGCGCATCAACAAAGTCGACAAGCTCATCCGCCAGGCCGCGTTCCCAATCCCCGGCGCCACCGTCGCTGAGGTCGACTACCGCGACGGCCGCGGCATCACCCCGGTCCGCATGCGACGCTATGCCGCCCACGACTGGCGCTCCGATGCGACGAACCTGCTCATCATCTCGCCCACCGGCGGCGGCAAAACCTACCTTGCCTGCGCACTTGCCATCGGTGCCTGCCAGAGCGAACACTCGGTTCTTTACTTCCGGATGGACGACCTCGCCCGCCGGCTCGTCATCGCCCGCGGCGACGGCATCGCTCACCAGAAACTGTTGAACGAGCTCTCCAATATTGACCTGCTCATCATCGATGACTTCCTCACCGTTGGCATCGACAGCGACGCCGCCAGCGATCTGTTCGCGATCCTCGCCAACCGCGAACACCGGCTGCCGACGATGATCGCCTCACAGACCGGGCCAGCGCACTGGGTTGCCGAGCTGCCCGACCGGGTCGCGGCGGACTCGATCGTGAACCGCCTCGCCAACAACGCCCGGATCATCAACCTCGGCCAGATCGACATGCGCCGGCACCGCAACGACCAAGCCCGCGCCCACGAGACCTACTGGGAATAACACTAGAGCGGCCCGGGCACAGCGCCCGGGCCGCTACCACCTCGTCAGAACGGCGCTACCACTTACCTGGACTGGCGCTACCATCTGGCGCTACTCGCCACTGTAGATCAAGTAGCGGCCGATATCCTCGCCTACAAGATCGCTTTCACCTAAGCGCTCAACCGCCTATTGGCGGCCACCACAGGCAGGTGCTCTCTACTTTCAGTCCAGCGAGGAAGTCTTCAAACGACTAAGGGCGCTACGCCCTATCCAGTTCATCGGCCGCTGCCCGAAAAGCCTGAGCGAGGTTTCTGTGCTCGTCTTCCCCGGAAAGCTGAATCGTAAATTCTCGAGCCGAGTCGAACTCTCGGATCTCCTCACCCAACCAGATATTTCCTGCCCCCACGTTGAAGCGCACCGAAGAACTCCCGGAGTTCCCATTCAGCGCGGAATTCCGGGTCACAACCACATCCAACTCCGCAAACCCAGGAAAACTGAACTGCATTGTTCGGGGATAGTCAATACTCATGGAGAGAGCATGGCATCTTCACAGCATCCTCGTCGGGCGGCTCGCCTAACGGCCGCTCCGGCTGTCGTTGGCTCTGCCAGGCCCGGCGTACGCGAACTAGATCCAGATGCCCTGCCGCTGGCTGGTTGAGTGCACGACGAGCGGGCGCGGTTCCAACAGAACCGTCATGCCTTCAGGAGTATTCGCGGATTGCACCAACGCTTCGACCCACTTCGAATTCAGGAAAGGCCACTGACCATCGGAAAACGTGTATACGAGCGCCACACCGGGGGAAATCCACACCGCGCCACGGCCACCGTCGCCCTCATGGTCATTCGTCCAGGAGAGATGGAAACTCTCTTTCAGATGAAGCTTGACCCCGATAGCGACCTGGAGGTGAGCGAGCGTCCAATCGTCGACATGAATAACCTGCCTCGAACCGTATCTAAGGAGTCCCAAGAACTTCTCCTCCCTCCAAGTTACTTCGCAAAACCATATCCCCAGTGACACAGTCTCAGGAAGGGGGTTGCGCTGCCGCTGTTCGTGCGTCCATGCTTTACGGCGACATAGTTCGCCGAGCCTTAGCGTTCGGTAGCCGATCGTTTTCCGACCGCTCTCCCCTGCCTGGCTCTGCGTGGCCCTGTGTACGCTGATTAGGTCCAAATGCGGCCAGGCGCGTGGCGCGTTGAATCGTTATCAAGCGGGCGCGGTTCTAGCATGACCGTCATTCCTTCAGGTGTGTTTGAGGACTTAACTAAAGCGTCGACCCACTTCGAATTGAGGCGAGGCCAGCGTCCATCGGCGAACTTATAGAAAAGTGGGGCGCCAGGGAATATCCAGATGGAGCCTCGCCCTCCGTCACCATCCTTGTCATTTTTCCAGGAGAGATGAAAGCTCTCTCTGTTGTGGAGTTTGACCCCGATGGCGACCTGAAGATGAGCGAGTGTCCAGTCGTCGAAGTAGATTGTGAGGCCCGAGTCGTACGTCCGGGTTCCCACGAACTTTCCTCTCTTGAAGAACCTTGGCAGGACCATAACCCCACGGCGTAGCCGCGGAGAGGGGGTTGCGCTCCCGCGCCATTGTGCATTCATGCCTAACAGTCGGCTGCTGCAAAATCAGTGGTCAGCTGATGTCCTCCGTAATGATTCCCAGCAGACTCTCAACGATGGTTAACCCAGTGCTTACCTTGGTGGGTGAAAATGAGATCATGATCGCAATGACCGCCATTGTGCGACCGCTTGAGTCGCTCCGTAGCTTCCCGGTGCTTGGTCAGAATCTTCGCCGGCACTATGAACACACTTTGTTGTTCACGGATCAAATGTTCGTCATTTTTCCGGGCATAGGAGCGGTCCTAGTAACTGAGCACGCCGATAAGTATCGCTTCGATATCGTCGGAAACGATCAAGCAATCGCCGATCATCGAGTTATGACGCTCGAGGCGTATGTTTTGGACGAGACGGGCGGTCAGCGCATCCGGTTCGACTGGGCAAAAGCAGCCCATGTCCCCGTGCCCTTCCGCTAGCCCTTCACCTCGCTAGAGGGAGACTCCAGGGCGGCCGCTCCTGCGTGGGCCGGGGTGTGAATGCGGGTGTGGTTAAGTTCTATTCTCTAGTACATGGCCTCCTCGCAGCGCGATGTTGATATTGCAGACGTTTTTGTGCTCCTCGCCGACTCGTTGCGGGGCGGTTACGACGTCGTCGACACCATGGACATTCTCGTCCAGTCGGGCACACGCTTTACATCGGCCACAGATGCCGGAATTCTTCTGGCCGATAGTGATGGTGTGCTCCACATTGTCGCGTCTTCAAATGAGCGCACGAGCGATGTTGAAGAGGCCCAGCTGGGTTTTGATCAGGGCCCGTGTTTGGACGCTTTCGCTTCCGGGGAACCCATAGAGGTCGCTGATCTTTCGGAAGAGGTTGAGCGGTGGCCACGGTTTGTTGCGCTTGCCCAGTCGCGCGGATTTCATGCCGTGCATGCTTCCCCGCTGCGCCTGCGCGGTCAAACTTTCGGAGCCATGGGGCTCTTCTCTACCCGTCGCGGGCCGTTCAGCGATCAGGACGCGGCCCTGGCCTTAGCTTTGGCTCAAGTGGCAACAATCAGCCTCGTCCAGCACCAGACCATCAAAAATCACGAGATGGTCAACGATCAGTTGCAGCAAGCGCTGGAGAGCAGAGTGTTGATTGAGCAAGCGAAGGGCTTCCTGGCACAAAAACATGGGGTGCCCATTGATGCAGCCTTCTCGTTGCTCCGCACCTACGCCCGCTCCACCAGTGCACGACTACACGACATCGCAGAAGGCGTCGTTCATCATGGAGTCTCGCTCTAACGAAGAATGTTAGAAACCTAAACGAAGTCCGAAGTCCCGTCTCTGCCAACGCTGTGGTGTGAGGCGACCCTAGCCTTTTGTCATGCCCCCAGGGTGAATTCTGGAGGAGTAGAGACTGCTCGCGACGAGATAAAGATTCTGGCCGGCTGGATCGTTAGCTGAATGCGCGGAGGGCGCGGCAGGCGGGTGTACGCGTCTACGCTGAGCGTCAGATTGTCACGGCACCACTGGGCGTGTGGGCTAATCGGGTTGCGGTCAATGACCTCGGGCGCACCGAACCGGTGGGAGATCTCGTCGATGAGTGAATGGTAACGAAGCATAAGAGTGGGCTCGGTTGGCGTGGGATGCGTCATAAAGAAGCGCAAACGCGTTCCGCATACAGGGTCGGATGTCCACGTCCCCCACAGATTCAGTGCGGGGTAGCGCCAACGACCCACTCGCACCACGCGCTCTTTAGCCTGGTGCGAAACCAGCACGTCACAGTCGAGTCTCTTCAAAAAAGCAACGGCCTCTTCTTCTGAAACTGGCCAATCCAGGGTCAACAACGACGCGACGAAGTCGATCACATGACTGGGCTCGTTGAGGGCATGCATCATCGGCCGTCACTTGGATCGATTCGGCCTAGCAACCTCATGTCCAGCCCCCTTAGCGAGTGAGCCTACTGCTCACATCCGATTTGCGGCGTCACCTCTGCGGCCCATCCAGCATCCGCTTAGGCGCATTCGACGCTGTCGAGCACCACATCTCTCGCCCGCCACGGTCGTCCGGTAGGGATCGTCTACCGGCCACTCCCCCCAACTCGGCAACACGCCCGGAAGGTGTGACTATTGACGCTCGGTGGCGGTATTTCGTTGCCACTGAATGGCGCGTGCCACAGCTACGGTCAGCTTCCCTCTGCGGGCAGGTTGGCCGGGCGCGCAGGTTCAGCGTCGGATGCCCTGGGCGAGGCGTTCCCAATTGCCCGACGCGATCCTCTGCCGGTCGGCGTCGCTAATGTCCGCTGTGTCAAGGAAGTCGCGGGCGGCGAAGTCCGTCGCACCGTTGAACGGGTAGTCGGTGGCGTGCATGATCCGGTCCGCTCCAATGACCTCGATCGCCCAGGCCAGATACCGGTGGGAGTCGATCCCGCCGGGCGTGATGTGGACATTGTTCTGGAAGTACTCCACGAGGGGCCTTGGCAGGCGGGCTGCGCCGGTGAGCAACTGGATGCGGTCGAGGTAGAACAGGACCATCTCGCCCCAGTGCCCGATGACTACTTGGAGGTCGGGAAACCGGTCGAAAACGCCGGCGGTGATCATGCGCAGGACGGCGATGCCGGTCTGGTAGTGCCAGCCGGGCGCTCCCGTGCCGAGGAGCCCGAAGCCGTCGTAGTAGGCGTCGACCGCCTTTTCAGGCGGCAGGCTCGGGTGCAGGTAGATCGGCACCCGGTGCTGTTCGGCAGCGGCGAAGATGTCCCAGTACTTCGGCAAGTCATGAAACTCTTCTCCGGAAAGGGTGTGCAGCAGGATCCCGTCGAGACCCAGCTTCGAGACGGCTCGGTCGACTTCCTTAGCGGCGGACGCCGGATCCAGGGTGGCGAGCGTTGCGAATCCGCGAAAGCGATCCGGGTGCCGGGACACGGCGTCGGCGATAATGTCGTTCGTGGGGCCCTGCAAGGCGACGGCCTCAGCACGGGGGAGGTTCTGCAGCCCGGGCGAGGTCAGCGACAGGACCGCCTGGTCGACGCCGGCAATGTCCATGTCCCGGAGCCGATCCGGTCCAAGGTTCAGCAGAGGAGACGCAACATTACCGCTGACGGTCCAGCGCATGACGGGTTCGTCGAGGTTCGGATCGTGCTTCCGCCAGGCGGTGAAGACATCGGGAGTGGCCATGTGCTCTTCGAGGCCGATGACGCGCGTCACTTTTTCGACTCCAGGCGGGCGGCCGCGGTTCCTCCGCCACCGAGGGTGTCGGTGAAGTCGGCCCAAGCGGTGTTGTCGATGCCCAGCGCGTGGCGGAGGAACGCGGTGGCGACCGTGCGGAGCAGGATGACGCGCTCGGGGTCCTCGTCGGTGGTCTCTTTGACGTCGTAGCCTGGGATGCCGCCGAGGGAGTGCTCACCACCGCCCAGCGTGAGAAGGTGCTTCTCGCCGGGGCTGTCGGTGTAGGGGTCGGCCGACCACTCGGGGCCGCGCGTAGTCAGCGGTGAATCGTCCTGGTCACCGAGCACCACGAGCGCCGGTGTTTCCATGTGCTCGAAGACGGGGTTCATGAACGGGAAGTGCTCGGCGGCGAACGGCGAGAGGTCGGCGCCGCGACCCGCGGTTGCCATGAGTACTCCCGCTTTCACGCGAGGGTCGCGGAGATCATCGACGGCGCCGGTCTGGGGGTCGATGACGCGCAGGCCGAGCAGGATGCCGGTGGTCTGACCGCCGAAGGAGTGTCCGGCGGCTGCGATCCTTCCCGTGTCGACGCGTTCGGGAAGTCCGGGGATCGCCGCGAGGACGTCATCGAGGTGGTCCAGGATCGTCGTTGCATCGGCAACGCGCTGACGCCAGATGCCGGGCCGGCGGGGGTCGTCGTCGGCTAGACCGAGGCTTCGGGAGTCGAGGTAGGTGGGCTGGATGACGACGAAGCCTTGGGAAGCCCAGAAATCGGTCAGTGGGCCGTAGCCGGAAAGCGACTCGCCGTAGCCGTGGGAGAACAGAATCACGGGAAGGCCGGTCCCGGTGCTCGGGGCGGAGAGACGGAGGATGAGATTGGTGCCTCGTGCAGGAGATGCGAGGGTGACGGGTTTCACGGAGAGGATGGGCGCGTCGTCCGCGGTCAGGTGAGTCGTGCGTGTCATAGGGAGGTCCTTTTGTCGGGTTGTTCAGCGCCAGCCGGCGGCAGGTGCAACGTGGTCAATCAGGGTGGTCAGCAGGTGCGCGGCGTAGTTCACGCCGAGCTGGGTCGGAAGGGTGAGCAGGATCGTGTCCGCTTCGGCGAGGGCTTCGTCGACTTACGCATTGTTGGCCCGGTTGTCATGTTGTCGTGTCGCGCTCATGCGCACCCTTTTATCTAGTTGCAGGGACAACCATATGTCGGTTTACTTGCTGGTGCAAGTTGTTCGTGTAGGGTGGCTACATGGCACAGCGAATGCACGGGCTCGACGAGTCGCAGTCCGACCTCTGGGTGGCGCTGACTGTGTTCTCGCAGCTCTTCACGCCAGCCATGGACGCCCGGCTCCGCGAGGTGGGACTGACGCTGTTTGAGTACGGCGCCCTGATGTCCCTCTCCGATGCACCAGATCGCGCGCTTCGGATCAGCGAGATGGCAGAACGGACCTATGCGCCCGTGCCTCGCTTGTCGAAGGTCGTCGCACGGCTCGAAGGTCGTGGACTCGTCACTCGCAGTGTCTCCACAACCGACGGCCGAGCATCACTGATATCCCTCACCGCGTCAGGGCGGCGGGTTCTTCTTCGGGCGGCCCAGATCCAAGCGGCCGCGGCGCACTACCTGGTCCTCGACAGGATTTCAGCGGGTGACGCCGCAACCCTGGCCACAATACTGAGCCCCCTCGTCGCCAGCCTCGACACAACAGGTCCCCTCTCTGACGGCTGAGCGGCGAGGACTGTCCGGGGCGATCTCCCACGGCAGGCCGAGGCTCGACGCGCTTCACCGGCGGCCGCGAACTCGCAAACAGTGGGGGCGCATCCCGCGCGCGGGTTGCCTCGAAAATCTAAAGCTTTCCAAGACACTCGATCCCCCACCCCCTCAATGGTCCCCACCCACAAGGGGGTGGGCCGTTCGATGTCCCATAAATGTGTCTCACCTGTCGTTTTCCGTTCACGTCTGCACGAGATGCCGCATGTTTCCGGGGTTGTGCAGACGAGTGTTGAGCACTGGTATTTCAGTACTCCTCTGCACTAAAGTCGTTTCTGCTTAGTACTCCTCTGCACGACAGGGAGGTAGCGGAGTGGACGCGAGACCTGGCCGTATTGAAGCGTTCGGCACGGTGACGATGCCGGATGCGCTGTGGGATCGCACGAAGAAGATTTCTGCGGTGATCGCGCCGATGGCGGCACAGACAACTGTGGGCAGGGTCGCGGTCGACGCGGCTGCGCTGTCGCTGGGGATTTCGCGACGCCAGGTGTACGTGCTGATCAAGCGCCATCGGGACGGGACGGGGTTGCTGACGGATCTGGTTCCGGGGCGCTCGTCGGGCGGGAAAGGAACCGCGCGCTTGTCCAGCGAGGTGGAAGACCTCGTCCGCGAGATGGTGCGGAAGCAGTTCTTGACTCGGCAGAAGCGAAGCTTGGCGGCGGTGTACCTCGATGTCGTCGGCGCGTGCCGGCTGCGTCAGCTTCCTGTCCCGGCCCGGAATACGGTCGAGCAGCGGATCCGGGCGTTGAGTCCGGTGGAGGTGGGCCGGCGCCGCGGAGGCCCTCAAGCGGTCCGGTCCCTGCAGTCTGCGGGCGGCGATGTCCCGGTGATCGGCAGAGTTTTGGAGCAGGTGCAGATCGATCACACCGTTGTTGATGTCATCGTCGTCGACGAGCGGGAACGACGCCCGATCGGGCGGCCCTACTTGACCGCGGCGATCAACGTTTTCAGTCGATCGTTGGTCGGTATGGTCGTCACTTTGGAGGCTCCGTCGGCCGTGTCGGTGGGTCTGTGCCTCGTTCATGCGGCCACCGATAAGCGGCCTGGGCTGGAGAGCTTGGGAGTTGACGTGCAGTGGCCGATGAGCGGGAAGCCACGGCAGCTGTATCTGGACAACGCCAGCGAGTTCACGAGCGAAGCGTTACGCCGCGGGTGTGAGCAGCACGGAATCGAGTTGGCTTACCGCCCGCCGGGCCGGCCGCATTACGGCGGGATCGTAGAGCGGGTGATCGGCACGGCGATGCAGCAAGTTCATGAGCTTCCTGGCACCACGTTCTCCAACCCTGCCGAACGTGGCCGGTACGACTCAGACCGGATGGCGATGCTGACGCTGCACGAGTTGGAGAAATGGTTGACCCTCGCCGTAGCGACCTATCACGGCAGCATTCACAGCACGCTGGGCCAAACACCAGCAGGCCGGTGGGCTGAGGGCGTGGAGAAGACGGGAACACCGGCGGTGGTGTCGAACGCGAGGGCGTTCCTTGTCGATTTCCTCCCCGTCATGCGGCGGACATTGACTCGAACGGGATTCGTCATCGACCACGTCCGCTATTTTTCCAACTCGCTGAAACCGTGGATCAGCCGGCGCAGCACCCTCGACCCGTTCCTCATCCGACGCGACCCCAGAGACATCAGCCGGATCTGGGTGTTGGAACCAGAAGGACACGCCTGTATAGAGGTGCCGTATCAAACGATGGCCAACCCCGCGGTGAGTCTCTGGGAGCACAAGCGCGCCGTTGCACGGCTGCACGAACGCGGTGTCACGCAAGTAGATGAGGCCGCCTTGTTTCGGATGATCGAACAGATGAGACAGATCACCGACACCGCCTCGAGGACCACCAAACGGATGCGTCGCGATGCCCAGCGGCGCGCATTAGCTCCCCAGCCCACGACCGCTACCCGGCCACCATCCACCCCGAACGGTGCCCTACCCACTCTGATGGATGCCCTCCAGGAGGCCGTCGAAGCAGCACGCCTCAATCCCGCCGATGCACGCACCCTCTTCAACCTGGCAACCTACAAGCAAGACGACGCCGAACAGATCCACTACGCGGTGAGCCTATTCCTCGAACTCGGCATCCCCCTCGATTTTCATCACACAACACAAACCGAGGCGGGTTTACAGGACTTAGACTGAATGACGGGTTAAGTGACAATTTTTGACGGCAATCAAGACGACTGCACGTTGTCACGTATTCGACCGTATAAGTGACAGGGGTTACCGCCATGCTCGTCGGATATATGCGCGTGTCCAAAGCAGATGGATCGCAAAGCACCGACCTTCAGCGCGATGCGCTTCTGCTGGCCGGCGTGGACGCAGACCACCTTTATGAGGACCACGCGTCCGGAAGGAAAGATGACCGCCCCCAGTTGGCGGCGTGCCTGAAAGCGCTCCGGGACGGTGACACTCTTCTGGTCTGGAAGCTTGATCGGCTCGGCCGCGATCTACGCCACCTGGTCAATACCGTGCATGACCTCACCGACCGCGGCATCGGACTCAAAGTGCTCACAGGGGAGGGTGCAGCGATCGACACCACGACCGCGTCCGGGAAGCTCGTCTTCGGGATTTTCGCTGCCCTGGCTGAGTTCGAGCGAGCGCTGATCTCTGAGCGCACCGTCGCGGGACTCGCCGCGGCGCGAGCTCGTGGACGCAAGGGCGGACGTCCGTACAAAATGACTGCGGCTAAGGTGCGCACAGCAATGGCCGCGATGGGACAGAAGGAGACCAAGGTCGGCGACCTCTGCGCCGAACTGGGCATTACGCGGCAGACGCTATATCGTCACGTGTCCCCCTCAGGGGAGCTGCGACCCGACGGCACGAAGGTGCTCACGAAGCGATAGGCGCCGCCTGACGGCAACCACTCCGGAACCGGACGGCAACTGGTCAGGCCAGAGGCCTGACCGTTGCCGTCCGGTTCCGCCTTAGTGGCCGCCGTCGAGATTTCCGGCCAGACGGGTGTGCAGAAGTGTGCTGGCTTCGTTGAGGCCTTCGATGACGACGTGCTTGCCGTGGCGTTCGTACTTGTACTTAATCGCATCGAGCGTGGCAACGGTCGAGGCATCCCAGATGTGGGAGCCGGACATCTCGATGACGATTCGTTCCGGGTCGTCAGCGTATTCGAACTGGGTCATCATGTCGTTGCTGGAAGCAAAGAACAGCGCGCCCGTGACGGTGTAGTACGCCGTCGCGGCTTCGCCCTCGTTGCTGCTCAGGGTGCGTTCGACCTTGGCGAGGTGGGCGACGCGGCGGGCGAAGGCGACCATCGCGATGATCACGCCGACGACGACGCCGATGGCGAGGTTGTGGGTAATGACGATGACGATGACGGTGGCGACCATAACCGTGGTTTCGCTCTTGGGCATCCGCTTTAACGTCGACGGGCGGATGCTGTGCCAGTCGAAGGTGAGCACGGCAACGATGATCATGACCGATACCAGTGCCGCCATCGGGACGATGGCGAGGACGTCGCCGAGGCCGAGGACGAGCACGAGCAGGAAGATGCCGGCTAGGAACGTGGAGATCCGGGTGCGAGCTCCGGAGGCTTTCACATTGATCATGGTCTGGCCGATCATGGCGCAGCCGCCCATACCGCCGAAGAAGCCGCTCATGATGTTCGCGACGCCCTGGCCCCAGGCCTCGCGGGTCTTGTTGGAGTGGGTGTCGGTGACCTCGTCGACAATCTTGGCTGCCATGAGGGATTCCAGAATGCCAACCATCGCCATCCCAAGGGCGAACGGCGCGATGATCACGAACGTCTCCCAGGTCAGCGGAACGCTCGGGAAGAACAGCTCGGGCAGAGACTTCGGCAGTTCGCCCTGGTCGCCGATCGTGGGCACGTTGATGGCCATGAGGACGGTGACGACGGTGACGACGACGATGGCCACGAGCGGAGCGGGAATGATCTTGGTAATGCGCGGCATGAAGATCATGATGAGCAAGCCGCCGGCGACGAGCGGGTAGACCAGGAACGGCACATCCAGCAGCTGCGGCAGCTGGGACGTAAAGATCAAGATCGCCAGGGCGTTCACGAACCCGACCATCACACTGCGGGGGATGAACCGCATGAGCTTGGCGACGCCGATCACGCTGAGGAGGATCTGGAACGCTCCCGCGAGGATGACCGTGGCGATGAAGTACTCCATGCCGTAGTCGCGGGCGACCGGGGCGATAACCAAGGCGATGGCGCCGGTCGCGGCGGTGATCATCGCTGGGCGTCCACCGACGAACGCGATAGTGACGGCCATCACGAACGAGGAGAACAGGCCCACCCGCGGGTCGACGCCGGCGATGATCGAGAACGCGATGGCCTCGGGGATCAGCGCCATAGCCACGACGAGGCCGGCGAGCACCTCACGGGTGAGGATGCGCGGTGTTCTCAGCGCGGTCAGCACCGACGGTTCGGCTTTGTAACGATTGACTTTGGGCAAGGCGGATTTTTCGGCAATAGCCATAGATGACTCCGGGGACGGGCCCTCACAGAAGAGGGCCGATGGGCAATGTATGTGGGCGCCTCGATGCGCGAGCCCAGCACTGTCGTGTTCGACAATGGGGGCGGGGTGGTGTTGGCGTGCAGGAAACTGTCGGCCAGAACTGCAACACTACCCTAACGTTAGAGTTAAATTGAAAGAGGTACCGGCATGGACGCAGAAGCACCCGCAGTCACGATGCACATCGGAGAGCTCGCCGAGAAAACCGGCCTGTCCCTGCGCACGATCCGCCACTACGACGAGGTCGGACTCCTCAAGCCCTCCGGGCGCACCGATGGAGGGTTCCGCCTCTACACCGAGCGCGACATCGGTCGGCTGATGCTGATCAGGCGAATGAAGCCCCTCGGGTTCCCGCTCGAGGAGATGACCGACCTGCTGCGTATCATCGATACCCTGGCCGCCAGCGGCGGCCGGGAGCAGACCGACCCGGACGTGCGACGCGAACTGGACGCCTTCATCACGGAGGCAGACACGCGCCGAGCCAAGCTGCAGCAGCAGCTCGCTATGGCCGACGAATTCCTGACCCTCCTGCGGGAGCAATAATGACCGCGCATCCGACGGCCCCCTCCCCGGCCGGGCCTGCCTCTACTTTCGTGCATCCGCTCGAGCGGAACGATGTCCCCTTGATCGAGGACTTCCTGCTCACCAAGGCAACTCTCCTCATAACGCAGAAGGCACCGATATCCGAGTGGCTCTTTGAGATCGAAGCCATGGCTGTCCTGTCCGGAGAGCGCTGGGAACGCAACCACTTCCTCTTGGGCTACACCGTGGCCCGATTGGTCACCGCTCAGAAGTCTCAAGGCATCCACAGCGCACCAGAACGCGAGCCGACAACCGCACTACTGACCGCCTTCGTCGACGATTTCACTCACTCCGTCGGCCAGGACGACGTGGCTGCGGCGCACCGCATTTGGGCACAGACCGCCGCCGACCACGCCGATGCCAACAGCGCGACGCCGCTCATCAGCCTCGTCAGCCGAGTGCAGACCCGCCCCGTCGGACAATCCTGGGGCGCCATCGCACAGCACCTTCCCGCTCCCAGCCTGGGCGTGCCGGAAAACTAGAACGCTTCCTCAGCGCCGCTTCAGTCACCCGTGCAGGTCTGTGCAGACGAGTATGGAAAACCGTGCAGACGAGTACTGAAAACGACACAACACTGGCGGAATTATGGGGCTCGGCGAGTCTCTTAACTACGTCGCGTAACCTCCTGCTTGAATTGCGACACTAATCGTTAGTTATAAGACAGCCAGGAGCATCGTGACGAAACTGATCGGCTACGCGCGCGTATCAACGCGCCAGCAATCTACCGACCGGCAAGCAGTGGACCTTTTGGCCGCTGGTGTCCGGCGTGATGACCTCTACGTCGACAATGGCGTTTCCGGCGCTCGCGCCTCACGGCCGAACTTCGACCGTGCACTCGACGCCCTCGAGGCGGGAGATACTCTCGTCATCACGACTCTGGACCGGCTGGGGCGATCGACACAGAACATGCTTGCCTTCGCCGAAGAACTCCGGGGCCGCGGCGCCGGCCTCCGCGTGCTGAACCTGGGCGGCGGCGACGTCGACACGGCAACGCCCATGGGTTCCATGCTGTTCACGATCATGGCCGCACTCGGTCAGATGGAACATGAAATCAAGCGAGAGCGCGTGCTCGACTCGATCGCGAAACGCCGCAACGCCGGTAGAAATTTGGGCGGTCGCCCGCGGATCATCACCGACAGTCAAATACGCAACGCTCGCAGCCTCATAGACAGCGGTGAGCCAGCCGCCGAAGTCGCACGGAACCTCGGAATGTCCCGAGCGACCTTCTATCGGCGGGCGCGCGCTCTGGGGCTCCTGCCGGATTAGGAAGCGCCAGGGGCTCGATAACGCCACCTAGCGATCACAGAATGCCGCCACGAAGCGCTAACAGTCACATCGCTAAATGGCGGCGTTCTGTGATCGCTCTTTGGCGCAGCCCTCGACGTGCCCATAAATGATCGATTCTGACTAGGCCGCCATCTTTGGATGGTTTCCACCAGCTTTGTACCGACCATTTGGGCGGCGTTCATCAGGTCCGGCTGGCCCAAAGGAATGGTCGCGATGGGCGTCGCCAAGCAACTTTTCACCGACGACGCGGCCTGACGGAAGTGCGCAGATCAGACAAAAGACGTATCGCCTGACGTACGCAAACGATCGTCCATGGGACAGTCGCCGAGGAACTCCTGGCCGCTGACCCGAAGCTCGCTGTCCGCGAACGATGCGGGCATCATGGGTGACCGGACCCGCACCGAGGATGGCCACGAGAAGAACTTCCGGGTCAGCCACCTCGTGCCCATTCCTGCTGATGCGGGCACTTATTGCCCGCCACGCTACTGGATCCGCACCGTTCGGCTTCGCAAGCTGGCCGGTCAGGCGAACAGGTGTGCACTACCAAGGGATATATGTAATTGACATCTGAATCAAATAGTCCTTTGATGGCGACATGAGCGTAGTGAGTAATTCTAGGAATACCGGTCGCAGTGACCAGCCGCAGAACGACCTGTGGTACTACCTAGTCATGGGGGCCGCCTTCGCTGGAACGGTCATCGCGGCGTCGGTCTTGCCAGCCGGGTTCAACGGCCTAGCCTTCACGGGGCTGTTAGTGGTGATCGCGGTTGCAGAAGGTCTCGCCCGTCGATTCGGGGTTTCCTCGTTCATACCGCGGTCGGGGCGCAGCGGCTGGACGTTTTTCATAGTTGTCGTCGCGATGATCGCTGTGTCCGGGGTGCTGGTAATGACCGTAGTGCGCCCCAATGACGTGGTGTGGTTGGCTTGGACTTTGGCTGGCTTGAACGTCGTAGTTTTCGTCGGTGGTTGGATCGCCAGGGGGCACTTCAACCGAAGCCGGGCGGTTCGCGCTTTGTAACCGTCCGCAGTTGGAGCGCCCCTCGGCTCACTTCAACGTCAGGCCCTGCACGAAATCAAGCTATTCCCGAAAACCACCCCATTGAGGACCCAAGATGCGACGCTCGTGGGCGGGTTGAGGACGAGGATGGCAAGGCCACCACCGATTGCGATGGCGCACCCGAGGCCATTGGTGGGGTCGGAGCTCGCCGCGCCGCCGCCGTAAGAGAGCGTGTACGTCTTCAGGAGGGAGCCGTTCAGGTACTTCTGCAGGCGGCTACCGTGGCAGTCAGTCAGATTCTGGCCAGCGGCCATGAAATAGCTGGCACCGGTGGTGTTGACGCAGTTGTACTCGTAGGTAACAGCGACGGCGTTGGTGGTGAGGGCTTCCTCCGCGGTACCGACCGTAGGTGCATCCAGCGTGTAACTCGGAGCCACCGCGACGAAGTCACTTGTGGTTGAAGATGCCGTTTGGGCGCTTGCCGGACCAGCGATCCCCAATCCTGCCAGTAGAACGAAAGCGGCACTCGCGATGCTTAGCATTTTCTTCATTGAATTCATGGACTTCATCTCCGGATCAGAGGGATCGCAGCGCCGATTTGGCGCTGACCTTCCCTTAAGGAGCGAAGCTATTTCTTGGACGGTCGTTCAGGGAACAGCTGAACGAAACTCTTGCCTGTACGCCCGTCCAGCGGTTACGCTGCAGTTACCCCGAACAAAAAATCAGGTTGTGAGTGGTTAATTCGAGGACTGGGGGGTCGCTGTGAGCACGACGATGACAGCAAGACAAAAAGGTTTCTATTCGAGGGGACCATACTCAGAAACGGCGTTGCAGATTCTCCAAGCTGCGATATGTGACTTCGATGAAGGCGGATTTTCCGGCTCGAGTATCGGTCAGATCGCTGAGCATGCGGGCATTTCAAAATCGCTCGTCACTTACTACTTCCCGACCAAGGCCCTGCTCGCGGCCGCCGTGCTGAACCAGGCTTATCCCGGTGGTGTTTTCATGGGTGTCGAGCGTCACGCGGTGAATCCTCTGGATGCGATCGTGGACGGAGTTGACCACGTCGCCTCAAACGTTGTTCATAACGGCCTCGCCCGTGTAGCGCTCAACCTCCGGAATGAACCCGACTTACGCCACCAAGGCTCACCGGATCGGTTCTACGGCTGGCTCACCCGCGTTACCGACTACCTTGACGAGGCGCGTCGAGGTGGACTCATCCGCAGGGAGACGCACGTCGAAATGGAAGCGCGGTTCATTGTTGCTGGCATGATCGGACTCATCAGTCTTGCCCTGCAGACTGCCCACTTCCCCTCCCTCGTCTCCGACGTTGTGGCAATCACCAGTCAGAGGATCGACCTCCTTAGAGTGATGGTCCTGTAGGGTCGCGGTCACTTTAGGGTGCGCGCCTTCGATCTACTGATAGATCAATCGGGTGACGCCGCCTCGACCAGCGACGCCGCTAAATAGCGATCACATAATGGTTCTCGACGAGTGTGCTGCAGCTCAGAAACGACCGTTTGCGCGCACGTCGCTGCTGCGAGGTGGGGGCTTCGTGCGCCAACGTGGCGCAAGAGCTCCCTATGGGCTACCTGGTCGCGTAGATCACTCCTAAGAGTCCGATCAGAGGATCAGAGCGACGATGATCGCTGGGTCGAGGGTGATGTCGAAGCGGTTCGGCCTGCGAACCGCAGAACGGATGATGCACCGCATGTTGTGAGCGTCCCATCTCACCTAAAGTCGATGCAGGTGAGCTCGACGCTGAATCTGCCGACCATCTCGAATGGCGGATTCGTCGTCAGAAGTATGCTCCACGCCGAGTGGTGGCGTAGAACGAAGAACTTGCTCTGAGCGGGGAAGTTCGGATTTGCCGAAGGTTACGTGCCGCCGCTCAATAGGGCATCGCGTAAGCCCCGATGTCGTCTTGTATCCCGGCTGATATAAGGCATCTCACGGCCCCGTTCACAGACCCCTTCACGAACCGCGGGATCTCGCGGAGCGATGAATCTCGTACGCACTGCTTGGCGACACGCTCATCCTTCGAGGACGAGCTTGTCTATTCCGCCGAGGGCTCCTCAGCCCAGTCGAGAGCAGCAGTGAGTTTCTCCTCGTCGGGCAGCGCGTTGCGCTCGGCCGCCGGCAGGGTGTCATAGGTATACGTCGACACGGCCATCGGCGCATCGGCCTGACCCAAGGAGTAACGGACGGTGTGATCGTTGCGACTGCCGCAGATGAGGATCCCAACCGTTGGATTATGCGCAGGGAGGCGGAGTTTGTCGTCGACAACGGCGATATAGAAACCGAGCTTGCCCGCGTACTCGGGCTGGAACTTCCCCGTCTTCAGCTCGACGACGACGTAGCGGAGCTGGACGACGTGGAAGAACAACAGGTCCAGGTAGAAGTCATCCCCGCCAACGTCGAAGTGCACCTGGCGGCCAACGAATACGAAGCCAGCGCCGAGTTCCCGGAGGGTTTCCACGATGCGGTCCATCAGGGACTGTTCCAGGTCCCGCTCGGCGGCCAGGTCGGTCAACTCGAGGAAGTCGAACACGTAGGGGTCTTTCGCGATCTGCTGCGCGAGCTCCGACTCAACAGCGGGAAGTTGCCTAGTGAAATTGCTCGGGCCCGACCCGATCCGCTCGTGGGTACGGTTCATAATCTGGTTCATCAACACGTTCCGTGACCACCCGTGTTCAACGGCGGCTTGGGCATACCAGGTACGCGTGCGGGCATCATCGAGCTTGTCCAGCAAAACCGTGATGTGGCCCCACGGCAATTGTCCAACAGCCTGTTGGACAATTACGCCCTCTCCTGGCCACGCCACCGCGAACGCCCTCATATAGAAGAGATTGCTGCGAGAGAGCCCTGTCATCTGAGGGAATTCGGCTCTGAGATCAGAAGCCAATCTGCCCACGACACCACTCCCCCACGCTTGGCTTTCCTGCTGGGCGAGTATCTCGCTCCCAATACCCCAATACAGTTCGAGGAGCTGGGTGTTGACCACCCGCTGAGCCCGCACCTGCGCATTCCGAACGCGCACCTTCAGACCCCGTAAAAGTTCGGCGTATCCCTCAGGGAGGGCAAGCTCGCTGTGCGTGGTCATGCCCTTCATTCTGTCCGATGCGTGCGTCCAGTCGCGCCGGCAGCTGGTGTCGGAGGCCCTCGCTATGGTTACGAAGACAGGCGTTCTCACTTTGGGCATCCGGGACTTGGGGGCCAAGATGAGCTATCAAAACGCGAGCGATGTCTGTAATCGGATTTACCGAGTGTCCGAAAGTGCGATTGACGTCATCGACGGAAATCCGAGTTGGTTCGACCAAGCGTCATCAAAGATCGCCCTGATCGTTGGTGATGCGCCCATCCGCTACTTGGACCACAACATCGCCACCACCGACGAAAAGCGTGCGGTCATCCTGACATTCACGGATGGCGTCCTCGTCTTGATCGAGTTGGACTTCGATAAGGACTCCCCGGAGGCGGACACTCGTGTCATCGGTCGCAGTGAACTTCAGGGAATGTCCGTTGGCGCGGTGACTAACGCTGTCGGCTACGCCGGGGCCGAATGGCCGAAGAGAGTCGCCGTCTCGCTCGTCTACGGGGCTGACACGTACAACCTTCCTTTTCGTTCCTACGACCCGCATCTGGCCCTCGAGCTGGCGGCCCTGGTGCCCTCTCTAGCTGTAGACCTGAACCGATAGTCGCGATGTCTTCAATTGCCTTCAGTGATCTAATTCAGACCCTCGCCGTTCTCGCCGCGGTGGGTGCCGCGCTCGTGGCACTGTACATCTCAGCGAAGGACCGCAGGAACTCTCGTGAGATCGCCGCGATCGACCGCCGAGAAGCATTCCGTCAATCTCACCTAATGTTTGAGTTGGAGGCCTTGAGACGTCTATCAGAGAACCGGAACCGCGGCGGTTCGACCGATCCTGCCGAAGTATCAAGAATGGGCGCCGAGGCTCTAACACTTGTGGGGATACTCGGAGGTGAGCGTCTACCCACGCAGTGGGAACGATCGGTAGGCGACGATGCCAAACTTCGCGCGGCGTTCTGTGACCCGGAGATGCCGGATTACAAGAAGGACGCACTTGAGACCCAACTTGCCCTCAACGCTGTGATCGCCGACATTCGTGCTGGAGCCATTCGGACCTGAAGTTATGACACGCACTCTCGAGTGCGCTGGAGACGTTCGCCACGGTCCCCGGGCGCGCCCTGCTCGTCAGGTTGAACTTTGGGACCTGGCGATGAGGGCTGTCAATCAATGCGGATCAGACCCTATCCGGACGGTACGAAAAGCCTGCACCTGACGCCTAGTGGGGGTGTACCCCACATTGACGGGCGACTTAGGTGCCCTTTTGAATCCGGGCCGGAACCAAAACTGATCTGTCGATTCGGGGCACCGTTAGCGACTGAGCCCGCCGCGTTCCCGCTGCAAGCCAGGACCCTGGGAACGGTTGCGAGCCTTCGGCTGCTTGCCTGGCTTTGTTGCCACGGCTGCGCTGGCGTGAGTGCCGTTCTCTCGATCGGCAACGAGGCGAACCTTCTGCAACTGGGGGTCGACGCTCGACTTTTCCATGTCGGCCGCGAACGACTCGCGGCGCCCCGCGCTGTCGTACGCGTTCGCGGCGTCGTCGCGAGTGACGTCTGCCTTGCCGGTCAGTTCCTCCCGCGACAGCCCCTCCGCGGGCTCGTCGTTGGTGTTCTTGGCTCGCTCCTGGTCGCGGTCGCGTTCTTCGGCCTTGCGGTCCAGCTGGTCGGCTACCGTAAGCAGCGATGCCGCTTCGGCGTAGTCCTTGCCGCTCTCGCCTCGGCTCTCCGCGGCAGCGCTGCGGTCTTGCTGAGCACGGGCTAGCGCCTCTCGCACTGCGGTGGGGTCGGCGTCCAGGTTGTTCACGTCGATGCCGTACCGGCCGCGCAGTTCCTCGCGCATGCGATCGGACGTGCGTGCAATGTCGGGATCCACGGTGCGCCATGCGTCGGCCGTCTCGTAAGCCGTGGCAATGTCGTCGACCCCCGCAGTGTTCCACCACTCTTTCTGCTGCACGGGAGCCAAGCTGGCTCGTGCTGCGTTCCGCTCCGCATCGAACCGAACCTGCAGCTCCTTGGTCTGCTGCTCGGTGCGCGCCTGGGCGTTCCTGGCCAGCTCCTCGCGGAGCCTGGCAAAACGCTCGGCCATCTGCGTGGCCACGGTCAGGGCGACCCGCATTTGCCCATCGAACTCGTCGCCGATGCCGTCTGATTCTTCGGCCATTGTGATGCCCCTCGTTATCTCTCGTGACCGTCGCGCTCGTTCGGCGTGACGGTGGTCTGTGGCTTGTGGGACTCGATGCGCGTCGGCACGGGCGAGCCTGTTCCGGGGACGACCTGGCCGCGCTGTGCAGCCTGGACGATCTTTGCTAGCTCCGGGTCAAGGTCTTGGGCCGGCGTCGGCATAGCGCTGCCGACCTGTCCGGTTTCGGTGCGCACGATGGCTGGCAGACGGTCGCGTACCTGCGAGTACTGTTCGCGCAAGGTGCGGTCGAGCTGCGATGCACGCTGAGCCTCACCGATGGCCGTGTGCATGTCCATAACCGCTTTGACTGTCGACGCGAGCTGGCGCAGCATGATCGCCTCGGCCATCGTGCCTTGACCCTTCTGCGATGCCTGCAGCAACATCATCGTGGCTCCGGCGACCGACACCCGGCCGGCAGGCTTCGGCTTCGATTCGTGCGCGCGGATCTGCGCCGTGCGGGACAAGTCGCGGGCGGTCTGGGCCAACGGTCCGGGAGTAGCCTCGACCCGTTGTGACCATGCGGCGAATGCCCCGGCGGTGTCGCGGGCCAGGTGTGCCCAGCCGGCGCGGTCCTCGAAGGGAATCTCTCGCATCTGCACGCGGAGCTGCTTGATTTCGTCGGTGTACTGCTTCCACAGTTTCGGGTCCGGTGTCGTCTCTTCCCGGTTCGGAGCTACCGGCCGGTACTGCCACGGGTTCTTGCTCGTGGCCCTCCATTCGTCCACAGCTCCCTGCTCGCTCTGTGGGCTGTCCGGCCAGCCTTCCCGTATCCGCGGAAGAGTGAGGTCGCGCGCGAGTCGACCACCACCATACCAAACCGGCTGCGCCCCGGCCTCCGGTCGAAGCGCCACGGAGTAGCCCGCGACAACGTCGTCGCGGCCCGCGACAAAGCGCGGTCGCACAAGGGCTCCCCCGCGACGCACGCGCCGCACAAACTCGCCTTCGTCGAGCGAGGCAACTGACGCGGCGCGCACAATGCGTTCCAGCTTGTGGGCCTCAACCTCAGTACCGGTGCGCTGTGCCCGAGCCTGCTCGGCGGGCTTGATCCCGCGTTCACCGATGCCGCGCTCTCGCGACTCCAACTGCTCGAGGCCGTAGTCGCGTTCCAGGTAACGGCAGATGCCCTGCGCGCGCTTGAAGTCATTATGCGTCGGCGCCTTGGTGCCATCCTCGCGGACCAGCGACACCGCAATATGCACGTGGTCGTTACCGTTCGTCGAGAGCCCGTGGCGCACGGCAACCCACCGGCAATCGGCCTTCCCGCTGGCTTCGGTGAAGCCCATTCGGTCCACGAAGTCTTGAGCGATGGCACCCCATCTCTCATCCGACCGCTGACCCTCTTCGGCTCGAAGAGACAGCGAGCAATGCCAGACGTCGGCCGCGACTCGCGTGGTGATCGACTCGCCGGTTTCCGGGTCTGTCATGCGTGCTTGGCGCGTGACCTCGACTCCGAGTTTCACGCGCGGCTCGTCCAAGTCTTTCGCGATGGCCAGGGCAGCATCGCGGTCGAGCACTCCGTACCCGTGCATGGTGACGACAGCCGAGTTTCCAGCGACCAGGTGCTGTTCTTCGTGCTCGTTCGACTTGCCGGCGCCGGCCAGGTAGACCATGAGGCCACCCATCTGCCCGCCACGGGTGATGTTGGGCATCATGAGTCGGCCAGCGTGTCTATCGCAGCGGAAAGGCGCGGCACGATCGCGCGGTACTCAGCGATAATCGACTCAGCCTCGGCGGGGAACTGGCTCTCGGTGTTGGCGAACTTCGCGAGCTGGTTGGTGTTGTTGGCAATGTTGGCCAGGAGCTTCCGCACAGCGAACAACTCCATGATGGCCAGCTTGCGGTCCGTTGAGGTCTGGACTTGAGAATCCATGGCCGACTCGAACAGCAACCGTGGCACGGTGACGCCGCGGACAACGGCGCGAGCACGCAGCTGTGCGTCCTCTTCGGGAGAGACGTAGACGTTGTAGTGCTTTGTCCTGGGTGTTTCCGCGTTCTTGCGGCGCTTTCGGCCGAACAGGCGACCCTCATTCGTGTCGCTCATGCCCTACGTGTCAGGGTTGGGTGAGGCCAGTAGCTCAGAGCAAGTCCGCCGTTTGATGTAGGGCGAGAACCAGGAAGTCCCCGATCATGTCCAGCCCATCGTTGATCGTC
>NZ_SOHM01000001.1 GCF_004403945.1 Cryobacterium lactosi | reverse complement strand
GCCGGTGCCGGGTCGGCCGGTCCCGGGTCGGCCGGTCCCGGGCCCGCCGGGCTGCTGCCCGCCCGCGGTGCCGCTGGCGCGCCGGGCGCCCTCGGCGATCCACGCGCGGGGGTCTCGCATCCCGGCGATCACGGTCTCTCCCGCTGCGGCCAGCGCATCCACCACGGCCTGGCCCACGGTGCCGGATGCCCCGGTGACCAGGATCTTGCCCGTCAGCGCTGCGCGTCGGGGGGACGAAGTCTGGTCGTTCATGCCCTTTACGTTAGTGCCGCCCGGCCCGCCCTGCTTTCGCGACAGCGGGCGTGTGGCTGTCTCACGCACCTGAGGCAGCCCCAACACCGCTCTCGCGACAGTCCCTCGACGAGAGCTCCCCTCGGGTGAGATCCCCGCGCGTGCTCAGACCGCGTCGAGGGTGAACAGGGCGGCCTGCTCCGGGGTGAGCAGCGGGGCGGGCAGGCCCACTTGGCCGAGTGCGGCGCCGGTGAGCACCAGCTCCGGGGAGTCGGCGGCCAACCAGGTCGGCGGGATGGTCTGCACCGTGCGCGGCGCCGGCCCCACGAGCAACGGTCGCACCCGGTAACGCCGCTTCGGGTCGAGGCCGGGAAACCGGATCGGGGCGGGCAACGCGGTGCGCGGTGCGGCCAGGGCGACCTGGGCGAACACGGCGGAGGCGCCATCCGTTGCCACCACACCGTGCAGCTCGAGCGCCGGGTCGGACGCGTCGGCGTGCACGACCGTGCCGCCGTGCAGCAGCGCCCGGCGCTCCTTATAAACCGCGATCCAGGCGGCGATCTGGTCGAGCTCGGCCGCGGACGCCTGGGTGAGGTCCCACTCGATGCCGGCGCTGCCGAACAGCGCGGTGGCCAGGCGGAAGCCCAGCGCCGAGGTGCGCCCGGTGGTGTGCGCGGTGGCGGCGCCGAGGTGGCCGCCGAGGTATTCCGGCGGCACGAGCACGCTCGTGTAGCGCTGGATCTGCTGGCGTTCGAACGGGTCGTTGGTGTCGCTGGTCCAGACCCGGTCCACCCGTTCGAGGATGCCCAGGTCGATCCGGGCGCCGCCGGAGGCGCAGGACTCGATCTCCAGACCCGGCTGCGCGGCGCGCACGGCGTCGATCAACCTGTACAGCGCCGCGGTCTGCCGGTGCACCGACCCGCCGAGCAGGTCGCGGTTGTGGTCCCACTTGAGGTACGCGATCGGGTACTCGGCCAGCAGCGCGGTGAGCCGTCCGAGCAGCCAGGCGAAGGCATCCGGGTTGGCCAGGTCGAGCACGCGCTGACCCCGCCAGGTGGGGGCGGATGCCGACCCGAGCAGCCAGTCCGGGTGCGCCCGGGCCAGGTCGGAGTCGGGGTTGACCATCTCCGGCTCCACCCAGAGTCCGAAGTCGAGGCCGGCGGCGTGCACCCGGTCGATGAGAGGGTGCAGGCCTTCCGGCCACTTGGTGGCGTCGACGAACCAGTCGCCGAGCGCTCGCTGGTCGTCGGTGCGGCCAGAGAACCAGCCGTCGTCGAGCACGAACCGTTCAACGCCCACCCGTGCGGCGGCGTCGACGAGACGGCTCAGGGTGGGCAGGTCGTGGTCGAAATACACCGCCTCCCAGGTGTTGAGCAGCACCTTACGCGGGCCGGTGATGGTCGACCAGGACCGGATCCACGAGTGCAGCCGGGCGCTGAGCCCGTCCAGGCCCGCGTCGGAGTACACCGCCACGGTCCACGGGCTGGTGTAGCTCTCCCCCGCGGCCAGGCTCAGTTCGCCGGGGGCGAGCAGTTCGCCGGCGCCGAGGCTGGCGTAGCCCAGGGCACTCCGTTCTGCCCAGACCCGCTTGTCGCCGCTGAACGCCAGGTGCACCGCCCACACCTCGCCGCCGCGGAAGCCGAACCCTGGGGTGCCGGCCACGGTGAGGTAGGAGTCGTCGTGGCCGGGCCGGCCGTGCCGGGACTCCCGGCTCCAGACGCCCTGCCCGAGGGTGCTGCGCTGCGGGCGGCGTTCGTGGCTCCACAGTCCGGTGAAGTCGAGCAGCTCCGCGGCCCGGTCGGGCACGGGCAGCGTCACGTCGAGCCCGACGAGTTCAAGGCTGCCGGTGCCGGTGTTGGTCACGGTGTGCCGCATCCGCAGCACGCCCTGCACGGTCAGTTCGAGGTCGGTCGTCACGGTGACGGATGCCGCAGCATCCGCCAGCTCGACGGCCAGCGTGTTCTCGCCGCGCTCGCGCACCGCCACCAGGGTCAGCGCCGGGTCGAGGGTGCCGCTGCCCGTGCTGCCGTCCGTGCCGCTGCCGGCGCGAAACCCGCTCAGGGCGGGTCGGCCGCTCCAGCCCTCGGCGAGGGCGGGCAGCAGGCTGAGCCGCAGCGGAACGTCGATCGAGCTGGGGCCGACCGGCGGCACACTCGCGGCGGCAAGCGCGGCGAGGTCGGCCGGGTTCAGCTCGCCGAGGTCGGCGCCCCAGTGCACGATCACCGGCACCCCGCTGCCGGAGGCGTCGAGAACAAGGCTGGTGCCCGCGGCACGGAGGTGGTGAATCATGACACTGCTTCCTTCGATGGGTTAATGGGGAACGATAGCGCCCTATCCGGGCGGTCCGGCCGGCGCCCCGCCGCGCGCCGGGCCTGCAGAGCACCTCGACCGAGCTACGCGGGTCACACGCCGCTGCGCGGGTGGCACGCCACCCGCATACCGGCGCCACACCCGCGCACCGCCGAGCGCGGGGCACACGCCGCTACGCGGTGTACACGCCACCCCGGCCGGCATCTGCAGAGCACCTCGACCGAGCTACGCGGGTCACGCGCCGCTGCGCGGGTGGCACGCCACCCGCATACCGGCGCCACACCCGCGCACCGCCGAGCGCGGGGCACACGCCGCTGCGCGGGGCACACGGCACCCCGGCCCGCACCTGCAGAGCACCTCGACCGAGCTACGCGGGGCACACGCCACCCCGGCCGGCACCTGCAAAGCACCTCGACCGAGCTACGCGGGTCACACGCCGCTGCGCGGGTGGCACGCCACCCGCATACCGGCGCCACACCCGCGCACCGCCCCTCAGCCGCTCGCCCGCACCACGCACCCACCGCACGCACGCGCACCGCGCCGCGCGCCCACCGCACACGCACCGTACCGCCCGGCGCGAGACGCGCCGGGCGGTACGGGTATCACGCGAACGGGTCAGCTACTCCTTGACGGGAATGGACTGTGCCTGCAGCGCCTTGATCGTGGCGCTCTGACCGGTGGTCAGCGCCTCGGCCAGGGTGCCGTTGCCGCTGACGGCGGCCTTGAAGCCGTCCGAGACGTCGTTGTACGTCTGGGTCATGGTCGGACCCCAGACGAAGTCGCTCGAGACCTCGCCGGATGCCTTCGCGAAGACGTCGTAGATCGGCTGGTCGCCGTAGAACTCCACGCCTTCCTTGAGCACGGGGAGGTCGAGTCCGTCCTTGGCGGCCGGGTACAGGTTGGCCGACTCGTTGAGCATGGTGAGCGACTCGCTGGAGCTGTTCAGCCACAGGGCGAACTGCGCGGCTTCGTACGGGTGCTTGGACCCGGTGAACACTGCGGTGGACGAGCCACCCCAGTTGCCACTGGCCTCATCGCCGGCTTCCCACTGCGGGGAGGCCGCGACGGCCCACTTGCCCGCGGTGTCGGGCGCGCCGCTGGCGATGGAGTTCGCACCCCAGGCTGCGGAGTTCCAGGTCCAGGCTGCGCCGGTGTTGTAGGCGTTGTCCCACTCGGTGGTCCACGGCGGCTGGGTCGAGACGAGGTCCCGGTCGATCAGGTCCTGCCAGTAGTCGGCGACCTTGATGGACTCGTCGCCGGTCAGGTCGACGTTCCAATCGGTGCCGTCGTTGCCGAACCAGGTGCCGCCGGCCTGCCAGACGAGTCCGGCGAACTGGTTGATGTCACTCTGAGAGAAGTTGGTGATGTACGAACCGGTGGCACGCACCTGCTCGGCCGCCGTGGCGAACTCGTCCCAGGTGGTGGGGATCGCGATGCCGTTGGCCTCGAAGAGGTCGGCCCGGTAGAACATGGCCATGGGGCCGGAGTCCTGCGGGATGGCGTAGACCGAGTCGTCCTCGTTGAAGCTGACCTGTCCCCAGGTCCAGTCGACGAAGTCGGCCTTGGCGTCCAGCACTCCGTCGCAGGATGCGAGGTTCATCAGGCCGTCCTGCACGCGGAAGTTGGGCAGTGCGTCGTATTCGATCTGGCCGAGGTCGGGCGCGTTGCCGGCTTCGAGCTGGTTGAAGAAGTTGGCGTAGGTGCCGCCGTTGCCGTTCGGGCCGGTCTGCACGGCCACCTGGATGTCGGGGTTGGCCTTGTTCCAAACGTCGACGACGTCTTCGATGCCGGGGATCCACGAGGTGAAGGTCAGGTCGACCTTGCCCTCGGCGGGCTCGCAGGCGGCAGCGTCGTCGCCGCCGGTGGTGCCGCCGCCGGCAGCGGAGCAGCCGGTCAGGGCAACCGTGGCTGCGGTGAGCAGGGCAACGGTGGCCGCTCTCTTGGTGATTCGCATTGTTTTCCTTTGTTGGGTATTCGCTGAAAAGGAGTGGTGCAAGGTGGTGCGGATGGTGCGGGTAAGGCTGGTCGTACGGTCGAAAAGTTGAGGGAGGTTACTTGACGCTGCCGGCACCGAGGCCGTTGCGCCAGAAGCGCTGCAGCAGCAGGAACAGGATGATCAGCGGGATGATCGACAGCAGCGCGCCGATGAGCACGTAACCGCGCAGTTCGGGGATCTGGTTGACCTGCGAGTTCCAGGCGTAGAGGCCCAGGGTGACGGGGAACAGGGTCTCGTCGCGCAGCATGATCAGCGGCAGGAAGAAGTTGTTCCAGATGGCCACGAACTGGAAGAGGAACACCGTGACCAGGGCCGGGAACATCAGCTTCACCGAGACGGTGAAGAAGGTGCGCACCTCGCCGGCGCCGTCGAGGCGGGCGGCTTCGATCAGTTCGTCGGGCACGCTCGCCGCGGCGAAGATGCGGGTGAGGTACACGCCGAACGGGCTGACCAGGCTGGGCAGGAACACCGCCCAGAAGGTGTTGGTGAGGCTGACCTGGCTGAAGATCAGGAACAGCGGCAGCGCCAGCGCGGTGGCGGGCACGAGCACGCCGCCGAGCACGATGTTGAAGAGCAGTTCCCGGCCGGGGAAGCGGTACTTGGCCAGGGCGTACCCGGCCATGCCGGCGAACAGGGTGGCCAGCAGGGCGCCGGCACCGGCGTAGAGCGCGCTGTTGAGCATCCACTTGAGGAAGACGCCGTCACGGTAGGCCACCAGGTTGCCGATGTTGGCGAACAGGTTGAAGTCGGCGAACCAGAGCGGGTTGGTGCTGGTGAACTGGGCGCTGCTCTTGGTGCCGGCGATGAACAGCCACCAGATCGGGATGAGGAAGTAGAGCGTGAAGACGAGCATCACGGTCATCGCGCCGATGCGGGAGAGCGGGCTTTCCTTGGCGACCTTCGGGGCCGGGTTGTTGCTCCTGGCGCGCTTCGCGGTGCGGGTGGCGGTCGGAGTCTCGGTGAGGGCGCTCATTTGCCTTCCTTCCGCTGGGTGAACTTGAGGAACGAGAACGAGAGCACGAAGGTGGCCAGGGCCAGCACCACGCTGAAGGCGGCGGCGAGACTCACGTTGGGGATCGAGGAGGTGGAGTAGACCATCAGGTTGGGCGTGAAGGTGCTGGTCACGGCGGAGCTGAAGGTGCGGAACACCTGCGGCTCGGCGAGCAGCTGCAGGGTGCCGATGATGGAGAAGATGCCGGTGAGCACGATCGCGGGCATGATCAGCGGGATCTTGATCGACCAGGCGATGCGCAGCTGTCCGGCGCCGTCGAGGCGGGCGGCCTCGTAGATCTCGGTGGGGATGGCCAGGAGGGCCGAGTAGATGATGAGCATGTTGTAGCCCACGTAGACCCAGGTGACCACGTTGGCGATGGCCCAGAGCACCAGGTCGGCGGAGAGGAAGCTGACGTTGCTGGTCAGCGCCGTGAACGGCGACAGGTTGGGCGAGTAGAGGAAGCCCCACATGATCGCGGCGATGACGCCGGGGACGGCGTAGGGGACGAAGAACGCGAGCCTGAAGAAGCGCTTGCCGCGGAGCAACGGGCTGTCCAGCAGCAGTGCGAAGAGCAGCGCCAGGCCGAGCATCACCGGCACCTGCACCACGCCGAAGGCGAGCACCCGGCCGATGGACTCCCAGAACGGGCCGTTCTGGAACACCGCGATGTACTGGGTCAGCCCGCCGAAGACCTGGGTGGCCTTGCCGAAGGTGCCGTCCCGCTCCACCACGAGGAGCGACTGGTAGATCGCGTACCCGATCGGGATCAGGTAGAACAGCGTGAACAGCACGGCGAAGGGCACGATGAAAATCGCGATCGCGCGCGGGTGCGCAACCTTGATCTTGCGGGGCCGGGCTGCCGGGGAGCGGCGAGCCGCGCTCCGGGCATCCGCGACCGGAAGGGCTGGTGCACTCATGATGCGGGGTCCTCTCTGATGACGCGAACGGCTCCGGCCGGTACGCGCAGGGTGCTGGCGATGGTGGCGCCGGTGACGAGCTCGACCCCCGCCGCGCTCACCTCCACGTCGGTGTCGCCGTGGTTGATGATGAAGCGGTAGGAGCGGTCGGCCGTGGCGCGACGGATGACCTCGACGAGGCCGTCGCCCTCCGGGCCGGCCGCGGTGACGCGGGCCTGCCCGGCGATGGTGCGGAGAATGTCGCGGTAGGCGTCGGCGTCTGGCGCGGTGGCCAGGTACCAGGCGGTGCCGGCGCCGTGCCGGTTGCGGGTGAGCGCGGGCACGCCGGTGAGGGCGCCGTCGGTGTAGTGCGCCACGGCCTCGGCGCCGGTCAGCTGCAGGCGTTCGGTCCACAGGGTTCCGGTCGCGGCGGTGCTCAGGCCGATCGGGGCGTGCAGGCCCACCGCGTTGCCCGGCCGCAGCGGCACGAACTCCTCCACGCGCACGCCGAGCAGGTCGCGGAAGGCGCCGGGGTAGCCGCCGAGGCGCACCCGGTCGTCTTCGTCGACGATGCCGCTGTAGAAGGTGACCAGGGTGTGGCCGCCATCGGCGACAAAACCGGCGAGGTTGGCGGCCTGCGCGTCGGTGGCCAGGTACAGCGCGGGCACCACCACGAGGTTGTAGCCGGTCAGGTCGGCATCCGGCGAGACGATGTCGACGGTGACGCCGAGCCGGTGCAGGGCGGTGTAAGCGGCGTGTACCTGCTCGAGGTATTTCACCGACTGGGACGGCCGGGATTCCCCGTCGCCGGCCCACCAGGCCTCCCAGCTGAACAAGATGGCGGTGTCCGCCACGACCCGGCTGCCGATGACCTCGTCGAGCCTGTCGAGGGTGGCGCCGAGGGCCACGACCTCGCGCCAGAGCACGGTGTCGGTGCCGGCGTGCGGCACCAGCGCGGAGTGGAACTTCTCCGAGCCCTGCTGCGAGGCGCGCCACTGGAAGAAGCAGATCGCCTCGGCGCCGCGGGCCACGTGGGCCAGTGAGTTGCGGGTGAGCTCCCCCGGTGTCTTGGCCAGGTTCAGCGGCTGCCAGTTGACGGCGCTGGTGGCCTGTTCCATCAGCAGCCAGGCATCGCCGCCGGCCAGGCCGCGGGTGAGGTCGGCGGCGAAGGCCAGCTCGGTGGTGGGGTCGGCGAGGCGGTGGTCGAGGTAGTGGTCGTTGGCGACCACGTCGACCGCGGATGCCCAGCGCCAGTAGTCGAGGTTCTTGATGTGCGCGGTGACCATGAAGTTCGTCGTCACCGGCACGGTGCTGTGCCGGCGGAGGACGGCTTCTTCGGCGCGGTAGTAGCCGAGCAGTTCGTCGGAGCTGAACCGCTGGAAGTCGAGCACCTGGCCCGGGTTGCGGCTGGACAGGGTGAGCCGGGGGGTGTGCACCTCGGCCCAGGCGGTGTAGCGCTGGCTCCAGAAGCTCGTGCCCCAGGCGGCGTTGAGGGCGGCGATGCTGGTGTACTTGGCCTCGAGCCAGAGCCGGAACGCGGCGGCGGTGTCGTCGTCGTAGCAGAGCGCGTTGTGGCAGCCGAGCTCGTTGGAGACGTGCCAGAGGGCCACGGCGGGGTGGGCGCCGTAGCGTCGGGCCACCTGCTCCACCAGGCGCAGGGCGTGCTCGCGGAACACCGGCGAGCTCGGGCACCAGGCCTGGCGTCCGCCCGGGTAGCGGGTGGTGCCGTCTTCGGTCTGCGGCAGGATCTCGGGGTGCAGGGTGGTCAGCCACGGCGGCGACGACGAGGTGCCGGTGCCCAGGTTCACCCGGATGCCGTGATCGTGCAGCAGGTCCACGATGGTGTCGAGCAGGGTGAAGTCGTACTCCCCCGGAGCCGGTTCGAGCGCGGACCAGCCGAAGATGTTGATCGCGACGAGGTCGACGCCGGCCTGCTGCATGAGCAGGACGTCTTCGGCCCAGACCTCGGGTCCCCACTGCTCGGGGTTGTAGTCGCAGCCGTAGGCGATGCCGTTCTGCACGAACGGGGTCGCCGCGGTGACCTGGTGCGTCACGGCCGGGGTGGCTACTGGGGTGTTCATCTGCTCCTGCTTCTGCGGTACCGGCCCGGTGGGCCAGCCTCGATCTGTCGTTCTGTGAACGTGCACAGATCGAGGAGCAAATGACTCCTCGTTGAGTGTCTGTGAACGTACACAGAGTAAGTACAGCGCGGCCGCGATGTCAAGCCGACGGACGGGTACAGTTATCGAATGGTGACAATTCCGGGCCGGCGCAAGCGCGCGACGATCCACGACGTCGCCGCGGAAGCCGGGGTCTCCCGCGGCACCGTCAGCCGGGTGGTGAACAACGAGCCCTACGTCTCGGCCGAGGCTCGCGTGGCCATCGAGGCGGCCATCGAGAAGGTCGGCTACGTGCCGAACACGGCCGCCCGCAACCTCGTGATGCAGCGCTCCCAGGCGGTGGGCCTGATCGTGCACGAGCCGCACTCCCTGTTCCTCGAGGACCCGAACATCGGCGAAATCCTGCTCGGCGCCAACTCCGCCCTCTCCCAGGCCGACTACCAGATGGTGAGCCTGGTCATCGAGTCCGAACGTGACACCGAACGGGTGGCGCGCTACCTCAGCGGCGGCTTCGTCGACGGTGTCGTCGTGGTGTCGGCCCGGGAACAAGACCCGATCACCCGGGTGATCGAACGGTTGGACCTGCCGGCCGCGTTCGTCGGGCATCCGCAGGACCTGCGCGACCTGCCGTACGTGGGAATCAACAACCGGGCCGCGGCCCGCGCCATCACCGAACGCCTGATCGGCACCGGCCGCCGCCGCATCGGCATGATCGCCGCGGCGCTGGACCGCGACTCCGGCTCCGACCGGCTGGCCGGCTTCACGGATGCCTTGGGCGAGCGGTTCGACCCCGCCCTGGTGGCTCCGGTGCCGCTGTACACCTACGCCGACGGCCGCGACGGAATGCGCGCGCTGCTCGCCAAGGACCCTCTGATCGACGGCGTCTTTGCGGCCTCCGACGTGATCGCGGCCGGCGCCCTGAACGCCCTGCGCGAAGCCGGCCGGCGGGTGCCGGAGGACGTGGGCATCGTCGGCTTCGACGACAGCGCCTGGGCCCTGCGCTGCCAGCCGCTGCTCTCCACCGTGCGCCAGCCCGCCAACGGCCTGGGCCAGCGCGCGGCCGAGTCGGTGCTCAGCCAGCTGCACGGCGAGGCGCCCGAGCTCGGCGGCATCCTGCTCGACACCCAAATCGTCTGGCGCGACTCGGCCTGACCCGCCGCGGCCAATCCCGGTACGCCGCACCGCTGGTCGAGCCTGCCGAGACCCCGCGAGCCCACCTGTTGCCGCTACGGACAATTGCGCCCGGCACACCGGGCGCAATTGTCCGGACGGGCAACAGTTGCGGCCGGACACCGCGGCGCGACGCCGGCGGGGTTGCCGGGGCGACGCCGGGCGCACAGAATGGGCAACGTGAGTCGCAAGCGAGTGATCGTCAACGGGATGGTGCAGGGCGTGGGGTTTCGGTACTACACCGAGGCGCAGGCCGGCACTCTGGGCCTGGGTGGCTACGTGCGCAACCGGCCAGACGGCGCCGTTGAAGCCGAGATCGAGGGTGACGACGACGCCATCGAACGGATGCTGGCCTGGCTGCACACCGGACCGCGCTCGGCGAACGTGGAGTCGGTGCAGGTGACCGACCTGGCCGAACACGGCGAGGCGAGTTTCAGCATCCGCCTGTAGCCGGGCCCGGCCTGCCCCGGCAGTGTCCACGGGCGAGGGGCTCTCTGGCGTAGCGTGGGAGTATGGGCGCGCAGGCATCCGGTCCCGGCCGGACGGGACCGACGGTGCGCGAAGCCTCTCGGCCGCGGGAGGAACCGATTGAGCGCGAGCCGTTGCGCGCGCGCCGACGCCTGACCCTGCGGTCCAGCTACGGCATCGGTCGGCTCCTACTGGCCGCGGCCGGGATCATCGGCCTGATCGGCAACTACGAGTACGTTCTGCTCTTCCCCACCTTCGCCGCGTACAACGTCTTCACCTATTTCACGGTGCAGAGCGCGATCGCGGCGGTGATCGCCTTTGTGCTCGGCGCGATAGTGGCGTTCCGGCAGGAGAAGGACCCGCAGTGGCTCGACCTGTTCCGGGCGCTCGTGACGACCTACATCCTGGTGTCCGGGATCGTGTTCCTCACCATCGTCATCCAGTCGTCGACCCGCGACTACACGATCGAGGTGCCCTGGCCGAGCCAGGTGCTGCATTTCTACATCCCGGTGATCGCGCTTCTGGACTGGCTGACCGACACCGGCAAGGCCCGGCTGTCCTGGCGCTTCCTGCGCTGGATCCTGCCGTACCCCATTGCCTGGGGCGTCTTCACGCTCGTGCGCGGCTCGTTCGTGGGCTGGTACCCGTACTTCTTCCTCGACCCGGCCCAGGTCAGCGGCCCGCTCGAGACCCTGCTGTACTGCCTGATCGCGGTGGTGCTGTTCCTGGGCATCGCGGCAGTGCTCGTGGCCACGTCGCGGCTCAGCTGGCGGCTCCGGCCGCGCGGCGACCGCGCTTCCTCGGTGCCGAACTAGACCGGCCAGCGGGGCGGATGCCGGCCCGCCGGCCGGCATCACCCGCTACTGCTCGACGGGAACGAAGGTGTACTGGCTGGTGAGGTGCTCGGACTCGCAGGTGCCGCAGTAGAGCACGCCGGAGGCCTGCATGGCCGACACCCGCGGCGAGCACTGGATCACCTTCGGGCCGCAGCACGGTGAGATCACCATGTAGGCACCCGGCTCCGCAGCGGCGTGGCCGCTCAGGCTCCGGTGGTGGTGGCTGCCCTCGCAGGGCAGATTGGTATCGAAGTCCAGCAACGACACGGAATCAAGATTTGTCAGAATATACATGTTTCACACGGTCAATCAGGAGAGGCATTGGCCACGGTGCAAGTGGGGCACCGGGATCGCGACCACACCCGGTGTCCGACGGCGAAAGGCACCCGCCCAGTCTCCGTCGGCACGACCAGTCGGGAAACGACTGGATCTGCCCCATTGGAGGCGTCCCTGAGATGGGCGGCCCCGTTACCGACTAGACGTTTCGAGGAGCTTACACCGGGACTCTGAGTTTTGCTCGTTAATTGTTCGGCGCTGACGCGGCCGGTTCGACAGCCTCGCCAGAAGGGCCGGTCAGGGCGCGGGAGTGGCCGTCGCGACGCTCGCGAACGGCTCCAGGCTGCGCAGCGCCGCGTCGGTGAAGGTGGTGTCGTCGGACTTCGCCAGCTCCACGGCCTTCTCCCCGCTGACGAATCCCACCAGGATCGGCTCGTTGGTCAGCGGCATCATGTTCACCCACACCCTGAAGTCCAGGGTGTCGTCACCGACCGTGGTCCACAGGGCGGCATCGGTGTCCCAGAACGGTTCCTCGAAGCGCAACCAGATCTTGTCCAGAACGCCCATTCCCAGCGCGGCGATCGCTCCCCGGTGGGCGAACGGCAGCGGCGGGTCGAACTCGATGACATCGCTCTTGAGCACGCCAAGCGGAACGGTCACGATCGCCCGGTCCACGGTGAGCGATTCGCCGGTGCCCAGGCGCAGGCTTACGGATGTCTCGCTGTGCGCCACGCGGGTCACCACGCTGGAGTAGAGCACGTCCAGGTCGGCCGCATCCTCGTCGAGCAGGGTGCTGTAGCCGCCGAGCACGATGCGGGTGTCGTCGGCGGCGGTGGCCTCGGGGGTGGGCGCATACCAGCCGGACATCTCCTCGGTCAAGGCGCCGGACTCCAGGGTGGTGGAGGTGGCGAGCTGGTAGTCCAGCCAGTCGGCGTCCGAGACGCCGGCGTCCCCATCGGTCAACGACAGCGTGGCCGAACCGGTGGCGACGAGCGCCTTGGCCAGGGAGGTGTCTTGGGCCTCGGCAGCGGCCCAGGCCAGCGCCGCGCTGACGGCGTCGGCGCCGACGGGCGAGACCGGGATGACGATGCCTTCCGGGGTGCGTGCCTCCGGGTCGGTCGGGAACGCCGCGTGCGAGACCTCGAGGCCGGTGAACTCCTCGTCGAGGGAGTGGGCGCCGCTGGCCACGATGAACGACGGGCCGAGCTCGACGGGGATCGGCCACGAGTCGTTGGTGACGGTGTGGATGCGGCCGCCGAGCCGGTCGCGAGCCTCGATGACGAGCACGGTCAACCCGGCGTCGGCGAGCAATCGGGCGGCGGCGATGCCGGCGGCGCCGGCGCCGATCACGGCCACCCGCTCGCCGGGCTCGGCAACATCCGTCAGGGCCCTGGCGGCGCGCTGGCCGGAGCCACGGGCGCCCTGCACTGTGCCGGGCGCGGTGTCGGAGAGCGCCTCGCCGGCGAAGAAGAGCCGCTCAAGGATGGGTTCGGCGAGGTCCTCGCGCTGCTGCGGCGTCGAGGAGACCGCCGCGAAGCTGTAGGAACCGCGGGCGAACGGGTCGTCCGACCAGGAGCTGCGCAGCATGTCCTGCGGCTGCGGCACCAGGGACGGCGCGGGCGTGGTGCTGGGCGTGGGCGTACCCGTCGGGGAGGGCTTGGGCGGCACGCATCCGGTGAGCGCGAGCAGCGAGAGCCCGGTCAGGGAGCTGATCAGAAAGGTTCGACGTTCCATACCTGCGTTCGCGTCATGTGACGCCCTCCTCTCGGACCCTCGAAGTGGTACCCCTCACGCTACCTCAGCGCGTGGCCACCGGCTTTCGACCGTGCCTGGACGCGCCGGGGGGCCGAGCGGTGCCGCAACTGTTCCCCGTGCGGACAACAGTTGGCCCTGTCAGGCGCCGGAGCCGGCCGCGGGCGGCTCGAGGAACCCGTCGTCGAGCAGGGCGCGCACCCGGGGCAGCAGCTCGGCCCGCAGCGCCGCAGCGTCGGCGTCGAGCAGCTGGGCGATCGCGTCGATGATGGCCCCCACCGCCAGCTCGCCGTCGCAGGCGCCGATCAGGGCGGCCTGGGCGGTGTCCAGCGACACCGACCGCCCGAAACCGCCGCCTTGGTGCAGAGTCAGCAGCGTGGGGTCCTCCTGCCCGGGCCAGAAATGACGTTCCTCGGTGACGTCGGATGCCACGGTGAGGGTGCTGCGGCTCAGCGCGTCGTCGTCCAGTCCGGCCTGCCAATCGTGCGCGGCCAGGCACTCGGCCAGATGGTGGCCGATGCCGGCCGGGTTGTGGCCCAGGGCCTCCGGCAGGCGTTCGAGCCGCAGCAGGCGGGGCCGGGCCGGCGCGGCGGCGCGGCGGCGGCCATCCGTCGGGCGGCGCAGCAGCATGTAGCCGAAGCCCACCTGGAGTACCCCGCGCGCCTCGAAGTCGTCGAGCCAGGCGCCGTAGAGCCTGTCGAAGTCGGGGGTGTCCGGGCGGGTGCCGCCGTCACGGATCCAGGTTTCGGCGTAGCCGGTGGGCGCCTGCACCTCGCGTTCGATGATCCAGACATCCAACGGGGCCTCTCCGCCGGTGGGGCGCTCCAGCCAGCCGGTGAGCCGGTCGAAGGCGTCGTCGTCGTGGTACTCCCAGTTGCCGAGCAGCTGCGCCACCCCGCCCGCGGTGAGGTGCTCGGCGGCGCCGCGCACCACCGCCTCGACGAGGGCGTCGCCGACGAGGCCGCCGTCGCGGTACTCATAGCTGGGCACGCCCTCCACCCGCGGGGTGATCACGAACGGCGGGTTGGAGATGATGTGGTCGAACCGCTCCCCCGCCACCGGCTCGAACAGGCTGCCGAGCCGGAACTCGATGTTCTCGACGCCGTTCAGGCGTGCGTTCAGCGCGGCGAGTTCCAGGGCGCGCTCGGAGATATCGGTGGCCACCACGCGGGCGGCGTGCCTGGAGGCATGGAGGGCCTGGATGCCGCAGCCGGTGCCGAGGTCCAGCGCACGCTCGACCGGGGTGGGGATCATCAGGGCGCTCAGGGTGAGCGAGGCACCACCGACGCCGAGCACGTGGCCTTCGCCGAGCGGATGCCCCAGGGCCAGTTCGCCCAGGTCCGACGTGATCCACCAGCTGCCGGCGCCGTGCGCGTCCACGAAACTGTGCGGCCGCAGGGCCACCAGCGGCGCCACCTGGGCCGCGCCGGTGTCTACCGTCGGGCTCTCGGCGGTGCCGGCGTGCGCGTGGTGGGCGGTGATCAGGCCGAGCGTCTCGGCACCGTCGAGGCCGAGCGAGGGCAGTGCTGCCGCCAGCTCGGCGCGGTCGACGGGCAGCCCGAGCACGAAGAGCTGGGCGAACACAACATTGGGCTCAGGCACAGTGAGGGTGGCGCGCAGCCGGGCCAGCGCCCGCAGGGCCGGCACCCGCTGGTTGCGGTGCAGGGCGGCATCCGCTTCGATGCCCCACAGCCCGGTCAGGGCGGTCACCGAGAAGTTGGCGGCGGCGAGGTCGGCGCGGAGCAGGTCGATCAGGGGTCCAGTCACCCCTCTATTCAACTGCACGAGCGGCTACCGGCCTTCCGCTGGTCGAGACCCCGTACGAGGTCTCGACAAGCTCGACCAACGACGCGGGCGCTCCCGCTACAGCCAGCGCATCGTGAACGCCCTCGTGAGCAGGCTGTTCAACGGCGGGGTCGCGAGCACCCGCACGACCACATTGCGCAGCCGCAGTCGCAGGCCGCGCGCGGGCCGGCCCATGGCCATGTTGAAACCGGCCTGCCTGGCGGCGATGCGGGCGCTCCGCCGCCGGCGCCGGTCGTAACCGGCGAGGGTCACCCTGGCCTCGATCGGCTGCGCGAGCGCGTGGGTGAGCGCGGGTGCCAGCGCCACGGCGTCGAGCCAGCCCAGGTTCATGCCCTGCCCGCCGATCGGGCTGATCTCGTGCGCGGCATCCCCCGCCAGCAGCACCCGGCCCTGCACCATCGTGGCGGCCAGCCGTTGCCGCACCGAAAAGGAGCTCGGCACGGCGTCGCAGGTCGGCAGCTGCACGCCCGTGCGACCGTGCACCAACGCGGTGAGGTCGGCCAGTGAGGCATCCGGCATCAGGGTGGGCGTCATCGCCACCCACCGCCGCCGCCCGTTCGGCAGCGGGAACGACTCCACCACGCCGCCCCGCTCGAAGAACAGCACGGCTTCGGTGCCGTGCTCGCCGGTGTCCGGGTAGTCGGCCATCAGGTAGGTGTCCCCGCCGCCCAGCGGCCGGGAGGCAATGCCGACGGCGTCGCGCAGCTGGCCGCGGGCGCCGTCGGCGATCACCACGTACCGGGCCGAGCCCACGATCTCGAGCCCGTTGTCGCCGCCGCGCTCGGATGCGTCGTCCGCCGTCTCGAGGGCGGGCTCGGCGATCAGATCCACATGGTGGCCGCGATCGTGCAGCATGCCCACGCCAACGCCCGAGCGCAGGCCGTCCGGTCTCAGCTTCTCGAACCGTGCGCGCAGCACAGCCTCGGTCTCGTGCTGCGGCAGGGCCACGACGAACGGGAATCGCCCCGTCATCTGCGTGAACGACAGCCGACCGAGGGTGCGGCCTCCGCTTTGCACGCTGCCGGCCTCGATGCGCACGGCACGAGCGAGCACCTCTTCGGCCACGCCGGCCTGCCCAAGCACCCTCATCGACGGCGGGTGGATGCCGATGGCCCTGGCGAGCATCGACGGTTCGGTGCGCCGTTCGAGCACCTCAACGTCCACGCCGCGTTCGGCCAGAAGGCAGGCCAGCAGGATGCCCACCGGGCCGCCGCCCACCACGATCACGTCACGCATGCACTCGCCTTCCCTCGGCCGGCTGCGCCGGGGCGACAGCGGGGGCCTGCCAACAGAGCATCAGCCGGTACGGCACCTCCCGGGTCACGGTCCAGCCCGGCGGCGCCACGGCAGAGAGCTCCCGCCAGGTGAAACTGCGCCGGATCGACGTGAGGCCGTCGGCACGGATGAAGGACCGGCGGAAGAACGGCCAGGTGCCCAGCCCGAAGCCGAGGTAGGCCAGCGGGGCCCGTTCGATGTCACCGTGCAGCACGATGCCCCGGCTGAGCCGTTCGGAGTCCACCAGCAGGGCGCCGAGTTCGGCGCCGTTGAGGTGGTGCAGCACGTGGTTGGAGAGCACGATGTCGTAGCGCTCCCCCGCGGCGACGAGGTCGCTGCTGAGCGCCCGGCGAAAGTCCAGACCGGGCAGCGGCGGGTGGGCTGTCGCGTAGGCGTGCGCCCGGGCATCCGGGTCGATCGCCCGCACCGTGAGGCGCAGCCCGTCGCGGGCCGCCCACCGGGCCAGCGACCTGGCCACGTCGCCGCCTCCGGAGCCGATGTCGAGCAGGCTGGTGTCGGTGGCGGCCGACAACCGGGGCCGGATGTCACGCCGGTAGGTGTGTCGCAGTCCGGAGACGACGGCGTTGACGTACCGGAAGTTCGCGTAGGTGCGCCGCAACGTCTCGGCGTCGCAGTGCGGATCGTCCATGATCTCGACAGCGTCGACCGCCCGTTCGCGGAGCCTGGGCAGCACCGTCTCAGCCGCGCTGCACGGTCATCAGGCCGGACTCCACGGTCAGGCCGGGCCCGAACGCCATGGCGCAGACCCGCTCACCGTCGGCGGTGGCTTCACCGTCGAGGATCGCCTTCATGACGAAGAGAATGGTGGCGCTGGACATGTTGCCGTTGGTGCGCAGGGTCTCCCGTGAGGGCACCAGTTGCGCCTCGGTGAGACCGAGTTTGGCTTCGGTCTTGTCCAGGATGCTGCGCCCGCCGGGGTGGATCGCCCAGTGCGCGATCGCGGTACTCAGCGCAGACCCGGGCGACGCGGCCGTGAGCAGCTGACCGGGGCTCTCCCCGCCCTCCTGGGACTGCGCCTGCGCGGCCAGCGCGCCGGCTTCGGCGACCACGTCCGCCGCGAGCGACCGGGTGAGCGATTCATCCCGGCCGAACAGGGGCGCAAGGGCCGACTCGATGTGCTCGTCGATGATGTGCGGCACATAGGAGCTCAGCACCATCTCGAAGCCCTCGTCGCCGATCTTCCAGGCCATGTCGCCCTCGCCGACGGGCGTGATCACGGTCTCGAAGTGGTCCAGGTTCAGGGCGTTCTCGCCGGCGACCGGTGGGCGGCTGCTCACGATGCCGGCGGCGGCGCCATCCGAGAACAGCGACGACGCCACGATCGTGTCGGGGTCGCTGGAGGTGCGCAGGTGCAGCGAGCACAGTTCGGCGCTCACCACGAGCACCACGGCGTCCGGGTCGGCCTCCACGAACTGCTTGGCCGTGCGGAGCGCCGGCATCGCCGCGTAGCAGCCCATGAAACCGAGGTGGTAGCGCTGGGTCGACGGTGCCAGGCCGAGTTCTCGCACCAGCATGTAGTCGGGGCCCGGAGCGTAGAAACCGGTGCAGGACACCGTGACGACATGGGTGATGTCGCCGGCCTCCAGCCCCGGGCAGGCGGCCAGGGCGCGCCGGCCGGCCTCGACGAACAGCTTGGTGGCCTGCTCGATGTACAGCTCGTTGCGCACCCGGGTGCCGGGCACCAGCAGCCGCTGGGTCTTCGCGTCGAAGAACTGCGGCTGGTCCACATCCGCGTCGAGGGTGAGTTCCTCGATCACGGTATGCCGGGTGTCGATCCCGGACAGGTTGAAGGACGCGGTCACCAGCCGCTGCGCCAACCGGCTGAGACCGGGTTGGGCGGCGAAGATATCCCTGACCTGCTCCTGCACAAGGACGGTGGGCGGTACAACAGTCTGGAGCGCTCTCAGCGTGACGGCCATGCCCCAGTGTTACACGCACCGCGCCGTAGGCACATCCCCCGCGCGGCGAGCCGGGCAGCTCCCAGCATCACCCGGGTGTGGTTACGGGAGGCGGTCGAACAGCCGGGTGGCGGTGATGGCGAGCACGAAGCCCACGGCAACGATCGCGGTGACGGCTCCGAGGTAGGCCACCGGCGCATCCGAAATGCCGAACGCCCCCGTGGCGCCGATGCCGGCGGCCACCGCGGTGACGATAGCGGCGAGAACGGCGATCCAGGTCTGCAGCCTCAACCCGACCCTGGCCGGGGTGGGGATGCCGGTGGTGCGTTGCCGACCGCCGGACCGGGTGAGCACGGCTCCGGCGACGCAGCCCCAGAAGGCCACCACGAGGAGCGCGGCGATCACGTCGCTGGGCCGGTGCCACAGGCTCACCAGGGTGGACACCCCGGCCGCAACGGCGAACGCGGCTCCGATCGTGCCGGCCAGCCATCGGGTGTGCGGGCTCGCCACGAGAAACACCACCAGCGCGGATGCCGCCGCCACCGTCGTATGCCCGGACGGGAATGAGTTGGGGTCGTAGCCGTCCACGCCGAGGTCGGGGCGGGTGAGGACCACGTTCTTGAGCAGCTGAGTGGTGACCACGGCGGCCATCGCGGCGGCCACGGCGACCACGAGCGGGAACCAGGCCCGCCGCACCGTGGCGATGACGAGGCTGACGATGGCGCCGACGGCGACCATCACCGAGGGGATCAGGTCGAGCAGCCGTTGGGTGACCGTGGTGCCCGTCGTGCCGTTCTCGGCTCCGTTGAAGGCCAGCTGGTCGATGCCCTGCCCGGTGACGTCGCGCACGAAAAACAGGTACAGCGCAGCGAAGGCGGCGATGCAGAGCAGCGCGGCGCCGATATAACGGGTGGGGGTGAGACGGGAGATCGAGGGCACCCCCTACTTTCCCACGTGTGCATGGGTGAACCGTGAAAGCACGGTGCACAACAGGTGTGCGCGTCGGCCTCTAAGACGCTCGAATCCTCCCTTGACATGGGGATTCTGCGGCGTACCGTCAAAACATGTTCAGCAGGAAGACACGACGGGAACGCCCCGAACGGCCGAACAAGGCCGAATCCGGCTCGGACCGATCCCTCGACCGGGGCGGGTACCCGGGACTCGAGGGCGACTTCGAGTCGGAGCGGCGGCGGGCCGCCGCGGCCGATCACGACCGCATCGAACCGTACGAGCACGGTGAGGGCGAGATCCCGGTATTGCCGGCCACGGCACCCGGACTCACCCACCCCTGACCGGGCGGCAGCACAAGTATCCGGACAGCATCCGGAGATGGGTAGCGCCCTGACATGCCCGGCATCGATCCCGAGGTTTGGCCCCGGGTCCTGTCTTTTTGCGTGTTGTACACGCTATGTTCATATTTCTCTGATCGACTGGTTTTGTAGCATCCGCAGCGTAATCCCCGTAAAGTGCCTAAGTACCAAACGAATGGAAGCTCCGTGAGCATTCGAACGGCCGAATACCCTAGGCCGGATTATTTCCTTCTCCACCTCAGCGACACGCACCTGCTCGCAGACGGCAATCGTCTCTACGGCAGCGTGGACAGTGCCGCACACGTCGAACGGTTGTTCGCGGATGTCGAGGCATCCGGCGGGCGGCCCAACGCGATCATCATCACCGGCGACCTCGCCGACAAGGGCGAACCCCATGCGTACGCGCAGTTGCGTGGCATCGTCGAACCCGCGGCCGCCCGCATGGGCGCCAAGGTGCTCTGGGTGATGGGCAACCACGACAACCGGGCGAACTTCCGCACCGAGTTGCTCGGCCAGGAGCCCAGCCAGGCCCCGATCGACCACGTCGACCACGTCGGCGGGCTGCGCATCGTCACCCTGGACACCACGGTGCCCGGCAGCCACCACGGCGAGATCACCGAGCGTCAGCTCGAATGGCTCGGCGAGCAGCTGAGCTTCCCGGCACCGGACGGCACCATCCTGGCCATGCACCACCCGCCCGTGCCGAGCATGCTCGACCTGTCGGTGGCGGTGGAGCTGCGCGACCAGGCCAGCCTCGCGCAGGTGCTCCGCGGCACGGATGTGCGCAGCATCCTGGCCGGACACCTGCACTACTCCTCCACCGCCACCTTCGCCGGGATCCCGGTGTCGGTCGCGTCGGCCACCTGCTACACGCAGGACCTCAACGTTCCCGTCGGCGGCACCCGCGGCCGGGACGGCGCGCGGGCGTTCAACCTCGTGCACGTCTACGCCGACACCGTGCTGCACTCGGTGGTGCCGCTGGGCGAATACGAGCCGTTGGACTACATCGACGCCGCCGAAAGCGCCCGTCGCCTCGCCGCATCCGGCATCGAGATCATGGCTGCGGGAAGTCTCCCCGCATACCGCGAGCCGCCAATGACCACGCCGATCCGGATTCTGCGCTGACGTCGCCGTTGCCCAGCCCGAGGGCACTCTCGATGAGGGTGTCCTCACCGTGCTGGCTGGCCGCGATGACGCTCTCGCGTTCCCACGGCGCCACGATCGGGAAGTAACGCTCGAGGAAGTCGGTGACGGCCGCGGTGCGCACCTCGTCGCTGATCTCGGGGAAGCTGCCGTCGTTCAGGCAGAACATGTCCTGGTCTCGACGCTTGAGCAGCTTGTTCATCTGCCGCAGCGCCAGCTTGAGCGTGGTCTCCACGTAGAGCGAGCGTGCCTGGGTCTGCTCCACGGCGCGGCCGGTGGCCAGCGCGTAGTAGTGGTACAGCGAGTTGGTCACCGAGATGTCGGTGGCCGAGCGGAACCGGCTGGCCATGGTGCGCCGGAAGTCCTCGGGGAATTCCGCCTCCAGCTCGGCCATGACGCTCTTGCGCAGCGGCGCCGGAGTGTGCTCGAGGTGCCGGGTGGTGACCTTGCCGAAGCGTTCGCGCAGCAACGCGCGGTTCACCCGGGCGGCGTTCTCGAAGCCGCTGCGGCTCGGGTCGTTGTCGCCGAGGCCGATGCGGGTCGCCGCCTCGACGAACTTGGTGATGCCACCGGGTGAGAAGAACAGCTCAGGTCCCACCGGGCGGCCGAAGAACATGTCGTCGTTGGAGTAGATGAAGTGCTCGGCGATGCCCGGGATGTGGTGCAGCTGGCTCTCCACGGCGTGCGAATTGTGGGTGGGCAGCACCGAGACATCCGGGAAGAAGTCTTCGCTGTTCATGATGGTCACCCGCGGGTGATCCACCAGCCACTCGGGGGCCGGCGAGTCGGTGGCGATGAAGATGCGGCGCACCCAGGGCGCGAACATGTAGACGCTCCGCAGTGCGTACTTGAGTTCGTCGATCTGGCGGAAGCGGGCATCCGAGTCGTCGCCGGAGCCGGCGACGTAGCCGGCCATGCGCAGGGCGCGGGCCTTCTGGAAGTCGCTGGAGGAGCCATCCACCCAGGAGAAGACCAGGTCGATGTCGAAGCTGATGTCGCTGACCAGGTCGTCGAACATGTTCTGCAGGGTGCGCCAGGTGCGGCCGAACAGCTCGACGGTGGTCTCGCGGGCCTCGGCGCGGGGCAGCCGGCGGCGCATCAGGGCGTTCTCGACGGGGGCGACGATCTCGTCTTCGCCGAACCGCCACAGCTCGAGCTGGAACGCGGTTTCGGCGCCGTAGCGGAGCCGGCCGATCGGTTCGATACGCGGCTGGTAGACCCTGAACACGTCGGAGCTGTCCAGCAGCGCAAGGGCACCGTCGGCGGCGAGGATCGGCCGGGCGGGGTCGCCGTCGAGCGGCTTGAGGTAGAAGGGCGTGTTGGCGAACGCCTCGGCCAGAACGCGGCTGATCTTCTTGCGGCGTTTGCGGTTGACCGCGATGACCGGGCGGTCGTGGTCGCCGCGCACCAGGAGGTAGTCGATGCCGGCGGTGTCGAGGGCGTCGGCCAGGGCGAGCAGGTCGCTGACCCTGGACTCATGAGGGGTGAAGTGACCGTTGATCAGGGCGATCTCGCCCTTGCGCACGACAACGTCGTCGCGGTCGAACCGGCGGGTGCGGTCGTCGAGGGTGAGCAGCACCAGCTCAGGTTCGCTGCTCAGCGAGAGCACGGGAATCGACCCGGTGTCCGGTGTGGACTCGATGCTGGGCGTCGGTGCGGCCTCGGAGAAGCCGCTGCCGCTGGCTGAACGCGAGTGTCGTGCGGAATCGGTGCGGTCAAAGCGTGCCATGGTCCTCCTTGGCGAGAATTACGTGATGCGGTAGCGGATGCAGGGCTGGCTGCGGGTGCGGAGCGGCTGTTCGGGAAATGCAGAGGGGGAACTCCGCGGGGCGGGCATCGATGCGCCAGGCCCCGGAGTATGCGCCCGGGTTTCCCGGGCATCGACATCCCGGTGCAGATCGGGCGAGGGCCCGCTGGGAACAGAGACGTTGATCTAGTGTACGTCGCCGCGGGGTGCCGGTCGTGACCCCGCGCCGCGGTGAGTGGCGGGCGGCGGGGACCGGGCGGGCAGGCAGGGCGGTTGCGGGCAGGTCAGGCGAGGGCGGCGGCATCCGTGGTGGGCAGGCGGCAGACGAAGTCGCGGCAGAGGTAGGCGGTGGGGCGGCCGTCGCGGGTTGTGCGGTCGGCGAACAGGGCGAAGCCGGCGGCGGCGAAGGCCGCGCCCTGCTGCTCGGTGACCACGGCGACCAGGCCCTGGTGGCGCCGTGCGGCGTCAACGAGGGCGGGGGTGGCGTCGACGTGATTGGCTGGCAGCCCGGTTCCCGGGTTCGGCAGCACCACGACGAGTTGCTCGATGGGGGCCGTCAGGGCGCTGACCAGCCGGAGGGCGGCGCCGTAGGCGAGCGGGTTGACGTCGCCCGAGCCGACCAGCCGCCCCATGCCGGCCGTGGCCGCGTCGCGGTAGCGGCCCTCACCGGTGAGCAGGTGCAGCCGCCAGGAGGCAGCGGCGATGGCCGACAGCCCCGACGGGTAGGCGCCCTCGGAGGGATCGGTGGCCAGGGCCAGGCCCTGGGCGGTGAGCACCGGATCGGCGCCCTCCGGAGCGAGGAACCCGCGCCCGGTATCGGGCAGGGTCCGGTCGATCAGCTGCCGCGCGGCGACCGCGTAGCCGACCTCGCCGGCGGCCGTGGCGAGCTCGAGCAGGCCGCCGGCGAACATGCCGTAGTCCTCCAGCGTCGCCACCGCGGGCGAGAGGCGACCGTCGATGGATGCCCGCACCAGGCCGCCGTCGCCCCGGCGGTGCAGATCGAGCAGCCGGTCGGCCGCGCGGCGGGCCAGGTGCAGCGCGGTGTCGTCGGCGAAGGCCTGCCCGGCCGCGGCGAGCGCCCCGATCGCCAGGCCGTTCCAGCCGGTGAGCACCTTGGCGTCCAAAGCCGGCGGGCTCTGGTCGCGGCGGGCGTCCTCGTCGAGGGCGTAGTAGCCGCCCTCCACCCGCACCCCGTCCACGGTGCTCTCCGAGTCCTGCGCGCTGGCGAAGCCGCCGTCGGGCAGCTGCAACACGGCGCCGAGAAAGCCCACCAGGCCCTCGGCCACGATGCGGGCCCAGCGTTCGCCGGTGAGCATCCAGGCCCGGGTGTAGAGCTCGAGAAGCTGCGCGTTGTCGTAAAGCATCCGTTCGTAGTGCGGGTCACTCCAGTCGCGGTTGACGGCGTAGCGAAAGAAGCCGCCCTCGACGGGGTCGCGGAGCGGCGACGCGCCCATCCCCTTGAGAGTGCGCAAGGCCAGGTCGCGGCCGTCGGCGCGGTCGAGCAGCAGGGCCAGGGTCGGCGCCGCAGGAAACTTGGGGGCGCCGCCGAAGCCGCCGTAGACCGGGTCTTCGGCGCTCGCCAGCCGGGCAACCGTGTCGGCGAGCCTGGCCGGGTTCGGCAGCTCCCCCGCCGACGCCGGCGCCGCCTGGCCGAGCGCTTCGGCCAGGCCCACCGCGCTGTCTTCGACGGCGTCCCTGCGGCTGATCCAGGCATCCGTGACTGCGGCCAGAACATCGCGAAACGCCGGATGCCCGGGCAGCGGCGTCGGCGGCGAATAGGTGCCGGCGTGGAACGGCCGGCCGTCCGGGGTGACGAACACGTTCAGCGGCCAACCGAGGTTCTGTGTGAACGCGCCGGCGGCGGCGAGGTAGCTGGCGTCGACATCCGGATGCTCCTCCCGGTCGACCTTGATGCTCACGAACCGCTCGTTGAGGTAGGCGGCCAGCGCGGGGTCGCTGAAGCTCTCGCGGGCCATCACGTGGCACCAGTGGCAGGTGGCGTAGCCGATCGACACAAGAACGGGCACGTCCCGGCGGCGGGCCTCGGCGAAGGCGGCCTCACCCCACGGCTGCCAGTCGACGGGGTTGTCGGCGTGCGAGCGCAGGTACGGGCTGATGGCGTCGGCGAGGCGATTCGGCATGGCTCCATTGTTGCGTGGCACTCTGCGTTCTGGCTGGTCGCGATTGAATCCATGGGCTAAGGCGCGGGGCGGCCGCAGGCCGGCATTGCCCGGTGAACCAAGGGTTGCCGAGCCCGAGGCGTGCTGTGAGACTGGAGGGAACGAAGGGTCACCATGGACATCTGGGCACTGCTGCTGGGGATCGGCACGATGGCCTTGATTGCCGTGGCCGTAGTCGTGGTCTTCGGTTCCCTGTTCCGCACCCCGATGTCGGGCACCGAGCGGGCGATCTGGGTGCTGATCATCCTGATGTTCCCGGTGCTGGGTGCCTTCGTCTGGCTGTCCTGGGGCCAGGATTCGTTTCGCCGCCGGATCGGGGACTTCCCTGTGGCCGCCGGCCGCGCGCCGGCCGAACCGCCTCGGCGCTGACCGGACACCTCCCCCGCCCACCGGCCCATGAGCATCCACCGCCGCCCCGAACCCGGCCGCGCCGCATGAGCGACCGCACGATGACCCCGGCCGAGGCGGCGGCGATCCTCGAGGTCGCCGTCGACGCCGAACTGGAGCAGGTTGAGCGGGCGTTCAGGTTTCAGGCGCAGCGCTCGCACCCCGACCGGTTGACCGCCGCGAGCCCGGCCGAGCTGGCCGCGGCGGCCGCCCGGTTCGACAGGATCACCCAGGCTCGGGCCGTGCTGCGTGAGGCCGAGGCCGAGCGGATGCGCCGGGTGCCCGGCTCCAGCGCGTACCCGCCGGGCGCCGCGGGCCGTGGCGCTGGCCCTGGCACTGCGGCGGGCCCCG
>NZ_SOHM01000046.1 GCF_004403945.1 Cryobacterium lactosi | reverse complement strand
CCGCCGAGCCCGCTGGACACCGGTGCCGCACCGCGCACCGCTGCTGCCGCATCCGTCGCGCCCGCACCGCACCGAGCCGCCCACGTGGCCGCGCCGGCTGCCGAAGAGCCGCCGGCCGCGCTGCCGGTGTCCGCTGCAACCGCGGCTGCCGCCACCGGTGCGGTCGCGCCGTCACCCGTCACAGATGCCCACGCCGCACCGGAGCCCACGACCGACGAGACCGGCCCCCGCCGCAGCCGTCCGGCCGATGGAACACCGCCGAGGCGCCCGACCAAACGCTCTCTGTACTGGGCCGGTGGCGCTGTGCTCGCCGTGCTTGTGATCATCGGGCTGTTCTTCCTGGGCCAGAACCTGGGTGGCCCCCCGGTGGCCGCGCCCACCGAATCCGCGTCGGCCGAGCCGAGTGCCACGCCGACTCCCACGACGCCTCCCGAGCCCGCCGCCAGCGCGCCCCTGGCGGCCGGTGTGTACGCCTGGGATGCCTTGTTCGGCACCGAATGCCTTGAGCCGTACACGTCACCGTGGGACGAGGAGTTCACCGTCGTGGACTGCGCCACCCCGCACACGGCCCAGCTGGTGTACCGGGGCACCCTCGAGGGCGACAGCGGCTCACCGTTCCCCGGCGAGCAGGCGTTCGCCGAGCAAATCAATGTGCTCTGCAGTGCTCCCGGTGTGATCGACTTCGAGGCCGCCGGAGCCTACGCGGACGTGCAGCTGCAGGGTAGCTACCCGGTCAGCGCCGAGCAGTGGGATGCCGGTGACAGGTACTACTACTGCTTCGCCAGCCGGTCCTCCGGGGAGCCGCTCACCACGAGCCTGGCCCCGGTCGCCTGACCGCTCGCCGCAACCACGCACGACACACAAAAGCCGGGCCCTCGGGCCCGGCTTTCGTGTGTGACGGCGGAATACCGGCGGCTAGATCTCGTCGGACTCGATCGGACCGGCGGCCAGGAGCTGGTGCACGCCGTCGAGGATCTCGTCCGGACGGAACGGGTAGCGGGCGATCTCGGCTGGGTCGCTGATCCCGGTGAGCACCAGCACTGTATGCAGGCCGGCCTCGATCCCTGCCACGATGTCGGTGTCCATCCGGTCGCCGATCATGCCGGTGTTCTCGGAGTGCGCACCGATGCGGTTCATCGCCGACCGGAACATCATCGGGTTGGGCTTGCCCACCACGTACGGTTCCATGCCCGTGGCCTTGGTGATCAGCGCGGCGATCGCGCCGGTGGCCGGCATCGGTCCCTCGGCGCTGGGGCCGGTGGCATCCGGGTTGGTCACGATGAACCGGGCGCCCTTCAGCAGCAGGCGGATGGCCTTGGTGATGGCCTCGAACGAGTAGTTGCGGGTCTCGCCCACCACTACGTAGTCCGGGTTGGTCTCGGTCATGATGAAGCCGGCCTCGTGCAGCGCCGTGGTGAGTCCGACCTCGCCGATGACGAATGCAGTGCCGCCGGGGCTCTGCTGCTTGAGGAAGTCGGCTGTGGCCAGCGCCGAGGTCCAGATGCGTTCCTCAGGAACGTTCAGCCCGGACGAGCGCAGACGGGCGGACAGGTCGCGTGGCGTGAAGATGGAGTTGTTGGTGAGCACCAGGAACGGCGTGCCAGCATCGGTCCACTGCTGCAGCAGTTCGGCAGCGCCGGGCAGGGCCTGATTCTCGTGCACCAGGACGCCGTCCATATCGGTGAGCCAGCATTCGATCTCGTCACGGGTTCTCATGACTCGCTCCTTCTTTCGGGGCCGTTTCGCGAAATCGCGGGGCGGCCTACGCCATCCAGACTATCGGGGAGATGTTTCGGCTCGTCACCCCGCGGGCTGTACTCATCTGCGGTGCCCAGCGAGCACTCAGCTGGTCAGCCAGATAGCCCTGGCGGCCTCAGCGGCCAGCGGGTGCAGCTCGCCGGCGGGCAGGCGCACCGTGGTCGCGTCGACCACGGCCAGCCGGCTGCCCGGGCCGATGCCGGCCTCGGCGAGGGCGCGCAGCACGGCCGGGTCGCGATCGCTGACCCGCAGCACCGTTCCGGCATGGCCCGGTGCCGCGTCCGCGAGCAGAACCGCGGGCACCCGCTCGCTGGAGCCGTCCGCTGCGGGGATCGGGTCGCCGTGCGGGTCGGCCGTCGGGTGGCCCAGATGGGCCTCGATGGCCTCGAGCAGCCTGTCGGAGATGGCATGCTCGAGCACCTCGGCCTCGTCGTGCACCTCGTCCCAGGTGTAGCCGAGCTCGCGCACCAGCCACGTCTCGATCAGCCGGTGGCGGCGCACCACGGCCGTGGCCCGTATCCGCCCGGCCGGTGTGAGGGTGAGCGGGCCGTACGGCACATGGGCGATGAACCCGTCGGCGGCGAGCTTCTTCACCATCTCGGTCACCGACGACGGGGCGATGCCCAGCCGGGTGGCCAAAACCCGGGGCGTGATCGGGTCCGGCTGCCACTCGGTGTGCGCGTAGATCGTCTTGAGGTAATCCTCGGCGGCAGGCGTGGTGGGTTTCATGACCCCTACAGGGTAGCTGGCCGGTTCCGGTTCACGAACCGGTGAAGATCAGGACGAGGAGCACGGCGTTGAGGGTCACCAGCAGTACCGCGGCAATCGCGCCGGCGACAGTGGTGAACCACCGATTGGCGTAGTCGCCGAGCAGGCCCTTCTGTGCCGTAAGCCAAACCAGTGGGATCAGCGCGAAGGGGATGCCGAACGACAGCACCACCTGGCTCAGCACCAGGGCCTGGGTGGGATCGAACCCCACGCCGAGGATCAGCAGTGCCGGGATCAGCGTGACGACGCGGCGCAGCAGCAACGGAACCCGCAGCTTGAGCAGGCCGTGCATGATCTCGGCGCCGGCGTAGGCGCCCACCGAGGTGGAGGCGAGGCCGGAGGCGAGCAGCCCGACCGCGAACACCGTCGCGATCACCGGTCCGAGCGTGCTCTGCAAGGCAGCGTAGGCACCTTCAAGCGAGTCGGTGCCCGGCACCCCCTGCAGGGCAGAGGCCGCGAGGAGCAGGATGGCGAGGTTGACCGTGCCCGCGATGGCCATGGCGATCGTCACGTCCCATTTGGTCGCCCAGAGCAGGCGGCGGGTGGCGGCCGGTCCCTCCTGCATCGGGAACCGGTCCCGGGTGAGGGCGGAGTGGGCGTAGATGGCGTGCGGCATGATCGTGGCCCCCAGGATCGACGCCGCCAGCAGCACCGAGTCGGCACCCTGGAACCGCGGCACCAGGCCGTCGATGACACCGCCGGCGTCCGGTGGTGCGAAGAAGACTCCGGCGCCGAAACCCACGGTGATGATCAACAGCAGGGCCACGATGACCCGTTCGAAAACGCGCGGGCCGCGCCGGGTCTGCACGGTGAGCACGATCATCGAAATGACGCCGGTGATCAGGCCGCCGGCCAGCAGTGGCAGACCGAACAACAGGTTGAGGGCCACGGCGCCGCCGATGATCTCGGCCAGGTCGGTGGCCATGGCCACCAGCTCAGCCTGCACCCAGTACAGCCGTCTGGAGGCGGGACGACGCATACGCACCCCGAGGATCTCCGGCAGGCTGGTGCCGGTGACGATGCCCAGCTTCGCCGACAGATACTGGATCAGCCAGGCCATCAGGTTGCCGGCCACGACCACCCAGACCAACAGATACCCATACCTGGCGCCAGCGGTCATGTTGCTGGCCACGTTGCCCGGGTCCAGATACGCCACGCCGGCCACCAGTGCCGGCCCCAGCAGCCAGAGCAGCCGGGTCGAGGCGACCGAGCTCAGTGCGGGCGGGGTGGCCGGTTCGGCGACGGCGGCGGTCGCGGCTGGGTCAGATTGAGGCATGCCTAAAGCCTACAGATTATTTAGGTAACCCGAAACCCTTCGGGGGATCGCTCGGTGACGAGGTCGTGCCTCGTGGCTCAGGCGCCGATGATGAGGACGAGCCCGTTGGGGCTGTTCGCTTCGGCAAGGAGCGTGGCCATCCGGTCGCGGTCGAGGGCCGGGGCGCGAGACGCGCGGTAGTGGAACTGCACGGAGATGCTCGGGGTCAGCCAGATCATGGTGCGGCTTTCCCCGGTGTTGGCAGGGTAGCCCCAGCTGAAGTAGAAGGACTGCTTGAGCCGGAACTTGGCCCCGATCACGGCCTGGAGCTGGCCGAGCAGGTCGTCGTCCAGGGTCACGGTCAGTGTGGAGTCATAGATGAACCTGCCCATCGCGACGCCCCCCGGGTCGAATGATTCCGCTGCCTTGCGCGGTCGCTCGGCAGTATCAGGTCCTCAATGTAGCGAGGCGCGCCTGGGGTAGGTCAGCCCCAGTCCGGGGCAGGCATCCGTCTGCTCGATGAGCTACTCGAGCACGTCCTTCGGCAGCTCCACGGCAGGCACCGCGGCCTTGCCGCGGCTGCGCATGGCCTCGCGCCCGGCCTTGAAGAGCTCGGTGAGGATCGGGATGCCCGAGAGCAGCACGATGCCGATGATGAAGTACTCGGAGTAGTCGGCGACGAACTGGATCTGGCCGAGCAGGTAGCCCACCATGGTGAGGCCAACACCCCAGGCGAACGCGCCGATCAGGTTGAAGGTCACGAAGGTGCGGTAGCTCATCTTGCCCACGCCCGCGGCGAGGGGAACGAAGGCCCGGAAGACGGGCAGGAAGCGCGCGATGATGACGGCCTTGCCGCCGTGCTTGGCGAAGAACGCATTCGTGCGTTCCACGTTCTTCGGGTTGAAGAAACGGTTCTGCTCGCGCGCGAAGACGGCCGGCCCGGCCTTGCGGCCGATGCCGTAGGCCAGCTGGTCACCCGCGAACGCGGCGACGAAGATGATCGCGCAGGTCACAAAGATCGAGACCGGGATGTCTCCGGTGGCAGTGAGAAGGCCCACTGTGAACAGGAGCGAGTCGCCCGGCAGGAACGAGAGCACGATGAAGCCGGTTTCGACGAACACCACGGCGGCCACGCCAAGCAGCACGAACGAGCCGAACCAGCCGATCAGCCACTCGGAGTCAAGGAAATCGATTCCGAAGAGTGTGGGTTGCATACAGCTGCCTTCCGGTCGGGGTCATGATTGCGGTCTCGATCGGATGATTCCGGTACCGAACGCGGTCGGAACCGCGCCGGCTGCCGGCTGATGCGCACCCTGCGCTCAAGGGTAGCGAACCCGAGGTGAACGCAAGCTGGGTGTCCGGCTCTAGCCGGAGGTGCCGCTCGGGGAGGGCCCGGCGCCGTCCAACGCCGCCCGGACCAGCTCGAGGGCGGCGTCGCGGGTCAAGCCCAATTCGCCGACCCGGCGCGCGTAGGCCTGGGCGGCATCCGCTGCCGGGCCCGGAGTTGCCGGGCCGGCGATCACGGAGCCGTTGCGGCCGCGGGTTTCGATCACTCCGTCGCGTTCGAGTTCGCGGTAGCTGCGCGCCACCGTGTTGGGGGCGATGCCCAGGTCGTCAGCCAGGCGGCGCACTGTCGGCAGCTGCGCGCCTGGCCCCAGATCGCCCGCGACCACGGCCGCCACGATCTGCGATCGAAGCTGTTCGTATGGGGGGATCCCGGAGTCGGGATCGATGACGAGGATCACGCCGAGGTGCCCACGGCTCGGTCGGTCCAGAGCCGACGCCAGTAATACTGCTGCGGCCTCGAGGCGATGTCGACGATGAGCAGGGTGGTGCCGCCGGCCAACAGCGCGGCGAGGAGGCCAAGGCCCACTGCCGCGGCGGTGGCGCCGCCGCCCGCGTAGTCGGACAGCGAACCGATGTCGAAGAAGGTGCTCAGCAGGGACACGAAGCCCAGGGTGACGGGCACGGCCTGCAGGTCGCGCAGGGCCTGTGAGCGCAGACCGTCGTTCCAGGCGAGTTCGGTGGCGGATGTCGATGGCTGGCCGCGACCGAGGATCCGGCGGGATAGCAGGGCGGACACTGTCAGTCCGGCGACCGACGCGTAGGCGAGCCAGGCGCCGGCGGAGGTCCACATGTACGCGGCCGTGAGCCGCGCGTCGCCCAGCGCTCCGACGCTGAACGCGACCCACGCCGCGAACACGGCGAGGAGAGCCAGGGCGGGCAGCAGGCGACCGCTCCAACGCTCAAGCGGGGGAACGTAGTCGGCGTAGACCGGGGTGGTGGGTCGGGCGATCCGAGGGCCGACGAGGATGCTCAACGCACTCGTCGACGATGCGAGGGCGGCACCGACGGCGCTGCCGACGCCCAGCCCCGCGAAGACCAGCACGGGAACGTAGGCGGCGTCGAAGCCCGCCGGCAGCAGCAGAGCCGCGATGACCGCGAGCACGATGCCGGTGAGCCCTCCGGTCAGGAGCGCGCGCTCCCGCCGGATGAGCCGGCCGATGATCCGGTCCGAGCTGTCGACGGGCACGGCGACGCCGAGGCGCCGCGCGTACTTGTCGAGTTCCCGGGCCCGGTTGGCGGGCTTGCTCGAACTGAGCGGGGTGAAGGAGAACACGATTGCAAGGGCACAGAACACGAACACCAACGACACACGCGCCTCCAGTTTCCGGGGCGGACCATCGGCATCCACCTTTCGTAGCAATACAAAGAACGTAGCAGTACAAAGAACGGCGGGGCAACCCCTGGGTGCCGCGGGCGACGTTCCGCGGGATACGGTGGTGCAGTGCCAGAACCGTTGAACCCCACGCCAGAGCTGTCCACCAACGGGGTCGGCCCGTGGGCCGGCGAGTGGCCGGACGAGCCGTACTACGACCGCGAACTACTCGAGCACGGTGACACCCGCAACGTGATCGACCGGTACCGGTACTGGACGATGGCGGCGATCGTCGCCGACCTCGACGAGAAGCGCAACCCGTTCCACGTGGCCATCGAGAACTGGCAGCACGACATGAACATCGGCTCCATCGTTCGCAGCGCGAACGCCTTCGGCGCCGACACCGTGCACATCATCGGTCGCAAGCGCTGGAACAAGCGCGGCGCCATGGTCACCGACCGCTACCAGCACGTGCTGCATCACCCGGATGTGGCGGCGTTCGTTCAGTGGGCCCTCAGCGAGAACCTGCCCATCATCGCGATCGACAACCTGCCAGGCAGCGTGATCATGGAGACCTTCAGTTTCCCCGAGCGTTGTGTGCTGCTCTTCGGCCAGGAGGGTCCAGGCCTCTCGCCGGAGGCCGTCGCCGCCGGTGATGCCCTGGTGGAGATCAGCCAGTTCGGCTCGACCCGGTCGATGAACGCCTCCGCGGCTGCCGCGGTCACGATGCACGCCTGGATTCTTCAGCACAAATTCTGACCCGGCCGGCACGCCCGAGGGCTAGCGTGGAGTCATGACTGCGATCACCGACGATCTCCCCGCCAGACTCCTGCACGAAGCCCACGAGGGGTGGCGCGCCATCCTCGCCGGCAAGGGCGGTGACTACTACCAGCGCACCATGACCGGTGACGGTCTGCTGATCCTGCCCGGGGTGGTGCTCGGCCGCGACGACGTGCGCGCCGCCTTCAAGACCGCCGCTCCGCTGGACCGGTACGAACTGCACGAGCCGGCCGTCATCCGGTTGGGTGAACACGCCGGCGTGCTGGTCTACCGGTCGACGGCCTGGCGTGGCGACGTCGCCACCGAGCTGCAGATGTCCACCACGTATCTCTTCGACGAGAACAACGGCGGCTGGGCCATCGCCGCCCACCAGGAGTCGCCCGTCTAGTCCTCTGACCGCTGCACCTCGTATGGCCCATCGCGCCCGCTATAGCGGGGGCAGTGGGCCATAACTGGTACGCCGACGAACCACGGGGCCGGCGAGGGTGCGATCAGCGGCCGGTCTCTGCAGCCCGTTCGCCGGTGAGAGCCGACAGTGGAACCGGGCAGGCATCGCCCCGCCACGCCTCGAGCCCCTCCTTGACCGCGAAACCGGCAATCACCAGGGCCGCGATCGAGTCCGCCCACGCCCAGCCGAGCAGGGAGTTGAGCAGCAGCCCGGCCAGCAGCGCGGCCGAGAGATAGCTGCAGAGCAGGGTCTGCTTCGAGTCGGCGATGGCGGATGCCGACCCGAGTTCCCGGCCGGTGCGACGCTCGAACCAACTCAAGACCGGCATGATCACCAGGCTCACCGCGGCCAGAATGATTCCCACCGGGCTGTGCTCGGCCTCGCGCACCCCGAAGAGCGAGAGCCCGGCATCCACGCTCACGTAGGCCGCCAGCGCGAAGAAGGAGACCGCGATCACCTTCAGCGCCACCCGCTCGCGCTTCTCGGGGTCCGGCGCCGCGAACTGCCAAGCGATCGCCGCGGCCGAGAGCACCTCCACGATCGAGTCGAGGCCGAAGCCGACCAGCGCGGCGGAGGAGGCGACGGTGCCGGCGGTCAGGGCGATGACCGCCTCGATCACGTTGTAACCGATGGTGATCGCCACGACCAGCCGGATGCGACGTTGCAGTACCCGGCGCCGGATCGGGTCGAGTGACGGTGCCGTGGTCCTGACGGTCATGCGGCGGTGCCGCAGCAGCCGGGAACGTCGCAGTCGGTTTCGGTGCAGGGCGCGCCGTCGTCCACGGCGAGCACGACCTCGACGAGGGCGGCCAGTGCGCGGGTCAGATGGGGGTCGGCGATCTCGTACCGGGTCTGCCGCCCTTCCGGTGCCGCGGTCACGATGCCGCAGCCGCGCAGACAACTCAGGTGGTTGGAGACGTTCGACCGGGTCAGGTCGAGTGACCTGGCGATGCGGGCCGGGTAGCCGGGCTCCTCGAGCAGGCTCAGGAGGATGCGGGATCGGGTGGGATCGGCCATCGCACGACCCAGTCGATTCATGACGTCGAGATGGTTCGTAATGGTCAGCATTCACTGACCATACAGTGACGGGTGACCCATTGCCAAGCGCGGCGCCGATGCTCGGCCAGTTGACTTGCACTGTGATTCAAATGGTGCAAAACTGCACTCTATGTCAGAAAGTGCAACCCCCACCCGTGTTGAGCGACGGATGCGCAAGACCGCCGCCAACCTGACGGCGGTGTCTCGTCGGTTCACCGCCGAGCGGGGCCTGGCCGGGTTCACGATCGAAGAGGTGTGTGACGCTGTCGACGTGTCGCGGCGCACCTTCTTCAACTACTTCGCCAGCAAAGAGGATGCCGTCATCGGCGCCAACCCCGACGAGGAGTTCCGGCGCTTCGCCGAGCAATTCCTGGCCCGGGGCGCGGGGTCCTGGCCACAGGTGCTCAACGACCTCATCGCGCTGGCCGTCGAGCACATCGAATCCGACGACATGGATCCCCGCGAGCACACCGACCTCATGGCGGCCCTGGAGCGGGAGCCGCGCCTGCTCGCTCGCTTCATCGGCATCTCCCGGGACCGCGACCGCCAGTTCCGGGGCCTCATCGCCAACCGGCAGGACGTCAGCGACGACGACCCGCGCGTCGTCGCGATCGTGAGCATCCTCTCCACCCTCATGAAATCCACCGCCGACACCTTCGTCGATCCGGCGAATGACCGCGACTTCGCCGTCATCCTCACTTCTTCGCTCGACGCCATGCGCCTCGTCCTGGCCGTCCCCACCTCCTGAAAGGCAACATTTCGTGACCACCACCTCAGCGGAGCCGCTCCTCCTCACCAAGCGGCGGATCTGGATCATCTTCGGCGCCCTGATCGCCGGCATGCTCCTGTCCAGCCTCGACCAGACCATCGTCTCCACGGCGATGCCCACCATCGTCGGCCAGCTCGGCGGCGTGGAGCACCAGGTCTGGCTCACCACGGCCTACCTGCTGGCCACGACCATCGTGATGCCCGTCTACGGCAAGTTCGGTGACGTGCTCGGTCGGCGCAACCTGTTCCTGATCGCGATCGCGCTGTTCACCATCGCCTCGGTGGGCTGCGCATTCGCCGGCGACTTCACCCAGCTTGTCGTCTGGCGTGCCGTGCAGGGCCTTGGTGGTGGCGGAATGATGATCCTCTCCCAGGCGATCATCGCCGACATCGTGCCCGCCTCGGAGCGCGGCAAGTACCTCGGCCCACTCGGCGCGGTATTCGGCCTCTCCGCCGTCGGCGGACCCCTCCTCGGCGGCTTCTTCGTCGACCACCTCACCTGGCAGTGGGCGTTCTACATCAACATCCCCGTCGGCATCGCGGCCTTCGCGATCGCCTGGTTCGCCCTGCGGCTGCCGAGCAAGAAGGCCACCCAGCCGATCGACATCCTCGGTGTCATCTTCCTGTCGGCCTTCACGACCTGCCTGATCTTCTTCACCGACTTCGGCGGCAACGCCGACCACGGCTGGGAAGCAATCGAGACCTGGCTGTTCGGCGCCGGCATGCTCCTCGCCGCAATCCTCTTCGTCATCACGGAGGCGAAGGCGAAAGACCCGATCATTCCTTTGACGCTGTTCAAGAACCCGACCTTCGTCAACGCCACCCTGATCGGGCTCACCCTGGGGCTGGGCATGTTCTCCGCAATCGGGTTTGTGCCCACCTTCCTGCAGATGTCCTCGGGGACCTCCGCGGCCGCATCCGGTCTGCTGATGCTGCCGATGATGGCCGGCCTGATCGGCACCTCGATCATCTCCGGTATCGCCATCACCAAGACCGGCCGGTACAAGATGTTCCCGATCATCGGCACCATCCTCACCGCGCTCGCGATGGTGCTGATGACCAGCCTGACCGCCGAGACGCCGATCTGGCTGATCTGTGTGTTCCTGTTCATTTTCGGCGCCGGCCTCGGCCTGATCATGCAGGTCGTCGTCCTGGTCGCCCAGAACTCGGTCAACCCGTCCATGGTCGGCACCGCGACGAGCACGAACAACTACTTCCGCGAAGTGGGTGCGGCGCTCGGTGTGGCCGTGTTCGGCACGATCTTCACCAACCGGCTCACCGAGAACCTCACCGGTGTGTTCACCAACGCCGGCGCGAACGCCACGGATGCCGCTGCGGCCACCTCCACCATCGACCCGCAGACCCTGAACGCGCTGCCCGACGTCGTGCGTGACGGCGTGGTGGCGGCCTACGCGGATGCCCTGGCGCCGGTGTTCTGGTACCTGCTGCCGTTCATCGGGCTGGCGTTCCTCCTCGCCCTGATGCTCAAGCAGATCACGCTCTCCGACGTCGCCGGAATGGTCGCTCGCGGCGAAGCGGTTGGTGGCGCGGAGGCCGAGGCCCTCGAGGCCGCTCACCACGGTCACGCCGGTGCCAGCGCTGCTACGGGTGCTGCCACGCCCGCGGACGACCGCGCCGACGAGGCGCTGAAGGAGCCCGAGCCCCGATAGCGGATGCGGCGGCCGGGCGCTCGCTCCCGGCCGCTGGTTCCTCGTCACCGGCGCGGCGCTCAGGCCCGCCCTCGTCTCCGACGCCTCCCGGAGTCTTAATAGGCCAATGGTCCCGGGTGCGGGCGCCTCGGTGGCCGTAGCCTGAATCCAGGCCGGTCTCGAGATGTCCCTGTGCGTGTGCGGCTTTCCCTGTTCCGACCGCGAAGGCCGTGCCATGTCCCTCACCCTGCCCGCCGAGTCCGCCGACGTCGGCACCGCATTCGGCACCGGCGTCAGCACCGACGAGATCTTCGCCGCCCACGAGGGCGGCAAGCTGCGCATCGAGCTGGCCCGCCCCATCGACTCCGCGCGAGACCTGGCCGTCGTCTACACGCCCGGCGTCGCCGAGGTCAGCAGGGCCATCCACACGGATGCCGCCGTCGCAGCCTCGCATACCTGGGCGAGCCGTCTCGTCGCCGTCGTCAGTGACGGCACCGCGGTGCTGGGCCTGGGCGACATCGGCCCGGCCGCGGCTCTGCCCGTGATGGAGGGCAAGTCGGCGCTCTTCCAGCGCTTCGCCGGGCTGAACTCGATCCCGCTTGTGCTCGACACCACCGATGTCGACGAGATCGTCGAGACCCTGGTGCGGCTGCGCCACAGCTTCGGCGCCGTGAACCTCGAAGACGTCTCGGCGCCGCGCTGCTTCGAGCTCGAGGCCAAGCTGATCGAGGCCCTCGACATGCCCGTGATGCACGACGACCAGCACGGCACGGCAGTCGTTGTGCTTGCGGCGATCACCAACGGCGCCAAGGTGCTGGGCCGCGACCTCCGCGGGCTCCGGGTCGTGGTCTCGGGCGCCGGCGCCGCAGGGATCGCGATCGCCGCCCTGCTGCTTGAGGTGGGTGTCGAGGACGTGGTGGTGTTGGACTCGCGGGGCATCCTGAGCAATCGCCGCTTCGACCTCCTGGGCGTCAAGGCCCGGTTCGCGGTCAGGTCCAACCCGCGCCAGGTCCACGGCGGGCCGGCCCAGGCGCTGGCGGGCGCCGACGTCTTCATCGGTGTCTCCTCGGGCACGGTCGACGAGAACCTGCTCGCCACGATGTCCGACGACGCCATGATCTTCGCGCTGTCCAACCCCGACCCGGAGGTGGCGCCCGAGGTGGCTGCGCGCTACGCCAGGATCGTCGCCACCGGGCGCAGCGACTACCCGAACCAAATCAACAACGTGCTGGCATTCCCCGGCATCTTCCGTGGCGCGCTGGATGCCGGCGCCCGCCGGATCACCACCGCCATGAAGATCGCCGCAGCCACGGCCATCGCCGCCCTGATCGGTGACGACCTGGCCGCCGATTTCATCGTGCCCAGCCCGTTCGACGAGCGCGTCGCATCCGCCGTGGCCGCCGCGGTGATCGCCGCCGTCTAACGGTCTAGAACAGGGTGTGCTGAACCCGGTCGAGGGGGAGGAGCCCCGTCAGGGAGACACGAAGCCCGGCCAGGCGGGGCACCCGCTCGCCGGCGAGCAGATCGGCCGCGACGGACAGCCAGGTGTCCCGGCCGGTCGTTGCTCCGACGAGCGTGCGCTTGAGCACGATCGCTTTGCCGCCGGTCTCCGGCCGCAGGGTGAGCGTGATGCCGGTGCCCGCGAGCCCCGCCCGTGTGGCGCGTTTGCAGAGCCGCTCGACGCAAGCCAGGGTCAGCTCCTGTGGGGTGTGGTCTGGTCGGCCGTAACCAGCGGTGGAGCCCTCGGCCGTGAGGACGGTGCGTTGTTCGACCGGCCGCAGAAGAGCATCGTCGGTGCCCGCGCGAATTCGCCACAATCGCCGAGCCATGGCGGTGCCGCAGACATGCTGCAGTTCGTTCTGAGGGATGCCGTCGACGTCGCCCAGCCTGAACACCCCGATACGGGTGAGCCGAGCGAGCGTGGTGGCGCCGATTCCCCAGACGTCTGTCAGGGGAAGGGTGGTGCGCAGTTCGGCTTCCTCGCCGGCCTCGATCACGTACAGACCGTCGGGTTTCGCCCGGCGCGAGGCGAGTTTCGCCATCAGCTTGGTGCTGCCCACCCCGACGCTGATGGGGATGCCGAGTTCGCTGGCTACCCGCCGGCGCAGCGCGTGCCCGGCGTGGATGGCAGCCGCCCAGTCGGTCGCGCCGACGTCGAGGAAGGCCTCTTCGATCGAGCCGGGCTCCACCGCTGTGGCGCAGCCATGAAAGATGTCGAAGAGAGCGTCGCCCACCTCTTCGACCTCCGCACGCGGTACGTCGATCAGGGTCAGCTCGGGACACTGCCTCAGCGCGTCCGTGGCCAGCATTCCGGAGCGCACGCCGCGAGCGCGGGCTGGATAGTTCGCGCTGGCGATGTAGACGTGGGCCACGACGGCGACGGGCCGAGCGGTGAGCTCGGGCCGGGACCGAAGCGCGACCGACGCAAAAAACGCGTCGGCATCCACGTGCAGCACGGGGCTTCCAGTCGGGTTCGTCTCACGCACGCCTCGAATAGTACACGTGTTCGAATGCTGCGGCGCGGTGCCCTCGCTGCCGACGCACCCGGTCAGCGCCGCGGGTCTACGGCGACGCGCACCGGGCCGCCGGGCCCGGACCGACGGATGCCCTCGTCGAGGTCCGCCAACACCACGGTGTCTCCGACGAGCTCGGTGAACGGATGGCTGCTCCAGCGCTCGAGGATGTAGGCCGTGGCATTCACGAGGTCGTCGGCGGTGTAATTGTGCACCCCGGTCACGGTGATCAGGCGGCGCACGATCTGCTCCGCATCCACCGGAACAGGCTCGGTGGGAAAGACGCTGCCGACGAGCACGATCACCCCGCCGACCGCCGCCGCGGCCACAGCGCCGGCCACCGCTTCGCGGGCACCGGAGGCCTCGACGACAACATCGAAGCCGTCCTCGGCGCCGGCCGCGTCAACGGCGCGCTGTCGTTCGGCCGGGCCCGCCAGCGGGTTGTAGCTCGCGGCGGCCCCGAACCGCAGGGCGAGCTGGCGGCGGGTGGGGTCCGGGTCGGCCACCACCACCCGGATGCCCCGATCGGAGGCCATCGCGGTCAGGGTGAGTCCGATCAGGCCTGCACCGCTGACGAAGGCTGTGGCCGCGACCGACCGGTGCATCCGCTCTGCGGCGGCAAGCGCGGCCCAGGCCGTCGCAGTGCCGCACGACACCGGTGCCAGGACCGCGGCCGGCACGGTCTCCGGCAGCCGGACAATCGGAGTGCCGGCGAGCAGGTGCGCGTGGGTGGCGAACCCTCCCGAGAGCGACCACTCGTCCTGGAAGCGTTCGTGCCCGTACTTTCGTAGCCCGCGGCACTTCTGGGTGAGCCCGACGGCGCACCGATCGCACACCCCGCAGCTGGCAGCGATCGACCACAGGATCCGGTCGCCGATGGCGAGGAGTGCGCCGTCCGCCGCGCGCGGCGCACCGCTGCCGACCGCCACGATCCGGCCGAGCTGCTCGTGGCCCAGGATGAGGGGCGTGGACGCGGCCCGGCGACCACGGCTGGTGTGCACGTCGGAGCCGCAGATCGTCGCGAGCTCGATCTCGACCAGCACCTCCAGCGCCTGCAGCCGCACGCGGGAGACGGGTGCAGGTTCGTGCGGCAGCTCCGGCGCCCGCCAGAGCATCGCGGTGGCCACCGGGTCGAGCCGGACATGGGTCGACGCGGTACCCGCATCCACCGTCATCGGGTGAGCGTGGGCAGCAGGCTGACGTCGTCGATGACGGCGTCGGCGCCGGCAGCGTCGAGCGTGGCCCGGTCGTGCGCGCCGCTGAGGACCCCGACGACCAGGCCGGCGCCGGCCGCCCGGCCAGATCTCACGTCGCTGGCCGTGTCGCCGAGCACGGCAACCGTGCTCATCGCGCTGACGCCGGCTCGCAGTGCCGCGGTGAGCACCAGGTCGGGGGCGGGACGCCCGCGCCCGGCGTCGATGGGGGAGAGGGCGATGTCAACGAGGTCGAGCCAGCCGAGGGAGCGCAGAATGGCGTCCCTGGTGACCGGAGCGAAGCCGGTGGTCAGCGCCACTTGCACCCCGTCGGCGCGGAGTCGGTGGATCAGCGCGGCGGCCCCGGGAATCTCGGTGGCACCGGTCTCCTCGATCAGCTCGGCGTACGCTGCCTCGAACGCGGCGGTTGCCCGCGTCGCTGCGTCGATGTCACCGCCGGCCAGGTGGGTGAAGACGTCGATCTTGGACATCCCCATGGTTGTGCGCACGTAGTCGAGGGCGTCGTCCGGGGAGTACGCCGTGGTCGGCAGAGAGCGTTCGGCGGCGCGTTGGAAGGCCAGCTCGACGACGCCGTCGTCGCCGACGGTGGTGCCGGCCATGTCGAACACCACGAGTTCCATGCCGTCGAGGGCGGAGCCGGGGGTGCGGGAGGAGTCAAGCGAGACAGAGGTGTGCAGCGTCATCAGGCGCCTTTCGTGAGGGTGAGAGCGCCGAAACGCTCGGAGAGGATGGTCTCGGCAAGGCCGAGTCCGGTGGTCATTCCGATGCCGGTGGTCGCAGCGAGGGCGAACACCCCGGGTTCGGGCTCCGCCACCAGGAACTCGTCGGCGGCGCTGGCGTACACGCCCTGCCACCGTTCGAGTACCCGTGGTGGTGCGCCGAACAGGGTGGACGCCTCCGCCAGCAGCAGGTCGAACGTCGACTCCGTCTGGAACGGCGACGCCGTGGTGCCCGTCGCGTGCGAGTCGCCGACGATTACGCTGCCGTCTGCCAGCTGGGTGTACATCTGGTTGAGGTCGATGGCGGCCAGGTCGGGCCGTTCGTCGTGCAGCCGGTTTCGTACAGCCGCGGCCTCCGGCAGAGTGGCGAACGCGCTGTAGCGGATGAGCGACCAGCCGGTGAGCAGCGGCGCCGAGAGCGGCCGGGTCAGCGGCAGGTCGACCCTGAGCATGTCGAGCGAGCAGCGGACAATGCCGTGACTTTCGGCCAGTGAGGGCAGGATCTGATCGATGTCGTGATTGACCGCGACCACGATGGTGTCGGCGCCGATCGGACCCCTGCTGGTGTCGACGACTCCGGTGCCGACCTGGCCCACCGAGGTGCGCATCCGGAATTCGACGCCCAGGGTGGCCAAGTGCCGCCGGATCGCCGCCGCGGCGGAGCGCGGATCGGTCTGCAGGTCGTACGGCAGGTGCGCGCCGCCGACCAGCTTCGATCGCTCTACCGGGATCTCGGCAGCCATGGTCGCGGAATCCAGCAGGGTGACAGCGGGGCCATCACCGAAGCTGCCGGCCTGGTGGGCGCCGAACGCTACCAGGAGGGCCAGCTCGTCGTCGTGCCTGGCGACAACGTGGGTGCCGGATTCCCGCAGCCAGAACCCGGCGTCGCGGGCGAGGCGCAGCCACAGTTCCCGCGAGGCGATGCCGTACCGGAGCGCGTCACCGGACTGCGGGGTGAAGCAGAGGTGCCCGAAGTTCCGCACCGTCGCGCCCACCGGTTCGGCGCTGCGCTCGATGACCACGACCCGGAGGCCCCGTCGCACCGCCGCGTACGCGGCTCCCAGGCCGACGATCCCGGAGCCGACGACGGCTACGTCGAACCGCCCGGTCATCGGAACACCCGACGCATCCAGATGGCGAGCCCTTCGATGACCAGCACCGTCACCAGGATCATCAGCACGATGGCCGTGACTGTGGCGTAGTTCGACCCCTGGCTGGAGTTGAGCAGGTAGTAGCCGATCCCGCCGCCACCGACGATGCCGAGCAGGGTGGCGGCGCGGATGTTGGTGTCCAACAGGTAGAAGGTATGCCCGAGCATCGCCTGGGCGGACTGCGGCACCGTTGCGCCCGTGTAAACCTGCAGGCGGGTCGCGCCGGTCGCGGTCAACGCCCGCTCAGGCCCGCTGTCCACCTCCTCGAGGGAGTCGGCGATGAGCTTGCCGAGCAAACCGATCCCGCCGACGGCGAGGGCGATGGTGCCGGCCTGGGTGCCCAATCCGCTGATCACGATCAGCACGATCGCGAGGATGAGTTCGGGTATGCCGCGCACAGTGACCAGCAGCAACCTGAAGCCGCTGCGGGTGGTGGAGTTCGGGGCGACGTTCCGCGCTGCGAGCGATCCGATGACTGTCGAGGCGACAAGTGTCATCAGCGTGGCCGCGAGCGCGATCATGATGGTCTCGCGCATGGCCTCGAGCATGGTGGCGACCTCGTAGCTGCCGAAGGACGGCGGCCAGAACCGGACGGCAACCTCGGGCACCCGGGACCAGAACGTGAGGAAGTCGTTCCACTGGATGTCACTGACCACGACCCCGGCGACGATGGCGATGGCGGTGAGGACGCCGGCGATGCTGTTGCGCACCCGGCCGCCCGTCCACGGACGGTGCAGAGCCGACTCCGGAGTGGCGGCCGGAGTGAGCGGCCGTCGCGGAGTGAGAGCGGGGGCGGACCGGCGGAACCGGCGCAACAGCCTGTCGAACGGGCCGGTGGCGGTGTTGCCGGACCCGAGCATCACCGCACGCACAGTGCTTGACACGATCTCCATGAGGACGCAGAGGACGAAGATGACGACAGCGATGCCCAGACCGCGGCCGTACTCGAGCGACTTGAACGCGTACGACATCTCGAGGCCGAGGCCCGCAACACCCACGTAGCCGAGGATGACCGAGCCGCGCAGGTTGATGTCGTTGCGGTGCAGCACCGTGGCCACCCAGGACGGCAGTACCTGCGGCAGCACACCAGCGGTGAACTGCTGGAGAGTGGAGGCGCCCGACGCCCGGATGGCGAGCCTGGGGCCCTCGTCGATTTGCTCGATGGCGTCGGCGAACATCTTCGAGATCATGCCGACGGAGTGGATGCCGATCGCCAGGATGCCCGGCAGCGAGCCGAGCGAGAACATCAGCACGAAGACCATCGCGAGGACCACATCCGGAACGGCCCTGGCCAGCACACCGAGGAACCGGGCGACAACCCGCCAGGTGCGCCCCGGCGAGGTGTTCGACGCCGCGAGGTAGGCCAGCGGAACCGACAGCACCGCGGCCAGGAGCGTTCCCGTCAGCACGAGCCCGAGAGTCTGCGCGGTCAGTGTGAGAAGCTCGCCGGTCTCGGGGAAGGTGACGGCACCGACACGCTCGAAGAACCTCTCGGCGTTGGACCAGCTCTGCAGCATCCGTGGCAGGGAGATGTCGATGTCAACGAGCGAGCCGATGGCCAGGATGACGAGGGCGCCGAGGGTGAGGACTGCCGCGATCCGTTCGGGTTCGCGGCGGGGGCGGGGTGCCCGCTCGGCGACGCCGGACGCAGGCGGCCGGAGTGTGACGCGCGGCGGCAGGGTGCTGGTCACCGGGCGGCCTCGTTCATCAGCTCGGTCTGCACGGCTTCGAACTCGTCGGTGCTCGTCGCCACGCGACCGTAGATCTCCATGACCTGGGCCTTCGACAGCCCGGTGGCCGGCATGTCGAGCACAACGGCCCCGTGCCGTAGGCCCACGATACGGTCGGCCCACGCGATGGCGAGGTCGACCTGGTGCAGGCTGCAGAGCACGGTGAGGCCTTCTTCGTAGGCGATCTCCCGGATCAGCGCCATCACCTGGTCGCTGGACTCCGGGTCGAGGGAGGCGACGGGTTCGTCGGCGAGGAGGATGCTCGGGTTCTGCATGAGCGCCCGAGCGATCGCGACGCGCTGCTGCTGTCCGCCCGACAGCGTGTCGGCGCGCTGGTAGGCGCGGTCGAGCAGGCCGACGCGGTCGAGGTGGGCCAGGGCGCGAAGCTTCTTGGACTTCGGGTAACTCCACAGCCCGAGCCGCGGGCCTCGGAGTTCGGCGAGAGCGCCGGTGAGGACGTTCTCGAGCACCGACAGCGACGGCACGAGCTCGAACTGCTGGAAAATGAAGCCGACCCGGCTGCGCAGGGCGCGCAGCCGGCGGCCGGAGAGGGCGGGGACGTCCTCGCCGAGGACCTTGACGGACCCCGCGCTGGGTAGATCGAGCGCATCGATGTGGCGCAGCAGGGTGGACTTGCCCGACCCGGAGAGTCCGAGCAGGACGACGACTTCACCGCGGCGCACCGTCAGGGAAACGCCATCGAGAGCGGTGGTGCTGCCGAACTGCTTGGAGAGCCCGGCGAGTTCTACAACGGTCTCGGGCGGGGTGGACTGTGTCGTCGGCATCGGATTCTTCCGGTTCGGGGTGGTCAGGGTCGCCTGCTGGTTACTTCTGGCACTGGGTGGCGTTGGTGGCCTCGCAGATGTCGCGGATCTGGTCGTAGTACTCGTCGTCGACCGGCGTGGTGCCGTAGAAGACACTGCGGAAGCCCTCGGAGTCGGCGCTGTCGATGCCGGCCGCGACGATGTCGTCTGCGGTGACCTCGGAGAGGATCTCGCGCAGCTTCTCCTTCACGTCGGTGGGCAGCGTGTCGGACTCGACGATCGGGGCACCGGGAACCATGGTGCGTTCGATGACCGTGACCTTGTCCGACTTCTCCACCTCGCTGTCCTCGGCGAAGCCTGCCTCGCACTCGACGCCTTCGCCCACTTTCTGAACGCTGACGTCGTGCTTGCCCGCGAAGACCGGCGTGATGTCAGCCTCGGGGTCCAGGCCCGCCTCGATCAGGTTGTGGCTCGGGAACAGGTAGCCGGAGGTTGACGACGGGTCGACGAAGCAGACCGTCTTGCCCTTCAGGTCGGCGATCGAGGTGATGTCGCTGCCGACGGGCACGATCGCCTCGGAGTAGTAGCCGGGTTCCTGGCCCTTTTCGGTGACGATCGACGAGATGGGGGACAGCTCGGCGCCGTTGTTGGTCGCCGTCACGTAGGTGAAGCCGGAGAACGACGCGACGTCGATCTGGCCGGCGATGGCCGCCTCGATCAGGGCCGCGTAGTCGGTGGACTCGTGGTACTCGACGGTCTTGTCGGTTTCCTGCGCGATGTAGTCCATCAGCGGCTGGTAGTTGGTCTGGGTGTCGACGGAGTCGGGAACGACCCCGAAGACGAGGGTGTTCGAGTCGACGGCGTAGCCGGAACCGTCTTCCCCGGATGCGGCGGGGTCGGCGGAGGAAGCCGCACCGGAACATCCGGTGAGCACGAGCGTGAGGGCACTGGCGAGGGCGAGTGTCGCGACGGAGATACGGGCACGGGTCGTCATGGTTGCCTTTCGGGCTGTAGTCGGTGGGACTCAAAAATTCTGCCTGAGCGCGACTCAGATGTATGCCTATCTCGGCAGAGTTCATGACGTGTTAACCGATCTAACCCCTGAAGGCCCCCGGAATTCCCTATCCGTCCACCCGTCGGAGCAAGTAAGGTTCCTATGTGACCGATGTTATGTACAAGCAAATTGCCGATGATCTGCGTTCGGCTATCGCCACCGGTCGCCTCCGGCCGGGCCAGGACGTGCCGACCGAGGGGGAGCTCGCCGCCCGGTGGAACACATCGAGGGGCCCCATCCGAAACGCCCTGGCGGCCCTACGGATGGAGGGGCTCATCGAGACAACCCGGGGTCGCCCCGGTCGTGTCATCGAGCGGCGGGCCCCCCAGGCCGTCGACGTCTCGATTCCGTTCACCAAGTGGGCGCGGCAGAACGGTGCGATACCCGGTGCTGACACCCAACAGGTGGGGCTGCGGCGCTCAACCGCCGAGCAGGCAGCGGCGCTCGGAATCGGCGAGGGTGACAGGGTTGTCGAGGTGCTCCGTCTCCGTACCCTCGACGGCCGGCCCACCATGGTGGAGCGGCTGACCTACATCGAGCAGGTCGGCCGGCATCTTTTCGACGTGGATCTGGACACCGTGTCGATCACCGAGTTCCTCGAGTCCCGCGGCTGGAAGTCAGCCGAGGTGGACCACGAGATCGACGCCGTCGCCGCGGACACCACGGATGCGGCCCTGCTGGACCTCGCTGTCGGGGCGCCGATCCTGCGGCTGCGCCGGGTCTCCCGCGATCCGGACGGCCTCACCATCGAATCCTCCGACGACCGTTACCGCAGCGACATCGTGCGGTTCACGGTGTCGGCATCCGGTCGCCGCCAGGATGGCGCCCACTTCATCCGGTCCGTCGGCGCCTGACGCTCGCCTCAGAGCGCCAGCAGCAGGACGCCGCCCACGACCACGACCGACGCCGCGATGCGCCGGGCGGCCGCGCCTTCGCGCAGGACGAGGGCGCCGAAGAGCGAGACTAGCACCACGCTCACCTCGCGGATCGGCGCGACGAGCGCCACCGGCGCCATCGTGACGGCGGTGAGCACGAGGATGTAAGACAGCGGCGAGAGCACCCCGAAGGCCAGGATGCGTGGCCAGTGTGAGAGCGCCACCCCGAGCATCTCGCCCCGGCGCCGGTACGCCGCCGGCAGGTAGAGAACGAGTTCCATCAGGCAGCAGCCCACCATGAACGCCACCGGCGACAGGTCCCAGGTGCGCAATGCGTGCGCATCCCAGATCGTGTACGCGGCAATCGTGACGCCGGTGAGCGCCCCGAAGAGGATGCTCGGATCCGGTCGGCGCCGACGGCCCAGCATGGGCGCCTTGCGGTCGATGAGTCCGGTGGCGATGACGCCGACGACGATGACGATGATGCCGAGCAGCGCCACCGGGGCGATGCTCTCGCCGAGAAGCACCACGGCGAGGAAGGAGCTCAGCGCCGGGCCGGTGCCGCGCGCCGTGGCGTAGACGGTGGACAGCCGGCCGCGCGAGTAGCCCTGCTGCAGCACCAGCATGTAGGCCACGTGCAGAACCCCGGAGACCAACACCCCGGTGGTGAAGCCGACGACCAGATCGGGACCCGCTGTGCCGAACCCGCCCGTCAGCGGGATCAGGGGCGCCCAGATCACGGTGCTGGCTGCGGCACCCCACCAGAGGAACGGCACCCCGATCCGGCTGACCCCGTGGGCGAGTACATTCCAGGCGGCATGGCAGAGCGCGGCCGACAGCACGAGAACCAGAGCGAAGACAGACATGGGTGGACCCTTCCGACCGCGCGTGATGGCGCGACACAGGAGTCCTCCAGGCTTCTATCCCTTGAGATGACGACTCGCCGATTGCGACGGACCGTGGCGCCGCTCGAACCAGACGGACGGTCTCGTCCCGGAACCCTAGGCGCTATCGGGGCCGATGCTAACAGCCCCGAGTGAACACCGCGCATCAGCCCCAGAGGTGCCCCGGCAGAGCCTGTTTCGCGCGGGGGAGCCCGCCTACGCTCGAAAGACGACGGGGTGACCCGACCGACCTGAGAAAAGAAAAGAGCCGACCATGCCCGTGAGCGCCGAAGCACAGAAGAACCACGACGAGCTGTTTCCCGGCCACGCCTCGACCCTGGCGCAGACCGACCCCGAGCTGATCGAGTACTTCGACAACTTCGCCTTCGCCGAGGTGCTGCGTGAGAGCGCGATGACTCCGACCGACCGGGTGATGCTGCAGCTGGGGTCGATGATCGCCACGCAGGCGCTCGCCGAATTCCGGGTCATGGCCGGCGCCGCCCTCACCACCGGTCTGACGCCGGTGCAGCTCAAGGAGATCGTCTACCAGGCCGTGCCGTACGTGGGCATGGCGAAGGCCTTCGACTTCCTGCACGCTACGAACGACATCCTCACCGCGCGAGGCGTCGCGCTGCCGCTTCCGGGCCAGTCGACGACGACCCCCGAGACCCGGATGCGCGACGGCCTCGCCATGCAGAAACGCATCGTCGGCGCCGACACGGTGGACCGGATGTACACCGCCGCTCCGGCGGACGAGGCCCACATCCAGCGTTTCCTCTCGGGCAACTGCTTCGGTGACCACTACACCCGCACCGGCATCGACGTGCCCACCCGCGAGCTCCTCACCTTCGCGATGCTGGTCTCGCTGGGCGGCTGCGAACCCCAGGTCGCCGGTCATGTCCGGGCGAATCTCAACGTGGGGAACACCCGCGCCATGCTCATCGACACGCTCACCCAGCTGCTGCCGTTCATCGGGTACCCCCGCACCCTCAACGGGCTCCGCGTCGTCAACGAGGTCGCGCCCGCCTGACCGGACGAGAGCCGGGCAGCCACGGCCGGCATCCCCACCACTCGCACCTCGGCGATCATCGGCCCGCGCACAATGGAGCAGCTGGTCTCGCAGCTGTCCGCCGCGGACGTGACCTTGTCGGCCGAGATCCTCGACCGCATCGACGAACTCGTCGCCCCCGGCGTCACCATGAACCCCGACGACAACAGCTACGGCGCGGCCGAACTCACGCCGGCCGCCCGTCGGCGCTGAGCCCGGCCGAAACGAACGCCGCCCCGCAATATGCGGGGCGGCGTTCGGTGGTCAACCGATCAGACTGGGCTTGAGGTCGCGCAGGGTGCGGAAGTGCGTCATCCGCACCACGCCGATCGCGGCGAGCACAAGCGCCCCGGTCAGCCAGAGCAGCAGCACGCCCGCGTCGTTCAGCGCGGTGGCCGGGTTGCCGCCGTACATGAGCTGACGGATGCCGTCGACCGCGTAGCTCATCGGCATCACGTGGTGCAGGAACGCCAGGGGAGCCGGCAGGGTCTGCCACGGGAAGGTGCCGCCGGCAGTGACCAGCTGGATCACCATGAGCACGAGGCCGACGAACTGGCCCACGCTGCCCAGCCACACGTTCAGCGCGAGGATGATCGCCGCGAACGTCATCGCGGCCAGGCCCATCATCGCGTAGGTGCCCACCGGGTTGTGCACCTCGAAGTGCAGCACACCGGTGAGGATCCCGAACAGCGCCGCCATCTGCAGCAGCCCCAGGATGCCCGGGGTGAGCCAGCCGGCCAGGGTGATCTTCAGCGGTGAGTGCAGCGCCGTGATGGCGCGGCGGGAGACCGGCTTCACGATCAGGAACAGCGCGTAGATGCCGATCCAGCCGGCCAGACTGGCGAAGAACGGGGCCAGGCCGGCGCCGTAGGTTCCTGCGGAGGTCACGGCGGCCTTGTGCAGGTCGACCGGGTCGGCGATCGTGGAGGCCTGCAGGTTGCGGGTATCTGCATTCGTGTCGGGGATGCTGTCGACGCCGTCGGTGAGGCCGTCGCGCAACGTGCCGGCGCCGTTCTTGAGTCCGAGGAGGCCGTCGCTGAGCGAGGACGCCCCGGTGGCCAAGGATTCGGCGCCGGTCTTCGCCGCGGTAGCGCCGGTGCTGAGGCTGGCGGCGCCGTCGGCGGCGGCGGAGGCGCCGGTGCTCAGGGTGGCGGCGCCCGCGGCGGTCTGGTCCGCGCCGTCGGCCAGGGTGGCCGCTCCGCTGGCGGCCT
>NZ_SOHM01000050.1 GCF_004403945.1 Cryobacterium lactosi | reverse complement strand
CGCCCCGGCCGCACGCCCCGGCCAGCCGACCCCGCCAGCCCGCGACCCACCAACGCCAAACGGGCCGGCCCCCAGAGGAGCCGGCCCGTTCGGGTCGTACAAGTGGATGCTGCGGGCTGACTAGCCCTGCGCGCGGCGCGGAGCCGAACGGCGGGCGCCGCCGCCGGTGGAACCGGAGCCGCGGACCAGGCCGCCGACCTGCAGGCCGCCGGAGCGACCGGAGCCGCCCGAGCCGGAACCCGAACCACCGGTGCGGGGCGCGTGGCTGCGGCCGGAGGAGGCCGGACGCTCGGTGCGCTCACGACGAGCGCCACCACCGGCGGCAACGGCGTCGCCGCTACGGCCGCCACGGCCACCGGAGTCGCGCGAACCGCGGCCGCCGTTGTCGCGGTCGTCACGGTTGACACGCTTGCGCTGGGCGTTGGCGCCCTGCGAGCGGCCGCCCTGCGACTGGCCGTGCGGCTGCTCGACGCGGGGAACGGGCTTGACGTACGCGGCCACGTCACCGGTGAGGGCGATCACGGCGGCGGAGCCGGCGTTCACGCGCTGCGGGGTCACCGTGATGGCGGCCTTGCGCAGCAGCTGGTCGGTGTCGCGCTTCTGCGCGGGCAGCACGATGGTGACCACGTCACCGGCGCTGCCGGCACGAGCCGTGCGGCCCGAGCGGTGCAGGTACGCCTTGTGCTCTGCGGGCGGGTCCACGTGGATGACGAGTTCGATGTCGTCCACGTGCACGCCGCGGGCGGCGACGTCGGTGGCGACGAGCACCTTCACATCGCCGGCGCTGAACGCCGCGAGGTTACGGTCACGGGCCACCTGGGACAGGTTGCCGTGCAGGTCGACGGAGGGGATGCCGGCATCCGTCAGCGCCTTGGCCAGCTTCTTGGCGTGGTGCTTGGTGCGCATGAACAGGATGCGACGGCCGGTGCCCGAAGCGAGCTTCTCGATGAGCTCCTTCTTGGATTCGGCGGTGTCGACCTCGAACACGTGGTGGGTCATCGCGGAGACGTGGCTGGTGGCCTCGTCGACCGAGTGCAGAACCTCGTTGTGCAGGAAGCGGCGAACGATCTTGTCCACGCCGTTGTCGAGCGTGGCGGAGAACAGCAGGCGCTGGCCGCTGGACGGGGTCTTGTCCAGGATGCGCGTGACGACGGGCAGGAAGCCCAGGTCGGCCATGTGGTCGGCCTCGTCGAGCACGGTGATCTCGACGGAGTCGAGGTTCACGAAGCCCTGCTTCATGAGGTCCTCGAGGCGGCCGGGGCAGGCCACGACGATGTCGACGCCGGCCTTGAGCGCGGCGACCTGACGGTTCTGCGAGACGCCGCCGAAGATGGTGGTGGTGTTCAGGCCGTAGGCCTCGGCAAGCGGGGTGAGCGCTGCGGTGATCTGGGTGGCCAGCTCACGGGTCGGCGCGAGGATCAGGCCGAGCGGGCGACCCGGGCGGCGCTTGCCGCCGGCGAGCTTGCCGCCGAGGCGGGACACCATCGGGATGGAGAACGCGAGGGTCTTGCCGGAGCCGGTTTTACCGCGGCCCAGGACGTCGCGGCCCTTGAGGGTGTCGGGCAGGGTGTCGACCTGGATCGGGAACGGGCTGTCGATGCCCTGCGAGGTGAGCACGGCAACGAGGGGAGCGGGCACGCCAAGCGCGCCAAAGGAAGTTTCAGACAAAGTGGTGCCTTTCGGGGCATCAGTCTCCTCGCTCGAACCGGTATCGACGAAGCGACGGCCGGAGCCAGGAGGATTCACATGGCGAAGGTGCCGATGGGCACATCCGTTCGCCGTAAGAAAGTTTCATTCGGAAATCGAGTGGGCCGCCAACAACGAGTCGTACTCGTGCGGGTGCGGCCATCGAAAAGAAGAGGGCGTTCTACGACGCAGTGAGCGCAACTACGAACTCACAAGTAGTCCTACTCTAGCGGATGCTGTCAAGCAGCAGGCCAGAATCTCCCCCAACTGAGGGGTGACCGGGACTTTCGGCTCTAGTCCGTCGGCGTGTACAGCTCGCCGACCGGCACCTCGACGGTAACGATGTTGCCGGACTGCGGCAGCGGGCAGGCCCACATCGGGTCGTAGGCGCAGGAGGGGTTGTAGGCGAAGTTGAAGTCCAGGATCAGGCTGTCGTCGCCCGCTCCGGGGCCGAGGTCGGCGCCCTTGATGGTGTCCAGCAGGTAGCGACCGCCGCCGTAGGTGCCGCCGGACTTGCCGGCCAAGGCGTCTTTGAGCGGCAGGAACAGGCCGCCGCCGTAGCTGGCCAGCCGCCAGACGTCGAGCGAGCCGATGTAGGGCAGTCGCACGGTGCCGATCAGGTCGAACGGCACCACCCCGTCGGTGCCGGTCTCCACCTTGATGCGATGCGGTTCCTCGGCCCGGTGCACCTCCACCTCGAAGCGCCAGTCCGGATCGTAGGCGGCGACGGTGAGGCCGGTGAACGCGGCCCGGTCATCCGGCAGCAGCGGCGAGGCCGGATGCCCGGCGAAGAGTTCGTCGCGGCCGGAGCGCCACAGTTCGTGGCCGGCGGCCGGGTTGCGCGCGCTCAGCTGGCGCACCCCGCCATAGAGCCCGAACACACGTCGGCGCCAGTCGGCGATCTGTAGGGCTCCGATGCTTGTGCTCATAGTGTCAGGCTAGCCCGTCGCTCCGGTCGGAGCCCTCGGCCGCGCCCGCGGCCACGAATGCGGGATCGTCGGCGCCCAGGTCATACTGCCAGGTGGGCGCCAGGGCCTTCAGCCGCAGCATCCGCAGTTGCCAGAACGCCCACAGGCCCGGCCACACCGCCAGGGTCGCGGGGCCCGCGGAGAAAATCAGCTGGTCGCGGTACAGGGTCTTGCCGGTGCCGGCCGGGTCGGGCGCGATGGCCATGCTGTGGTCCCAGTGGGTGACCGCTTTCATCGCACCGGAGACGCCGTTGCCGGTGTCGTGCACGATGCGCACGCCGTTCTTGGTGGTGCGCATCTCGAGCCGGATCATCTGTTCGCCCAGCGGAACCAGGCCCAGCCCGCTCATGGCCACCGGATGCTCACCGGGCGACCAGCGGGTGGGGAAACCGTCCGCCTCCAGCGACGAGACGCTCATCAGCGGGGCACTCACCTCGCGGAACACCGCTGGGCTGGCCAGGGCCCGCCAGGCGGCATCCGGGGTGCAGTCGAGAATCTCTTTCAGCAGTACGCGCATGCCCTCAGTCTGTGCGCTCGGCGTGATGCAGTACAACTAGTACGTGGCGATTCGGTACTGGCTCGGGGTGGTTCAGCAGGAGTATGTGCTGCGGAGCGTGGCCATGGGCCTGGCCCAGATGAACTTCGCCGCCCGCGACATTCTCGAGAGCATGAACGAGTCCGACGGGTTGGTGTACTACTCGCCCAAGACCGAGTTCGAGGGGGAGCGGCTGCGCCAGTTCACCGCGATCGGCTACGTCAGCGACAACGTGGTGGTGCAGGTCGGCGACTCAGGCAGCGAGTACCGGCCATGGCGGCGCAAGGTGGCCTACGACCCGGATGCCGAGCCCGCGTCGATCCGGCCGCTGCTGAAGGTGCTCGACCTCACCCGCGACGACCCCAACTGGGGCCGCCAGCTGCGCCGCGGCCTCCTGGAGATCAGCCGGCACGACTTCGACCTGATCCGCGCGCAGATGCGCCGGCCCAGCGCCGACGACCGCCGCCGCTAGCCACCCACACCCGCACCCGCACCCCGTCCGCCGGTCGAGCCTGTCGAGACCCAGCGAGCCGATCCCGAAACGCGCCTGAGACCGGCCCTTCATCAGCCATTCCACCAGCTTCGCTCAATAGGATGGCCCCATGACAGATGCTTTGTGGTGGCTCCCGTCCGTCATCGTCCTCGGCGTGGTCGTGGCTGCCATCGCGCTCGCCGTGTCCGCGTCCCGGCGCAAGGCCCGCGGCATCCGCGCGGCAGAGAACGCCGAGATCGCCGAGCGGGCGCGCACCGCGGCGATCAGCCTGGTGCGGGCGGACGACCTCATCGAGGCCGCCACCGACGAGCTCGGTTTCGCCATCGCGCAGTTCGGAGAGCGGGCCACCGCCGATTTCGCCGCCGCCCTCGACGTCTCCAAACGCCAGCTGCGCGAGGCGTTCGCGCTGAAGCAGAAACTCGACGACGGCGTGCCGGACACCGACACGCAGACCCGGCAGTGGACCGAACAGATCACCCGGCTCGCCGACGAGGCCACCAACCGGCTGAACGCCCAGACCCGCGAGTTCGACACCAAGCGGGTCGTCGAGCAGAACGCCCCGCTGCAACTCGAGCAGCTGCGCCGCCGCCTCGACCGGGCCACCGACCGGCTCGCCGGCGGTGCCGCCACCCTCGACCGCCTCGCCACCACGTATTCCGCGTCCGCGTTGGCCGCGATCAGCGGCAATGTTCAGCGGGCCCGCGCCGCCATCGACGAGGGCCGCCGGGCCGCGGATGCCGCCGACGCCCGCCTTGCCGCCGGCGCCACCGAGCCCGTCGGCGACCAGGTCAGCGCTGCTGAGCATGGCCTCTTCACGGCAACCACCCTGCTGGACGCCATCGAAACCGGCGAAGACCAGCTGCACGTGGCCTTCGCCAGCCTCGGCACCGCCCTCGCCGGCGCCGAGACCGAACTGGCCGAGGCGCGTGCCCTGCGTGATCGCCACGAGGAGTCCGAGACCAGCACGGAGCTCAACCGGGTCATCGCCGACGCCGACACCGTCGTGGCCGAGTTGCGCCGCCCCGGCCGGGTGAGCGATCCGGCCGCAGACCTCGCCCGGTTGCGCGAGGCTCTCGACGGACTCGACGTCACCCGCTCCGAGGCCCGCAACCGGCAGTTGCGGCTCGACAATGCCCGGGAGGCCTTCGTGGGCGCCCGCCTTGCCGCCCGCAGCCAGATCGGCATCACCCGCGACTTCATCACCGCCAACCGGGGCCGCGTGGGCGCCGACGCCCGCACCCGTTTGGCCGAAGCCGAACGCCAGCTGACCCTGGCCGAGGTCGAGGCCGACCCGGTCACCGCGCTCGACGCGGCCCGCCGGGCGATGACCCACGCCACCGACGCGGACGCCCTCGCCCACTACGACGCCCCCTGACGCTCCGCGGCACCGAGGTGCCCACCTGCGGACGAGTTGCCCCGCTGTGAAGGAGCAACTCGTCCGCAGGAGGGCATCTCGAAGGGCGGGCCCGCTCGGGACCGGGCCCGCGGTGTCCTTTCGTGACGAGAAATCTGGCCGGACCCGAGCCGCCGCCGGTATTCTGAACGGGTGAGCGACGCCCAGCCCCAGATCAAGTACCAGGTCCGATTCGACTGGGGCCTCGCCGGTTTCCAAGCCCTCGCCTCCGATGCCGATGTGATCGTGCTCGCCGACGCCCTGCCGGCGGTGGATGCCGCGCGCGGCTTCCCCACCACCCTCGCCGCCCACACCGTGATCGTCGCCGACCTCGGCACCAGCGCCCTCGTGGCCGACTGGGCGCTCGCCCGCCAGGCCGAGAAGGGCGACAGGTTCTCCGTGGCCGTCGTCGCGGTGGGGGAGAGCCGTGCCGACGGCAGCATCCGTTTCGCGATGGAGGACCAGCTCGTGGCCGGCGCCTTGATCGACGCCCTCGCCGCGCTCGGCATCGACCACTGCTCGCCGGAAGCCGCCGCCGCGGCCGCGAGTTATGTGGGTCTCCGGCGGGCCGTGAAGCACCTGGTCAAGGCTTCCGAGACCGGCCAGGCCCTTGCCGAGGCCGGCCAGGCCGCGGCCGTCGCCTCCGCACTGGCCCCGGCCACGGATGCCGCCGTGGCCGTCGTCACCGACTTCAACTTCCCCGCCTGAGGCGAGCTATTGGCGCTCTGGGGCCGCGACGGCCAAGGGTGTCAGGGTCAGTGACCTGACGACCGTGCTGCCGTCAACGGATTCAACGCGGATACCGTTGGCGCCCGGCTCCCCGAATGCCAACGAACTGAGGGTCTGCCGACCCCCATCGGCGAATACCTCCACCGAGGCATAGTCGACGAAGATGTCGAGGTCCACGGCGCCATCCCGCAACGGGCTCGACGCCCGGCGGACCGCCCGGTACAGCTCCGGCATGGTGGCTGCGGCCGCATCGGCATCGCGGGCGATGAACACCTGTTGCAGCGCGAAGTCATACCCGACGGTGACGAAATGGCCGCCGCCGTCCTTGACCTTCACCCGCACTTCCCGCGCCGGGCCGGCCTCGTCGGGCGACAGGGTCACCTGAAGGCGATAGGACCCGGTCTCGGGCTGCGGTAGGGCATCCGAGTCGCCGGGTGGCAGCACGATCGTCTCTGCGGTCGTCGCCTCCCCGCCGAGTCCGGTGAGGGCATCCACCGGTTGCGAAACGAGGGTCGCGGCACCGTCGAGGTCGGCCAGCCGGATGCTGCGCACGGCCGAGAACATCCCGCCGTTCCAGTCGGTCGTGGGCAGGTCGCCGGCATACCCCCAGTTGTTCAGCCAGCCGATCGCGTAGCGGCTGGCCAGTCTCTCCTCGGCGCTGTCGCGGGGGTCGTCCCAGGTCACCGCGGCATAGAAGTCCGCCCCGTCATCCAGCCAGCGCGGAGCCTCGCTGTCGGGAGTGAACGATGTGCCGTTCCAGTCTCCCGTCCAGTAGGCCAAGCCGGTTGTTTTGTCGTATTTCGAGCCGTGGGCGCTGGCGGCCAGCACCCAGCGGGTGTTCGCCGGATCCCCGTCCACGGACATCTGGAACAGGTCGGGGCATTCCAAGGTGCCCAGGTCGTCCCGTTCGAAACTCGACACGTAGGTCCACTCGGTGAGATCCGGCGAGGTGTAGAAGCCGACCTTGGCTCCCTCGGCGAGCACCATGACCCAGCCCTGGTTGGCGGCATCCCAGATGACCTTCGGGTCGCGGAAGTCTGTCGTCCCGGGGTTTTCCATCACGGGATTCGCCTCGTACGAGGTGAACGTGTACCCGTCGTCCGTCGAATAGAACAGGGACTGGCGCTGGATGCCGTCGGCCTGTTGAGTCATGATCGCGATGACCGCACCGGCGCCGAAACCGGCGGTGTTGTCGACGTCGATGACAGTGCTTCCGGTCTCGATGTCACCGAGGCCGTTGCCGTATTTCTCGATCGCCACCCCCTCGTCTTTCCAGTGCACGAGGTCGGTGGATGTGACGTGGTACCACTCGGTGCCGTTCCCGTTGGGGTAGTCGGCGTTGTAGAGGTAGTAGTAGTGCCACACGCCGTCGAGGAGGAATGGTCGTTGCGGATCGTTCATCCAGTTCTGCGCGGGCGTGAGGTGGAACGCCGGGCGGTAATCGGACCAGTCAGCCGGCCGCTCGAACTGCCGGGCATCGGTCGGCTGAGGCGTCGGCGCTGGCGCCTGGGACGACGTTACGGGTGGCTGAGCGCTTGGCCGCGCCAGCAGTGCCCACGTGAGGGCGCCGGCTACCACGAGGACCACCACGGAGGCGATGACGATGAGGCGTCCACGCCGCTTCTTCCCATCGTTCTGCCCAATCGGGGTCCCGGCTGTGGCCGGCGAGCTCTCCATTTCGTCAGGGACGTGAAGGGCTGGAGTAGAGCGACTTTGCCGCGAGGAGCAGAGTCGTGTCGAGTTGGCCGTCCAGGGTGTCGGCGACAGCGATTTTCACCGTGACCGGGGTGCCGGGCGTGACGTCTGCGTGGCACTGGAGCGGTTTGGTGAATCCGTTCATTTCCGTGGGCTGGGTGCCCGGCGTGCGGTCGGTGAAGTTGGGCACGTAGAGCTCAGGGTGGGCGGTCGGATTGATGGTGCTGACTCCGGCGGGTTCCGAGGTACCGGGAACGGTGGAACACAGCTGGCCGTTCACCCAGATGCCGAGCGCATCGTTGTACCCCTGTGCGGTCCAGTTTGCATACTCTTCGCTGCCGAATCCGTATTCGAGGTAGAGATGCTTGTGCTTGGGCTTCACGGTGAAAGTGAGCACGGCCGCGTCGTAGCTGGAGACTCCCGCCTGCGCAGTGAGGTCGGCATCGCCAGCTCCGCCGAAGTCGCCCGTTGTCGTCAGTCTCGTATTGGGCCCGAGCAGTGAGGATTTGGTGAAGTCGACGTCGGCATCCGACTGTGGATCCGCGTCGATGAGGCTCCCTGTCGAGAGCGCGACACCGGTCGAATTCTTCTTTTCGAGCACCGGAGCCTTGTACAGGCCGGCTTGCACAGCGGTGCCCGAGAACGTGGCGTCCTGCACTTTCAGTCCGCGGCCCGCGAGCGAATCCGCCAATTGCGCTGCGGAGACCTCGCGCAGTGTCGACACTGACACGCGCGGGGCGGCGAGAGCGGGCGAGGCCGCGAGCAAGATGGCGGCAACGGTGGCCACGCCAGCGGTAAGGCCCCGTCGTAGGGTGCCCGCCCGCCGTGATGTTTTGGTATCCATGATTCTCCAGGTGTTGGGTCGTCGGGGGACGACCGCGATGGATGGTGCTTCTGGGGAGAGACGCCACCTGAGAGATCTGGGAGGAGGCTACGCCTGTGCCAGAACCACCGTCAAGAGCGCCACCCCGTCACGGCGAGAACCTGACGCGGCAGGATGCGTCGTATCGACCGCATGGTCAGCCCAAACGTTCTGTGAGTTGCCCAAAAAAGAGCCTTGAATCTTCTTTGAATTGTGCACAATTCCGCGAAAGAAACTTGACTTTTTCTCAGAAATGCTTGCTCTTTCGCGGCTGAAGGCAGATGGTTGGCCCTGGGGTAAGCGTCATTGAGCGGTCGATCATCCAACTTTTTGATCGAAAGCGGACATCGTGAAAAATCAACACCGGCCAGCGCGGCGAGCGGCCATAGGCCTGCTCTCTGCCACCATGCTCATCGCGGGCACATTGGCCATAGGCGCACTTCCTGCCCAGGCGGCGGACTTCGTTCCCGTCAACCCGGGCTTTCCCAATCCCACACCGCATAGCCAACAGGCCTATGAGCCTGACGCGGACTACACCTCACGCTGGACGCGCGCTGATGCGCGGCAGTTGAAGGCAATGAGTGACCCCAGTGCAGCACCGCGGGAGAACTCAATGCCCGAGGAATACACCATGCCGACCATCCCGCAGAGCTTCCCCGACATGAGCGGCGGGCAGGTGTGGGTCTGGGACACCTGGACCCTGACCAACGGTCAAGCCGATCAGCTCAGTTTCAAGGGCTGGGAGGTGATTTTCTCGCTGGTCGCCGATCGCAATCTGGGATTCGACGAGCGACACACGTACGCCAAGCTCGGCTTCTTCTTCCGCAAGGCGGATATTCCGACCGAGCAGAGGCCGGAGGACGGCGGCTGGACCTACGGCGGTCTCGTCTTCCCTGAAGGCGCCTCCGGAGCAATCTACGAGGACCAGTCGTTCAGCCATCAGACGGAGTGGTCCGGTTCGACCCGGATCTTCGCCGGCAATAAGCTGCGCACCTTCTACACGGCGGTTGCCTTCTACCGCGACGCGGCCGGCCAGGACGTGAAACCGGCTGATCCTCGCATCGTGCAGACCGAGGGTCGAATCTTCGCCGATGACACCGGAGTGTGGCTCACCGGTTTCCGCGACCAGCATGAGCTGCTGGTTCCAGACGGCACCCTGTACCAGACCAAGGACCAGAACTCGTCCGTGAACTTCCGTGACCCGTTCACCTTTGAGGATCCTGCTCACCCCGGCAAGACCTTCATGGTCTTCGAGGGCAACACTGCAGGAGAACGCGAGGCGGTCGAGTGCACGGCAGAGGACCTCGGCTACGATCCCGCCGATCCGCAACGTGAAGTGCCGGTCGGGGAGGGAGTTCCGGGTGGCCCGCCGGAGATTGCGTCTGACGCAAACCTGCGGATGGGCAATGTCGGCCTTGCGGTCGCGGACAACAAGGCTCTGACCCAGTGGCACTTCCTGCCACCGATCCTGTCAGCCAACTGCGTGACCGATCAGACGGAACGTCCTCAGATCTACCAGAAGGACGGCAAGTACTACATCTTCACAATCAGTCACCGTTCGACGTTCGCGCCGGGCATCGACGGACCTGAAGGTGTCTACGGCTTCGTCGGCGACGGCGTCCGAAGCGACTTCCAGCCGGTCAACCGGGGTTCGGGCCTTGCCTTGGGCAGCCCGTCCAACCTCAACTACGCCGCCGGATTCCCGTTCGCTCCTGACTTCAACCAGCACCCAGGGCAGTTCCAGGCGTACTCGCACTACGTCATGCCCGACGGTTTGGTCCAGTCGTTCATCGACAGCATCGGCACCTCGGACGACTTCCGTCGCGGCGGAACACTGTCCCCGACCGTGAGAGTGAACATCACTGGGGCTGACGTGCTCGTCGACCGCAGCTACGGTACCGACGGGCTGGGCGAATACGCCGACATCCCAGCGAACCAGGTGGCGGATGTTCCGGCCACCCCGGATCCCCGTCCGATCGGGTAACACCGGACGGCACACGTTGCCGGGTGCCGGCTAGACCACGATCCCCACCGCGGCTGCCGCGGCGGGGATCGTGGTGTGTCCCCGCCTGGGTTCGTGGATGTGGCAACACGTGGATGCGGCGGCTGAGGGGGTCAGCGGGCGGCGGCGGCCCGGCGGCGGGCCGGCGGCGGGCGGCGGCGGCGATTTCGCGCCGGGTCCAGGTGGTGCCAGGTCCGGGTCTCGGGTACCCGGCGGCCGGGAATGCGGCCGCGCCGGCCGGCGTTGCATCCGTCACGCGCGAGACTGCGCGGCCCCGCCCATCCGCCCCACCCGTCTGCACCACCGTTTAAGGAGCCCGCATGAAGGCAGTACTCAACGGCACGATCGTGGCCGAAGCACCCGAGAACGAACTCATCAAGATCGAGGGCAACTGGTATTTCCCGCCGTCGAGCGTCAAGAACGAGTTCCTGTCGCCCACCGACACGGCCTACACCTGCTCCTGGAAGGGCGAGTGCCAGTACTTCACCGTCACCGATGGTGTGTCGACGACGGTCGACGGGGCGTTCAGCTACCCCACTCCCACCCCGAGCTCGTTCGACAGGGTCGGTCAGGACTACAGCGGTTACGTCGCGTTCTGGAAAGACCTCAAGGTCGTCGACTAGTTCCACGCCCCGCCGCTCCGACTGCACCGCCAAGATGCGCATCCACGCTCAGAACCGCACGAACCGTTTGAGCACCTCGTTCGACAGCCCATAGCCGACCACCATCGCGAACAGGGCCAGCAGCAGGGCCGGCGGCACGGCCACGAACGCCGCCAGCGCGCCCAACGGAGTAAAAGTGAGCGTCACCGTGGCCGCGGCCACACCCAGGCTCACCCAGAAGAACACGGTGTCCGGCCGGCTGCGCCACGCCGGCCGGCTGGTGCGCAGGGTCATCATCGCCACAAACTGGGTGAGCCCGGACTCGATGAACCAACCCGTGCGGAAGGTGGCGGCGTCGGTGTGGAACACCCAGCGCATCAATGCGAAGGTGGCCAGGTCGAACACTGTGCTGAGCAGGCCGAACGCGATCATGAACCGGGTCACCCGGCGCATGTCCCAGACCCCGGCCCGCTCCACCCGCTCGGGGTCGACGTTGTCGCGTGAGACCAGGGTGTTGGGGATGTCGGCTAGGAAGTTCAGCAGCAGGATCTGACCGGGCAGCATCGGCAGAAACGGCAGCGTCGCGGCGGCGACGACCATGCTGAGGATGTTGCCGAAGTTGGCGCTGGAGGCCACTCGCACGTACTTGAGCGTGTTCGCGAAGGTGTGCCTGCCCAGCCGCACCCCGGTGGCGACCACCGCGAGTTCCTTGGTGAGCAGCACCACCGCGGCGGCCTTCTTGGCCACGCTGGCCGCGGTGTCCACCGAGATGCCCCCATCCGCCCCGTGCAGGGCGGTGGCGTCATTGATGCCGTCGCCGAGGAAGCCCACCGTCTCACCCGCATCACGCAGCGCCGTCACGATGACCTGCTTCTGACTCGGTTCGACCTCCGCGAAGATGCTGGTGCGTGAGACTAACTCGTGCACCTGCGCCCGGCCGAGCCCGGTCAGGTCGGCGCCCACCGCGACCCGGCCGGCCTCGATACCCAGCTGCGGCGCCAGGGCTGCGGCCACGTAGCGGTTGTCGCCGGTGAGGATCTTGGTGCGTATGCCGAGCCGGGCCAGCTCGGCCAGCGAGGCGCGGGCATCCGTTTTGACCGGGTCGAGCAGGGCGAGAAACCCGATGAAGATGAGGCCTTGTTCATCGGCGACCGTGAGCGGTCGCTCCGACGAGATCGGGGCGGCGGCCAGGCCGATCACCCGGAAGCCCTCGGCACTGAAACGGCGGAACCGCTCCGTGATCTCCGCCCGCCGCGGCTCGATCGAGAGCACGGCGCCGTCGACTTCCACCTGGCTGCAGCAGGCGAGCAGGCCCTCGAACGCCCCCTTGGTGATCATGGTGCGCTGCCCGTCGACGGTGGCCACCACGCTCAGGCGCTTGCGGGTGAAGTCGTATGGCACCTCGTCCAACAGCACCGCGCCGGTCGGCGGTGTCCGGCGGGCGAGCACGGCCAGGTCGAGCGGGTTGGCGTAGCCGGTCTGCAGACCGGCATTGAGCGCTGCGAGGTCGAGCACCCGCTCGCTGGGCCGCCCGGCGGCGTCGGTGGCCCGGTCGACACGCACGCTGCCGGCGGTGATGGTGCCGGTCTTGTCGGTGCAGAGAACGCTCATGGCGCCGAGGTCTTCGATCACGTCGAGCCGCTTGACGATGACGTCGCGACGGGCCATCCGTCGAGCGCCGGCGGCCAGGCTCACCGACACCACCACGGGCAGCATCTGCGGGGTGATGCCCACCGCCAGCGCCAGGGCGAACAACAGCGAGTCGATCAACGGCCGGCCGAGCACCAGGGTGATCACCAGGATCGCGACGACCATCACGACCATCACCCGCAACAGCAGCAGGCCGAACTGGCGGATTCCGGTCTCGAAGCTGGTGGGCTTGGCCCGCTTCTCCAGGGCGGTGGAGATGTGCCCGAAGGTGCTGTCTGCGCCGACCAGCACCGCGATGGCGACGGCCTTGCCGCTGACCACGCTGGTGCCGTTGAACAGGGTGTTGCTGCGCTGCGCAAGCGGGGTGTCGGCGGGCAACGGTTCGCCCGCCACCTTCGGCACCGGAAAGGATTCGCCCGTGAGGGAGGACTCGTCCACCTGCAGATCGTCGGTTTCGACCAACCGGCAATCGGCCGGCACGAGGTCGCCGGCGTCCAGCACGATCCGGTCGCCGGGACGCACGGCATCGGTGGGCAGGTCCACCACGGTGTCGCCCTGCTGCACCCGGACCGTGACGGCGACACTGGCCAGAAGGCTCGCAACGGCGTCCGCGGCCCGGCCCTCCTGCCAGGCGCCGAGGGCGGCGCTGAGCACGACGATGAGCAGGATCACACCCCCGTCGACGGTGTCGCCTGTCGCCGTGGCGATGAGGGCCGCCACGAGCAGGATCATCGTGATCGGGCTGGACAGCTGGCGCAGTGTGATGCCGACCCAGGCGCGGAGCCGGGACCGGCCCCTGGCCTGGCTGAGTGGGCGGTCGGTGGCCTCAAGGGCCGGGAACAGTGCGGCGACCTCATCGGCGGACATGGCCCAGAACGTGGTGGCGGGCGCGCTGCGTGCCCGGGGGTGGGTGGGGCGG
>NZ_SOHM01000026.1 GCF_004403945.1 Cryobacterium lactosi | reverse complement strand
GCTCGCCCGTTGCAAACAGTTGGCGTATCTTCGCCCAATCGTCCATATTGATCACCTTCCATACTGGTCGGTGGTCCTGTTTTCAATCGGCGTTAATGGTCCTGTTTTCGGTCGGCGTTAACAGGCGGTTCTCGCCCTACCGCGCGCACGGCCACGGAGACCAGCTCGTTCGTGAAAATCGGCTTCTGTGGGCTCCACCTGTGGTGCGGGTGAGCGCCATAGCCCGGTAGCGCGATTGATGTGGTTGAGCACCACCTGAAAGCTCCTTCCACCATGTGAGGGCCACGTGGTGGAAGGAGTACCGGCAATGGTACGGAGTGTCAAAGCGAATCTGGTGTTGCAGCTACGTAATCAAGCCTGTGGCGACGAGCGATCGAGTCCGCTCACCGGATATCCCGGCACAGCATTCAGGCGGTCCGCGATGCTGCGGCGAGGATGCCGCCGTGACTGGGGCGTCGTCCCGTGCTGGTCACAAGGCTGGCCGCAGCATCGAGGTCGACTGGTCCAGGCCCACGATGCAGCTGCTGGATCCGACCACAGGTGAGATCTCGATGGTCGTCGCCTGCCGGCCCTTCAGCCGATATGCGTTCGTGGAAACGAGCCTGAATATGCGGCAGGAGTCGTGGCTTTACGCACATGCGTCGATGTTCGCCTTCTTCGGCGGCAGCGACTCGCGCCTGGTTCCCGTGCGGCAGCTGAGGATGCCCCACGCCCACGCCCACGCCCGCGCCCTGGCACCGGAGGTGATCGACGGCGCGGGCGCGAATATGCGGTGCCGAGCTCGTGAATCCCCGGGTGGTCGACCCAGTCTGAAGGGCGACGATCGGGAGCGGGCTCAACGTCTGTCCGATCTCCGCGAATCACTCGGCCGTTCAATTCCGGGTGTACTCACGTCCCTTCGATCGCCGTCAGTCCAAGAGGGCAGGCTGCCGGCGATCGACCGCAGAATCAGCAATTACGCGTTCTTGCCTTCGAAGCTGATCGCGCTCCAGCTGACTGGAGGAAGCTCGATAAGGAGCGTTCCTTCCGCCATGGAGACAGATTCGTTGGGTTTGAGCGACACTCGGGTCTGATTAGCAAGGTCATTCACGGCGCGAATGTCATCATCTGAAAGAGTCAACGCCTCGGAGATTTGTACTGGTCCGAAACCAGTCATATCGACGCTCAATGTCATCGTCTCCGTTTGGTGACGGTTCACCAGGAAGATAGCGCCTTCTCCGGTCGCTGCATCCCAAGTTGCTGCTGAGTCTAGGAAGTCCACGTCACCGAACCGCTGCGTGTTGTACCGGTCGCTTGTCACGATAGTCTGCAAGGAGCGACCCTTGGCGAGGCGGGCTGTCGTCGCGAAGGGGAAGAACGTGGTCTGTCGCCACGCTGCTCCGCCTGGCTCGGTCATGATCGGGGCGATCACATTGACGAGTTGCGCGAGGCTGGCGGAGGTCACACGGTCGGCGTGTTTCAGCAGCGAAATCATCAGGTTGCCAAAAACGACGGCGTCCAAAACCGAATAGATGTCCTCGAGCAGACGTGGAGCGTATGGCCAGTCCTGCGCTGCAGTGATTCGATCCTCGTTCTGGTAGCGGGACTGGTACCAAACGTTCCACTCGTCAAATGAGATCTCAATCCTTTTTGCGTTGTGCAGCTCGGCGCCGATCGCGTCGGCCGTGGCGACTATCGAATCAATGAAGAAGTCCATATCGACTGCTGATGCGAGGAAACTGCCAGTGTCGCCATCTGTTTCCTCGTAGTAGGCGTGGCAGGAAATATGCGTTACGTCGGCATACGTCTTCCGAAGAACCGTTTGTTCCCAAGCGCCGAATGTTGGCATGTGCGCACTGGAGCTGCCGCAGACGACCAACTGTAAAGTCGAATCGAGCTGCAGCATGGCTTTTGCGACCTGAGCTGCTTTGGACCCGTACTCCTCAGCTGTGGAGAACCCCAACTGCCACGGACCGTCCATTTCGTTCCCGAGGCACCACATTCTAATGTCGTGAGGTTTTTCCGTGCCGTTGTCGATCCGCTGCTGGGACAAAGTGGTACCGGATTCGACATTGGCGTATTCCAGGACAGCGAGTGCGTCTTCGATGCCGCGAGTTCCGAGGTTCACTGCGTACATCGTCTCGACTTCCGCAAGTTTCGCCCATCTTGCGAATTCGTCTAGTCCGACTTCATTCGTCTCGACTGAGTGCCAGGCCATGTCAAGTCGGCGCGGACGGTCTGCTTTCGGCCCTATGGCTTCTTCCCACTTGTATCCACTGACGAAGTTACCTCCGGGGTATCGAACCATGCTCACGCCGAGCTCTCGCACGAGCTCAAGTACGTCTTGACGGAACCCGTTCTCATCCGATGCCGGGTGTCCTGGTTCGTAGATACCGTCATACACGCAGCGGCCGAGATGCTCGACGAATGAGCCGAACAGACGTCGATCGACGTTTCCCACTGGAAAGCGTGGGTCAATAACGAGGCGGGCGGAAGTCATGAGTAAGGGTCCTTTCAGATGAATCTTCTGGCGTTTTGGTGGCGGTACATGCGTACGTCTCGAAAATAACAACGTTGCAATGATGATGACGGGATCGCGTTGTGCGCGTGACCATCGGCGAATTTCGCTTGAGCACTGGCGCTCCTACGAAGTGGCGCCATAAAGTCGGACTCCGAGCTCATGGCTCATGCGGTCCGGGTGGCCTTTAGGGTGACGAGGATGGTTGAAGACATCGTTGTAAATACTTCGCGAAATCACTCGTCCCTCCTGATCTGCACCTACGATGACGATGGTAATCGGGCCGACATAGCGGTCTCTTTTAATGCCTAATGATGCGATCGTCTCTAGGGAGTTGGCTCCCACGTCCACCAGCTCAGTGCCGTACGACAAAGTCGCTCCTTCGGCATTGGTAACCGTCCACTCGACTGTCATCTGCCCTAGAGACCATGGATGGTCATTCGCGAGGAGGACATCTGACACCTCATTTGCGGTGCGCCGCAGAAATACCGAAACTGGCTGATTCGACTCGAATAGAGCGTCGTACCCGCGTTTGGGAAGGCCAGCGTGACTGACAACTCCATAGAAACTTTGCGGTGCCACATCGATGAACATGAACTGGACATAGCCTGAGTTCGGATTATCCTTTTGTGCTCGATAGTGATCGATGTAGTACTTCGTGAGCGTGTACTGATACTCCTGAAGCTCAGGGATGTCCGCAGAGATCGTTGAGAGACGCTTTGCAATGTCCGGGTACTTCGTGAGCTCGGCAAACGACGACGGCGCATCAAAACCAAACTCTGTGTTGAATTTTTCCGTGGTGCCGTCGATCTCGGTGAAGCTGACATCTGGGGCCCAGAGCGAGCCCGTGTAGTTGTGGCTATCGCCGCTTTCAAGATCATCAACGCACCAGGATCCTTTGATCACAGGCCGCGTTGGATCCCAGGTCTTGAGAGCCTCAATGATCTGAGGCCCAGGACTGACAGACATTGCTGCGTCGCGGGCTTCATCCGTAGGCGCGGAATTCCCTGGCTCGTTCAAAGCAACCCAGGTGATGATGCAGGGGTGCGTTTCCAACATCAGAACCATCTCGTGGGCGACTTGAATAAACCGCTCTCGCCAAGTCTTGTCGGTCGGATGATTCCAGTTGTAATCGGTGTCCTGGATGACCGCCAGGCCAAGTTCGTCGCAGAGATCGTAAAACTCCGGAAGCTCGATATGCACATGAACGCGAACCGTATTGAACCCTGCGTTCTTCATTGATCGCAAGTCGCGTAAATACCGTTCACGAGTCATCGTTGAAAGATATGCGTCTGGCAAGTAGGACGTGCCGCGTACATAAAAAGGTACGTCGTTGATCCGGTACGAAGTCTCGAGGGGTGTTCGTTTCAGTGAGACAGTTCGAAACGCCACGCGCCCCAAGTCGCTGAAGGTATCGCCGATCGCAGCTTCTACAAAGTAACGACCTTGATCCCCGTGGTCCCAGGTCGACCAAAGACGCGGCTGCGCCACAACAACTTCGGATTCGAAGTGACCAGAAACGGATCGGTTTTGCTCGGTAACGATGGCGCCAGTGATCATGTCTCGCACTCGCAGAGTCAGCTGCGCCTCTGTGTTTTCGCCCATCACGTTGCCGGCAATCGTTACAACACCATTAGCACCGTCGAGTCGAGCTGTCACGCGCGTATCGGCTAGATACTGACGCTCGTCGTGAACGATCAGCGAGACGGATCCGTAGATTCCGACAGGATTCACATCCCGAGGTATGAGCGTGTCATCGTGCTCATAGGTCCCTTTCGCCATGTCTCGGTTGATGCGCAAAGTTCGCATTTCCGGAGAGCCGTCGGCATAGGAAGAGTCCCAAGGTGACCAGACTTTCACGACAAGCACGTTTCGCCCCGGCGTCAGTAGGTCGACAACGTCGAATGAAAACGGGGTCCCGTAGCCTTCGTGATCGCCGAGCAAGGCGCCGTTCAACCAAACGCGTCCGAAATAGTCCACGTTGCTAAAACGGAGTTCTGCGTTGGGGACGGCAGCTTCGTCCAGATCAAATTCCAGTCGGTAGAACCACGGGGCCGTGTTGAAATGACGGAGCGACCGTCCCCAGTACGGATTTGGGTCCAATGCGACCTGCAGGTGCTGCAGCTTTTCGAGAGGTTCCCATTCTGAAATTCCCGAGCCGGCATGCGTTGCGTCGAATTGTGCAACGTTGTAGATTTCGAAAAATTCGCCACTGTTGTGGACGTCTTGCAGGACGGACCAGCCAGAACTTAGATCAAGATTTCGCATTGTGCTCCTTTGCATAGAATGACTTTGGCCTACGACTAGCCCTGTTTGTTTGGAAAACATAGACACCATGGGGGACATATGCCCAATTTTCATCGACGGGGCTAGGCAGCTAAAAGACTAGCGTTCCTCGGTCGCAAAGCGGTAAGGGACGCTGCATGTCTTCGACGCGAAGCGGTCACCCGTCAAGTTCCTTCACGCGATCGCGGAGAAATAGGGGTCTGAGGGGAGGGCAGACAATTAACCAGCCACGTCTCGGACGGCAATATCCCTGTCCGATAGCCAGGTGACACCTACCTGGCTGTACGCGCCAGCCGGGATTGTCGGTCTGTACTGTGCCTGGGCACCGATAGGACCCTTTGATGTCTGCTCTCGGTGGGACAGGCCGGGTGGGGGTGGAAGTCTGTGGCCCCGGGGGAGTTCGATGGTAGCGACATCCGAACATGCTCACTAGACTGCGCTCAGATGAGCGAGGAGTTCCGGTAATGGGTATTTCTAGGCAAAGCGAAGCGGCCTACGTCGCTAAACGGTACTTGATCGATCGCAAGTCGAAGGTCGAGATCGCGAAAGAGATTAGAAGTTCCCGCTTCCGTGTAGCACGCCTTATCGACGAAGCCTACAACGGCGGTTGCGTCCGAATATCGGTCGATCTTCCAATCGGCGTTGATTTTGAAATCTCAACTCAGTTGAGGGAGCGCTTCGGGCTGCAACATGCTGCGGTGGTTCACTCAGGGACACGGGATGCTGGTGAGGTTCGCCAGGCGCTAGCTCCAGTTGCGGCGTCATTTCTCACCGAAGTGATCCGCGAAGGCGATGTGCTCGGGATCACGCCGGGTCGAACTCTCCGCCAGCTCGATAAGTACGTGACTGAGCTTCCCTATTGCGACGTCGTCCAACTGACCGGGGTGGCGAATCCCAATATCGAGTCGGGGATGGGGGTCGTCGCACGGCTTGCAGCCGTTTCTAGGGGTAGGGCGCACTTTTTGTACTCTCCTCTCACGGTTTCTGAGGCGTCGGTTGCGGAAGGGATCCGGCGCCAGCCCGCGATCCGAAGGACGCTCTCCCGAATTGATGACCTGGACGTCGCGTTCGTTACGATCGGCAGCTGGGATCCTCCGCAGTCGCAACTTTTCGACAACATGGTGGACGAGGACTTCCGCACACGCCTCCTTGGCGAAGGCATCCATGGCGAGGTCGGGGCGACGCTCATACATGAAGACGGCCGCTTATCCGAACAACTGGCTCCGGTCGCAATCGCAGTTACAGCCGCCCAACTAGCGCAAGCACGGAATGTTATCGCCGTCGCAGGGGGGACAGGCAAGACCACCGCGATTCGTGCGGCATTGCTGTCAGGAATGGTCAACACGCTGATCACTGACGCATTTACAGCGCAGGAGCTCCTGGTGTAGCTCGGCGCTCATACGAGCGCCCCTTCACCATACCTGATCGCGTTGCCCCTATTCTCTGGATGTTTACAACGAATGGAGAAGTCATGACGTCAACGACCATCAACGCGATTCCGCAAATGATGCAGGCCAGCGTCCTCACCGGCCCGAAGCAGGTCGAAGTGCAGGAGGTCGCTGTCCCAACGGTCGGTTCGAAGGATGTGCTCGTGCGTGTGGATGCTGTCGGAGTGTGCGGTTCCGACGCACACTTCTATCGCGCCGGTCGAATCGGCAACTTGGTTGTCGCCGGTCCGATTGTCCTCGGGCACGAAACGGCCGGCGTGATCGTGGCAGTGGGAGAGTTGGTGGATCCTTCTAGAGTCGGACAACGGGTATCGATCGAACCTCAACGTCCGTGTCGGCGCTGCGAATACTGCCTTGGTGGCGACTACAACCAGTGTCGTGATATTGAATTTTACGGGGCGTATCCAACACACGGTTCATTTGCCCAATACGCTGTGATTCCAGACGACTTCGCATATCTTTTGCCCGATCACTTATCGATGGCGGAGGGCGCGCTCATAGAACCGCTCTCAGTCGCTGTCTATGCCTGTCGCAAGGCGACTGTCGGCCCAGGAACTCGAGTCTTGATCGCCGGCGCTGGGCCGATCGGCGTGCTCACGGCGCAGGTCGCTCACGCGTTCGGTGCCTCAGAGGTCATCATTTCGGACCCTCAAGAACACAGGAGGGCTTTCGCCGAACGATTCACCGGGGTCTCGGCAATCTCTCCAAGTGATCTCGAACCCGACGTTCCCATTGTTGATGTCTTCATCGATGCCTCTGGAGCTCCCGCTGCAATCGCGGCGGGGATTCGAGCCGTGCGCGCACTAGGAAAGGTGGTGCTCGTCGGGATGGGCATGGACGATGTTTCCCTTCCTGTAGCTTTGATGCAACACCGGGAGATCACCTTAACCGGAACGTTTCGTTATGCGCACACGTGGCCGCTCGCCATAGAACTAGCGGCCAATGGCAGCGTGAATCTCAGCGAGCTTGTAACCAGCGTGCACGCCCTCGACGACGTTGAAGCGGCGATGCTAGCGGCGACGATCGACCCAACGAGTATCAAGACTCTTGTGTTGCCGAACGGGCAGTTGTGAGTCTTTCGGACGCTCGCACATCGCGCGGACTCTTTGCGGCCGTGCTCTATGGCCTTGTCGTCTAAGTACAGAGGTTTCCTCCGCACGTCGATCGATCATGCCGCGATTATATGAACAAGAACGGCTTTCGCGGGCTGACGAGGGCGAGATTCGGGCGATCCTGCCGTTGAGTGAGAAAGATTGTGTGCTCATCGCGTGGCCTTTCGCAGGCGCGGTTACGCTCCCGAATTGGAGCGCTTGCCGCCTCGCTGTAGAGGATGATTCGCAGCGTAGCGCGGGGCGCGCAAGCCCCTCCGTGACGCTGTGCGGTGGGGATTGTGGTCTTGTCACAGCCGCTGCATGGGGGGGCAAGCTCTTGGGAATCCTGACGTATGGATCCACCCTCACAATTAGTTTCGATGACCAGACACTTGCTCATATTCAGGCCGCAATAGGGGTCAAGCTGCACCTGAATGAGTGTTTCGATTTCTCTTGGAAAAGTGCCACCGAAGGCGAGGGAGGTCAGACATCGATCCGCGTTCACCCCAGCATTTCACTCTTCTAGGTTACGTCCCCGTGAGCGGTGTGGTTTCCCGCTCTTGAGCGTTGCTTCGGCAACGTGAAGAGCCACCCCCTACGTGTCAGGGTTGGGTGAGGCCAGTAGCTCAGAGCAAGTCCGCCGTTTGATGTAGGGCGAGAACCAGGAAGTCCCCGATCATGTCCAGCCCATCGTTGATCGT
>NZ_SOHM01000010.1 GCF_004403945.1 Cryobacterium lactosi | reverse complement strand
CCGAGGAGCATAAATGCTTGATAGTCGGCTTCACCCAGGCATCGAGGACGCATCCAGAAGCACGACTTCTGCCGACCCAACCCAAGACGCGGCGAACAACTGCTGCAGTAGGGCATGGGCACGACCGGCACCGTTGACGGCCTCATCGTCGACGACGACTCACCCGAAGGCACCGGAATACTGGCCGACGCGATGGCGCAGAAGGATCCGGCTATCAGCGTTACGCGCGGGTCAGGAATCCGGCCTCGGCGTGGCCTATCTGGCGGGCTTCAGCTGGGCCCGCCCGGACAAGCACGATGCCCTCATCGCTGGGCGTGCGCCTGTTGGTCTGAGATTGCGGCGAAAGGAATGAGCGTCCGTGTCATGCCTTGCGTTCGCCAATGAGTATGCCCAATGACGGAAAGGTTTTAGTCGAGGTCGTTAGCGCACTCGCGGATACTTCGAAGCCGGGTTACGAAGCCATCGATACTTTTGACCTCTTAGTGCGGAGCGCCACCTCGCTCACGTCTGCTGTCGAGGCTGGCATTTTGCTCGCTGATCACAATCAACATCTTCACGTCGTCGCCTCTACCAGCGAGAGAACCAGTGACGTGGAGGAAGCGCAGCTGGGTTCTGAGCAAGGACCTTGCGTGGTGGCATTTCGTACCGGTGAAACGGTGAACGTGCCAAACATCGCCGCTTCCAGGGTCGACTGGCCCGCCTTCGCTGCCCTTGCCGAAGACCGTGGTTTCCACGCTGCTCACGCCGTCCCCCTGCGCCACCGCGGCCAAATTCTCGGGGGACTGATTCTATTTTCGGAGCAGCTCGGCCCACTGAGCGATGAAGATGCTGCGTCGATCGAGGCCATGGTCCGAGCCGCGACAACCAACCTCAACGAAGAATTGCACCGGGCGCTCGACGCCCGGGTGACGATAGAACGAGCCAAAGGGGTCCTCGCTCAGCAGTATGGAGTGCCCATGGACGCCGCGTTCTCACTCTTGCGCGCTCATGCGCGGAAGACGGACAAGCGATTGGGCGATATCGCAGGAAAAATTATGAATAGTCGAGGCAAATCTAGATGATTCAGAAGACCGTTCGGATATGCCTTGGTCACGTCCCTCTAAAGGGTGTGGTTACTACGGCAAGAGTGGGGCCGGATCGGGCCGGTGGCGAGTGCTGCGGGCCTAGCATCTCAACCGGCGTCGGGTGTAGATCGACCGGTCACAACCTTTTGCCCCTCGCATGCCGTGAACCGACGCATTCCAGCAGCGGAAATCCTCTGTGTAGCGCAGTGATATCCGATGCTGGCGTTCGAAGCGGAATAGTGTGGTGACGCCATTGACCGGGGTATCCGATCAACAGAAGCTGATGCGGAGCATGGCTTCGGGCAGTCAGGCTGCGTTCGGCCTGATTTACGATCAGTTGAGTGTCCCGACGTTTGCGATCTGCAACCACTATCTGAAGTCCCCGGCCGCGGTCGACGAGGCCATGTGTGGCCTGTGGCTATACGTCTGGCGAAACGCGGCGATGTTGTCGGGGCTTGGCGGCTCGCCTTGGTCGATCATCATTGGAACAGCGGAGCGCCACGCCGCGTATCACGCTCAGACAGAGCGCCTAGCCCGAGAAGCGGATATCTCTGTGGTCGCACGTCGGTAATGGGCCCGCCGGCGAAGACTGGCGGATTACAGGCGCAATCACCATCCCGGGGCACAAGGAACTGTCAGCGGGAGTTGTGCGGCAGATTGTCGCCGCGTTCCCGAACACGCCCCAGAGCTGGAAGTAGGAAAGTCATTGGCCGCGAAGCAGCTACCGCCGTTCCCCGTCGTGTTGGACCGCACGGAGGACCGCACATTCAGCGCGTTCACGCTGGCGCTTGGCCACTACGCCGAGACCGCCCGTGCAAGCGCCGCCGCCGAGGGGGAGAGCGAGCAGCCCAATCAGTACCGCATAGCCGATCTCTACGCGAACCCCGTTGGGGCCGAAAAGCTCCCAGAGGACGTAGAACGACAGTTAACCCAGGCAGGAAGAGCACTCTCATGAGCACAGTAAAAACGACGAAGCGAACCTTAACGGCGCGCGCCTACCGAGATGGCAAGTGGTGGACGATCAAAATTCCCGAACTCACCTCACCATCACCCCGAGGGGGAGATACCCGCATAACGGCTACCGGGCAGGCCCGCAGCGTCAAAGACATTGACGCCGCCGCCCGCGACATTGCCGCAGTGTGGCTGGACGTGGACGAGGACCAAATCGAGGTTCAGGTGACGGTAGAAATTCCGCCGCACGCTGCCGAGTTGTGGACGCTGGCGAAGAAGAACGAAGAGGACGCCCGGGCTGCCGTCGCGGAAGCAGCCAGGCTCAACCGCGAAGCAGTTAAGGCCCTCACCGCAGACGGTCTCAGCCAGGCAGACACCGCCCGGATTCTCGGCCTCTCACCGCAGCGTATTAGCCAGCTCACCCACTAGAACCAAACGATCAGGAGACCCAATGGCGATTAATGAAGAAGGCCGACAGGCCGAAAATGCTAACGAGCTAGCCGAGGTCGATCTTGCCGGTATCGGTGACCCAGGGCACCCGGAAGATGATCTGTCGCTCTGGTTCGCACAGGCGTCGGATGACGGCCGAATCGGCGTATTGCGGGTGCTTGGACACCACCGGACCGAGGGTCTCGAGAACCTCGGTCCGGTGGTGTCGTTGCTGAGTGGTCGATCAACTCGTGAGCCTTGTAACCTGAGCCGTTTTCAGTACGAGTCGTTGTGACATTTCGCAGGTGGCTGACGGGTTCAATAGTCCCCCGGCTGCAGATCCCAGTCAACGCGACATCCTGCCAGGCGCGGGTGATCCACCGCGGCGTCTCGCATGCGTCTGTCACTCCTGTCGGTGACGGTCCCTGCCGCAGCTGTAAAGCGGGTCGCCTACGTGCTCGGTGCCGACGGGTGACGGTCTTTCTGTATAGGGGTTGCCTGTCGCGGCCCGACACTGCGGCTAACGTGTAAGCACCCAAGGATCAGCGCTCCAAAGCGAAAGCGGTCGACCTTTTCATGAGTTCCCCCTGGTACATCTTGTCTTCTACTGCTGTCGCAGACGCACTCGACGTGGACATCGTTAATGGCCTGCCCAGGAGGCAGGTAATCGAACGCACTGGTAGGCACGGCTCCAATGTGTTGGCTGCTGCAGCCAGCACCCCGGCGTGGAAGAAATTGCTTCAGTTGCTCTCGGACAAGATGACCATTGTGCTACTTCTAGCGGCAATCGTTTCGGCCGTCGTGACCCGTGAGTGGGAGACCCCGGTGGTCATCCTCATCGTGGTGGTGTTCAACACCATCCTGAACTACGTGCAGGTAGCGCGGGCGGAGAACTCGCTCGCAGCGCTACGGAAGATGTCCGTTGCTACGTCCCGGGTAAGACGGGACGGACAAGTCGAGGAGATTGACAGGTCCGAGCTGGTTCCGGGAGACGTTGTTCTCTTGGAAGCGGGCGACTCAGTGCCAGCAGACGGGCGCGTGGTCCAAGCCTCTCAACTACAGGTGGCCGAGGCGAATCTGACGGGAGAGTCCCAACCGGTCGACAAAGACCTTGCGCCGACGACCGACCTTGACGCACCCCTGGGCGATCGATCGTGCATGGTGTTCATGAACACAGAAGTTACACGAGGCCGTGGCACCATGATCGTCACGGACACGGGCATGAAGACGGAAATGGGTGCGATCGCCGAGCAGTTGGCGAGTACCGGGGAGTCTAAAACCCCCTTGCAACGCCGCATCGACCGGCTCGCACGACTGCTGACCCTCGTCGCGTTGGTAGTCGTGGCCATTGTCTTCGTGCTCGGGTTGCTGCGAGGAGAAAGCATCGCCGATTTGCTGCTGACCGCGGTATCCCTGGCTGTGGCCACAATCCCTGAAGGACTCACTGCGGTTGTGGCGTTCACGCTGGCCATGGGCGCCAATCGGCTGGCCACGCAGGGAGCGATCATCAAACAGCTCTCCGCGGTTGAGACACTGGGTTCCACCAGCCACATCGCGACTGACAAAACCGGCACTCTTACTCTCAACGAAATGACCGTGCATCGCCTCCTCGTTGATGGGCATACTTTCAGGGTGACAGGTCGGGGCTACTCCACCGACGGACGGGTCCTCAGCCCCGATCACTCCACTCCCGACAGTTTTCCGGACGCGTATCTGTCTATGGCATTGTGCAATGACGCCTCCGTGAGCGACGGGCGGCTGGTCGGGGACCCCACCGACGGGGCTCTAGTTGTGTTGGCTGAAAAAGGCGGGCTCGACGTCGACGGTGCCCGCTTGGCTCATCCGCGCCTGCAGGAAGTCCCCTTCGACTCGGTATACAAATTTCAGGCTACGTTTCACCATCAGACTTTCCGGATCGGTGACACCACTGCGGCCGACTATCGGATCTTCGTCAAGGGCGCCCCAGGGATCGTACTGAAACGGGCTACCTCGGTGCTCGGTGCAAACGGGCCCCGCCCGCTCACCGAGGAGGACCGCGACCGTATCCTTGCGTCAGTCGACGAACTGGCCGATGAGGGCCTTCGCACCCTGATGATCGCAGGGCGAACCCTGGAGGACGGAGCTCCAGGGGCTACCTCTCTGCCCGAGGACGGCGAGTCACTACGCGAACTGGCCACCGACCTGACCCTGTACTGCGTCGTGGGGATCACCGACCCGCCCCGCCAAGAGGCCGCTGAGGCCATCAAGATCGCCCAGGGCGCCGGCATTTCCGTCCATATGATCACCGGCGACCACCTCCGTACCGCATCGGCAATCGCTAAGTCCCTGAACATCCCCGGAAACGCCGCTTCAGGCTCGGATCTCGACGAAATCGACGATGACGCGCTCCGCGACCATGCCCCCGGCTTCGGGGTTCTTGCGCGGGTCGCCCCCGAACACAAGATTCGCTTCGTCAAAGCGCTGCAGAGGCGTGGAGAAGTCGTCGCAATGACCGGTGACGGCGTCAACGACGCTCCAGCGCTGAAGCAGGCGGACATCGGCATCGCCATGGGCATCACGGGAACCGACGTCTCCAAAGGGGCGGCCCGGATGATACTCACGGACGACAACTTCGCTACCATTGTTGCCGCCGTGCGTGAAGGTCGCGGTATCTACGACAATATCCTCAAGTTTGTCCGCTTCCAGCTCTCGACGTCCTGGGGCTTCGTCATGCTGTTCCTGATCTGCGGTGTGCTCGGCATCGCTGGAGGCGCACCGTTCACCGCTCTGCAGATACTCTGGGTGAACATCATCATGGACGGCCCCCCAGCCCTGGCCTTGGGCGTTGAGCGCACCGAACCCGACGTGATGCGCCGACCGCCCCGCCCTGCGCAGGAATCATTGCTGACCTGCTCCCGTATGGGGCACATTCTTCTCGCCGCTGCGACCATGACCGCCGGCACCCTCGCGGTGTTGCTACTTGCCTCCACGTGGTTCCCCGACATCGACTCCGAGGGCATCACCACTCTGGCTTTCACCACCTTCGTGTTCTTCCAGGTCTTCAACCTCCTCAACGTGCGCTCGGAAGCCCACACCGTTTTCTCTGCCCGCACACTCACCAACGGCGCCATCTGGATCTCGCTGGCGGTCGTATTCGTCCTCCAGATCGCGGTTGTGCACGCACCTGTACTGCAGGGCCTGTTCGACACCACCGCACTCACTGCCGCACAATGGCTGACCGCCGCGGTAATCGGGTCGCTCGTCCTCTGGGTTGAAGAGCTGCGAAAGGTAAGCTCCCGGCGCCGCGCGGCGAAATCCACTCTTACGATGGGCTGACTGGCGGAGTAGTGAACGAGCATTTGACCGGTCTTTTCCAATGACCGCTTCACTGTTTCCCGCGAGACACCGACGAGCCCACCGATCTCCCGCTTCGAGCGCTTGCCTGCTGAAATAGGTGGCGTATCTTCGCCCAATCGTCCCTATCGGTCACCTTCCATACTGTTCGATGGCCCTGTTCTCAATCGCGCTAGTGGTTGTAGATGGAGCGAGGCGACAATTCTGCGCGGGGAACCGCGAAGAGCTGGCCCTGGCGGACGGGCCAGCTGCACAGCGAGCGCACAGTCACCGGCGAAGGTGAGCGGCGGCGCGGCTGGACGCTGTGGCTGACAATCGGATGCGGGAACAATGGCTGGGGACGCGGATCAGGACGTTCAGGATGACGGGCGCGGGCCAGGTGTCGCGGTCCCGCTGAGAGCTTGCCGCCTTGGCCAGGAAGGAGGAGCAACAACGACTGGCTGCTTCCGGCGGTGAACCCAGAATCAACAGGAGACACGTCACTCAGACCCAATCAGCCGTCGGATTGCTAATTGTGGGCGGGGGACTCGTGAACATCCGTCTCGCGGCATCATCGAATTTGCTGCGGAGGATCATTGCGATCGGTTGGATGGTCAGTTTGATGAGTGGGCCGTGGTGGTGGCCGGATCGATGCCATCCGAGATGGACCGCACATTCACCCCGCGCTCACGCAGCAGAGTGACCGTGTTCAAGACGTCGATCAACGAGCGCCCCAGGTGATCAACCCGCCACACCACGACGGTGTCGTCTGCCTCGGCGTACTCGAGGAGCTTCTTCATCCCGGGCCGCTCAGTCGCGGTCTTACTCCCAGATCTGACGTCCGCGAACACGTCTCGTTTCTGCACTCCGGCGGCGAATCTTGCCAGGCCTTCAGTAGTAACGGCGGGATCTGGTTGAACATCGGTGGCTCTCCGCCCGCGAGTTGCACAAGCGTTGGAATAGAGCGGCGGCGAAATCTCATGACTACGTCTATTAGGAAAACGGCCCTGTTTTCGATCTACACAACGCCGCGGAACGCGGCTCAGCAGTTCGTAACCTGGTTCTTGGTCGACGGTGATCGCCGTTAGATGTGAGACATCGCGGGCGGTGTGCCGAAGCTGATCGATTTCGCGTGCCCATCGAAAAAGGGGCCACCAATTGATGCCGGCAGTGCGGCCCTGTCTCGCTCGGAGCCAGGGCCGCACCCGTGGTCTTTACATGCCAGCGCAAGTCCGGCAGAGTCGCTGGTCGTTTGTGCCTGGCCGCCTGTTTGAGGCCGGGATTTGCTTTCCGGAGGGGCAGTCGCTGTGCACGTGGTGCACGTCGGGGTCATTCGGATTGGTCGAGTAATACGGTGGAACGCGCATTTCAGGCTCCTTCGTTTTGCACCGGCATCTCCGGTGAAATGACGGTACGGCGGGTCACGTCCCGCTGAGTGGTGGAATTTCTCAACACCATGCGGGTCAGTGGTTCTAGTCTAGGCGGCGGCGAGTTCGGGGAGGATCACCGCCTCGTCGAGGACCTCGAT
>NZ_SOHM01000016.1 GCF_004403945.1 Cryobacterium lactosi | reverse complement strand
GGCCCCGCACCCGTCCGACCCGCCGCGCTCAGCGCCGGAGCCGGTTGCCCCGCCGACCGATCAGCCCACCGCGCCGCCCGCGTACGGCCAGCCCGCCCCGCCGGTGTCTGCGCCGCCGGTTGCCGGGCCGTCCGACCCGCAGCCGCCGATCTCCGGCCCGGTCGACCCCGCCCGCTAACAGCGCGCGGGCTTTTCCCCGCTCAACTGTTGCCCGTACGGACAATTGCGCCCGGCACGCCGGCCGCAATTGTCCGCTTCGGGAACAGTCAGCTCTGTTGAGCGGCCGGGTGACTAGGCCTGCAGGGCCGCCATCCAGGCCTCGACCGCTGCGGACTCACGGGGGATGCCGGCGGAGAGGTTCTCGGCGCCGGTCTCGGTGATCAGGATGTCGTCTTCGATGCGCACGCCGATGCCCCGGTACTCGGCGGGCACGGTGAGGTCGTCCGGCTGGAAGTACAGGCCGGGCTCGATGGTGAAGACCATGCCTGCCTCGATCACGCCGTCCATGTACATGTCGCGGCGGGCCTGCGCACAGTCGTGCACGTCGAGGCCGAGGTGGTGGCTGGTGCCGTGCACCATGTAGCGGCGGTGCTGGCCGTTTTCCGGCTGCAGCGCCTCCTCGGCCGTGACCGGCAGCATCCCCCAGTCGGCGGTGTGCCTGGCGATCACGGCCATCGCGGCAGCGTGCACCTCCCGGAAGATGGCGCCGGGGCGGGCCACGAGGAACGCGGCGTCGGCGGCCTCGCGCACGGCGTCGTAGACCCGGCGCTGCACATCGCTGAAGGTGCCGTCGATCGGCAGGGTGCGGGTGATGTCCGCGGTGTAGTAGCTGTCCACCTCCACCCCGGCGTCCAGCAGCATGACGTCGCCGGGCAGGACGGGTCCGTCGTTGCGGGTCCAGTGCAGGATGCAGGCGTGCGGGCCGGATGCCGCGATGGTGTCGTAGCCGACGGTGTTGCCGTCGACGCGGGCGCGGGTGTTGAAGACGCCCTCGACCAGTCGTTCGCCGCGCGCGTGGGTGCTGGAGCGGGGCAGGTCACGGATGACGTCTTCGAAGCCGCGGGCGGTGGCCGCCACGGCGAGGCGCATCTGGCCGATCTCGTAGGCGTCCTTGACGAGCCGCAGCTCGGACAGGTCGCGGGCCAGGCCGGCATCCCCGTCGTGCTCGCCGTTGATCTCCACGCTGAACGGGGCGTCCGCCGCGTTCGTGGTGAGCATCCGCTCGGCGGCGTTGCGGAGCCGCGCGTCGTCGACCTGGCCGGTGAGGAACGGGTCGGCTTCGCGTACCAGCAGGGTTTCGCTGTCGACCCGGCGGAGCACCGCGGCGAAGTCGTCGATACCGCGCACGGCGACCCCGAGGTCGCCGGCGACCTGGGCGATGGAGGGCCGCGGGCCGATCCAGAATTCGCCGATCTCGGAATTGGCGTAGAACTCGTCGGAGTCACGGCCGGCACGTTCCCGGAAGTAGACGGTGGCCTCGTGGCCGGTGGCGGTCGGTTCGAAGACCAGGACCGCGCCGGGCTCGGCGTCGCTGCCCCACCCGGTGAGGTGCGCGAACGCGGAGTGGGCGCGGAAGGGGTAGTCGGTGTCGTTGGCGCGCTGCTTGAGCCGACCGGCCGGGATGATCAGGCGGTGGCCGAGGTAGCGCGCGGAGAGACGGTCGCGCCGGGCGGCTGCGAAGGGGGCCTGCTCGCGGGCGGGCGGCACGTCTTCGGAGCGGTCGGCCCAGCCACTGGAGATGTACTCCTTGAACCCTTCGGAGCCGGGCGTGGTCGAGCGGTTCTCGTTCGACCGGGCGGCGGGGGCAGGTGCGGGAGCGGTGTCGGTGGTGTCAGCCATTCCTCCATTGTCCCACTCGACCGGCCGGGCGCTCCCAGGCGGCGTTCGGATTCGAATCAGCCGGCGGCCGACAGCGTGGCGGCGACGGGGCGGTGGTCGCTGCCCGCGGTGTCTTCGGTGCCGATCACGTGCATGCTCTCGACCTGCCAGTTGGGCGTCGCGAGCACATGGTCGATGGGTGTGCCGAGCAGGGCGGGCGCCCAGGCCGGCCAGGTGCCCACGGCGCCGGAGCCGGCCAGCAGGGCGGCATCCCGGCAGTCGCCCAGGACGGCGCCGTCGCTGGTGGCCCGGCCGGCGAAGTGATCGACCGTGGCGTTGAAGTCTCCAGCCATGATCACGCCGTCGGCACCGGAGGCCCCGCCGGTGCACTGCCCGGCGAGCCAGTCCAGGTCGGAGCGCCAGTTGGCCATCTCCCACTGGATCGGTGCGACGGCGTGCACGGCGATGATCGTGGGACCGGCGCCGTCCACGGGCGCCGCTATCACGGTGGGCAGCACATTGGTGTTGCCGGGCGGGCCGGAGCCCTCGGCGGAGGTGACCGTGTAGTCGCCGAGGTCCGGGCTGATCAGCAGCGTCGTCGACCTGGCCTTGGAGATCAGGTCGAACGAGACCGTGTGCACCCACATCGGCCGTCCGGCGGCCCGCATGGCCTCGGCGAGGAGGACCCCGGTTTCCTCGGTGGTCTCCGGCAGGGTGAGCACGTCGGCCTCCTCGGCCAGCGCGAGTTCGGCGATGGCGTCGGCGCCGGGCGCGTCGCCGAGGGTGTTCCAGCTCAGCACCGTGATCGAGGCGGCAGGGTCGTCGGCGGCCAGGCCGGACGAGGCGGTGTCGGCGGTGCCCGCGGCATCCGCGCTGCCCGCGGCATCCGCCGTGTCCGTCGCGGCCGAGCCCAGACCGCGGTGCAGCAGGATGCCGGTGTTGACCGCGCCGAAGGCGACCAGGAGCACCATCAGCAGGGCGGCGGTGCCGCGCAGCGGCCGGGCCACCAGCAGCAGAATCCCCAGAAGCGCCACAAGGGCGATAGCGACCGCCACCGCCAGGCCGCGGAATGACACGGCGTGCGCGACGACCCAGGTGTTCTGCAGGCCGACCAGTTCCGGCCAGGCCAGAACGGTGAGGATGGCCAGTGTTGCGAGCCCGACGACGGCGCGGAGAAGGAAGGAGAACATAGATGAGTCACTGTAGGCGACAAGGCTGTATTCCCGCGCCAACTAGCATGGGGGAATGGCAGTCGAACGGCGTTTCACGGGTCCGATCGACCTGCACACCCACTCCAGCGTTTCCGACGGTACCGAGACCCCGTCCCAGCTCGTCCGCGCCGCAGCGGCCGCCGGACTCGGCACCGTGGCGCTGACCGACCACGACTCGACGGCGGGCTGGTCGGAGGCATCCGTCGCCGCCAAGGCGGCCGGCATCACCCTGATCCCCGGGATGGAATTCAGCACCAGGGTCGGCCACACGAGCATCCACCTGCTGGCCTACCTGTTCGACCCGTCGGATGCCGGGATCGTCGCCGAGACGGCGCACATCCGAAAGGCTCGGCTCACCCGTGCCGAGCAGATGGTGGCCCGCATCGGCGCCGACTACGAGCTCACCTGGGCCGACGTGTTGGCCCAGACGACCCACGGCGGCACCGTCGGCCGACCGCACATCGCCGATGCCCTGGTGGCCAACGGGCTCGCGCTCACCCGCAGCGAGGCGTTCGCCGGGATCCTGCACTGGGACGCCGGGTACTTCCAGCCGCACTACGCACCAGACCCGCTCCGCGCGGTGACCCTGGTGCGGGCGGCCGGGGGAGTGCCGGTGATCGCGCATCCGGCCACCCGCGGCGTGGCCGATGTGATGGCCGAGAGCCGGCTGGCCGCGCTCGTGGACGCCGGCCTGTTCGGCCTGGAGCTGCGGCACCGGGAGAACAAGCCGGAGGCCACCGCCAGGCTCACCATGCTCGCCGAGAAATACAATCTGGCGATCACCGGCTCCAGCGACTACCACGGCGAGGGCAAGCCGAACCGGTTGGGCGAGAACACGACCACGCCGGAGGTACTCGACCGCCTCATCGGTGAGGGCCGCGGAGCCCACCCCGTCTACGCCGCCTGATCCCTGAGGGCATCGCCGCAGAGGATCGTCGCTGACAGCGGCGTCGGCCGGGGAAAGGTTCCGACCGGGCCGGCCTAGGTGAGCTTGGTGCCCTGCGAGACCCAGACCCGGCCGATGGCGTCGAAATACTCCGGCAGGCAGGCATCCGCAACGGTCTCAATGGATGCGACGGCCATGTCGGTGGCTGCCTCGATCGTTACGTCAAAGGTGAGCTCATTGCCGTTTTGCGTGACATCGGACGGTTCGGCGCCCGAGGAACTGACACAACTGTGCCAGTCATCCGCTGCTTGGCGGTACTCCGTCTCGTCGACGACGAGGTCCGCCAGGACCTCCTGCTGGTAGGCACTCGCGCCGTCGCGCAGGTCGATGCGCTGCTCGTCGCTGAGCACGTTGAACGGTGAGACGCTGCACCCGGCGAGGAGGGCGATGACGCCGAGAACCGGGACGAACGCCCAGGTGCGCATCGGGTCAGCTCCCGGACGCAAAATGTTCCCGTACTCGACCGGCGCGCCCTGCATCGAGTCGCCACCGAGTCTCCGGCGAGATCAGGGTGCCGTACTCGGTACGGAGGTAGGCGCGAATTGTCCGCTGGCTGATGCCGAGCTCCCGAGCGAGGTCTGCAGGTGTCACAAGGATGTCCATGGGGCGAGCGTACTGCCGGCCCAGGCGCCAAACGCGAAAAACGGCCCCGTCGCGAGGCGAAGGGGCCGTTTTGCGGCACGTCGGTGGTCGGTTACGCCGTGGGCGCCTGCGGCGAGCGACGGCGGGTGCGGCTGCGTCGGCGCGGTGCGCTGTTGCCGTCGTGGTGCTCGGCGCCGCCGCCGTCGTGGGTGCCGGCGGCCGGGGTGGCCGCGGGGGCATCCGGGTTGGTGCTCGAACTCACGCGCACCCGGGTGCGGGGCGCCTGGTCGGCGGAACGGGCAGCGCCCGAACGTCCGCCGTCGGAACGACCGCCGGAGCGGCTGTCGCTGCGGCCGCCGCGGTTGGTGTCGCGGCCGGATGCGGCGCCGGGCACGGTCTCCTTGATCGGGGTCGCACGCAGGCGGCCCTTCGACCCGGCGGGGATGTTGAGGTCGGTGTAGAGGTGCGGCGACGAGGAGTAGGTCTCCTGCGGCTCCGGGGTGCCGAAGTCGAGGGCCTTGTTGATCAGGGTCCACTTGGGCATGTCGTCCCAGTCCACGAAGGTGACCGCGATGCCGGTCTTGCCTGCGCGGCCGGTGCGGCCCACGCGGTGCAGGTAGGCCTTCTCGTCCTCGGGGATGGTGTGGTTGATCACGTGGGTGACGTCGTCGACGTCGATGCCGCGGGCGGCGACATCGGTGGCGATCAGGATGTCCTTCTTGCCGGCCTTGAACGAGGCCATGGCGCGTTCGCGCTGCTCCTGGTTGAGGTCGCCGTGCACGGCGGTGGCGTTGAAGCCACGGTCGCCGAGCTCTTCGACGAGCTTGGCGGCGGCCCGCTTGGTGCGGGTGAAGATCACGGTCTTGCCGCGGCCCTCGGCCATCAGGATGCGACCGATGACCTCGTCCTTGTCCATGTTGTGCGCCCGGTAGACCAGGTGCTCGATGTTGGCCTGCATGAGGCCCTCATCGGGGTCCGACGCGCGGATGTGGATGGGCTTGGTCATGAACCGGCGGGCCAGGGCCACGATCGGGCCCGGCATGGTGGCCGAGAACAGCATCGTGTGACGGGTGGACGGTGTCTGCGAGAACAGCTTCTCGATGTCGGAGAGGAAGCCGAGGTCGAGCATCTTGTCGGCCTCGTCGAGCACCATCTCGCGCACGTTGGCGAGGCTGAGCAGGCGCTGGCTGGCAAGGTCGAGCAGACGACCGGGGGTGCCGACGACGATCTGCGCGCCGGCCTTGAGCTGCTCGATCTGGCCTTCGTAAGCCTTGCCGCCGTAGATGGAGACGATGGTGGTGCCGCGGTTGCCTGCGGCGAGTTCGAGGTCTTCACTGACCTGTACGCACAGTTCGCGGGTGGGCACGACGACGAGCGCCTGCACGCCGGGCTCGGGGTTGAGGCCCAGGCGCTGGATCAGGGGGAGGCCGAAGCCAAGCGTCTTGCCGGTACCGGTCTTGGCCTGGCCGATGATGTCCTGGCCGCTGAGGGCGAGGGGGATCGTCTGGGTCTGGATGGGGAACGGCTCGAGAATGCCCTTGGCGGCGAGAGCCTCGACCATGTCCTGGTCGATATTGAGTTCGGTGAAGGTCACGTTTTTGTTTGCCTGTCTAGCTGGAAGCGGGATGCGCCCGTCTTTTGCTTCAGGCGCAAGTCCACCGATCCTGCGCCGGTGAATGACACCAGACTATAGGGCGGCCCTGGGCAACAGCCCGTGGCCACACCGCACCTGCCGCGTTATTCGAAAACGAAGCCAGGGAGGTGGACCTATGCTTGGCAGGTGATCTCCTGGTTAGGTGAACGCCCGAAACGGGCAGAGACGCCGCGGCTGTCAGCCCGGGGCGACAAGCGTGCCACCCGAAAGGTGGACATCACCGAACTGGTTCCAGACCTGCTCACCTACCTGGGCCAGGCTGCATATTTCGAACTGGGAATGTTCGAGAGCCTCTCGACGGCCGTGATCACCGCCCCCACCCTCACCGCCAAGGAGGGACTGAGCCTGGCCGCCGGGCGTGCGCTGTCCAAGCACCACGGACTCATCGACGAGATCCGCCGCCGCGACGGCGAACCGGCCAGTGTGATGGGCCCGTTCGTTCCGGCGCTGGACACCTTCCGTGCGGCGACCGCGGGGGAGGACTGGCACGAGCTGCTGCTCAGCTGCTATCTCACCGGCGGACTGCTCGACGACTTCTTCATCCGGCTCTCCGATGCGTTGCCCGGCGACATCGGCCCGCGCATCGCGCATCTGCTCGGCGAGCATGGTGGCGCCGACGTGCTGGTGCACGAACTGGCCGCGGCCATCGCCGCGCAGCCGGCGCTCGAGTCCCGCCTGGCCCTCTGGGGCCGACGCTTGGTCGGCGACACTCTGCTGGTGGCCCGCTCGGCGATGGCGGTGTCGCAGGATTCGCGCATCGAGCCGGTCTTCACCGAGCTGATCGCCGCGCACACCCGGCGCATGGACGGCCTCGGCCTCACCGCGTAGCCCCGCCCGCCCGCGGGCGCCGAGGCGCTCGAGCGCGGCCCGACGAGGTGCGCGGGTGCCGTCCGTGGAGCTGTGCGGGCGCCGCGCCGGTGCGCGGGTG
>NZ_SOHM01000028.1 GCF_004403945.1 Cryobacterium lactosi | reverse complement strand
GTCTTGGAAAGCTGTACCTTTCTGAGACTGCACGGTGCCGGAATCGAAAATGAATACACCCGTCTTGGCCGCAGCGGTCTCACGGTGAGCCGTATTGGGTTGATCGTGATCCGGCTCGCGAACCACGCCACGCTCACCATCAAACTCGGGCAGATCGACATGCGCGGACACCGTCAGGTTGTGACGGCCCTCAGGACGGCACTGGGGAGTACCCAGAAGCGGCCCGGGCATGCCGGCCGGGCCGCTGCCGTGTCCGCTGAATATTGCTACCACGTCGATGGAATACCGCTATCACCCAGGACTACTCGCCACCCGGTGCTGACATTTCTCCGATTCGGCCATGTCACTGCTGGGCTCTGAGCAGGCGGTAGTAGCGCCCGCGATTGTCGGAGCCGCGCTGGGACTCAACAGCTGCGCCGTCAGAGCATCTGAGCTTCGCGGGTCACGCGAGATTGAGATTCAGGCACGATGGTTCCCGCCAAACTCAGCAGAAGGGGCAGGAGCCGCGTAGCGGTGTCAAGCTTGCGGCGTGCTCTCAATGGTGATGACGGTCCATGAAACCGGTGGTAGCTCCAAGGTGCACATGCTGCCGTTCAACACGAGGGATTCGTTCCCGCGCATGCTAACCCGCTCGGGGTCCAGAAGCGTGTTCATCGCGTAGACGTCGTCGTCGGCAAGGGTTTGGGCGGACACCAGCGTTGCGTCGTCCAGGACATCGAGATCGAATTCGAGCTTCGTAGATCCCGTCTGCGATCGGTTGACCACGAAAATACTCGTTCGTCCGGTCGCCTCGTCGAAGGTGCTCACCGCGTCGAGGAGAGGCACCGGCCCATATACCTCGGTATCGTATGTCTCGCACTCGAGTCTGGTGGTGACCACGGCGCCGGAAGCTAGGGCTGAGGTGAGCGCGAAGGGGAAAAATGTCGTCTGGCGCCAGGCGATCCCGCCCGGCTCGGTCATGATGGGTGCGATCACGTTGACCAGTTGGGCGAGTGAGGCGCTGGTGACACGGTCGGCGCGCTTCAGCAGCGAGATCAGCAGGTTTCCGACCACGACGGCGTCTGCGACTGTGTACGCGTCTTCGAGTAGGCGCGGCGCGACAGGCCAGTTATCGACACCTTGGATCTTGTCGACGGTTTCGTATCGTTTGTTGTACCAGACATTCCATTCGTCGAAGGAGATATTGACGACATGGTTGCTGCCCTTTACGGCCTTGACGTGGTCGATGGTGGCAATAACGGAGTCGATGAACGCATCCATGTCGACCGCGGAGGCGAGGAAGCTTCCTAGATCACCGTTCTCCTCGTAGTAGGCGTGGCACGAGATATAGTCGACGTCTTCGTAGGCGTGCGTCAGAACCACCCGCTCCCACTCGCCGAACGTCGGCATATGCCGGCTGGACGAACCGCAGACGACGAGCTCGAGCGAAGGGTCGAACGCCCGCATTGCTTTCGCTGTCTGGGAAGCGAGTTTGCCATAGTCCTCTGCGGAGCGGTGCCCGAGTTGCCAGGGGCCATCCATTTCGTTGCCCAAGCACCACATGCGCACGTTGAAGGGCTTAGTCCGGCCGTTGTCTGCGCGTTGGGAAGAGAGCGCGGTACCTTTCTCGAGGTTGGTGTACTCCAAGAGGTCAAGTGCCTCCAGTGTGCCGCGCGTTCCGAGGTTTACCGCGAGCATCATCTCGTTGCCGGTAGAGTCCAGCCAGTCGGCGAACTCGTGCAGTCCGACCTGGTTCGACTCGGTCGAATGCCATGCGAGGTCGAGACGGGTCGGCCGCCGGTCGCGGTTTCCGACGCTGTCTTCCCACCGGAACCCGGAGACGAAGTTGCCGCCCGGGTACCGGATGGCGCTCACTCCGAGTTCGCGAACCAGTTCTTTGACGTCCTCGCGGAACCCCTGTTTGTCGGCGGTGGGATGCGTGGGTTCGTGAATACCGTCGTACACCGCCCGTCCCAAATGTTCGATGAACGAGCCGAATACTCGGCGGTTCACCTGACCTATCGGGAGTCGGGTGTCAAAAATCAGTCGTGCGGCAGCCATCTCAGCCTTTCGAATCGGAGTAGGGGTTCAGGTGTGGCGGGAGTCGTTTGCGGTTTGAGGTCGGGGCTGGCGACGCTCTCGTCGAAGCGTCGTTGAACAAATAGGAACATTGTGGCGAGCGGTATGACGGCGATGAGAGAGCCGGCAACTCTGTGACGGACGGGTGTGCATCAGGGCGTGATTCGGAATCGCCGGCATTGATTGTTGAGATTGCTCCTCTGTTCGATTGCGGCACCGTCGTTTGACGAGCAGCCTGCGAGGTCGAGGACTTTGCCGGTGGCTGCGGAAACAAACTTGGTGAATCCGTCGGTAGTGGGTTCTGCCTGCCACTCGCTGTTAAGTGCACCGCATGTGGCCTGCGTAATTGGGGCACCGTCGGCAGAGGAGTTGTTCGCAACAGTGAGGCACAGGGATGAGGCTGTCGCTGGGTGAATCTCCACATACCCGTTGGTTGAGGGTGTGAAGGTCCACCTCTGACACGGGCTATCCACCCATTGCCACTGTTGTAGGGCGGCACCGTTGCTGGTGGAGCAGAAGGGGATATCGAATGACTTGCCTGAGGCGGCGGACACGATTCTGACGTCGCCGGCTGGGCGCAGCAACCACTCCTGGCAGGTGTTGCCCAGCGCTGTCCACTGCCGGATGGCGCTCCCGGCCGCTGATGCGCAGTTGGCTGCATCGAGCACCATGCCGTTGTCACGGTTGGCGATCGTCACGTATCCGGACGTGGTGGTCGTGGGCCGCCACTGTTGGCAGCTATTGGCGATCCACGACCATTGTCTTGCCGCCGTACCATTCGCTGTCCCGCAGCTCGCAGAGTCCAGTGATTTGCCGCTCACGGAGTTCACCAGTCGGTACCAGCCATCGGCCGTTGAGTCCCATTTCCAGTTGGCCGCAGCATCCGTGCACGGTGCTTGGATCAGTCCGGCCCCGTCTGGAACAGCTGAAATTGCGACAGACGCGCACAGGCCGCTGTTGCGGTTCATGAGCTGCCACGATGCTGCGTTGACCTGAGCGGTGATCGGTCCGAGCTCGCCGCTGGGAACGGCCAGCGGGGCCGTTGTGGCCGCGGGCTGGCCGAAGACTGGGCTGTCGGCAGAATCCCAGGTCACCTGTTGCGCTCGCGTGGTTCGCGTGGTGTCGCACACCTGAGAGGCGAGATCGTTCCCATGGTAGGCGTTCCAGGTTTGGGTGCCGTCCGGAGAGCTGAAGAAATCGTTATGACCCGGCCCGTAGACGCCGTTTGCTTTCGAGAAAACAGCGCCGGTGCTCTTGATCCAAGATGCTGCCTGCGCAGGGTCTCCACCAAGGTAGGTCAGCATCCCAAGCTGATAATCGGGGGTCCAGCAACCACTCGCGGAGTAGACGATATACGTCTTTCCAGCACGCTGAAGTGGCACTGGTCCTTCATTCACCGCCCCTCCGACCGTCTCCCACGATTCGGTGGGTTTCGAGAGGAGTGACCCGGGCCCGGTAGCTGTCCACGGGTCCGACATTCGGGCGATGTAGTTGCTTTGTCGCCCGTCGGGAGCAATCTGCGACCAGAGGGCGAACAGTTCGCCGCCGAGTTGCATGTATGCCCCGTCAATGTGCCAGGAGTCGGTGGGGATGGGCCTGCCTTTATAGAGGTACGGCCCCATCGGGTCATCACCTGCCGACTCGAGCACGTGCAGATGCTGCGTGTCCTCACTGCGGGTGCCACCCATGGTGTACATGAGGTACCAGCGCCATCCGTTCGGGCCCTGCAGCCTCTGCAGCTCGGGTGCCCACATGGTGTTGTTTCTGCCCGGCGTGGTGTCGGAGTAGACCGTCGCTACGGCTGCGGTCTTGAGGCCCGCAAGGGTGGGCGACTTACTCATGGTGACCTGGTTGGTCCAGGTCGTCGCGGCAAGGTAGTAGTTGCCGTTGTGGTACTCGATCGTCGGATCCGCGCCATTGAAGATGGCGTTCTGGAATGTCGGTTCGCCGACAGCGGTTGCCTGGTCGGCAAATGAGATCGGTGCGACGACTGTGGCGATCACCGCGATGACGATCGCGGCGATAAACACAAATGATCTGCGCCCCATGCTGTTCTCCAATGTCTCAAAAAGTCAGAAGTGAAGGTGGCGAGCGGTGAGCAGGTCGAGCCGCCGTTGCAGACGCCAGGGTGAAGGCCCCTGTTGTACGAGGAGGGGCGCATCGCACTGATGCGCCCCTCCTGACTAGCTAGAAAATGTCGATCGCGTCGAGCTCTGCGAACCCGACACTCTTGGTGAACCTGACGGTGTTGTTGCCAGCCGTGAGGTTGACCAGCACCGTGATGGTCTTCTCCGTGTTCCAGGTGGCCGTCGGGGGGAAGCTGACGGTTGTGGGTGCTGCACCGTTTATCGACAGCTTGTGCGACGAGGTGGCGCCTGACCCGTTGGAGTAGGTCACCTTGATCGCGAATGTCCCGCTGGCGTCAGCAGGCACGGTTGGGAAATGAACCGAGCTCGTAGGCAGATCGATATAGCCGGCGTGTTCACCGCCGGAGCCCGAGAGCTTCGGAACTCGCGTGACGTTGGTGAGAACGGCTTCCTCAGCTTCGAACCGAGTGCCTTGCGTGTACTGCTCGACGACGTCGATTTCGGCCTGGCTGGTCCCCTTCGTGAAACGGATGTTGTTCGTTCCCTGAGTGAGGGTCGCGCTGAAGGTGACGTAATCGTAGTCATCCCAGCTGCGAGTGGATGCGAGGGCCAGGGAGAGCGGCGCAGCACCGTTGACCGAAACCTGATGCGTTGCCGCAGCGCCCGAGCCATTCGAGTAGCGCACCCGGAACTTGTACACACCTGCTCGAGGAGCCTCGATGGCGTTGAAGAGGATATTACTGGTCGCCAAGTTGATGTACCCGACCTCTGCGCCGCTGGATGCGGCACTCCGGCTCAGCACCTGCAGGTCGGAGGAGAGCACCTGGCTCTCAGCCTCGTACTTCGCGGTGTCCAACGGCATGACGCTCGACACGACGTCGTGCTTGCCGACAGCGTTCTCCCGCGACGTGAGCTGCATGAGGGACCGGCCGTCGAGGCTGGTGGTGACGCTTTGCGAGTAGCCGCCGTTGTCGTTGCCCGGGATATCAATCGGAGTGGGGAAGAGGTTCCAGTTCCCGACACCCAAGGTGGTGCTGGCGAGGAAGTTCGACTTGGCCGGGGTGACACCGTTCATTTGGGTTCCGGTGACGATCAGCGTGCCGTTGGGGCCACCGGTCTCGACCCATTCCACCCAAGGGCTTCCGAAGAGCGACTGTCCTGATGCGGTCTGCAACTTGAAACCGATATCGGCCGGGTCTCCCCAGTTGAGGCCATCGGGAGAGAACTTGGCGTAGACGGGCACGTCGGGAAGGCCGACAACTTCGTAGGCGCCGAAATACTGGCCGTTGGGCAGGCGGACAACCGTCATCATTCCCGGGCGGGTGTTACGGTCCGGCACCGCGACGTCATTGAGTTTCGCGCCCCAGGTCTGGCCACCATCGGTCGATACCTTGTGCACGAGGGCTTGGAGAATATTCGCGGATTTCTGCTTTTCGTCCGAGTAATACACCACGAGGCCGGACGGCGTCAAAAGGAGCTGCGGCTCCCAGACGGGGGAGGACGTCGAGGTGGGCTCGGGGGCGTAGACGGCGGGTCCGCCGGTGTCGATCGTGGAGACGAAGCTCCATGTGGTGCCCGCATCCGTGCTCTTGTACATCACCAGCCGGGTCGACGAGATGTCGTTGGGGATGACGTTGCCGACCAGGAGGATCGTTCCTTCGGCGAGATTCCCGGATGCGGCGGGGAGTTCGTAGAGGGCGGGTTGATAGCGGTTGCCGAGTCCGAACTGGGCGTCGACGATGTTGGTGACGAATTGCCATGAGCTACCGAAGTTGGTGCTGCGGTAAATGGGCCATGCTGGCTTGTTGCCGTCGACGTCCGTGTGCCGCTCAAACGTCGAGAGGACGGTTCCGTTGGCTTCACCGTTGTGCCGAAGAGTGATGGCTCGGGTGTAGGCGGCGCCGGCGCGGGCGGATGCGGGATCGGACCAGACCGTCTGATCTCCAGGGGCGGCGATGGCCGCGTCGGGGCCGGCGGCGACGAGCGCTCCGGCGATGAGGACGACTGCGGCGAGGCTGCCGGACAGACGCTGTAGGGCTTTGTGCATGAAGTGATCTCTCTGCTAGATGACGGCTTACTGCTATGGCGTACATCGATGTAACGGCGGGGTTTTCGCCATCACGCTCAGCGCTTGGCGGTG
>NZ_SOHM01000052.1 GCF_004403945.1 Cryobacterium lactosi | reverse complement strand
CGCGCAGCACTACCCGGATGGCTTCACGAATACAATCACCACAGGCCCCACACCGCCATCGGAGGCAAACCACCGATCACCCGGTTAACCAACCTCCCTGGGCAGTACACCTAGTCGAGCTGCGGCACGACCTCGCGGGCGATGAAGTCCAGGTGGTCGAGGTCGGCGAGGTCCATGATCTGCAGGTAGACGCACTCCACGCCGTCGGCGGCGAGGGCACCGAGCCTATCGACGACCTCACCGGTGGTGCCGGCAATGCCGTGTTCGCGGAGTTCGGCTCTCTCCCGGCCCACCGCGGCGGCGCGGCGGGTGAAGGCGGCCTCGTCGGCTCCCGCCACCGCGATCAGGGCGGTCGAGTAGACCAGTTCCTGGGGGTCGCGGCCCACGGCCTCACAGGCCGCCCGCACCCCGGCGAACTTGGCCGGGATGTCGGCGAAGTCGGGGAACGGCAGGTTGAATTCGGTGGCGAACCTGGCGGCCATCGCCGGGGTGCGCTTGGCGCCGCCACCGCCGACGATCACGGGCACACGCGCCTGGCTGGGCTTCGGCAAGGCCGGCGAATCGACGAGGGTGTAGTGCCCGCCGCTAAAACTGTAGGTCTCGCCGACCGGGGTGCCCCACAGGCCGGTGATCACCTCGAGCTGCTCTTCGAGCATGCCGAACCGCTTGGCCGGGAACGGGATGCCGTAGGCCAGGTGCTCCTGTTCGAACCAGCCGGTGCCCAGGCCCAGTTCCACACGTCCGCCGGACATCTGGTCGACCTGGGCGACCTGGATCGCCAGCACGCCCGGCGGGCGGTAGGTGACCGACGACACCAGGGTGCCCAGGCGGATGCTCTCGGTCTCGCGCGCCAGTCCGGCCAGGGTGGTCCAGGCATCCGTCGGCCCGGGCAGCCCGGAGACGTGGTCGCCCATGGCGAGGTAGTGGTCACTGCGGAAGAATGCGTCGAAGCCCAGCGTCTCGGTGGCCTGCGCGACGGCGAGGAGGTCGTCGTAGCTGGCGCCCTGCTGGGGCTCGGTGAAAATGCGGAGTCTCATGCTCCCAGTCTTGTCTCCTGCTCGGCGTCGACGAAATCCACGCCGGGCAGGGCGCCGAGCCTGGCGTGCATCACGGCGAGCGACTCCGGGTTCTGGTCGATGAGCACGAATTTGCGGTTCAGGGACGCCGCGACGGCTCCCGTCGTACCGCTGCCGGCGAAGAAGTCCAGCACCCAATCGCCCTCGCGACTGGACGCCTGGATCATGCGGCGCAGGATGCCGACGGGCTTCTGGGTGGGATAGCCGGTCTTCTCCTTGCCGGTGGGCGAGACGATCGTGTGCCACCAGACATCCGTCGGCAGCTTGCCCTTGGCCACCTTCTCGGGCGTGACCAGGCCCGGAGCCATGTACGGCTCCCGGTCGACTGTGCTGGAGTCGAAGTAGTAGCTGCGGGGGTTCTTCACATAGACCAGGATCGTGTCGTGCTTGGTGGGCCAGCGGTTCTTCGATTTGGCGCCATAGTCGTAGGCCCAGATCAGCTCGTTGAGAAAGCAGTCCCGGCCGAACAGGGCGTCGAGCAGTACCTTGGCGTAGTGCGCCTCGCGGTAATCCAGGTGCAGGTAGAGCGTGCCGTCGTCGGCCAGCAGCCGCCAGGCCTCGATCAGCCGGGGCTCCAGGAACGCCCAGTAGTCCTCGAACTGGTCGTCGTAGCCGAGCAGGTCACCCTTGATGCGCTCGTAACGCTGGCCCTTGAAACCCGTGATGGTGCCGGCCGCGTGCGCGCCGCTGGCCAGGGTGCTGCGCACCGAGGTGGTCGCCTGCCGTTTTTGGCTGCGGCCGGTGTTGAACGGCGGGTCGAGGTAGATCAGGGTGAACGCACCGTCGGGCAGCGTGGGCAGCACCGCCAGGTTGTCTGCCTCGATGACTCTGCTGGGAGAGACCTGAGTCCACGCGTTTGGCATTCCCTCATTCTGTCAGTCGGCCTACGCTGATCCGATGACGATAGACAAGTTGACCCGTGAGGACGCCATCGCCGAGGTGCGGCATGAACCGGATCTTTCGCGGTACAGCCTCTGGCAGGACGGCGAACTCGTGGGCCTGGCGGACTACCGGCAGGGGGGCCAGGATCTGACCTTCATCCACACCGAGGTCGACCCGGCCAAGCGCACCAACGGGCTGGCCAGCATCCTCATCGAGGAGGCGCTGGATGACGTGCGCACCCGCACCGACCTCACCGTGGTGGCGGCCTGCCCGTTCGTCGCGGACTGGGTCGACCAGCACGCCGAATACCAGGACCTGCTCAGTCGCGGCCGATAGCACCGTTGGTCGGTGAGGACTGCGGGTTAGGGGACGCGGCCGATCCACGCGTCGGTGCTGAACTTGCTCTCGACGAGGTCGGCCGCCTTGGCATACTCCTCGTCGGTGATCTCGCCGGGCTTGGCGCCGTACAGGCTCGTGAAGGTCTGCTTCATGCGGTCGATGATCTCGGCGCGGCTGAGCCCGGTCTGGCTGCGGAGCGGGTCCACCCGCTTGGCGGCGCTGGTGATGCCCTTGTCGCTGAGCTTCTCCCGGCCGATGCGCAGCACCTGCACCATCTTCTCGCCGTCCATGTCGTAGCTCATGGTGACGTGGTGCAGCACGGCACCGCTGCCGAGCCGCTTCTGGGCAGCGCCGCCGATCTTGCCGGTGGGGCTCGTGATGTCGTTGAGCGGCTGGTAGTGCGCGTCGATGCCGAGGGATTTGAGGGCCGTGATGACCCACTCGTCGAGAAAGGCGTAGGAATCGGCGAAGCTCATGCCGTGTACAAGCTCGGTGGGCGCGTAGATAGAGTAGGTGATCACCGAGCCGGCCTCCATGAACATGGCCCCACCGCCGGAGACCCGGCGCACCACGGTGAAACCGTGCTTCTCGGCGTTGACCGGGTCGACCTCGTTCTTCAGCGACTGGAAGCTGCCGATGACGACGGCCGGTTCGTTCCACTCCCAGATGCGCAGGGTGGGACTGCGGCGGCCCTCGCCGACCTCGACCGCGAGCACCTCGTCGAGCGCCATCTGCATCACCGGCGGCACGGCCTTGGTGTGGATGAGCTGCCACTCGTAGTCGCGCCAGCCGCTGGCGTGGGCGAGCGAGCGACGGATGGCCACGGCGACCGACTCCGGCGAGAAACCGAGCAGGGTGGCGGCGGGCGGCAACGCGGCCCGGACGGCCGCCGCGATGGTGGCGGCGTCGCTGTCGGCGGCGAGGCCGTTCACCGCGGCGTTGATGTCCTCGAGCGCGTCATCAGGCTCGAGAAAGAAATCACCGGCCAGGCGGAAATCGGTGATGACGTTGTCGACGACATTCAGATCGACCACGACGAGTTTGCCGCCGGGGACCTTGTATTCACCATGCATGAGCCCAGCCTAATCGTCGGAGGCAGGCTCCAGGACGGGAGCCGGCAACCGGGCGCCCAGCCAGGCCACCAGGTCGGCTAACACCTCGTCGCGGTTGGTCTCGTTGAAGACCTCGTGCCGGGCGCCGGGGTAGACGATCAGGCTCACATCCCGTAGTCCGGACCGGCGGATGTAGGCATCGACGAGCTTCCTGGCGCTGCGCTCCCCGCCCACGGGGTCATCGCCGCCCACCTGGATGAGCACGGGCAGGGTCGCCGGGAGCCGCCGGGCCGGGCGGCCGAGGATGCGTGCGGCGTCGCGCAGGCCGAACAACTTGGCCAGGGGCACGCTCGTGGTGAGCGGATCGGCCACGAACGCCGCCGCGACCGCCGGGTCCCGGCTCAGCCACTCGGCGCCGGTTGTGCCGAGGTGCTTGTGTTTGCGGTTCAGGTCGCCGCTGTCGAGGTAGCCGGGCCAGCGGTAGGCGGTGCCGGTGAGTACGACAGCCTGGTAGTCCTGCGGATACTCGTTGAGGATCATCTGCGCCATGAACGAGCCCCAGCTGTGGCCGATCAACACCAGCGGCGGGGTAGAAGCGGGCTGGGCGCCGTGCACCGCCGCCTGCTGCAGGGCTGCCTCGCGGATCACGCCGGTGAAGGCGTGCACGGCGGCGACCGCCGCGCGCAGGCCGCCGACGCCCAGCCGGCCCAGCTGGGCCGCGTCGCCGCCGTGCTGCAGCATCCCGGTCTGGCCGTGCCCACGGTGGTCGTCGGCGTAGACCGAGTAGCCGGCCGCGTTGAGCGCGCGGGCCACCTCGCGATAGCGCAGGGCGTGCTCGCCCACCCCGTGCACAAGCTGCACGATGGCGCGCGGGTTGTCGACCGGCCAGGCGTAGTAAACGATCGGGACGCCATATTCGTCAATGAAGGTGGGCACGGGCTCATTCTGCCGTAACTGTTGCCCGTGCGGACGTTTGCGCCCGGCACACCCTGAGTGTCAGCCTGTGGTGAGACAGATCATCGTTTCATCATGGGCCGGCTCAGGGCGGGGAAAAGGACGTCCGCATGGACATTTCAGAGTTCCCGCAGCGCCTCT
>NZ_SOHM01000037.1 GCF_004403945.1 Cryobacterium lactosi | reverse complement strand
GCTCGCCCGTTGCAAACAGTTGGCGTATCTTCGCCCAATCGTCCATATTGATCACCTTCCATACTGGTCGGTGGTCCTGTTTTCAATCGGCGTTAATGGTCCTGTTTTCAATCGGCGTTAACACATCGCGGCTGTTTCGGAAAAGAGCAGCCCGAAGTATGAGGGCGAGCCCTTGTTTAGGGCAATCGTTTTCGGGCAGGGTGAGGCGGCCTTGAAGCTCGAGGGACTGACCAATCCAGTTGACATGACTCCAGAGGTGGAAGGCGAGATCGACAGAATCGTCGCCCAAATCAACTCGATCGATGCGACATATTTCGATCGTTTCGCCGAGTTGGCGCAAAGCGGAGACGTTCTCCAAGTTGAGACCGCTTTCACCGACACCGGAGATGTTCTGAACGAAGCGCTCACCGCCCTTGGGTATGGCGATGGCAGCGTTTCCGGTGAAGTGTCGCCTGACTGCATCCAGGTGGTTCTATTTGCCGTCGCAGTCCTGGTCTACGCGGGTGTTGCCGTTCTTCAAGTGGCCGCTGTAGCGGTTTCGTGGCTCTACAAGGGCTACGCGAAGCGTGCGTCTGGCGTTGATTCTGAGTTGGCGCGCGAAAAATGGATTGCATCCGTCACTACGGCACTCGCGTAACCGCACATGGGACGTGAAGATCAACTAGCTTCCGTCCGAGAAGACGAGGAGGAGTATCGATCGACCGGCGACCAAGCGGATCGAGCGTTTACTCCTCCTCCGTCACTCGGAATTTTTGCTCTTGTTGTTGTGACGTTTTGGATTGCTTTCGGAGCTTTTGTTTATCACACGAATCAACCAGAGAACGTGCTTACGTCCGCTTAGCAGGTCTCGCTCAAACCGATCGTCCAGACGATTCTTCCTGAGCAATGGGGGTTTTTCACCAAGTCTCCACGTGAAGACATGATTCTTCCGTACACGCACTCTCAAGAAGCAGGCTGGGCTAGCGCGGCGATGTACCCTCACGCCCAGGCTCAGTATGCATTCGGCTGGAATCGAGTCTCACGCGCCCAAGGCGTCGAGGTGGGACTCGTTTACAAGGAGGTGGTGGACGGTATCTGGACTGACTGCACCGACTACGGAGACGCGATCGATTGCCTCGATGCGCTCTCAGATGACAGCAAGGCAGAGGTTCCAACTGTGGCGAACCTCTCACCGGATCCAACACTCTGTGGGCTCTCAGCTTTTTCTAAAGCGCCGCCCGCTCCTTGGGCCTACGCGAACATTGGTCAAGCGAAACAACGCATTTCGATCACCTTGGTGGAAATCACATGCTAGAAAAATTTTCATCCTTTGTATACGCATGGTCGTCGCGTCCAGTGTGGACTGGAAATCTGGGATTGGCCCGAACTCTCATTGCGCTCTCTGGATTAGGGACACAGGTTTTCTCGTCAGTGAATACTCTGATTCGTCCCGCCGCCGGGGCACCAGACATGTTCTGTGCAGGACCAGCCTCGATGAGTATCTGGTGCTTAACCCCTGCAGCCGGACACGGTTGGGCGAGGCTGGCGTGCATTTTGATCCTTGCGGTCGCTGCTTCGGGATGGCGGCCCCGTTACACGGCCCTTCCCATGTGGTGGGTTCTTGTCGGCAACCAGGCATCCCTCACGGTGATCGATGGAGGGGATCAGATTATTTCCGTCTTGGCTTTCCTATTGATCCCTCTCTCGCTCATCGACTCCAGGGTGTGGCACTGGAAGACGGCGCCTGCAGAGGCCGGCGCAAAGCACCCGAAAACTATGGTGCTTGCTCATATCTCAATTGTTGTCCTTCAGGTGCAAGTGGCGTTCGTATACATAAACTCCTGTCTTGCCAAACTGGGAGTTCCAGAATGGCTAGACGGAACCGCGCTCTATTACTGGCTGCGGGATCCGATGTTTGGCCCGTCAGGGTCATTCCGAGAAGCAACCGACCTGTTGATGGTTCACGCAATCCCGGTCGCGGCCGTCACCTGGGGCACATTATTGCTTGAATTCTTTCTTGGAATCTCCATATTTATCCCCCGCAAATACCGGCTCGTACTACTTCCCCTAGGCGTTGCTTTTCATCTAGGAATTGCAGTGCTTATGGGACTGTGGAGCTTCGCCTTTGCCATGTGGGGTGGGCTGATTCTGCTTCTTTGGCCGGAGGGCAACCTCCTTGAATTGGTCAAGAAACTTGCGCGAACTGCCTTGCGTCAGCGTCGACTGGGCTCATCTTCGCCCGCGTTGACAGAGCGAGCTCATAAATAAAGCCCATGAACGCAACCGTGCTGTGTCTACAGAGAGGAGTGATCAAGCAAATTGTAAATATGGCCTTTGGCCTGGATATTAAATCCAGGCAGAGGCTTCCATTAGCGACATTGTTCTACTAACATTACACATGTGTTGATTCGCATTGATCAGGCATCGAAGGCGACCTTGGCTACGCAAATTGCAGATCAAATCAGGGCGGGCATATCAAACGGAAGCGTAAAAATTGGCGACAGGTTGCCGCCAGCCCGCGATTTGGCCCTCGCTCTCGACGTAAACATGCACACGGTCTTGCGCGCCTTTAGTCGACTTCGAGACGAAGGTCTTGTCGAAATGAGGCAAGGGCGGGGTGCATGGATCAGACGTGAGGCATCGTCGGTGACGCCGCACCTAGCTGCACTGGCTCAACAGCTAATGACGGAAAGTCGCCGGCTCGGACTCACACGCTCCGATGTGATTCAACTACTGGAAAGAATCTGAAGCTCATGAGTGCATCTGAACGACACCGAAGCTTGCGCAACGTATTAGCGGGGACTCTACTCCTCGTACCTTTTCTGGTCATAGTCGCTACGGGGCTGATGTGGGTGAACCAGCTTCCGAGCACCGTTCCTACGCAGTGGTCGGGCGACCAAGTCGTCTCTACTCAACCGACAATTCTGCTTTTCGGAATCACAGCATCTACCGCGCTGGTATGCGGGCTGATCGGCTTTCTAACGGGCCTCACGCCGGTAGCGCAAGATGACTCTCGTTTCGGCTACCTCATTACTGGGCTGCTGTCTGGCGGCGCAGCGGGTGGCTGGACAATATGCGCAGCACTCGCCGTCAGTACACAGCCGGATAGTGAGCCCGTTATCGGAGGATGGGGTTTACTCCTTCTTGGTTCCTTCGCTTACGGGTTGCTGCCTTACTTTGTAGCTCGCAAACCCACCCCCATTCAAGAGGTCGAGCCTCATGAACAGATGACTTTCGCGCCGCATGAATCCGCCGCTTTCAGCACAATCATGAAAGCCCCGCTGTTCGCATTTATTGCCATCATCATTCTTGTTGTGGGCGGAGCATCCCTTTGGATACCTCTCGTGGGGAAGGAGCCCACGTTGACTGACATTCTGACTAGCGCCCTGTTGGTAGTGGTGACGGCTGCCGCAGCATCGTTCAGCCGGGTCCGCGTGACAGCGGACAAACGGGGCTTGCGCGTTTCTCCGGCGGCAGCACCTTTTCTTGCGAAGAAGATTGAGTTGACCAATATCTCGGATGTTCGTGCGGAAATCATTGCCCCAGGCGCGTGGGGTGGGTGGGGGTACAGGATCATGCCAGGGCGATCCGCAGTCGTAATTCGTGCCGGGGAAGGCATCGTCTTGACCCTGAACAACGGCAAAGAGTTTGCGCTCACGGTCGATGACGCAGCAAGCCTCGCGGCCCTGCTGCAGGGCCTATCGTCTTCCAGGCCTTGATAGATACAGTGTTCCAAGCCATTTTTGGAGCGGTGGGCGGCCCGCACTGGCATCGTCCCCTCGGGCGTGCAACCCCGATCAAGCAGTGGTCCCTCGCTGACATGGATCGTTGCGTTCCACGGCGACTCTGAGGTGCACCAAGCAACCGGAGTGATCATTGCTCAGACCCACACTGACCCAGACCAGGCCTTGCAACGCCTCGTGGACTATGCGGAATCCACAGGTCAACCCTTGGATGCGGTGGCCGCGGACGTTATCGCTCGCCGGACTACTTTCTCCTAACGCCTTCGGTTGTCTTTCCGGCGAGGGCTGCTCCTCGTAGAATCCATCAGTGCTCTCTGAGCGACGCAAACAAGTGCGGGCCAGTGCTGGCGGACGGCGGCTCGGGCAACACAGTTAGACCATCGGGGGTGCTCGCGGAACCGAGCAATGCGCTGATCCACTCTGGATTGATCCTGGGCGTGTGGCTGCTGGAGTAGACGTAGACGAGAGAAACTCCGGGGTAGACCCAGATCACATTTCTACTGCCGTTCCGGAATTTGTCAAGGTGAATGAGGCCAGCGTGAGTTTAGGCGGCTAGTTTCGGTTCGGTCTCCGCGACTGCGGGTTCGGCGGGTTGGTTGATCCAGGCTGGCCCGGGCA
>NZ_SOHM01000038.1 GCF_004403945.1 Cryobacterium lactosi | reverse complement strand
GGCGGCGGGGTGGGCGGGCCGGGCGGCGGAGGCGTCGGCTGGCCGGCCGGGCTCACCGGCGGGGTGGGCGGACCGGCGCCCGGGGTGGGATCACCGGCGGGGTTGCCCGGGCGTTCCGGCGGATCGCCGGCCGCGCTGTCCTGCGGGAAGTCGGGGACCTGGGGAACGTCGGGCACCTGAGGCACGTCGGGCACCTGGGGAACCTCGGGATGTGGGGTGTTCGGATCAGTCATGACCGGTCATTCCTTTCCTGTGGAAACCTGGTGTTCCTCGTTCCCGGCAACCCGGCCGCCCGTGTGGGCGACCGGGCTGACCGGTGAGCGTGGTCTGCCGAGCAGTGAGGCCCGTGGAGGCCGACCTGTTTAGTACGTGACGTACGAGCCGTCGTTGATCCCGGCCATGGTCACCAGGATCACGACGACGATGAAGATGAGGCCGCTGATCAAGCCGAGGTAGCCCAGCACGAGGCCGGCGATGGCCAGGCCGCGGCCCTTCTCACCGGTCTTCTTGATCTGGCTGAGGGCGATGTGTCCGCAGATGACCGCGGCGAGCGACACGAAAAACGCGCTGACCAGGGAGATGATTGCGAGAACGTTCCACTTGTCGGCGGCGGCGGGCTGACCGTAGCCCTGCGGCGAGTAGGCCTGCGGGGCCGCGGGTGCACTGCCGTAGGCCGGCGCGGCAGGAGCGGCGCCATATGCCGGCGGGGCGGGCGGGGTGTAGGCCGGCGGCGGGGTGGGCTCGGTCGAGTCCGGTTGGTTCACCGGGGGCTGGTTCGGGTCGGTCATGTGGGACTCCTTCACGTGGGTGCAGCGTAGGGCATGCGGGGGTGCTGGGTGCGATGGGGCCATAGTGGCACCCGCGCCGTGGGGGTGTCAACGTGCTGGCACAACTCAAAACCCCCACGGCCACAGTAACGCGTCATGCCGCGAAAAGCTTGGTGAGGTGCGGTTTCAGGCTTGGATCTGCGACACCGGCAGGGTCGAGTCCGCCCCGAAATCGAGGGTGGAGGGCTCGTGCCCGGCCATGATCAGCTGCGCGCCGAGCGCCGCGATCATGGCACCGTTGTCGGTGCACAGCGACAGCGGCGGGATGCGCAGGGCGATGCCGGCCGCACACGTACGTTCCTGGGCCACCTGGCGCAGCCGGGCGTTGGCGATCACGCCGCCGCCGAGCAGCAGCCGCGGCACCCCGAGATCGGTGCAGGCCGCGACGGCCTTGGTGAGCAGCACGTCGACGACGGCCTCGCGGAAGCTCGCCGCGACGTCGTCGATCGGCACCGTCTCGCCGGCGTCTCCCTTCTGTTCCACCCAGCGGGCCACCGAGGTTTTGAGGCCGGAGAAGGAGAAGTCGTACCGGTGCTTGGCCACATCCTTCTGGTGACTGAGGCCGCGCGGAAAACGGATGGCGGTGGGGTCGCCGGTCGCCGCGACCCTGTCGATCTGGGGGCCGCCGGGGTAGGGCAGGCCGAGCACCCTGGCCACCTTGTCAAAGGCTTCGCCGGCGGCGTCGTCGATGGTTTCGCCCAGCAGTTCCACGTCGGAGACGAGGTCGCGCACGAGCAGCAGCGAGGTGTGCCCGCCGGAGACCAGCAGGGCGATGGTGGGGTACTCGAGCGGGGCATCCGTTGTGACGCCCTCGCCGCGGAGCAGGTCGGCGCCGACGTGGCCGACGAGGTGGTTGACGGCGTAGATGGGCACGTCGAGCGCGACCGCGAGCGATTTGGCGGCGCCGACGCCCACCATCAGCGCGCCGGCCAGGCCGGGGCCGCTGGTGACGGCGATGGCGTCGATCTCGTTGAGGCCGACCCCGGCCTCGGCGAGCGCGGCATGGATGGCCGGCACCATCTCCTCCAGATGCGCGCGGGCGGCGACCTCAGGCACGACGCCGCCGTAGCGGGCGTGTTCGTCCATGGAGGAGGCGATGGTGTTGGAGAGCAGGGTGGTGCCGCGCACGATGCCGATGCCGGTCTCGTCGCACGAGGTTTCGATGCCGAGCACCAGCGGGTCGGTGCGGTTGAGCGGTCGGGCCGGGGCGGCGGATGCGGCGGGCGCGGGTTCGTCAGCAGGCTTGACGGCAGCGGTCGCGACAGGTTCGGCGGCGAGGGCCGCGGAAGGGCCGGCGGCCGCGGCGGCATCCGCGGTGAACTGCATCTGGGTGGGCGGAATGGGCAGGCGCATCACGATGGCATCCACGTTGTCTGGTTGGTAGTAGCCCCGGCGCACGCCGAGGTCTTCGAAGCCGAGCGAGCGGTAGAGGTGCTGGGCGCCGGGGTTGTCGGCGCGCACCTCGAGGAACGTCTCGCGGGCACCGCGCTTGCGGGCCTCGGTGATCAGGCTGAGCATGAGCACCCGGCCGAGGCCTCGGCCACGGGCCTCTTCGGCCACGGCGATGGTCTGAATGTCGCTCTCCGGCGACCGTTGGGCTGCCTGCAGTCCGGCATAGGCCACGATGTGCTCCGGTGAGTCCGGCGGGAATGCAACCAGGTAGTAGCAGCCGGGGTCGGCGACGTCGCGGGCCATCATCTCGGTCGACCAGGCGTCGTTTTCGAAGATGGAGGTTTCCAGGGCCATGATCGCATCGACGTCGGCGGCGGTGGCACGGCGCAGCTGCCAGGTCATCAGCTCACCCGCTTCGGGCCGTTTTTGGACACCGTCACATCGGGCGAGCGGAGGTAGAGCGCCTCGTCGGCGGCGAACGGGCGCCCGGCGGCAAAACTGAGTTCGGCGACCATGCCGAGGTCGCCGGCGGAGATGGTGGCGGCATCGAGGCGGGGCAGGGCGGCGTGCACGAAGTCCGCCTCGAGCAGCTCGGCCGGTTTGGCCAGGGCGGGCGCGCCGAGACGCTCCGGCAGTCCCGCGGCATCCGCCCCGCTGTAGGCGGACCAATACACCTCGCGGCGGCGGGCATCGGTGACCACGAGCAGCGGACCGGTGTGGCCGGTGCGGTAGTGGCCGTAGGCGATGGCGTCGTGGCTGACCACGGGAACCAGGGGTCGATCGATGCCGAGGGCGAAGACCCGGGCGGCGGCGATGCCGACGCGGAGGCCGGTGAACGGGCCGGGGCCCATGCCGCCGACGACGCCGGAGAGCGCGGTAACGGGGATGCCGGCCTCGGTGAGGCACTCCTGGATGAGACGGCCGACCACCTCGGCGTGGCGCATGGTGTCGGCGACGCCGCGTTCGGCGATCACGCCCTGGGTCAGGTCGACGACGGCGACGCTGGTGCCGGCGGAGGTATCGATGGCGAGGAGCACCCGTCCAGCCTATTCGGCCCCGGGCCGTGCTGCCGCCGCGCCCGCACGCATCCGCTCGCCGGCCCGCAACTGTTGCCGAAGCGGACTTTTGCGTCCGGCGTACCCTGAGTGTCAGCCTGTGGTGAGACAGATCATCGTTTCATCATGGGCCGGCTCAGGGCGGGGAAAAGGACGTCCGCATGGACATTTCAGAGTTCCCGCAG
>NZ_SOHM01000053.1 GCF_004403945.1 Cryobacterium lactosi | reverse complement strand
GAAAGGCCAATCAAACTTCGTGATAGCTGGTTCTCTCCGAAATGCATTTAGGTGCAGCGTTGCGTGTTTCTTGCCGGAGGTAGAGCTACTGGATAGCCGATGGGCCCTAAAAGGTTACTGACGTTAGCCAAACTCCGAATGCCGGTAAGTGAGAGCGCAGCAGTGAGACGGTGGGGGATAAGCTTCATCGTCGAGAGGGAAACAACCCAGACCACCATCTAAGGTCCCAAAGCGCGTGCTAAGTGGGAAAGGATGTGGAGTTGCATAGACAACCAGGAGGTTGGCTTAGAAGCAGCCACCCTTGAAAGAGTGCGTAATAGCTCACTGGTCAAGTGATTCCGCGCCGACAATGTAACGGGGCTCAAGCACGCCACCGAAGTTGTGGCATTGATATTTTTGGTAAGCCGCACCCTTGTGGTGTTGGTTCAGCCGTGTTGATGGGTAGGAGAGCGTCGTGTGGCCAGCGAAGCGGCGGTGTAAACCAGCCGTGGAGGCTACACGAGTGAGAATGCAGGCATGAGTAGCGAAAGACGGGTGAGAAACCCGTCCTCCGAAAGATCAAGGTTTCCAGGGCCAGGCTAATCCGCCCTGGGTAAGTCGGGACCTAAGGCGAGGCCGACAGGCGTAGTCGATGGACAACGGGTTTATATTCCCGTACTGATGAAAAACCGTCCAAGCTAATCCAGTAATGCTAAGCATCTGAATCCTCTAGATGGATCCCTTCGGGGTGAAGCGTGAGGCCTAGCGTGCGACCCTATGCTGGTGCGGTTAGCGTATTAACAGGTGTGACGCAGGAAGGTAGCTGAGCCGGGCGATGGTTGTCCCGGTCTAAGGATGTAGGCCGAGAGATAGGCAAATCCGTCTCTCATATAAGGCTGAGACCCGATGGGTAGCCCGTAAGGGTGAAATCAGTGATCCTATGCTGCCAAGAAAAGCATCGACGCGAGGTTTTAGTCACCCGTACCCCAAACCGACTCAGGTGATCAGGTAGAGAATACTAAGGAGATCGAGAGAATCGTGGTTAAGGAACTCGGCAAAATGCCCCCGTAACTTCGGGAGAAGGGGGGCCTGAGGCGTGAAGGGATTTACTCCTGGAGCGTTCGAAGGCCGCAGAGACCAGTGGGAAGCGACTGTTTACTAAAAACACAGGTCCGTGCCAAGTCGCAAGACGATGTATACGGACTGACGCCTGCCCGGTGCTGGAAGGTTAAGAGGAACGGTTAGCCGCAAGGCGAAGCTGAGAATTTAAGCCCCAGTAAACGGCGGTGGTAACTATAACCATCCTAAGGTAGCGAAATTCCTTGTCGGGTAAGTTCCGACCTGCACGAATGGCGTAACGACTTCCCAGCTGTCTCAACCGCGAACTCGGCGAAATTGCATTACGAGTAAAGATGCTCGTTACGCGCAGCAGGACGGAAAGACCCCGTGACCTTTACTACAGCTTGGTATTGGTGTTCGGTGTGGCTTGTGTAGGATAGGTGGGAGACTTTGAAGCTTGGACGCTAGTTCAGGTGGAGTCATCGTTGAAATACCACTCTGGTCATATTGGATACCTAACTTCGAACCGTGATCCGGTTCAGGGACAGTGCCTGGTGGGTAGTTTAACTGGGGCGGTTGCCTCCTAAAAAGTAACGGAGGCGCCCAAAGGTTCCCTCAACCTGGTTGGCAATCAGGTGTCGAGTGTAAGTGCACAAGGGAGCTTGACTGTAAGACTGACAAGTCGAGCAGGGACGAAAGTCGGGACTAGTGATCCGGCAGTGGCTTGTGGAAGCGCTGTCGCTCAACGGATAAAAGGTACCTCGGGGATAACAGGCTGATCTTGCCCAAGAGTCCATATCGACGGCATGGTTTGGCACCTCGATGTCGGCTCGTCGCATCCTGGGGCTGGAGTAGGTCCCAAGGGTTGGGCTGTTCGCCCATTAAAGCGGTACGCGAGCTGGGTTTAGAACGTCGTGAGACAGTTCGGTCCCTATCCGCTGCGCGCGCAGGAAATTTGAGAAGATCTATCCCTAGTACGAGAGGACCGGGATGGACGAACCTCTGGTGTGTCAGTTGTTCCGCCAGGAGCACCGCTGATTAGCTACGTTCGGAACGGATAACCGCTGAAAGCATCTAAGCGGGAAGCCGGCTTCGAGATGAGATTTCCATCCCTTAGGGGGAGAGGCTCGCAGCTAGACTACTGCGTTGATAGGCCGGATGTGGAAGAGAGGACTAAAGACTCTTGGAGCTGACCGGTACTAATAAGCCGATAATTTGATAACACTCAGTTTGAATAAGCTGCTATGCGTCCACTATGTGGTTCTCGATGTACGGTCGAGAACAA
>NZ_SOHM01000004.1 GCF_004403945.1 Cryobacterium lactosi | reverse complement strand
TCACGATCAACCCAATACGGCTCACCGTGAGACCGCTGCGGCCAAGACGGGTGTATTCATTTTCGATTCCGGCACCGTGCAGTCTCAGAAAGGTACAGCTTTCCAAGACACTCGATCCCCCACTCCCCCGGTGGTCCCCACCCACAAGGTGGCGGGCCATTCGATGTCCCATAAATGTGTCTCACCGCAAAACGTCTCAGGTAACCGGCGAGACCGGGTTTGTGAGTCACAATGGACGAATGAGGCATATTGGGTACACGCGTGTGAGCACATCGAGCCAGGATGCGCAGCTGCAGCTCGACGCGCTCGTCAATGCTGGCGTGCAGAAACGCGACGTGTTCGCTGACGTCACGTCAGGGAGCAAGACCGCGATCGAGCGGCCCGGGATGAAGAAGCTCCTCGGCTACGCCGAACCTGGTGACACGGTCGTCGTGTGGCGAATCGACCGGCTCGGCCGCTCCCTCATCGACGTCCTGAACACGGTGAACCTGCTGCGCGAGCGCGGCGTCCAGGTGCGATCCATTTCGGATGGCATCGACCCGGCGACGTCGACGGGCCGGCTGATGCTGAACATGCTCGCCACCCTCGCCGAGTACGAGCGCGAACTTATCGTCGAACGCGTCAATGCCGGAATTGCCGCCGCCCGGCAGAACGGGACGCGCTTCGGCCGTCCGCTGTCCGATCCGGTCGTGATCGCCGACAAGCTCCAGCTCGTCGCAGAAGCCCGAGCAAAAGGCCGCACCGCCAAGGACGCAGCGCAACTGGTCGGCTGGAGCCGTGCCACCCTTTACCGTCACCAGCAAGCCAAAGCAGCCCTCACGAGCACGACGCCCTAAGGAAGCCGTCCGACGGCATAGAGCGGTGCCGGACTCGCCGGGACACACTGCTTGGCGACACGCTCATCCTTCGAGGACGAGCGTGTCTATTCCGCCGAGGGCTCCTCAGCCCAGTCGAGAGCGGCAGTGAGTTTCTCCTCGTCAGGCAGCGCGTTGCGCTCGGCCGCCGGCAGGGTGTCATAGGTATACGTCGACACGGCCATCGGGGCATCGGCCTGACCCAAGGAGTAACGGACGGTGTGATCGTTGCGACTGCCGCAGATGAGGATCCCAACCGTTGGATTATGCGCAGGGAGGCGGAGTTTGTCGTCGACAACGGCGATATAGAAGCCGAGCTTGCCGGCGTACTCGGGCTGGAACTTCCCCGTCTTCAGCTCGACGACGACGTAGCGGAGCTGGACGACGTGGAAGAACAACAGGTCCAGGTAGAAGTCATCCCCGCCAACGTCGAAGTGCACCTGGCGGCCAACGAACGCGAAGCCAGCGCCGAGTTCGCGGAGGGTTTCCACGATGCGGTCCATCAGGGACTGTTCCAGGTCCCGCTCGGCGGCCTGGTCGGTCAGCTCGAGGAAGTCAAAGACGTAGGGGTCTTTCGCGATCTGCTGCGCGAGCTCCGACTCAGCAGCGGGAAGTTGCCTAGTGAAATTGCTCGGGCCCGACCCGATCCGCTCGTGGGTACGGTTCATAATCTGGTTCATCAACACGTTCCGTGACCACCCGTGTTCAACGGCGGCTCGGGCATACCAGGTACGCGTGCGGGCATCGTCGATGCTTGTCCAGTAGAACCGTGATGTGGCCCCACGGCAATTGTCCAACAGCCTGTTGGACGATTACACCCTCTCCGGGCCACGCCACCGCGAACGCCCTCATGTAGAAGAGATTGCTGCGAGAGAGCCCCGTCATCTGAGGGAATTCGGCTCTGAGATCAGGGGCCAGTCTGCCCACGACACCACTCCCCCACGCCTGGCTTTTCTGCTGGGTGAGTATCTCGCTCCCAATACCCCAATACAGTTCGAGGAGCTGGGTGTTGACCACCCGCTGAGCCCGCACCTGCGCATTCCGAACGCGCACCTTCAGACCCTGTAAAAGTTCGGCGTATCCCTCAGGGAGGGCGAGCTCGCCGTGCGTGGTCATGTCCTTCATTCTGTCCGATACGTGCGTCGAGTCGCGCCGGCAGCTGGCTTGATGATCCTGAGCAGCTCCAACGCTCGCGAAGCATCCTGTCGGTGGCTCGCCGTACGGTTACGTCCCCGTGAGTGGTGTGGTTTCCCGCTCTTGAGTGTTGCTTCGTCAACGTGAAGAGCCACCGTGGGATGGTCAGTGAGTACCGATCAAAGAACTCACAAAGG
>NZ_SOHM01000023.1 GCF_004403945.1 Cryobacterium lactosi | reverse complement strand
GGTTCCTTCGTCCATGGAGCAGGCGGCGAGGCCGGTGATGAGCAGGCCGGCGGTGGTCAGTCCGAGTGCGGTCTTGGTGAAGCTGCGCATGATGTGATCCTTTGCTGTGAGGTGGTGGTGCGGGGTGTGGTGCGGGGTGTTGCTTGGTATGCAGGTGGTTCGGGCCCCCGCCAGAAAAGGTTTGGTGTTCGTGGAAAAAAGATCGGCGGCAACAAAAATCGCGCCTGTCCGAAGACAAGCGCGACCTGAATGGTGCGGGGGAGCGTCCCCTAGAAGTGTCTGAACCGGTCGGGCGCGAGATCCCAGGGATCCTTGCCCAGCAACTCGGCCACACCGCGGAAGACGCAGCTCTCAATGACCATGCGTTGGTGGAGCTCGTCATTGCGGTGCAGCCGGCTCAATCGTTGGATGGGCAGCCGGAAGAAGGTGATGCGGCGGGCACGGGCATCCACGGCGTAGCGCTCGACCCCGACACCGGGGATCACGGCCAGGGGCCCCGGAGCCACTTCGAAGCTGACGTCGGACAGCTCGGTCGGCCAGACCATCCGCAGGTAGTCGACAGTCGACGCGATGGTCATGTCAAAAGTGTCGATCCGCGTTCTCAATGGCGGGAGGAAGGGGCCTGTGGCAGAACTCCGGATGCCGCGGCCGTGCCGGTCCCGGCCCCGGCCGCGGGATGTGGCCGTCTGCACGGTTACGCGGCGTGAACGAGGCATAACCTCAGTCTACGTCCGGGTCATCGGCGGTATCCTTCAATCACCATGTCAGTAAGACCGTGCTCACGAATCTCCTGCAGCGACGAGGCCGTGGCGACCCTGACCTTCTCTTATGCAGACTCCATGGCAGTACTCGGTCCGCTTTCCGGCAGCCACGAACCGCACGCCTATGACCTGTGCGAGCGCCACGCGCGCCTGACCACTCCGCCTCAGGGCTGGCAGATGATCCGGCATCGCCTCACGTCCGTCGAGGATGCCGGCAGGACCGCACCGAACCCCACCTGATCCTCGCGGGGAGACCACGATTCAGCCCCACCAAGCCCGACACGCCCGGGCGTCAGGGGTAATTTGCGGCCCCCTCAGAATCCCCGTAATGTCATCTCTCGTCACCCCACAGGTTCGGAAAAGCCGCAGAGCTTCCGGCCTCAAGCGGGACCACCTCCCACCTCCAGTACACAACTCGTCATCGACGTTTTCTGTCACTGAAGCGGAAACCAGCTCCCCGCACGATCAGATCAGATTGATCGAACGAAGTTTTCCACGGCACTAGTTTGCCCAGGACACGCCGTTCAGTTGATTTGACACGGATCAGCGCGGACGCTAAGATCGTAAAGTTGCCCCGGAGCGACAGCCTTTCAGGCCTGAAGTCGGGTGCGTCCGATCCTTGAGAACTCAACAGCGTGCACAATGTCAAATGCCAAAAACCTCGTGGTTTGGATCCGTTTCTAGCGGTGAAGGGCCAAGAGATTCCTTTGGAAAACATCTAAACAACAAAGCAAGTCAGTAATGATTTGTTCTGTCAGTTTCAAACTTGCTGATTGTTCGCCTATTCCGGTGGCTTTCAGCACTAGATGTGCCCGTCACGCTTGCGTGGTGAGGCTATTAAACATTTACGGAGAGTTTGATCCTGGCTCAGGACGAACGCTGGCGGCGTGCTTAACACATGCAAGTCGAACGGTGAAGAGGAGCTTGCTCCTTG
>NZ_SOHM01000014.1 GCF_004403945.1 Cryobacterium lactosi | reverse complement strand
GGTGTTAACGCCGACCCAAAACAGGGCCAATAGTGCCGTTTGAAAACAGGACCACTATGTGTGTTTCTACTATGCCGTATCGGGCGTCGGCTGGTGGCTTTTGAGCCGGTAGCTGGTGCCTTTGAGGCTGATGACGTCGGCGTGGTGCACGATCCGGTCGATCATCGCGGAGGCGATGGTCGGGTCGCCGAAGACGTCGCCCCAGAGTCCGAAGGACAGATTGCTCGTCATGATCAGCGATGCGTGTTCGTATCGGCTCGCGGCGAGCTGGAAGAACAGGTTCGCGGCGTCCTGATCGAACGGGATGTAGCCCACCTCGTCACAGATCAACACGCTGTAGCGGCGCAGCCGGGTCAGCTCCGCGGCGAGTTTGCCGCGGGAGTGGGCGTCTTGGAGACGGGCGACCCAGCCCGTCGCGGTGTCGAAAAGGACTCGGTGGCCGTGTTTGGCGGCCTGAACGCCCAGTGCGACGGCGAGGTGGGTCTTGCCGGTGCCGGGTGGGCCGAGCAGGACCACGTTCTTCGCCTCGGTGACGAACGTGCTCGTGCCCAGGTGCGCGATCAGATTCCGGTCCGCGGACGGCTGGTGATCGAAGTTGAAGTCTTCCAACGTTTTCTGGCCCGGGAACCGGGCCGCCTTGATCCGCAGCGCCGCGCCGGACGCTTCCCGTTCGGAGACTTCGCGGGAGAGCACCGCGGCGAGGTATTCCTCGTGGGACCAGCCGGCGTCGCGGGCCTGGTCGCCGAGTCGCCGGAACGCGTCGCCGATCCGTGGGGCGCGCAGCGCGCGGGCGTAGTACTCGATCTGAGATGCCGTGGTGCTCATGCGATCAGGCTCAGATCGGTCAGGCCGCGACCGGTGTCAACGCCGAAGACATCGTCGTAGGACGAGAGGCTGGCCGTTTCGACGAACGCGACGTGAGCTTGCGGTCGTTGATGGCGGTGCAGCGTCTGGAACTGGCGCCGCAACACGGCCGCTTGGGCGACGTGGTCGGGGTCGGTAACGGTCAGGTGCCTGGCCCAGGCGCGCTCGTGCGAGGTGACGGTGACGCCGTTGTGAGCGACGTGGATCTGCTCGAGGTCGGCGGTCACGTCCACGAGCCGGCCGATCAACGCCGGTGCGACGCAGTAGTCGTTCGAGTGCACCCGAACGTAGTAATCCCGCGGCAGCCGCACCGTGTTGCGGAACAGAACGTCCGGCACCACCGGTGAGAGCGGCCGCATCGCGGCCCGGTCCTGAGCGATCAGGTCGATCGGCCGGGCCCGCCTCGACCGGGAGTGCCGCGAGTTCGCGATCGGCAGCCAGGCCGTCATCTGCTCGTTGAAGTCCTGGGGTGAGGCGAAGTCCCGGCCGGGCATGAACGACGACCGGAAGAACCGGTTCCGGCGCTCGACCATGCCCTTGGACTCGGGATCCCGCGCCTTGAGCAGCTTCACCTCAGTGCCCAACGTCCCCGCGAACGCGGCCGTCGGCTCGGTGAGCTTGCCCTTGCCGATGCCGGTCTCGTTGTCCCAGACGAGGCGCTTGGGCACCGCCTGGGCGGCCTGGAGCAGAGACCACATCCCGCCGAGCAGATCCGGAGTCTTGCGCGACGGCAACATCAACGCTTGGAAGTACCCGGAGAACGTCGACGTCATCACCAGCACCGGCGGTGTGCCCT
>NZ_SOHM01000044.1 GCF_004403945.1 Cryobacterium lactosi | reverse complement strand
CGGTATTTGTCAACCTGTTTGAGACAGGTTGGGTTTGGGTTTCTTGCGGGGGTCGTTGATGCAGGCCCGGCCCGGTAGGGCCGGGGGCTTGGGTTGCCTGGCGTAGCGTTCCGGATGCGTTCGGAACGCTGCGCTGAGGACCTGGCTTCGGCGACGGGTCACGTGGTCGGTGCGGCCGTAGTGAACGTCGTTGGGGGTGTGCCAGGCGATGCCGGAGTGGCGGTGGTTGGTGTTGTATTCGTGGAAGAACCAGTCGAAGTAGGCGCGGGCGTCATCGAGGGTGTCGAAGATCTCGGGGAACGCGAGGTCGTATTTCGCGGTCTTGAACAACGCTTCGCTGTAGGGGTTGTCGTTGGAGACTTTCGGCCTGGAGAAGGACTTATCGATCCCGAGCTTTTCCAGCAGCAATGACACCGGTGTGCTCACCATCGCCGCACCGTTATCGGAGTGCAGGTAGTTCGGTGCGATGCCGTGGTTGGCGGTGACGGCGTCCTGGATCATCTCTTCGGCCAGGTCGCTGTCTTCATAAGCTTCCAGCCGCCAGCCCACGACGCGGCGCGAGTAGATATCCATGATCACGTAGAGGTGGAAGTAGCGGCCACGGATTGTGGTCTTGAGCTTGGTGATGTCCCAGGACCACACCTGGGTCGGGGCGGTCGCGACCAGCTGGGGAATCTTCTTGGGCGAACCCTCGGCCTGCCGACGGCGCTCACGGACTTGCCCGGCCGCCCGAGCGACGCGATACCAGGACGACTTCGAGGCTAGGTAAACACCCGCATCCCAGGCCCGGTAAAACGCTTGGCAGATCGAGAAGCCCTCGTACTCAGGGGTGTTGATGAGTGCCAGGATCTGCGTGCTTTCAGCAGCTGAAAGCGCGGCCGGTTGGTGCCGGTCTTTCTGCGGGATCGGGTCGGTAAGCCGGGCGCGCGGGTTCCGGTGGCGGTAGTACGACGCCCGCGGATAGCCGGCCAACGTGCATGCGCGAACCACCGGCATCCCCAAAACGGTCAGATCGTCGACAGTATCGAACGCTACTCGGTGGGTTTCGGCTTGCGAAACGCGGCCGGGATCGGCTGCTCGTAGGGCACTGGTGGGGTGCGGATTTGTGAGCTCTTGGCCAGCGCGGACAAGAGCTCTGAAGCTTTTCCCAGCACCTCCACCGCGCCTTCAGCCTGCTCCAACTGGGCTTTAAGGATCGCGTTCTCTTTCTGCAACCGCAGAAATTCGATCCGTTCCTGTTTCGACAACACATACCTAGTCTGCCGTTGATTCGTCTCGACCAGCAGGCCTTGGCGCTTAGCGATAATCCAGTTCGACAGCGACTTCGTATCGATCCCGACACGGCGGCAGAACGCGGACTTCGCCCCGATCTCGGAACCAGTGGCAGCGTATTTCTCCCACTCCGCCAGAATCGCCAGGCGCTCCGTTGACGTGAAGCGGTGCCTGTTCGAGAGGCGCTGCGGGAACTCTGAAATGTCCATGCGGACGTCCTTTTCCCCGCCCTGAGCCGGCCCATGATGAAACGATGATCTGTCTCACCACAGGCTGACACTCAGGG
>NZ_SOHM01000045.1 GCF_004403945.1 Cryobacterium lactosi | reverse complement strand
GAGACGCATTGGCGTCGCGTGCACGGATTTGAACCCCTGTCGCATCGCCTCAAGACGAAAGGCAGGCCACCGATCCCCGGAACGCTCGATATCGCCAACGGTCACCGGCTTCCCGGTCGTAAAGCACTCGACACACGGTCCGGCGCCCGCGTTCAGTTGCATGACCTCTATGAGTGTCGCTTCTTCACTGGTCGAAGCCACTAGCTGCAACTCGCCCAAACCATCAAGAAGCATGAGACCCGCAGCCTGGGTGTCGAGGATTTCCGAACATTCCTCCACCAGGGTTTGGAGAAGATCAACGACGTCGAAATCGTCCGTAAGGGTGTCGGCAAGTTTGACGAACGCTCTATTCAGCTTCGACTCTCGCGTGAAGTCAGCCATGGCTTGCTCATCTCTCGGCAGTAGGTGAAGCAGAATTATTCGGGGAGAAATCTGAAGCTCAACTGCCTACTCACGACATCGCGGGCAACGTCCTGAACGGTTTGACCGTTGGCAAAAGCGTAGGCCTGCAGGCGCGAATAGGCGATGGTCGCAGTGGTATCCAGTTGCACAAGGACCATTCCCGTTGCCTGATGAACCTCGCGCCTCATGGCCGGAGTCATCGCCGACTCTACAGCGCCCTCATCGTCGGCACCCGCGATGGCGTGGCGCACGGCAACATCCGCCAAGGCCGACGCTAGGGTCACTGCGATCTCCATGTGCCGCGGGCTCAAGGCTCCTGCAGCTCGCCGGTACAACCCGACGGTGCCGATAGTAACTGCTCCCATAAGCAAGGGAAACGCGAAGAGTGCGCCTACGTCGAGTGCCCCAATCGAAGCTGCAAAAATCGGCCAGCAATCATGGGTGCCTGTGAGAACATCGGGCACGAGCGTCGGGGTGCCGGATTTGAGGGTGGCCCACTGCGGGCCTTCGCCAAGGTCGAACTGCAATTCATCGATACGCGCGGCGACCGCATCACTCGAGCAGATGGTGGATTGACCGCCCGTCGGGCCGAAAACAGCGATGGACACGCCGGTGATGCCCAGCTCGTCTATGAACGGTGAGCACAAATCCGTGGCATCAGCGGCGACGACGACTTTCTTGCTGTCGGGCATCACGTCGACTGCACGTCGAGGCGCGATGCGATGAGTCTTGAAAACCACGTCATTGCGTCCTCCCTCACCCGCCTGGTCTAGAACGGTGCAATCAGGCTACTCCACCTCGCAGAACGGCCCCAAGAAGCAACTCGGAATCGTCAGGCGCTTGACTCAACGCTCCTCGGGGATGCCGTCGCCCGGCCGGACACCGCCACTCAGCTCATCGCGCGGCTCCGTCGCGTCGGCGGAGAAATCATCAACCGCCGACGTGACCGTGGCGGGGCCGGTGACCGTTGGCGATATCGAGCGTTCCGGGGATCGGTGGCCTGCCTTTCGTCTTGAGGCGATGCGACAGGGGTTCAAATCCGTGCACGCGACGCCAATGCGTCTC
>NZ_SOHM01000005.1 GCF_004403945.1 Cryobacterium lactosi | reverse complement strand
GGTTACGTCCCCGTGAGTGGTGTGGTTTCCCGCTCTTGAGTGTTGCTTCGTCAACGTGAAGAGCCACCGTGGGATGGTCAGTGAGTACCGATCAAAGAACTCACAAAGGACACCACACGATGGCTCTAGACCAGTCTGCCCTGCTCGACCTGCTGGGAGAACTCAAACTCACCGATGTCACCGACCGAATCCGCGTCGCGACCGAAACTCTCTATCAAGAATTGATCGATGCGGAAGCGACCGCGTTCATCGGCGCCGCCCCATTCGAGCGCTCCGGCGACCGCACCACCCACCGCAACGGCACCCGGCCCCGGACGTTAACGACCACCGCCGGCGACCTCGACTTGAAGATCCCCAAGCTGCGCGCCGGGTCGTTCTTCCCCGCGCTGCTCGAGCGGCGCCGCCGGGTGGACCAGGCGTTGTTCGCGGTCGTGATGGAGGCCTACGTCCACGGCGTCTCGACCCGCAAGGTCGACGACCTCGTCAAGGCCCTCGGTGCTGACACGGGGATCTCGAAGTCGGAAGTGTCCCGGATCTGCGCGGGCCTGGACGCCGAGGTCGCCCAGTTCCGCGACCGCACCCTCGCCGCCCAAGACTTCCCGTATGTGTTCCTCGACGCGACCTACTGCAAGGCCCGGGTCGGGCACCGGATCGTGTCCCAGGCCATCGTCGTCGCGGTCGGCGTGGCCGCCGACGGGCGCCGGGAAGTGCTGGGCTTCGACGTCGGCGATAGCGAGAACGAGGGCTTCTGGACCAGCTTCCTACGGTCGTTGAAGACCCGCGGCCTCGACGGGGTCAAGCTGGTCATGTCTGACGCTCACACGGGCCTGAAGAAGGCCATCGGGACCGTGTTCCAGGGCGCCGGCTGGCAACGCTGCCGGGTCCACTTCATGCGCAACGTCCTCGCCGTGGTGCCGAAGGGATCCCAGGAGATGGTCGCCTCGATCATCCGCACCATCTTCGCCCAGCCCGACCGCGAGCACATCGAGAAGCAGTTCCGCGAGGTCAGCACCATGCTCGGCCGCTCACACCCGAAGGTCGCCGCGATGCTCGTCGACGCGCAACCCGACCTGCTCGCGTTCGCCGCGTTCCCCAGGCGGCACTGGCGCCAGATCTGGTCCACCAACCCGCTCGAACGGGTGAACAAAGAGATCAAACGCCGCACCGACGTCGTCGGCGTGTTCCCCAACGCGGCAGCCCTGCTGCGCCTGGCCGGGTCGGTGTTGATCGAGCAGCACGACGAGTGGGAAGCCGGCGAAAGACGCTACTTCTCCGAAGCATCCATGCTCGAGCTGGCCGTCATGAACAACCCCATCGAGGTCCTCGACGAGGCGGTGATCCTCCCCGAACTCGCCGCCGCCTAGACTAGAACCACTGACCCGCATGGTGTTGAGAAATTCCACCACTCAGCGGGACGTGACC
>NZ_SOHM01000021.1 GCF_004403945.1 Cryobacterium lactosi | reverse complement strand
TCGTTCCGGTCCCTCAGGACCCAACAGCGTGCATATGCAAACCCGCCTGACCCAACCCTTTCCATTCACCGAGGTGAAGTACTGAGATCGAACCGATTGGTTCTGCATCAATGTCAATGTTCCACCCATGAGCGCCATCGAAGAACATTCGTCTTCGTATGACTTGGCAGTGTTACTCCGCTGTATACAGACGGCACTGCTGTGCTCCTTAGAAAGGAGGTGATCCAGCCGCACCTTCCGGTACGGCTACCTTGTTACGACTTAGTCCTAATCACCGATCCCACCTTCGACAGCTCCATCCCTTGCGGGTTTGGCCACTGGCTTCGGGTGTTACCGACTTTCATGACTTGACGGGCGGTGTGTACAAGGCCCGGGAACGTATTCACCGCAGCGTTGCTGATCTGCGATTACTAGCGACTCCGACTTCATGAGGTCGAGTTGCAGACCTCAATCCGAACTGAGACCGGCTTTTTGGGATTCGCTCCACCTTGCGGTATTGCAGCCCTTTGTACCGGCCATTGTAGCATGCGTGAAGCCCAAGACATAAGGGGCATGATGATTTGACGTCATCCCCACCTTCCTCCGAGTTGACCCCGGCAGTATCCCATGAGTTCCCACCATTACGTGCTGGCAACATAGGACGAGGGTTGCGCTCGTTGCGGGACTTAACCCAACATCTCACGACACGAGCTGACGACAACCATGCACCACCTGTATAGAGACCTTGCGGGGCGACTGTTTCCAGCCGTTTCCTCTATATGTCAAGCCTTGGTAAGGTTCTTCGCGTTGCATCGAATTAATCCGCATGCTCCGCCGCTTGTGCGGGCCCCCGTCAATTCCTTTGAGTTTTAGCCTTGCGGCCGTACTCCCCAGGCGGGGAACTTAATGCGTTAGCTGCGACACGGAGACCGTGGAATGGTCCCCACATCTAGTTCCCAACGTTTACGGCATGGACTACCAGGGTATCTAATCCTGTTCGCTCCCCATGCTTTCGCTCCTCAGCGTCAGTTACGGCCCAGAGATCTGCCTTCGCCATTGGTGTTCCTCCTGATATCTGCGCATTCCACCGCTACACCAGGAATTCCAATCTCCCCTACCGCACTCTAGTCTGCCCGTACCCACTGCAGGCCCGAGGTTGAGCCTCGGGTTTTCACAGCAGACGCGACAAACCGCCTACGAGCTCTTTACGCCCAATAATTCCGGACAACGCTTGCACCCTACGTATTACCGCGGCTGCTGGCACGTAGTTAGCCGGTGCTTTTTCTGCAGGTACCGTCACTTTCGCTTCTTCCCTACTAAAAGAGGTTTACAACCCGAAGGCCGTCGTCCCTCACGCGGCGTTGCTGCATCAGGCTT